>CAJTYV010000012.1 GCA_910584195.1 uncultured Ruminococcus sp. | reverse complement strand
AAATTTCGTGCAGATTCATTTTATCACCTCCCCGTTGGCGTACCACTTTCCGTCTCCTGAAAGAACGGCGATTCTGCTTTCGGTAATTATGAGCGCGGACGAGCCTTGAAGAAGCAGCTTTCCTTTGATGCTGTTTGCAGCCGGCAGCTCGTCAGATGTGTCAACGAAAATTTCCGCAACAACAGACGAACGCTTTTCACCATTTGAATCGCTTACAAATTTAATAAATCTTTCTTTTTTAATAGTTATCATTTTTAGACCTCCGTATTGAAAATTAAAACAGAGCTGCGTTCAAATGACGTTTCCCCTCCCGAATCGTCATTGTGAACGTTTCTCTATATATGTGCTGAAACGGAAGCTTTTTCAACGGGAAACCATTGATTATAATGAAAATTCATAAAAAATTTATAATTTGATGTGGAAAAACGGTATTTTAGGGAGAAAATAAATAAGAAAGCAATATCGCTGTTGTGCAAATAATGTTATAACCGCAGACGATGTCCCCCGAGTCTCGACTGTCGTCTCGGTCGGTGCTTCTGCTTCGCAGAGGTGTCCACCGAATACCCGCACCCTCTTAGGCGGTGAACATCTTTATATTCAGTCGGAGATTGTATCTCCGACTGAATCCGGCTTACTTCCATAAGCCGTCTGCTTGTTGAAAGCAGAGCTTTGAAAAATGCAGAGTTTAAATCAACTCAAAATAATAAACAAATTTTGCATTGAAAATTGTTCACATTTCACATATAAAAAGTAATTATGCTCTGTTTTTTTTCAAAATAAGGACTTGAAATCCTAAAGTATTTATGTTATAATAAAAAAGAACATATGTTCGCTGTTTCGCAATAGTGGAATGGTTTGAACGCATTGCTTTGTCAGTTTTGGACATGCATGCACAGGTTCAATATGTACTGTTTTAATATTTATTACGAAATTTGATAGATTGCTTTTGTAAAAATTTTGATTTTATTTATAATTATGCTTATGCGGATTTCAAACGGCCATGAGCATTTAAAGGTAGTACAAGACACGATCGGGTTTTGGATCAGCCGTATTTCTTGCGCGTCTGAGCATAATATACAAGGAGATATATTAATGAAAGTAGTGTTGTTAGCGGGCGGATTCGGAACAAGAATTTCCGAAGAATCTCAATATAAACCTAAGCCAATGGTTGAAATTGGCGGTAAACCGATAATTTGGCATATTATGAAAGGCTACTCCCATTATGGCTTTAATGAATTTATTATCTGCGCAGGCTATAAACAGCACGTTATCAAGGAATGGTTTGCCGACTATTTTCTCCATAACAGCGACATTACCTTTGATTTTACTCAGGGCAGAAACGATATGCACATACACAATCAGCACTGTGAACCCTGGCGAGTTACGGTAGTGGATACAGGTCTGAATACCATGACCGGCGGAAGAATAAAACGCATACAGCCGTATATCGGAAATGAACCTTTTCTTATGACATACGGCGACGGCGTGTGCGATGTGAATATAGGAAAGCTTGTGGATTTCCATAAGACACATGGCAAGACAGCAACATTGACTGCTGTGATACAAGAACAAGAAAAAGGCGTTCTTGATGTGGGCGGAGATAACGCAGTACGAGCTTTCAGAGAAAAAAGTCACACTGACGGCGCTCTTATCAACGCCGGTTATATGGTGCTTGAACCTCAGATATTTGATTATCTCAGCGGTGACGATTGTATTTTTGAAAAAACTCCTCTCCAGACCCTTGCTCAGAACGGACAGCTCATGTCATATAAGCATAAGGGTTTTTGGCAGTGTATGGATACAAAAAGAGAAAAAGATATACTTGAAAAAATGTGGAATAACGGCAGAGCTCCGTGGAAAGTGTGGGAAAATTAATGTTCGATATGAACTTCTATGCAGGGAAAAAAGTGCTTGTAACGGGACATACAGGATTTAAAGGCACATGGCTTTGCAAAATATTGATAAATGCCGGAGCATTGGTTACGGGTTACAGTCTTGACCCGCCCACAGAGCCTAATCTTTTCAGCTTATCGGGCATCAATTCAGAAATGAACAGTATTATCGGAGATATACGTGATTTTGACAAGCTCAAACAAGTGTTTGATGAAACAAGACCTGAGATCGTACTTCATCTTGCAGCTCAGCCAATTGTGCGGGACAGTTACAAAGATCCAAGATATACCTATGATACAAATGTTATGGGTACGGTAAATTTGCTTGAATGCGTAAGACTCTCGGGTTGTGTAAAGAGTGTTTTGAATGTCACTACCGATAAAGTATACAATAACCGCGAATGGTGCTGGGGTTACAGAGAGGATGAGCCTCTTGACGGTTTCGATCCCTATTCCAACAGCAAAAGCTGTTCTGAGCTTGTTACTCACAGTTACATTAACAGCTTTTTCAACGATGGTTCTGTCGCTGTTTCAACCGCGCGCGCAGGAAATGTTATCGGCGGCGGTGATTTTGCCAATGACAGAATAATTCCGGACTGTATAAGAGCAATGCAGAACGGCACGGATATTATTGTTCGCAATCCGTTTTCTACACGGCCTTATCAGCATGTTCTCGAGCCGCTTTTTGTGTATCTTATGATAGCCCGGAAGCAGTATGAGGATATTAAATTTGCAGGGTATTACAATGTCGGACCGGATGATTGCGACTGTGTGACTACCGGTGAATTGACAGATCTGTTCTGCAAATACTGGGGCGATAATGCTGCGTGGAAAAATGTTTCTGAGGACAACGCTCCTCATGAAGCGAATTTTTTGAAGCTTGACTGCAGCAAGCTTAAATCCGTATTCGGCTGGAAACCGAGGTGGCATATCAACGAGTGTATGGATATGACATGCCGTTTCGGAAAAACTTTTCTCAGCGGCGGAAATATCTCCGATGAAATGAATGCAGAAATAAATGAATTTCTGAGTTAAACGGTTGAATATGAAATTATTGATTGCAGGAAATGTTAATATAAACTTCGAGAGAACAGCTTTTTTAAATTCGCTTGGATTTGAGGTAACTGTTCTTCAGAGAGAAGATAAGGCGTTTGACATAGACGTTTCAGATTTCGAGGCGGTTATCTGCAACTGGCTTTTTGTTCATCATGACATAAGGCAGTTCAGCAGTTTGCGTTATATTCAGCTTCTCAGTGCGGGTCTTGACCGCGTTCCGCTCGACTATATACACGAAAAAAATATTGTGCTGAACAATGCGCGCGGGGTTTACAGTATCCCTATGGCAGAATTTGCTGTCGGCAGCGTTTTGCAGCTTTATAAAAAAAGCCGTTTTTTCTTTCAGAATCAGAAAGAACATATTTGGCAGAAAGACCGCGGTATCCTTGAACTGAGCGGCAGCACGGTATCCATTATCGGCTGCGGCAGCGTAGGACAGGAAACCGCAAAGCGTTTCGGCGCTTTTACCGATAATATTTACGGTGTTGATCTTTATCCGAACGTATGCCCGTTCTTTAAAAATATTTATCCGTTTGAGCAGCTCGATACTGTGATTTCCTCAAGCGACGTTGTCGTTCTTACGCTCCCCTTGACGGAACAAACGAAGGGTATATTCGATAAAAAACGCCTTGCAATAATGAAAGACAGCGCAGTTCTTGTTAATATTTCCAGAGGTGGAATTGTTGACGAAGAAGCTTTGGCAGACGCTTTGGAAAACAATCTCGGCGGAGCTGTACTTGATGTGTTTGAAGAAGAACCGCTTTCAGTCAAAAGTCGGTTGTGGGATGCCGAAAACGTCGTAATAACGCCGCATATATCGTTTCAGTCGAATAAAAACGATTTTCGTATGTGGCAGACAATATCTGAAAATCTTAAACGCTTCGCAGGTGAAAGGAATAAAACAGAATGAATAAAGTCAGTGTTCTTGACTGCACATTGAGAGACGGAGGATATGTAAATAACTGGGAATTCGGTGAGGAAAACATCCGATTCATAAGAAGGAAGCTTGACGATATCGGAACGGATGTAATAGAACTGGGCTTTATGCGCAATGAACCCTATCAATCTCACCGATCTATTTTTAATTCAATACAGCAGGCGGCAGATGTTATAGGTAAGAAGCGCGATGGTTCTCTATATGCTGTTTTAGTAGAAATGGCAAATTATTTTCCGCTCGAAATGCTTGCTCCGCGCACCGAAAACGGACCTGATTTTGTACGATATTCTTTTTGGATGCGCTGCCTTGACGAAGCATACGAGTATGCTTCGCAGATAGTCGATAAGGGTTATTATCTTGGTGTACAGCCTACAAGAGTAGAACAGTATTCCGAAAAGCAGTTTGCCGATATGTGCAAACGCTTCAGCAAAATAAATCCTTATGCTATTTATATTGTAGATACTTTCGGTCTGCTCACAAAAGAACAGCTTGTAAAGTATGCCAAAATAGCCGATGATTATGTTGACGGCGGTATAAAAATAGGATATCATGCTCATAATAATATGCAGCAGGCGTTTTCAAATGCCACGACATTTGCCGAACTTGACTTGAAACACGATATTATTATAGATGCAAGCGTTTATGGAATGGGTCGAGGCGCCGGCAATCTTAATATAGAAATGATTTGCAATTACCTTAATACCTTTAGAGGCGCTTCTTACAATTTAGAGCCTGTTTACGAGATATGGGACAGATCTTTAAAGGAAATTCACAGCAGACTCCCGTGGGGATATGCTCTTGAATATTTTATCACGGCAGCTAATCAATGTAATCCTAATTATGCTTCATATCTTATGGAAAAGAAATTAAGTATAGCTGATTTCAGCAAAATTATAAAATCTATAACAGATGATGACAAGTTCTTGTATCAAGATGAAAAGGCGGAGGAGTTCTGCCGAAGATGCTTGGCGGGGGAACTCTGAAATTATGCAGAAAAATGCTGAGAACAGGTTTTACTCCCTGGTAGATATTATTAAGGTATTATTGGCTCTGCTTATTTTGCTCAGTCACTTTGTCAATGAACATGCATCAGACAAGCTGCCTAAATTTTTTGATTTATCTATCTCAATATATATTATTGCCGTGCCGATGTTTTTCGCATACAGCGGATATTTTTTGTTTAAAAAAATTTATGCTGTTGATGAAAAAGAGCAAAAGCTGTTATTGAAAAATTACTGCTTAAAAATTATGCGTCTGTACGGCGTATGGTCAGCGATATATGTGTGTTTCAAGCTGCTGACATGGGCAAGATTCACCCCTGAAAGCGGAGAAGTAATATCATATATACACAAGGCTCTTGTTTATTCAACGTACAATACTATATGGTATCTGCCCGCTTCGGCTGTCGGAGCAGTTATTGCATACTTCTTCTTAAAAAAACTTGGAAGCAGAGGCATGCTTGTCTCTGCCGCTGTTTTCTGTATTATTGGAGCAATGGGGGATTGCTATTATAATATTACCGCAGAGATACCTGTTATCGGAAAGATATTTGAAGTTTATCTTAAAATTTTTATTACTTCAAGAAATGGCATTTTCAACGGATTTCCGTATATTGCTTTAGGTGCTTTCATTGCTCGGCTTATGCAAAAGGACAATAAAACTTATCATAGTTTTTTCAACAGATATTTTTTTGCGTCTGTTTTTTCAGGTGCGGTATTTGTCGGAGAGGCTTTGTTTGCCAAAATAATCGTTAAATCCAATAATTCCAATACAATAATATCATTGTTTGTCTTTGCTTTTTTTGCAGTTTATTGGAGCATTGCAAGCGCTCAGCCTGCCATAAGCAGAAAGCTTTCCGGAAATCTGAGAAAAATGAGTACAGCAATATTTCTGTCGCAGCGTATTTTTCTCAGTGCGCTTCCCGGACTTTTTCCCGGTACGATATTTACTGTTATTCTTGACGAAAAGGGATGGATAATCGGTTTTTGCTGGGCAGCGGCATGTACGCTTCTGTTTTCGGCATTGCTGATATTTCCTTCCGGCAAAATTAGATTTTTAAAATATTTTTATCAATAAAAACCTTTTGGCAGTCTTAGGACGAGAGCGTAAAAGCTGCCGAACATACACTAAGACAGGGGAATAAATATGTGGGTTGTATATCACAGCAGCGATAAATTTGCAGAAGTTACAGCTGTTTCAATGACTTCGCTGTTTGAAAATAATAAAAGTTTCGACGAAATAAATGTATTATATATCGAAAAAGGAATGTCCGATGACAGCAAGAACAAACTCAGATATATTGCTGATAATTACGGACGAAAAATAGAATTTGTTTCCATGCCTAACTGGTCGGAAAAACTAAATATAAAACTTTCGACAACCAAAAAAGGATGGCTTGGTTTCGGTTATAACAGACTCTTTATTACCGAGCTTCTTCCTGATGATGTGGATAGAATTCTTTATCTTGATTCTGATACGATCATAGAAGGCGATCTTACTGAACTTTGGGATCTCGATTTCAAGGACTGCTACATAGCAGGAGTTGACGATTGTCTGAGCAGCCGTTATGCAAAGCTTGTAGATCTTCCCGATAACGGAACGTACTGCAATTCGGGCATGCTTCTTATGAATCTTAAAAAATGGCGCGAGGACAACGTAAAACAGCGCTTTATTGATTACATTTACGAAAAGAAAGGTTTTTTCGTTTTTAATGAGCAGAGTATTCTCAACCATGTTTTTGCCGGCAGAATATATATTTTGCCGCCTGAGTACAATACGGTTACTATTGTATTCGCTCTTGAGTACGATGAGATGCATGTTTTGAGAATGCCGAGGAATTACTCTTACACTCAGGAACAGTACCTCAATGCAAGAAAAAATCCTAAAATAGTTCATTATACCGGTCTTTTTCTGATACCGAACAGACCTTGGGAAACAGGAAGCACTCATCCTCATCTGGATGCTTATATCAGATATAAGAAAATGACGCCTTGGGCGGATTCACCGTTTATGGAAGATAATCGGGGAACTGCAGTCAAGTTTGGACAAAAATTCTGCATTGTTATGCCGAAAGCCATTACACTCAGAGGCGTATCTTTGATATATAATTATCTAAGACCCATTATGTTTGAACGTAAACGTAAAAAGTTCTTAAAGACAGGCAGGTAAATATTAATGATAACACCAAAACAAATAGCGGACAAAACTATGTCAAGCGAAAAAAGGGCAAGCGCAAAAAACGATATTTTCGCCTTTTACATAGGAAGACCTATTTCATATGTATTGACGATACCGTTTTTATACACGAAAATACGTCCGAACACTATTTCCCTGATTTCGATAATTCCTCAGATAATAGGATTTGTACTGTTTTATCTTGCAGAAAATAAGAAAATGCTGGTTATAGCATGGCTCATGTTTTTTCTTTGGAATCTTCTTGACGGCGTTGACGGAAACGTTGCAAGATACAAAAAAGAATTTTCAAAGCTGGGCAGCGTTTACGATGCTATGAGCGGATACCTTGCGTCAGCTCTTTCGTTTTTCTCAATAGGTATTGCCGCTGCGCATTTCGATAATGTATGCGACTCTGTTTTACCCATAGGCAAGGACATTTATCTGGTTCTCGGAGGTCTTTCGGCTCTGTTTACACTGTTTCCGAGGCTTATAATGCATAAAACAATTTCACATTTAATGGATAAGGAATCTACCAAAGCAGTTTCAGACCGTTCGCATTTCAGTCCTTTGAAGGTTATTGCGCTGAATCTTAAATCTACTACCGGCGGCGCGCAGGTATTGATGCTTGCAGCAATACTGACAAATACTTCAGATCTGTTTACGGTTTTTTATTTCATGTTCAATACGCTTGTTATGCTCGCTTCGCTGAAATCTATTTTAAAGGAGAAATAATATGAATTATGCGGTTATTATTGCCGGAGGTTCGGGTCACAGAATGGGACAGGATATTCCGAAACAGTTCATTAATGTATATGATAAGCCTGTTCTTATATATACGCTTGAAAGTTTTCAGAGACATGCTCAGATAGACGCTATTGAAGTCGTTTGTATTGACGGATGGCATGATATTCTTTGGGCATATGCCAAACAGTTTAATATTACAAAGCTTAAATGGGTCGTTTCCGGTGGTGAAACAGGACAGGAGTCTATACGCAACGGTGTGTATAACCTCGAGGGTATTGCTGCCGAGAACGACATCGTCATTATACACGACGGCATACGTCCGCTTGTTGACGCAGGAGTTCTTTCAGATGTTATTGTAAAGTGCAACAAATACGGAAATGCAGTTACATCTATGCCGTATAACGAGCAGATCTTCGTTGTTGACGATGACGTTTCAACAGTAAAATATATTCCCAGAGAAACGTTGAGACGTGTTTCAACTCCGCAGGCATATAAATTCGGAAAGCTTGATAATGCCTATCATGAAGCGTTTGAAAAGGAAATCGGTATTTACGGTTCGTCATATACCAATACTATGATGGTTGAACTTGGCGAAAGACTTTATTTTGCTGCCGGCTCGGATAAAAATATAAAGCTTACGACAAAGGACGATCTCGAACTGTTCAAAGCGTATATTAAAGCCGATAAGGACACATGGCTTAAGTGAGAGGTGAAAATTATGAGACTGCTGAGCAACGCTATTTATATGAACGATGTCAAAAAGGCTGCCGAATGCGGAATAAACTGGGATAAACTAAAAGATTCTTCTATCGTTATCTCGGGTGCGACGGGGCTTATCGGAAGTTTTTTGATAGATACTGTCATGTACAGAAATATAAACAACGGCATGAACTGTAATATCTATGCTTTAGGAAGAAGTATTTTAAAAGCCGAAAACAGATTTTCGGAATATTTCGATAATGACAGCTTTAAATTTGTACAGTGCGACATTTGCAAACCCGAAACCATAACGATTGACGATAGTATCGACTACGTTTTCCATGCCGCAAGCAATACGCACCCTGTTGCTTATGCAAGCGACCCTATCGGAACTATCACAGTCAATGTTATCGGATTGCAGTCGCTTCTTGAATTTGCACGTATCCATAATTCCAAACGATTCCTGTTTGCTTCATCTAATGAGATATACGGTGAAAACAGGGGAGATTCCGAAAAATTTGATGAAGATTACTGCGGATATATCAACAGCAATACTCTGCGTGCCGGTTATCCGGAAAGCAAGAGGGTTTCTGAAGCTCTTTGTCAGGCGTACATCAAGCAGTATGGCATGGATATCGTTATACCAAGGCTTACTCGTTCATTCGGTGCAACTATGCTTGATACGGATACTAAGGCTGTTTCCCAGTTTATTAAAAAGGGCGTTAACCGCGAGAATATCGTTCTAAAAAGTAAAGGGGACCAATTCTATTCGTTCACATATGTCCCTGATGCGGTTACAGGCGTGCTTTACTGCCTTACTGAGGCTGTCAGCGGAGAAGCGTACAATATTTCAACTGAGCTTTGCGATATTACTCTCAGAGATCTCGCTCAGCTTATCGCCGATTATGCAGGTACAAAAGTTATTTTTAATATTCCGGATGAAACAGAATCTCTCGGCTTTTCAAAGGTCACAAAAGCGATACTTGACAGCGCTAAGCTGCAAAATATAGGCTGGAAGCCCTGCTTTGACATAAAAACAGGAATTGCACACACAATTGAAATAATAAGAGCAATGGAGGGTTTGATATGAATAAAGTTCTTACAATATCAATTGCCGCTTACAATGTCGGAAGCTATATAAGAGCGACTCTCGATTCTCTTATTGTTTCCGAAGTACTCGATAAGCTTGAAGTATTTATCATTGACGATGGCGGTAAAGACGATACGCTTGCTATAGCACAGGAATACGCCGACAAGTATCCTGATGTGTTTTTCCCTGTTCATAAGGAGAACGGCGGATATGGCTCGACAGTTATGTGGAGCGTTGAGCATGCTTCGGGTAAGTATTTCAAGCTTCTCGACGGAGATGACTGGTTTACAACTGAAAACCTTGCGGAATATGTAAAGCGAATGGAAAATTCCGGTGCGGACGCTTTTGTATCGAATACGGCAAAGGCGGTAGAGGGCGAAGAAAAACACGAAATGTATTCTTTTACCCATGAACTTGACGGCAAAACAATAAGCATTAATGAGGCGGATAAGTATCCTGTGGTCGCTATGTGGGCGTATGCTTTTAAAACGTCTGTTGTAAAAGAAAATTTCCGTCCCTTGCCTCTGCATACTTTATATACCGATCAGATATATGTAATGTATTCCCTTTGCGGTGTTAAAAATATCGAATATTTTGGTGGAGTAATATACAATTGGAGACTCGGCAGAGATGAACAAAGCAACAGTGTGAACAGTATCCGAAAACATTATCGTGAAATCATTGACGTTGCCGATATTATAAACGAGTTCTTTACGGAAAAGAAAAACAACGGCTTGCCAAACGGACTTGCGTATATGCTGAAACGAGCTGCCGCGTATTATTCCAATTCTATAGCTATGCTGTTACAGCTTGAAAAAACAAGTGAAAATAAAAAAATTATTGTTGACTGGGAAAAATCAACAAAGGAAAAATATCGAGATATTTACGATGCGGCGGCAGCTGCTAAAAAACTTCTTTTATTAAGAAAATCCAATTATCTTTCCTACAAATTTATTTGACCGAAATTAAATGCAGGTTCTTAAAATGAAGATAAAAAATACTTTTAGCATAAAAATAAACGAGTTGCTTTTTTTCATAGCATATGGAATTTTCCTGTTTTTTTCTACACTTAGTACAACACTGTATTACAAATACTTCAGCGGCAGAATATATTCTATGATAATTCTTATGTGCATGCTGATAATTACACTCGGGGAAATTCTGTACAGCGGAAAGTGCGGTTGGAAAAAGCAGACTGCAATTGTGTCTGCGGCATTAATATATATTATCATTTCATATTCGAGCAATTCATTTTTCACAACTATTGGTCTTATTCCTTTTCTGCTGCTCTCAGCAACACGGGTAGAATTTAAAAAAATTGCAAAATTTACAGCTGTTGCGTTGTTTGCAATATTGACGTTTGTTATTTTATCAGCGGAGCTTCATATTATAAAAAATGTTGTTGTTCATTCGGCAAGCGGCAGAACAAGATATTTTCTCGGTTTCAGATTTCCATTGAATGCACCTGCAATTATGTTCAATATTACGGCGCTGTGGTTATATTACAGAAAAAATTCACTGAAAATTATTGAAGCCGCGGCGCTGCTTTTGATAAATTTATGGTTATATAAAAAAACCGATTCAAAGCTTTCTTTCGTCTCGGCGGTTATTATCATAGCTGCATTTACAATATTATGTTTTGTGCTTAAATACGCGGAAGATTTCCTTGTAAAAAGAAAGACATTAACATTTTTATTAGCATCGTCTTTTGTTATTGCATTTGCATTTTCTATATTTGCTGCTCTTACTTATGATTCAAGCAATGAATGGATGAGGGGACTTAACAGATTAACTGAGGACAGACTTAAGTTTGCAAACATGTCTCTCACTCAATATGGTGTAACGCTGTTTGGAGAGGATATTCCGTGGGTAGGCTACGGACTTGATGATTCGGGAAAAGCTGCAATAGGAGTATATGCTAATTATTTTTATGTCGACAATATGTACATTCAGATAATGCAGAAATACGGCTTGATCTTTATGGCGTTTTATATTGTTTTCAACACAATGGCAATGTTTAAATGCCGCAAAAACAATGATATTTACATGCTTCTGATTGTTTCCCTTATCTGTATGAAATGTATAGTTGATAATCTTTCATTCTATATGTATTACAATACATTTTGGTTCATTATAAGCTGTCAGCTTTTCAATAATGTCAAACTTAAAGACACATATATTTACAGATTTCTTATGAAAAAAATCAAGGCAGCTTAACAGCTTGTTACGGAGGTACTTAAATGAAAAAAATCTGCGTTGTTACGTGGTATAAAAGTCCGAATTACGGTACTCAGCTTCAATCTGCGTCTCTTTGTAAATATCTTGAGGAGCAAGGCTTGGACGTTTGTATTCTTCATAGCTTTAAGGTAAAGGAATACCTTATAATGCATCCAAGTTTGTTGTATGCGCGAGTACAAATGAAGCTGCATAATAAAGAAAAAGAAAAGTTTTTTCATCCGACGCCATATGAAATAACACCGGAACAGCAGAAAAACATTGACAGATATATTAAAGATAATTTTAAGCCGGTTTCTGTCAGAACAATGACTCAATGGAAAAAAATGATAAGCGATAAAATGATGTTTATTACAGGAAGCGATATTATATGGCAGCCTGCTCTTGGAGTACCAAATAAGATGTTCCTTGATTTTGCGAGATTTGAAAATCTTACAAGGGTAGCGTACGCTTCGAGTACGGGAGCTAAAACCCTTCCTGAAAAATACAATAGGTATTATAAAAAGCTCCTTAGCGGATTTAAGGCTATAAGTACAAGAGAACAAAATTCTGCCGATTACTTTTCAAAACTTCTTGGAAGAGAGGTTGTGAAAGTTATCGACCCTACGCTTCTGCACGATAAAGAATTCTATGATAAATTTGCAGAAAAAGCACAGCTCGGCGATATTCAGAAAAAGAAATATATCCTTTGTTATTTTGTCATGGAGGATAAACGTTACTGGGATTATATGAAGCTTGTCCTTAACAAATACAGTGATTACAGCGTTATTGTGCTTCCTATGCATTATTCTGACGAGAAAAATGAATATACCGTTGTCAAGCATGGTACGGCATATGAATTTATAAGCCTTATTAAAAACGCTGAGTTTATCGTTACCGATTCGTTCCATGCAGCCGTATTCTCTTTCATATACGACAAGGAATTTTATGTTCTGAAAAGAGCGCGTTCCGATGAGGATGAAAAATTCAATGACCTTGTAAATAAATATTATTTGAAATCAAGAATAGTAACAGACGAAACAGTTTTCGAACGAAATACAGATACTGATTATTCTTTGGGAAAACAGTCGCTGGACAAGGACAGAGAGTTTGCGTACAGTTTCTTGAAAAATGCTTTGGAACTGTAAAAATCAAATTCAGTGAATGGAGGATATATGAATAAAAAGAATTCTCTTGCCAAAAGCACGCTTATAATTTCAATAGGTACTTTTCTGCCCAAGCTTGCGAGCTTTATAACTCTGCCTATTCTTACAGGGTGCCTTACAAAAGAACAATATGGTACTTACGATATAATAACCGTACTTGTTTCATTGTATCTTCCATCGCTTACTCTTCAAGTTAAATCAGCGGCTTTCAGGTTCCTTTTAGATGTAAGAGAAGATAAGAATAAGCAGAAAAAAATAATTACAAATATTATGTCTATGACCGTACTTATATCGGTTATTTCCTTGTTGATACTGTTTATATTTCTCCCCGGGACATCTCCGGCCGTGAGGCTTTGGATATGCGGTTACTATTTTGCCGATATTCTTGTAAATACTGTAAGACAAATAGCAAGAGGTTTAGGAAAAAATATTGATTACTCAATAAGCGCTATAATCAGCGCTTTTGGCAAAATGATATTTGCAGTAATATTTGTGTGGGGATTAAAATGGGGACTCCTCGGAGGAACTATAGCTCTTTGTCTCGCCAGTTTACTGTCGTTCATATATATTTCATGCCGTCTTAAGGTCTGGAAATATATTGATTTAAAACTTAATGATAAAAATATTATCAAAAGCATACTCAGTTATTCGTGGCCAATAGTTCCAAATGAAATGTCTCTGTGGGTAATGAACATGTCTGACAGGCTTATAGTAACAGAGGTTCTTGGAGTTACGGTAAACGCCGTATATGCGGCTGCTACAAAAATTCCGCAGCTTATAAATCTTGCTCAGAGCGCTCTTAATCTTGCATGGCAGGAATGCGCCGCGCTTTCCGTAAAGGATAAGGATTCTGCTGATTATTATACGGAGATGTTCAATACCATGCTCAAATTACAGGGCGGAGTTTTCGGTGTTGTTATAGGCTCTGCTCCAATATTATTTAAAATTCTTATTAAAGGTTCATATGAAGAAGCTTATGCACAGATACCGATACTTTGCGCTTCATTGTTTTTTTCGGGAATGGCTATATACCTTGGTGGGATTTATCTTGCCTTTAAAGCGTCAAAAAACGTTGGCTTTACAACAATAGGCGCTGCTGTTATAAATATAATTGTTGATATTTCTCTTATCAATTTTATTGGATTATATGCGGCGTCTGTCTCAACGCTGGTAAGCTATATTTGTCTGTTCATATTCAGATCTGTCAATATACGCAAGCTTACAACGATCAAGTACAATTTTAAGACGTTTACAGTTATTTTACTTATTATGATTGCAGAAGTCATACTTTTCTATCAGAGAACGCTTGTATTTAATATAATAAATGCAGTTCTTGGATATTCCGTATGTTTGCTGCTAAATAGAGACATTGTTAAAGCTATGTTCATTACGATAGGAAAGAAATTAAAAAAGTCCTGAATCAAAGGAGTAGAAAATGGGATTTATTGAAGAACTTAAAAGAACAAAGCATAATACGATAAATTCAATTAAGTATATGCGCTCTGTTAACGGTACGGCTTCAAAAGAGCTTTCAGCACTTCTTCTTTGCCATGCGCTTGAAAAGGGAATGGGTATTCCTAATGTAAAAAAGGGCTATGGAAAGGAAAAAACTGAAAAATTAATAAATATTCTTCTTAAGATGGCAGAGGATAAAGAAACAGATAACTATACGTTTAAAGAATGTCTTGCTATTCTGAATGCTTATTTTGATTATCAGGAATCGGCAGGTACAGACATCTCGTCTTTGAAGTCAAAGGCTGAACCGTTATTTTCCGGATATTCCACAGAATACAGCGGTGGTTACAGAGTCATCGAAAAGGACGAGCTTTTGACAGGCACAAAAATTGATTTTGAAAGTTTCGTTATGTCAAGACACTCAATGAGAACGTATTCAAATGAACCTGTTTTGAAAGAAGAATTTCTTAAAGCTGTATCGCTTGCAAAGAGAGCGCCTTCCGCCTGCAACAGAGAGCCTTGGAAAGTTTACTATTCGCTTGATAAGAATAAATGCCGGCAGATCGCATCGGCAGTTCCTCCGCAGAGTTTTCTTGACGGAATACCCTACTTTTGTGTTGTTACAGCAGATAAGTCACTTTTTAACGCAGGCGAGATCAATCAGTGGTATGTAAACGGAGGTATATTCCTCGGGTATCTTGGGATGGCGCTGCACAGCTGCGGGATCGGTAGCTGTATTTTCCAGTTCCCGATTTTTTCGGATAGCGCTTCAAAGCTGAGAAACGATATGTCTATCCCTAAAAACGAAGAGATCATTGCTGTTGTTGGATACGGAAAATTTGCTGACAAGGCTAAGTGCATATGCGCCGACAGACGTCCTGATGAAGATATTGCTATTTGCAGATAATTACAGCAGCTGACTGTAATTTATATATGAAGCTTGCGCAAATGACGATTTAAAAACTTTCCCTTAACTTTTTACCGAAAGGAATTATTATGAAATACGATTATTTAATAGTTGGAGCCGGACTTTACGGCGCGGTATTCGCTCATGAAGCTCAGAAACTCGGCAAAAATGTTCTTGTTATAGATAAGCGTCCTAATATTGCGGGAAATATTTATACTGAAAAAATTGAGGGTATAAACGTTCATAAGTACGGTGCGCATATTTTCCACACCAATAACAAGGAGGTTTGGGAATATGTTACTCAGTTTGCTGAATTTAACAGGTTTACCAACAGTCCGGTTGCTAATTACAAGGGTGAGCTTTATTCATTGCCGTTCAACATGTATACGTTTAATAAAATGTGGGGTGTTGTTACTCCCGAAGAAGCTGCCGAAAAAATTGCAGAACAGCGCAGGGAAATTTCGGGAGAACCAAAAAATCTCGAGGAACAGGCTATAAGCCTTGTAGGACGCGATATTTATGAGAAACTTATCAAGGGTTATACCGAAAAACAATGGGGACGTGACTGTAAAGAGCTTCCCAGTTTCATAATCAAGCGTCTGCCCGTTCGTTTAACTTTTGATAACAACTATTTCAACGCGCTTTATCAGGGAATTCCGATCGGCGGTTATACAAAAATGGTGGAAAACATGCTTGACGGCATTGAAGTACGCTTAAATACAAATTACCTTGAAAATAAAGCTGAGTTTGATTCCATGGCAGATTGTATAGTTTATACAGGTGCTATTGACGCATACTTCAATTTCAGACTCGGAACACTGGAATACCGTTCGGTGCGTTTTGAGAATGAACTGCTTGATATTCCGAATTTTCAAGGCAATGCGGCAGTAAACTATACTGACCGAGAGACCCCATGGACACGTATTATTGAACACAAATGGTTTGAATTCGGTAAAGATAAGGACGGAAACGATCTTCCAAAAACCGTTATCAGCCGTGAATACAGCTCTGAGTGGAAACCGGGAGATGAACCGTATTATCCTGTTAACGATGAGAAGAACAGTACGCTTTATTTGGAATATAAGAAGCTTGCAGAACAGGAGAAAAATGTTATTTTTGGCGGTAGACTTGGCGAATACAAGTATTATGACATGGACGCAGTAATTGCGTCTGCGATTGAAAAAGCCAAGGATATACAGACAGCATTATAATAAAATAAAGCCCGAAAGCAACTTTATTAATTGCTTTCGGGCTTTAAATTTTAGTAGTGATCGAATACGTGTACGCAATGTGAATGATCCTTAGTATTACGCTTCTGAATGGGCGTTTTCAGTTAAACGACGGACGCTTGCCCGTGGAAACATCGGAATAGTAGATAAGTATCAGCGATGCGTCTGAGGGATCTATAATACCGTCATTATTTACATCAGCTGATTTTTTCTGTGTATCTGTAAGGAATGAGGGTTTACCCGTTTGTTTCTTGGCATATTCGATAAGAATATCGGAAGCATCGGAAGAATCAATAGCACCGTCGCCGTTTACATCGCCTAAGGTGTAGACAGGCTCTGTTACCGGCGGAGCTGTAGAAGCAGTTTCGGTAGATATGATTGAAGCGACAGTTGTTACTGTAGTTTCAGGCGGTACAGGAGCTGTTGTAGTTTCAATAGGTTTTGCGGACTTAACATTAAAAGTTATGGAAACGTTTATATTGTTTGCACAGTGAGCGGTCAGTGTAACAGTTCCTTCATTTTTCAATGATACATCGTAACCGTTCTGGCAGCTTGCAACATCGTAATCGGATGATTCGACCCACCATACCTGAGGAAATTGACCATCGGAACATATATAATTTAGTGTGACGGTATTTCCGGCATAAAGTTCATTTTCGTCAATTGGAGCTATTGAGTATTCTGCTTGATGAGGGACAGTAGTTGTAACCATAGGAGGTTCGTAGGTTGTAGTATCAGCAGTAGTTGTGGTAGTGGTTGATTCAGTAGTTGAAGTAGTAGTGGTAGTTGGTTCATCGGTCGTTGTGGAGGAAGTAGTTGTAGTAGTGGTCGATTCGGTAGTCGAGGTTGAAGTAGTAGTGGTAGTTGGTTCATCGGTCGTTGTGGAAGAAGTCGTTGTGGTAGTGGTTGATTCGGTAGTCGAGGTTGAAGTAGTAGTAGTAGTAGTTGTTGTTGTTGTTGTTGTTGTTGTTGGAATTGGTGCGGCAGTCGTTGCTATAGAACCTCCCAAATCATTTATAACAATAATTTTTGAGGAAGTGTTGCCGTTTAAATCGGTTGCTGTAACTTTATATTGACCAGCTTCTGTTATGGTGTAATTTACGCCGGTACATTCGGAGTATACTGTACCGTTTATCTCAAGACGGCACAATTCGTTTGATTCAATATTAAAAGTTACGCTTCGACCGGGTTGCCGTTCAATGATTTTATCGGTAATTTCAGGTGGAGTTGAGTCGTTAGGATCTTTGGGATCGCTGACCTCTACAACGTCGATCTTAGATTTTGCAGTTGTTCCGGAAGAGGCTGTCGCATATAGAGTATATACGCCATTTTGGGCAAATTCAAGCTGTAGAGAATCAATTTGATTCGGTTCAAATCCGATTATTTCCGGTGATGTATAAGAACCGTCTTCATGTTCGAGAATACAGCGGACGCTTTCTATTTTTCCCGAGAGAGGGGTGATGACCGTAGTATAATCAGATGAATCGAATTTTCCTGTGTCATATTTTACATGGACATCATAAATAGCTCTTTGACCATTTCGTGCGTAAGTTTCCGATGAATTATATATCCATTTAATATATGCGCCTGCACCCTTCATATTTTCCGTGATTGACGAAGCTGATTCGGAAACGGAGATATTCGGTATATCTGAAGCCTCCGCATATAATGGTGAAATTGTCGTCAGAGCTCCGCATAGAAACAGGCTTATTAATTTTTTAAGAATTTTCATATAACCTCCCGATGATTTAATCTTCGAATTACTTGCGTAAATCGTTTGATCGCAATATTATTTAGTATAATTATACCATTCTGTTCAGCAAAAGTCAACAAAAAATTGATAGTTTATATTAATAGCCTTTATTCATAGGATAAGATTAACGTCTTTGCTGATAATTTCTTCAAATGATTCTATTTTGACATATAACAAAGTTAAAGGACTGCCGTACGGCAGTCCCTTTTATTTATTAGTTACGCTTTTCTTTTTTATGAGAGCTTTTAAAAGCTTTGCAATAAATTCTGCAATAATCCAGAAATACTTAACTGCAAGATACAGTATAAAACCTGCAATGGTACATAATGCAAAAATGGCTATATTTTTCATCATTGGAGTCTGATCTCCGATTTCTGCCAACAGCTTTCCGCTTAGCCATTCCTGCACACAGTAAAGTTCAAGGCTGAAAAGACCGAAAAAAGATAGGAATTTCACAAGTCCCTTGCCAATGATTCCCACTTTGGGGATATTGCACAGAAACTCAAGCAGTTTAGCCGTTACGAACGGAAAAGAAATTGCAATAAGAAGATTTGGCAGAGAACAATTGGAAGTCGGAACAATAAAGCTTATACCCTTAAAATTAGCTAAGTAAGCGAAATAAAGCCCTGAAATCATCACGGCTGCCAAAGCAAACCATGCGGTTTTTGTAAACGGTTCCTTATGAGTTTTAGTAAGATGTCCGGCATAAATTCCGAATAAAAATACCGGTATTCTGTTTGTAAATCCGTATAAATCGGGTCTTAGCTTGTCTCTGAAAAACAGAGACAGCGCCATCCATATTACAAACATTGCCGCGGTAAACATTAACTTGTTTGACGATTTTGAAAAAATCTTATAATAAAGCGGAAAAAGCAGATAAAGCGTTAATATAGCCGGCACAAACCATAAAAACGAATACATATTCGTTTTATAAAAACTTATACATAGAACGTTATCGCGAAAACCTTCAGAAGTCCATTTTTCTGTAACGGCACGTATAATTCCTACTATAAGAAACGGCAGATATACTCTTTTGAGACGGCGGTAATAAAAGCTGAGAATGCTTTTCTTTCCTATTGCAAAAACAAGTCCTATACCAGAAAGAAAGAGGAAAATATCAACCCCGCAAAAGCCGATACGTTTTATATAGTTTTCAAAATCAGCGAGTTTTCCCGGTTCTGTTGATAATAACTGCCATTCGTGAAAAAACAATATCCACAATGCAGCGATACCCATAACGGCTCCGCGGTATTTTGTCAGAACATCAAGTCCACTTTTATGCTTGACTGAAGATTGTAATGAGGTAGTATTGTTCATTGGAATTCTCCCGATAGTGATTTTAAATTAATCCGAAGACGGTCTTGTCAACGGAATATATACTAAACGCTATTACAAATCACGTATATCTTTCGGCAAATTCTGCATATAACTGCGTTATCGCCGTCATACGACAGTATGCCTTCCTCCGCCGCCTTATTATGTTCAGAATTTTTCGACACCTATTGCATAATTTGCAATAGCGTTTAGTATATAACCTTATTAAAAGTTATTCTAATTATATCATATTATTGTTTTCTTGTCAATTGTTAATCTGTACTTTACTATAAAAGCAGGCTGTTAAGACGTTTACTAACGCCGCAACAGCCTGCTTCTTATATATTACTCATGTTTTCTTTGAGTTAATTCTGCGTACGATTATTCGTGTTTTTTCTTTTTCATGGAAAGGATACCTGCTGCGGCAGCAATAGCAAGTACGCCTGTAACGGTACCTGCATCACCTGTTTTCGGTGATTCGCTCTTTTTCGAAGTAGTTGTTACAGCTTTGGCAGTGGTCTTTACCGTTGTTGTCTTTTTAGCTGTTGTTGCAGCTGCGGTAGTTGAAGCTACCTGACCGATAGACGAAAAAGTCAGACTTTTGTTTTTTGCATATGTTTCGGCTGCCGTACCCGAATATCCGTAAACTACAGGAGCAGCCGAAGAATTTCCGAGAGGATCGGCGTTGATAGCTTTAATATTCTTACCGAAAGTGATCTTTGTGCAGCTGTCTACTTCGGAAGCGTCAAAGACTGCAACGTTTATTTCAGCAACATTGTCGGTGAAAACGAGTTCGCTGACTGCGATATCGTCCATAACTTCGGCAGCACGCATAAGAATACGCTGTTCTTCCTCGGTTATACTATTTACGTCAAGTTCTAAATTAATCTCATCAATAACCTTGCCATCAACGGTAGCCTTGCCGTTTTCAACGTTAACGGACGTGCCTGTTGCAGTATCTTTGATGTAAATATTATTTCCGGTTACACGTATTTCCAAGCCTTGTATAATACCGCTTACATCGCCTGTTGTTATCAATTGCGTGGGTGCTTCTGTAGGAGCTTCCGTAGGCGCAGGCGCATCTGTAACGGCTTCTGTAGGAGCTTCCGTAGGGAGTGCTGTAGGTGCATCGGTGGGAGCTTCCGTAAGAACCTCAGTGGGAGCTTCCTCGCCCTCTGCATAAGCAGTAGTCATAGCAGCGGCTGTTGAAGCAATGGCAAGTGCCATAGCCCACGCAGTAATTTTTCTTAATGATTTCATGTTTGTGACCTCCTGAATTATGTTGATTTTTTTGACGATTGAATTTGTGCCGTTTCTGAAAGCAAATTTCAGAATAACTTTCTAAACTCTGCTCTCGACAAGCAAACAGCTTATAGCAATAAGCCTGATTCAGTCAGGGAGTGAGACTGATCGAATCCAAATGATATTCACTGCACAAGAAACGAGGAACATCGCCTTGCGTTTATATACATCATTTGTATATAATTACATTATATCATATATATGAAAAATGTCAAGTACATTTCTAAACTTTTCAGAATGTTCACAAAAATAACACAAAAATTATTTAAACACGCCTCTGTTGCTAAGCGGTCAAGGAAGATGACGCATACAGACGATTTTATGTCAGCATTACTGAATAGTTTGCAATAGGGGAAGGTAAGAATATAGGTTTTATATTACATTTTCTATGCGGACGAATGTTTTATTAGGATATGTGTTTTAGCGAAAATTAACTTTACAAATCCATAAAAATGTAGTATAATGTAAAAGTAAAAAAACTCAATGGAGGAAAAACATATGTCAATGTATATTACCTGTTTAGACCTTGAGGGCGTGCTTGTGCCTGAAATATGGATAGCTTTTGCCGAGGCAAGCGGAATCCCCGAGCTTAAAAAAACTACGCGAGACGAACCCGATTACGACAAGCTTATGAATTACCGTCTTGCAATTCTTAAAGAGCATGGTCTTGGACTGAAAGAAATTCAGGAAACTATTGCAAAAATAGACCCTATGCCAGGCGCAAAGGCGTTTTTGGACGAACTTCGTTCTGTTTGTCAGACTATCATTATCAGCGACACTTTTACTCAGTTTGCAGCACCTCTTATGGCAAAACTCGGTCAGCCCACTATTTTCTGCAATTCTCTCGAGGTTGCTGAAAACGGAGAGATCACGGGATTTAAAATGAGATGTGAAAAGTCTAAGCTTACAACGGTAAAGGCTCTTCAGTCTATCGGATATGAAACTATCGCAAGCGGTGACAGCTTCAATGATCTTGGTATGATACAGGCGAGCAAGGCAGGCTTTCTTTTCCGCAGCACAGAACAGATAAAGAAAGATTATCCGCAGTTCCCTGCTTTTGAAACTTACGATGAACTTCTTTCTGCTGTCAAAAAAGTTATTAAGGATTAAGAGTCAGTTTGTCGATAAAGCATGATATAAGAGAACTCTCTCTTGCAAAGCGTCCGATGGCTATATGCGGTGATTCGCCCCACACCCAACCAAAGGTGTTGCCTCCGGACTCCGCCAAAGGGACACCATCTCTTTGGAATCCCATTTTTACTTTTTCTACAGTCTGACTCCCCGAATTTTTCGGGGAGTGTTTTTTATCAAAAATTGCGGTTCTGCATTTTATATCAGTCAAAAATTGCTAATTTAATATTCATATTTGACAACTTTGTCCTTTTGTGTTAAAATAAAATAGGTGATTTTATCACTGAGAGATGTATTGATATAAGCATGCAAAAATGCTTTATTTATGGAGGGATGATCATAATGAAGAATTCAAAATTTACACGATATGCGGCGGCTGTTCTTGCTGCTGCAATGACTGTGTCCGCATCGCCTGCTGTTTATGCTGCTGACGGAGATTCGTCTGCCTCGGCCGGCAAGGTCGTTTACAGCTTTGATTTCGAGGACGGCGATGTTTCAGCTTTCTGTAACAGAGGCGAAAACGACACTACGGAAATTTCGGTTTCCGACGAAGCGTCCGTAAGCGGAAGCAAGTCGCTTTTGGCAAGCGGACGTTCAAAAGACTGGAACGGTCCTGCTTTCCGTCTTGATGACAAGCTTGAGCCTTACACTGAGTATTACATCAGCGCAAAGATTAAGGGAAGATATTATACGGGAGCTACTTTCAGTTTTCAATTTACCAATTCAGACGGTGAGACAAAGTATTCCAATCTTGTTCAGAATCTCAGCGGCAGCGATTGGATGTCTGTTGAAAATGTAAAAGTAAGCTTTACTGATGAGATGACAGGAGTTTACGTATACTTTGAGGGAGGTCAGGACGATCTTTTCATAGATGATTTTACTGTAACAGAAGCTCCTGCCGTTGAAATTGAACAAGATATCCCCGGACTTAAAGATGTTTTTGCCAATGATTTTAAGGTCGGAACGGCGTTTACTCCAAGCGGATTAAGTTCAAAGCCTACTACCTCGCTGCTTGAAAAGCATTTCAGCGGAAGTATTACGGCAGGCAATGAAATGAAGCCGGATTCTGTTCTTAATCAGGCTGCTTGTCAGGCTTATTTTGAGGAAACGGGCGATGATACGGTTCCGCAGATTTCTTTCTCCGCTGCAAAGCCGCTTCTTAATTATTGCCGTGATAAAAATATTCCGGTTAGAATCCACACTCTTGTATGGCACAGCCAGACTCCTGATTGGTTTTTTAAAGAGGGTTACACCAACGACGACGAATGGGTTTCCAAAGAGAAAATGCTCAAGCGTATGGAAAACTATATCAAGGCTTATTTTGAGGAGCTTGTAAAACTTTATCCGACTGTCGATTTCTATGCCTGCGATGTTGTAAATGAAGCATGGACAGATCAGGGTACTCCCCGTCAGCCCGGCGAACAGGGATCCGGTGGTTCAGAGAATTCCGCATGGGTACAGGTATTCGGAGATAATTCGTTTATCGAGTCTGCATTTACCTTTGCAAGAAAGTATGCGCCTGAGGGCTGTAAGCTTTATTATAACGATTATAACGAGTATATGGACGGCAAGCTTAACGCGATCTGTGAAATGGCGGCTGACTTTAAGTCAAAGGGAATTATTGATGGTATCGGAATGCAGTCTCACCTTGACGCACGTCAAAGTCTCGATTCGGCTTTCCCCTCTGTCGACATGTATAATAAGGCTCTTGACAAATACTCTGAACTTGGTCTTGATATTCAGATAACAGAGCTTGACGTTACAACTCCGGAAAATCCTACCGAAGCAGATTTTAAGGTGCAGGCTGATTACTATAAGGGCATCTGGGATTCTATCTATGCTCATAAAGATAATATTTCTGCTGTTGTTATCTGGGGTATCACGGATGACGGAAGCTGGAGAGCTAAGAAGTATCCGCTTCTCTTTGATGCCGAGTACAAGGCAAAACCCGCGTTCTACTCAATTATCGACGGACACGATATTCCTGATATAAGACCTACGGATCCTGTTCCTACGGATAAGCCTACAGACCCTGTTCCTACAGACGAGTCTACATCTTCTTCTGTAGAAGTAAGTCTCCTTGGTGATGCGAATTGTGATGGAAAGGTATCTATTGCGGATTCTACGGCAATTCTTCAGGCTCTCGGAAATCCTGATAAATACGGACTTTCATTGCAGGGAACGGTCAATGCCGATTGCTGCGATCCTGGAGACGGAGTTCTTCCTTCTGATGCGCTTGCTATTCAGAAAATAGACGCAAAGGTTATTGCTTCACTCCCTGATATTACTGCATAAAATATTAAGGCAAGCCTGAGGTTAGGCTTGCCTTTTACTTTTAATTCTTTTAAATCAAAGTTTTAGTGAAGAACGTTATATATTAAACATAACATTGTTAACGATTGCCTCGAGAAATTCTTGTCTGCCGCTGGTAAGAGAATCGGTAACTTCACCTTTCTCAAGAGCGTACTTTTCAAGCTCGGCAAATCCAACATTACCGTCTAAAATATCCTTGCCGATTCCTGAATTCCATGAAGAATAGCGTTCTTCAACAAATTTATCTATTCTTCCGTCCTCAATAAGTTTAACCGCAATACGCAGTCCGAGAGCAAATGTGTCCATACCTGCTATATAGCTGTGGAAAATGTCTTCGGGTGTAAACGAACCTCTTCTTGCTTTTGAATCAAAATTGAGTCCTCCGTTTGTAAAACCGCCTGCTTTCAGCACTTCATACATGCACATAGCGGCTTCGTAAACATTTGTTGGGAACTGGTCTGTATCCCAGCCGAGCAGAGTATCTCCCTGATTGGCGTCAATAGAACCGAAAGCGCCGTTTTCGCGGGCAACTCTGAGTTCGTGCTGGAACGTGTGCTGTGCCAGTGTTGCGTGGTTCGCCTCAATATTCATTTTAAAATCATTTTCAAGACCGTATTTTCTCAGGAATCCCAAAACTGTTGCTGTGTCGAAGTCGTATTGATGTTTAGTAGGTTCTTTCGGCTTAGGTTCGATGTAGAAATCGCCGGTGTAGCCGATGGAGCGAGCGTATTTGACAGCCATTTTCATAAGACGAGCCATATTGTCGAGTTCCAGACCCATGTTGGTATTCAAAAGCGTTTCATAACCCTCGCGTCCACCCCAAAAAACATAACCCTGACCGCCTAACTTCACAGTTGAGTCGATAGCTTTTTTTATTTGAGCCGCCGAGTATGCGAAAACATCGGCAGAGGGGGAGGTACCTGCGCCGTGCATATAGCGCGGATGATCAAAGCATTTTGCGGTTCCCCAAAGACATTTGATACCTGTCTGCTCTTGTTTTTCCTTGATGTAGTCAGTGATTTCATCGAGTTTAGCGTTTGTTTCGGCAAGCGTTCCGTACTCGGGAGAAAGATCACGGTCGTGGAAACAGAAATATCCGATAGAAAGCTTTTCCATGATCTCGAAAGCAGCGTCAACCTTTGCTTTGGCACGAGCTGTAGGGTCAGCTTCGCCCCATGTTTTGTCGGCAGTTCCGCAGCCAAACATGTCTGTTCCGTCACCGCCCATTGTATGCCACCATGAGAGCGCAAATTTCAGATGCTCTTTCATAGATTTTCCTGCAATAATCTCATCAGGATTGTAGTATTTGAACGAGAGGGGATTGAGAGAATCTTTTCCCTCATATGGGATCTTTGCAATATTGCTGAAGTATTCTTTCATAAAGATAACCTCCGATAGTTTAGGCAGCAATGCACTATTGTGCTGTATTGCCTTTATTTTCATTGTGATTAAATTATATCCTTTTTATACGGAAATGACTAACCAAATCTTGCTTTTTTTGAAACATAATTTGCGGAACTATTAAGAAAATGTTAATGCTGTCAGCCGTTGTCCGAGTTTTTAAAGAGTTTACGAAACTCCGAGGGAGTGCAGTTTTTGTTTGCTTTGAAGATCCTGTTGAACGTGGTAAGACTTGAAAATCCGGAACGCATGGCTATATCCGTTATGGAAATTTCGGGGTCGCAGAGAAGCTGTTCCGCCATTTTTATACGTTTGCAGCTTATGTAGCGTATGCAGGACATATTGTTATATTTTTTGAAAAGGCGTGAAAAATGAAATTTACTGTAACCTGCAATTGCGGCTAAAGTATCAAGAGAAAGTTCCTCGGTAAAGTTGTGATTGATGTAATTCATAACGTATTTAAGTTTAATGCTGTCATCGGAGTTAAGTTTGTTTTCATCAGGAGTCTTTCCAGTGCTTTTAATCTGCGCTTCGCGGACAGCGGTTAAAATTCCCAGCAGGTTCATATATATGCGCGCATCGGCAACGGGCGATTTTGAATAATAGTCGGAATAAATATCGAGAATATTTTTTCGTGCAATCAGATAAAGCTCCTTATCAGGCTCGGGAGGAATGTATACGGGAGAGCTGAATACGGGCATCAGAGAATCAAGGATAACGTTGCCGCCGAGCTGAGTGTTATCGCATTGAAAAATGATGCGCCGTCCTTCTCTTGCAGGCATTGAGTGAAGCTCTCCCGGCGGAATTATGAGAATTTCCTTTTCTTTCAGTATGTATTCTTTGTCTCCGGAAATAACGGAAAAATCATTAGTGAGAGGGATAATGATTTCAACCGCATTATGCCAATGAGTGGGATACGCTTCTGTTTCATCGTTGTCATACAGCATAACAGAGCGTTTATTTTCATATTCAACGGTTTCGTATACTCCTGTTAAATTTTTTATCATTTAATTCACCTTCTTATAATATTTTCCTTCAATAGAAAATACGTTATTTATATTTAAATTATACACCAAAATGATATATTTTGTAAATAGTGTTTGAATATTTTGTTAAAATTTAGCAATTCATGAACAAAGCACCGCAATTATTGGTTAGTGCAGTTGGTCAAAAAGATATATAATTAATTCATAACATAGAAAACACTTAAGTTCAGAAAACATTGCAAGAGAAGGAGTTCTAATGGCAGTAAACTTTTCTAAAATCAATTACGGCAATTTCGGCAGCTGCGTTTGTCTTGAAAATGGAACGATCAAACTCATTGCTACTGCCGATATAGGACCAAGAATCGTATATTTCGGATTTATCGGCGGTGAGAATATTCTTTTTGAGGACAGGGAACGCAATTTCTATGAAATAAACCGAGGCTACGGAGTATGGTATGCTTACGGCGGACATAGAATATGGACTGCTCCTGAAATTATGCCCGAAACTTATTTTCCCGATAATTCAGGGGTTACGGTTGGATTTTGTGATGGCGTACTGACTCTGACTTCACCTTTGACAAAATTTGAAAAGCGGATAAGCATGGAAATAATCATGGGAGAAGACCGTGGAGTGACCATAGTAAATAAAATCCAAAACTGTTCGGAGGAGCCGGCGGTTTTTGCTCCGTGGTCTATTACAGGACTTGCAGCAGGAGGAACGGAATATATTCCGCTTTGTCAAGAAGACAATGGATTTCTGCCGAACAGGACAATGGCTTTGTGGAGTTATTCGAGCATACATGACGAACGCTTTGAACTGAAAGATAAATATGCGGTTCTGCGGCATGATCCAAAG
This sequence comes from uncultured Ruminococcus sp., assembly GCA_910584195.1. Taxonomy (GTDB): domain Bacteria; phylum Bacillota; class Clostridia; order Oscillospirales; family Ruminococcaceae; genus Ruminococcus. The sequence continues at coordinate 65,301 of CAJTYV010000012.1, read as the reverse complement.
GTGGAAAAACCGTTTAAAATCGGTTTTAATGTGACAGACGGCTATGTGGAGTACAAAAAAAATAAACAGACTTTGAGAGTAGCTTTTGACAGTTATAAAAAAGCAGAGTATCCTGATTTCTGCTGTAACTTTGAGACTTATGCGAACGGTTTATTCCTTGAATGTGAAATATTGGGGGAAATAAGAGCCTACAAGTCGGGAGAGACGGCGGAAATTTGTGAGAAATGGGAAATGATTCACAATACTGAGCAGTAAGCGTTTAAGACAGCGCCGAACAAAACGCGTCTGACGGTTTTGTATATCGCTGCCTTAATCGAGAAGCTGGCTCGGCAACAGGAGGACATAGTGGAAAAATACAAAAACGAAGAATTGACTCCGCAGGAAAGGGCGGAAGCGATAGTCGGCGAACTGACTGTCGAGGAGGCGGCATCTCAGCTGAAATACGATGCGCCGTCTATAGAAGCTCTCGGCATTCCGGCATATAACTGGTGGAGCGAGGGACTTCATGGCGTAGCACGCGCGGGAGTGGCGACCATGTTTCCTCAGTCTATCGGATTGGCGGCAATGTTTGACGAAGAACTTCTGAAAAAAGCGGCGGAAATTATTTCCGATGAGGCGAGGGCAAAGTATAATGAATATTCCGCGCACGGAGACAGGGATATTTTCAAGGGACTTACGCTTTGGTCTCCTAACGTCAACATTTTCAGAGATCCTCGCTGGGGCAGAGGGCAGGAAACCTTCGGTGAAGACCCTTATCTTACCTCGCGTCTCGGAATTGCTTTTACAAAGGGACTTCAGGGGAACGGAAAGGTTCTGAAAACAGCGGCTTGCGCAAAGCATTTTGCTGTACACAGCGGTCCGGAAGCTTCGCGCCATGAATTTGATGCGACAGTTTCGGAAAAGGATATGACAGAAACCTATCTTCCGGCTTTTGAGGCTCTTGTAAAAGAGGCAAAGGTTGAAAGCGTAATGGGGGCATACAACAGAGTTCTTGGCGAACCTGCCTGCGCCAGTAAGAGATTAATGAAAAAGCTTGAAGAATGGGGGTTTGACGGTCATTTTGTTTCAGACTGCTGGGCGCTGAAAGATTTTCATATGAATCATAAGGTTACGAAAACCGCTCCCGAGTCGGCGGCAATGGCGCTTAAGTCTGGCTGTGACTTGAATTGCGGCAGCACATATATTCATTTGCTGATAGCTCTTAAAGAGGGACTTATTACGGAGGAGGATATAAGAAGTTCCTGCGTTAAGCTCATGAGAACAAGAGTTCGCTTGGGAATGTTTGACGAAAAAACGGAATATGATAACCTTGACAGCAGCATAGTTGCCTGCGGCAGAAATAAGATAGTTTCGCTGGAATGTGCAAGACGTTCAATGGTCTTGCTGAAAAACAACGGCATTCTTCCTCTTGATAGATCAAAGCTGAAAACTATCGGCGTTATCGGACCTAATGCCGACAGCAGAGCGGCTCTTGAGGGAAATTATAATGGCACGGCTGACAGGTATATCACATTTTTGGAGGGTATTCAGGACGAATTTGAAGGAAGAGTGATGTATTCACAAGGCTGCCATTTGTACAAGGACAGGGTTATGGGTCTTGCAATGGCTGACGACCGTATTACAGAGGCTGAGATCGTTGCCGAACATTCGGACGTTGTTGTTCTGTGCGTTGGACTTGACGCCGGTATAGAGGGGGAAGAGGGCGATACGAGCAATGAGTTTTCTTCCGGAGACAAAAACGACCTCAGACTTCCCGAATCTCAGCGTAAGCTTATAAAGGCGGTCATAAGCAAGGGTAAGCCCGTGATTATCGTAACGGCCGCGGGAAGTTCCATGAATGTCGAGGCGGATTGCGATGCTTTGATACATGCTTGGTATCCAGGACAAAACGGCGGAAGAGCTTTGGCGGATATACTTTTCGGAAGAGTATCGCCTTCCGGAAAACTGCCTGTGACGTTTTACGAAAGCGCTGATAAACTACCGGATTTCGAGGATTACAGCATGAAAAACCGTACCTATCGTTATATTCGGGATAATGAAAATGTTCTTTATCCTTTTGGATTTGGTCTTACTTATTCAAAGGTAAAGTGCGGCGGTCTGAAATATAATAATGGAACGGCAGAAGTTACAGTGACAAATGAAGGCAATGCTTATACCGAGGACGTTGTTCAGTTGTATATCAAGGGCTACAGCGAAAATGCGGTTCTTAATTACAGCTTATGCGGATTTAGGAGAGTTTCCCTTGAAAAAGGCGAAAGTAAGACGATTTCATTTGAAATTTCTGATTCTGCATTTGAAGCGGTTAACGAACATGGCGAAAGAGTACATGAGGGAAAACGGTTTACACTTTACTGCGGAGTATCCCAGCCGGATGCTTTGAGTGAAAAATTGACGGGAAGCAAATGCGTTTCCGTAGAAATAGTTTTGAAATAATTTTTAATTATAATTTTCGGAGGTTTTATTATGAAGAAGGTTTTATCCACTATTGCAGCAATGGCGATGCTTGTGTCAATGGCGGCATGCGGAAATGACAGCAGTTCAAACTCGGAGAGCGGCGGTTCAAACAAAAAAGGCGGTAAGGAAACTATAAACGTATGGGCGTTTACAGACGAAGTTCCCGGCATGATAAAGAAGTACATGGAGCTTCACCCGGACTTTGCGGAAAAGTATACTATAAAGGAAACTATTATTCCTACAACTGACGGCAACTATCAGCCCGCTCTCGATCAGGCTTTGTCGGCAGGCGGAAATGACGCTCCCGATATTTACTGTGCAGAAGCGGCATTTGTCCTGAAATATACGCAGGGTGCGGCTTCACAGTACGCAGCCGCATATAAGGATCTTGGAATTGATGTTGACAATGAAATAAAAGCGGCAGACATTGCTCAGTATTCCGTAGACATCGGTACAAATCCTTCGGGAGACGTTGTTGGATTGGGTTATCAGGCTACGGGCGGCGCGTTTATTTATCGCCGTTCTATTGCGAAGGATGTTTTTGGTACGGATGATCCTGCTGCTATCCAGAAAGAGATAGGTCCCGGCTGGGATAAGTTCTACGATGCAGCCGAGGAGTTAAAGAAAAGCGGATACGGTATAGTTTCCGGCGACGGCGATATATGGCACGCTGTAGAAAACAGTTCTGACCAAGGCTGGATAGTTGACAATAAGCTTCACATCGATCCTAAGAGAGAGGAATTTCTCGATCTGTCCATGTCTCTTATGGAGAACGGTTATCATAACGATACCGAGGACTGGGGAGACGCGTGGTTTGCCGATATGAAAGGCGAGGGAGCTAAGGGTACGTTCGGTTTCTTTGGCCCTGCGTGGCTTATCAACTATACAATGGCTGACAACTGCGGCGGAAAAGCGGTTGGAGAAGGAACATACGGCGACTGGGCTGTATGCGAGCCGCCTGTAGGCTTCTTCTGGGGCGGCACATGGGTGCTTGCAAATAAGGATACCGATCAGAAAGAGGGCGTAGGCGAACTTATTGATTGGATAACTCTTGACTGTACAGAGAACGGATTGCAGTATATGTGGGCTAACGGCACATACAATCCCGATAAACCTACTAAGGACTGTGTTGCTTCCGGAACTGTAATGGAGATGTCGGACGGAACAGTAGATTTCCTCGGCGGACAGGATATGTTCGATGTATTCGTACCTGCTAACCAGTATGCAAACGGTAAGAACCTCACACAGTATGATGAATCCATCAATATTCTTTGGAGAGATCAGGTTCGTATGTATACTTCGGGACAGAAGTCACGCGAGGACGCTCTTGAGGACTTCAAGCGTCAGGTTTCTGATAACCTTGCTATCGAAGCAGAATAAGATCCGCAGCTTTAGTGGGGTACAGTGTTCCCCACTAAAGTTGTCGGCACTGATAGTAAAGGAGAGTGAAATAAATTGAAAAAACCATTAAAGGGTATCAGTTATGCGAAATGGGGATATATTTTCAGTATACCGTTTATACTGATATTCCTCATATTTTCGCTGTATCCGACCATATATACCGCGGTACTGGGCTTTACGGACTGTGTGGGGCTGAATAACAGCGAGTGGCATTTCCTTGAAAATCCATTTGCCAATTTTGATTCTGTAATTCACAACAAGTCATTTACAACGTCTTTGCGGAATACAATAGTAATATGGATGATGAATTTCATTCCGCAGATAACAATAGCTCTTTTACTGACAGCGTGGTTTACATCACATCATAATGAAATAAAGGGAAAAGGCTTTTTCAAGGTAGTTTTCTACATGCCGAATATTATAACGGCAGCGTCTGTGGCAATACTTTTCAACGCGCTTTTCAGTTATCCGGTAGGTCCTGTAAACGATCTTCTGGTATCGTGGGGAATCCGTGAGGAGTCATATAACTTTTTTGTAAACGGTTTTGCTTCAAAGTGTATTGTGGCGTTTATTCAGTTTTTAACATGGTACGGAAATACTATGATCGTACTTATTTCGGGCGTGCTTGGTATCAGTCCCGATATTTATGAGGCTGCGGAGATCGACGGCGCAAACGGTATTCAGACTTTCTTTAAAATAACGATACCAAATCTTAAAACGGTTCTTCTGTACACGCTTATAACAAGTCTTGTAGGCGGACTTAATATGTATGATATTCCCAAGCTTTTCCTGAACGGAGGCCCTGATAATGCAACGTTGACGACCAGCGTATTTATCTATAATCAGGCATTCAGCGGAAGTTATCTCTTTAACAGAGCCGCTGCGGCAAGTATGATAATGTTTGCTATCATAGCTTTATGTTCCGCGGTACTGTTCTATATAATGCGTGATAAGGACGAAGCCAAGCTGCAAAAAGAAATGCGGCAGGCAAGACGTGATGCAAAAAGAAAAGGGGGTATAAGGTAATGGCAGCGGTAGCAGGTAAAAAGTCATCTTCAGTGATATTCAAAGTTACGGCATATGCTTTCTGCATACTTCTGACGATAGTCAGCCTTTTACCCTTTGTTATCATGATAATCAACGCCACAAGAAGTACGACGCAGATACAGCAGCACGCTATATCGTTTGTTCCGTCTACTTTTTTAAAAAGCAATTTCGATGTACTGACGGGTAAATCCTTTGATCCGTTCAAAGGTTTTTTGAACTCTCTTATAATTTCGACTTTTTCCACTATTTGTACGGTGTATTTCTCTACTATGACAGCATATGCGCTGACAGCTTACAGCTGGAAACTGAAAAAGCCGTTTTTTACCCTTATTATGTGCATTCTGATGATACCTGCACAGGTAACGAGTATCGGTTTTTACCAGTTTATGTACAAGATTGGCATGACTAACAACTTTCTTGCACTTATTCTTCCGGCAATCGCATCTCCGACGACAGTATTTTTCATGAGGCAGTATATGATCCCCTCCCTGCCCATGGAAATACTCCAGTCGGCGAGAATTGACGGCGCAGGAGAGTTCAGGATATTCAATCAGATAGTTTTGCCCATGATGAAGCCTGCAATGGCAACACAGGCGATATTTGCCTTTGTTACGAGCTGGAACAGCCTGTTCCTGCCTCAGATACTTCTTATCGACAACGACAAGCATACTCTGCCTATCATGGTAAGTCAGCTCAACGGCGATATTTATCGTACGGAGTTCGGAGCAATATATCTGGGACTTCTTCTTACCGTGCTGCCGGTGCTTGTAATATACTTTGTTTTGTCAAAGCATATTATAGCCGGTGTTGCGCTTGGCGGTGTAAAAGGATAACACACACATTCCATAAAAAGAGGATGACCGCATGTGCTGCGGTCATTTTCTTTATACGTTAGTATGATTCTGCCGTCTTGAATTGTCTGTTCGGCATTCTTTGGTCACTTTGCAGCAGAAGCGGGTATATGTTAATGATTCTCACCATTTTTGTCAGGCGTTGTTTCAAAGTTTGAACGCTTGTTTTTTTCTGCTTTGGAAATTCTGTTTTTTACCGACTGCATTCTGTTGTCCAGTTCGGCACTCATTTTAGAGCATAGCAGCAGTTCTTCGGCAATAAGTTCTGTATCGGCTTCGGAAATGTTTTTCTTATAACGAAGCTTATGTTCAAGGCTTGCCCAAAAATCCATTGCAATAGTTCGGAACTGTACCTCCGCTTTCATGAGTCTTGTTTCATTTTTGAGAAATATCGGTACTTCCACAATGAGATGCAGGCTTCTGTAGCCGTTTGGTTTGGGATTTTGTATATAATCTTTATGTCTTATAAGCTTTACATCGTCTTGCCTGAGAAAGCTTTCCGCAAGACGGTAAATATCCTCTTGAAACGAGCATATTACTCGGATTCCCGCAACATCGAATATATTTTTTTCTAAGGAATCAAGAGTCATAGGCAGTTGTTTGTCCCGCATTTTTTTGATTACGCTGTCCCATGATTTGAGACGGGTTTTTATGGTTTCTATTGGGTTACGGTCGTCCTCAAGCGATAGCTCCTCGTTAAGTACGCAGAATTTCGTTTCTATTTCCATAATAACGCAGCGGTAATAGGTCATTAGCGTTTCGATAGGCAGAGTTTTCTCTTTTGCAAGGTCGAGAAATTCGTCTGACAAAAGGCTGCTTTTTATTCGCTCGCGCTGAATCGGCGTTAGCTGAAAATTTGATTGTATCGGCATTTTTAACTCCCCTGTAATTTAAATATCTATAATTAATTATAACAGGTTTGATGAAAATGTCAATATACTTCTGACTTTTTTCATGTAAGTTTCAGAAATTTTTCAGAATAAGGCAAATAAGCATAAGAAAATTATTTTTGCGAACAAATAATTGTTTTAAATTAAATTACAGAGTTTTTTCGTCAAATTTTAAGCTATTTGGCTATAAACTTAAATTAAAAATAGGACATATTTTCGGATTATTTGTCGATTTCGCAATTATTTTTTATTTTTTCTTGACATAAAATATTTCTCATGGTATACTAATAACAGCAAAACCTTTTGGCTTAGGGGGACAATTTGAAAAATTTATTATTTATAGGCGATGTTGTGGGGCAGATCGGGTGTAATTTTCTTCAATCGAGGCTCTGCGGCATAAAACAGAAATTTGCAGTTGACATTACTGTGATAAACGGCGAAAACTCGGCACAGGGAAACGGCATTACCCCTGCTTCGGCGGATTTTCTTATTAATGCGGGTGCAGATATTATTACAACGGGCAACCATGTTTTCAGACGTAAGGAGATATATCCTGTTCTGGATTCTTCAGACTGTGTTTTGCGGCCTGCCAATTTTCCGAAAGGAGCTGCGCACGGAAAGGGCGTTTGCATTTTTGATATGGGAAGTTTCTCAGCAGCAGTGATAAATCTTATGGGAACGGTATATATGGATCCGCTGGATAACCCGTTTACAATAGCGGACGAGCTGTTGAGCGGTATTAGAACACCTAATATTTTTATTGATTTTCACGCTGAAGCAACGTCTGAAAAAAAAGCGATGGGACATTATCTTGCCGGTAGAGTAACGGGAGTTTTCGGTACTCACACTCATGTACAGACAGCCGATGAAGCGATTCTCGGAGGACATACGGCGTACATTACCGATACAGGCATGACAGGAGTTGAGCATTCCTGCCTCGGTGTAGAAATAAAACCCGCTGTAGACAGACTGCGTTTTCGGGTGCCTACGAAATTTAAAGAAGCCGAGGGGGATTGTTTTCTTTGCGGCGTTGTTGTCAGCTTTGATGAAAAATGCGGAAAAGCTCACAGTATAGAGAGGTTTATTGTTCGATAACCGTGTTGTTTTTTTGTTTTTGTGTAAAATTCACAAAAGAATGACTAAAAATAATACACTTAAATTTTAAAAACCTCTTGAAACGTTCGCAATTATATGCTATAATGTAAATGTACAGACTATAGCATATTCATAATACCGATGTTTAAAATTGGTATTGTCAATAAATTAAATTTATAGGAGGCTTATACTATGGAAATCTTAAAAGTATCATCTCATTCGACACCGAATTCTGTCGCAGGAGCTATTGCAGGAGTTATCAGAGAACATAAGTCGGTCGAGGTTCAGGCTGTCGGAGCAGGTGCAGCAAATCAGGCGGTCAAGGCGATAGCAATTGCGCGAGGCTATCTTGCGCCGATAGGTATTGATCTTATATGTATTCCTGCTTTCGCTAATATTCAAATTGATGGCGAGGACAGAACTGCTATGAAGCTTATTTGCGAACAGCGATAATTAAAAATCCGATTAACATTGGTATTACGATTATCATAATAATAAGGTGCGGTGAGTTTATCGTTTTTTAATCTCACCGCATCTGTTATTTTGCGGATAAGAAAGGGGTATTTTGTGAATATTGAAGTTACCAGAATAAATGAAGGTGTCTGCGGAGACCCGGATAAATTTGTTGAACTCACCAATGAAGCGTATGTTTATCAGTTGAAAAAAATTGCGGAAGATATTGTTGAAAAAAAATCGGAAATATCTGTTATTCTCCTTTCGGGACCGTCCGGTTCCGGCAAGACCACCACTGCGTTTATGATAGCAAAAATACTTGGGGAGCTTGGCTGCCGCACTCATACGCTGTCTATGGATAATTATTTCAAATCTTTGTCGGATAAAGAGAAGGAACTGTCGGCGCAGGGTAAAGTAGATCTTGAATCGCCAAACCGAATTGACAAGGAATTGCTGAACAGACAGCTTGAGGAAATAAACGCCTGCCATGCCGTAAATATTCCGAAATATGATTTTGCCGCATCAAAGCGCAGCGGCGTTAAAATGACTTTTGAGAGAAAGCCGGGAGAGCTTGTTATTTTTGAGGGTATACATGCTCTTAATCCGGATGTTATCACAGTTCCCGACAGCATGCTGTGCAAGCTTTATGTGAGCGTGCGTTCGCGTATAACTAAAAATGGCATTGTTCTTCACCCATCTAAAGTTCGTCTTATGCGCAGAATGATACGCGACCGTAATTTCCGAAAAAGAAGCCTTGCCGAAACAATGAATATGTTTCACAGCGTTGAGGCTGGTGAGAACAGATACATCATGCCGTATAAACATCGTTCTGACTATGATATTGATACTTTTATGGCGTATGAAATGAACGTTTATCGGGATAGTCTGCTTGATGAACTTAGAGGAATGACCGATGTTTCCGAGCTTTCGGACGTTACGGAAGTAATGGCTGCTCTTGCGCCGCTTGATGCGGAGTTTGTGCCTAAAGATTCTCTGATACGGGAATTTATAGGTAAGGGGGAGTTTAAATATTAATGAATCACTTTTGCAAAATGTCAAAGTATGGCGATGAGGACGATTATATCAGGGAAGTTTTTAAATTTCCCTGTTTTTTTTGTAACGAAACTGATTTTAAATTGACTAACTTATAGAAAGGTGGTGAAAGAATGGCTGATGATATAAAAGCCTACTATGAAGAACATGGCAGAAAAGTATATTTTTACCTGATGAGCCTTTGCAGTAACGAAGATACAGCAGAGGAACTCACGCAGGAAACATTCTATCAGGCTATACGTTCGCTGTCAAAATACCGCGGCGACTGCTCGGTTTATACATGGTTATGCGGTATCGCAAAAAATTTGTGGCTTCGGGAACTCAGACGCCGTAACAGTAATCCTGTTGCCGAACCCGATTACTCAGAAGTCGATTTATCTCCTCCGCCGGACAGAATTGCTGAATCAAATGACGGTAAGATATTTTTACTTAAGCGGATTCATAGACTTCCCGAAACTGAAAAGGAAATAGTTTTGCTTCGTGCAACAGGTGAACTTTCATTCAGGGAAATCGGCGAAATATTCAGCAAGTCGGAAAATTGGGCAAGAGTTACTTTTTACCGAGCCAAACAGAAATTAAAGAAGGAGTGATTGTAATGAAATGTAGTATTATCCGTGATTTGCTTCCGCTTTACTGCGATTATCTAACATCTGCGGACAGCAATGAGGAAATCGAAAATCATCTGCACAACTGTACAGAATGCACTGAAATTTACAAGGATATGTCAAAGGGGGAAATCATCATGACTGAAAAGGATAAAAATATCGAGCCTATGAAGAAAGTGAAAAAGCGTTTTTTTATCAGGTTTATATGCGGTATTCTTGGAACGGCTGCTGTACTCTTAGCATTTTTTTCGATCCTGAATACTGATTGTTCCATGAACTATGAGAAATACAATATTGCGAAAAATGTATGGGTCGAGGAAGATAAAGACGGAACGTTATGGCTTGTAAAGACAAATTCAGCAATATCGGCTGATTTTATTTATCCGACAATAAGCGATGAGAATGGCAAGCATTTTGGCTATGACAAGGATTTTGATGTTAATGCAAAAGTCGGGTACGGAATAACTCTTAAGCATAGAAAAATAGATTCATTTGCAGTTACAGAAATGAATGCAAACGATACGGAAGAACGTACAAGACTTGATAACATAAAAGAAAGAGGGCTTAAAAAAATATTCTATTATGATGATGTAAATAACAAGGAATATATTTTGTGGGAAGGATAATCAGAACTTTAACGATCCTTTTTGTTCAAAGCTCTGCTTCCAACAAGCAGAAGGCTTACGATAGTAAGCCGGATTCAGTCGGAGATCGTATCTCCGGCTGAATCTAAAGATGTTCGCCGTCTAAGAGGGTGCGGGTATCCTGTGGACACCTCTGCGAAGCAGAAGCACCGACTGAGACGACAGTCGAGACTCGGGGGACATCGTCTGTGGTTATAATTTAAATTTTTTCTTAAATTCTGATTTGTCAAGCAAAAATGAAACTGAAATAAAAAGCAGTGCGCTTGTTCCTACCTGAATGCAGTATGCAGGAGTTTGTCCAAAAGCCGCAGTAATTGCCGCAAGTGAAAATCCGCCCGCCATTATCGTACCCTCGTATAAACTGTAACCTGCTATGCATAGTATCAAAGACGGTATTATGCCGAGAATATTTCGAAGTGTCAATATTTTATCGCTTTTGTTTGAAAAGAATGCAGCCGTTATGGCTTTAATAATTATGGTAGCAGGCATCCAAACGAGAAATCCCGTAAGACCGTCTGATAAAGCTCCGCCGATAGTTCCGGCAGCCATTGCATACGGAGTAGGCAGAATGCATGCGGCAATGTATATAAGTCCGTCTCCTGCATGAGTATATCCCGCTCCTGTGGGAATGTGCAGATATGCGGTAAATACGTAGATAAGTGCGGCGAAAAGTCCTGCTGCCGTTACACGGCGCAATTTAAGTGTTCTGGACTGTGAAATTGATTCTGACATAGTAAAACCTCCGTTCAGTTTTAATGCCTATATGTTTAATCGGCTATATTCATTATATCACAGTTCAATATAAATTACAAGTGCGATCTGTTATAACGTTCACTAAATTATATAATGGATTTTGGCAATATAGTACAAAGGGACGAGCATAAAACTCGTCCTTTAATATTAGTTCTCTTTTATGTCATAGTTGATAGGTTTTTTTTCAGCGTTTTTATAGTCTACAATTTGATATTTGTATTTTTTTTCATTATCATGAAGCAGTATGAACAAATCATCTTCCGAGAGCATTCGTGTTAATTCTATATCATCTGATTCATTCTCAAAATCAAGCGGATATTCATAAAGCCTTACTTTTTTGTCACTTAAATTCACGTCAGCTATGCCCTTCGAATCTTCTCTGCCAAAAATATAGGCTTCGTAAACTAAACTTTCCTTATTCAGAAAATCATTTGAAATTATATTATAATTTCGAGTACACATAACATCATTATAAATAAATTCATTATCGGTCTTTTTTAGAATAAGTGATATTTTTTCCGTTATTTCTATATTTTCATATGAGGGAGAAAAATGCAGTGCAGTAAGAAAATAATAGTTTTCATTTACCGCAAGGTCAGTGATTTCATAGTAATCTCCTAAAAAAGAATTTAAATCAGCATCTGCGATCTCCATTAGTTCACCCTGTGTGTTTAAATACATAAAACAAGTTTTATACACGTCTTTTTCGGTAACATAGTTTGTTTTGTACATTTCTTTTTCTATGTACTGAAGAACAAGCACAATATTTTCACCGTCATAGGACAACGCCATGGGAGACAAAGTATCATTTTTATTGAAATTCGTATGGCGGAATATTTCCCTGCTTTGCTCGGATATGATGTCATAATATTTCATTACCCAATTCTGTGTATCGTCTTCATAATATAAGCAGGCAAAAGCGTTATCATTTATCGGAGCGGCAAACTGAACAATGTTGTATTCCTTAAATTCGTCGATAACAGACAATTTGTCGGTTTCAATATCATATATCCTCACGTATCCTGTCAGTGAATCTGCCGATTCATAGCTATTGAACGTTACATAATATCTGTCGCTGATAACAAACGAGTCTTTTCCGTATGATGCCGAAAACGGTATTTCCTCTATTTTTTTGTACTCATTAACGGCAGGATCAAATATTCCGATTTCTGCCGATGAATTTTTTTCATCTGAAAAGAATTTAATTATAAATTTATTCTGAATGTAATCAAAAGATATAACGCTCTTTCCGTGCAGAAATTCCATTTCCCGTTTATCGTATTTATCCGGTTCAAGTATTCTGATCGACTTTGCACCTATCTTTTCATTATGGGAACTATCACTTATTATTTCTGTTTTGGATTCCTGAAATGAGGAGGGTATGTTTTCAATAGGGTCGTATCTGAAAAGCTCGAGTCTGTAGTTTCCTTGGAGCCTCGGTTGGGTAGTTGTTTCGGTTACATAAGGTGTGTTTTCGGTTATTTTTGGTGACGGCTGTTCTTTATCGCAGCTTAATAGGCAAACAATACAAATCATGAACATTAGAAAGAGAAATTTATTTTTCATAATTTAATTTCTTAACCAATAAAACCGTATATAACATTATATAGTTTATCAGAACTTACGGTGTATCTTCCGTTAGAAATTCCATGTCCTTTTTTCCAAGGGTCAACAATATATGCTACATGTCCGTTTGTTGTCGTATCGTCAACATATCCACGACATACTACGTAATGTCCTCCGGAATTGTAGAGCCAATTTGATGTCGTAAGCTTACCTAAGTTTGCAATAACAGGTTTGTCACAATCCAAAGAATACCCGATTTCTCCAAGCATACTAGAAGGACTGTTAAAATCATCGTCTTTCGAATAATAATCCCATGAATAAGGGAAATTATCGTTGCAATAGTCAACAATATCATAAGCATATGTTGAGCCGTATGTCTCAGTTCCGATGCTTTCAGCAATAGCAGATTGGGTTGGATTGTAGCCGTAATATTTTGCAACTTGCTGCACACATGCTGGACCGCAGTAATAATTTTTTTGTTGTTCACAAAATGGCACATCCAATATTTTAATTGAATCTATTGAATAGGGGGTAATGTCTTCTTCATTTGCTATTTCCGATTCGATAATGTAATTGTACTGTTCATTGGTTTCAGCTACAGTAGTTATTGCTCCTGTAAAAAATGTAACAACAATGGCTGATATTGCAGAAATAACTTTTTTCATACTAAAATCTCCTTTTAATTAATGCTAATAAAACTCATAAGCAATACATTTGAATTGTTATACTTATATTATAGCATATATTATATTTAAAATCAATAGTGATAATAACTAAATAATTATATTGTTTTTGTTATATATGACAAAAATGCAATGTGAATTATATCATTTAAATTATATATTTCGGCAATGCATTTAACTGTTTGTTATAGATTTTAACGATTTCTGCTTTTCATGCTTTAAAAAATCAGATATATTATAATTTCCTTGATACTCAGATTCACTAAACTCGGAAGCGGTATCAAATCATACATCTAATAAAAAGCTGTTTCACCCGAATGTGAAACAGCTTTTTAAATTAATATAATGTGAAATCAGCCCATTACAACTACGACTTCGTGAACTCCGCCATCGCAAGCAGGAATTACGTTTCCGTCAACAGCCTGTCCGTCAACAGTCATAGCTGAAACGCCCTTGCAAACGTGGTTCGGGTTCTTAACAGTGATGTTGTATGTTGCGCCGCGGAATTTTCTTGTAGCGGTGAAGCCGTCCCATTCATGAGGAATAGACGGGTCAACCTTAAGACCGTCCCAATCTGCGGCGATACCGAGGATATACTGCGAAATGGCAACCATGTTCCACGCGGCAGTACCTGTCAGCCAAGAGTTCTTGCCCTCGCCGAAGCGGCTTGCGTCTTTACCGGCGATCATCTGACCGTATACGTAAGGCTCGGTCTTGTGAAGCTCGGAAATCTCCTCATTGAATGCAGGAGCGATCTTGCTGTAGTACTCGAACGCCTTGTCGCCTCTGCCAGCGTAAGCCTCGGCGCAAATGATCCAAGCGTTGTTGTGGGTGAAGATACCGGCATTTTCTTTATATCCGCCCGGATATGTAGAAATTTCACCGTACTGGATATAGTACTTTGAGAATGCAGGATTGTTGAGAACAAGACCGTACTTTGTATTGAGATACTTGTCGATAGAATCAAGTGTCTTGATGTCTGCTCCAACGTCCTTGCCGATTTCGGACATAACAGCGAATCCCTGAGGTTCAATGAATATCTTGCCTTCCTCGCACTCCTTAGAGCCCATTTTTGCGCCTGTTGAATCGTATGCACGTAAGAACCAGTCGCCGTCAAAAGCGGATTCCATAACGTTCTTCTTCATCTTATCTATCTCAGCCTGAGCAGCGGCAGCTTCATCGTCCTTGCCGAGGTGTTTGAGAATAGCAACGTAGTTAGGACCTGAGTAAGTGAAGAGCGTTGCAACCATTACGGATTCGGCAACCTTGGAATATCCTCCCTCTGCTGCGAACTTAGGATTTGTGTAAGTCTGGAAGCTCTCGCCGGGGGTATCCGAATAGCATGAAAGGTTGATACAGTCGTTCCAGTCAGCGCGCATAGCAAGCGGCAGACCGTGAGGACCGAGATTGTTCACAATTTTATAGAAAGAAACCTTAAGGTGGTCAAGCATTGGCTTAGCCTTGCTCATATCGTTGTCGTAGGGAACGAGTTCATCAAGGATAGACCAGTCGCCTGTTTCTCTGATATAAGCGGAAACTGAAAGTATCATCCAAAGCGGATCGTCCGAGAAATCGCCGCCGATGTCGGAGTTACCCTTTTTGGTAAGAGGCTGATACTGGTGATAGCAGCCGCCGTCCTCGAGCTGAGTTGAAGCGATGTCGATAATACGCTCTCTTGCACGGTCGGGTATCTGATGAACGAAGCCGAGAATATCCTGATTGGAGTCGCGGAATCCCATACCTCTGCCGATACCGCTCTCAAAGTAGGAAGCGGAACGAGAAAGATTGAATGTTACCATACACTGATACTGATTCCAGATGTTTACCATGCGGTCAACCTTATCATCGGGAGTATCAACGCTGAGAATGCCGAGAAGCTCGTCCCATGCAGCTTTAAGCTCGGCAAGACCGGCAGCAACCTTTTCGGGCGTATTGTACATATCTATCATTTCGAGAGCTTTTACCTTGTTGATGGTAACGCCGTCAGCCTCAAATTTCTGATCGGCAGGCATTTCAACATAGCCGAGAATGAAGATAAGCGTTTTGGATTCGCCGGGAGCGAGAGTTATCTTTTTATAATGAGAAGCGATAGGCGACCAGCCGTCAGCAAAAGAGTTAGATGCGGCTCCTGCCATAACAGCCTGCGGATCGTTAAAGCCGTTATAAAGACCGATAAAGGAATCTCTGTCGGTATCGTAGCCGTCTATCTCATCGTTTACGGTATAGAAAGCGAAATGATCGCGTCTGTCTCTGTACTCGGTCTTGTGATAAATAGTAGAGCCTACAACCTCAACACGTCCTGTAGAGAAGTTTCTCTGGAAGTTTGTGCAGTCGTCCTGAGCATCCCAAAGACACCATTCGGCGAATGAGAACAAGGAGAATGTTTTAGTCTCGGTACCCTCGTTGGTGAGTACGAGCTGCTGAACTTCGCCGTTGTAATTCTGCGGAACGAAGAATGTAACCTGTGCTTTCAGGTCATTTTTCTTACCTGTAATAACTGTATAACCCATACCGTGGCGGCATTCATAGGAGTCAAGCTCGGTCTTGACGGGAGACCAGCCGGGATTCCAGACAGTACCGTTGTCGTTGATATAGAAATAACGTCCGCCCATATCAATTGGAACGTTGTTGTAACGATAGCGGGTGATGCGTCTGAGACGTGCGTCTTTATAGAAGCTGTAGCCTCCTGCCGTATTGGAAATAAGTGAAAAGAAAGCCTGTGTTCCAAGGTAGTTTATCCAAGGATAGGGTGTTTTCGGGGAATTGATAACATATTCCTTATTAGCGTCGTCAAAAAAACCGAACTTCATAATGGTTATTCTCCTTTGTATTTACATTAACAAATGCAGATAAAATCTGCAATTTATAATATTATAACATATTTTTCAAAATATTACAAGAGCTTACATCAAATTAAGGCTGTACTATTTTCGTCACGTTTTTTGTGCAGTTTTAACAAATAAGCATGGCTGTTTGCCTTTATGTGATTTGTTTTTCCGCATATCCTGCCGAGAGTTACATTAATCAGCGAAGAATCTCTGATGTGCCTCGAATATCTCGCCGGGTTTGACCTCGGTATATCCTGAGACTTCGGGAGAAAGGCTGAGATTCGGAGCGTTTATCATAGCGGTCATAGGTTCGGGACAGAAATAGTGGTTAAATCCCCTGTCATTCCAGATTATCCAAAATTTATACTTGTCCGATACCTCATAGCAGAGCTTCTTACCGCTTGCAGTATCTTCGGCAATAACGCCGTGAAACTCCATTCCGTTAAGCTCGGTTGTTTCACTTATGTACATATCGTTGTCCACTACCTGAAGTACAGGGCATTTTGTGCCGCCTTTGTATTCTAAATCCCACATAGTAAGCGATTTGAGCTGCTCAGTCGGGAGACATCTGTCATTAAGCTCACACTTTTTGCCGATCGGCACGGTCAGACGAATGTCCTCCTCTTTTGCACCGTCAACAAAAGGCGAACTGATAGCTGTATGTGAAGCAAGAGACATAGGAAGAACCTTATCGTCGTTGTTGATAAAACATATATTCTGTTCAAGTCCGTTTTCCGACAGAGTAAACGTATACTCCGCTGTGAATCTGACAGGCAGATACCGGAAAAAATCGTCGTTTCCATCGTAAATATAGCGTGTTTTCACCCAAGCGCAGTTGCTGTCGGCGTTATGCTCGACAACCTCGAAAGTGCGTTTGTGAAGAAATCCGTGAATATGGTTATTGTACGGAGCTTTCTCGTTTACGGGAAGCTGATATGTGCCGTCCGAGGTTTTCAGCGCTCCGTCTGCAAAGCGGTTAGGCAGGTAAAGTGTCGGAAGTCCCCATACTTCGGCGGAATTAAAAATATCCTCGAACGTATTATTTGCATTCCAGCGGAAAAATTCCATACCCTTAACGTTATTTCTCAGGCGGATAACGTTGCAGCCTATCTGATAAGCGATAAGAGCTTCATAGCCGCCTGCGGAGAGCTTCACGCAGGTCATGCCGTTGTGTTCCATGAGTTGCGTTGTATTTTTCATTTAAAATCAAGACCTTTCTGTTGAAAATTTTATTCACTTTTATTGTAGCATATAATAAGAAAAATAGCAATAGCTACGGAAAAAAATTCACAAAAATGTTAACGGTGTTTTCCATGTGTGTGGTGACAGATTGTGCGGTGGTGCCTTGATAAAATAAAGTAACGCTCTCTCTTGCAGAGCGTTCCCTCTCCTCAAACAGTCGGACTGTTTGAGGATTCACCCTTTGCAGAGCGCCTGACGGCTATATGCGGAGATTTGCACCACACTCCACCAGAGGCGCTGCCTCTGGACTCCGACAAAGGAACAACGTCCCTTTGGAATCCCATTTTTACTTTTTCTATAGTTTGAAAGACACGGCACGCCGTGTCCTTGTAAATTCAGGTACCGCTTTTATAATAAGCGTTAAACTGCTTATTGATCTGACGTATTCTCATAACTACCTTTACCGTAAATGCCGTCAGGAAAAGTAACGCCGATTCAATAAGCAGAAATAAAACAATTGTCGAAAAACCGTGCATTTCCTGCGAAATAAACTCGGGTTCAAGTCCGGGATAATTTTTTTCATAAAGTCCGCGTATAAAATTATCGGGTATTATATTAAAATAGACCATAAGCTCGGACAATTTATTTGAAAGCATAAAAGCCGCCAGCATACCCATATTTATAAATGCAAGAGAGCTGAGAAAACTCCGCTTCGTGAGCTTTCCGCAAATAAACGGTACAAGGATAGGCAATGCAAGAGCGGCGCACATTGCAGCTAAACCTAAAAGCTCACATAGATCAAGCCATACAGCAGAAGCGGTCAAAGCGGTAAAAAGTAACATTCCGGCAAATATATCTGTCAGAAAAAAGGAAATTCTCTTTACTTTAACATCATGTTTCATATTTAATCAATTCGGTTCTCCATATCGGTATACTCGCGCATAGGCGAGATAGCCTTGTATGCAGGGCGGATTATTTTGTTGGAGTTGATAAGCTCCTCTATACGGTGAGCAGACCAGCCTGCAATACGCGAAACCGCAAAAAGCGGAGTAAACAGCTCATCGGGAATACCCAGCATACGGTATACAAATCCGCTGTAAAAATCCACGTTTGCACACACGCCTTTGTAAATTCGTCTTTCTTCGGCAATGACCTCGGGCGCGAGCCGTTCAACCATCGAGTAAAGATTAAATTCATCGTGCCTGCCTTTTTCGGAACTGAGTTTTTCCACAAAGCCTTTGAAAACAGTCGCTCTCGGGTCTGAGTGGGAGTAAACGGCATGTCCCATTCCATAGATAAGTCCGGCGTGGTCGAAAGCTTCTTTGTGGAGAAGCTTTTTAAGATATGTTCGTACCTCCTCCTCGTCAGTCCAATCCTTGACGTTCTGCTTCATATCGTCAAACATCATAGCGACCTTTATGTTTGCTCCGCCGTGCTTCGGACCTTTAAGCGAACCCAATGCGGCTGCAATTGCTGAATACGTGTCAGTACCGGATGATGAAACAACATGTACGGTAAATGTAGAATTGTTTCCGCCTCCGTGTTCTGCATGAAGAACCAGTGCAAGGTCGAGTATGCGGGATTCAAGCTCGGTATATTTTTTATCGGGACGGAGCATGTACAGCAGATTTTCCGCAATGGAAAGCTGCGGATCGGGGTCGTGAATAAAAAGACTTCCTCCGTCACGTGTGTATTTATAGGCGTGATAGCCGTATATCGCCAAAACAGGGAAGAGCGTAATAAGCGATATGCTTTGTCTGAGGACATTGGGTATTGAAATGTCGTTTGCAGTCTGGTCGTAAGAATAGAGCGAGAGGACACATTTCGCAAGAGTATTCATCATATTGTCGCTGGGAGCTTTCATAATAACATCTCTTGTAAAAGTAGGCGGAAGATTTCTTGTTCCGGATAAAATGCCTTTGAATTCGGCAAGCTCTGTTTCTGTCGGCATATTTCCGAATAGTAGCAGATAAATAGTTTCCTCGAAACCGTAACGCTTTTCTTTTATAAAGCCCGCAACAATATCTTCAACATCAATGCCGCGGTAAAAAAGCTTGCCGTGACCTTCTTCATCGACTCTGATGGTACTGATATTTGTAAGTCCGGCAACGACTCCGTTGCCGTTTATATCTCTCAATCCTCGTTTTACATCGTATTTGGTGTAAAGTTCGGGGGAGATCTTATAGCCCTCCATTGATTTTTCCGCAAGTTTTATGATTTCAGGTGTCAATTCAATAAATCCGTATCCCATCGGTTTACGCCTCCTTTTAATATTAGCGGTCATAAGCCTCAGCCTTTAACCGCCTTTTGATTATCGTTAAATTAAAATACATGTTTATATTGTATCATATTTCACTAAAAAAGTCAAGCGGAGTTTAAACAGTCTGTATATTATTTGAATGAATTGCCGTTTTTGTTTGACAAATTTGTTAATTCCAACAATAATTCTTTATGTATTTTCACTAAACTTTCACTTGACAATAAAATTTTACCGTGTTATACTATTTAAATACGGACTTTACAAGTCCGAACAGAAAGAAAACAGACCTGCTGCAATAATCCTATTCAAAGCAAAAGCGACGCTTTGAAAATCTTTTATTGAACATGTCTGATCAAGAAAGGAGAGATATTATCAATATGCTGAAAAAACTTTTGTCCTATGTGGGCAGGTACAAAAAGGAAGCGATCCTTGCGCCGGTGACTATTTTGGGCGAGGTCGCTATGGAGGTTCTTATTCCCTATGTTATGGCTTCCATTATTGATAAGGGAATTCGTGCAGGCGACATAAAGCACGTTGCCGTAATGGGTGCGCTTATGGTATTAATGGCGCTTTTTTCTCTGTTTTTCGGAGCGGTTGCAGGACGCTTCAGCGCTGTGGCTGCCGTTGGATTTGCCAAAAATCTAAGAGGAGAGCTGTTTAAAAAAGTTCAGTCTTTTTCTTTTGCTAATGTAGATAAATTCTCTACAGCTTCTCTTACAACTCGTCTCACTACCGATGTAAGCAATATTCAAATGGCATTCATGATGTTCATACGTACTGCGGTAAGAGCTCCTATGATGATGATTTTTGCTCTTATTATGGCAGTTACTACCAATGCTAAACTGTCGCTGGTATTTTTATGTGCAATTCCGGTTCTCGGAGCTGCCGTAGGTTTAATTATGACTAAGGCGCATCCGCGATTCAAGGCTATGCTTACCCTTTATGACGGCATGAACGCAAGGGTTCAGGAAAATCTTGTGGGAATTCGTACAGTCAAGGCGTTTGTACGCGAGGATTATGAGAAGAAAAAGTTCACGGAAAGCACCGAAAAGGTACGCGAGGCTCAGGTTCGTGCGGAAAAACTCGTTATACTTACTATGCCGTTCATGCAGTTTTGTATGTACGCAAGTATAATCGCAATTCTCTTTTTTGGCGGACATATGATCGCAGGCGGCGGAAATATGCTTACAGGCGATCTTACTCAGTTTATTACATATGTCGGACAGATACTTATGTCTCTGATGATGCTTTCGTTCATGTTTATGATGTTCGTTATTTCCAGAGCGTCTCTTCAGCGTGTATATGAAGTGCTTACCGAGGAATCGGATATTGTTTCACCGGAAAACTCCGTTACGGAGGTAGAGGACGGCTCGGTAAGCTTCAAAAACGTGTCGTTCAGTTACTTTAAGGATATGAATAACCTTTCGCTTGAAAAAATTAACCTTGATATAAAATCAGGGGAAACCATTGGAATTATCGGCGGTACAGGTTCGTCAAAAACTACTTTGGTTCAGCTTATTCCGAGACTTTATGATGTAACGGACGGTGAGGTACTGGTCGGCGGACGAAATGTTCGCGAGTATGATTTGGAAACCCTGAGAAATCAAGTCGCAATGGTTTTGCAGAAAAACGTTCTTTTCTCGGGAACTATAAAGGAGAACCTGAAATGGGGAAACGCTGATGCTTCTGACGAGGAGATCATTGAAGCATGCAGGCATGCGTGCGCGCATGACTTTGTAATGTCGTTTCCGGATGGCTACGATCAGGATCTCGGACAGGGCGGAGTGAACGTATCGGGCGGTCAGAAGCAGAGACTTTGCATTGCAAGAGCGCTGCTGAAAAAGCCTAAGATACTCATTTTTGACGATTCCACCAGCGCGGTTGACACGGCTACGGACGCAAGTATCAGAAAGGCGTTTCGTGAAAATCTCAGCGATGTTACTACGTTTATCATAGCTCAGAGAATTTCCTCCGTACAGGACGCGGACAGGATAATCGTTATGGACGGCGGAAAGATAACTGATATGGGAACTCATGAAGAACTTCTTGAAAAAAGCAATATTTACAGAGAAGTTTACGATTCGCAGCAGAAAGGCGGTGATGAATAATGCCTCCGAAAAAGAATATGGCTCCTATGCAGAAGCCTTCAGATGTTAAGGCAATAATCAAGCGTATTTTCAGTTATATGTATGGCTTTAAGCTCCATTTCGCCCTTGTGGTGGTTGGCGTTGTTCTGAGCGCCGTGGCAGGTATCGCAGGCAATGCTCTGCTTACCCCGCTTATAAATAATATTGAGGACGCTCTTAAAACGGGCGTGTGGGATAAGGGCGTATTTATCGGGATACTTGCTGTTATGGCTTGTATTTACGCTGTCGGCGCTTTGGCGAGCTTGATGTTTCAGCGTATGATGCTCAAAGTCTCAACTACTACGCTGATGCGCATAAGAAACGACCTTTTTAGTAAAATGGAGTCGCTGCCCATTAAATACTTTGATAAGCACACTCACGGCGAACTTATGTCGCTCTATACCAACGATACAGATACGCTCCGTGAAATGCTCAGCAACAGTATTGCACAGTTTATAAGCTCTGCTATCACTATTGTAGGAGTTTTTGCTCTTATGCTTGCATATAGCTGGATATTGACTATTATCGTGGTAGTAATGCTTATTATTATTATAAAGGTAATAGGCGTTATCGGTTCACGGAGCAGCAAGGGCTTTATTGCACAGCAGAAAGCGATAGGCAAAGCTAACGGATATATTGAAGAAATGATAGACGGTCAGAAAGTTGTGAAGGTTTTCTGCCATGAAGATGCTGCCAACGAGGAATTTAACAAGCTTAATGAGGAGCTTTGCGAAGCGGCTACCCGTGCGAATACTTTTGCAAATATTCTTATGCCTATAATGAATAATCTGTCATATCTTCATTATGCGGCAACGGCTATTGTGGGCGGAATTATGGCTGTAAGCGGATTCGGCGGAATGAATATCGGAAAGCTTGTGTCGTATTTGCAGTTTACAAGACAGTTTGCTCAGCCTATCACACAGGTCTCGCAGCAGCTTAATGCGGTTTTAATGGCTCTTGCAGGTGCTGAGAGAATTTTTAAAGTGATTGACGAAGAGCCGGAGGCGGATGACGGTTATGTTACTCTTGTAAACGCAGTGCGGGATGCTGACGGTCAGCTTATCGAGTCAGAAAAGCGAACGGGTATATGGGCGTGGAAACATCCTCATAAGGCGGACGGTACTGTAACATATACCGAAGTTCGCGGTAATGTGGAGTTTGACGATGTTGTTTTCGGATATGAACCCGAGAAAACTGTTCTTAACGGTATCAGTCTTTATGCAAAAGCAGGACAGAAGATAGCCTTTGTAGGTTCTACGGGAGCAGGCAAGACGACCATAACCAATCTTATAAATCGTTTTTACGATGTTCCCGATGGAAAAATACGTTATGACGGAATCAATATCAATAAAATAAAAAAGCGCGATCTGAGAATGTCGCAGTCTGTAGTATTGCAGGATACGCATTTGTTTACCGGTACCGTAATGGACAATATCCGATACGGCAAACTTGACGCAACGGACGAGGAAGTTTATGCGGCGGCAAAGCTTGCAAATGCCGACAGCTTTATCACACACCTTGAAAATGGATACGATACAATGCTTACCTCGGACGGGGCAAATCTTTCGCAGGGTCAGCGGCAGCTTCTTGCTATTGCGCGTGCAGCAGTTGCGAATCCGCCTGTTCTTATCCTTGACGAGGCTACAAGCTCTATTGATACAAGAACGGAAGCGCTTATCGAAAAAGGTATGGATTCCCTTATGGAAGGTCGTACAGTGTTCGTTATTGCGCATCGTTTGTCAACAGTTCGTAATTCTCAGGCAATAATGGTTCTCGAATACGGCAAGATCATTGAGCGAGGCAGCCATGATGATCTTATCGCAGGCAAAGGCAAATATTATCAACTCTATACAGGTATGTTCGAGCTTTCTTAATTGAAAATTTTTTGGAGGACGTTCTTCCTCATGTCAAATGGGACTGTAAAAGCTTTCCGTATTACTATATTTTATAGTAATTACGGGCTTTGTACAGTCCCATTTAAATTATATAGTTTTAGAGCATATTTGTATCTCCATATACGTCTTAGGGGTAAAATTCGTTGAACCATATGTCAGTATTCATTCACTTTTTAGAGTCTTGACAAATTCTTGCTAAAAAATCAGTATGAGCCGAGATACTAAACAGGTTCTAAAAGACCAAAAGAAACGGACAATTTATTTTTTCAAAGCTGCGGCAATAAGTTTCACGACAGGGCAGATAACGCCTGCAACGACCCATATGATCCAGCTCATACCCCAATTAAACGTAACAAAACTATAGCCGAGGTATATAGCAGTAACAATAAGCCAATAAACTTCCATTACAGTATTGCTCTGTCGGTTAACAAGCTTTTTATTGCGGCTGTAGTCGTCTTCTTCAAGAAGTGTTCTGTAACCGCTGTTTATAATGCTTGTTTTAACGATCAGGAATACGCCGGCAGTAACGCATATAAACATTATAAGTGCGCCGAAGTCGCTGAATATTTCGCTAAGCTCTTTTCTTGAAATAATATCGGCGGCTATAGCGGGTACGCACGATATGATACATAGAATGACGCCGATTATAAGATGTAGAATATGTTTGGATTGGTAGTTGCTTTTCTTATCCTTTACCATGCCGTCAATGCCGTATTCAGTGTCGAGACATTCATTATGAAGATAGGCGAAGTCTTTGATAAGGCTGTGGCTGTAAATGAAAATTCCTACTGCGACTGCTATCATAAGAAACATTGGTATTGCACCCAAATCTGCAAGTTCGGACTTTTGAAAAATCATATCGAAGATTATGGGCGGAACAGGCGATAATATACAGAGCGATACGCCCAAAGCGGTAAAACGGGCGCGCTGTGAATTTTTTTCAAGGAATGCAGTTGCCTCCGCCATAGAAACATGGCGAAGCGGCGGTTCAGTTTCATCGTGAACAGAAGCAGCAGGAGCGCTTATAGCAGCTGTTGACTCTGTCGGATTAAGATCGAGTTCGTCTTTTAAAAGTATGTCCGTGCTGACAGAGAATATTTCCGATATTTTTAAAATTCGGTTGAGGTCGGGAGTAGACTGTGCGCTTTCCCATTTAGATACGGATTGACGGCTTACGCCTAATTTCTCGGCAAGCTCATCCTGAGTCATGCCTGATTTTTTTCTGAGTTCAATAATCTTATCTGCAAGTATCATAGTTTACCTCCATTAAGTTCTCATGAGCGATTCAGCTTGTGAGAAGTTTGTTTTTGATTTTCACTAAGCCGGCATTAGTGGTTTTTCATGAATTCAGTATATCATATGATGGAGTTGCAGTCAATCAATTCGTCTTGGAAATTTGTCAACTGTCGGTTGCGTTACGGTATATAGCCTAAAAATTAATACTCCGCCTTTGCGGACGGAGTATTGAACCAGCAGATTATTGGTTTATCTAAGCAGGTATTGCGTTGATAACTGTCAGGGTTAAAAGTACTATTGTTAAAAGTATGGTAACCGGTGCAGTAAAGTAAACGGCAAGTTTTTTCTTCTCCGACACCTCCGGGCATACGGGGGGAATGTGAAAGCTTTCTTTATGCATGATTATTTCCAAAATAAAAAGTATCAATCCTGCTGCAATAAATCCCATCACCAGTAAGCCGGCGCACATTATAATAATACATACGCCTAAATTTTCCAAGATGTGATCCATATCGCCGCTTTGCATTTTTGTAATGTCAATACCGCTGATTACAACAGACATTACTCCGCCGATCGTATTGATAGTAAAGTGAACGATGAGTGAGGGGATTATAGAATTAGTCTTAAGTACCATAAAAGCTGAAAAAATTCCCATTACAGCTGCAAAGGGTATCTGCGGATAGTTGGCATGCAGAAGTCCGAAGAAAATTCCCGTTGAAATGACCGCCGACCACGTGCCGTAGCGTTTAGTATTGCTCAGTAATGCGCCGCGTAAAAGAATTTCCTCAAAAATAGGGGCTAAGATAGTTATACTGATTATATTGGCGAGCTTAGATAGAAATGTATCGTCCGCCGCAATATTTACCTGATTAAGCTCTATCCCTGTGAGAGATTGAAGAAGATTGAAAAATAAAGTTGATGCAATATTTGTACCGTATGTGAACGCTATGGTTATCAGAACCCATTTTATAACCCACCATAGAGACTGCTGAGGTTTGCAGAACAGCGAGCCGATTTTTTCGGTAGTTCGTCCCGAAGGCATTCTTTTATATATAAAGATCGCCAATGGTACGCCCACAAAATATTGAAACGCCATTCTTGCAAGAAATACTGCGCTGTCGTAGAACTGCGATTCCTCATCTAAAAATAACCCCATTACAAAACTCATGAGATAGCTTCCGCCGATCATGCAGATAAGGAATATAAAGAGCATCATTGAATTGCCGTTTGATGATTTCCTCATTAATTTGGACGAGTATGCAGGTTTTTCGATGTTTTCTGCATCTGTATTTTTTGTGTACATTATAATAATCCCCATTTCATATTATTTTTTCAGAATATTAAATTACAGAATGATTTATTTCTTTAGTTCTGCAAGCTCCTTTTTTAATCCGTCAACCTCTGCCTGAAGTCTGCACAATTCAAGAGATACAGGATCGGGAATGTGTATCTGGTCGATGTCCTGAGTTACTTTATGCTCGCTGACTTTTTCGCCTTTTCTTCGGACTACTCTTGCAGGAACTCCAACGGCAGTGCAGTCATCGGGAATTGCATTGAGAACTACGGCATTCGCCGCTATTTTAACATTATTTCCTACTGTGAAAGGTCCAAGGACTTTTGCGCCCGCTCCGACAAGAACGTTATTGCCCAATGTCGGATGACGTTTACCTTTATCCTTTCCGGTTCCGCCCAACGTAACGCCCTGATAAAGCAGACAGTTATCTCCTATGACAGCCGTTTCACCTATCACGACGCCCATTCCGTGGTCGATGAAAAGTCCCTTGCCGATAACAGCTCCGGGATGTATTTCTATGCCTGTTTTGTTTCTTGCATGCTGAGAAATTATTCTTGCCAAAGTGAAATATTTCCTTCTATACAGCCAATGAGCTATACGGTATGAGCGTATAGCTTTAAGCGTAGGATAGGTAAGGAGTATTTCAACAGCATTTCTTGCAGCAGGGTCGCTTTGACGGATAAGATTTATATCGCGTTTAATTGTTTTAAAAATGTCAAACAATGGTTACCTCCCGATATTTAATTAATATATCGTATTGAAATGTTTACAGAACTTTTAACCTAAGAACCTGTGCTCATAAGAAAATTCATATGCTTTTTGGAGAACTATCCTGATAATTGCGTTAAAATTTTTTGAAATACAAGTATTCCTGCAAGGTTTTGCCTTATTCTCAGGAAAATTATGCGCAAAAAACCGCAATATCTCCTATGAACACAAGTTTTGAAATTACAGTGCCGCTTTATATTATATGCAGGATACGCGGTATTCTCTATTGCGTAGCTTCCCTTTGAAAATCAGTAAGCAACTTTTATCAAGTTTTTTTTGATGAGCTGGCAGTAGAGGAGGTAGCGGGCTTCATCTCTGCATTCAGGTTTTGCCATATAGTACATATAATGCTCGATAAGATTCAGCAGTTCGATAGTACGTCCCTCTATCTTGAATTGATTAAATCCCATAGGCATATATTTTTCACGTATGGCTTCGGGGGAGATATGAGTTGAGAGATCTTTTATTTCAAAAAGAGTTCTGCCCATACAGGAACATTCATAAAATACAGGGTCACAGTACTCTGCATATTTTTTTACCTTGGTAAAATCAAAATCGAGGGCGGGCGTTTTTTTCAGATGCTCGGCGTAGGCAAGCTGTTCCGCTCCTATATTTCTGTAATGTGAGGAACGAATCTTGCAGTTCGGGTTGCAGCAGGCGTTTACAAGAAGCTCGCATTTTTCCTTATCGGGTATCTTTTCAAGGACGTCAAATTTGTTGTTCAGGTCATAGTCCACAACAACAATATTATAGTTTTTTTCAAGCTCTTCTGTAAGTTTTTCGGGATCGGTAATACGTTTGCAGGTAGAACTTGTTATTTTGTAATTCGGATATGTTGTTCTTATGTAATCTTCTAAAATCGGAGAAGCTACAATGACCTCGTTCATGCCGTTGTCTGCCAAGTGCATTATCATATTGCAAAAATCGTCATGGAGATGCTTTTTTTCAAGCAGGGGATTTGTGAATGTGAATCGAAGCGGAATTCCTTTATCGTTAAACGCTTTAATGACCTGCTTAATAAAATCTTTTTCACATTTCCCGGATTGAAAACGTCCGCCGTTCCATATTGCAGGCGGAAATACGCCATATACGGAGGCAATTTCGACATCGTCGTAAAAATACTGAGGAAGTACCTCAAGCATTTGTATAAATGTATAATTCAGCAAAAAATGTTTTGAAAAATCAGGAAGATGAAATCGTGCTTTCATAAAAATCCCCTTTTAATTCATAATTTCGAAAATATGGAATCAAAGCTAATTAAATTTAAGTGCGCCGCTGTTTTCCATAGCTTTAAGCAGGGTGAAACGAGCTTCGTCACGGTATTCGGGTTTTGCCATGTAGTACATATAGGTTTCGGCAATATTCAGATGACTTGACGTGCGTCCCTCTATTTTGAACTGTTCAAAGCCCATAGGTACGTATTTTTGCCATATATCATCAGGGGAAATGTGGGTGCGGAGATTTCGTATTTCAAATACGCCCCTTTGAGAATATGGGCAGTCGCGGAAATGCTGAGGATCAAATTTGGAAGCGTCAAATGGAAGATTTGGATATTTTTTAATATGCTCATTATATGCTATCTGCTGAACGCCGATAGAGTGGTAATGCTCTGAGCGGCGAGGGCAGTTAGGTTCGCAGCAGGCATTTACAAGAAGTTCGCAGTCCTCTTTGCGCGGAAGTTTGGAAAGCACTTCGAAATTATTGTTGAAATCGTAGTCTACAACCACTATGCTGTAATCCTTTTCAAGTTCTTCTTTCAGCTTATCGGGATCGTTGATTCGCTTGCATGTAGAGCTTGTAAGCTTATATTTCGGAAAATTACGTCTGATATAATTTTCCAGCAGGGGGGACATAACTATAGCTTCGTTAAGACCGTTGTCAGCAAGGGTAAGTATCATGTTGCAGAAAGGGTCACTGAGGTGTTTTTTCTCCAAAGCCGGATTTGTGAATGTAAATCTCAACGGTATTCCTCTGTCGTTGAAAGCCTTTATGACCTGTTTGACGTATGAACGGTCGCATACTCCGCCCTGAGTGCGTCCGCCGTTCCAAACAGCCGGTGGGAATACTCCGTAAAATGAGGCGATCTCTACGCCTTCCCTGAAAAATTCCGGACGGTTTTTCAGCATATCAGCAAATAATAAATTCATCTTGAACCGACCTGCAAAATCAGGCAGATGAAAACGTACTCTCATAAAAATCTCCTTTTATTAATCATTGTCTGCAATGTGGGAATTTCGGTTTATCGCCCCGTTTTTCCGTATTTCGTGAATTTTCATATACAGAGAACAGATAAATCAAATGTTTTTCATCCAGTCAGAAATATCCGTAACAGTACCGCCTGTTGAAATGTATGAATAGAAACTGAGGATAAAAGAAGCGTCTGAGGAATCTATTCTGCCGTCTTTATCTATATCGGCAGCTGTTTTCTGAGTATCTGTAAGCCCAGAGCTTTTTCCTGTAGAGGTTAAGGAATAGTCAGCCAACACAACCGCGGCATCGCTGGAGTCTACAGTACCGTCATTATTTACATCGCCTTTGATCATTTCAAAAACATGAGCTTCTCCGAGGGATTCAAAAGTTCCGTTGTATTTTTTGGCATAATCCTCGGCTGTAGAGCCGTTGTAGCCTTTAATTATGCCGTAATATGAGGCTGTGTGAGTATCATAATCATAATTATTTGAGATTGCATTGCTGCCGATATTGCAATTATAATTAAGAATAGTTATTGATTTTAGTTTTTCGCATTCATCAAATGCCCAAATGCCGATACTCGCAACTGCTTCGGGTATAATTATTGATTCAAGGTTTGTACAGTTTGAAAACGCGCTGTCCTCAATACTTGTAACGGAATTTGGAATAGTTATCGACATAAGGCTTTCACAGGATCTGAACATGCTTTCACTTATTTTAGAAACAGAATCGGGAAGCGTAATTGATGTAAGGCTTGTGCAGTTAGCAAACGCCCAATCCCCGATATTCGCAGCAGAATCAGGAATCGTTATTGATTCAAGATTTAAACAGCCGGAAAATGCGCTGCCGTCAATATTTGTGACAGATTCAGGAATAATTACCGATGTAAGGCATTCACATCGGTAAAATGCAGAATCTCCGATACTTGAAACGGAATCGGGAATATCTATTTCCGGAAGGCTCTGACAGTAGTAAAACACACCGTTTTCAATACTTGTAACAGTATCGGGAATCGTAATTGATTTAAGACTTATACAGGAACTGAACGCCCTTTCGCCAATGTATGCAACAGAATCGGGAATATTTATTGACGTAAGCCTTTTACAGTCATAAAATGCATACTTTCCGATACTCGTTACACCCGATCCGATAACTACATTTTTTATATCGTTTATATGTTCGCAATATGCCGGAGAGTCGTTATCATAGTTTGGCATTTTACCATTGCCTATTATAGTGAGCGTTCCGTTACCGTCAAATGACCATGTAAGTTCATTTCCTAATTCGCCGCTGCCAATGATATTTTCGGACGAGCTTAATAAAACAGCATTGTTATTGATCTTTTTTTCACTTGCACCTGACGGCATATCAGGCATTATAGTTCCCATAACAGCAAATGTAAAAAGAAACGCCGAAATTTTTTTTATTCCCATAAAAATCCCCCTAAAATACTTATAAATATTCTCCCTATATGACTGCGTTCAAAACTCATTATACGAAAGTATGTTTCTGCTTTTTACATTGTCTTTTGATATATTTTAACAATGTTGTGATACATAATCGCCTCTTTCGGAAGCAACTTCATATCCTGCCGCTTCAATTTCGGATTTAAGCAGAGAAAGTCCCTCTGCCGCTTCGCCTCCTGTGATAAGCTTATTGTCGTAAAGACTGTATTTACAGCGAACTTCTTCCGGTGAAAGATTTGGCATAATAACGTTGCAGCCTGTTTTAAGTCCCAAAACTCTGCCGTTTTCCGCAATAGTTCCGAGAGCGGTTGTTGCCGGCAGAAGTACTTTAGGAAACATAAGCCTCAATATGCCGAGAAGCCGCAGTGTAAGCTCCGCCGTACCGCCCCTTTCGTCCCTAAAAGGCGTATATTTGTGAGGGATAAAAGGTCCTATCCCTATCATATGAGGATTCAGCTTCTGTAAAAATCGAATATCCGAAATAATATTGTCCGTTGTCTGAAAGGGCGCGCCGACCATGAAACCGGAACCTGTCTGAAAACCTGTCTCTATTAAATTATACAGACATTTCTTTCTGTTGTCAAGACTCATTTCGGCAGGGTGAAGTTTTTGGTATAATTTTTCGTCTGCCGCTTCATGACGAAGTAGATAACGGTCAGCCCCTGCCGCCTTCATTTTTCCGTAACTTTCGGCTGAACGTTCTCCGAGGGACAAGGTTATGGCGCAGCCGGGGAAATTCCTGTGAATTTCCGATATGACGCTGCAGATATAATCATCGTTAAAAAAAGCGTCCTCACCGCCCTGCATGACAAATGTTCTGAATCCCAATTTATAGCCAATATCGGCGCATTTTAATATTTGACTGCGGTCAAGGCGATAACGCTCCGCCGATTTATTGCTCCGCCTGATACCGCAGTAATAGCAGTCGTTTTTACAGTAAGACGATATTTCAATGAGTCCTCTGAGAAATACTTTTTTTCCGTAATATTTCTGTCGGATTTCATCTGCACGTTTTGCCAAATGTGAGGAAACTTCGTCAGAATTGTCCTCAATAAGAGCTTTTAATTCTGCGTCAGTCAGGTTTTCGGTACAGTAAAGCTTTTCAATCAAATTTATCAAGTAACAGCTCAGCCTCCGAGTTCTATCATTTTGTCGATACATTTACGTGCGGATGAAATCAGTTCGTTATCCATGAGTATCTCGAACGCCTCGCCGTTCGGATCACCGGCGATCGCCAGCAGCGACAAGTACACGTCAGGCAGCGTTGTAAGCTTCATATTGCGGCAGACGAGATTTTTCGTCAGCGGATAGAATTTTTTTTCAGGGCAGTCGTATTGTAAATGTTCGGCAATAGAATTTTCCGTACCAATGATAAATTCCTTTGCATCGGAATTTTTCGCGAAGTTCATGATACCGCTCGTTGAACCCACATAGTCGGCAAGCTCAGTTATCTCGGGACGGCATTCGGGGTGAACGAGAAAAAGAGCGTCAGGATGTTCTGATTTGGCTTCTTTGACCTCTTTAACGGTCACCGCCGCATGAGTAGGACATCCTCCCTGCAAAAGCTTTATGTCTTTTTCGGGTACTTGTTTTTTTATCCAGCCGCCGAGATTGCAGTCAGGGATAAAGAGTATCTTGTCTGAATCAAGAGCCTTGACTATCTTCAGCGCACTGGACGATGTAACGCAAACATCGCAAACGGTTTTGAGCGCGGCAGTCGTATTGATATAGGCAACGACCGTGCGTTCAGGGTCTGAGGATTTTATCCGAGCTATCATATCCTTGTCCATTTGTTCAGCCATAGGACATCCGGCATTTCTATTAGCGAGGTAAACGTGTTTTTCGGGAGAGAGCATTTTAGCTGTTTCAGCCATAAAATGTACTCCGCAGAAAAGTATATTATCCGCTTCGGTATTCGCCGCGTCTACGCTGAGCTTGTAGCTGTCGCCTGTGAAATCGGCGACTTCCACTATTTCACGTGCCTGATAGCTGTGAGCAAGAATGGCTGTATTGGTTTTATTTTTTAGCTCAATAACCTTTTCCTGTAATTCTTTTATATTCATGATAACCTCCTTTAGAGAGAATAGTTATAAAATAGTTTCCGCAATAACTTCTACTTCAACGAGAACATTTTTGGGAAGAGTTTTAACGGCAACACAGCTTCGTGCCGGAAGATTTGTAAAATACTTTCCGTAGACTTCGTTAAATGCTGAAAAGTCGTCCATATCAGCGAGGAAACAGGTCGTTTTGACTGCCTTGTCAAATGATGAGCCGGCAGTTTCAAGTACGGCGGAAAGGTTGCGCATTACCTGTTCGGTCTGTTCCTCAATAGTAACAGCTTCAATGGTATTGGTGGCAGGATTTATAGCTATTTGACCGCTGGTATAGACCATTTTGTTTGAGATGACAGCCTGCGAATAAGGACCTACGGCAGCAGGCGCTTTTTCTGTATGAATTTTTATCATAATTAAAACCTCCAATGTTACTATTTGTAATTTATGTGATTTTGTTACCTCTTACTTCTTGTCGAGAGGTAATTCTTTGAACCCATTTTCGTAAGTGAGACAGAATAAAGTCTCTGGAATATGAGCTTTTGAAAGAATACGGAGACTTTATACTGTCTCACTTACGACAACAGAGATTTCAAAGGGGTCACCCCTTTGGCAGGGGGGATGGGGGACAGAGTCCACCATATATTTGCAAATATTTAGTCACCGGAAAGCTTAAATCCGTTTGATTTGAGGGCGTTTTTGATCTCCTCGATATGCTCGTAGTTACGTGTTTCGAGGACGATTCTCAGATAACAGCCGTTTACGTCCGAGCCTTCATTGGCTCGTTCGTGATGAATAGAGATAACGTTTCCGCCGAGTTCGGCAATAATACGTGAAACGTCCATAAGCTGTCCGGGCTTGTCGATAAGTTCGATATTCAGTGTGCTGTTTCTGCCGGTCATAAGCAGTCCCCTCTTTATTACGCGCGAGAGTATGGTAACGTCGATATTTCCTCCTGAAAGCAGACATACGGTCTTTTTGTCCTTAACAGGTACTTTGTTGAACATTGCTGCAGCTACCGGAACGGCTCCGGCACCCTCTGTTACCAGTTTCTGCTGTTCCATAAGCGCGAGGATAGCCGCTGAGATCTCATCATCGGTGACTGTAACGATGTCGTCTACATAATCCGAAACAAGTCTGAATGTATTTTCACCCGGTTCTTTAACGGCAATTCCGTCTGCAATAGTTGAAACGCCGTCGAGACGTTCTATCTGACCGTCGCGTACGGCGTTGTACATACTGGGTGCGCCGGCCGCTTGAACGCCGTATACCTTTATTTTAGGATTCAGGCTTTTTATGGCGTAGGCAACGCCGGAGATAAGTCCGCCGCCGCCGATAGGAACGATAACAGCTTCCATATCGGGAATTTGCTCGATAAGCTCCAGACCGATAGTACCCTGACCTGCGATAACATTTTCATCGTCAAACGGGTGAACGAAAGTGTATCCGTGTTCATCACGCTGACGGAGCGCTTCTTTGTAGGCATCGTCGTATACCCCTTTAACAAGGCATACTTCCGCACCATAGCTTTTAGTGGCTTCAACTTTTGATATGGGCGCTCCGTCCGGAAGGCAGATTATTGAGCGTATGCCGTTTTTGGAAGCTGCAAGAGCAACTCCCTGAGCATGATTTCCGGCGGAGCAGGCAATAACGCCCTTTGCCTTTTCCTCATCGGAAAGGCAGGACATTTTATAATAAGCTCCGCGAACCTTAAACGATCCTGTAATTTGCAGATTTTCAGTTTTAAGCCAGATATTTGATTCTGGGTTTATTTTTGGCGCATGAATAACGTCAGTTTCTCTGATTACTTGTTTCAGGACGTATTTTGCGTGATAAATTTTGTCTAAAGTAAGCATTTTTACATCTCCATAACTAACTGATTGATAAACTGACGTGCAGTTCTCGGTGAACGTCCGTTTCCTGACGAAATAGCGAACTGTTCCGCTTTAAGTATTATTTCGTCATCGGACATATTTATGCCGTGCGTCTTTGCCATTTCAAGGGCGATAGCCGTATAATTCTTTTTGTCCGGACGGCTGAAATTAACTCTCAGACCAAAACGTGCGGAAAGCGACAGCATTTCCTGCATGGTATCGTTTTTGTGAACGTCGTCACCCTCTCTGTCAGAGAAACTTTCCTTGACGAGGTGACGGCGGTTACTTGTGGCATATATAGCGATATTATCAGACCCCGCCGATACAGAGCCCTCAAGAACGGCTTTCAGTGCGCCGAAGCAGTCCTCGCCCGACATGAAGCTAAGGTCGTCTATGAAAATAATGAATTTCAGCGGATTTTCGCTGAGTTCGTCGATAAGCGCAGGTATATCTCTCAGCTGTTCTTTTGTTATCTCGACAAGTCTCAGACCCATATCGGCAAATTCGTTGACAACAGCTTTGACGGTTGACGATTTTCCGGTGCCTGCATCTCCGTAAAGCAGAACATTCTGCGCTTTTTTTCCCGTTACCAGCGCAAGGGTGTTATTAACGACTTCACGGCGTTCCCGTTCGTATCCGAAAAGCTCGGAAAGC
Organism: uncultured Ruminococcus sp.; assembly: GCA_910584195.1. GTDB lineage: Bacteria > Bacillota > Clostridia > Oscillospirales > Ruminococcaceae > Ruminococcus. The sequence continues at coordinate 29,982 of CAJTYV010000012.1, read as the reverse complement.
CGCTGTTTATCGGGAAATTTTACGGGAACTGTTTCATTATTTCTGAAAATAAACATTCTGTTCTGCGAGTATTTTCCATAACCGTATTTACCGATATTTTCGAGTCGTTTTTTATATTCGCATGTAAAATTGATTTCCGAGGTTTTCCATTCTGCAAGCGGAAAGTGGCGGTAATATCCGTATTGAAGCTCTTGGGGAGAAAGTTCTGCAAGTTCGTTTAAAAGATTAAGCTCGTTTTTTACGGCAGTTTCAATAATTTCTTCAAAAGTATTGCCTTTGGCGCGTCCGCATATGTAGAAATTTTCGTTTTCGCAGACTGTTTTGAATATATATTCGGTCAGGTCGGGCGTGTGTTCGTAAAGTCTCGCTGCAAATTCGGAATAAACGTCCGCATCAAAGCTTCTGCCTTCGGCGTGAAGTTTAAGAAGCTCCGACAGAGCCGAAATAACGTTATCGTTCAGCATGCTGCGGAACACGGTCAAAGAATGCAGTCCGCAATAAAGATTATCCAGTTTTTCACGTATATTAGCCATTACAAAGCCTCTGAAATTTTCTGTGTCATTTCCGTACAGGTAAGGGGGGAGCCCTCTGAGCTTCCCATAAGGTCGGCAGTACGGTAACCTGCGTTGAGTACATTATCAACTGCTTTTTCTATGGCATCCGCTTCATCTGAAAGTCCGAAAGAATAACGCAGCATCATTGCGCCCGAAAGAATGGTTGCGATAGGGTTAGCCTTGTTCTGACCTGCAATATCAGGCGCCGAACCGTGTATCGGTTCGTACATCCCCCTTGTCGTTTCGCCCATTGACGCGCTTGCCAGCATACCTATAGAGCCTGTTATCTGCGAGGCTTCATCGGAAAGAATATCTCCGAACATGTTTGAAGTAACGATGACATCGAACTGGCGGGGATTTCTTACAAGCTGCATAGCTGCATTGTCAACAAACATATCTGAATATTCAACTTGGGGATATTCTTCGGCAAGGCGGTGCATGGTCTTTCTCCAAAGCCGTGAGGATTCAAGAACGTTTGCCTTGTCGATACTGCAAAGCTTTTTGCTGCGCTTCATGGCGGAATCAAAGGCAACACGTCCTATACGCTCAATTTCGGTCACGCTGTAGGCTTCCGTGTCAAAAGCTTCTTCGCCGTATTTGCCCTGTCTGTAACCGCGGTCTCCGAAGTAGATGCCTCCTGTCAGCTCGCGTACTATCATAAGGTCAAATCCGTCTCCGACTATACCGTCTTTGAGCGGAGAAGCGTTTCTGAGTGCAGGATAGAGTTTTGCAGGACGAAGGTTTGTATACAGTCCGAGAGCTTCGCGTATTCCGAGCAGAGCCTTTTCGGGACGGTTTTCACCGGGCTGATCGTCCCACTTAGGACCTCCGACAGCTCCGAGTAGTACGCTGTCGCTTGCAAGACAGCCGTCAACGGTTTCCTGCGGTAACGGCTTTCCTGTTGCGTCGATAGCGCAGCCGCCTATGAGATATGAGGTGAAGTTGAATTTATGACCGAATTTTTCAGCCGCCTTTTCAAGTACGGCAACGGCGCTGTCCACGATCTCAGGACCTATGCCGTCGCCTTTAAGAAGTGCTATATTAAATTCCATTTCTAAAACCCCTTGTTTAATTAAGAATTATGAATCATCGTTGCCGTAATTCAATTGATAGTTCCGTTTGCTATGGAGTTAACAAGTCCGCCGTTTTCAATGATCTTCTGCACGAATTCGGGGAACGGCGCTGTCTTAAATTCTTGCTCTGTGGTGAGATTTCTGATGACGCCGTTATCTAAATTAGCCTCGATCGTATCTCCCTCGGAGATACCGTCAACAGCTTCTGGACATTCAACGATAGCAAGTCCGATATTTATAGCGTTGCGGTAGAAGATACGGGCAAAGCTTTTGGCTATAACAAGGGAAACTCCGCTTGCCTTTATAGCGATCGGAGCGTGTTCTCTTGACGAACCGCAGCCGAAATTCTGTCCTGCTGTGATGATGTCACCTGACTGTACACGGCTTACAAAAGTCTTGTCGAGATCCTCCATGCAGTGTGAAGCAAGCTCCTTATGGTCGCTGGTATTGAGGTATCGGGCAGGGATAATAACGTCCGTATCGACATTATCTCCGTATTTGATTACATTTCCTGTATATTTCATTTCTCCATGACCTCCCAGGGACTTGAAATTTTGCCTGTTACTGCGCTTGCCGCCGCAACAGCAGGACTTGCAAGGTATATTTCCGAATCAATGTGACCCATACGTCCGACAAAATTACGGTTTGTAGTAGCGACCGCACGTTCTCCGGCCGCTAAAATTCCCATATATCCGCCGAGACAAGGACCGCAGGTAGGCGTTGAGACTACTGCGCCTGCTTCTATAAAAATCTTAAGAAGTCCCTGTTCCATAGCGTCAAGATATATCTGCTGAGTGGCAGGGATAACGATAACGCGCACGCCTTTTGCACATTTTCTGCCCTTTATTATCTCGGCGGCAATTTGAAGATCTTCAAGTCTGCCGTTGGTACACGAGCCGATGACTACCTGATCTATCTTAATATCACCGATCTCGCTGAAAGTTTTCGCATTTTCCGGTAGGTGAGGAAATGCCACTGTCGGTTCTATTTCCGACAAGTCAATGTCGATTACGTCATCATAAACTGCATCATCGTCTGCCTTGTATATAACAGGCTCGGCGGCATTGTGAGCTTTCAGGTAATCGAGGGTAATATCGTCTACCGCAAAAATACCGTTCTTTGCGCCTGCCTCAATAGCCATGTTAGCGATACATAGGCGGTCGGACATGGACAGCGACGAAAGTCCCTCGCCTGAAAATTCCATAGATCTGTAAAGTGCGCCGTCAACGCCGATTTTACCAATTATATGGAGAATAACGTCCTTACCTGTAACATATTTTCCGAGACTGCCCGTCAGATTAAATTTAATGGCTGAGGGGACTTTAAACCACGCCTTGCCGATAGCCATTCCGCACGCCATATCGGTTGAACCTACGCCGGTGGAGAAAGCTCCCAGTGCGCCGTAGGTACAGGTATGGGAGTCAGCTCCGATAACGCAGTATCCGGCGGAAACAAGACCCTTTTCGGGGAGCAGGGCGTGTTCTATTCCCATTTCGCCAACATCGTAGAAGTGTGTCACATCGTTAGCGCCGCAGAAATCACGGCACATTTTGCACTGTTCGGCAGCCTTGATATCCTTATTGGGAGCGAAGTGATCCATTACCATAGTTACTTTATTTTTATCAAAAACGCCTGTTTTATTTAATTTTGAAAATTCCTTGATAGCAACCGGAGATGTGATATCGTTGCCGAGAACCAAATCAAGATCGGCAAGAATAAGCTGTCCTGCCTGTACGCTGTCTATTCCTGCATGAGCCGCAAGAATTTTCTGCGTCATTGTCATACCCATTTTAACCAGTCCTTTCGGATTTTAATTTTGGAATAAGTCAGTGATTCCATACCTGTGACGTTGCACTGAGAATTTTTTTTACATCTTTTTCTGATATATTCAGTTCAATGGCAGTATCGGTTATCGGAACAGACGAACTTTTCATTGCCGCTGAGATCACTTTTTGAATAATATCTTCCGAATATTCTTCAAGATGAAAAGTCGTTCTGTATACTTCTGATTCTTTCGTATTCTGAATATCGGCGAGAACGGCTTTGGAATAGTGGTAAAGGCTGTAAAATAATTCCGGAGTAAAAAGTTTTTCATAAAGCATCTGAAATTCGTTTTCATCTTCTATAGCATATAAACTTACGCCTTCAGGAAGCAGATACTTGCTGTCAAGAATATCGTACATATTTTCCAAGGCATTGGGGTGATCCTCGGTTCTTTCAATATCATCGCATATTTCTTTGTAATATTCGAACATATCCCCAAGTTTATCTTCAATCCATACAGCAACAGGATTATTGGCAGAATTTAAGGCTTTTTCATAAATTCTAACAAGAAAGACGAGAGCGAACGGAGCAGGCGTAAACATGGTGGACTGATGTTCAATAGATGAAATTTCATTCCAAGCTTTTTTTACTTCGTCAAGGTTTTTCATTTCGTCAAGAATTTTCAGCATTTCCGGGTAGTTTTCTGCTGTGTCGTAAGCCGTCACCATTCTGCTCCACGGAATATCATCAATCTTAATGCTGTCTGTGTATTCTTTAATATTATTCATAGTTAAATTCACTTTCTGTTGATTATCGCACCCTTGTCAGCGGAGGAAACCATAGCTGCATAACGTTTGAGATAACCTGTGATGTTTTCCTTTTTCTTGATAGGCATTGTCTTTCTGCGCTCTTCAAGCTCCTCGTCGGAAACCTCGAGATTAATGCTGTAGTTCGGGATGTCAATAGAAATAATATCGCCGTCCTTAACGTAAGCGATAGTACCGCCGTTTACAGCCTCGGGAGAAACGTGACCGATAGCCGCGCCGCGAGTTGCGCCGCTGAAGCGTCCGTCAGTGATGAGCGCAACAGTCGAGCCGAGACCTGCTCCCTGAATAGCGGAAGTCGGAGAGAGCATTTCTCTCATTCCCGGACCGCCGGCAGGACCTTCATAGCGGATAACAACAACGTCGCCTGCCTTGATACCGCCCTCGTAGATTACCTTGATAGCCTCCTCCTCGCTGTCGAAAACTCTTGCAGGACCTTTGTGAACGAGCATTTCTGGAGCAACTGCGCTTCTTTTTACAACGCATCTGTCGGGAGCAAGATTTCCGCGGAGCACAGCAATTCCGCCTGTTTCGCTGTACGGATCATCAATAGGGCGGATAGTTTTGGGGTCTTTATTGATACAGTTTGCGATATTTTCGCCCACGGTCTTTCCCGTAACTGTCATGCAGTCGGTATTTATGAGGTCTTTTTTGGAAAGCTCATTCAGTACAGCGTAAACTCCGCCTGCTTCGTTGAGATCCTCCATATAGGTATGACCGGCAGGAGCGAGATGGCAGAGATTGGGGGTTTTTGCGCTTATCTCGTTGGCGATATCGAGATTTATGTCAACTCCGCATTCGTTGGCTATCGCCGGAAGATGAAGCATGCTGTTTGTCGAACAGCCGAGAGCCATATCGGCTGTAAGAGCGTTCATGAATGCCTTTTCGGTCATGATGTCAAGAGGACGGATATTCTGTCTGTAAAGCTCCATTACCTGCATACCTGCCATTTTAGCAAGCTTTATGCGGTCGGAATAAACGGCAGGGATAGTACCGTTGCCTTTAAGTCCCATTCCGAGGACTTCCGTAAGACAGTTCATGGAATTAGCCGTATACATTCCGGAACATGAACCGCAGGTAGGGCAGGCGTGATCTTCGTATTCCTCCACATCTTCGAGGGACATTTTGCCTGCTGTGTAAGCTCCGACAGCTTCAAACATGGACGAAAGGGAGGTCTTTTTGCCTTTTACGTGACCTGCGAGCATAGGTCCGCCGCTTACGAAAATTGTGGGTACGTTTATACGAGCCGCCGCCATGAGAAGTCCGGGGACGTTCTTGTCGCAGTTTGGAATCATAACAAGAGCGTCAAAGTGATGTGCAAGAGCCATACACTCTGTAGAATCGGCAATAAGATCACGAGTAACAAGGGAATACTTCATGCCGGTGTGACCCATAGCGATGCCGTCGCAGACCGCTATAGCAGGGAACACAACAGGCGTACCTCCGTTCATTGCAACGCCGAGCTTTACGGCTTCAACTATCTTGTCTATATTCATATGACCGGGGACGATCTCGTTATATGACGAAACAATGCCGACAAGAGGACGATTCATTTCTTCTTTGGTATGTCCGAGCGCATTGAAAAGGGAACGCTGCGATGCCTTTTCAACACCCTCGCAAAAATAATTTCCGCTCATTTTATTTTACCTCAGTTATTTTTTATTTGTTTCAAGCATTTCAGTTACATAGAAAAAGGGAGAACCCGCCAATTTAAGCAATATAAGTCCGATTATAAGAAAAGGTATTCCCCACAGAAAACTCAATAATTCTTTTTGGCGATCAACGATAACTATGCCGAGCTGCGAACAATTCGTATCCGTTATTTTGTTACCCATAGGATAATTTTCAATTTCCCAGATATTATCAAAATCCGACATATATTCGGGAAAATCGTCAAAAGTTTTCGTTGTGAAATATCCCGATACTTCCTCGCCGTTGAGATACTTATCATATTCGTCCGTACCTCTTTTCACCATGACAGGACGATATTTTTCCGCAACAAAATCCACAAAGCAATCATAGTCGGTCATTATGCCTGTTGATATTGTTTTCCAGCATACTGCCGTTTCATGTTCGCCTTCTTTTAATCTTGCTTCGATTGGGCAGGAAGATAAAAGTATACTGTCGCCTTCATAAACTTCGGGTTCAAAAGTAAGCCCCATCATAGTATGCCGACCGCTGATACGGGCAGCTCTGTAAAAACCGTTTACAAAAAGTATGCATGATAACAAAATAAACAGAAAAGCAATAATATGCCTTTTATTCGGCATGAACTTTCTTATATAAAAATCAGACATATAATTTTCTCCATAATTATAGCGGCGAGTGTAGTATCTCCGCACGCACGTATTTTCAGCAATATCTGCACACACCGAGATACTAATACTAATCCCCAAAATAACAATAGACAAATCTAACAGCATAAATTCCGTCTGTCTGTGTTGTCGTCGTTACCATACGTCAGTATGCTTTCCTCCTCTGCCTTGACAGACAAAATTTTTGCCTGCCATTTTTGTCTATCAACATTTCGGGGATTAGTATAAACAGGTGCTAAAAGCAACAAGGCTTCTATAGATTAAATCAGTTGTTTATGAACTTGTCCTCTTCGTTGTTCCAGCTATAGAGCTTTCTGATCTCCTCGCCGACTTTCTCGGAGGGATGTTCGGAAGCAAGCTTTCTCATAGCCTTGAAGTGTACCTGTGAACCGGCATTTGACATATCGAGGAGGAACTCCTTAGCGAAAGAGCCGTCCTGAATGTCGGAAAGTATCTTCTTCATAGCCTTTTTAGTGTCCTCTGTGATGATCTTAGGACCTGTTACATAGTCGCCGTATTCGGCGGTATTGGAGATAGAGTATCTCATGCCTGCGAAACCGCTCTGATAGATAAGGTCAACGATGAGCTTCATTTCGTGAATGCACTCGAAGTAAGCGTTTCTCGGATCGTAGCCAGCCTCAACGAGAGTTTCAAAGCCGGCCTGCATGAGGGCGCAGACACCGCCGCAGAGAACAGCTTGTTCGCCGAAAAGGTCTGTTTCAGTCTCTGTTCTGAAAGTAGTTTCGAGAACGCCTGCGCGTGCGCCGCCGATAGCAAGACCATAAGCAAGAGCCATTTCCTGAGCCTTACCTGTAGCGTCCTGATGAACGGCAACGAGACAGGGAACGCCCTTTCCTGCCTGATACTCGGAACGAACGGTGTGTCCCGGACCTTTGGGAGCGATCATTGTAACGTCAACATCGGCAGGAGGAACGATACAGCCGAAGTGGATATTGAAGCCGTGAGCGAACATGAGCATATTGCCTGCTTCGAGGTTAGGCTCGATGTCGTTTTTGTAAAGAGCAGCCTGCTTTTCATCATTAATGAGGATCATGATAATGTCAGCCTGTTTTGCGGCTTCAGCAGCAGTAAATACTTCAAATCCCTGCTTAACAGCCTTGTCCCATGATTTTGAACCTTCGTAAAGACCGATGATAACTCTGCCCTTGTCGCCGAGGGATTCTTTCGCGTTGAGAGCGTGAGCGTGACCCTGTGAGCCGTAGCCGATAACGGCGATAGTCTTTCCGTAAAGAAGCGAAAGATCGCAGTCCTGTTCGTAATAAACCTTAGCATTATTTTCCATAATAAAAAACTCCTTTAAAATTTATAATATTTATGTAATTGCTGATAAGCAATTATATTCGGTTAAAATATTTGCCCGATTCAGTTGATTTCGGTTTTCAGGCAGTTTTCGCCTCTTTCGATAGCGACCATGCCGGTGCGGCACATTTCCATAACGCCGTATGGCTTCATGAGTTCGATAAAAGCGTCTATTTTGGACGTTTCTCCGGTAAGCTCGCATACGAGAGCCGTAGGGGAGTAATCGACTATCTTTGAACGGAAGATCTCCACCGCCGTCATGATGTCCTGACGCGTGGCAGGAGTGTTTCTTACTTTTATAAGAAGCAGTTCTCTGATGACCGTTTCGCGTGGGTCGAGAACCTCGACTTCCTTAACGTCATGGAGTTTTTCAAGCTGTCTGACAATCCGGTCCTTTATATCGTCATCACCGTGGAAAACTACGGTAATACGGGAAAATCCGCTTGATTCGGTTTCACCCACGGTGAGACAATCTATATTGAAGCCGCGCCGTGTGAACATTCCCGAAACTCTTGAAAGCACACCGCTTATATTTGAAACAATAACGCCTATAACGTACTGATTATTCATATTTTCCATATTCAGCGCCTCACTTTATTTCCGTGATAATGTCTTCGATCGAGCCGCCCGGAGGAAGCATCGGAAGAACAAATTCATTGCAGTCAACGGCGCAGTCTATGAGGAACGGGCCGTTGTGAGCAAATGCCTCAGCAGCCGCATTTTCAAGCTCTTGTGCGGTAAATACCCTTGCAGCCTTTGCGCCGAAGGCTTCCGCAAGTTTAACAAAATCGGTCTTACGGTCGAGTGTTGTGTTTGAGTAACGCTTTTCAAAGAAGAGCGTCTGCCATTGACGAACCATGCCGAGAACGCCGTTGTTCATTACGACGATAACAACAGGAGAATTTTGCGATACCGCCGTAGCAAGCTCGTTCAGATTCATGCCGAAGCTGCCGTCGCCTGTGAAAAGAATAGAGCGTTTTCCGTTTGATGCCGCTGCGCCGATAGCAGCTCCCAGACCGTAGCCCATTGTACCCAGTCCGCCGCTTGTAAGGAATGTACGCGGTTTTTTGAACGGATAACGCTGAGCAGTCCACATCTGGTGCTGACCTACGTCAGTAACGATAATGTCATGTTCATCGGCTTTTTCACTTATAATATCAATGATTTTGTAGGGGGAGAGACGGTTTTCCGCGGAAATTCCGGTCATACCGCAAGGTCTTGTGCAGTTATCGCAATTCTTTTCAAATGCGGCAGCGGCAGAACTTTCAAGACGGCGTTTTTCCTCTGCCCGGAGTTCTTCGATACGTGCGTCCCATTCAGGACGTTCAACGGTGGAAAGCATGGGAATGAGTCTGAAAAGTGAATCCTTGATGTCTCCCTGTATAGCGAGGTTTGAGGTGATATTTTTGTCAAGTTCTGCCGAGTCTATATCAATATGTATTATTCCGAAATTCTTGTTGAAACGTTTTTTATCGCCTGTAGCTCTGTCTGAGAATCTTGCACCGAGAGCGATAACCAGGTCCGCTTCGTCCTGTGCAACGGACGAGGCATAATGACCGTGCATTCCGTTCATTCCGAGAAAACGAGGGTGATCGTTAGGTATTGCTGAAAGTCCCATAAGAGAGCAGCCGATAGGAGCGTCAATTTTTTCTGCTAAATCAAGCAGCTCGGCAGATGCCTTGCCCGAGATTATGCCGCCGCCGAAATAAATATACGGACGTTTTGCATTTTTTATCATTTCCGCAGCCTGCCTGAGCTTATTTTCCGAAGCAAAGCTCAGCGGGAACGGACGAACGGGGTCTTTTTTAGGTTCAAAGTCCCATACTGAGGTTTGTACATCTTTCGGAATATCAACGAGTACAGGTCCGGGTCTGCCGGATTTTGCGATCTTAAAAGCAGTACGGAGCGTATCGGCAAGTTCGCGAATATCCTTGACAATGAAGTTATGTTTGGTTATTGGCATGGTTATGCCGACTATATCGACTTCCTGAAAGCTGTCGCGTCCGATAAGAGCTGTGGGGACGTTGCCTGTTATAGCTACAAGCGGCACTGAATCGAGATATGCGGTAGCGATTCCTGTAACGAGATTTGTTGCTCCGGGTCCCGATGTGGCAATGCATACGCCGACTTTACCCGTTGCTCTTGCGTAGCCGTCTGCGGCATGAGAAGCTCCTTGCTCATGTGCGGTAAGAATATGGTTTATTCTGCCGCTGTTGAGGTAAAGCTCATCAAAAATGTTGATCGCCTGACCGCCCGGGTAACCGAAAACGGTATCGCACCCCTGTTCTATCAGGGTTTCAACAATAATTTTAGCACCTGAGATTTTCATTTCTTTTTCCTCTTTACGTTGATGATTTGGTATTTCAGGTTCAATGCGCATTATTTGCCTGAGAGCCTGATTAACAAAAAACCTCCGACTTCTGCCGGAGGTTATGCTTTACACGCAATTGCGGTATATCAAGCAAAATTACCATTCGGGCAGAATGAATAACGACTACAGTCGTTAATGACCGTGCCGCCGATTATAATGACGTTAACGGAAGAATAATAAGCCGTTTGCATTACAGTCTGCTCCTTATAATAAAATGCTATTAAAGTAATTATAACACTCTTTTTTTAAAAAATCAATAGCAGCAGATTTTTTTGGCGGTATTGTATATTTTGGACGCTGTATTTAGTATGTTTTTGATGTTTTTTACAGAAAGAGAATTGTTTTTTGGTTTTCAAGGAGGTCTATCATAATCTCTTATGTTGAAAAATATCCGAACGTTATACGGACAGTCCTTTTAATGTTTCATTAACTTTTTACGAATCTGATTCCATTATGTTTACGGCAGTTACAAGAGCTTTTATAGAGGAAACGACAATATCGTTGTCGATGCCTGCGCCCCAGTAGCTTTTTCCTTTAGAAATTATTTCAACGTACGAAACAGCTTTTGATGCAGAACCGACTTCCAAAGCGTGTTCGCTGTAAGTATTAATACTGAAATCAAGACCGGTATATGAGCGTATAGCGTTGCTTACCGCATCTAGACGACCGTTTCCCGTATCGGCAGCAACGGCTTTTTTTCCGTTGTAGGTAAGCGTGACGGTCGCTTCAATACCTTCGCATTGAACGTAATGAGATTCGATGACGTTAAGAGGAATTGTAACGTCCACAAATTTGGACTTGAATATCTCATATACCTCATCAGGGAGAAGTTCTTTATGCTTATGGTCAGAAACGCTTTTGACCGCATATCCTACTACCTCGCGCATTTTCTTTGGCAGATCGTATCCGAAGCGTGTTTCAAGGATATATCCGATCCCCCCTTTGCCTGACTGGCTGTTTATGCGTATAACGTCTGCGGAATATTCTCTTCCCACGTCCTCGGGGTCGATGGGAAGATATGGAACAGTCCAGAGATCTGTATGTCCCTCGGCGCGCCATTTCATTCCTTTCGCAATAGCGTCCTGATGCGATCCGCTGAATGCTGCAAAAACAAGCTTTCCCGAATATGGCGAACGCTCGTAAACGTTCATGCGTGTAACCCTTGTGTAAAGCTCCGTTATTTTTGGTATATCCGTAAAATCGAGTTCAGGATCAACGCCTTGCGAAAACATGTTCATGGCAAGAGTGACAATATCTACATTTCCTGTACGTTCGCCGTTTCCGAACAGTGTTCCCTCAACACGGTCTGCGCCCGCAAGAAGTCCCATTTCCGTATCGGCAACGGCACAGCCGCGGTCGTTGTGAGGGTGAAGGGAAATAATCACATTTTCCCTGTATCTGATGTTTTCACATATGTATTCTATCTGATTTGCATAAACATGCGGCATTGAGAGCTGGACAGTAACGGGAAGATTGATGATGACTTTATCATCATGAGCAGGCTGCCATACGTTAAGGACGGCATTGCATATATCCAATGCAAACTCAGGTTCTGTTCCTGTGAAGCTTTCTGGGGAGTATTCAAAGCGGAAATTGCCTTCGTATTTTTCACGGTACTTTTTGCAAAGCTCTGCGCCTGTGACAGCAATATCGATTATTTCCTTCCTTGATTTGCGGAAGACCTGCTCGCGCTGTGCAAGACTGGTCGAATTGTAGAGGTGTACGATAGCGTTTTTGCAGCCCTTGAGCGCTTCAAATGTTTTTTTGATAATATGCTCACGGGACTGAGTTAACACTTGTATAGTTACATCGTCCGGTATCAGATCCTGTTCTATAAGGGTACGGCAAAATTCGTATTCTGTTTCGGATGCAGCAGGGAAGCCTATTTCTATTTCTTTGAATCCGAGTTCAACGAGGAGTTTGAAAAACTCCAGCTTTTCTTCAAGGTTCATTGGGATAATAAGCGCTTGATTTCCGTCTCTGAGATCGACGCTGCACCATATCGGAGCTTTGTCGATATAAGTTTTGTCTGCCCACTTCATAGAAGTTTTTGGCGCTTCAAAGAATTGTCTTGTGTATTTTTCGGTGTTTTTCATTTTGATTTCCTCCGTTTAATAAAATAAAAAAGCCTCCCCCACGCCTGAAAAGGCATGGAAGAGACGAAATTTCATATCTCGCGGTACCACTCTTCTTGGTGCAAAGCACCCTCTTATCTGCGTCAGTCAACGCATACCTCTGTAACGGGAGAACCCGGTCAAATTTACTTGGAGCATTTGGCTCTGTTGAATCGACTGCTCAGGGAGGAGCTATAACCCATATTCGCATACCGCATTTGCACCACACAGCGGCTCTCTGTAAAACTCAACGGGCTTTATTTCCCTTCATAGCATTTAAAAATGATATTGAACTTATTATACTATGGCATAAGAATTTTGTCAATAGGCGTAATGTGAATTTTTTGTGAATATTTATGCTGACGACTGTTCAGCTTTCGTTAACAGACGCTCCGAAAGGCATAAGCGAAAGCTTGGCAATTTTGAAGCATTGCAGTCCGAAAGGTATTCCTATTATAGTGCAGCACAGAAGAAGTCCGTTTACAGCTGCCGATAATGCCAATGGAATTCCGCTTAGTATAAGCCATAAGATATTGGCAAGAAGCGACACAGCCCCGCCTCCGTAATTTATTTCTTTTCCAAATGGGAAAAAGGCGAGAGACGCAAATTTAAAGCATTGCATTCCTATCGGTATACCTATAATTGTTATACACCAAAAAACGCCTGAAAAAATCCAGCCGAGTCCCTGCCATATACCTCCGCACAAAAACCATATAATATTCCCTAAGCACCCCATATTGTTCCCCCGTTCTACATTCTTAGAAAATGCCTTTATTTGTATGCTTATTATAACATTATTTATTTTGTATGTCAATAGCTGTTAGAGACTGTTCACGAAAATTGATTTCAGTGGTGTAAAAATACTGCTTCTTGACAAAAACAGCCGATTATTGTATAATTAGCTTATCAAATAAAGCTGAAAAGGAGTTTTATTATGGAATTTCTTTTAACAGATGATAATGAAATAACCCTCGAAATAGAAAAGCTTATGCTGGAAAGCTGCGGATTGGCAGTCGTTACGGCTCAATCTGGCGCTGAAGCAGTAAGACTTGCTTCTGAAAAGCAGTTTTTTATGATTTTCATGGATATACATATGCCTGAGATGGACGGTTTCCGTGCGTCCGAACTTATCAGGGAAAAATGTCCGAATGTGCCTGTTATTGCACTTTCAGCAGATGAAATTGCGTCGGATGCTCCTGAATACATAAAAAGCGGTATGAGCGGTTCTCTTCTTAAACCGCTTCAGATGGACGATTTGAAGGAACTTCTGAATCGTTTTCTTGTGCTTGATTTTACTGACGAATCCGTTGAAAGCTCCGATGACAGTCTGTTTTGCTATGAAGAACTGTTCGCTGTTATGAAAGATAAAAAGGCGGTACTGCGTCTTCTTACGCAATTTCTCAGCGTACACAGCCGAGACTGCGAGATGCTTAACGCGCATATAATTAATGGTGAGGTTATTTCCGCAAGGGAAATACTGCACAATGTCATCGGAATTTCGGGAAATATGTTTTGCAAACGCTTGTATCATGTATCGGGCAGACTTAGCGATGAACTGAAAAGGGGCGTTTCGGACAGTCTTGTCAGTTTCACGGAAGTTTGGAACGACACATTTAAGGCTCTTTCGGAATGCCGAAAAAAACTTTCAGAAGAGGAAGAAGAACACACAGGCTTGGCGGATTGGAAGTCGCTTCGCGATAACTTTAATTCTTTATGCGAAGATTTTGATGTTTCCGCAGCAGAGCTTTTTGCTGAGAATATAGAGGTTTTTGAGGAGAATATGACTCCCGTGAAATTTGAACAGTTAAAAAATGCAGTTTCAGGTTATGATTTTCCATGGATAACAGATAATATGGAGGCGCTTTATGTATAATGTTCTCTTGGTTGAAGATGACGCCGCATTACGGTTCATCTATTCAAAAATGAAAACTTGGTCGGAATGCGGATTTTCTATTGCCGCCGAAGCTTCAAACGGAAAAGCGGCTCTTGAGACGCTTGAAAAAAACACCTTTGATTTAATTTTTACGGATATAAGAATGCCGTTTGTAGACGGTATAGAAATGCTGCGAAAGCTTAATGAATCCGGAAATACCATTCCGGTTATATTCGCCAGTTCATATGATGAATTTGAGTATGCGCGTCAGGGACTTATTCTCGGAGCGTTCGACTATCTGTTGAAACCCGTAGATCAGCGGAAGCTGGAGGATGTTCTGCTGCGTGTAAAAAAACGCATAGACGATATGGATCAGGGAAGTCATATTCAACCGTCGGTTGAGGAGGTTATGAAACAGCTTGATGTTTCCGCAGACAGCAATAAATTTGTAAATCAGGTAGCAATGTATTGTTCCCAGCATTACGGAGAAATTATTACTGTTGATGATATTGCTGAGGCTCATGCTTACAGCAAGGACTATTTCGGTAAGCTTTTCAAGCAGCACTTCGGCGTTACCTTTCATGAATTTTATTCAAGGATAAAAATAGAATATTCCAAGGAGCTTATTCGCACAGGCAATTACAAGGCATATGAAGTAAGCGACATATTGGGATATTCTTCAGTGGATTATTTTACTAAAGTGTTCAAGGAATTTACGGGTATGACCCCGTCAAAGTACAAGGCGGAGCTATTGCAGTCAAAAAAGTGAGGATAAAATATGAATAACTATGCTGAAATACTTGTAGTGGACGATATGCCGGATCACATTGCGTATTCGGGTACTTTGCTGCGTTCCGAGGGTTATCGTGTTTTCGCTGCCGCAAGCGGAAAGGCGGCAATGCGTTTTCTTGAAAAACGAATTCCCGATCTTATTTTACTTGATATTCAAATGGACGATATAAATGGTCTTGAAGTCTGTGAGATGATCAAAGCAAATAAAAAAACACGGGATATTCCGATTATATTTCTTACGTCTGAAACAAGTCCGGAGATAATAAGCAGAAGTTTTGAATTGGGCGGATGTGATTATGTAAAAAAACCGTTTATTAAAGAGGAATATCTTGCGCGTATCAAGACGCACTTGCAGGTTTCGTTTCAGCAGAAAGAACTGACTGCCGCAAACAATGAGCTTACACAGTTTTGCTCTGCGGTATCTCATGATTTGAAAGCGCCGTTCAACATAATCAACATGCTTATAGAAATGCTTCGTTCGGAATTGGGCGAGGTTTCCAATGATAGCATAGCTACCATAATGGATATGATAGTTTCAAAAGCGACACAAACAAAAACTATGATAGAGAGACTTTTTGATTTTTCAAAAATGTGCAATGTCAAGGCTGTGGTTCGTCAGGTTGACATCAGACCTATTGTCGAAGAGACATATCATGACCTTAAGGAACTTGAGCCTGATCGGGATATAGAATTTATCTGCGGAGAGCTTCCGCTTGTAGACTGTGACGAGGTGCTTGTAAGGATAATGCTGAAAAACTTGCTTTCAAACGCTATAAAGTACACCTCAAAACGTGAAAAAGCGGTTATCGAGCTTTCGGGACATTCGGAGCAGGGATGCAATGTTATAAAGATAAAGGATAACGGTTCAGGATTCGATATGGCTTACTCAAATAAGCTTTTTCAGGTTTTTCAGAGACTTCATTCCGAAGAGGAGTTTGAGGGAAGCGGCGTTGGATTGGCGCTTATTCACCGTATAATGGAACGTCATGGCGGAAGAGTGGAAGCGTACGGCGAAGTAGACAAGGGTGCGGAATTTTCGCTTTGGTTTCCGAAACGATGAAAATATTGCTCCACCAAGGTTTAGTTGGGGGAGCAAATTATACTCCGCGCTATTGCAAAATATCATATTTGATATTTTGCAATTCATCGTCTCTGACGATGTCCACCCTCTTAGGCGGAGAACATCTTTAAGATTCAGTCGGAGAGATAATTTCAGACTGAATCCGTATTACTGCTGTAAGATGTCTGTTGGTTGAAAGCAGAGTTTTGAAAATAAAGCTCCCTGTTAAGGGAGCTTTTATATATTGTAAAATAAGATTACTTATTAAGACGAGCTTCAAGCTTATCCAGTTCCTCATAAAGAGCAGCAGGAATTTTTCCGCCCTTAGCAGCGATGTCGTCATTGTAGTATCTTCTCATCTCGGCGATCTCAGCCTTCCAGAGATCTGTATCAACGTTGAGAAGCTTATCCATGATTTCGGGAGTTACCTCGTCCTCAATGCCGGAGACATTGATGTCGCCCTTTTTCGGGAGATAGCCGATAGCTGTCTCGTCAGCTTCAACAGTACCTTCGCAGCGTTTGATGATCCAATCGAGAACACGCATGTTATCGCCGAAACCAGGCCAGATAAAGTTTCCGTTTTCATCCTGCTTGAACCAGTTTACATTGAAGATCTTAGGAGCCTTGTCGCCGAGCTTTTCTCCCATTTCAAGCCAATGTGCCCAGTAATCGCCTACATTGTAGCCGATGAAAGGCTTCATAGCCATGGGATCGTGACGAAGTACGCCTACCGCGCCTGCCGCAGCAGCTGTTGTTTCGGAAGATACGGCAGAACCAACGTATGTACCGTGTGTCCAGTCAAATGACTGATATACAAGAGGAGTTGTAGAAGCTCTTCTTCCGCCGAATACGATAGCAGAGATCGGAACTCCATCGGGATTGTCAAATTCGGGTGAAATGCAGGGACAGTTTACAGCGGGAGCTGTGAAACGTGAGTTGGGGTGAGCAAGCTTCTTGTTCTTGCCGTCAGCGCCTATTTCGGAAGTCCATTCCTTGCCGTTTGTCTTGATTCCTGTCCATTCTGTAGCGTCTTCGGGCGGATTCTTGTCAAGACCTTCCCACCAAACCGTATTATCGGCATTGTTCATGGCTACGTTTGTGAATATGGCATTTTTCATTGTCGAAGCAAGAGCATTGTAATTGGACTTTGCGTTAGTTCCGGGAGCTACTCCGAAGAAGCCGTTTTCAGGATTGATAGCGTAAAGTCTGCCGTCCTTGCCGGGTTTGAGCCATGCAATATCATCGCCTACTGTAAATACCTTGTAGCCGTCCTTGAGATAACCCTCGGGAGGAATAAGCATAGCAAGGTTTGTTTTTCCGCATGCAGAGGGGAATGCGGCACAAACATATTTTGTTTCGCCGTCGGGCTTCTGTACGCCGAGGATAAGCATATGCTCAGCCATCCAGCCTTCGTTCTTTCCCTGGAATGAAGCGATACGGAGAGCAAAGCACTTCTTGGAAAGGATAACGTTTCCGCCGTATGCGGAATTAATAGACCAAATTGTATTGTCCTCGGGGAACTGTACGATATATCTGTTCTCGGGATCAACGTCTGCTTTGGAATGGAGACCTCTTACGAAATCGTTGGAATCGCCCAGCTTGTCAAAAGCAGCCTTGCCCATTCTTGTCATAATGTTCATGTTGAGAACAACATAAATAGAATCTGTAAGCTCAACGCCTACTTTAGAAATAGGAGAAGCGACAGGACCCATTGAGTAAGGGATAACGTACATTGTTCTGCCCTTCATTACGCCATCGTACATGGGACGGAGTTTAGCGTACATTTCCTGAGGATCGCACCAGTTGTTTGTAGGACCGGCATCTTCCTTAGTTTTTGTACAGATGAAAGTTCTGTCCTCAACGCGGGCAACGTCGTTTACGGCAGTTCTGTGATACAGACAGCCCGGAAGCTTTTCCTGATTGAGCCAGTACATTTTGTTAGGGTCGCCGTCGGGAAGTGATGTAACTTCATTAGTAAGCTCATCGAGCTGTTCTTTTGAACCGTCGATCCAAACGACCTTCTCAGGCTTGCAAAGAGCAACCATCTCATCGACCCACTTTAAAACATTAGCATTTGTTGTTAATGACATCGTATTATACCTCCTAAAAATAATCCTTTTCAGGTGAGGAAAAGCTTTAAGATCCTGTTGGGTATCTAAAAAAACACCTTGTTCCTCAAATACTATTATAACTTATTTTTGTCAAGCTGTCAATATCTGTGAATGATATTTTTTTGACATAACTCCTATCATTTAATTGCATTGGCAATTTGCACAATTTATATTTTATATTGTTGTGTAAAAGACAGATTTTTTCAACATTTCACACTTTTTTCACTTACCATATTGAAACTGTTGAGAAATCGTGGTATAATAATTTCATTAGTTGAGAGAAAGTGAGGAAAATCAAATGAAGAAACCTATTATTACCATAGAACGTCAATACGGAAGCGGCGGAAGTATTATCGGCAAGCTTGCCGCTGAAAAACTCGGTATAAACTGCTATAACAGACAGATACTGGATATGACGGCAAAAAAATGCGGGATTGAAAAAGAGCAGCTTGAAAATGCGGAAGAAACTGTTCCGACAAGCTTTCTGTATTCTTTGCTGTTGTCTTCAAATCCTACACGTTCAATGGAAGATAACCTCCCTCTCTCGGATAAGGTCTTTCTTATGGAAAGCCGCATAATATCGGAAATAGCCGAAAATGAGGAGAGATTTATCCTGGTCGGCAGATGCGGAAGTTACATTCTTGAAGAAAAAGGATGCTTTAACGTATATATTTATGCGCCTCAGGAATTTCGTATCAAGCGCGCGGTAGAGGAATACGGCATAAAACCTAGTAAAGCCGAAGCTATCATGAAAAAAGCCGACAAACGCCGAGAAACCTTTTTTAATGTAAATACAGGCAGAAGCTGGCAGGATAAGGAGCTTTATTCACTTTGTCTCAACAGCGAGATCGGCGATGAGCTTTGTGCGGAGATCATATTTAAGGCTTATAATGAATACAATAAAAATTATCTTAAGTAATAAGTAGGAGGTACGTCATGCCATCGGTATGGATAACTACAGACGAGATCTCAGAACGTGCTAAAAGGTCGGCTAACATAGGTGAACCGTTTACTGTTATTGATAATTTGACACCGAGCGAATACAGAAAACTTGTGCATGAACAGCTTATAAGAGTTCTCGGAAGAATGTTTAAACAGGATGTTGACAGCGGTAAGATCGGAGGTATACGTTTCTTAAGAGAAAATGCTGAAGGTATTGCCGAATATGAATTGATATAAAAATATCCCGAAATCTCACATAACAAGAGATTCCGGGGTATTTTTATCAGACATTCACTGAGAATTCCGAAACACCGTCTATTTATGATATTTTCCGCCGCCGGCGATCTGAAAAGCACGGTATACCTGCTCTAAGAGCATTACTCTGGCAAGCTGGTGAGGAAATGTCATTTTCGACATGGAAAGTTTCAATTGACCCATTTGCTTTATTTCGGTATCAAGCCCGAACGAGCTGCCTATAATAAAAGTTACGGCGCTTTGACCGTTCACTCCGGCGGACATTATTTTCTCCGAAAGTTCCGGGCTGCTTAACTGCTGCCCCTCAATGCACATGGGAATTATCATACCTTTGACGTATTTTTTTATTGCCGCTGCTTCTTTTTTTAGAGCAGCGGTTATTTCTTTTTCGGACGGCAAGTCGCTCAAACGGCATTCGTCAAGCTCGTGCAGTTCGAAGGTGCAGTATCTGCCGAGTCGTTTTATATATTCGGCACAGGCATTTTTCAGGTAATCTTCTTTTAACTTTCCTATAACGATAAGATTTATATTCAATTTGTACGCTCCAAATAATAGTAATTTTTCAGAGCCTGTTTGTTCTCCCTGCGTATGCATATTTTCAACTCTGACATCGGAAAATTTGACGAAAATACGTGTACAAGGAGATACGAACATGTTCTAAAATATAACCGCTTCTCCCGATGTTTCCACGGGAGCAGTCCCCATAAGATAATCACGGTTTCTGATGAATTCCGACAACGCTGTTTCCACCGCTTTATCGGCAAGCTGAGGACGGTTATTGTCCTGACTCAGATGTCCGAGGATAAGATGAGTGGTACCCTGTTTTATGAGCTTGACTGCCTGTTTTGCGCAGGCATCATTTGATAAATGACCGTTAGGGGACAATATTCGCTCTTTCAAATAAAAAGGATACGGTCCGCTGCGCAGCATTCGTTCATCATAATTCGCTTCTAAAAGTACCAGACGGCATCCTTTCAGCGCATCGTCCACTTCGTCCGTAATATGTCCGAGATCGGTGCATACGGCGCAGACCTTGCCGTCCGAAGCAGTTATTCTGTAGCCGCAGCTTTGTATGGTGTCATGAGGAGTATTGAAGCTGGTAAGCTCACATTCCCCGCACGCTATTTTCTTACCCGTCATATCGATAACGGAAGAATTCGGAAAGATCTTATCACTGCTGCAAAGCCTTTGAAGCGTGCGTTTTTGTCCGTAAACGGGAACGGACGTATACTTTGTAAGCATTTTCAGTCCGCTAATGTGGTCGGAATGCTCGTGGGTTATAAAAACTCCTTTAACTGCCGAAAGAGACAGATTGTTTCGTTCTAAAGCCGCTGTGAGTCTCTTGAAGCTTACGCCGCAGTCTATAAGTATGCCGCTTTTTTCCGTACCGATAAATGTAGAATTGCCCTTGCTGGAGCTGAAAAGAGGATATATTCTTGCCATCAGCTTCTTGAAGGAATTCTTGTCGCTATTCTCATAGCGAAATCATTGAAATTCTGCGTCTGAAGAATAACGCGTCCGGGGCCAGTAAGACGAGTAAGGAACAGTCCTTCTCCTCCGAAGAAAATATTTCCCAGTCCCTTTACGGTTTCGATATCGTAGCTTACAGATGTTTCAAAAGCGACAACGTTTCCCGTATCGACTTTCAGCATCTCGCCCGGCGCAAGAACACGGTCGACCATATCGCCGTCAACTTCCAGAAAAGCCATTCCGTAGCCGAAGAGTCTTTGCAGGATAAATCCTTCGCCGCCGAAAAGACCGGCAGTGAATTTCTTTGTAAAAGTCGCTTTCAGATCCACTGTTTGTTCAGCGCAGAGAAACGCGCCTTTCTGCACGATAAGCTCGCCGCGTGAAATATCGACCGGAACGATAGAACCGGGGCAGGTGGCTCCAAAAGCTATTTTCGCTCCGTTTGTCTGAGATGTGTAGTTTGCCATGAAGATAGATTCTCCTGTAAACATTCTGCCGAGACTTCGTCCAAGTCCTCCTCTTGCATTAGTGGACATGTTTATTCCGCTTGTCTGCCATATCATTCCGCCGGACTGCGTATACATGGATTCTCCGGCGTTGAGAGTCACTTCAACGGCAGGAACGGTATTTCCGATTATCTGATAATTCATAGATTTCCCCTTTCATGTTTGTCGGCGCTGTTTTGCGTATTTTGTCAATGTCGACTTGCGTCTTTTTTATTTTACCATTTTATTTTGATTTCGTCAATATAAAAATTGATTTCCGCAGATTTTTTTGATAAAAGATGATATTGTCCAAAATAACGTCAAATTATTTTCTGAAATTTTCTATAAAAATTTACGTGAATTCGTAATTTTACTCTTGTATTTTCTTGACGGAAATGGTATAATTAATACACATATGCGTATACCTCAAAAGGAGAACAAAATGGATAAAAATATAAAAGATAAAAAAAGTGAAAATGCCTCCGATGTGATTTGCGGGCGCAATCCTGTCATAGAGGCTCTTAAATCGGGAACAGCTCTCGATATAATATACATGGACGGAAACGGAGGCAGTCTCAGCGTTATCCGAAGGCTCGCCAAGGAAAAGGGAATTCCCGTAAAAGATGTCAGAAGTGAAAAGCTCAGCAAGCTTTCAGGGGGGGCTTCACATCAGGGCGTTGCTGCTGCCGGAGCATGCGGAGAATATGTTTCAATCGAGGATATTCTTGAAGTTTCCGAAAAAAAAGGAACAAAGCCATTCATTATAATATGCGATGAAATTGAAGATCCTCACAATCTTGGGGCGATAATCCGTACTGCCGAAACCTCTGGTGCGGACGGAGTTATCATTCCCAAACGCAGAAGCGCCGGACTTAACGCAACTGTTTTTAAAACATCCGCAGGTGCGGCAAGCTACGTTCCTGTAGCAAGAGTTTCCAATCTTGCAGCCGCTATAGACAAACTTAAAGAAAAAGGCGTGTGGATATATGGTACGGATGCGGCAGGCAGCAATTACTGCGAAACAGATCTCACCGGAAGCTGCGGTCTTGTTATAGGTTCGGAGGGATTTGGAATAAGCCGTATTATAAGAGAAAAATGCGATTTTATGATAAGACTTCCCATGATGGGAAAAATAAATTCCCTTAACGCTTCTGTGGCTGCGGGAATATTTATGTACGAAATTCTACGGCAGCGAAGAAAGGAAAACTAAGGTGAATTAACGTGGCAGATACAAAGCTGTCCTTAGAGGACATTTTAGACGAATACAAGACAGACCCGAACGATGGTTCCACCGCTCATGTAGGCAGGGTGGATGCGCAAAAGATAATAAATTCCACTCTTCCGGATCCGGTAAAAACCTCCGCTAAGATACCGAAAGCCGTTTCGCATGAAAAAAACGAGCTTTTTGACAGTGATGAAGTAAAGGGAATTCCTGCTAACGAGATAACTCCGGAAGAACTTTCAAGAAAAACGGCTGCTGTTGCGGACGAGGACGGTATCAGAGAGGTACGCTCTGCTCATCCTGCTGATATGCGCCCCGAAGGAAATATTACGGACGGTTCTCCGAAAATACGTCCCATGTCTGAATCAACGAGGGCAAGGGAAGCGGAGAAAAAAAAGCGGAAGAAGAACTGGTTCGCCAAAGAAAAAACAAAAAAAACCTATTCAAAAGAAAAGCCGTCGGGAGAGTACATGTATATTCCGCCCGAGGTGAAAAAGAAAAAACGCAGCAGAGATGAGATAATCAATGAAGCGGAGGCGCCTGAAAACCGTAAGTATATAACTGATATTGTACCGTCCCCGGAAGCATTGGAGGCTACGCGCCAAATCGAAACTGCTCCAAAGGGAAGCGATTCCGGCAGTATACGCGGCATTTCATCGGAAACAATAAATGTGAGAGTTTCCGAAACCGCCGAGGAATACGCTCGCCGAAAAATGAAAGACAAGCGTACAAAGCGTATTGTTGATTTTAATTACTACGGCGATGTTCAGGACGTTGGTCGCGATATTTATGAGCTTACGGGAATACTCAAAACAAGGGTGGCTGTTCTTGCAATGACAGCGTTCTTAAGCTTGTATATTACTATATGCAGCCGTTTCGGCTTTCCTATCGTAAGCTTTCTGAGCATAACTCATATTCATACTTACCTTATTGCGCATGTCCTTTTAGGAATGATTTCTCTTTTCTATTCGCTTCCGGTTATTGCAAAGGGATTTAAAAATCTTGTGAAGCTGAAAGCGGACAGCGATTCAATGACTGCAATAACGGCATCCGCGTGTTTTATATCGCTTATTACAGCTTTTTTGAGAACCGATATGGCAGGAGCTGAACTGATACATATTTACATGCCTGTAGGAATTCTGGCGCTGCTTACCAATGCGATAGGTAAACTGCTGATACTCAGACGAGCAAGACGTAATTTTAAGTTTGCTTCGCAAAGCTTTGACCGTCATGCTGTCGTATATGTAAAGGATGAAGAACGTGCGGAACGTCTTACTCACGGTACTTTGGGGGATTTTCCGATACTTGCTGCCATGAGGCCTACCGACTTTCTTACGGACTTTCTTCGCTATACTTACTCTGCGGATATTACTGACAGTTTTTGCAGAAAAGCCGCGCCCTTATGTCTGGGAGTTTCACTCGTTACTGCGGTTTGCCTGACGTTTGTACGTATGGGGACTTTGCTTTCCATGGAGGCGTTTATTTTCGGAATGTCTGTTTTTTCAATGCTGATATGCGCATGTTCGTGTCTTGCGCTGCCGTTTGCGGCAAATATACCTCTTGAAAAAATATCAAAGGAAACTTTGAAAAACAATGGCATTCTTCTTGGCTATCAAAGTGTTGACGATCTTTACGATGCAAATTCCGTTCTTGCTTCGGCGGACGATCTGTTTCCTGCCGGAACGGTGCGTCTCGGCGGAATAAAGGTTTTTTCCAATACTAAACTTGACGAGGCGTTTCTTGATGCCGCAAGTCTTACGTATCGTGGCGGCAGCCTTATGCAGCAGCTTTTCACAGACGTTATCGACGGTAAGGAGGAACTTCTTTATCCTATTGAAAACTTTTCATACGAGGACGGAATGGGATTGTGCGGCTGGATAAGCAACAGACGTGTTCTTCTTGGCAGCCGTGAGCTTATGGAATCCCACAATATCGAAGGTCTGCCTACAAAATCCCGTGAAGCGGAATACTCAAAGGGGCATGAGCCGATATATCTGTCCATTTCCGGAAACTTGGCTGCTATGTTCGTAGTAGACATCATTTCCGACAGAGGCGTGAAAAAGTGGATCGAACGGCTTGTCAGAAAAAAGGTGTGTATTATCGTCAAATCCACTGATTGCTTCGTTAGCGCCGATAAGATAGCCTCGGTATATAAAATCCCCAAGGATATGGTCAAGGTTCTGCCGAAAAAGCTGCACGAAGATTTTGATGCGGAAACAAGAAAGACGGTGAGAATAAGCGCTTCTATGGCATGTACGGGCAAGTTCAGTTCTATGGCACAGCTTATACTCGGCATAAAAAGCATTCATACGTCTGCGATAATAGCCTTGATATTCCAGACAGCTTCTATTTTGCTGGGATTTGGACTTGCAATGCTTCTTATACTTTCAAAAGCGTTTGAATCTAATTATATTTATATGTCGGCTACCGCTATGGCAATATATAATCTTATATGTACTATAATAACCTGCTTTGCGGCAGGCAGCAAGACCGGAAAGTAAACGGTTATACTCAAAATAAGGAGATCTAACAGTTATGTCGGACAGAAACAATTCAGACAATCAAAATACAAATACCATATATATACCGCCGACTTCGGGAGGTCCTTACGGACATTATCGTGCAGAGCAGGGGGAAAACGTCAGACCGACCTCAGCGCCGCAGCAGAATTCTCAGCCTGTAAGACCTCTTCAAAGGCAAATTCCTGATCGCCCGCAAAGTCCTCGGCAAGCGAATCAGCCAAGGCGGCAGCAAGGGGGGAGTCCCCAAAGACCCGGAGTTCCTTCAAGACCTCAGCAGCCGAGGCAGCAGCAAGGTGTTCCGCCGAGACAACCGCAGCAATATCAGAATAACCAATATTATAACGGCGGCTATGTAAGAGAGCCGTATTACAGTGAACCGCATTACGGTGATCCACATTATCGCGAGCCTTATCAGGGACAGCCATATCCTAATCAGCCTCCGCCGTATCCATATCCTCATGAGCCGCAAAAACGCTCTTCGGACGGCAGCAAGAAAAAAAACAAGTCTAAAAAAAATAATAGAAAACCGAGACGGAAATCCCTGATAGGCAGGTTCTTAACAACTCTGATCATTCTTTTTCTGCTTCTTTTTGGTATTTATTCCTGTACTGCAATTAGCCTTATCAAGAAAATGGAGCATGTCGATACGTCAGGACGCAGCCGCCGAAGCGATGCTCTTTCATGCAGCTATGTTACAAATGTGCTTCTTATAGGGACGGACGGAAGAACTTCTGATGAACGAGGCCGATCGGATACTATGATGCTTGCATCGCTGAACAGCAAAACTGATAAAATAAGTCTTATTTCTTTTATGCGCGACTGTTATGTGGAAATTCCTGATTATGGTTGGGATAAGCTCAACGCGTCATATTCATACGGCGGTCCCGAGCTGCTTATGGATACTATCGAGCATAATTTCGGTATTGCTATTGACGACTATATTTCTGTGAATTTTGTTTCTTTTGCAAATATTGTAGATGCCGTAGGAGGAATTGACGTTGATATATCTGATGCCGAAGCACAGGAGATCAATACTATTCTTCAGGCGGAAGTCAACGAGATTATGGGCGATGGCGTTTTGGATGACCTGCTTAAAAGCGGCGGAGACATTCATCTCAATGGGAAACAAGCTCTTTCATACGCACGTATAAGATATATAGGCAATGCCGATTTTGAACGTACCGAGCGTCAAAGGCGAGTCATGGAACTTGTAATGAACAAGCTGAAATCAGTTAATCCTTCTTTGATGCCGAAGCTTTCTTCCAGCGTACTTCCCGGAGTTACAACAAATATGTCAACCGGCAAGCTGTACGCCTTGTCACTAAGAGCGCCTTTTCTCCTCGGATATGACAAACAGCAGCTGCAAATTCCGGCAGAAGGTACATACTATGGTGAATATACGGCCAGCGGAGACGCACTTATAGTTGATTTTAATTCGAATTACGACGTAATATATGAAACTGCATTTTCTGAATAGGTTGCGGAAGGCAAGGAGGACATTGTCCTCCTTTACCTGTTGATTATGAGTATTTTAAGGCAACACTGTCTTTCTGGACGGCTTTGCACTGAAACTGCCTGCGCTGTTTCTGTTATCTTACATAATGCGCGCGTTGTTTTTATGCGATCTGACAGAAAAATTGATTGTGTATTTCCGGCATAATCTTTGCGCGGTGTTGTTTTAAAGAAATGAAGAAAACAAGATTTTTGAAAAGTTGTCACATAATTTAAAATGCAGGCATATAATATTAATGATGAGAGGCAAAAACATGAGTACAGAAAAAAATGAATTATCGGTTACAGAGCTTGGAAATCCGGCAAAACCGAATGGAAAAGCGGGAAAAGAAATGCTCAGAAGAATGGGGAAATCGCATAGCAGCGTTACCGAATGGGCGTTTAATACGATTAAATTGAACGGTTCGGAACGAATCCTTGATATAGGATGCGGCGGCGGTGACGCTCTTAAAAAAATATCCGGACGTATTTTGTCGGGGAAACTGACGGGAGTTGATTATTCTGAAGTTTCTGTGGAATTAAGCCGACAGAATAATATGAATGACGTGAATTCAGGGAAAATGAATATCATAAAAGCTTCAGTGGATTCACTGCCGTTTCCCGATAACAGCTTTGATGTTATTTACACTATCGAAAGTTTTTACTTCTGGGGAAGAAGTACGGAAAATCTTCGTGAAGTGCGTCGTGTGCTTGAAAAAAACGGTACTTTTATGATAGTTGCGGATATTCACGGCGCTTCTGAATTGTCAGATGATGCTATAAAAAATATTGAGAAATATAATCTGTTTAATCCCACTCCTACTGAGTTCCGTACACTGTTAACGGAAGCGGGCTTTGAAGGTACTGAGATTGTGCTTAAAGCTGGGACCTCATGGGTATGTGCAAAGGGTCACAAGTATTTTTAAAAGGTGAAAAAAATTTTTTGAAAAAATTTTCAAAAAAGGGTTGACAGATCAAAAAAATTGTGATATAATAATTAAGTCGTCAGTGGTAAGCATGACGAAGACGGCATAGTGGGGGTTTAGCTCAGCTGGGAGAGCATCTGCCTTACAAGCAGAGGGTCACAGGTTCGAGCCCTGTAGTCCCCACCAATGGCCCGGTAGTTCAGTTGGTTAGAACGCTAGCCTGTCACGCTAGAGGTCGTGAGTTCGAGCCTCATCCGGGTCGCCAATGCGGATTTAGCTCATCTGGTAGAGTGCCACCTTGCCAAGGTGGAGGTAGCGAGTTCGAGCCTCGTAATCCGCTCCAGCATGGCGCTATAGCCAAGTGGTAAGGCGTGGGTCTGCAACACCCTGATCCCCAGTTCAAATCTGGGTGGCGCCTCCATGTTAGAAAAAAGTCCGAACGTGTCGGGCTTTTTTCTATATTGATATTAAAACTACTTTATGTTTTTATAATGGGGTATAGCCAAGCGGTAAGGCAACAGACTTTGACTCTGTCACTGCGTGGGTTCAAATCCCGCTGCCCCAACTATATTGGTGAGACTAAATAGCTGTCCACTAAAAAAAAGCTCGAATAATCGGGCTTTTTTGCTGCTTGGAATTCGAAAATTTATAGTATAAAACCATGGTGCCAGTTATTCTTAACGAAGAAATAAGTTATATATAGTACCCGTAAGTGTAAGCTTATGGGATTTTCGTTTAAATTTATTGTGTTTCGACCTCAAACGTGTAGTGGATAAAGCTTAAGCTCCTGTATGACATTTGCGGCGTTCTTCGCTGTGAGATTTCAGATATTTTAACTCTGTGAATAAATTCGGCTCTTGAATTTTTTCAAGAGCCGTTTTTTTTACTCAAAGTAAATTTATTTGTATTTTGCGTGGCAAGCCACATTTAGAGCAGCTTCTCGTTGGTATTGCGGATGTATTTGTAATTGGCTTTGTAGGCGAAGACGCCGTGTCAGGCGTATCGCTGGTAAATTCATTTCGATGAATCCCCTATGGGATTCAAATTGATTGCTTCGTAATTCATGAAAGCTCCTTTTTGATGAGAGATTCAAGCATGTCCGCACCGTTTTCTTCAACAGGATCGATATGCGGTTTTCCAGCTATACGACCGCCATTTCGCTTAGCATGACCTTTCTCTAAAAGATATGCAATCTGATGTTTCGCATTGACTTTACTGAAACTTCTATGCTTTTCGATATGCACCATATCATCGGCATTGTTCGTGCTAAGGCTATCAATACAACTATTCTGAAAAATGAGATTATAATTTTTGAGACTAATGATTTTGTTAGTTCAATATCTATTGAAAAGCAAAAACCTAAATAAATTGCCTGCTTTAAAAACATTACTACTTACATATGATGAGCTGTAATCAAGCTTTGCAATTACCATTTCAACGGAAAATGCGTTATCACCGAAGATGTCATATAAGGCTGAAAGGGTGTTTTTCATATTATTTTCCATTTGCATGTGTGAGGTGTCTAAATCATGCTGAATTTTGTAATGTCCGGCTGCTACTCGATCAACCAGTCCAAGTTGTTTTGCAAAATTCATATCGGATGTCATCTTGGAGCTTTCTCCGATTGCTTCATAATCTTCGACTGTAACAAACCCCTTTTTCAGACATCTTTGAAAAATCTTATCTAAACGCTTGTCCTTGAGGGAATTTCCTGAACTTTGAAGTTTAAGAATGAGATCGGATATTTCTTGTGAATATTCTGGGAATTCTGTAGCCGGAGTATCTTTTTCATACGAAGTACTTTCATCTGAATCAAAGCAGAACCCATAGATGTTATAGAGATTCTCTCTGCGAACAAACTCTACGATCCTATTGTTTTGCAGCAATTGGAGAATGTTGTTTGCTGATTTTCGTGAGATATTCAGATTACTGCTCAGATCGTAGGAAGAAAATTCTGTACGATATCTTGAAAGATATTTCATTAATAATACTGCAATTTCAGTTTGTATTTGAGATTTGCTGTGATCAATTGTATCTTTTAGATAATTTCGTATTCTGTTAACGCCTTTTGACTCATGTAATGTTTGGTTCTCCGATTTTTTGAAAAGGAGAAACAGTATAATTTTTTCGTTTTAATAACGTCAGATGCATACAGAATTTTTTCAGCGTTAAAGCATCGAAGTGTATACTGAGCAATTTTCTTTTTGATTCCCATAGCATCTGCAAGATCAGCTGAAGTCATCTGAAATTTGCCGTTTTCTATAAACTTCAGAAGTGTTTTTGCGTCTTCACTGCAACTGCCGGATTTCTTTTCTGCAAATTTTTTTAACAGTTGAATAACATTCACTTTGGTTTCTGTGTTATCAAATTCTGTTTTCGGAATATTTTCCGCAGACTCCATCACATTATTATTTGTAAAAGGAATTTGAGCCAACTGCTTCTCATTGTGGCTTGCCACGCAAAACGCAAAAAAGTGACACGCAAAATACAAATAAATT
>CAJTYV010000011.1:4254-93862 GCA_910584195.1 uncultured Ruminococcus sp. | reverse complement strand
CTTTTCTCTATTATACCATATCCATGAAAAAAAGCCAAGCGTTTGCTTGACTTTTTCGACAGACTGACACTGCACAGAATTTGTGCAGTGTTTTTTTACTTTTTTTCAAAAACCCCTTGACAAATTGTATATACGCGTGTATAATGTATATATAGCATATATACATTATATTTTATCACAGGAGTGCACACCTATGGATATTATAATCAGCAATTCTTCGGGGGAACCTATTTATAATCAGATAAGCTCCCAAATCAAGACAATGATTCTTGACGGCAGATTACAGGAAGGGGACGCCCTTCCCTCAATGAGAAATCTTGCTCAGCAGCTAAGAATCAGCGTCATAACCACTAAAAGAGCTTATGAAGAACTGGAGCGCAATGGCTTCATCGAATCCTACACAGGCAAAGGAAGCTTTGTTAAGGCTCAAAACGCCGAAATTTTCCGCGAGGAGCAGCTCCGCTTTATAGAAGATATGTTTTCAAATATCTGCGATAAAGCCAAGCTATGCGGTATCGAGCTTAACGAACTTCATGAAATTTTAGAAATAGTATATGGAGGTCAGTAATGAACGATAATTACGAAAACGCACTTGAATTGAAAGACGTTACAAAAAAATACGATGGCTTCACGCTGAAAAATATCAGCTTCAATGTACCAAAAGGCAGTATTATGGGATTTATCGGACAGAACGGAGCCGGCAAGACCACAACGATACGCAGTATGCTTAACCTCATAAAAATTGACGGGGGCGAAATAAAGCTTCTCGGGCTTGACCATATCAAATCGGAACGCGAAATAAAGGAACGTATTGCTGTCGTTTTCGATGAACTGCCCTTTCACGATATTTTCAACGCCAATCAGATGTCAAAAATATTCAGAGGAATTTATAAAAACTGGGACAACGAAACATACACAAATTATCTCGATCGCTTTCAGCTGCCGAGAAAAAAGAAAATAGGACAGTTTTCCAAGGGTATGAAAATGAAGCTGCAAATCGCCTGCGCTTTGTCGCATAAAGCTGAACTGCTCGTTATGGACGAAGCTACTACGGGTCTTGACCCTGTAGTAAGAAATGAAATACTCGATATATTTCTTGAATATTTGCAGGACGAAAAACACAGTATCCTCATGAGCAGCCATATCACCGGCGACCTCGAAAAAATAGCCGACAGCATTACTTTTATAGACAGAGGACAGATACTTTTAAGCGGCTACAAGGACGATATTCTGGAAAGCCACGGAATTATAAAGTGCAGCAAAAACGATTACAAAAATATCGACCCTGCGGACTTTATAAGCGCACGTCTCAGCGACTTCGGCGCGGATGTAATGATCTCTGATAAATCGGAAATGAGCCGTAAATATTCAGGACTTATCATCGACCGCGCTCCGCTTGATGAGATCATGGTCTACTACGTAAACAGAAATAAAAAAGAGTGGCGGTGAGCTTTTATGAAAAAAATTCGATCTTTAATTTACAGAGATCTTGTTATCTCCAAAAAACATTATATTTCCTCATTGCTGTCTGCCACTGCTGTTTCAGTTTTTGGCTGGCTTATCCTTATGAGCATGGAATTTGGAAATCTTGCCGATTTATCTGAGGAAATCGGCAGCGAAGCTTTTGAAGGCACAAAAAAAACAATATACTGCATCTTTAATTATCTTTTGGCTTTCATTTGGAGTACGTTTATCAGCGACAACGGAACGGCTTTCTCAGATGTAAAAAGCAAATGGCAGATATACGGATACACTTTGCCCGTAACCGAAAAAGAAATCGCGCTGACAAAGCTGATTTTAAAGGTGTCGGGAATTATAATAAGCTTTACTGCATCTATTGCAAACGGACTTCTCCTTACCGTAATTACGGGCATAAAATTCGACTATCGGTTGAGCGTCAAAATATACCTTCTGATTATGTTATACTTTATATTATCCGATTTTTTTACCACAGCTTACCTTGCATGGGCAAGGACAGAAAAAGAAGCCAATCTGGTTATAATTCCTCAGATTTTAATACCTATACTTCTGACATTGATCTGTTTTCTATACATAAAGAACAGCGAGAAGCTGTTTCCGTATTTCGCCGCTACAACAAACAAAAACGCGCCCGACATTGCTTCTTTGCGGGAATTAGGCAAACTGCTGCTTGAACGCTTCGGCGCTTTTATCCTGCCATGTATAATTGTATTTACGGCAGCAGGATACTTTGTTAATGCACACCTGCTGAAAAGGAGGTACAAATAATGAAAGGTTTGTTATACAAGGAGTTTTGCCAAAATAAATTGAACATACTGTTATCCATGCTTATACCATCGTTGTTTTTTCTTATTCCGGCGTTTATACCGATGGATGACAGCAGCGATTATTCTGTCGTAAATTCATTCACAGAATATGCGAACTCCGGAATCCTCATAAAAATACTGTCTCTCATGATCGGATTAATGATGTTGGATATGATGACATTTTCATTTCTATCAGGAGACGAAATAAAAAAATGGGCATACTTTTCGGCTTCAACTCCAAAAGGCGTAAAGGGTCAGGTATTTGCAAAATACGCCGGAATCTTTATGACCTCGGGAATTTCCGTTATACTGCTGACTATAACAAGCGCCTTACTGAATTTTGCCATAAAAAAATCAACAGGCGAAGAAATTACAGACATGTACAAAATAATAGCGTATTTCTTTTATATTGAAATTTTCCTGAAATCCATTGATTTGCCTTTCTGCATACGATTCGGCGTCAAAAGAGGCTCAGCGGTCAAGCTGTCTGTAATTATGGGAGCTTTCGTAATAATTATGATATACTTTCTTTTTGGACCAATTTCATTGAACAGCGACAGCTTTTTTGACGGTTTATTCGAATTTATCGAGAACCTTGTGTCGGGCGGATATTCCAAGAAGATTGGCACTGTCAAGAAAATCATCCCATTCGCCGTAATAGGAAGTTACTTAATTTCCTTTATTATTTCATGCAGGCTCTACATGAAAGGCGTTGAATCATACGATAAATAATCGCAAATATTATTGCTCCCCCGATCAAATCTTAAAGATTCGGTCAGGGGAGCAACATTATTTTTCTTTTTTAATCCGTCTGAACAGCATTTATTTCTGTTTTTCAAAGAAACTGTTAAGTAAATGAGAAATCTCCTTAATATCAATAGGTTTGGCTACATGAGCGTTAATACCATGCTCCATGCATTTGCGTTTATCCTCAGCAAAAGCGTCTGCCGTCATGGCAATAATCGGCAGAGAAGCGTCAGGACGATCCATAGCGCGTATCATATCCGTTGCTTCGTAACCGTTCTTGATCGGCATACGAATATCCATAAGAATTGCGTTATAATAGCCAACGGGAGAGTTTTGGAACATATCCGCACAGATCTGTCCATTTTCCGCCCAATCCAGCTCCAGACCCAATTCCTTCAGTAATTCGCTTGCAATTTCCCAGTTAAGCTCATTATCCTCTGCCAGAAGAACATGCTTTCCGGTGAAATCAATTTCTTTTTTCTCCGGTAAAGATACAGTCTCGGGAGAATCAATATATGACTTCAAACCATAGTACAGGGTAGATTTAAACAGAGGTTTAGACAAAAATCCGCTTATGCCCGCTTCACGAGCTTCGGCTTCCACTTCACTGAAATCATAAGCGGATATAAGCAATATCGGAACATCGTTGCCAAGCTGTTTTCGTATTTCCTTTGCAGTTTCTATTCCGCTCATGCCCGGAAGTCTCAGATCAAGCAGAATGATCTGATAATCATTATGAACGCTATGCTGATGACTTACCATTTGAACCGCACTTTCACCGTCCAATGTCCAGTCGGCATGTATACCCATTGAGCTTAGCGAAGCTACCGCGCTTTCGCAGAGCTGCTGATCATCGTCCACTACCAGCATTGTAAAGCCGGGAAGTATCATATCCTTTTCCTGCTCGGACGTACGCTCAAAATCGAGGGTAACGTTAAATTCAGTTCCAGCGCCCTGAGCGCTTTCTACCTTGATCTCGCCGCCCATTGCATCTACAATATATTTTGTAATCGCCATGCCAAGACCGGTTCCCTCGGTTTTCTGTACACGCTTATTATCTTCACGGGTAAACGAATCAAAAATATTCGCAAGAAATTCTTTCGACATGCCTATTCCGGTATCTTTTACCCTCAACAGTATACGAACGTAATCATCGCCCTTAGGCGATTCGCTTTCATGCAGCGCTACTTCAATGGAGCCGCCCTCGGGAGTAAATTTAATTGCATTTGATAACAGATTTAAAAGTATCTGATTAAGACGAACGCTGTCGCACAAAACATTTTCACATGTAATGTCATAAATAAACACATCGAACTTTTGCTTCTTTGCTTTTATCTGAGGTTGTACAATACCAACGAGGCTATCCATTACGTCACGCAAAGAAACAAGCTCCACATTCAATGTCATTTTACCGCTTTCTATTTTGGACATATCAAGCACATCATTGATAAGTCCCAGCAAATGCTTGCTCGACATACCTATTTTTTTCAGGCAGTTTTCAATACGTTCTTTATCATTGATGTTTGTCATGGCTATAGCCGTCATTCCGACAATAGCATTCATGGGGGTACGTATATCATGGCTCATGTTGGACAGAAATTCGCTTTTTGATTTATTGGCATCCTCCGCTGCACTCTTTGCAGCCTCCAATTCCTGAAGCTGCATTCTGTTGAGATTGAAATATTTAATAAATACTAAAATCAATACACCCAAAAGCAAAGCACAGCTTATCAGGAATATTACAAGGGACATTTTTCCCTGCTGTTCTACCACTTCATTAAGCGTTCCATATGGCATTATCGTAATCAGATACCACTCGGATAAAGGCAAGTCTGAGCAGTACATTTGATGACGCTCGCCATTCATTTTAAGCATAACAGAATAATCTTCGCTTTTTTCCATTGACTGCTGTAGTTCCGATATAAACTGCTCAACGTCTTTTTTTCCTAATATATTGCTATAACGTTCTCTTGCACGATCAAAATAACTTTCTCTGAAAGCTCCAGCAGTACGTATAACGAAACTTCCGTCCTTGCGTATTACAAAAGAATACAAAATAGAATCTTCATCTTCCAGCGACAGCGCATTGCTGATATATTCCATCTGCATTTTTCCTACTATAGCGATACTCTTTCTTCCGTCCTGCATTTTGATTTCAACCGGAGTGCCGATTATCGCAGACGGTTCTCCGTTTACATTAGTACCTGCCGAAACATATCTTTCTTTATTTTTCATGGAATCAAGAAAATTTTTTTCATTGACAAATTTCACCTGTGTACCGTATATCATTTCAACGCTGCCGTCTTCAAAATAATATGCGAGCGCTTCCAAATCTCGCATTTTTCCATTTTCTTCCAGCCATTCGCGAACTTCCCGACTATCTTCATGTTCTTTTGCCGGAATAGCGTTAACAAGTGTATCGAGCTGTGTCAAACGCAGATCTATCATTGTATAAAAATGTTTGGAAATCCTCTTATTCATGCCTTCCATGTAAATACTGCCTATCTGATTTATGGTTTTCTCATTTTGCGTATTCATATAAAGCGTTATAAAAACAAAAATACCAATACACAAAATACCGACCAACATCATACTGCTTCTCAAAAAATGTGTAATTTTATGCTGCTTGTGCATACTATAATCCTCCACAACATATTTTATTATTTGAATTTAAACCGTTTCATAAAATACAGTTGACCGATGCTTTTAAACTTTCTCTTTTTTATTGTCATTATAACATATACAGATTAATTAGTCAAGCCTCTCTGAAAATTCGACATCGAAGATTTTTCAGATGCAGAAAATTTTCGCGCCCTTAACGTCAACTATTTTTATGAAAATAGTTGACAAACAAAAAAACGTGTGATATAATGAGAATAAAGGAGGAAATTCTTATGAAACTTAAAAATTTAATTTTAATCTCAATTTTTGCAGCATTAACCGCGGTAGGAGCTTTTATAAAAATCCCAACGCCTATTTGTCCAATTACCCTGCAAATACTTTTTACAACATTGGCAGGCGTAGTTTTAGGAGGAAAAAACGGAGCTGCAAGCGTTGGAATTTATGTTCTTTTAGGACTTGCGGGAGTTCCGATCTTTACGGGCGGCGGAGGATTCCATTATGTGCTTCAGCCTACTTTTGGTTTTCTTTTGGGATTTATTATCGGCGCATATGTTACAGGAATAATATGCCACAGCGGAAAACCGACCTTAAAACGGCTGATCATCGGCTGTCTGACAGGAATGCTGCCAATTTTTCTGCTCGGAACAGTTTACAACTGCGTTATAACATGTCTGTACATGAATTCGGAAGCAAACGCCATAACTGTAGTTTATCACTGCCTTATGCCGTTCCCCGGAGATGTCGTACTGTGCATATTTACTGCAATATTAGGAAAACGGCTTATGCCTGTTTTGGAAAGGATGAACGTTAATGAACATACCGAAGCTTGCCGATGAGATTATTTGCGGCAGACGGCTGAAAAGAGGCGAGGATATTTCTTTCCTGCTTGCAGCCGACTTAACCGAGCTTACATATGAAGCTGATAAAATAAGGTATCATTTCTGCGGAAAGCAAGCGGAGCTTTGCAGCATAATCAACGGAAAAAGCGGAAAATGCTCGGAGGACTGCAAATTCTGCGCACAGTCTGCTTGTCATGATACTGAAGTAAGAGTTTATGAATTTCTTTCCGAAAAAGAAATACTGAAAGAATGTGTTTACAATGAACAAAAGGGAGTGAAACGCTTCTCTGTCGTTACAGCGGGCAGAACACTCAAAGAAAATGATTTTTGCAGGGCATTGACGGCATATCGGCTTATGAAACAAAAAAGCAATATGAAGCTATGCGCTTCTCACGGACTGCTTACCGAAGAACAGTTCAGTAAGCTTCGCGAAGCCGGCGTTACAAGATACCACTGCAATATCGAGACGTCACGCAGGTATTTCCCGTACATATGTTCAACGCATACATTTGAAGACAAGCTTGACTGTATAAAGCGCGCCCAAAAACAAAAACTGGAAATATGCTCCGGAGGAATAATCGGAATGGGTGAAACATGGGAAGACAGACTGGACATGGCCCTGACCCTGTCGGAAATCGGAGCTGTTTCCGTTCCGATAAATATATTGAATCCGATAGAAAAAACTCCTATGGAAAATATGCCCGGAATTTCATATGAGGATATATTACGGACAACAGCTATTTTCAGATTTATCATTCCGACTGCGGACATACGGCTTGCGGGAGGACGCGGACTTCTGAGCGATAAAGGCAGAACTGCATTTAAATCGGGAGCAAACGCCGCAATAACAGGAGATATGCTGACTACATCGGGAATTTCCGTTGAAGCAGATACAAAAATGCTGAATGAGCTTAAATAGACCTGTTCTAAAACCATAGAAGTTCCGAATGACACAGGATTTTTTGTGTCAGGCAAAGTCAATTTTCCGCAGGAATACTGTATGTATTTCAAGGGAAATTGGCAAAGCATGACACAAAAAAGACAAGTCAGGCAGTGCTTCGGCGGTTTCAGAACAGGTCTGATATAATTTATGATTAATGCCAAATGCCGAGCTTCCTTTCTGTGTCATACTGCTCACCATATGATAGTATGCATTAATCATCTTTTGTGACATACGAATTATACTCCCCTCTATTGCAAAATGCAATAAAGGGGAGTATATGTCCTTGCTCTAAGCAATAACAGCGATTTCGGAAATTTTCCTATAAATATCTTTCCAATCGCAAACTCTTGTTATATTTCTGTGACTGACTTTTCTGTTGTATCTCGTGTCAAAAAGAAAGACTCTGACACCCTTTTCCGCAAGATACACAGCAACATCGGGACGATCGTCAATCATGACATCCGCCGAAAAACGACGTACTCCCCTCAGCTTATCCGCAGGACCTCTGCTTTCGGAACAGTAAAAAATGCCGTCAAATTCAAAATTGTGGTCTTTCAGCCAACTTTTATATATATAACGGCTTACTGCACCTAAAGGTCCGTTTCCGGAAGTAAATTTCCTTGCTGTGATCTGAAAAACCTTGTGACCGTCTTTTTTCAGTTCTTTCACCGCAGATGAAGCATATTTCCTCGGAGGCCATTTTTTACAGTATTTTAAAAAATATCTCAGACCGAAAAAAGTTTCCTGTATTTTTGTGCAGTTAAAAATATCCGTAATATCAAGCGCATCAGGATTTGACGCTTTATGTCCAAATAATTTTTCTCCGTAACGTAAAATATATTCCGACATATCCGTCAGCACTCCGTCACAGTCAATGCCGATATTCATTTTTCAAACCTCCGCAGTTAATTATAATTGCTCCGTATTAGCAGACGCAATCAGCCGCAGAGCATACTGCGGTTGATTTTGGGTGTTTTTACACTATCCGAAACGCTCGGACTGCAGGTATATTTTTCGTATTTCAAGGCAAGGATCCGCAGGCATACTGTCGTATGGCAAGGATTTTTAACGAAGAAAGACGGAAAAGATGTCTGTAAGACGGGCGTTGAGCGGTAGTGTCAACATACCCTATTCAAATCTACCCTCTGAACACAGGTTCTCATATATTATAAAAGTTTTTAAAACTTTCCGACAGTATCATGCGGTTCTCTTTTTCAGTAAAACCGAGTTTAAAGAATCTTTCAAGCTCCTCCTCGTGATTCCACATGGGAAAATCGCATCCGAAAAAGCTTTTTTCAACACCGAATTTTCTGATTCTTTCAGCCGCCTTTTCAGGTGTCATGAACGCAAGTGAACTGCAAATATCAACGCTGAGATTTTCAAATCCCGTTAATAGCTCTTCTGCCTCGTCCCAGCGCTGATACCCTCCGATATGAGCTGCCTGCAATTTTAACTTAGGGAAATTTTCGCATATTTTCCTGATCTTAGCAGGCGCGGAATAATCGTATCTCGGGTCGCCGCAATGAATAAGAAGCGGCAATTCGCCCTCGATCATCTCATAAATTTTAAACGCTTCCGGAGAATCAGCGTCAAACTCCTGAAAATCGGGATGCAGCTTAACTCCGTGAAGTCCCAGTTCTTTTATCTGAGCAATATCGCCCTCAATATCAGCCGACTGAGGATGCGTTGTGCCGAACCCGAAAAACTGCGGATATTTTCCGCATTCTTCCGCAATAAAGCTGTTGATGGCTCTGACCTGATGAGGTACGGTTGCCGTAGAGCAGACAAGGTACTTTGATACTCCAATATGATTTCCGCCCTCGATCAGCTTCATGCTCATTCCGCAGCTATCCATGTGCAGATCATAAAACTTTCCTACGTTTACGGTAGCCTTTTCAGCTATTTTTTCGGGGAAAATATGTGCATGTGCATCAATTATATCATATTTTTCATAAAGTTCCCTATCCATTAACAAAGACCTTCTTTTAACTAAATTTTCTTTATTTATTATAACACACTTTTTTCCTAAAGTCAATCTATATTGTCAGACTTTGCGGAATTATATTAAGGCAACACCGCACAAACAGCGCACGGTATTGCCTTAACTTTACTCTTAACCAAATTGTTCCGAAAGGTAAACTTTCATACGGCTCTGTATAATTTCAGCACATCTTTCGGCAGTACACTCACCTGCAAAAAATCTATCGGTCTCTTCGTAATATATGTTGTACGGCGTATCATCGCTGTTATCCATACCCTTCTGCGGCGGAACCGCTTCATCGAGCCAGTCAAGCAGTTGTTTCTTGTCTGCCTCGGTAATGCTACCCAAATCAATATATTCCGCTCCGTCCCAATAATACCAGCCTTTGCCGAGTTCTTCATCGTCAACGCCGTCTTTCAAACGCTCATATTCTTCCTCAAAACCGCTTACAGTCAGCGGAAATCCCCACACTTCAGACGTATTATCCAGACCTGAATCAAAAAAATATTTTATAAAATCCCAAGCCTGCTCTTTCATATCCGAGCTTTCTGAAATTCCGCAGTATTGACCGGCAGATCTTACCTCTATACAGCTCCCCTCAGTAGACGGCAAACCGATAACAGTAAGCTTTTCTCCTCCGAAACTGCCCTTTATGCAATCCATATAGCTGCTGAAGTTCCCTATGTCACACATCGTCAAAAGCGCAGTATCGTCTATATACTGCCGTATTTCTTTCAAATAATCTGTTTCCTGCATTCCATAGATCTGTTCTTCAAGGCTTCCCTCTCCTACCGCTGCATATTTCAGGAAACGAATAAAACTATCGGAATCAAAACTGCATGAAGCGCTTTCCACATCTACCCATTTCATCCAGCTAAGCCGTGTAAAACGGTTCAATACCGTATCCTCATCATTATAAGACATTACTCCCACATCTTTCGGAAGTTTTTCAAGAAAATCAAGATAACCGTCAATGTCAAATTTATCAATACCGTCAAGATATTCGTCTATCACAGACGATTTTCCAACATATCCTATACCTAAGGTCCAGCCGCTCGGAATCAGCGGTACTTCATCGCCATTTTTCAAAACGTTCATTACGGAAGTGAAAATGTTATCAGGAGTAATTTTATTATCATTTTCCATAAACTGTGTAAGATCACAGAAAACGTTTTTTTGCATCAAGTTTATCTCACAAAATCTTCCGCTTGCAGAATCTGTAATAAAAACATCGGGAATATTTCCGGATATAAGGTCGCTTTCAAACTTTGAAATGCTGTCTGCATCGTTCTCTCCATTATATCCCTCATACTCTGTAAGCTGTACTCTTACATCGCTTTGAAGATCATTATAAGCATCTGCAACCTCCTTTAAGTCATGATTCATGCCCTCTCTTACTCCAACTTCAAGCAAGGGAATATTTTCAAGCTCAGACGGATCGCATTGAGTGTATTTTTTGACTTTTACGCTGCCTCCTGCATAGGAACTTTCGCAAATCGTAAAGTTTCCCTCGCTGTCCATAGAAAATCCGCTTACTTCATCACCGTTAACTCCCGCTGCGCTGCAATTAAAAAGTGCGGAGATCTCTCCCTTTTCGTTTACTCCGTAAATTCTGCTTCTTGTACGGAGAAACAGCGTATATCCGCCCGTTCCGGCAGTTATCTGCTTAACGGTTTCACCCAGCTCACAGATAAATTCGGCTGACATAAGCTGAGCAGAGTTCCCGCCTATCCTATGCAAAGAAACTGCACCGTCCTTTTCGGTAATCAAAACAATACCGTTTTTATCACGTCCCACAGCGGAAACAGTTTCCTCCCCGTCTGTTTTCAGCTCGCCGATGTAACCGCCCTCGATCGTAAAAAGCTCATAACTTCCGTTAATCTGCACAAGAATGTTATTTCCGTCCGAGACAAGCTCTCCCATTAACATACTTCCGTCTGCCGTCCCCGTATAACCCGTGACCGTGTTTTCCGAAAGCTTACTGCCGTCCGTTCCATACAGGCATATTTCAAGGCTGTATTCCGCTGAATCGTCATAAAGCTCAGCATCAAAATCCTCAGAACCGCGGTCGGGTTCGGGCAGATCTCCGTAATCGGCGCGTACAAGCATCTCGACTATCCTGCCATCCTCGGTCACATTAGCAGAGTATATCTCACTTATCTCAAAATCGGACATCCCGATCGGCTCAGGCTCGGTAAAATCTCCGTTCGCCGTCCAGACGCACGCCGCTGAACCTCCCCTGCCTAAAAGGAACATTTTTTCGCCGTTATTATACGAAGATGATATATATTTGTCTTATTTCGTCAGGTAATTCAACTGCCGATTTTCTGTACGCGGTCTCAGAAAGCTCGTCAGCCTGAACAGTTACCGCAGGCATTTTCTTATTTTCCGCCGGACTGCACGAAACAACGGATATAAGCATACCGGCAGTTAAAATTAATGATTTTAATTTTTTCATATACATTCCTCCAGTTTTTGATAATCTGAAAAATTCAAGGCAACAACGCACAAAGCACACCCGACGTCCTTGTACGATGCTGCCTATACCTGACTCTATTGCAAAGCGCAATAAAGGTGAGTACATATATAAGTGAATTTAAAAGTCTCAAAAGACGAAGTAATACATTTAATTATATATTTTTGTACATATGCACAAAAAAATTTTTTCAATATGTGCAATATAACGATTTTTTATAAATTTCTGAAAAAACTTTAAAATTTTTTGAGAATATGTTATAATGAAGTTGCTAAATATATCAGCATTGCTTCTATGATAATCCAAAAAAAATTTTTATGTAAATCATGCAATGCCGAAAGGTGTAAAACAATGAACTTAGGAAAAGTAATCAATATCGCCGTATTTGTTGCCGGTCTTGATGAAGAGTACCAAAACAACATCATCGTCGGTATAAACGAATTTTCACGTAAAAATAACATTAACGTATCTTACTTTGCCGCTTACGGCGGCATGATAGACAGCCGCCTTTTTGACATCGGCGAATACAGCATCTACAACCTCGCCAACCTTAATAAATTTGACGGCGCTATCCTTATGACAAATACTATTAATGACAATGAAATGAAAGAGTTGATAACCAACCGAATCAAAGCTTCCGGAATACCCGCCGTAGTTTTCGACTGCGACAATATCAGCGAATTTTATAACATAAGAATAAATAATACTATAGCTATGCGCGAAATGGTTCGCCACGTAATAACGGAACACGGAGCAAAGACCATAAACTATATCTCAGGTCCTATGTCCAATCCGGAAGCAGTCGAGAGACTTCTTGCTTTCCGTGAAGTAATGGCTGAAAATAATTTAACCGTTGAGGAAGAACGCATTTATTACGGAGAATTCCGAAGCTTCGACGGTCATGACGCAATCGAAGAATACATGAGATCCGGTCTCGCTCTGCCCGATGCATTTATATGCGCAAACGATGCTATGGCGCTTTCGGCTATCAGTACGCTTGAAAAATACGGTTTCTGCATTCCCCTTGACGTTATCGTTACAGGCTTTGATTATACCTACAGCGCAAGAAATTACTGTCCCGCCCTTACCTCGGTAAAACGTCCGCTTTCTCAGATGGGAGCTATGGCGTGCGATATTATCCTTGATTTGCTCAGCGGAAAAAAGCCCGTTCATAAAGAACTCGAGGCTTCCTGCGTATTTACCGAAAGCTGCGGCTGCGACATGCACACAGACGGCAATTTCAGCGAATTCCGCAAAACTACATACAACAAAATAGATATTACAAACAGCAACGTCCGTAAACTGAATATTCTTGCCGCGCGTCTTGCCGAAACTGAATCTTCCGAGGAGCATTTCGGCGTAATTCAGGAATTTGTTGAAGAATTGGACTGCAAGCAATTTTCCCTCTGCCTTACAAGCAACTGGCAGGATTCCTACAACAGGAACGCTGTGAACACAGGCGATTTCGTTTTCGAAAGAATGACCGCGCCTTTCGTATGGAGCAGAAACGGAGTAGAAAGCGTTGAATATTTCAACGGAAGTGAAATGTTCCCCGTACCGCAGAACAGCGGCGGAAACATCAATTACTTCCTGCCGCTGCACTTCCGCAACAAGGCTTTGGGCTACTATATCATCACGAACGGGGATTTTCCCATCAACAGTCTTCTCTGTCACACCTTCTCAATGAATATAAGCAATTCGATAGAAAACCTGCGAAAGCTCTCGCATATCAACAAAGCTATGGCAGAACTCAATAAAATCTATGTTATCGATCCATTGTGCGATATTTATAACCGAAACGGTTTTATAAAGTTCTCTGATGAAATTTTCAAGGACTGCGTTGCAGAACGCAAAAAAATTATGCTCACATTCATTGACATGGACGGTCTTAAATTCATCAATGACAATTACGGACACGATGAGGGCGATTTCGCTATCAAGAAGCTTGCAAACGTTATAAAAGAATGCTGTAACAGTGATGCGATATGCGCAAGATTCGGCGGAGACGAGTTCGTTATCTTTGATAAAAACGCCAACGATGATTCTGCGGACGTTCTCGAACAAAAATTCAACGCTAAAATCGAAAGCATTAACGACATTATCAATAAACCCTACAAGCTTTCCGCAAGTCTGGGCAGCGTTGTTGAAACCGTTGATGACAGTTATACACTCTACAGGATAATTAAAATGGCTGACGAGCTTATGTACAACGTAAAAAAAACAAAGAAAAATTCTCGAACAGGTTCGGGAAAATAAAAACAAGGCGGTCATGATAATTTGACCGCCTTTTGCATTATTTTGTAATCTCCGGCAAAACCGGGATTATTTTAGCGTCTATTTTCTGTATGGAAAGCGCATCGCTGGGCAGAACTCCATTACCCGGATCGCAGCAATCGGCATTAATCATACCCTGAGCAGAAAGACCGTACTTATCGGGATTTCCAAGAGACTGCAAAATCGCAGTTGAATCAGCAATAGTTAACTTTCCGTCACAATTTGCATCGCCTAAAAGGCTTACTTTAACAGGTTCATCTGTAGACGGTTCCGAAGTTTCTGGCGGCAATTCGCCTTCGATCCACACTCCTTGCAGGGATATTCCCGAACCGGGAAGAGCGCCTTTAATTGTATACTCGCTGCCTGCGGGATATATCACACCTTCATCGTCCTTCCAGCCGACAAAGCTCAT
Source organism: uncultured Ruminococcus sp. (assembly GCA_910584195.1). Classification (GTDB taxonomy): domain Bacteria; phylum Bacillota; class Clostridia; order Oscillospirales; family Ruminococcaceae; genus Ruminococcus. Next base: position 79,283 of record CAJTYV010000011.1, on the reverse strand, counting down.
TCCGTTTACAGTATGCTCCGGATCCGGACAAACAATGGCTGTATCGGTCACTCCCGATACCTTTTTATTAGCGCCTCCGTTACCGGTTTTGAAAACCACAACATAAGTCTTAGGCTCCCAGACTGCCGTGAAAGTTACATCATGTCCGGGCATTGTGATCGTTTCGCCTGTTTTATAAGTTTTTCCGTCCATATCGGAAACCCAGCCTACAAGATTGAAGCCGTTTCTTGAAAAACGGTCGGAAGTAGCAAGTTCATCTCTGCCATCTTCCATTTTGGTGAAAGTTACAGACGTATTTCCGTTTAATCTGTCAACATCGCCTGCAAAATACGTAATCTTAATTTCACGTTTCCATATAGGCGTAAACTCTCTGTCCTCCTCGGTAACGACCAGCTTTGTGCCAATATAATAATTACGTTCGCCGTCGGTAAGACCGTAAGATGAAGCGCCGTCAATTTTAATTGAAGCATAATTCGGTTCATATATCATACCGGGGGTCAGAACAGCGTCCTTCAGCCACGCCGGTCTTTCAATAGGTTCGCCGTCCATAACGACATTATATGTATAATAGGTGCTTCTGTCATCTCGCGGGTCATGCCAGACAGCCTTGAAAGTAATGGTATCGCCCTCATAGTCCGCAGGAACATTGTAAGTTTCACCGCAGTAATAACCGTAAAAATCATCCGGAGTCCAACCGCTGAATACATATCCCTCTCTCTTGAACGCTCCAACAGGAATTCCGGTAACACTGCCTTTTTCAACTGTATAAGATTCAAATTTCGTCATATCGGTAAGTTCGCCGTCCGTACCATACCAAGGCTCGATCTCCGAAAGATCTGCTCCGAAATCAAAAGCTATAGTTACTTCTTTTTGTTCGGTTTCCGCTGCGCACCCCGCGAAGCTCCCGAAACAGCCGTATACGGAAATCACTGCCGCAGAAAATACAGCCGCTGTTTTAATTAACGATTTTTTCATTTTTCCCTCACATTTCCGATACACTCTGTGCATCTCTCATTTAAAAGAATTTGTCTCTTCGCTGTACACACAGCCTATAGCCTCAAGCCTGCTTTCAAGCTCTTTTTTTGATATAAGAAGGTCGGCACAAAGTTCATCGAGCGTTGGATAATCGTCCCTTAACTTTGTGTTGATATAGCTCAGTAAAATTATTGGATCGTTTGGAATATTCATGTTTGCCTCCTAATCATTATCTGCCGCAAAACGTGCTAATATCTCAGGCAGTCAAGCTTTCATTAACTTTTTAACATATTTTTGTGTTTACTGCTTGATACTAATATACAATAAAAAGCACATTTTGTCAATGGTTTTTGAAAGATTTAATATATTAATTTTAAGTAAATTCGATATTTGTTTTAATCTAACAAAATTGCACTCCGTTTTTCAAGCCGATCAATTATCCTTAACATTTTCCCCTTTTCGGGTTAGGTAACACTAACCAATTTCAAACAAATATATTTGTGCAAAATCAACAAGAAAATCAGTCTGAATTAGTCTAAAAAAGCGATAGTATTTTTTTCGATAATGTGTTATAATGTTAGGGAGATATGTGGGTAAATTAATATGTTTCCGTAAAATTGTTATTTATTTCACATAACGTCCGCCGCAGAAACGATTCTCTGCGGAACAAGTTAAAGGAGGTTCATTGTTAATATGAATTCAGCTAAAGCTACAGTCCCTTTTAAGGGTACTAAGGAACAGGAGGCTCAGCTTCTCGAAATTATTGCCGAGAAAAAGGACACTCAGGGCGCTCTTATGCCTATCCTGCAAAAAGCTCAGGAAATTTACGGCTATCTCCCAATTGAGGTGCAGAAAATTATTTCCGACAATACAGGAATCCCGATGGAGAAGATATACGGCGTTGTAACTTTTTATGCTCAATTCTCTCTCTACCCCAAGGGCGAATATACTATTTCAGTTTGTCTCGGTACAGCATGCTACGTTAAAGGCTCAGGCGACATTTATGACAAGCTTCAGGAAAAACTCGGCATTGCAGGCGGAGAATGTACTGCCGACGGTAAATTTTCCCTCGAAGCATGCCGTTGCATCGGCGCGTGCGGTCTTGCTCCCGTTCTTACTGTTAACGAGGATGTTTACGGACGTCTTACAGTTGACGATGTTGATAGAATAATTGAAAAATATACTGCATAATATACATAACTGTTAGGAGGTTAACTTATGAAGACTCTTGAAGAACTCAAGGCTGTCAGAGAATCTATGGAGGGCGAGGTCGCCCTGAGAACTCATGGCAACGCTTCTTCAAAATATGAAAGACACGTCCTCGTATGCGGCGGTACAGGCTGTACATCGTCCGGTTCTCCCAAGATAATCGCAAAGCTTGAGGAAGAATTTGCCGCAAAGGGACTGACTGATAAAGTTCAGATCGTTAAAACAGGCTGTTTCGGTCTCTGTGAAAGAGGACCCATCATGATCGTATATCCGGAGGGTTCTTTCTATTCACGCGTTGACGTGGAAGAAATTCCGCGCATTGTTGACGAACACCTTATCGGCGGAAATCCCGTTAAGGAATTCCTCTACGAGGAAACTGTTGACGGCGACAATATCAAGGCTCTTGAAGAAACAGATTTTTACAAAAAGCAGCACCGTGTTGCTCTCAGAAACTGCGGCGTTATTAACCCCGAATGTATTGACGAGTACATAGGCAGAGACGGTTATAAGGCTCTCGGAAAAGTTCTCACATCAATGACGCCCGAGGACGTTATCCAGACTATTCTCGATTCGGGTCTCCGCGGCAGAGGCGGCGGCGGTTTCCCTACAGGCATGAAGTGGAAACTTGCAAGAAATATAGTTCCCGATGCTGATATGAAATACGTTTGCTGCAACGCTGACGAGGGCGACCCGGGCGCATTTATGGACCGTTCCGTTCTCGAGGGCGATCCTCACGTTGTTCTTGAAGCTATGACTATCGCCGGCTACGCTATCGGAGCTAAACAGGGTTACATCTACGTTCGTGCAGAGTACCCCATCGCTGTTGAGCGTCTGAACATCGCTATCAAGCAGGCACGTGAAGCAGGTATGCTCGGTAAAGATATTTTCGGCACAGGCTTTGATTTCGACATTGATCTTCGTCTCGGCGCAGGAGCTTTCGTTTGCGGCGAGGAAACTGCCCTTATGACTTCTATCGAGGGCAACAGAGGCGAACCCCGTCCAAGACCTCCTTTCCCTGCTGAAAAAGGTCTTTTCCAGAAGCCTACCATACTCAATAACGTTGAAACATATGCAAATATTCCCCAGATCATTCTCAACGGCGCAGAATGGTTCGCAGGAATGGGTACTGAAAAATCCAAGGGTACTAAGGTATTCGCACTCGGCGGCAAGATCAAGAATACAGGTCTTGTAGAGATACCAATGGGTACTACTCTCCGCGAAGTTATCGAGGAGATCGGCGGCGGTATCCCCAACGGCAAGAAGTTCAAGGCTGCTCAGACAGGCGGACCTTCCGGCGGATGCATTCCGACAGAGCATTTTGATATTCCGATCGACTATGATAACCTTATCGGCATCGGCTCTATGATGGGTTCGGGCGGTCTTATCGTTATGGACGAGGATAACTGTATGGTCGACATCGCTAAATTCTTCCTTGAATTTACTGTTGACGAATCATGCGGTAAATGTACTCCCTGCCGTATAGGCACTAAGAGAATGCACGAGATACTCGACAAAATTACTAAGGGTAAGGGTACTCTTGAGGATATTGACAAGCTTGAAGAGCTTTGCTATCATGTTAAGTCCAACTCACTCTGCGGTCTCGGACAGACAGCTCCAAACCCCGTTCTTTCTACTCTGCGTTACTTCCGTGACGAATATATCGCTCACGTTGTTGACAAGAAATGTCCCGCAGGTGTTTGTAAAGACCTTCTCAGCTTTGAGATCGACTCTGACAAATGCTTCGGATGCTCAATGTGCGCTAAGCAGTGTCCCGCAGACGCTATCAGCGTTACGGATTACACCGCTCCCGGAAAGAAGAAGCCCGCTTACGCTATCAATAAAGATAAGTGCGTAAAGTGCGGAGCTTGTATCGCTACATGTAAGTTCAAGGCAATCAGCAAGAAATAAGCGGAGGAATTATTAATGGAAAATATCACAGTTAAAGTTAATGGTGCTGAAATCTCCGTACCCAAGGGAACTACGGTTCTTGAGGCTGCCCACATGGCAGGTTTTGAGATTCCTACACTTTGCTATATGAAAGAAATCAACGAGATAGGCGCTTGCCGTATCTGCGTTACTGAGGTAAACGAGGGCAGAGGCTTCCGTCTTGTTGCAGGCTGCGTTTATCCTTGCTCGCCCAATATGGAGATACTTACAGCTTCTCCCAAGGTTATCGAGTCAAGAAAGAAAACGCTTGAGCTTATCCTCTCAACACACGACAGAAAATGTCTCTCATGCGTAAGAAGCGGAAATTGTGAGCTTCAGAAGCTCTGTAAGGACTACGGTATCGAGGATGCTTCAAAGTACGACGGCGTTAATAATACCTATGAAATCGACAATTCGGCTGCTCATATGTATCGTGACAACAACAAGTGCATACTTTGCCGCCGCTGCGTGGCTGTTTGCTCTAAAACTCAGGGTATCGGCGTCATTGGCGCAAATGAGCGCGGATTTAAAACTTTCATCGGCTCTGCGTTCGACATGGGTCTCGGAGAGACAAGCTGCGTATCCTGCGGTCAATGTATCGCCGTATGTCCTGTTGGCGCTATTGCTGAAAAAGACTATACAAAGTCTGTTCTTGAAGCTATTGCTGATCCTGAGAAAACTGTTATTGTTCAGACTGCTCCTGCCGTACGTGCAGGTCTCGGCGAATGCTTCGGTCTGCCCATCGGCACAAACGTTGAGGGCAAAATGGTTGCAGCACTCAGAAAGCTCGGCTTTGACAAAGTTTTTGATACAGACTTTGCAGCAGACCTTACTATCATGGAAGAAGCTACTGAATTCCTTGACAGAGTTCAGAACGGCGGAAAGCTTCCTCTTATCACTTCATGCTCACCGGGTTGGGTCAAGTACTGTGAGCATTACTTCCCCGATATGACAGAGAATCTGTCGTCCTGCAAATCTCCTCAGCAGATGTTCGGCGCAACGGCAAAGACTTACTATGCTGAAAAAATGGGTATTGATCCCAAAAATATTGTTATGGTTTCTATCATGCCATGTACCGCTAAGAAGTTTGAGATCGGACGTGACGATCAGAATGCTGCCGGTGTTCCTGATGTGGATTTCGCTCTCACAACCCGTGAACTGGGCAGAATGATTGAACGCGCAGGCATAAACTTCCTCGGTCTTGAAGATGAAAAGTTCGACGATCCGTTGGGAATCTCTACAGGCGCAGGCGTTATCTTCGGCGCAACAGGCGGAGTTATGGAGGCTGCTCTCCGTACTGCCGTATACACGCTCACAGGCGAAAATCCTATTGATTTCCCCGAGGTTCGCGGTACGGACGGAATTAAGGAAGCTACCTACAACGTTGCGGGTATGGACGTCAAGGTTGCCGTTGCAAGCGGTCTTGCCAATGCTAAAGAGCTTCTTGAAAAGGTTCAGAATGGCGAAGCTGATTACCACTTCATCGAAATCATGGGTTGCCCCGGCGGCTGCGTAAATGGCGGCGGTCAGCCTCAGGTCGCAATGGGTATCAGAAATTTCGTTGATGTCAGAGAAAAGAGAGCTAAGGTTCTCTACGATCTCGATGCTTCAATGCCTGTAAGACAGTCTCACGAAAATCCTGCTGTCAAGGCTCTTTACGATGAATTCCTTGAAAAACCCGGCAGTCATAAGGCTCACGAGATTCTTCACACAAGCTACGTTAAGAGAAGCGTAAACTAATGTTATAAAATAAAAGCGGCGTCCGTATCATGCGGACGCTGTTTTTATATTGTTATTAATGCAGCACTGCACAGAATTTGCACGATGCTGCCTTAAAAAATTGATTATATTGCTCCCCCAACTAAACCTTGCCGTCAATACTTGTCAAAAACCAACTTTCTCTGCGTCTTTCTCCTCAACATACGTCAGTATGCTTTCGTCATCATCCTTGATAAATTTGATTTTTTACTGTGTCTTTTAGCAATGTTTAATTGGTGGAGCAATATTTAAACGGCATAACGCAGAAAAACCTCCGGATATCGGAGGTTTTTCTGTATTTTGGGATAATTAATTAGGAATTAACTTAAATATAAATCAGTTGATCTTTGTATAGATCTGACCGCCGCCAAGTGTCTTACCCTTTACAGCAGCAAGCTCCGAAATAGTTACAACCTGCCAGCCCTGACTCTTAAGATAAGGACAAAGTTCCTCGATTGCACTTGCCGTGGAATCATATGTCTCATGGCAAAGAACTATAGCTCCATTGAGTGAACCGTCATTCATTGCGCTCTTTATCTTACTAACCATTTGATCTTTGGTAGCGCCGTTCCAATCCTGAGTATCTATCGAACATGTTATAAGACCATAATCGCTAAGCGTAGACTGTACAGTCTCATTCGATGCAAGGTACGGAAGTCTGAGAAGCTTTGAAGGCTCTGCACCTGTAATACTCTTAAGCTTGTTAAATGTAGTATCAACCTCTGAACGAATCTCGGAAGCGGATTTCTGTGTAAGATAAGGATGCGATGTTGTATGGTTTGCAATCTCCATACCCTTTGCATAAGCATTCTTTACTTCGTTTTCGCCGTCAGTGCCTTTAATCCAATCGCCAACATAGAAAAATGTTGCATGGAATCCGGACTTATCAAGCGCATTTATAATTCTGTTGCCTGTAGCAGGTGACGCACCGTCATCGAAAGAAATAGCTACCATAGGCTTTGTAGGATCTATCCATGAAATGTCCACGCCGCCTTCTGTCGGGGGCGTTACAACAGGACCTGATGATCCTGCCGCAACAGTACCCTTTCCTGTTACTACAGATGACTTTGTACCAGCCTTATCGCACTGCACTTCGTCAACATAAAAATCCGTAAGACTATCGGGGGCTTCAAAATAGAGAACCATATTTTCAGCTCCGGCAGGAATTTCAAAGGACGTATTTTCAAGCTTTGTCCATTCGCCATTATTTACACTCGCTGAAGCGACTTCGTCATAATTATCCTCGCCGTTCAGGGTATACTGAAGAGTTATCTTCATTTCTGTTGCAGAACCGCTTTTCTGCATTACAGCGGCTGAGAAGCTGTAGGAATTTCCCGGAACGAACTTGCTTGAATCAAGTTCAATAGCTGCACCGTGCCAATTATCGGTACGTCCGCTTACAAAAAGAGATTTTCCGGAATAATAGTTATCCGAATCGAGAACTACGGAAGCATCGCCTCTGCCGACCCATCCGTCAGCGGATGAGTCGAAAGAGCTTTTAAAACTGCCGTTATTCTGTGATGAGGGTGTAGTAGCTGAAGGATTTGAAGTTATATTTCCCTCAGGAAGTTTATCAATAATCTTAGCATCTAACTTCTGAATTGCAAGAGCATCACTTGGAAGAACGCCGTCCCCCGGATTACAGCAATCGGCATTTATCGCACCTTGTTTGGAAAGTCCATATTTGTCGGGGTTTCCAAGAGCTTGAAGAATAGCCGTAGAGTCAGCAATAGTAACTTTTCCGTCACAGTTCGCATCGCCCCAAACAGTTACTGCAAGACCCGGATCTACAGAAGGCGTTGTGGGTTTAACAACGGGATCGTCCGAAGGCGAACCGATGTCTGAAGGATCAACAAGACCTACTATCGCATTATAAGGATCTTTAGGCTGATAACCCTGACTGAATAAAAGGGGATTCTGACTTGCACGCCAGCTATAATTATCGCATGTACCCCAAATTGTAACTGTAGGGATGTTAGCCGAATTTTCCATAGCCATTTCAAAAATAGCCTTATATAATGCCGTCTGACCGGCTGTATCGTTATCGGAAACCGTAATATCAAGCTCTGTTATCTGAACCTCAAGACCTGTGCTGAGGAACTTTTTAAGAGCTGTTTTATAAAGAGATGCGGAGGGATAATTTGTAGCAAGGTGAGACTGCATGCCAATTCCGTCAATGAGTCCCTGCTCCTTGAGTTTCATTGCTATATCGTAAATATCGTTAGTTTTAGCTGTAATATATTCGTTATAATCGTTGATATAAAGCTTGCACCCTGCCGGAGCATACTTTCTTGCATACTTAAATGCGTTGATGATAAAGCTGTCGTCACTGTAAATACGTGTCCAGTTAGAACCGCCCGAACCTGCATCGCCTGCCGGTCTGAGTCCACCGCCGTCATTGAGGAAAAGCTCGTTGCACACATCGTAAGAATATACGTCAAGTTTCGGATACTCGGTTGCAAGAGCTTCAAACGTATCCTTAATGAAATTCTCAAGACGCTTGTTCATTATATCAGCCGAAACATATGCGCCGCCGCTCTGGAATCCCTCACGGAAGAACCAATCGGGAGTCTGGCTGTACCATACAAACGTATGACCGCGAAGCGGAATATTGTTATCCTCACAAAATTTAAGCGTTTGTGCAGCTCTGTCAAGTGAAACTACCGCATGAGTGTTGTCGCCGCCCGAAATTGAAGCCTGCTGCTGAAGCAGCGCATCGGGTTTAAGCTCATTTTCAGGAGTAATGCTGTTATAATTCTTTTTGATAAAATCTGCACCTGTATTAAGCTCGTTGGGGCTTACACATGTACCGAATCTGAAATATTTGGAGAATATATCTTTAAGACCCGCATCACCCACTTCAACAGGCGGATTTTCCGGTTCTACAGGATTTGAAGGAGTGCTGCTGCCCGAAACCGTGCCGCCGCCTGTCGTAATGTTAACGGACGTACCCTTTACAGCACCTGTAGCATCATCAATATAGAAATCGTTCGTACTGTCGGTTTCAACGTAAAGGAGGAGGTTTGTTGCGCCTGCCGGAATTGTATAAGCGGTATTCTCAAGCTTTGTCCACTTGCCGCTTGCCGCATCAGCAGAAGCTACAGTATCGTAATTTTCTTCACCGTTAAGAGTATACTGGAGAGTAAGTTTAGCTTCCTCTGTAGAGCCGCTCTTCTGAAGGATCGCGGTACCGAAGCTATAGGTATTGCCGGGAACAAAAGCATTGGAATCAAGCTCAATTGCGGCACCCTGCCATGTGTCAGCTCTGCCGGTTACCAATATGGACTTCTTTCCGCTGTAATAATTACTGCTGTCGGAAGTAAGTTTCGCATCGCCTCTTGAAGTCCAGTCGCCTGAACCGTTCTCAAAGTCCTCGTTGAAATAGTATCCCTTTGAATCGGGTTCAACGGTAGGAGTGGAAGGCGTATCGCCTCCAACGTCAATAATCGGATCACGTTTATCAGGATCGGTGTAAACATCAAGCTTTTTGACATCTGCAACACCGCTGCTCTGCCAGCCTTCAGCATTCAGAGCAACCTCATAAAGGTTACCGATGCCCCAACCTTCGTCTGCCCATGCCTTGAAGTGATCGGAAACAGTAATATGACCGGAAGTTCTCTTCTGCTGACGGACACTGAAATACTGCTTAAAGGTCTCGCTGCCGCCGTTTATAGTCGGACCGGTGTGATCCATTTGGAAAATCTTGTACTGTGCGCCATCGATGGTAACCATCTTGCCGCTGGCATCCGGACACCAGTCTACCCAGTCCTCAATGATGTAATACTCAACGAGCGGTACGTTGCCGGCGTTCTTGTTCTGGAACCAGCCGTATACGCAAAGACGTGAGTTACCGCTTGCGCTGCCGGTCTGACGATAGTCAGCTTCATAGTCCATACCGATGTATGGATAATCGGTAGCTTTCTTCTGGGAACCGAAGTCCAAGCCGCGGCGAGCAAGAAAATTACCGCTGCTAACGCTTGCGTTCCACTCCGCAGTGAAAGCAGCACCCTGACCGAGTGTCATAGAACCGCTTCCGCCGGTGGTGTCAATCCAGACCTCATAGCTGTAACCATCGCAGTTGCCCTTATGCTGATTCGTACCGTTGCCGACGCTTAGCTTGTCGCCAACATTTGCTGCAAAAGAATTTGGCACGTTTGGAAGCATGGTTAAACACATAAATCCGCTTACCATACATGTGACTATTTTTTTAAAAAAGCCATTTTTCATGTGTATCATTCCTCACTTTCTTTGGCTCATTTCAGAGCCGCTTATTTTAGTTAAACAATGGTACTAAACACTGCCGCATACAAAATATTGTCATTTCTGTGCAACTTTTGCGTTTAGCGTAAATACTGCGATCAAACCAGCATATATGCTGATTTCCCTCTGATGCAGCCGGTCAATAAAATTCTTCAAAAGCTTTAGATACTTATATTTACTAATTAACGTTTATTCTAAAAACTTTTTTGTGAATTTCATTTGCTTTTGTTATTTATATTTTATTACGTTTTTGTGAACATTTCAAGTCGTTTTTTGCTATAAATTATCCAATCGGTCAAATCTTGCTAATTAACTTTTAACAATATTCCAAGAGTAGATTTCTTTAACCTCATAAATAAAGCTATACTAATAAAAAACAAAGCGCCGGCGCATATACCGACGCTAATAATTATTTTACGGAAAAATCAATCTTTGATTTTCGCTCCGCACTGATTGCAGAATTTTGCGCTGCTCTCAAGCTTAGCTCCGCATTGACTGCAATAGACAACTTCTTCCGCCTCAACAATTTCAACTTCGGCTTTTTCATTTCCTGCGTCTACCTTTGCGCCGCACTTTGAACACGCCGCTTCGCCTTTCTGCACAGTTTCTCCGCAAACGGAACATACCGCCGCACCCTCAATGACGCTGAGCTGCTGCTTAAGCTCTGCAATTTCCGTTTCCTTAGAATTCACCTCTCCGAAAACTGTTTTAAACTGCTCATTCTCGGGATTTTCGCTGTAAAGTCTTCTTCCAACGGAAACAAAGATATTATTTATTTCCGTATTAAGACGATTCAGCTCTTTCTTGATACGATTCTTTTCAGTCATCTTATTGTAACTGTCTTTGCTCATGTTAATTCCCTTATCAACGGTATCGCCGACTTTTTCAGCAATGTTGATAACAGTTTCTTTAAATCCCATTGGTATATACCTCCTAAAGTTGATGTATTAATTATAGCACATTTTATGCAAGCCGTCAAGGAAACATATAAAAAGAATTGTTTCCAAATGTCAAGTCAGCGCCATTCCTGTCAAAGTCTTAAACTGCAAAGCGTTATACGCTCTCAAAGCCGCCTCGGAAAAGTCGCTTACACAATCCGAATAAAGCGTCATGAGAGGTGCATCCATCGAGATCTTGTCTCCGGGTTCAAATTCCAGTACAATACCGGCAGAATAGTCTATCTCGTCATCCTTATTTATTCTTCCGGCTCCCAAAATAAGACTTGCCATACCAAGTTCTTCAGCGTTTACCGAAATCACTTCAACATCTCTCGGAGCATATATGACATGGCTGTATTTAGCCGCACGGAAAAATTTTTCGTCATTGAATATACTGTCGTCTCCACCCTGAAGCTTAATGGTTTCTTTAAGAACCGTCAGCGCTCTGCCCGATGCAATCGCTTCCTCCGCCATTGCTCTGCACTCGGAAAGGCTGCCTTTCCCCGCTAATTCAAGCATATTTGCCGTAAGCGTGACGCACACCTGATAAAGACGTCCCTTAATATTACCGCGAAGCAATTCTACGGCTTCCCTAATCTCCAAAGAATTTCCTATACAGCAGCCGAGAGGAGTGTTCATATCAGTCACGACGGCACGCACTTTCTTACCTGCCGATCTGCCAACCTTTTCCATAAGTCTGCCAAGCTTCTCCGCATCCCCGGGAGTTTTCATAAAAGCGCCGCTGCCGCACTTAACATCAAGCAGCAGGCAATCTGCATTCAAGGCAAGCTTCTTGCTCATGATACTTGCGCAGATAAGAGGAATGCTGTCTACCGTTCCGGTTGAATTACGCAGAGAATAAATTTTTTTATCTGCCGGACAAAGCTTTCCGCTCTGTGAAATTATTGAAAATCCTGTTTTATTTACAATGTCAGTAAATTCGGAAAAAGGCAGTTCAACACGGAATCCCTCGATACTTTCGAGCTTATCAATAGTTCCGCCAGTATGACCAAGACCGCGCCCTGACATTTTCGGCACGGCAATACCGCATGCAGCGGCGGCAGGACCTATAATAAGACTTGTTTTATCGCCAACTCCGCCTGTGCTGTGCTTATCGACCGTAGTTTTTTTAATGCAGCTGAGATCGAGTATATCTCCGCTGTCACGCATAGCAAGCGTCAGGGAAACCGTTTCCTCGTCAGTAAGACCGTTCAGACACACTGCCATAAGCCATGCCGACATCTGATAATCGGGAATTTCTCCCGAAACATATCCGTTTACAAGATATTTTATCTCCTCTTCTGTGAGTGAAATATTTTTTTTAGTTTTGTTAATTATATCAACCGCATTCAAAATTTTCACCGCCTTGCTATTTTTACTGCTGAAATATTTATTTATTTTATTATAGCATATTACACATAAAAAGTCAATATATTATTTGGAATTTATAAATATTTTATAATTATCATCAAAGCAACAAAAGGTATTCCGAGAATCATGCTTCCGCAAACGTTAAAGGTGTTCAAAGGCAAGTCACCGCCTATAGCGCCGCCAAAACGATTCATGATAAAAAGCGCGGCAAGTCCGGAAAATACGCCGAAAAAAGCGGAAATCAGCCGCCTTCTCCTTTTTATGTAGTATATCAGCATTATCGCCGCAGATATTCCGCAGATAAGATAGAATATCATTTCAGTACTCATTTTTCACCGCCTATTATAATATATCCGAGGGCCAATATAAGCCTTATATCGCCGCCGTTCCTAATCATGAGAAGCATTACAGCCGCCGTAAGCAGCGTATCTCTGTCAATTCCCGCAATAAGGCTGTTTCCGATATTTCGCTGTTCTCCCTCAGTTCCCGCTATCTTCGGAGCTGCCTGTACTCCGTTTTTATTCTCTCGGCATTTTTCATAAACAGACACGCTCCAACCTCCGGTCTTAATTAAATTAAATTATTCAACATTCCCGATTCCTTCGCAGCCTCGTATACCGAAAGCAGTCTGAGAAGCTTAACCGCTTTGTCAAGTCTCTGCTGAGCTGCCATCCCCAAATGCGGACGAAGAGCAAGCAGTAACTCAGTGTTTTTATCGCTGCTGTTCATCGCTCCAGCAAGACTTGTAAGCTTAAGCATCATTTCCATATCTGGCATTTCACCCGAACAACCGTTATTTTCTGATTTACCGCAATTTTCAGGTTCAGAAACTGTACCTGCGGTATCTCCAGATTTAAGCATTTCCGCCAGCTCCGAAAGCTGACGGAGGCTCTCCTCGTCTTTTAGAATATCGGTTATCCTACCCATTACATCATCCAAAATATCACCTATTTTCCGCCGCTTATTTTATTGTACAGCGCTTTCGCCTGCGGAGTACTCATAAGCTTCTCTATGAGCTTCGGATTCTTAACTGCCTGTTGAAATTTCGCTGATTCATTGGGACTCATCGCCGATAACGCGCTGTCGAATTTGCCTTCCTCCAGTTCCTTTTTAAGCTGTTCGGGCGGAATGCCTATTTTTTTGCTTACCGCATTCAGAAGTCCCTGAAGCTGATTTTTATCAATATTGTTGCTCATATGAGATCCTCCTTGACATTTTGTCAATATTATGTTATAATTAATTTAAATTTCAGAACTTTTTAAAAAGCTCTCACTTCGGAGGTTTTACTTATGCGAATTATTGCGATTTCCGATACTCACGGCAGCAGACAGGCGATAGATACCGTTTTTCTGCGTAACTCCGATGCCGATTGGTTCTTTCACCTCGGTGACGGCGAACGCGAGCTTGACAGCTTTATCACCGAACATCCGGAATACGCTCCTAAAGTGCTTCATGCAGCAGGAAACTGTGACTGGGGCAGCCTTAGTCCCGGATTTGTGATACTGCCGATCGGCGAACATAAAATTTTCGCCTCACACGGTCACTTATTCGCCGTAAAAAACGACCTTGAAATAATTAAGCGAACCGCTAAGGAAAACGGCTGCGATATAGTTCTTTACGGTCACACTCACGTCCGCTTCAATAAGTTTGAGGACGGATTGTATATCCTCAATCCGGGAAGCGCTTCATGTCCTCATGACGGAACAAAACCTTCTTTCGGACACATCGACATTTCTCCTGCCGGTATTGTAACAAATATCGCAGATATTTAATGTCCCGAACGGATATAACATATTATGCACAATTGCAGAAAGAAGTGACAAAATTGGATGAAATAGCTAAAAACAACACCGCAATGCGCCGTATCACCAAGATCTACAACAGGGTCACTATAGTATATGCAGCTATTTATCTGCCTTATGCCTTGATATGCTTGATTGCAGGAATAATGATGCCTGAAATAAACGCCGCCGGAGTAATTTTCGATACTTTTATCCTGAAATCAGGGATTGTCGTTTTCGGAATACTTTCCTGCTATAAGCACAAGAACAGCTATGCTTTGTACGCACTTATATTTCAGGTCATCAGCGCCATATTCAATATTGTGTCGGTAACTTTCCTTGATCTGATTTTAGGCATGATGACAACAGATCTGAGCTTTAACAGATTACTGACAATATTATCGGCGGCGTTATGTATTATTACAATACGTTCAAATAAGCAGTACGCATATTTAGAAACACAGAGCGGATTTCCGCACTTTAACGAACGGCGAATAAATCAGGAATTCGATAAAAAACAACGTGAAATAAAGGACGAATATCAGCAAAATTACGAACGTATCATTAAAACAAGCTCTGATACAATGAGCGATGTCGACCTTAATTCACGGGACACTTTTCCGGTTCATAAAACTACTCCCGAATACGACTACGAACACGCCCATGATGAACCTGAAAGAATGCAGGGACTATAAGTAAAACGCCCCCGACTGCTTATCGGGGACGTTTTTATTCTTATTGAATCAGTATGCGGTTATAATATTTTCGACATATTGTCTCATTTCATCACGCGATTCAACGGCATGAGTACCGCTTACCACCTGCCACTTTTTTTCATCGGGCAGCATAGCAAACTTTTGCATTGCTTCAGGATTCATCGCCAATGCCATTCCAAGACCTACAGGCATATCAAATTTATCCATAACTTCCTCCTCTGTACAAATTGTACAGAGTTATTTTATGCCGAGGAGCATATTTTATTCGTTATCTGTTGTTTACAGATTCAGGATATAAGTCATGGTGCGACAATCTATCCCATGCCACCTGCTCCCATTTCGTACCGGGTCTGCCGTAGTTGCAGTAAGGGTCAATTGATATACCTCCGCGCGGCAGGAATTTTCCCCACACTTCTATGTATTTCGGATTCATTAATTCGATAAGGTCGTTCATGATGATATTTACGCAGTCCTCATGAAAATCGCCGTGATCTCTGAAACTGAAAAGGTACAGTTTAAGCGACTTGCTCTCCACCATTTTTATATCGGGAACGTATGATATGTAGATAGTCGCAAAATCCGGCTGTCCCGTAATAGGACAAAGGCTTGTAAACTCGGGACAGTTGAACTTTACAAAATAATCCCTGTCGGGGTGCTTGTTGTCAAAAGTCTCCAGTACCTCGGGACTGTAATCGGAACGATATTTTGTATTCTTATTTCCCAAAAGCGTGAGATTTCCTTTTTCATTCTCAATTATGCCTGACATTTTTATTCTCCTTATCCCATTAATAATGGATCATTTACTCCGTTAGCCTCGAATGCCGCCATTCTGTCTCGGCAGGTTCCGCACACGCCGCACGGCTTTTCTCCGCCCTCATAACAGCTCCATGTCAGCTCATATGGTACGCCCAGTTCAAGTCCCATTTTCACGATGTCGGCTTTGGTAAGCTCAACGAACGGCGCTGCTATTTTAAGCTGCTCTCCGCTGCCGATATATACCGCATCGTTCATAGCATTGTTAAATGCTGCCGAACAATCGGGATACGCATTGCCTGCCGCATCATCGCTGTGCGCTCCGTAATAGATAACTCCGCAGTCATTGGACAAAGCGACGCTTGCCGCCGAAGAAATAAACAATCCGTTTCTGAACGGAACATACGTTGAAACAGGCTTTCCGCCGGTCTTTTCAAGTTGTTCGGCATAGCTTTCCTGCGGAATTTCCGCACCTGAACCGACAAGCAGCGAGCATTCAGAATCCTTGAAAATAAGAGTTAAATCAAGCGTTTTCAGCGTCACGCCGTAATATTCCGCAATTTTTCGCGCCGCCTGTATTTCCTTATCATGCTTCTGACCGTAATAAATTGAAAGCGCTATAACATTCTCCGCACCGTATTCCTTTACGGCAATTCCAAGACAGGTCGCGCTGTCTACTCCTCCGCTGAACAAAACCAATGCTTTCATAATTCACCTCAATCGAGTAATTTTTGCAGATAGCGGTTATTTTTAAACTCGCCCGTATAAGTTCTTGTTTCTGTACGGGCAGATGCATTCCGTATTCCGCGAGCCGTCATACAGCTGTGAGAGCCAAGTATTTTCACTCCCACATCAGGAGAACCGGCTGCCTCTGAGATTATCTCCGCTATATCGCGCCCGAGACGTTCCTGCAATTGAAGCCGCTTTGCCGCCATATCGCATATCCTTGCAATTTTGCTTAAACCAAGAACTCTTCCTCTCGGAATATACGCAACGTTTACCGTCATATCGTACATAAGCGCAAGATGATGCTCGCAGTAGCTAAAAACCGTTATATCTTTCATTACGACCGCTTCTTCTGCGTCCGACTGCTCGGATGTAAAAGTTTTACCGAACATTTCGGCAATTTCATGATTGGAATATGCAGTCCCCGCAAGAACCTCTTCAAGCATGGACGCCACACGCTTCGGAGTTTCGGCAAGACCCTCCCGGCATGGATCTTCGCCTATAGCTTCAATAAGTCCCCGTATGTGATATTCGATTTTTTCCTTATCCATATTATACGCCTCTTTCCTCGGGATCCCAAATAAATTTGTGAAGCTGCAATTGCAGTTTCACACCGTTAAGACGTTTGTTTTTCATGAATTCCACAATATCGGCAGGATCTATACTGCCGAATACAGGACTTATGTACACGCTGCATTTTTTTGTAAGCTCGTATTTTTCAATAATTTCAACTGCGCGTTCAAGATCTGAAAGACTTCCCGAGACAAATTTTACCGTATCATCTGATTTCAGATAATTGTAATTTCCAAGCTCCATTGCCGATTCCATGCCGCTGCCGGGCAGCTTATAATCAAGAGTAAAACAAGGACGATGCTTTTTTCCACAAAATTCGGCAATTGAAATACTGCCGTTAGTTTCTATTTCAACTTTGTTTCCCTGTTCCGCAAGCATTTCTATAATGGCATAAAGTCCTTTCTGCAAAAGCGGCTCACCGCCTGTCAGCGTAACGTTTTTAATACCTGTTCCGTAAACATATCCTGCAATCTGTTCCGGAGAAAGCATCTCTGCGTCACATTCATCGGCATTCGCCCACTTCGTATCGCAGTAAGTGCAGTTCAGATTGCATTTGCTAAAGCGTATAAATACAGCAAGCTCTCCTGCCTTTGTTCCCTCGCCGTTTATGCTTACAAATTTTTCCGCTATGGGATATTTCATATTATACCTCTCTGATAATTACTGTCTGCAATTCAGGCGGAGATACTCCAAATATCCGCCGAATTGTAAAACGCACTCTAAAATTCCTGTTTTCCGCATTTTTTACGCCTCGTAAACCGCGCAGTTATCGGGAGTTTCGTAAACGGTCACCGAACATGCCGGCAATCCGTCAAGGGACAGCATTTCATAAAAGTGACGGGCAAAATTCTCTGCAGTAGGTCTGAACGGTACTTCTATTAAAGTGAACCCCTCGCTGCTAAGAGCCTCGGCGGTTGCAGTCTTCAGGCTGTCCTTTTCGTAAATAAGGGCATGGTCGAAGCTGTCTGCAAGACAGCGGACTTTTTTCTTTAAATCGCCGAAATCAATAAGCATACCGCGCTTCGTACCGTCATCTTGAAGATCTCCGCCTTTTATACTGACCTCGATCGTCCAGCGATGACCGTGGATATTGGCGCATTTGCCCTCGTATCCTTTAAGAAAATGCGCCGAATCAAAAGCGGCTGATGTTTTCAGATAATACATATTCTATCTCCCTGACAAACGACCTTATTCGTTTTATTTCTCATATCTTGTTATTATTATATCACAGCTTCGTGATAATTGCAAGAAATTTTTTAAATTAACTTGCATTCGCTTTGGAAAAATGATATAATATTTGTATATTAATTTTGGTCTGCAAGACAGAAGCCAAGGAGTGAACAAATGAAAATAAACTGGAATACCAAATACACCACTATTTCTGTATATACTGTGCTGACCTTTGCGGCATGCCTTGTAATATACGCGCTCCTGTTCAATTTTACGGGACTGGGTGACTTTGTAAAAAAGTTCCTTTCCATTATAGCTCCGATAACTTGGGGACTGGTCATTGCGTATCTCGTTAATCCTATTATGAAATGGTTTGAAAAAAGGCTGAAAAAACTGACTGAAAAAAACAAGCCGCATTTCAAACTGAATCGTATAATATCGCTCAGCCTTGCTATGCTGTTGTTTCTTGCTGCTATTGCGGCTTTAGCGTCAATTATTCTGCCGCAGGTTTTCGAAAGTATTACAAGCATTATTGACAATATCGGCACTTATTTAAGCAACTTCAAAAAATGGATCGATTCAATTCTTGTTAAATATCCTGAGCTTCTCACCGAAGTCAACAAACAAATAAACAACATCGAAAAAACCATAATGGAGTTCATTAATAATATTGTTCCTAAAATCGGCGATATTATGGTCAAAATAACCGACAGCACACTCAGCTTTATTGTGGCTATCAAGGATTTTTTGATAGGAATTATTGTAGCGGTTTATTTTCTTTACGGCAAGGAACACTTTCAGGCTCAGATGAAAAAATTCTCATGCGCTATTCTGCCTTCAAGAGCATCAAAAACCTTTTTCAGAATATGCGCGCAGACAAATACTTCGATAAGCGGCTTTATTTCGGGAAAAATAATTGACTCCATTATAATCGGATGTCTTTGCTTCATCAGCATGACGGTTATGAAGCTTGATTTTGTCGTTCTCATCTCTGTTATTGTCGGAGTTACAAATGTTATTCCGTTTTTCGGTCCGTTTATCGGTGCAATACCAAGCGCATTTCTTCTTTTAGTGGCTTCGCCAAAACAGGTAATACCGTTTCTTATTCTGATACTCGTTATACAACAGCTTGACGGAAATGTCATAGGTCCTAAAATTCTCGGACAATCTACCGGAATTTCAGCGTTTTGGGTGCTTTTCTCCATACTTGTCGGCGGCGGACTTTTCGGCTTTGCAGGCATGATATTGGGAGTACCCGTATTTGCAGTTCTCTACTCTCTTCTCCAGGAATTTATTGCTTATCGGCTTGAGGGAAAAAATATGTCCTCCGATACGAACGACTATTTTCCCGGCTCATAACAACATAATGATAATACAACAAAAACGGCAGAGTTTAATATGACCTCTGCCGTTCAGTTTGTTTAAAACCCCGATCTCATCAGTAAAATCGGGGTTTTTCAAAGCTCTGCTTTATACGATCTTAGCATTGCCGAAGCTTCATATCAATTGTGATTATGCCGGAGCTGTAAATTTTAAAACTCGCTTCTATCATCGAGTTCTTCGGAAAGCTCAGTAACTTCATACTTGTCGATCTTCCACTTGCCGTCCTCCTTTACGCAGGATATCTTGACCTTATCAATATACACGGTATAAAAACCGTGGCTGTCGGCAGATATTTGGAAGCTGTCATCAGTCTCGTTCTCTATGCTCGGACTGCCAAAAAAGTATAACCATTCTACTTTTCCTGCTAAAGTATAATAGAGCTTACCGTCTATCTCCTTGAAAACAGAGGAATTACCATCCCAAATGTAATAGCTGTTTTCGTTTAAGAACGATTTAGTAAACGAATCGGATAAATATTCCTTTACATCGTTTATTTTCTTGAATCGCTCGTCAGTTACACGATAATATGAGCGATACCCGTCTCCAATGGAGACTTCCTTAACGTCGTCCTCGTCTACCGATACTTTTCCGGCGTTGATTATTTTATCAAATTCCACGAGATTTGACAGAGCGGAATACGCAGCCAAATTATCTGTACCGCTCTCTTTATTCTCCTCGTCCGACAGAAAATCTACAGTATACTCGCTCATTTTCCACTTTCCGCCTTCGAGAACTATCCTGCCGTGAATCGTGCCGGAAGTATCGCCTACCGTTGCAGGAACGGAAAAATCGTATCCTTTTTCATAAATGTCCTTTATCTCAGCCTCATCTGCGAGCTTTATATCGACCGGGACAACGCCGTCATCGTTTTTTTCAAGTTCGATATTGACCGCTATCATCTCAGCATCATCATTTTTCTTGAAATAGAACGAATCGGTATTCTCATCAGTTTTAAACAGCGGCGAAGAAAAAACATCAACGAAGTACGAATGATACTTGGAAGTTTCGAGCGGATCAGCAACATACTGCTTAAAGTAGTCCTGAACATCTTCAACTGTTTTGAAGCGTGCGTCAGTGACGGGATAATATACGGCATTTCTGGTTTCATCATACAAAACTTCATAATTCCCAGGTGTGCTCTCGTCAACTTCTACACCGCCTCCGGAACAGATAAGATTGAGTTCGTTGATCTTATCGAACAGTTCCTCCACAACGGCTGAGTCCGGCGCATTATCCGTCACTTCAGGTGTCAGATCGCTTCTGTGCAAGAATATCGCTGTACCGGCAATACCTGCAACGAGAACTACACTGGCTGCAGCAGAAGCAAATGTGTACCACCTCGGACGTTTGTACTGCTCAACGCCGCTTACCTGTTTTTCTATATTACTTTCTCTGTTCATTTTATTCAGCTTGTTTTTACTCATTTTCAACATTCTCTCTTTTTCTTTCTTTGTCAGCACCGGGATCTTTGCAAGGAATTCTACTTCGTTATCGTTCGCATTTTCAAGCATATCAAATTCACGATTCTCTTTCATAGTAACCACTCCTTATAATGTGATACCGGCAGCAGCCAGTGATTTTTTTAGCTTTTCGAGCGCTCTTGACGCACGCATACGCACTGCCGAAGCTTTCATTGACAGCAGCTTCGCAATCTCATTTGAAGAACGGTCGTAGTAGTATTTTTGAAGGATAATAGTGGAATCAGGCTCGCCAAGCTCATTTATCTTGCTTATCAGAACAGTCCTTGTCTCTTCTTTATCATGGTCGGCTTCAATATCCAATCCGGAGCTGACACTTTCAAGGTAGTCGTCCGTTTCCCCGGAAAAATGTCCTGCTCTCGCAGTAAGGCTGCGATAGGCGTTGATAGCCCTCCGCTTTGCGACAGTCCCGATGTAGCCCTTCATATCGCCGTCAAACCCACCGTTCACATCGTATTTGAAGAAAATATCGGCGAATATATCGCACACACACTCCTCTATATCCTCACGTGAAGCAACGCTCCTGAGTTTATTGTAAACTATAGCGTGAACGTAGTCGCAGTAGCATTCAAAGAGCGCGTCATACGCTTCATCAGGCGCTCTCCTGTGTAATGCACAGTACTCATTTCCGGTCATAGCTGTCCTCCTTAAATAATCGAAAGTATTCCATGGAATTTTTGCTTTCATAAACAACATTCAAGTCACCTATGCAAAGTGTCACATATTTGTCGAAAAAATTTTCAAATAAATTTTTCGGGGCGATTCAGCACATAAAATTGACTGAAAAAATAAAAAAGAATATTATCCGCTGTTTATTTTAGGCAGCAAACAGTCGGCTAAAAGCTTGGCTGCTTTTTATTCCCAACAGATTATCACATTTTTTCACAATTCAGACATTCAGGTGAAAAAAGCGTCACAAATTATTTTATATACTTTTACAAACAGAGCAATTTAATTTCACATTACGAAACTATAATATAATCACAACAGAAGAACAAAGGTTCTTCCGAAAAATGAAAAGGAACGTGATTATAATGAATGAATATAATTTTAATATTGAAGAAATCGAAGAAGCCAACGGAGCAAATACTTCCTCCCCAAAAAAGCCGAAAAAGCGCATCGCACTGAAAATCGCCGCATCTCTTATGGCTATGACCATTGTTTCAGCCGGTTCTATCGGCGTTTATCGTCAGTTTGCGGAAACGCCGAAAAATTCAGTAACTTCCGAAAACAATTTTAATTCTGAAAATAATATCTCTGCCGAAACGGTCAGCATGCTTAAAACTGCTCAATCTGACGGAGACGTCCTGTCAGGCGAAGAAATAGTTGAAAAAGTCATGCCGTCTGTTGTTGGTATAGAATCCACCTTCTCAATGCCCGAACAGCAAAAAAACGGAAGAAACGGATTTTTTGGCTTTGGATTTGACTTCGGAAACGAACAAGTTCAGCAGGAGCCTGTCGGAACAGGCACAGGCGTTATAATTACAGAGGACGGCTACATAGTCACAAACGCTCACGTTATATACGACAGTCAAAACGGATACGGACTTGCATCCGCTATAAAAGTTCTTCTCGGAGAAGATACCTACGAAGCAGAGGTTATCGGCTATGATACAGACTGCGATCTTGCGGTTCTTAAGGTTGACGAAAAAAATCTTACAGCAGCGGAATTCGGCAGCAGCGATGATCTGAAGCTTGGAGAAACCGTGATCGCAATCGGAAATCCTCTCGGTTTCGACCTTATGAATACAGTTACAAGGGGCTGTGTGTCCGGACTTAACAGAAACATAACGATCAACGACAAGTCTATGAATCTTATTCAGACAGACGCCGCAATTAACTCAGGCAACTCAGGAGGTCCTCTTATAAATAAATATGGTCAGGTAATAGGAATCAACTCGTCAAAAATGTCAAGTTCCTACTATGGAGAAGCGTCAATTGAGGGCATAGGCTTTGCTATCCCCTCTGACGAGGTTTCAAAGATCGTGGACGACATTATGAACTTCGGCTATGTTACTGGAAAACCTCAGCTTGGCATAAGCTGTCAGGCTGTGACGGAAACCATTTCTCAGATGTACAATATGCCCATGGGAGTGTATGTAGTAGACGTTACCGAGAACAGCGCCGCTGCAAAGGCAGGTCTGAAAAAAGGCGACATCATTACGGCTGTTGACGGCACTGAGGTTACAACCTCCGAAGAACTTACCGCCCAGAAAAATCTTCACTCCGCAGGCGATGAAATAGAGCTGACATTTATAAGAAACGGAGAGGAAATGACAGCAACTGTCACCTTAGACGAAATGAACGCTTCAAATAACTAAACAAAAACTGCCGGATTTTTATTCGGCAGTTTTTATGACTATATTAAAATTATCTGTTCTCCATCCAGACTTTCATGTCGGTTATTTCTCCGCCTGTTGAAACCTGAGCGTAAAACTGAAGTATAAGCGAAGCGTCTGAAGAATCTACAGCTCCGTCATTATTAACATCGGAAACAGCAGCCTGCTCTGCCGTAAGCGTCGTATCATGTCCGGTCGAAATTGCCGCATATTCTATGAGAGCAGCGGAAGCGTCCGAAGAATCCACCGTACCGTTAAGGTCAATATCACCCCACAGATTCTCCGGTTCGGGAACCTTTTCATCGGAGATCTCAACATCGACCATTGCATATTCTGCATTCTTGTTAACAGAAACGGAAACTCTCAAGACCGAAGCCTCGGAAACGTCATATATCTGCTCTTTAAGAAGCATTCCCGATGTCAGAGCAGTTTTTTCGATAAGCTTATCATCAAGGTAAACAGAAGCCTCTGCGTCCGTCATTGCCGTTTCGTCAATATGCCCCCAGCTGAACGAAACCGTATTTGTGTTTTCTACGTTAAAAGTAATATCAGATTCGGTCGTAGAGTAAGTTGTCGCACCCTTGAAAAGTATTCCCTGACGGTATGTGTTTCCGTTGATCTTTACGGCATCAAGATCGCTTACAGCGTCAAGCACAGAAACGTTCTTCATGTTAAAACCGGAATTGGAAAACTCCTTTGAATCGGCATAATCGGGAATAACCACAGGTCTTTTAGCGGAACTTGCGTCTGCCTTGACATCGCCCATGATGTACTTTGCATCTTCGTCTATATCAACGCTGAAACAGATCTTTGAAGCCTTTGAAACGTCCGCCGTATACTCCATAGGAAGCATATACGGACTGAGCGTGATTTTATCCGCAAGAATGTTGTCGATATAAACAGACACTACCGCGTTCGTCATTTTGGTATTGTCTATATGTCCCCATGTGCAGGAGATCGTATCAATGTTTTCAGTATTGTATGTAACCTCTGCCGTAGTCGTCGAATACGTTGTAGCTCCGCCGAAAACTATGCCTTGATAATAATCTCTTCCGTTTACCTTGCATGTTTCAAGACTGCTGATAACATCATGGATCTTTGTATTCTTCATATTGAAGCCATCGCTGATAAAAAGCTCGGCTGTCGAATATTCAGGAGACGTGCATGTTTTTTTCGGAGCAGAGGAGTCTACGGAAATATCAAGCATCGAATACTTTGCATCATATTCAATATCAACACAGATACGAAGATTGGAAGTGTCAGAAACATCAAACGTATACTCTGTAAGCGGCATTGTAGCGGAAAGAGAGAATTTATCCGTAAGAACATCGTCATGATACACTGAAACAGTCGCCGGCGTCATTTTAGTATTATCAACATGACCCCATGCGCATGAAATACTGTTAACGTTTTCCGTATTGAAAGTTATCTCCTCGATACTGTTCTGATATGTATAACGACCCGAAAAAGTAATTCCCTGATAAAAATACCTGCCGTTGACACGCTGGGCATCCAGTTGATTTACCGCAAGAAAAGGTTCAGCGCTTACTGTATTGAATCCCGAATCGTTAAATTCTTCCGCTGAAGAATATTTGGGCGTAAGGTGAATTTCAGAAGGTTCGCCCCCGTCAACTACGGCCTCCGCCATTGCATATTTGGCATTTTTCTCTATTTCAAGGGAAATACGGATCACCGAAGCAGAAGACACATCAAACGTATGCTCTAAAGCCGCCATAGTTGCCGTAAGGGGAATCTTTTCTGTGAGAACATCGTCAAGGTATACAGAAACCGTGGCATCAGTCATGACAGAATTATCAACATGACCCCATGTACAGGAAATTTTATTTATATTTTCGGTATTGTAGCTTATCTCGGCAGTATTTGTGCCGTAGCTGTTCTTTCCCGTAAACACAACGCCCTGCATGTAAGTTCTGCCGTTCATATTGAAAGTTCCGTCCTCCGAAGAATGGGAATATGTTTTTGCGGATGAAGCGTTCATACTGCCTGCAATAAACTCGTCCGATGCAGAAGCTGCCGAAGCAGTTATGAAAACTTCGGGAACACTTACGCTGAGAACAGGCGCAGCTCCCGAAATAACGGAACAAACCAAAGCACAAGCTGATATTCTTTTTAAATTCATATACTATACCTCCATTTTTTGTACTTTGTATATTATAACAAAAAAATCGATTCAATGCAAGACTTAAAGCACAAATTATTCACATTTAACAAAAATCATCATAAATTTCAGAATCAAACGAAAACAGCCGAACATAAGTCCGGCTGTTTCCGTATTAGGTGGTTTATATGAAATTAGAAGATGTCAATTGAACCTTTTGCCCTGTTCAAAACCGTCCTTGGGAATGCCGGGCTTTACAAAATTACCGTTTTCATCGGTAGACGGCTGAAAATCCATTCTGCCTCCGCGTCCTCCGAAGCCGCCGCCCATAGTGAAACGCTCTCCTATAAATGAGGTCATATCCTCGGCGGTGAAACTTCCGACAGGCTCGCCTTTACCGTCATAGCCGCCGTTCTCAAAGAGACCGAAACCGCCCGCGGAAGCCGTACTGCCGCCGATAGAGAGTGTATATGTTTGTCCCTTTTCAATTTCGGGACTGCTGATTACTATATGATCGAAGGTCTTTGCAGGCTTAAAGCTTAAGATCTCATTACCGCTGTCATCAATAAGCGTAACAAGAGTATCCTTTTCCTGTGACGAACCTATAGAAGCAGAAATGCTGTACTGTTCCGAACCTTCACCCGGATATTCAGCCATCTGCGAGCTGCCTGCCGCTATAAGAAGTCCGCCTGTAACAATTATTTCGCTGTTGCTGTCCAAAGCTCCGTTTCCGCCGTTGACAGGACCGTTTATGAGAATCGTTCCTCCGCTTACAGTCATATCTCCATTTGAGTCAAGACCGTCTCCCTCAGCGTCAACGTAAACAAATCCGCCGCTTATATTGATCTTAGCGTTTTCGGAATAAGTTCCCACTGCGCCTTGAGAAGTACCGTCCGATGCGTTGAAGCCATCGTCATCAGAACAGACTTGAACAATTCCTCCGCTTACATCTATAACTGCGCCCTCGATACCTTCATATGATCGCGTAACTGTTACAGAGCCTTCCGTTATTGAAACTGTTTTATCCGCATGGATTCCGTCATCACCTGCACAAAGCGTTGAAAAGCCTCCGCTTATTTCAACGTCAACATTTGAATGGATCGCATCGTCCGCCGAATCAACGGTAATATTTCCGCAGCTTATCTTAACCGCAGCGCCGCCTTTAAGACCTTTCGCACTTATCGTACTGTCTTTATTTGCAAGGGAATATGCAGTCTGTCCGATGTTCACATCAGAAGGCGTCATATCTCCAAAGGCAAAATCATCGGGGGACGTCATGCCGCCGGGAGGCATCATACCGCCAAAATCTCCGCCGTCTTTACCGAATCTGTGACTGCCGCCGAAATCCATATCGTTATGGATTTTAATGCAGTTTTCATAACCGCCGCCGCTTGTAATGTCAAGCTCTCCGTCAGTAATTATAAGTTCCGTTTCAGCTTGTATTCCGTCCTGTTCGGCGTCTATCAAAAATTCTCCGCCCTCGATGTAAACGAACCCAAAATAAGTATCGTCCTTTTTAGTGGACTTTATACCGTCGCCGCCGCTTTTTATATTTATTTTTCCGCCGCAGACCGATACATAATCCTTTCCCTTGATACCATCGTTCACGGCGTCAATGTTAATATTTCCGCCTGTTATTACCACGTCGTCCTTGGAGTGAATGCCATCCGCTGAATTGGCATTTATATTAAGCGTACCCGAACCGTTTATTGTAATACTGTCGCTGCTGAAAATACATGCGTCCGGCTCTTGAGCAGACTCGTCCGCATATGTGTAAACAGAACCGTCCGTAAGCGTATTCGCACTATTTTCCGCAAGAGAAATAAAAATTTTATCGGAATTAATACCATATATCGGCGAAGAAGTCCTGCAGGTAATGTCGGCATTGTCAAGAACAAGATGAACCTTTGCTTTTTCGGCATTTACAACTATCTGACCGTTATCAAGCGTTCCCGAAATTCGATAAACGCCCTCTTCTGAAACAGTGACAACCGAGCCTTCAACAGAAACGCCGTCATGGCTGCATTCTGCCGAATCGCCGCTGAGCTTTATTTCGGCAGTAATATTTTCAAAATCAGGATTTTTGTCTCTGTCCGAAAAAATCTCACTATAAGTTCTTTCAACAGTATCGGACATTTCGTCTGCATTTGGCAGAGACGATTCGGACGAGCTGTTTTTATCCGATAAGCTTTCCGCCGACTTGTCGGAAAGACTGCTTTGCTCGATATTTACGCCGCTGCATCCTGCCGATAAAACGGAAAAAGCCGCGAGCGTAAGGAAACCCAGTGTTCTTTTGAACATTTCGGAATTTTTCATTATTTTCACCTTTTCTGCTGTGGTTTCCCAATTCCTTTTCTATGATATTATTTTAACGCATCATTATGACGATTTCGTGAAAACGTGACGAAAGTTTTATAAGAGCCTTAGTAACTAAGAACTTGTTCTCATAGGCTGTTGCACGTCTCTTTTCCGATGAATGCAGGTTATCAAAGTTAACAAGTTTTTCTTTTCGCTGCTTGCATTTTTTTTCAAAATGCTTTATACTATATATAATAGTAAGAACTTGTACTCAAATCCTCACACCGTTTTTTGAGAACAAGTTATAAGAGCCTGTTCAGTATCTAAAGCATCAAGGAGATCTGTATTATGATATACATGCTTGAGGACGACCCGTCTATCCGTAATTTTGTTATCTATGCTCTCAATAACTCCGGATTTGAAGCTATAGGATTTGAGCTTCCCTCGGAACTGTATCGCGCTGCCGCAGAAAAGCTGCCCGAGCTTCTTCTTTTAGATATAATGCTTCCCGAAGAGGACGGCTTGACCGTACTAAGAAAACTGCGTTCAGCTGCGGAGACAAAAAAACTCCCCATAATCCTGCTTACTGCCAAAGGAACTGAATTTGACAAGGTAACCGGACTTGACAGCGGAGCGGACGATTATATTTCCAAGCCTTTCGGAACTATGGAACTTATTTCACGCATCAAAGCCCTGCTGCGCCGTTCCGCGCCTATATCCGATATAAATACTTATATGGCAGGGAAATTAAAACTCAGAACCGATATGCGTGAAGTTACGGCAGATGGAAAAAGAATTTCCCTGACCTTAAAAGAATATGAACTTCTCAAAATTCTGATCAAAAATAAAGGAAAAGTATTCACAAGAGATGAACTGCTGCGCATCGTCTGGGGATTCGATTTTTCCGGTGAAAGCCGTACCGTTGACGTTCATATACGCACCCTCCGCTCAAAACTCGGCATATACGGCGAGCTGATAGAAACAGTCCGTGGAGTAGGCTACAGAATAGGAGGAAGCAATGACTAAAAAAATTTTTTTAGCCGTATTTTTAACGGCATTCATATCGTCTTTAGCCGGAATTGCGTTTACGGCGGCAGTCCTTGGAAAGGAAAGCTTAAAAAATCTCGATATTCTGACAATAATCGCGGCAATCCTGACGCTTCTTATTATTACGGCTGCTTTTCTATCAGCACGAAATATCGTCCGTCCCATAAAGAACATAGACCCTCGCCGCCCCCGTTCACGAAAGGCTTACAAGGAGCTTTCCCCGATTCTCGACAGCCTGAAAAAACAAAACGGCAGAGTAAACAGATATATTGCCGAGCTGACCGACAGCCGCGAACAGCTCAGCATTATAACCGAAAATATGAAGGAAGGCATAGTTATTGCCGACCCTAAAACAATTGTTTTATCCTGCAACACCGCTGCATACAGACTTATGTGCTCCGAACCGCTGAACGAAGGCCAAAGTATTTACACCCTCAGCAACGATGAGCCTTTTCGACGCTGTATACAGGACGCAATGGGAGGCAGACGTTCTGATATTATCGTTAAAACAGATCTGGGCGACCGCAGGGTCATAGCAAGTCCGGCAAGCATATCCGATACTATAAACGGAATAGTAGTTTTTATTATGGACGTTACCGAGGAACAGGCTTTGGAAAAAATGCGCAGAGAATTTACCGCCAATGTCTCGCACGAACTGAAAACTCCGCTGACCGCCATCTACGGAATTTCCGATATGCTGGCAAACGGAATGGTCAGGCAGGAGGACGTTGCTTCATTCGGAGAAAACATCCGCAGCGAAGCAAACAGGCTCATTTCTCTTATAGAAGATATTGTCGCTCTTTCAAAACTTGATGAAAACAACCTGCCCAGACAGAACGAAGAAGTAGATCTCTGCAAGCTTTCCGAGGAGGTATTAGAAAGGCTTTCAAAAGCTGCCGCTGCTAAAAACATCACTTGTAAACTTATTGGCGATAATGTAACAATAAACGGAAACAGAACTGTTCTCGATGAGATAATATACAATCTCTGCGACAATGCCGTAAAATACAATCGAGACGGCGGAAGCTGCATTGTACGCGTTTCGCACATTCCCACGAAAGCTATAATTACCGTCACAGATACGGGCATAGGTATTCCCGACGAACATATCGACCGAATTTTTGAACGTTTCTATCGTGTAGACAAAAGCCGTTCACGTAAAATCAACGGAACCGGTCTCGGATTGTCTATAGTAAAACACGGCGTAAGTTATCATAACGGTACTGTACGTGCAGTAAGCTCAGAAAACGGTTCAGTCTTTATAGTTGAACTGCCTTTAAACTGAGAACCTATATTCAAAGAGAAGATGTGCGTATTTTGAGCATCAATTTGCTCATTTTCCCTATGAATACAGGTTCTTGAATAATTACCCTATTATCGAAGGAGCTTGCGCGTTTTCGGCATCAAGCTTCTTCTGTTTTTTTATGCGTCTTTCTTCAGCTGCTTCAAATGAAAAAAGCTGAACGATAGCAATAACAAGCGATAATGCCGCCGGAGCAATAACAGGAAGGATTCTTGAAGCATACATGTCGCTTATCGGAGTTATGGTAACGCTGTCTGTCCAGCCTGCGTTATCGGCGTGCATACACAGCCTGTGAAGCATTACAAGACAAAGAACCAAACCGGGAACGGTGCATATAATAGATATGACATTATGCAAAGTTTTTCTGAAAACGCAAAAAAACGCTCCCAGCGTCATAAGTATACCTGAAATTATAAGTATAATACCGATATTTACAAGCTTTCTTCCGTAGCTGTCGCCATTATATATAAGACCTGCTCCCGCCATTATCGTCATGATAAGTGAAAATACTGCCGTTAATAAAAGCATAACCGCCTTTGCCGCCGTCAGCAGGGGCTTTTTTTTCTTTTTATTTTTTTTCATATTTTATTCCTTTACGAAAATTTTATTTCCACCTTTGAGATTATTTTTCTCTCATACTGTCCATACTTTAATATATAATAAACACAGTCGGCGGTTGTTCAAAACGTCGGCTAAGAACCTGTTTAGTATCTCACTGCACACGTTTTTAGACAGATTTTCTATCTGATAACTACGTCAAAAGACGTTAAAATACGACAGTATAACTGCGGCTTTTTTCATTGTCAGGAAAAAAACTTACTCGAAAAACCGCACATACCGAGGTGCTGAAAAAGTTCTATAAAAAGGCAGCGGCGCACAAACAACATACGCCGAATCTGAAGTTTGAGTTTCGCAAAATCATACAGTCATGACGCGCAGATCCGCCGGACATTCTTTGTGCCGCACTGTCTGAAGAAAGGAGAGATAATACTGTTTAAAAATACTTTTTTAAAAATTACTGCGGGAATATTGTCTGCATTCCTTTTAGGTTTATTCGGAACTGCCGGATATTATTCCGCTAATCTTCCCGACCACATTACTACGGAAAACGGAGCGGTCGAATTCAAAGCGTACCCCAATCTCAGCACCGATTATATCGCTGATGACCGCGCCGCAGTTTCTCTTATGGGAACAATCCCCGTAAAATCGGTTGCAGTCAGTCAAAAAGAACCGCCTGTTCTAATTGTCGGAGGTTCGCCTTTTGGAATTAAACTCCTTATGGAGGGCGTAATGGTTACGGACATGGGAAATGTTGACGGAATTTCCTGCCCTGCCGAAGATGCGGGTATTGAACTTGGAGACGTTATCACTCATGCAGACAACGTTCCGCTGAGTTCCAATAAAGATCTGCAAAAGGTCATATCCGAAAGCTGCGGCAATTCCGTAGAACTGAGAATAAACCGTGACGGAGAGGAACTTTCCGCCGCCGTTTCACCGATATATTCCGAAAAAGATGAAAAATGGCGGAGCGGAATGTGGGTGCGCGACAGTATTGCGGGCATAGGCACGCTAACCTTTATAGATAAAGCTACGGGACGTTTTTCGGGACTCGGACACCCTATATGCGATTCCGATACGGGAGAGCTTGTCCCTCTGCACAGCGGAGAAGCCGTACCGGTTAAAATAACCGAGACCAAGAAAGGACAGCCGGGCGCTCCGGGAGAACTTCACGGACAATTTACAGGACTTCCCATGTATGGTACTCTCAGCGGAAACAGCGGCTGCGGAGTTTTCGGAACGCTATCCGATACAGGTGTAAAACAACTCGGTACGTACGATGAATACAAACTCGGCTATCGACAGGATATTGCACCCGGCGAAGCGTATATTCTTTCTACCGTATCGGGTACTGAACCGAAAAAGTATTCGGCAGTTATTGAAGAAGTCGATTACAACAGCCGCAGCGCGTCCAAAAATATGATAATCCGCATAACGGACGAGGAGCTTATAAACAGCTCCGGGGGCATAGTTCAGGGTATGAGCGGAAGTCCGATAATCCAGAACGATCGTCTTGTCGGCGCTGTAACTCATGTGTTCGTCAACGATCCGACACGGGGATACGGTGTTTTCGCCGAGAGCATGTACGAAAATCTGCTTGAAAATTAAAAACTGCAAAGGGGGGACGAATACAGTCCCCCTTTTAAAGCTCTGCTTGTTGAAAGCAAAGCTTTGAATAGTACTGTCATATGGCAAGATTGCTTGATGCTGAATGGTGCTATTTTTAGCAGATCGATATATGATAAATATGAATATATGTATAAAATAAAAGGGAGTTACAAAAATAACTCCCTAAATTGTGATTTGCTTTTATTATCTGTTTTCCTCGCTGAAACCGCTGTCAACAAGTTCGATAAGAGCATCAACAGCTGCTCTCTCGTCAGCTCCATCGGCAATGATCTTTACATTAGTGCCGCCTACGATTCCAAGTGAAAGAATGCCGAGTAAG
This sequence comes from uncultured Ruminococcus sp., assembly GCA_910584195.1. Classification (GTDB taxonomy): domain Bacteria; phylum Bacillota; class Clostridia; order Oscillospirales; family Ruminococcaceae; genus Ruminococcus. The sequence goes on along the minus strand of CAJTYV010000011.1, from coordinate 46,654 downwards.
CTCTTGGCGTTTACTCTGCGCTCCTCTTTCTCGATCCAGATAGAAGACTTAAATTCGTTAGCCTTCTGGATGAAAAAAGTTGCAGGTCTTGCATGGAGACCCACCTGATTCTTAACCATTACTTCTCTGACAAACATATACAACTCTCCTATTCTCTGAGGTGACGTACCGCTTGATACGCCTATGAAAATATTTTTCATTTGCTGTAATATATTATACATTCATTTTTCTGCATAGTCAACGGATTTTTGATCTAAAAATGATACTTTGCCCGATTTTCTACATTTAGGTGCAAGGAATGTGCATTTTTCAAGTTAGCCTTGTGAATATTCACAACAATCATATGAACAATATATGAATAAAATATTGGTGAACTTTCATAATTTTACACACACATTTCTGTTAATTATGACCATGCGGAAAAACAAATTCAAAGTATACTTAATGTTTACTAAATCTTCACTTTATGTACTTCTCATACATATCGGGACGGCGCGCTTTTGTGAGCGCAGCGCTCTGCTCATGCCGCCACACTTCTATGTTTTTATGATGCCCCGAAAGAAGTACGGACGGAACAGCTTCGCCCTCCCAAACTTCGGGACGGGTATACTGAGGATATTCCAAAAGTCCGCTGTATATACTTTCATCGGTGAAGCACACGTCGTCCGACAGAACTCCGGGACACAGCCTTGCAATGCAGTCCGTAAGAACTAATGCAGGCAGTTCACCGCCGGTAAGCACATAATCGCCTATAGAGATCTCCTCATCAACGATCTTGTCGATAACGCGCTGATCCACGCCCTCGTAGTGACCGCAGATCATCAAAATATTCTCCGTTTGCGAAAGCTCAACTGCTCTCTGCTCGGTCAGGACTTTGCCTTTCGGGGACAAATAGATAGTATGCGGCTTTGTTCCAAGTTCATCGCAGACTGCCATATAACAGTTATAGATAGGCTCGCACTGCATGACCATGCCCATTCCACCGCCGTATGGAGTATCGTCCACGCGCCGGTGCTTATCCTGCGTATAGTCGCGTATCTGACGGCAGGAGACATTTATTTTTCCGGCACGTCTTGCTCTGCCGACAATGCTTTCGCTTAAAACGGCTTCGCACATTTCGGGAAAAAGGGTGGCAATTTCTATTTTCATCAGTCAAAAAGCCCCTCCAGCGGTCTTATTATCATCAGATCGTTTTCAATATCGGTAGAAATTACGACATCAGGTATCGCAGGAACAAGATATTCCCTGTCTCCGTTTATGACGTACACATCGTTTGCGCCGTTTTGCAGAACATCGGTAATTTTACCATAGGAGAATCCGCTGTCAGCGTCCTTTACCTCCATGCCAATAAGGTCTTGAATAAAAAACGTATTTTCGTCAAGTTCGAGGTCGTCACGATGCATATACAGAAGCTTATTACGGTACTTTTCAGCCGCTTCAACAGTATCAACATCCTCTATCTTAGCTATCACCATATTTTTTGAGACCCTTGAACGCTCGATATACAGCTCCGTCTTGTCCTTGCCGATAAAAAGCCGTTCAAACTCGCAGAGCAGTTCAGGAGTATCGGTATACGGCATTATTTTGACCTCGCCCTTGATGCCGTGAGTAGTAACGATTTTTCCTGCTTCAAGATATTCTTTTTTCATTTTATTGATTCTCCAAAAAAATCTTTTAACGGAAGAGTTGCACCCGAGTGTTTTCCCTCGGGATAAACCACATGGTCTTTAATTATTTTTGCTGTGAAGTCATGGTAGCTGATTACCTCGTCCTGACCGCCTATAATTGCACAGATATTATCCTGTTCCAATTTGGCGAAGCTGCCGAAGATCCCGATATATCCGCAAATATCGCCGCTGTATCCAAGTTCGGGGAGCGTAATGAACGGCATAAGACAGGGATTCACCAGTCTTGCGGATAAGCCTGTTTCCACGGCGAGAGCAAGAGCAAAGAATCCGCCTAAACTTGTTCCGACGAGCATATCAGGCTTTTTTTCAGTAAGAACGGCTTTTAAAGTTTCGAGTATATTTTCGGGAGAGTCTGCATCATAGTCGATTTGCGGCGATATTACGTCAAGTCCCAGTTCTCTGAGAGCAAGACAGGCGGAGTTCTCCGAACCTCCCTTATATCCGTGAATATTCAATATTTTCATAGTATTCCTTAATTTTCCTCAATCTTCACAGATGACAAGCATTGGTAAACCGTTTCCTCGTCATTGCTGCCGACTCTGATTATGTATTCATGCTCCTTGCCGAACAGCCACAGCGCATAGTTGTATTTTTGATTCTTTCCCTCGCCGTAATCGGAGAAAAAGCCTTTTAAGCCGTCATGTTCGCAGTAGCTGAGCTTTTCTATGCCTGAGATAGCTTCTTTCAATCCGGCGACCTCTTTAAAAACCTTCAGGTCTTTTCCGCGAAGCTTCAGGCAGTCCTCAGACGTAAGCTCACGCAGAAAACAAGTACCCTCGTAGCCGTCCATATAAAGCTCTTTGCCGAATTTTTTCAAAAAATGAGCGTAATCATCTTCGGAATTTTGTAAATTTTCATCATAAAAGCTATTGGGACTTATTTCCGAAGTCATCACCATTACATAAAAATCGCCTTTCTTATTGAATGGGAAAAGTTCACTGTCGTTCAGGGCATCTTTCGGACCGCGGACTGTCACGCCGTCTATCGTAACGGAAGTCCAGTCCTCGGGAGCAGTAACGTCAAATCCCGAAAATCTTCCTATAGTGCAATCAATGTTAGGGCAGTCCTTTTTTACCTGAACATAGGTTAAAAGTCCGGGACAGAAAATGTAAACTGCCAACGCCGAGAGCATCAGTACGCCGAGAATTACGCCGCTTATTTTCAAAATTTTTTTCATATTTTGAGCCCTTAATTCTTCATTTCGAAATTCTCGCCGAGAATGTCCTTATTAGCGTCAAGTATCGGTCTGATAAATTCCGCAAGGAACTCGTCTACCTGCTGAGAACTTCTGCCGGTGTAGCTTTCGGGTTTGAGAACAGCGTCAAGCTCCTCTTTAGTTATCATGAACAGAGGGTCGGCAAGGATAAGTTCGCAGAGGTTGTTATCCTTTCCGTAGACTTTTACCTGCTCGCCAGCCATCATAGAGTAGTCCATAATTCTGTCGTGAAGCTCCTGACGGTTTCCGCCTTTTTTAACAGCGTCCATCATGATATTTTCGCTTGCCATAAAGGGCAGCTCAGCCATTACGCGGCGGCGTATCATCTCAGGATAAACGACGATACCTCTTGTAACATTCATCATGATATTGAGGATAGCGTCAACTCCGAGGAACGCCTCTGCAACGGAAATACGTTTGTTTGCAGAATCATCGAGAGTTCTCTCGAACCACTGCGTGCCGGCGGTGAAAGCAGGATTAAGGCTGTCTATCATGACGTATCTTGCAAGCGAAGTGATACGCTCGCATCTCATCGGATTACGCTTGTATGCCATTGCGGACGAGCCTATCTGCTTCTTTTCGCGAGGTTCTTCCATTTCCTTGAACGATTGGAGTATTCTCATATCATTGGAGAACTTGCTTGCTGTCTGAGCAATACCGCTGAGAACGGCAAGCACCTGCGAATCGACCTTTCTCGAATAGGTCTGACCTGAAACGGGAACGACCTTATCGAAGCCCATTTCCTCGGCAATCATTTTTTCCAAGGTCTTTATCTTATCCGTATCCCCCTCGAAAAGCTCCATGAAAGAAGCCTGAGTACCCGTAGTACCCTTTGAACCGAGCAGACTAAGAGTTGACAGTCTGTATTCGAGGTCATTGAAGTCCATAAGAAGCTCATTGAGCCAGAGAGCAGCTCTCTTGCCGACCGTTGTAAGCTGTGCAGGCTGTAGATGAGTATATCCGAGACATGGCATATTTTTATATTCTTCGGCAAAATCTGCAAGATTATTCATAACGTTTATGAGCTTTCTGCGAACAACTTCAAGAGCGTCACGCATAATGATAACATCTGTATTGTCACCGACATAACATGAAGTCGCTCCGAGATGTATTATTCCGGCAGCGTCGGGGCAAGCCTGTCCGTAGGCGTAAACATGAGACATAACGTCATGGCGGCTTATTTTTTCTCTTTCCTCGGCAACTTTATAATCAATGTCGCTGATATGCTCCTCAAGCTGCTTGACCTGCTCCTCCGTAACAGGGAGACCGAGCTTCATCTCGGCTCTTGCCAAAGCTACCCAAAGCTTTCTCCAAGTGGTAAATTTCTTATCTGCCGAAAAAATGTACTGCATTTCCTCGCTTGCATAACGCGTACAGAATGGCGATTCATAGCTGTTGATATTTCCGCTCATAATAAATTCTCCTTAATCTTGCGTTTGACCGCATAATATTTCATTTTAATTATAGCATTTTATACTGTTCATGTCAACTCTTTTTACGATAATTTACTCGTTGAAATACCGTTACGATTCTCAATCGTATAGTTGACAAAAGGAATGAAAAGTGCTATAATTAATTGCATCAAACGGAGTTGTGCATTTTTCAGTGCGCGGCTTCAACTGTGCACTCTTTATATCTCTCAGGAGGAAGTAAGTATGAATATAAAAGCGATTTTAGCCGCTGCAACGTCTATTTATATATGCAGTGCACTGGTGGGGTGCGGAGATTCCTTGCCGAAGAATCAACAGGAGCTTGAAAGCGGACTGAATAGTATTTCGGAAGAAGATTTTGAAAATGGAAACGAAACCGAAAAGCCTGCCGAAAGCATAGACGCTGACGAATCAATATCAGAAGCAGCCACCGAGGAGCCTATTGAAGAAACTGCCTATACGCCGTCTGATGAGATAGTGAACGCAGATTTTTCCTCCGGACTTATTCAAATCGGAAACGATGTTTTCAGAAACGGCGGATATTATACTGTAGATCAGTTCATAGCTGAATACGGCGACAGATATGATACATCAGAGATCGTACCGGATGGATTCATACAGCCAAATACCAGTAAATCTTTTTCGATTGCTTCACTTGATAACCCGGAAATAAAGGTATGCGTATATTATGATAGCAGAAATATTGAAACTGATGAAAACAAAATCAGGATCGGTGATACAATTGTTACATATGTATCAGCTTCCGGTCAATATGCCAGTGATAACTGCTGGTATCCGACGGGGATCAAAGAGTCTGCTGAGGGATATGAATATAGTGATATTCCCGCTTTTCTCGAAAAAATCGGTTTTGTAAGCGTAACTCAAGATCAAATAAATAATGAATATTTTAAAAATTATGGAATGTACTGGGAAGAGTTTACAAACCGTCTTGTTGCTACAGACAGTGGATATGGAGACATTATTTTTCGAGAAAGAGGGAGCGAGCAGAACATTGCAGGATTCTATCCTATATTTGAATATGATTTCAGCTTTAACCCTGAAACATTAAAAATCTATACATTTAAGAATAATACTTACGCCCTCGGCAAGATCATGATCGGTGACTTAGACGAATATACACATATTGAATAAACTGTTTATTGAAACAGAAATGCGCGATCAGAACCTTATTGAAAATAATAGTGTGACTGCGGTCACGCTATTTTTATTTCAAAGGAGACATCGATCCAACTAACTTTTCTTTATACTATAATCATCCTACTTGAACTTGTTTCGATTTCAGGTGAAATGACTATAAAAGAACCCCCGAAAATTCGGGGGATTCTGTTATTTATTTTTTTGTAATATCCGGCAGTTTTGCGAGTATCTTAGCATCTATTTTCTGAATTGCAAGAGCATCAGAGGGAAGAACGCCGTCTCCGGGATCGCAGCAGTCGGCATTTAACGCGCCCTGTGCAGAAAGTCCATATTTATCCGGATTTCCGAGAGCCTGTAAAATTGCTGTTGAATCGGCTATAGTTACCTTTCCGTCACAGTTTGCATCGCCAAGGAGCGTTACTTTAATATCGGAGTCTGTTGCAGGCGGAGTTGTGGGCTTAGGATCTGTAGGAGTGGGATTTTCGCCGTTTGAAAGCTTTCCGCATACGATTCCCGCACCGACAGTCGACATGAATACAGTTCCGAATTCGTTCATATCTCCTACGAGGAAGTTTCCGTTTCCGGTGCCGCCGTAAAGTTTATCGGTATTTATGCAGTCCCATGTCTTTCCGCCGTCTGTCGAACGGTATATACCCTCGGGGTCTGTTTCGGCAGGCTTTCCGTACATAAACAGCGTATTAACGCCGCCTTTTTTCTCGGGAGCGCCGTATCCCAAGGTCTTGCAGTAAAACACGCTGTCGAGCTTCTCTGCCTTTTTGCCTTCCTCCGTGATAATATACATACCGTTCCAGCCTGCTGCCATAGCAACAGTACCGCTTGTAATATATGCAGGGTCTCCTGTATGGTCGCACATATCGTACTTGCAGACAGGATTATCCTCCCATGTCTTGCCTCCGTCATGGCTTACATACATAGAATAATGGCATTCATCAAACGTAGGCTCTTTCTTGCTTGTATCAGACGACCAGTATTCGTTGTAGGTTATCGCCGAAGCATACACAAGCAGCGGATCTTCGGGGTCTACCAGCAGATACGTAGGTTTCTTGCTGTTTACGGAAAGACAGCTTTCCCACGTTTTTCCAAGATCGTCAGAATACGAAAGAGAACCGCTTTCCTTACCGCTCTTGATAAAACGATACTTACCCTCGCCGAGCTTCACAACAGCCGCTTTTCCGCCTGAGGAGGGCTTCATTCCCTCCCATGTCTTACCTCCGTCAAGAGTATAATAGCCTGATGCTGTATTATTTCCGTCACCCTCCGCTATACGTATCATAACATTGGGATCCTGGGGACAGTAAGCGATTGCCGATGTAGAACCCATATTCGGCTTATATTGTTCCGGTATCGCATTAATATCCTTGTGTACAAATCCATCGTAATCTCCGATAGCCGAATAGTTTTCTCCGCCCGGAACGCTTACAAAGTCAAGAGCAACTACCTCCTCGACTCCGTCCGGCTGGAAGTAGAACTGAACGCCCATTTCGTCCCATACGTTATCGCAGGCGAACACGCCGTTTCCGGAAGTCATGAGAATCCTGTCGGAATTTCTGGGATCTATAAGTATTCCGCTTCCCCAGTGGCAAGCTTTGCCGTATACCCAGTCATAACCTCCTGTAGACATCGGCAGAGAAACGAATTCCTTATACGGATCGCCCTGACCGTAAATAGTCTCGCCCTGACCGGGGGTAATATCCTGCCATGTCTCTCCTCCGTCTGTCGAGCGGAAGAAGTGATCGCCCCATGCAATGCTGTCGTCCGTCCATTCCTTCTCGTACCACTGATCCGACCACATACCGCAGGTACGTGCAACCATTTTATTGGGGTCGTTTTTATCGACTTCTATCATACCGACCGCATTATCCGTAACGGAAAGCTTCTTTACTTCTCCGCTTGCAATATTGTATTTATATGCGCCGCCGGAAGCTCCCGCAAATGCAAGACCTGCAATATATGTAAAGAATAAGTTTCCCTGACCGTCGTTTGTTATCGAGCATGGATAATTTGCGTCAGGCAGATCCTTGCTAAGGACGGTAAACTTATCGTCTTTGACGCTTGCAACATGAATATTTGCCTGACTGGTTACAGAAGTTCCGACATATACCTTTCCGCCTTCGATATGAATAGAAGCAATGCCGTTCTGCTGATTGTATTCCTTCGAGGGTTCTGTACCTCTTACCATGTTGTCTGTCCACATAGGGTATTTTAGTTCACCCGAAAAAAGACCGAGTTCATCGTAGCCCATAACGGGATTCCACGTCTTACCGCCGTCCGTAGATTTTATAAGACCCGATTTGCCTGCGGTAACATCGCCGCCTGCATAAATAGTATCGGTATTGTCAGGGTCAATCGCAATAGGCTCGATGCATTGGCGTCCATCGCCGTTTCCATGAACCTGAATATGCTCCGTAACGTCAGACTGCGTAAAAGTCTTGCCCCCGTCAGTAGTTTTAAAAATTACTGTCCTTGCGTCTGAGAAGTACGCGCAGCCGCAAAGGAAGTACACGGTATCATCGTCATTAGGGTCGACAGCAATTCCCTTTACGGAAAGCAGACCTCTGTCAGCTTCATTGATAAAGGCAAGAAGCTGTTCCCACTCGTTGGTTTCGTAATTCCACTTGTATGCGCCGCCGACATCGGTACGCAGATACATTTCCTTTTGACCGGTCACAATTCCTGAAACGAAACCTGCACCGCCTATTTTTACAGCGTCCCATTTCATATTGGCTGTAAGATCGGCAGCCGATGCGTAATTGTAATCGACAGATATGATACCGCCCGGTGCTATGCAGGCAATACCAAGACAGAACGCCAAAGCGCCGGCTGCCGTTTTTTTGAGATTTATCATTTGTGTTTCCTCCTGTAGTATTTATTTTTGGCATTGCCGCACAGAGAGGGTACGGCTCATACCTTATAACCTGATTATTAGAATTCGGCAATATTAGTTGCATGAATTAATCTGTTTATAGATATTTAATATTTGATTAAATAATATGCTTAATATTCTTCATGTATATTTTAACATTTATTTTACGGTTTGTCAATGGATTTTTTGCAAAATAAGTGGATTTTTTTGATATGATTTATAGAACTTTGTTTTAAATAATTAAAAAATAAAAATATTTCACTGCCTATTGACTTTGGTTGAAATATGTTCTACAATAATAGTAGAATACATTTCAACCGCCAAATGGTTCACGAGGAGGCATTGTATATGAATAACCTTATAAACGGCTATAAAGTAAGCTGCATAATGGCTAAAAAACGCATAGGGGAACTTCTTATTCAAAGAAGAACGCTGAAATCCCAAGGCAAAAACAATATTGTTAAGGATTTGGACCTTGACCGCCGAATACGTTTGCTCTACACCGAATATAACGAAATGCACGAAATAATAGTTCACCTTACACTGCTTTCAAAAGCGCTTCACAATAAGAATATCTCCACATAACACGCTGCGCATATGTAGTTACCACTTGATACAAGCGGATTCTGAAATAAACAAACATCGTTTTACTTAATATAGAACATTTTTTGACGCAAGGGGGGGAATATATTGGCAAGACGAAACAGCTACCGTGACACAAGCACAGGAGAATTTGACGAGAGTATACGCTGTCTGCTTGGGGAAATCGATAACGGAAGCAAAAGACGAAATATATTGTTAAATATTATTAAAAATGAACTGACAGCGAGACAAACCGAAATAATTATGCTATACTATTTTAAGAAGCTCGATACAAAAGAGATAGCCGAACGATGCGGAATAACTGTACAGGCAGTCTCTGCAGTCATGGCGAGAGCAAGAAAAAAAATTTTCAGATTTATGAAATATTATATAAGAGGAGAAATATGATGAATGCGCCTATTTATAACTTTTTGCGATATTACGGTAATTCGGATATTTTAAGGGGACATATGCCCGGTCACAAGGGGATACCGCCGTTTGGTATTACAGCGGACAACGCGTACAAGTACGATATTACCGAAATAAAAGGCGCTGACAGCCTTTTCGAAGCTAACGGCATTATTCTTGAAAGCGAAAAAAACACCGCGCGTCTTTACGGATCGGGTGCGGCGGTATTTTCGGCAGGCGGCTCTACAAACTGCATTCAGGCTATGCTCGGAGCTATGAAGCTTGAAAACCGCCGTATCATCGCCGTCCGCAATGTCCACCGCGCATTCCTCAACGCCTGCGCCCTCCTTGATCTTGACGTTAAATGGATAATGCCCGATTACACAAGCGGAATTTTGTCGGGAACTCTCGATCTCTCCCTTGTCGAAACAGTTCTTGCCGAAACTCCGAATGCCTGTTTTTATGTGACATCTCCCGATTATACGGGCAGACTTGCCGATATTCCCGCACTTTCCGAGCTTTGCCGCAGATACGGCGCGCTTCTTCTCGTTGACAACGCTCACGGCGCGCATCTTCACTTTTTTCCTAAAAGCCTGCACCCTATTGCTCTCGGCGCAGATATGTGCTGCGATTCCGCACATAAAATGCTGCCTGCTCTTACAGGGGCAGCTGTTCTGCATGTGGCGGATGAAAAATATAAACCCGTTATCAAGCAGTCAATGAGCATGTTTGCGTCCACCAGTCCGTCTTATCTCATTATGATGTCTCTCGACCTGTGCAATGTTTATATAGAGAAACGCATAAAACATGATATAGACGTAAATCTGCGGTATATCCACGATTTCCGCCTCAGTTTCTCCGACCGTCTTATATTCGCCGAGGGAGAGCCGTTCCACATTGCTGTTAAAGCTGCTGAAAGCGGTTACAACGGCAGCGAGCTTGCTGAACTTCTGCGGAAAAACGGTGCGGAATGCGAATATGCAGATAAAGATACGCTTATTCTGCTCATGTCGCCCGTTAACAGAGCTGAGGATTTTTGCAGTCTCGGCAAAAAGCTCTTAAATGCCCTTGATTCTGCTGAAAAAAAGACTCGTCAAACGATAAGAGCCGTTCCGATGCTTCCGAAAAAAGCTATGAGCATAAGGGAGGCGGCATTCTCTCCCTGCGAGGAAATACAGGCAGAAAACGCAAACGGCAGGATATGCGCTTCGGTAAAGGTTCCATGCCCTCCTGCCATACCAATAGCTGCCAGCGGAGAAATAATAGATGAAAACTGCATAAATATTTTTAAAAGCTATGGCATTTCAAGCGTAAATGTGGTAAAATAAAATAAGAATCTGCTCTAAGCTCATAATGAGGTAAAAATTATGAAAAAAATTTACGGAAACCAATATCTGTTGGGAACTCTCAATAATATGCGTAAAAGCGGACGGCTCGCCCAATCTGTGATTTTTTACGGCGAAAAAGGCAGCGGAAGAAAGCTTATGGCGGACTACTATACCTCCCAGCTGCTTTGCGAATCGCCCGTAAACGGCGTCCCATGCGGAAAGTGTTCAGCATGCCGAAACGTTGCGGCAGGATTTCATCCCGATGTAACTTACGTACCTACCGAAGGCAAGCTTGAAGGCTATTCCGTCCGAATCGCACGTTCGGTAAACAGTGATGCAAGCATAAAACCCAACAATAACACGGCAAGGAAAGTATATATTTTCCGCGACTGCCGAAACATGAACACTCAGGCTCAAAACGCTCTTCTGAAGCTTATCGAAGAACCGCCTTCCTATGCCTACTTTATTTTTACGGCAGAATCAAAAAACGAATTTCTTCCGACTATTATTTCAAGATGCGTGTGCTTCGGAGTATCCGTATGCACTGAAGAAGAAGCCGAAGCTTCTCTTATTGAAAGCGGATTCAGCCGTGAAGAGACTGCGGAGGCAATAGCCTGCTTTCACGGAAATATAGGAAGATGTACCGATTATATAGTCAATGAAAAGCTTCGCGGTCAGGTGGATTTGACAAAACGCATCGCAAATAGTATAATAAGAAGAGACGAATACGAACTTAACGCGGCGTTTTATGCCATCGGAAACGGACGCGGCGATATTCGAGAGATCCTTACCATGACAGACCGGCTCATACGTGATGCGGCTGTACTCGGACGCGACCGCAAAGCTAAAACTATAGGCTGCTTCAAAGACGCGGCAGAAAAACTTTCGGGAATGATAACTATTTATCAGGCTATGAATATTCACGATGTCATAGAACGCGCTTGGCGTGCGGTCGAAGCAAATGTCAGCGCACCTCTCGTTATGGCAGGAATCTGCGCCGAAATTATGCAGATATTAGGATAATTGACGCTAATTCCAGGCAGCCTCTAATGGGACATTGTTCCTTAAGCGAAGTCAGCGTCTCCGAACGTCACGGCATACCGCTGCTGCAAAATTGAATTAACTTAATGCAAAGGGTATCACCTTTTGACAATAAATAAAGGAGCAAAAAATGAAAGAAATAGTAGGTATACGCTTTAAAAAAGCAGGTAAAATATATTACTTTTCACCCGGAAGCATCAAGCTTGATTCGGGCGACCACGCTATAGTGGAAACTATAAGGGGAATCGAATGTGGAGAGGTCGTTCTCGGCAACCGCGAGCTTGACGACAGCGCAGTTACAGCTCCTCTGAAACCTATAATTCGCAAAGCTGACCCCAACGACCTTAAAATTGTTGAAAAAAACAAAATACGAGAGCAAGAGGCGTTCCGTATCTGTCAGGAGAAAATTACGGCAAGAAAATTGAAAATGAATCTTATCGACGTTGAATGCACTTTCGACAATAATAAGCTGCTTTTTTATTTTACTGCCGAAAACCGCATAGATTTCCGCGAGCTTGTCAAAGATCTGGCGGCAATATTCCGCACGCGTATCGAACTCAGACAAATAGGAGTGCGTGATGAAGCGAAAATACTTGGCGGTCTCGGCATCTGCGGACGCGAATTCTGCTGTAAGGCTCATATGGGAGATTTCAATCCCGTTTCTATAAAAATGGCTAAGGAACAAGGGCTTTCCCTTAATCCGACAAAAATTTCGGGTACGTGCGGACGTCTTATGTGCTGTCTTAAAAACGAACAGTCCGCTTACGAGGCTTTGCTGAAGATCACACCAAAAATCGGCGCGCTGGTGGTTACCCCCGAAGGAGACAAAGGCAAAGTTGTAGACGTTAATCTTATAACCGGAAAATTACGTGTAAAGACTGAAAAATCAGAAGTCCCCCTGACTCTTGACCGCGGAGAGGTAAAGCTATTGAAGGACGCAGAAATAAAACTGAACAAAGAAGAACTGCGCGCATTGAAAAATCTTGAGGACAAATAATGCAGAAAATAAATTATGGCAGACTTCTTGACGAAAAAATTGCCGAACTAAAAAAAACCGGAAAAAAACCGAGCCTGATGCTTCACGCCTGCTGTGCTCCGTGCAGCAGTCATACTCTGCTTTATCTATATGAATATTTTGATATAACCGTTTATTTCTGCAACCCGAATATCGCTCCGGAAAACGAATACGAATTCCGTAAAAGCGAGCTTAAACGGCTTATTTCGGAGCTGGAGCTTTCGTTAGATCTGATCGACGAGGACTACGACCCAAATCCCTTTTACGAACTTGCCCGCGGTTTCGAAGAGCTTCCCGAACGAGGAGAACGCTGCCGCAGGTGTATAGAGTATCGTCTGCGTAAAACAGGTGGACTTGCGAAAAAGCTGGGATTGGATTTTTTTACAACGACTCTGACGATAAGTCCGCACAAAGACTGTACATACATAAACGAATGCGGCGGCAGATTGTCCGCGGAACTCGGCGTTCCTTACCTTTTCTCGGACTTTAAAAAGCATGACGGTTACAAACATTCTATAGAATTATCACGAAAATATAATTTATACCGTCAGAATTACTGCGGCTGCATTTTCAGCAGGAGGGCAAGTGAAAATGGCTAAAGAAACAAAAACCAACGCAATGCGGTTTCTGGAAAAGTGCGGTATTGAATATACCGTCCAGACATACCAATGCGATGAATTTATTGACGGTATACATACTGCCGAAAAACTCGGTCAGCCTTTGGAGGAAACTTTCAAAACGCTTGTCGCCCGCGGCAAATCGGGAACTTATTATTGCTTTTTGCTGCCTGTGGCGGAGGAGCTCGACCTGAAAAAATCAGCCAAAAGCGTTAACGAAAAATCCGTAGAGCTTATTGCCGTAAAAGATATTACAAAAATTACAGGATATGTCCGCGGCGGCTGTACGCCTATCGGAATGAAAAAACAGTTCATGACCGTTATACACGATTCCGCTGAAAACATGGAGCTTTTCTACATCAGCGGCGGACGCATCGGCACACAGATAAGACTTTCTCCCACCCTGCTCGTCAATGCGATAAACGGAAAATTCAGCAGCATTCAAAGCTCTGCTTTCAACAAGCAGACGGCTTACGGCAGTAAGCCGGATTCAGTCGGAGAGCGTGTCTCCGACTGAATATAAAGATGTTCGCCGCCTAAGAGACGGTGGACATCGTCTGTGGTTATAAATAAGGAGTAACGATATGGAAGAAATTATAAATCCCGATAAGCACAGTGCAGAAGTCGCGGCGCTTCAGCATGAGATATATCGGCTTAACCGTGAACTGGATCAAAAAAACCAAGAGATAATTAAAACTCTGACAGCCGACAAAGACGCTCCTTTCGGGAATCCAACCGACTTTAAGGATTACAGCGAAAGCTATGCGGAAGTTCAGCCGAGACTCGGAGAACCCGGCTATCAGCTTCCTTTAGAACCCGACGCTGCCGAAAGACGAAACCTCCGCAAATCCTATTCTATCGGAGGCTGGTGCATGATATTTCAGTTTGCCGCATCTTTTTTAGCTTCAATTGCACTGGTTAACGGCATTCAGCTTATAATGCGCTTTCTGAACCCCGAAGCGGACAGCTTGACGCTGTATAACTATCTATACGGCTCATCGGTTCTGGTCGCTCTGAATATGGTTATATATCTGGTATGCAACGTATCGTTTACATTTATCGGTATGAAATGGGCAGGATACAAAAATACAAGCCTGATACGAACTAAAGATTATACATTCGGCAAAGCGATACAGTACTGTCTCATAGCGTTGTTTATATGGACTGTTTCAGTGTACTCGGGATCGTTTGTGGAAACAATTCTGAACAAATTTGATTTGACAAGCATAACAAATCAGGACGGACTGGGAGAATCTCCGTTAGGGCTTGCCCTCGGAACTATGTATACCTGTATTATCGCTCCTATTACCGAGGAAATGTTGTTCAGAGGAATGCTTCTTAAGGTCTTTTCTAAGGCAAATCAGAGGTTTGCTGTATTCGCTTCCGCTTTTTTCTTCGGACTGGCGCACGGCAATATACCGCAATTCATACTTGCGTTTCTTTTAGGCGTTTTTATGGCGCATATTACAATGCGGCACAATTCCATAATTCCTTCTATAGTTGTTCACATATTTATCAACAGCTTTTCAACGATATTCAGTTCTTTTGCAGATAAAGGAGCAATGTTATCTTACATAGCAACGATCGTGCTGTTTGCTGCGTCTCTTTTTGGAATGGTAATGCTGTTCGTTTTTCGTTCGGACGGAAACGTATTGCCGTCCCCGACTCCGTATCAATCCCGCAGAGGAGCTTCCACAGCGCTTACTTCCCTGCCGTTCTGTGCCGCGGCAGCCATACAGATCGTTTATATAGCGTACAAACTGCTGCGCAGGTAGTTTATCAGTTCAATAAAACATAAGGGAACGCTCTCTTGCAAAGCGTTCCCTCTTACAAAACAGTCCAACGGACTGTTTTTTTATGCTTTTTTTACCAGCCAATAGATATATACCGTGATCTACCCTGCATTCCATTTTAGGCAGCGCCTCATAGAACTTGTACGTCAGATACGCAGTCAGATTTTTTGTCAGATCGTACAAAAACGATGCAGAAATACTGTCATATTTCAAAGAATTTCTGTGCAAGATGACGAAAAATATGCAAACAGATGACATACAAAGCCGTAAGACGTGCTTTGTGCGGCGCTGCCTTTAATCTGACTTATTCAATGCCTGCCTGCTGTTTCGCCGCCGTGAGAGTATTCTTCATAAGCATAGAAATCGTCATAGGGCCTACGCCGCCCGGAACAGGAGTTATCCAGCCGGCAGTCTTTTCGGCTGATTCAAAATCAACATCGCCGCAAAGCTTGCCGTTTTCGTCTCTGTCCATACCAACGTCTATAACTACCGCACCCTCTTTTATCATATCGCCCGTAACAAATTTTGCCCGACCTATGGCAACTACCAGTATATCAGCGGAAAGGCATATCTCTTTAAGATTTTTTGTTTTGGAGTGACAAACAGTTACCGTTCCGTTCTTCTGCAAAAGCAGCATAGCCTGCGGTTTTCCCACAATATTGGAACGCCCTATAACAACGCACTGCTTGCCTGTAATATCAACTCCTGTGCTTTCGATAAGCCGCATAACGCCCGCAGGAGTACATGGCAGGAAAGAATATTCTCCTATCATTATCTTGCCAACGTTTACAGGATGAAAAGCGTCGACATCTTTATCGGGAGAAATCGCGTTGATAACCGCCTTTTCATCAATATGCTCAGGCAGAGGAAGCTGCACGAGAATTCCGTTTACCCTGTCGTCACGGTTCAGAACATTTACAAGGTCAAGAAGCTGCTCCTGAGTTGTGCTTTCGTCCAAAGCATATTCAAACGACTGAAATCCGACCGCCTCGCATGCCTTTTTCTTATTGTTTACGTAAACCCTCGAAGCGGAATCGTTTCCCACGATAACAACCGCAAGTCCTACCTTAAGACCGTTTTCCTCCTTAAGCTTTGCCGCTTCGGCTGCTACCTCTGCTTTTACCGCTGCTGAAACTGCTTTTCCATCAATTATCTGCGCCATTTTGATCTTCCTCCTTTAAATCTTCCTTTGTTTCATTTTCATCGCCGGAAAGTTCGATCTCATCGTCATCTTCAATGTTATCGGGATCTTCCGTTTCGCCATCGTTGTCCTCATCATCGAGTATTCCTATTTCATCATCTTCATCGGAACGATAGGCATCAACGCCTTTCATGCCCATACTTTTTCTTCTTGATTCTTCGATAATAAGCCGGGATTCCTCCGTTGAAGCGTACAGCACGAAGCTTTCGGGATCTCTCTTTACCTTAAACCCTATAACTATCTGAAGTATCACGGAAGCAATGAAAATAACCGCCGAAACAAGCTGAGATATGCGAATGCTGCCAACCATAAGGCTGTCTGTGCGAAGTCCCTCAACTACGAATCTTTCCGCTCCGTACCAAGCCATGTACATAAGTATAAGCTGTCCATCGTACTTTCTTCTCTTAGACCAGAACGCAAGCAATACAAATCCAAGCAAACACCATACAGACTCATAAAAGAAACATGGGTGAACAGGTTTTTCCCACAGCATTTCAAGTCCGTTTTCATACATGCTGCCGCCTATCTGCATGCTGTCATTTATGACATGCTGTATTCTGCCGCCGGTCATACCGAGAACGAAATCGGTATTTGTACCGAACGCCTCCTGATTTACGAAGTTTCCCCAGCGTCCGACACCCTGCCCAATAAGCAGACCGATTCCCGCAATATCAAGCATTGGCAATAGCTTAAGCTTTCGTATTTTGCAGATGATCAAGCCGACTGTCAGAGCGCCGATAATTCCGCCGTATATGGCAAGACCGCCGTTCCGGGTATTGATAACGGCAAGAAACGTTTCTTTAAAACTATCCTTTTTATAGTCCTCCCAGCTTGAAAGCACGAAGTAAAGCCTTGCTCCGACAATTCCTCCGATAACGCCGCCAAGCACAGCATCGACCGCACGGTCGGAATCAATACCGAACCTTTTCATTCTTGGAAAACAGTACAGCACCGCCAAGGCAAGTCCCAATGCGATAATAATACCGTACCATTGTATCCTGACGCCGCCGATAGTAAAGGCAGTCGGGTCAATGTGAAATTCCCACCCCAGCTTCGGAAACCGTATTTCGGTATAATCGCTTATCATTTCCGTTTGATTCAATTTTTCTACCGTCCTTTCTGTATTACCAGGCGATACCGCACAAATATTGTGCGGCGCTGCCTTAACGAAACCGCCTGATATATTACATTTTTTCAATTACAGACAAAACTAACTTATCTTCCGTAAGCTCGTTTCTGATAAATTCCAGAGCGTCTGCGGAAGTCAGCTCAGAAACGATGTCAACAGGATCAAACGGCTTGCAGCCAGCCATATGAGCGTTTATCATTACGCTCGCAAAGGCTGTAACGTTGTTAAGCTGACGCACATAACTTCCGTAGAGGGATTTCTTTATCCTGCTGAACACACGTTCGTCAATACCGTCTGCCGCAATACGCCTTATTTCAGCAGTCACAGCGTCTCTGACCTTTTCGGGCGATTCGGATTCGCCGCTGAAAATTGCCGAGAAAAAGCCGTCGCCTGCAAAAACCTCACCGCTGAAAGTATTATTTATGATACCCTCCGACAACAGCCTAAGATACATATCCGATGCCGCATCTCCTATATATGATAACGCAAGAGAAGCTGTCATTTCCTTTTTGAAAAAGTTTTCCGTACACGGAGCACACTTGTAACCCATCTGGAAAATAGATGCTCCGACGGATTGTTTTTCACGTATTTCAGACTGAACAATATTCGCAGGTTCATTCGGGAAAACTGTTTCAAGCCCCTTATCCGCACATGGACGCAGCATTTCGTCACATATTTTCAGCACATCGTCCGCACTGATGTTTCCGGCAATTGAAAGCGTCATATTGTTAAGATTATAAAAAGTATCATAGCACTTATAAAGCAGGTCGGCATCTATCTGCGCGATGCTTTCCTCTGTTCCGGCAATATCTATCTGCACAGGGTGATAATGATACATACATCTCAGCATGTTAAAAAGCACTCGCCACTCAGGATTATCGTTAGTCATGCGTATCTCCTGACCGATAATGCCCTGCTCCTTATCAACATTTTCTTCGGTAAAGTAAGGCTTCTGAACAAAATCAAGAAGAATACGCAGATTTTCCGTGTAGTTTTTCGTACATGAAAAAAGATAACAAGTCTTATCAAAAGAGGTATACGCGTTGCACTGTGCGCCCGTTTTCGCAAAAAGCTCAAAAACTCCGCAGTCCTCGTTCTCAAACAGCTTATGTTCCAGAAAATGTGCGATACCATTGGGAACTTCGGTGTAATCCTTGTCTGCGGCAAGCTTAAATGTAGTATTTATAGAGCCGTATTTTGTTCCGAACAGAGCGTAAACCGAGCTGAATCCGGGCATTTCCCGTATTAAAATATCAAGCCCGCTTTTGTGCTTTACATAAACGCAGGTATCTCCCGTTCGTCTGCATGTGATGATCTCTCTCGTACTCATTATTCTGCCTCCTTGTTAAGCATATGGTATATGCTGTCGAGCTTGACCGTTTTAGCCGCTGCGACTATACGTTCCTTAGTAACGTCAAAAAGCCTTTCCATATGCTCAAAAGGCGTAATATAACTGTTTTTACAGATACAGTCAAAGTACCATGAAACGTATGAACCCGGAGTATCGCCGAATGAACTGTAGGAATTTTCAAGTGCAAGCAAAGCGCTTTGCAGCTCCTCATCGGTAATGTTCCCTTTTTTTATCTCCTCAAGCTGACGCATGATCTCAGCTTCAGCCTTTTCGATATTGCTTCTTTCCACACCGCAGTCAACTATAATAGTATTTTTGAATTCGTTCATACGGCAGGCGCAGTAGTAGCAAAGGCTCAGCTTTTCACGCACATTCGCAAACAGCTTGGAAACTGGCGTACCGCCGAAAATAATGCACATAAGATGCATAGCGTCCGTATCGCTGCCGTCATATTTGAAGTTGAGGGCTATCTTCGCTTGTCTTACGTCAAATTCCTCGGTAAGAAGTTCGGAAGAAGCTTTCAGCGGACTGGGCGCATAAAAATTATACGTCTTGGAATGTCTTTCGATACCGGCAAATCTTTTACGGAAAAGCTCCGAAACCCTCGGTTCTTCATCGGGTGAAACATACATTATCTCTATCCGAGCCGTTTCCATAAGCCTTTTATATGCTTCCCGTACCGATTCGAGAGTAACCGCTTCGGCGGTTTCCCTTGTTCCGCAGCTCGAATTTTCCGCCGGCTCGCCTTTAAACGCTATACTGCGAGCCTTGCTTATGGTATATTCTCTTTTATCGTTGAATTCGGCGTCAATACAATCGAGAATATTCTTTTTTCCGAGTTTGAAAATATCCTCATCAAACAGCGGTTCAAAAAGGCAATCCGTAATTATTTCAAGCATTTTTCCGGTAATATCCTCGTTCTCTATGGCATAACGGTTTGAAAGCCATGAAGCGGAAAGAGTAAGGAACTGCAAATCGCCCCTCCTGTTGGCATAGGAATCAAGATGCGCGCCGTACAGCTCGGAAAGCTGTTCGTTCATAGCCGCGATAGTTCTCAAACGCGAATTGACCGTTGACGTTATGCTGTTTGCTACGGCATAATCGGAAACGGTTTCCTTATTCATTTCCGTAATCATATAGATACAGACGAAACAAGTATTGAATTTTTTGTCGGCAAACGAGGTGAAACCTATATTTTCACCGAGTTCGGTTCTTTTATAATTCATTAAACGCTGCACTCCTATTTCAAAAGATACAATATATTATAACATAAACGAACGTAAATTACCATATATTTTTGATATTTTTAATATTTTTAATTTTGGGTTCACAAAACGCCTTATGTAAAATCTGTGTAAAATATTTCAAAATAATATTGACCTGAACGTCTGCATAAAGTATAATTATTTTTGTCGGACAAGAAAAACTTGTTTCGCAATGTAAAAAAACAGAGGTGCGGTTATGAACGATTTTTCAGTATTCAACATATTTACCATGCTGGGGGGACTCGCGTTTTTTCTCTATGGCATGAACGTAATGTCTACAGGACTTGAAAAGCTTGCAGGCGGAAAAATGGAGGTCGCGCTTAAAAAAATGACCTCCAATCCTTTTATGGCGCTTACCCTCGGAACTGTCATTACAATTGCAATCCAGTCATCTTCAGCTATGACCGTAATGACCGTGGGTTTTGTAAATTCGGGAATAATGGCTTTAATAGACACGGTAGCCGTCAGCTTCGGAGCAAATATCGGAACAACGTTTACAGCATGGCTGCTCTGTCTTAACGGTATCAACAGCAGCGGCAGCGACGGTATAGGCAGCTTTCTTATGCAGCTGTTAAAACCGGAATCTTTTTCTCCGCTGCTTGCCCTTGCAGGCATACTTATGATAATGACCTGCAAAAAGGCAAAGAAAAAGGATGTGGGACGTATCCTTGTCGGATTTGCAGTCCTTATGACAGGCATGGATCTTATGAAAGAATCTATCGATCCGTTAGCGAACTCTCCTGAATTTCAAAAGGTGCTCACAGCTTTCAATAATCCTCTTCTCGGCGTTATTGTAGGGGCTGTTTTTACGGGAATTATTCAAAGCTCGGCGGCTTCTATAGGTATTCTTATGACCTTCTCCGTAGGAAACAGCCTTACCTACGGAATGGCGCTGCCGATCATCATGGGACTTAACATCGGAACATGCGTGACTGCCCTTATTTCTTCCATCGGAGTAAGCAAAGATGCCAAACGCGTTGCCGTAATACACGTACTCATAAACACCGTAAGTACGCTGATCCTTTTGCCTTTGGTCATGCTGCTTCAGGCTGTCACACCATTGGGGGACTTTATGGCGCAGCCAACGGGCTACATGGGAATAGCCGCAATGCACACAGCTTTCAATGTTGCCGCAACTATAATGCTTATGCCATTTTCAAAGCAGCTTGTAAAAATTTCCCAGATTGTAATACGCGATAAAAAAGGCGATGCAGAGGAAAAGAAAAATGCCTTTGCCGCTTTGGACGATCGCTTTATGTCAACTCCCAGCGTTGCCGTAGAAGCCTGCCGCGGAGTTTCGTTAGATATGGCAAAGCAAACAAAGAAAGCTATAGATATGGCTCTCGGACTTCTTACGTCAGAGTATGATGAAAAGACGGTTCAGGGAGTTATTGACCTGGAAGACTTTATTGATAAATACGAGGACAAAATAAACAGCTATCTTGTAAGAGTGGCAAAGCACAGTATCACAGGAAGAGACAGCCGTACAATGTCTAAAATGATGCACTGTGTGGGCAATTTTGAACGAATTTCCGATCATGCAGTCAATCTTATAGAATCAGTTCAGGAAATGAAAGAAAAAGGCATTGCCTTCTCTTCCGAGTGTATCAATGAAATTACTGTAATTACCGATGCAATAGAGGAAAATATACGCATGGCTTTTGACGCTTATACCGAGGACGATCTTACTGCCGCCCATAAAGTTGAGCCGCTTGAGGAGGTGGTGGATAATCTCAGCACCGAGCTGAAAAACCGCCATATACGCAGGCTTCAGAACGACGAATGCACAGTTGAGCTTGGATATATTTTTCAGGATGTGCTTACAAACTTAGAACGAATTTCCGATCATTGCTCCAATATTGCCGGTTGTCTTATAGAAACCGATGAAAAGACCAATATACACGCTTATCTGAGCGACGTAAAGGAAAACGACGAAAAGTTCAGACGTGAATTCAAAGCGTATTCGGAACAGTATTTTTCCAGACTTGACAGTCCGGAAGTAAAAACAGTTCAGAAATAATAAAAAGGAATCCCGATTACTTAAGGCAGCGCCGCACAAAGATTGTGCGGTATCGTCTTATCTCCAAATCAGTTTTACTGCCATACACAACAGTACTCCTACAACGGTGGGAAGCGCCATACTGAGCAGCGTCCATTTCAAACTGCCGGTTTCTTTTTTTATTGTCAGACATGTAGTTGCGCACGGGAAATGGCAAAGTGTCATTATAATCATGCAAACTGCCGTCCTCATCGTCCAGCCGTTCGCAGTAAGAAGCTCATAAAGCGATGCGGTATCATTCATTTCTACAAGGCTTCCCTGTGACAAATAAGCCATAAGTATTATCGGCACAACTATCTCATTGGCTGGGAAACCGAAGATAAACGCCATTATTATAACTCCGTCCAGCCCTACGAGCTGCCCTAACGGAGCGAAAAATCCTGATACTGCCGATAAAATAGTTTCTCCGCCGATATGTATATTTGCTGCCAGCCATATAAGCAACCCGCAGGGAATAGCAGCCGTACATGCCCTGCCAAGTACAAATATAGTTCTGTCAAGCAAAGAACGTATCAGCACCTTGCCGACCTGCGGTTTACGATAAGGAGGAAGCTCCAGAGTGTATGATGACGGAGTTCCCTTAAGTATCGTTTTTGACAGCACAAAAGAGGCAAAAAGCGTCAGAAATACGCCCAAAACAATAGTTCCCAAAAGAGCAGCCCCCGATAATGCCGAACCCCAAATACCCTTTACAGTCACAAAAAACATAGAAATTATAGCTATAATTGTAGGAAACCTGCCATTACAGGGCATAAAGGCATTTGTCAGGACGGCGATAAGACGTTCCCTTGGAGAGTCGATAACACGGCAGCCCGTAACTCCGCAAGCGTTGCAGCCAAGTCCCATTATCATAGTAATAGCTTGTTTTCCGCATGCTCCCGAACATTTAAAGCAGCGGTCAAGATTAAATGCGATACGCGGTAAATATCCGAAATCTTCAAGGAGCGTAAAGAGAGGAAAGAAAATCGCCATTGGAGGCAGCATGACTGAAACGACCCATGCCAGTACCTTATAAATGCCTTGTATCAATACGCCTTCCAGCCATTCAGGCGCTCCGATGCTGAAAAGTCCCTCTGACATAATGTCACCGAGAGCAAACAGACCCTTGCTGAGCAGTTCCGAGGGGTAATTTGCGCCTACCGCTGTTATCCACATGACCACTCCGAAAAGCAGCAGCATTACCGGTATTCCCGTAAGCGGACGCAGAAATATTTTATCAAGACGCCTATCAAACTTATGCGGCTCTGAATTTATGCAGCTAACCGATTCTCCGGCAATTTCAGCAGCTCTTTCGGAAATAATACCGATCTGCTCATCATTTTCATCGTCTGTCTCAGAATATTTTTTCATACTTTCGGAATCTTTTTCGACAGTCATAAGCTCTTTCAGAACACTGCAAAGCTCATTAAGTCCCTTATTGCTTCTTGCGGAAGTCAGAACTACAGGAACTCCTGTAAGCTCGCTGAGTTTTTCCGCATTTACCGTGATCCCCTTTTTTTCAGCTTCATCAATTAAGTTAACGCAGATAACGGTTTTCGGAACAGCTTCTATTATTTGCAAGGCAAGATACAAATTACGTTCAAGACACGTTCCGTCGCAAACAACGACCGCACCGTCCGCTTTGCCCGAGATAATAAACTGCCTCGCAGCTTCTTCCTCCGCTGAGGCGGCGCGCAGAGAGTAAGCTCCGGGTATATCGGCTAATGTAAAAGTAATCCCTTCATATTCAAATTTTCCTTCGGCACAGGAAACTGTTTTCCCCGCCCAGTTACCCGTATGCTGCTTCAATCCCGTAAGCGCGTTAAAAACTGTGGATTTTCCAACATTTGGATTCCCGGCAAGGGCTATGGTAAACTCTTTTCGCTCTTCATTCATGGTAATCACCCCTCGTTTTATGATATGAGCGGAATAAAAAGAATATTCTTGAATGGTACAGTCAACATAATCCCTATTAATACAGGTTCTAAAGCTTCCCAAAATGAGAATAAGTTTCAAACGAACAAAAGGTACTGCTGCATGTATGTGCGGCAATACCTTTTTTGATTTGTCCTTTTTAGGAATGCTCCCATTATTTCATAATACTACAAGTGCAGATTGCAGCATAATGAATCACTTTTTTGTAATAATACGTCTCATGGATACCATGTCAAACGCATCGACAGAACCGTCTCCGTTACAGTCGGCAGCTTCATACTGCGCTTGCGTGAACTTCTCTGCGGCAAGAAGATACTTTTGCAGAAGAACCGCATCGGCTATATTCGCTTTACCGTCCGAATTTATATCTCCGGCTATTGTTTGCGGAGCGTCAAGGTCAACGAATGTACAATCGTTTTCGTTTGCATAAGTTTCGGCAGCCGTACCTTTATGACCGTATATTGTTAATTCGCCGTCTCTCACCGCGCCATCGACCAGCACAAAACGATTATACCCCAAAGCCTTTTCGCCGATTTGTTTAACCGAAGCGGGAATCGTTATTTCTCTAAGACTTTCACAATACTGAAAACTGCCTGCATTTATAGTAGTTACAGAATCCGGAATATTTACTTTTTTAAGCGCTGAACAACTATCAAAGGTGCCCTCGGGAATGCTTGTTATCGACGGCGGAATAGTTATTTCCTTGAGAGACTCACAACTATAAAAAGCGCATGCTCCTATCGACTTGACAGAATCGGGTATATCGACTTCCGGAAGGCTTATACAATTGTAAAAAGCGCCGTCGCCTATCTTCTTAATACTGTTCGGAATGGTAACAGAAGTTAGGCTCGTGCAGCTATATAACGTATAGTCGCTTATACTTGTGACAGTTTCGGGAAAAGTAAACTCTGTAAGACTTGAACATTCCCCAAAAGCCCAATAACCAATTGACTTGATTCCGTTAGGCAGATTTGCCTCCGTAAGATGTATACAACCCGCAAAGGCATTTTCGCCGATAGATGTTACTTTTGAAGGAATAGTTATTTCAGTTAAAGCGGTACATCCTCTAAACGCATCATTTCCGATCGAAGTTACATTTTCAGGTATATTTACGCTTGTTAAACTACCGCAGCCGCTAAACAAAGAATCGTCTATAGTTTTAAGATTCTTTGGAAGCTTTATACTTGTAAGCGCACTATCTCCCTCAAACGCGCCATATCCAATGGAAAGAACACTGTCAGGAATAGTTAAGGAGGTCAGTTTCGGACAGACGCTGAATGTCGACGATTCAATATATGCAACACTTTCGGGAATATTTATTTCAGAAAGATTTTCGCAGCCAATAAAAGCTCCATAGCCGATCGCTGTAATATTTTCATTGATCTTAACGCTTGAAATAACACTATTGTTGGAAAAAGCAAATTCGGCAATCTTAGTTACAGGTAAACCAACAATTTTTGCAGGAATTTCGATTGAGCTTTCAGAACCGTCATATCCGGTAATAACAGCATACTCCCGTGTACGGATAACAACGTCGTTTATTATATCGTCCCATTCCATTGTTCCGTAAATGTCATAGACAAAACCGTCAGACGTTGCGCCATTTTCGACAACTTCCAATTCTTCCGCCGCCGAAGCGGAAATCAATTTTTCAAAGTTTATGCCGGCACATTCAGCAGCAGGCAAAGCTCCGCAAATGAGCAGAAAAGCCGTCATGCCTGCGATCAACTTTTTCCTTTTCATATGATCTACCCCTTTATAAATAATAAAGTTAAATACAACAAACGATGTATTATATTTACATTGTACCACGATTATTGTATTTTGTCAATATGAAAACATTCTTTGTGGTATAATCTTGTTAAAATACAACGAAACGGAGCGTAAATTGTTATGCAATATTATCAAAGAATTCGAGATTTAAGAGAGGACAGCGATCTCACTCAAGAGGCTTTATGCAAAAAATTATATATGCACAAGACAACATATACAAACTATGAGCAGGGCAAGCATACCGTTCCCCTTGACTTTGCCGTCACGCTCGCTGATTTTTACGATGTCAGTCTTGACTACATTGCAGGCAGAACCAATGTCAAGCATGGCAGGGGAAGTATGCGTCTCAGTAAAGAACAGCTCGATATTGCGGAAAAGTTCGATTCCCTCAGCGAACGTAATAAGGGGCGTCTGGAACAATTTTTGGAGCAGCTCATCGAAAAACAAAAAAACGAAAGTTATATAAAAAGAGAAACCAAATCATCATGAGCAAATATACGTAATATATTACTGTATAGACAACACAGCACAGAGCTTGTGCGGCAGATTGCATAAAAATTTTTATCAGCGAACTCTTCTTTATTTAAAGTGGGATTGATGTAGAAAATCCCCTTAAATGAGAATAAAATTCCAAAAAATAAAAGGTACTGCTGCATGTATGTGCGGCAATACCTTTTTTGACGTTTTGTTTTTATTGCTGGTTTACAAATTTACTGTATAATCCTTCCGATTCCAATAGTGATTCGTGTGTTCCTTCCTCGATGATTTGACCTTTATCCATAACGTAGATATAATCACAATTCCTGATTGTATTCAGCCTATGTGCTATTATGATACATGTCATTTTATCGGAGAAATTTTCAATAATTGTCTTTATACTATTTTCTGTAACAGAATCGAGATTGCTGGTTGCCTCATCCATAATCAATATATCAGGATTTCTAAGCAACGCTCTTGCAATAGCAAGTCTTTGCTTCTGACCGCCTGAGAGATTATTTCCATTTTCTTCAAGTACAGTTTCATACATCATTGGAAGTTCTTGTACAAAATCGTCTACAAGGCAAAGCTTGCATACTTTCTGTACTTCCTCATTTGAGATGTCCGTTCTGTCCATTTTTAGATTATTATATATTGTATCCGAAAACAGAAATACATTCTGTGAAATATATGCAATATGACTTCTTATGGATTTAGATGAATATTGTGAGATATTGCATCCGTCAACGACAATACTTCCGCTTTCAGGAAAATGGAATGACAAAAGCAGTTTGGCAAGGGTTGTTTTTCCGCATCCGCTTTCTCCGACTATCGCTATCTTTTTCCCTTTTGGAATATTCATATTCACATCTTTTAATACAAGATCTCTGTTTCCGTAGCGAAAATTTACACCTTTTATCTCGATATTTCCGTAAAGGCTCGCTGCGTCTGTTTTTTCATCGGAGTTTTCAGTTTCGGCATCAAGAATATCGTTAAGACGTTCCGCGGCAACAATAGCTGTTTGCAGTTCCGGCTGAAGATTTATAAGATTCTGTACAGGATCAAGGAAGAACCCGATAAGATAATAGAACGTAAATAAATCGTTGAGGGTTATAACGTTTTTTATACAGAGATATGTACCAAACCATATAAGTATAACTATTCCGGTTGATGCAACCATGCTAACAAGAGTTTCCTGAATGTTATATATTATAGACCCCTTGACCGCTGTATTTGCTAAATTGTTATACAGCTTTGACGTTTTTTCCTTTGCATTGATTTCGTACTGATAAGCCTTTACAGTTTCTATGCCGTCTATAGATTCTTTAAGATAAGATGTGACTTGCGCATCATTTTCCATTATTTCATGGTTGACCTTTTTTATAGGTTTTTTGAATGTAAACATTATTACAGCGTAAAACACCATAATGCACAATGTAATTATAAACAGAGTTTTGTTTATATAACAAAGCAAAGCGCCGCAGGCAATTGCCATTATTGTATCAAGCATTATCGTAAGAGTTGCTGTTGATATAGCGTTTCTTATTTTTTCTGTGTCGGAGAATCGGGACATAAATTCGCCTGTTTTTCTTGTTCCGTAAAATTCCGCTGGAAGATCCAAAAGATGATCGTAATATTCAAGAGTTAAAGGAACGTCGACTTTTTTTGCTGTCAGCGCAAGAAGATAACCTCTTAAAACCTGAAGCAAAGCTCTGAATATATAAAGCAAAATAACAGATATGCATACAGTATTTATATTTCGGAAAATCACTTCAAGTTTATCGCTTACACTGCCAATCATTTTCATCACAGTTCCGCTTTCTTCTTCGGCTGTTTCGCCGGTGTGGTCGTGATCTTCAGCGCAGTTTTCATCATCGCATTCTATTTCGCCTTCTGCTGACGTGACCGCAGCTCCTATGGCACAATCGAACACCGCAGCTCCTGCCAAGTTTATAACAGATACCAATATTGACATTATAAATACGAAAACAAGCATTTTTTTCTGCGTTGTTATGTATCTGAAAAATTTCCGGAATGAACCTTTCTGATGATTTCCTTTACTGAAATCTTTTCCGGGAGCTATTGTCACGATCTGTTTCTGCCACTGTTTTTCAAATTGTTCCTCAGACATCTTGGTTATTCCCGTTTTGGCAGGGTCGCCGATTTTTACCGTTCCGTTTTTTATTGAATAAACTACAATGAAATGTTCGAACATTTCTTCGTTTATTATTCTTGCGATAAACGGAAAACTTATCTCTCCGTCTGATATGCCTTCGATCAGTTCTTTATAAGAACCTTCCAAAGCTTCTGCTTTCAGTCCTATTTCCTCTGCTCCTGTTACAATACCGTAGATATTCGCACCATGATTGTCTACTTTTATCAATTCACGGAACTTCGCAATAGGAAGCTTTAAGCCGAAAAATTCACTTATCATCGAAAGACACGCAGCGCCGCAGTCTTTTTCATCATGCTGCTGTATATGTGGATATTTCATTTTTTACTCCTAATAAAATTTTGTGCTGTCAATAAAAAATCCATATCCCCATAACAGAGATATGGATTTTCTGTTCGATCAACAAATATAAGCATTATGACCGTTAACAAGATTGTGAGCCCTAACCAAAGTTTTTAAACCACCTTTGTTCCACCATGCAGTAGTTTTATGCCAGCCGCATTTTGGGCAAAATGCACCCCATCCGCCGTTGGCTTTAAGCTGCTCGGACTTTGTCATTTTCTTCATTGCCAAAATCCCCTTTCCTAAAATTTTGGAACGATAATTCCATGTAATTATTATACAAATAAACAGCAAAAAAATCAATTGACACATTATACATAAATTGCATCACTTTTTTAGCCATTATTGCTAAAAATTATTACGTTATACCAAATTTTCTGTTCAGCATTCTTTAGGATCTTTGCATTAGATAATATAAAAATGCGAAACAAAGTCACCGCTTAAGTCTGTCCAAAAGCTCAAATTTCTTTCCGCGACTATTGCAATTTTGTTTATTATATGCTATAATATAAATTAGCATAAAATGCTTATTGAATTAAGGCTAATCATACATCACTTATTCACAGTTTGCTTTAATTAATATATCTTATAGAAAGGACGATATTTCATGGAATATAAATTTTCCGATAAGGTAAGCGGTCTGAAAGCCTCGGCTATCAGAGAGATACTGAAATTCACTTCCGTTCCGGGCGTTATCTCTTTTGCAGCAGGAAATCCTGCGCCCGAAGCGTTTCCCACAGAACGTATTGCCGAAATATCCGCCGAGCTTCTGAGAGACGATCCTATTCTCGCCCTACAGTACAATATCACTGAAGGCTATACTCCGCTTCGTGAGTTTCTGAAAGACTGGCTTGCAGAAAAAAATTGTTTCCACAAGGAATTTGACGATTTGATAGTAACTTCGGGCGGTCAGCAGGCAAACGAGCTTTCCTGCAAAGTCCTGCTTAACGAGGGCGATACGCTTCTATGCGAATCTCCGAGCTTTATCGGTTCTCTTAACGCATTCCGCTCATACAACGTAAATCTTGTGGGCGTTGAAATGGATGAAGACGGCATCAACCTTGAAAAACTCGAACACGAACTGAAAACTCAGCCAAATGTTAAAATCCTCTATCTTATTCCAAATTTTCAGAATCCTACGGGACGTACCATGTCTATTGCAAAGCGCAAAGCCGTCTATGAGCTTGCCTGCCGCTACGATTTTATTATTTTAGAGGACGACCCATACGGCGAACTTCGGTTTGCAGGAGAAAACGTCCCCTCGATCAAAAGCTTTGATACGGACGGACGCGTAATATATTCCTCAACCTTTTCAAAGCTTATTTCGTCAGGCTTCAGAACGGGATTCGTTTCCGCTCCAGCACCGATAATCCAGAAGATAGTCGTATGCAAGCAGGTCTCGGACGTTCACTCCAACATATGGGCACAGGTAGTCTCGCACCGCTTTATGACAACTGTTGACCGCGAGGCGCATTTCAATAAGCTTCGTGATATTTACCGCAGAAAAAGCGAGCTGATGTGCGGATATATCGACAATGAGTTCTCTGAAAAAATAACGTACGTCAAGCCCGAGGGCGGTCTTTTCGTATGGTGTACACTGCCGGAGGACTGCGATATGAACGCTTTCTGCAAAAAGGCAGTGCAGGAATACAAAGTGGCTGTCGTTCCCGGCAACTCGTTCAGCATAAACGAAAACGAAGTCAGCCATTCGTTCCGCCTCAACTACTCCACCCCCACAAACGACCAAATTGAAAAGGGTATGGAGATACTTGCAAAAATGACCAAGGATATTCTCGGCTGACCGATTTATCCTGTTACGTTACTGATAGTAACAAAATAAAGTAATCTCTAAAAAATTTTTGCCAAAAGAGATTTTAGAGGTTACTTAATATAAAACCGAAAGGAATAATTATCATGGCTAACGATAGATACCCTGTTACTCAAAAATACCTGATGACAAGAAATCAGGCGCTCAATTTCCCGATCGACTTTTTCAAAGGGAATTTCAAAAGGAACGATGTTTACGGCGTTGTTATCGATATTCCAATGCCGGGTAACGTACTTACCTCCATGGTCTGCTTTATCAACGGCGCGGCTAACCTCTATTTCAATAACGGAAACGAATACACGGGAGCTTCACAGAGATACAGAAACCTCGTTCAGGCGGCTCATAACCTCGTAGCAAGCTCAAATCATCTGCTTCCCAAATGTGAAAAAACTACACAATTCGATCTTCCCAGAGGCAGAGCTCACAGCGTTTTCCTCCTCACAAAGGGCGGAGTTTACAAGTCTGTTTTCTCTCCCGGAATCATACCCGAGGACGAACCCGAGAAGCGTACTATCTATATCCTTTATCAAAAGGTTCTCGCAGAACTCAGAAACTGCCAGCTTAAGGACGAGGCGGAAAGAAGAAAAGGCAATCAGTAAGGAGCATTGAGCCAATGGAAGATAAAAAGCTTATTTTTAGCGGAATACAGCCGACCGGTACGTTTACTCTCGGCAATTATATCGGTGCTGTCCGCAACTGGGGTCCTTTGCAGGACGAGTATAACTGCATTTACTGCGTTGTGGACATGCATGCTATAACAGTCCGTCAGGAACCTGCAAAGCTGAGGCAGAATACCCTCAATTCCTACGCTCTGCTTATGGCATGCGGCATTGACGTAGAAAAATCCATACTTTTTATTCAGAGTCATGTCAAGACTCATGCAGAGCTTAACTGGATACTCTGCTGCAATACTCAGTTCGGCGAGCTGAGCCGTATGACTCAGTTCAAAGATAAAAGCAAAAAGCACCCGGATGATATAAATGCCGGTCTTTTCACATATCCTTCGCTTATGGCGGCTGATATTTTAGCATATAATGCGGATCTTGTTCCCGTAGGGGTCGATCAGAAGCAGCATCTGGAGCTTGCGAGAAATATCGCCCAGCGTTTCAATCAGCGTTACGGTGATTTCTTTACCGTCCCGGAACCTTATATCGCAGAAGTAGGCGCAAAGGTAATGTCGCTTCAGGAACCTTCCAAAAAAATGTCAAAATCGGACGATAACCCGAATGCTGTTATTCTCATTCTTGATGACAAGGATACTATTATCCGCAAATTTAAAAGAGCTGTAACAGACAGTGAAGCAGAAGTTGTATACCGCGAAGGCAAAGACGGTATAAATAACCTTATGACTATTTACTCCAGCGTCACCGGCAAAGACTTTAAAGCGATCGAATCAGAGTTTGCAGGCAAGGGGTACGGCGATTTCAAGATTGCCGTGGGCGAAGCCGTTGCGGATCATTTAGAGACTGTGCGTACAGAATTTGCCCGTCTTATACAGGACAAGGCATACCTCAGGGAATGCTACACGGCAGGCGCAGAAAAGGCTCTGCGCTATTCTCAGAGAACACTGAACAAAGTATACAGAAAAGTAGGATTTGTTGACCGCTGAGCTGTTTTCAGCTATCAGCCGAATTCAGTCGGAGGTCGTACCTCCGGCTGAATCTAAAAACGTTCGCCTCCTAAGAGACGAGATACATCGTCTGAGGTTATATTAGGGTGCGTTTCTCGTTAATATAAACAAATACTAACACAATAACTATGCTTATTACACATTTAATACGAAATTTCAAAAACAACTTGCTTTTTTCGGCAATATATTGTATTATTAAGGAAGTGCTTTTTCTATGGTTGAATATCGGCAGAAGGATAACTATTCCATCGAAGATCTGCGCGACATCGTTCGGCTTCTTCGTTCCGAGGGAGGATGCCCGTGGGACAAAGAACAGACCCACGAGTCTATCAGAAGCGACTTTTTAGAAGAAACCTGCGAGGTTCTTGAAGCTATCGACCTGAAAGATACCGACCTTCTCCGAGAGGAGCTTGGGGACGTTCTTTTACAGGTTGTTTTCCACAGCCGTATCGAGGAAGAACAGAACCGCTTTACTTTCGACGAAGTGTGCGATGAGGTATGCAAAAAGCTCATTATTCGTCATCCTCACGTTTTTGGAGAAGTTAAGGCAGATACTTCGGATGAGGTGCTTAAAAACTGGGATTCCATTAAAATGAAAACAAAGGGACAAGAAACCTATACTGATACCCTTACAAGTGTTGCGGGAACGCTTCCTGCTCTTATGAGAGCGCAAAAAGTAGGCAAACGCGCAATGCGCGCCGGTATGGACTTTCGTTGTGCCAGCGATGCTATAGCCTGCATAAACGCTGAAAAAGAGGAGTTTGACATAGCTGTTGCTTCCGGCAGCAGTACAGATATTACGGAGGAACTTGGCGATCTCCTGTTCTCCTGCGTAAATGCTGCGCGTCACCTCGGAATCGATGCAGAACAGGCTCTCAAGGCTTCTACAGATAAATTCATCAAACGTTTTTCCGTCACGGAAGAACTGGTGAAAAAAGACTCTCTCGATATGAAAGATCTCCCTATTGAACAGCTTGATATTTACTGGGATAAGGCTAAGAATATAATTATGGAGGAAATAAAAAATGACTAAAACTGAACTTATCGCTCGAATTGCGGATAAAGCCAACTGCACAAAGAAAGACGCGGCATCTGCCCTTGACGCTACAATAGCTGTTATCTCCGAAGCTCTGGTCAATGGTGAAAAGGTTGCCGTAACTGGCTTCGGTACGTTTGAAATCCGCGAAAGAGGAGAAAAAACATGCATCAATCCCAGAACCAAGGAAAAAATGGTTTGCCCACCCAGCAAGGCTCCCGCTTTCAAGCCCGGAAAAACTCTTAAAGAGGCTGTAAATAAGTAATTAAAATTATGGGGCAGGTATGACCTGTCCCATTTTTTACATTATTGCTCCAGCAATTAACTCATGAATAATTAGACCTCTTTAGTAATCTGTGAGATACATGATTTTGCAGGATTTTTTCGTACTGCAAAGTTGGATTTTCGCAGTAATACTGTATATATTCAAAGCAATACGGAAAAAGACTGCAAAAGACCGTGTCTTTCAGGTTACTAAACAGGTCTGTTATATGAATCTGTTGGAACAATACTATGAAAGGTGTATATATATGCGATTGGATAAATATTTAAAGGTAACAAGACTTATCAAACGCCGTACCGTTGCCAATGATGCCTGCGATGCTGAAAAAATCAGTGTGAACGGCAAAATTGCCCGTGCCTCATATGATGTCAAGGTAGGCGATATTATTGAAATAAATATGGGCGTTCGTCCTCTTAAGGTCAAGGTACTCAACGTTACAGAATATGCCACAAAAGAAAATGCAGCAGATAACTATACTGTCATAGAATAAACTATATGCAGTTTTGGAATTAACTCCTCTGCAAAAATTAATGGCTGATGCAGTTTGCACCAGCCATTGCTTTTATTTTGTATTGTGAATATCCCAGCGAAAATTAGCTAACTTCATAGCCTTGGTATTATCAAGCATATTGTTATTTTCAAGCTTACTCATATCAAGATACCGATAATTTGTCTTTTCTTCCTTGTTTCCGCCAAAAATGCCTTTTATTTTTGATAAAGCGCCGCCGCCTGACTTTTGCAGAACAGTACCGAGCGAATGATTTTCACGCATAAATGATATAATATCCGCCGCAGTAGTAAGCAATTTGTCGCTGACGTTGTAAATGCCTGCATACTGCATATCATCAGCATTTTTAACAAAGCACAAAATAAAATCCACCAAATTATGAACACAACAGAACTGAAAACCGTACTGACCTTTGCCCGAAACAAATTTAGTTCCGTCCTTTGGATCAGTTATCTTCGCAACAAGATTGTCAATAAAATTAAAGGTATATACGGGAGAAACCCGAGTAATACATACCATAATATTTTTATGATGCTGCATTTCTGAAATCAAAGCCTTTTCAGACTCATATTTCATAATAGCATAATTTGAAGTGGTCTTTATATCAGCATCTTCACGTATTGGTTCCCGGGTTTTCGGGAAATCATATACCTTATCCGTACTTATCAGTATGACTTTCTCCACGCTTTCAGTGGTCATGGCATAACGATAAATAAATTTGTCGCACTGTTTAGACTCGCTGACCTCCTTATCATCAACAATAGGTCCGAAGTCATTATCAACAGTGCAAGCGGCATGAATCATAACATTTATCTCATACTTCTCGAAAATTTCGGCATAAGTATTTTTATCCGAGGGTCTGCACTGCACAAAAGTATAATTGAGCTTGCCTTCATTATACATACCTGCCTCAACATCGGCAGCAACAACGGCATACCCTTTTTTGAGAAGTCCCGAACAGATATGCTGACCAATAAGTCCGCATCCGCCGGTTACAAGGACTGTTTTCAATTCACACCCTCCTTTCATTATAAAAAATATATCATTCAGCAGAAGATACAGAATTTGCTTCTTCCAGCATTGTATCAAGCGCAGCGCTGACAGCATCGTAGGTCTCGTTCCACGGAGTACCTCTTGCAGACTTTCTCAGATTAGTGTCAAGCAAATCCGCACAATCGGCAGATACGCCTGTTGAAAGATCAAGAAGCGGATTTTCGTCAGCAAGTTTCTGCATACTGTGCTGCATTTCAACCATTTCCGGAGTCCAGCCGTAATCGTCAAGGAACTGCTGATCTGCAACTTCCTTTGTAGGTTCGTCAAGCAGAGCAAAACGCTTACACTCAAGAAAACGTGCAACGCCCTCAGGGTTTTGACAACCTTTTATCATACAATAACCTTCCATTCCAACAGGCACATAATGTTCATCAGCTTCGGGGTCTTTGGGCATTGGAACGAAAAACGCATCCTCGCCAAAATTTTTTTTCCACTGAGACTCCTCTTTATAAAACTCATACAAGCCAACAGGATAGAATAAAAGCTTCCCTTCACCGATATACTCAGGGTGGGAAACCCAACCGTAATCGCCTACTCCGATAGCGATACCGCCCGTGGAATAGAGATCGTACATGAAATTCTGCACTCTTTCCATTGCAGGATCACTGATATTGCTGACAAGCTTTCCATCCTTTATTTCAACGGCAGGAACACCCGTAGTTGCAATAAGTCCAAATTCGTACCACCAACTGTCAATGCCGTATTTTTCATTATCTGCATTTACAAAGCTATGAAGCATTTCCTGAAAAGCGTCCCAAGTCCATTCGCCTTTCTCAAAAAGCTCGGCAGGGTCGGTAAGACCGGCTTCCTGAACTGTCTTTTTATTGTACACACAAGCAACTTTATCGCCTGTTGTCTGTACAACTGCACAATAATGCTTTCCATCCCAAAGCAGACTGTCATTTACTTTCTTAACTCCCTCCCAAAGGGGCGAACTAAAATCAATATAGTCGTCAACGGGTACAAACATTCCTCTGATCGCACCCTTAGGAAAAGCGTCCATATTTCCACCATAGAAAAAATCGACACCATCACCGCTGTTTATCACTTCAGCAAGCTTTTCATAACGATTTTCAAAGGTACACTGAATAAATTCAATATTCCCGCCATACTTCTCCTCAAAGGCAACAAGTTCTGTAGGTTTGTTTTTTCCCGAAGCATCAGGGTTTATATCCCAATCGGAAAGCCATTTGATCGTTTTATTTTCAAGCTCCTCCGAAGGCAGCAAGTCGGTATTCATTACATTTTCTTTAATTTTATTGCGAACATCAGCCGTAACGTCAACATCGGCATACGGATTTGAGGACTCTTCCCCACCGCTGCATGCAGTCATCGTTATGACAGACGTCAGCGCAAGTAATGAGGCAAAAAATGCCTTTGTTCTTTTCATTGTTAAGCTCCTTTTGTAATACGCTTTTACAAATTAAACAAACAATATCCATACAATTTATTATAACATTTTTCACAGTCCGATGTCAATAGTAATTTTAAATAATAGGCAGATGAAATTATGGAAATATTTTTCTGCCCGATAACTCTTTATGCCAAACTTTGTATAAGCTTACGGCAGGCTCTTAAAACTTACAGTCACCGCTGTTTCTGAAAGAACAGCTTTCACGCATGCTGCATATGCCGCACCCGGATTTTTGCTTATGTACAGAATCATCGGATACTCCAATTATTGCCGTTACAGATTTAGTCGGTATCAGCATACAGCTTTCGCCGCATGTCAACCCTATACGTCTCTGTGCATTCAAATATCTTAAAAGTTCCGGCTGCACATTAATGGGAAGGTCGCCATATCCCGGACTGAATCGCATGGTACGGTTTTCCGCCTTGGCATGTGAAAAAATTTCTTCCTCTGCTAAGTCACATACCTGTTCTATCGCCGCACTGCACAAACAGTCAACTGCAAGTGCTCCTGCCATATCGCTTACGGAAATACGGCTTATCAGCCTGTCAGCCTCTGCCGAAACCGTCGCTGCCATAACTATAGCTCTACGACATCCTGTCAAAAGTCCGCGAATACTGTTTCCTTCAAGCGGAACGCCGAGTCCCGTAAGATAAACGCCGTTCGATCGAAATTCAGTCTCCGCTTCACGATAAACATAAGCAGGTCTCAGAGCATCTCTGACTATTGGTTCGTACTTATCAAGCAGCTCCGCGGTTTTATCATCGGGGATACCGCGAACGCCCATATAACGCGCAGCTTCAGTCTTAGAAATTTCACGAATCGTCATACTTCAATAATTCCCGAAACCGCTTCGCTGATCTTCCTTGCAACGTAAGCGTTATTCATAGTATAAAGATGAATGCCGTCAACGTCCCCTGCCGCAAGGTCAACTATCTGATTAATGGCGTAGGCAATTCCGGCATCACGCAATGCCTCAGGATTATTCTCATACTTTTGCATGATCTTCACAAACTTGTGCGGCAGACTTGCGCCGCATGTAGTGACCATACGCTCGATTTGTTTTTTATTTACCACAGGCATGATACCTGCTTCAATAGGTACATTTATTCCTTTTGCTCTTGATTTTTCACGGAAATTATAAAAATACTCGTTATCAAAAAACAACTGCGTTATAAGATGATCAGCGCCTGCGTCCACCTTGATTTTAAGGTTATCAATATCCTCGTCAAGGCTGTCGGAATCAGGATGCCCCTCAGGGTAACAAGCGGCGGCTATATCAAAATCGCCTTTTCCACGCAAATATCCAATAAGATCGCTTGCATGTGAAAAATCTTCAGCAGGCGGTACATCAGGATTTATATCGCCCCTGAGCGCAAGAATATGCTCTATTCCTATTTCCTTGGCATTATTGATTGTCTCATCTATTTGCGCCCTTGTATAATTTATACAGGGCAGATGAAGAACAGGAACAACGCCCATAGACTTTACCTTCGAAGCAATATCAAGAGCAAGACTGCTGTTTCCGCTGCCGCCTGCACTGTAAGTCACACTTATAAAATCAGGACGCAAATCTCCTAATTGGTCTAAAGTATTATAAATTACATCAACTGAACTGGTATTTTTCGGCGGAAAAACTTCAAAAGAGAATACCTTTTTTTGTTTAAATAAATTTTTTACTTTCATATATACCTCAATTGATAGACCAGTCTATCTCATCAATATTGTGCAGCTTCAAAAACTCATTTGCTTTTGAAAAATGTTTGCAGCCAAAAAATCCGTTATACGCTGAGAGCGGACTTGGATGCGCTGCGGTCAGGACAAGATGATTCGGATTTGTGATAAATTGTTTTTTCGCCTTTGCATCAGCTCCCCAAAGCATGAAAACCATAGGTTTTTCTCGTGTATTCAGCAAGCGAATAACTTCTGTAGTAAAAATCTCCCAGCCCTGTCCGCGATGACTGCGAGGCTGATTCGCTCTGACAGTGAGTACGGAATTCAAAAGAAGCACGCCGTTTTCAGCCCATTTAGTAAGTTCACCGTGCTTACCCATATTATCAATTCCCAAATCGTCTCTAATTTCCTTGAAAATGTTTACAAGCGACGGAGGCGGCGCAACGCCTTTTCTTACCGAGAAACTCAGCCCATGCGCCTGCCCCTCGCCATGATACGGATCCTGCCCGATTATAACGCATTTTACATTATCATAAGATGTCAGCTTCATTGCATTAAAAATATCGTACATTCCCGGAAAAATACGTTGACTCTTATATTCGGAAATCAAAAACTGTCTCAAATTCAGATAATATTCCTTATTGAATTCCCCGTCCAGAATTTTATCCCAATCGTTATTAAAATTAACCATTACTTCTTCTCCATAGAATTAAAAATTGTACCCTCATAAAATTTAAACTTAACAAGAGTATTTCTTTTATATGTCAAAGAACCTTCCTCATTAAATGGAATTTTTTCGTAAGCGTCCTTTGAGCATTCAATTTTCAGTCTTTTTCCCTTGCGTGTTATAAACTCCAGCTCATAGTAAGCGTCAACCAATTTTACTGATCTATCGCTTTCATAAATACGAAGTCTATCATCGCTTTTACGGACAAGTTTTGCCATTTCAACAACAGGCTCAAACGAACTTTTCTGAACTTCCTCTTTATTCCGTTTGCCGCCCTCGCCTGTATCCTCAAAGAAGAAGCTGAAAAGCTTCATAAAAGGACTCTTTCCGCCAAAGAGTATCATTACGAGAAGCAAAACAATAATTATTGCTCCAAGCAAAATCAGCAGGTTTCTCATCTCAGATGTCATGCTACCGCACCTTTCTTTGTTCTCAATGTCAGTTTTTTCTCATTTTATTATATCATATTATATTCAGAATTGCAACTAATTTTTTCTTAATATTTTTCATCGCGGTATTTCCTGTAAAGCCACTAATTATATATTATTTTTTGCAGTTGCTTCTTGAAAATTTACTAAATTTGCTGTATAATTTAAAATAGAAATTATTTAGGAGGAAATTATGCAAAAAGTTTTAAGTTCCCTGCGCAAAGCCGTACAAACATACAACATGATAGAAAACGGCGACAAAATAGCCGTGGGAGTGTCAGGCGGAAAGGACAGTCTCATTCTTTTGGAGTCACTTGTGCGACTTAGAAATTTTATTGGATTCGACTATGAAATTATCGCTCTGTCAGTTGACGCAGCGTTTAACGGAACTCCCGCAAACTTTTCAAAAATAACGGAATATTGCAATAAACTTGGCATTATTCATCATATTATTTCTACTCATATAGGAGAAATAGTGTTTGACATTCGTATGGAAAAATCACCTTGCAGTCTTTGTGCAAGAATGCGGCGAGGTGCGCTGAACAATTCAGCCGCCGAACTCGGCTGCAATAAACTCGCCTTAGGTCATAACTCTGACGATGCTGCCGAAACTTTTATTATGAATTTGTTTACCGAGGGGAGAATAGGCTGCTTTTCACCTGTTACATTGCTTGAAGATAAAAATTTAACTATCATACGCCCACTTATACTTACTCCCGAAAAAGAAATTCGTAAAGCCGTAAAAACATCAAACCTCCCCATACTTATATCAAATTGTCCTGCCGCAGGTCATACAAATCGTCAAAAAACAAAGGAACTCTTAACTGCACTTGAAAAAAATAATCATGGCGTAAAAAGTCGGATTGTAGGCGCAATAAAACGTGATATTTGGATATAAAAAAAGCCCTCTTTGCAGAGAGCTTTTTTATTATTGGTTAGAACTAATTTAATTAGTCTTCCTTCTTTCTGAGTACAAATGCAGTACCGAGAGCTACAGCAAGACCTGCAACTGCAACGCCAACGCCTGCAACACCAGTCTTAGGAGAATCGTCCTTCTTACCGGTTGTCTTAGCAGATGTCTTCTTAGCTGTTGTCTTAGCAGATGTCTTCTTAACTGTTGTAACCTTATCAGTTGAAGCAGCTGTTGAATTCTCAGTAGAAGCTACTGTAGGAGCAGCTGTGGAAGCCTCTGTAGGTGCAACTGTGGGAGCCTCTGTAGGAGCCTCTGTAGGTGCAACTGTGGGAGCTTCTGTAGGAGCCTCTGTAGGCTTCTCACCGTCAGCGATAGCGATATAACCATCGTGTGCAGCATTTATATCTGCAAGAGCAGCACACTTCTCAACATCTTCAGCAGAAGCTGCAAAGTTTGCATTGTAAGTAGGATTATAAATACCCTTTGTAAATGTGTAAGCCTGCATAAGTCTGCCTGCTTCATTCTTTTCAACGTTTACAAAAAGATCTTCGTTTGTCTTGTTGGATCTGTAAAGAATATCAATGGGGAATACATCACCCTCAGCAACATCTTCAGGAAGTGTTACATTGAATGTCCAAACAACACCGTCAAGACCCTTATTGCCATCGGCAGAAGAACATACAAAGATACCCTTCATATCAAAATCAGAAGCAGTAGGATCTAAATCAGGAGTCTTTGTTGTAAGATACTTTGCTCCATCACCTCTCTCTGCCGCAGGACCACCAAAGGGATCAAGCTCGATTTCAAGGCGCTTGTCATAATAAATATGGAATCCAGTTGCAGCATACTGAGCATTAGCTCCACTTACAGAAATCTTAATATTTCTTTTTGGAGAAGCCTTAGCCTCATCAATTGTAATAACTTCCTGTGTTGCTGTAATTGTAGGCGTTACTGTAGAAGCCGCAATCTGTTCTGCTGAAAAACCACCATCAGCTGAGAATCTTGACTCTTCACCCTCAGCAAATGCATTCATTGAAGCTGCTGAAACTGCAACTGCACCAAGAGCTACAAGAGAAAAAGCTTTCTTTAATGAATTCTTCATTTTAGTTACTTTCCTTTCAAGTTAGTTAAATATATGTTTATCTGCCGCCGTTATATGACGGCAGACTTAAACATTTTAATTATTTTTATTTCTTTGCCCATTCACCAAGAACAACATCCCAAAGATCTTTACCGGCAGTTGAACCTGTCATAATCTTTCCATAGTATACCATAATGAACGAAGCGTCATCAGAACCAATTGTTCTTGCCGGCTTGCGAAGTTTCCAATTCTGTGAATCATTTTCATTATTTACATCACAAAGGAATGCAGCAAGTTCATCAAGCATCGGATCACTCTTAACAAGCATATCATTTGTAGAGAACTGTGTTTCAGCTGCTACGCCGCCAGTCTGCATTTTACCATACCAAACAAGAGCTACGCTGGAATCCTCTGTATCAGCCTTCATATCAAGATTTGCATCACCCTTTATACCAATGTAAGCAGTTACTGAAATTTGGCTGCCGTCTACATTCTTAAGAATATCGCCGGCATTTGCAATAATTGTGCCATCCGCATCAACAATTGCTTCCTTAGCATAAACAGGAACCTGAGTTGCAAACTGATTTACAGTATTCTCGTTAATTTTCTTAAACATTTCGCTGGGAACATCTTTGAACTCAACCATATCAAGAATATCAATCTTTTCGCCGGGTACATTTACATCCTGACCAAGAAGATTGCCTTCTGCATCATAATAAAGAGTTGAGAAATCTATGCTGTAGCTAATATTGCTAAGCTGTTCCTTGTTGAATTCCTTATCAGTATCAAGGTAGAATCCAACCTCAGACTCTGTCTT
This sequence comes from uncultured Ruminococcus sp., assembly GCA_910584195.1. GTDB lineage: Bacteria > Bacillota > Clostridia > Oscillospirales > Ruminococcaceae > Ruminococcus. The sequence goes on along the minus strand of CAJTYV010000011.1, from coordinate 4,421 downwards.
GAAGTTTACAACTGTCTTCTGAACAGCAGTTGTAGTAGGAGTTGTGTCTGTAGGTGTTGTATCGGTGGGAGTTGTGTCTGTAGGAGTTGTATCAGTAGGAGTTGTATCTGTGGGTGTTGTATCAGTAGGAGTTGTGTCTGTAGGTGTTGTATCAGTAGGAGTTGTGT
>CAJTYV010000011.1:0-4154 GCA_910584195.1 uncultured Ruminococcus sp. | reverse complement strand
TGTCTGTAGGTGTTGTATCAGTAGGAGTTGTGTCTGTAGGTGTTGTATCAGTAGGAGTTGTATCTGTGGGTGTTGTATCAGTAGGAGTTGTGTCTGTAGGTGTTGTATCAGTAGGAGTTGTGTCTGTAGGTGTTGTATCAGTAGGTGTTGTGTCTGTAGGTGTTGTATCAGTGGGAGTTGTATCTGTAGTTGTAGAGCTGCTTGTAGTAGATGATGTTTCAGGTTCTTTTTCTATCGCTTTAACAACTCTCTTAAGATTCATGTCGTATGAAACTGATCCAGCCGTTTCGAATGCAGAAAAATCAACCGTAATTTCGATTTCCTTATAAATCTCATCTACTTCTACAGGGTAAGCAGACTCAATATATTCTACAGCAGCAGCTTCTTCTTTATCAGGAAGCTGAGCAGTAAGAGTAGCAACACCACTTTCTACAGAAGCAGTGATATTTGTAAAGCTGTCAGCCAGTTCACCCCAATCAGCAGCTTCAATATCTACTGCAACGGGAGAATTCTTAAGAATACCGTTAATTACTTCATCATATACCTTCTGAACAGTAGCGTTTGCTGCAATTGCCGCACCAGACTCAGGAATCTTTCTGCTTTCAATTTCATCTGCAAGCTTGCCGCTTACATTTTCTACCTTAGAGGCTACAACAGGAATTTTCTTATTAACTGCTTCAATAATATCTGTAATAGAATCAGCACTCTTAGTAGCACTATAATTCATAACCTTATCAACATACTTATCAGCAGAATTCAGCTTGCCGTTGATCAAATCGACTTTATTCACAAGCATCTTTTCAACATCAGCAGCCTTAGCGGTCATCGCTGCATACTGAGTTTCGTACTCGCTTCTGAGACTCTCAAGCTTATTCGCATATGTATCAGTACCCTTTATCATCTCTTCAATTTCTTCATCAGTATAAGTGTACTTATCTGTGAACTTTTCAAGAAGAGCCTGATAATCATCGGACTGAAGAACAGCTTCTACAGCCGCATCGTAATCAACCTGATTTGCTTCCATATAATCATTTACGAGTGTTTCGTATTCAGGAGACTCCGCAAGAATTTCCTTGATTGAAGCTTCGTCAAGGTTAATACCGTTCGTGAATCTTTCGATCAAGTCCTTGTATTCGTCAGATTCCATAACAGAAGCTTCAGCCTCAGCATAATCAACGCCATTGTTGTTCATATAATCCGCTACAAGATTTTTGAATTCAACTGACTCGATTATCATAGACTCAATTTCGCCTTCCTCAGGTGTATAACCATCCTTGAGATTTGCGATCAGTTCTTTATACTCGTCAGAATCCTGAACCATAGTTTCAAATTCTTCATCTGTAAGATCGTACTTTTCAACAAGTCCGTCAATTGTATTCTTAGCTGTATTCTTAACAGCTTCAAGCTGAGCCTTAACATAATCAAGAACAGCCATTCCCTTGTACTGAGTGCCTGTTACCTTGTCCGTAAACGTAACTGTAGCAGAAGTAGATGTACCATCTTTAAGCGAAGAAGTATTCGCAGCAATTTCAATACCGCCAGAGATTTCAAGTCCATCAAAAATCTTAATATCAGCAAGCTCAGGCATATCATACTTTTCAGCAAGATCCTTAAGAGAATTGCCAATCTTCTTCTGAGCTATTTCTTCCAAAACAGGAACGACATTATCAAGTTCGCCCTTAATAACTACATCGCCATTTGCATCGACAGTATAATTCATTTCGCCAACGCAAGCAACAATCTTTTCAGCAATATCGCGATACTTTCCTGCTCTGTTTAAAGCGGAACTGTAAAGAGCCGAAGCATCAATCGTGCCTGAATTGTTTGTGCCGTTGCCAATCTGTGCAAGAATACCATATACATCCGAATACCATACAGAATCTTTTGTAAATGTATAACTACCGTCATCACTCTTGTTCATTGTGTACTTTTCATTAATCTCACTTGGTTCAATAAAGAAAAGTGCACTTCCGCTGCCATCATTCAGCGTTGCAGTTGTACCTGTCAAGCCTGCCGCCGGAGCTGCATCTGTAACATCTACAGCGTTAGCAACACCAAGGCACTGCGTGAGAGCAAGCGGTACAGCTGAAGCTACTGCCATAGCTCTCTTGAATAATGAATTCTTCATTGTTCTATACCTCTCTAACATATTTCTTTCCCGGCTTCCGTCATATCCCTCCGACATGATTCGTCCAAGAATTCTCTTTGTACAGGTGTAGCCTTATCATACAGCCTGTCAAAAATTCATACTATTATTTTATCATACAAATCTCAATAAGTCAAGAAAAATCGCACATTTTTGTGAATAAACATTGACTATTTATTTTTTGCATTTTTGTATGTATTTCACAATTCAGCCCTGTATGCCCTATACGTTACTTCAAAATTTAATTTATGTTTAAATATCGTGATTACCATAAAATCGCATTTCAAAGTCTTTATGCTTATTATATCATGTTTTTTTTGATTTGTCAACAGGAATTTGTCCCCATTTTAACCTTTTTCAAGGTCTAAATATAAAAACAGCACCCGAAGGTGCTGTTTTTATACGAATTTTACTTTGTCTGAACTAATGTGCCATTAGCAACATACTCATCAAAGTGTTCGCCTCTGCCCTGTTCAGCGAGAGCTATATTCCATGCTTCGTTAAGATCAGGATCTTCAGTTGTCATTACCTTTGAATAGTAAACGCTAATCCAGCTTGCATCGTCAGAAGCAATAGTTCTTTCCGTCTTAGGAGTCTTCCAGTTGCCTTCGCTGTAGCAGTCTTTATCAACATCCGCAAGGAATGCTGCAAGTCCGTCAAGCTCAGGATGTGCATTAACAATCTCCTTATCAGCAGGTGTCATTCTGATTTCATCATCACCTACACCTGTCTGTCTCTTAGCAAACCATATAAGTGCGAGTGAAGCATCATATGTATCTGCCTTGTTATCAAGATCCGCATCACCCTTAACACCGATATAAGCAGTTACCACTACTCTATTGCCGTCCGCATCATAAAGCGGAACGCCGTCATAGAATACGTTGAGCTTATATGTGAAGTCTTCCTGTGACATTCTATAAGCTGCCATAGGTGTGCCGCCCTGATTTACCGTATCCTCATATGTTACCTTAGAAGGATCAAAGTCTACAAGATTGCGGTCTTCGTCCAGAAGCTGCGTTGCAACTACCATTTCACCTGTGAAAGGTCTTGGATCATGGCTGAAGAAGTAACCTTCGACAACCTTTACCTCAACCACTACGTCACCGGGAACATTCGGGAACTGCTTAGATGCCGTTGTTTCGGAACCGGGAAGTTCTGTACCTTTACGTGTAGTAGTTGTTGAAGGAACTGTATTGGGTTTAGTTGTGTCGGTAACAGGAGGTTCTGTAGATTCTCCCGTTGTTGCGGGAACTTTAATCTGAATCTTACCGTCAACTACAAGTACTCTGTCGGTAATATCCAGTCCATTCGTATCGGAAACCTTAAGTCCGCTCATACCGATTGCATATACATCGCCGTCCTTAGCATCAGCAGGCACTTTAAGTGTAAGTGTAATAACCTTTTCACCGTTAGGTCCAGCAATGCCCTCACCAGTAGCATGTGCAAATGCGAATTCTCCTGTATCAGGATTCTTCTGAATTGCTGCACTGTAAGCCGTAGAACCTTCACCGTCAATTACAGTTACATTGCCTTCTGCATCAATTGCAAATATAGCTCCGCCAATTGCAAGAGATGCACCGTTAGGATCAAGTACTGTAAAGCTAAGTTTAACTTCCTCACCGGGAGCTGCCGTAACAGTTTCACCCTGCCAAATAACAGCACCAGGAGCGGGTGTTACAATGGGATCTGTGGGTGCGTCTGTAGGAGCATCTGTGGGTGCGTCCGTAGGTGCGTCCGTAGGAGCATCTGTGGGTGCGTCCGTAGGTGCGTCCGTAGGAGCATCTGTGGGTGCATCTGTAGGAGCATCTGTGGGTGCGTCCGTAGGTGCATCTGTAGGTGCGTCTGTAGGAGCATCTGTGGGTGCATCCGTAGGAGCATCTGTAGGTGCGTCTGTAGGAGCATCTGTGGGTGCATCTGTAGGAGCATCTGTAGGAGCATCTGTGGGTGCGTCCGTAGGTGCATCTGTAGGAGCATCTGTGGGTGCGTCCGTAGGTGCATCTGTAGGAGC
>CAJTYV010000010.1:78314-100784 GCA_910584195.1 uncultured Ruminococcus sp. | reverse complement strand
TACCATATCTATGAAAAAAAGCCAAGCGTTTGCTTGACTTTTTCGACAGACTGAGGCAGTCCCATAAGAGACTGCCTTATTTTATTTGTTTTTAGAACTGCGGTATTTCATTTGCAGTCTTACATCGTCTCCCTTGAATTCAAGACAAGTGTATATGGTTGTGATGCGCGACGCGACTTTTCCTCCGTAGCGGCTCGATATTGCAGAAAAATCCATATTGGTGTTGATTATCGTTGGTTTTTCTTTTATAAGCCGGCTGTTTATGATATTATATATTGCTGAATTGTAGAATTTGGATTCAAATTCGGTGCCTAAATCATCAAGTATAAGAAGATCGGTATCTGTTATGAGATCGAGTATTTCGGATGACTTTTCGTGACTGAAATGCTCTTTTTCAATATCGCGGAGAATATTTATTATCGAATCGTAAATAACGCTGTATCCCTTTTGAAGAACTTCATTCGCTATAGCAAGGGAAATGTGCGTTTTGCCGAGACCTGTATTTCCGAATATAAGAATACTTTCGGAACTTGGTGTAAAATTCGCCGCATAGTTCATGGCGTAATTCAGAATGCGTTCCATAGCAATGCGGTCGTCACCCTGATAATAGCCGAGACTGAATGTCTTAAAACTTGAAAGAGAAAGCTGTGCTTTTTCGTTTAGTTTTGCCGTGGTCAGCTTTGCAAAAAGAGCGTTGAGGCAGCTGCATATACTGCTGCCGTTATATCCGGTATCTCCGCACTTTCCGCAAGTGTAGTGCATATCGAGATAATCGGCAGGGTAGCCGTTCGCCGCAAGAAGCTGACGAGCAAGCTGCTGTGCTCCGAGGTTATTTTGACGTATCCGTTCAATCCTTTCGCTTACGTCCTTGCCGTTTGCCTCCGTAATTATGCGGATAAGTTCGCGTCCGGTATTGAAAAGAGCATCGTTGATTTCCTTTATTTCAGGAATTTTTTCATTTATTTCTTTGATGCGCATATCATTTTCAGCCTGCGCTTTAGACCGCCGCTGAGAAAGTATGGCATGTGCCTTATCATAAATTTCGCTGTCCATTATCAGTTCCTTATATATTATTTATAAACACTTTATATTTATCTGCATTAAAGCCATCGGACGCTGCCGAGATGTCGGATTTTTTCTTTTTTCTATATTCATTTTCGGCGGACTTAACTTCTTCGGGAGACCTGTATCCGCTTTCGTTCCATGAAATAAGTATTTTATTGATATATTCGAACGACACTTTATTTATTTGTTCTACGGTTTTTTCGTAGGCATAGTGGATAAGTTCAGCAGAATAGCCTGAATCCTGCCATTGGGAAATAAATTTTTTCTGATTGGCGGTTGGATTTTGTCTAAGCTCAAAAAGCCGTTTTATTTCTCCTTCAAAAGTGTGCGCCGAATTAAGACGTTCCACTTCCGCCGTAGCTGTTTCGAGAGTGTTTATTTCCTTTTCAGCCCAGCTTGAAGCGATCTTCTCTATATATGAGGCGTTGGATTTGTTTATTTCCGCACAGTAACCTATTAATATAAGTATTACCTCTTTTTTCAGTCCGAGGTAATTAAACATCCATATCAGAGAATTCTGCATTGAAGGATTAAGCGGTCCTAAAATAGTTTCAGCAATTTTAAAAAGTTCGGCAATATCCGCATTTTCGCAAATTATACTTGAAATTTCCGAAGGTGAGATAAGAGTTTTTTTAGGCGGAGCAGCATCTGTCCGTACATTTGTTTCACCTTCGGCTACAGATGCCTGAAGCTGTTTCTCGGGTTGAATTTTTACCGTACTTTTAAGAACTGCCATATCCGAGGTAAGGACGTTTGCCTGCTGCCAGAACATGACCGCGTCCGCCGCCTGTTCAGGAGCAACGCCTGTGTTGACAGAAATTTCTTCGGCAGAAACAGCTCTGCCAGAGCATCTGAGAATGTAAAGAAGCACCTTTATCTGACCGTCTGAGGCAAGCTTCAAAAAATTATCGGCAACTATGCAGGGAACGCCGAACATAGTTCCCCAAATGCCGCTGTTGGTCTTAAATTCCACTGATATACCTCCCTGTCAAGAAATTTAATTAAGAATAAAAAATTTAGAATTGATTTCAGATCTGCATTCCCTTTGACAGTATCATGAATAAAGAGATTTTTCGTGAGCTTCGATCTGTTCGATGGCTGAGGTCGTATCGAGATAATTGAAAAGACCGCATAAAATCTGAGAATATGCCGAACTGTTAAGATGAAGTCCGTCTCCTCCGGCGAAATCCCAGCCGAGAGCCATAGTGTTCTGGTCGCAGAGGACATCGTGAGTATTGAAAAAAAGCACCTGTTCCGAGCCGAGATCGTTTATGACCCATTCCAAAGAAGAATTGAACTCGCGTATAATATCGTTGGATGTATAGTAATTTCCCTCCGATACCGGCGTTATACTGCCGACAACGATAGTGGCTGCGGGAACTTTCGCAAGAATTTCTTCTGCTATCCATCGCATGTTCCATGCGTAATCATCGGGAGTAAAGCTGTAAATATCGTTCATTCCGATAGAAATATAGTAAAGCGGAGAATCAGCGTATTCTGCTGCATCGTAAACTCCCATAGGTCCGCCGCCGAGGTCAAACATATAATTTCCCATGTTCCAGACGGCAAGAGATTCGGCTGCTATATTATGCTCGTATGGGATATATCCGTAGGCGTTGAAGCCGTACGCTATGGAATCTCCTACAATCACGAGCCTGTCTTGATAAAATCCGCTGTTTGGAGATTCGCCTGCCGCAAGATAATTGTAAACGGGGGGTACGTATTCATCATCGGGAGCGTCAATAGGTTCTGTTTCAAGGGGAGTTTCGGCGGATACGGTCGTATTCGTTTCCGATACGGCGGTTGTTGACGAAGTCGTGCGGCGGTTTGAAGAACCGGAGTCAGAAGTTGTGAGAGCAGTTGTTAACGAAGAAGCCATCGTGGTTTTCGATACGGAAACGGCATATTGAAGCGCGGCTGTTTTATAACTATTGTCCTCTGCTTTTTCTTCCGGTTCAGCTGTTGAATCGGCTGTAAGGAATATGACGAAAACCGAGCATATTACGGCGATCGTGGGAAATATCGGGTTTCCAAAAAAGAATTTTATAAAATTGGAAATAAATTGTTTCATATATGATCCCGTTATCTGTATTTGTAGACTGTTGCTGCTTCAAATCCGTCCAAAAGCGTCGTCATGCTGCCGAAAGCCATACCGGTTCCTTTGGCTACGCAGTTGACCGCGTCTTTGGCGATACTGCATTTTATACCAAGTGTGCGCTTGATAAGCTGAGTAAGACCGCCAAGCAGCGCTCCGCCGCCTGTAAGAAGCAGACCGTTGTCATAAATATCTCCCACAAGCTCCGGGGGAGCGTCCTCCAGTACCTTGCGGACAGCTTCCATAATGGCGAACGTTTCGTCTTCTATAGCCTTAAACAGTTCTATCTCGCTAAGCTGTATCTGTGCCGGAAGTCCCTTTGCAAGACTGCGCCCTTTAACGGTATATGTCATTTCATCGGTAGGATCGTAAAGGTTGCAAAGTCTCTTTTTGACTGTTTCGGCAGTGCGTTCACCTATGAGCAGCTTATACTTGTTCTGCATATACTTTATAATAGCGCGGTCAATAGAGTTTCCGGCATTTTTTATGGTGTGCGAAGTTACAACGCCGTTCATGGATACGATGGCAACGTCTGTAGTTCCGCCGCCGATGTCTACTATCATATGTCCCTTGGCTTTTGTGATATTAACTCCTGCTCCTATCATAGCTGCAATGGGTTCCTGAATGAGATAGACCTGCCGAGAGCCTGCGCTTTTTGCCGCTTCAACTACCGCACGGCTTTCAATGTCTGTGATAAACGATGGTACGCATATAATAATTCTCGGTTTTATAAGCTGATGACCTGTGACCTTAAGGATAAATTCACGTATCATGCTGTGTGCGAGGTCATCGTCTGAAATAACTCCGTTGCTTACGGGACGCGCTACGCATATGTAATCCGGATTTCTGCCTATCATTTCGTAAGCTTCTTTGCCGACTGCAAGCACACGTTCGGTACGCGTATTATATGCAATGACTGACGGTTCGCTTAGTATAACGCCTTTTTTACCCATAGTCATTACAATATTTGATGTTCCCAAATCTATTCCGATATCTGTATTAGCCATATTTTTCCTTTCCTTAAATCGTTTTCAGCCTTGAAGCATCTGCTTCAGGCAGCTATAGCGTCTTGTTCTTTTGTTGTTATCTACCATTTGATTTATGTCTTCCTCCGAGCCGATAAGTATAAGCAGCTTTTTGGCTCGTGTAACTGCCGTATACAGCAGATTTCTGTAGCAAAGCTTCTCGAAAACGCCCATAACAGGCATAATTACCGCTTCAAATTCGCAGCCCTGACTTTTATGCACCGTAATGGCATAAGCAAGATCGACCTGAGAAAGCAAATCAAAAGTATAAGTCGCTTCTCTGCCGTCAAAGTCTATGACCGACGTTTGAGTTGAAGGGGAGATACTTATTATTTTTCCTATATCGCCGTTGAAAATACCCGTACCCTGTTCGTTTTCTTTTTTCCATACAATATCGTAATTGTTCCGTGTCTGCATGACTTTGTCTCCGATACGGTAAGTATATGTATAACCCTTGTGTTCCGCTTTGTTCCGTGCGGGCGGATTGAGCTTTTCCTGTAATACTTTATTAAGCTCGATAGTTCCGAGCGTGCCTTTCCGTGAGGGAGATATTATTTGTATATCGTCAACGGGGGAGTATTTATATGCGTTTGGCAGACGTCTTTTTGTCAGATCAACAATAAGCTCGACAGCCGTTTCGAATTCGCTTCTTTTAAAAAAAAAGAAATCGCTGTCCTTTCGGGAAATATCCGGATAATTTCCGTTTACTATCCTATGCGCATTCGTAACGATACAGCTTTGCTGTGCCTGACGAAAAATTTCCGTAAGTTCAACAACGGGAACTGAACCGCTGGATATGATATCTTTCAGAAGGTTGCCGGCGCCGACCGAGGGAAGCTGGTGAAAGTCTCCTACCATAATTAGACGGCAGCCAAGTCTGAGCGCTCTGAGCAGCTTTTCAAACAGCAGACTGTCAACCATTGACATCTCGTCCACAACTATAACGTCGCAGTCGAGAGGATTATTTTCGTTATGAGCGAAGATCTGTCTGTCGGCGCTGTCGAAAACGACTTCAAGCAAGCGGTGTATGGTTTTGGCTTCGCGTCCTGTGAGGTCGGACATTCGCTTTGCGGCTCTGCCGGTAGGTGCGGCAAGGAAAACTTTATCTCCGCGTTTTTCAAAGATAGAAATAATGGCGTTGAGGGTTGTGGTCTTTCCTGTACCCGGACCGCCTGTAAGCACCATAAGTCCTTTTGAAACGGCGGTTGTGATTGCCTGACGCTGTTTTTCCTCATACCTTATGCCTTTTTCTTCTTCCTCCAAATCAATGAGGGTATCATAATTATAGTCCTCGGGAGAGGTGAAGTCCTTTATAATATGTATTCTGTCGGCAATAAACTGTTCTGCATAGTAGTAATCGGGAAGATAAACATATTCTTTGTCATCGATGACGTAACAGAAAAGCTCGTTTTCCTTCAAGGCGGCGTTATATGAACTGTAAAATTCCTTTTCCGAGATATTCAGCTTCGGGGCAGATACTTTTAACAGGTGTTCAATGAGCATGCAGGAATTTCCTCTCTCGGCAAAAGCACGCAGAATACACTGTATTCCGGCTATTACTCTATTGTCTGCATTTCTCGGTATATCCAGTTTTCTTGCGACAGAGTCCGCACGTCCGAATTCCACATCGATCCCTTCTGCGCAAAGAATGTATGGGTTGAGCTTTATAAGCTCCATGGAGTTTCCGCCGAATCTTCTGAAAGTGTTCATGGCATATTTAGGCTTTATATCAAACTGGGAAAGAAAGGACGTGACCATTCTCAGTGAAAAAAGTTTTTTTGCTTCTTCGGCGATCTCATCGCATTTTTTCGGGGAAATTCCCTTGACCTCGCTGAGACGGTGAGGATTGTTTTCAATGATATTGAGAGTATCTGCTCCGAAAACTCCGACTATTTTTCTTGCAAGTCCCGGACCTATGCCTTTTATGGCTCCGGACGCAAGGTATTTTTCTATATTTACAGTATTTTCGGGAAGTTTGCGCTCGCAGTAATCCGCTTTGAACTGTACGCCGTATTTGCGGTTCGTTTCGTAATTTCCTTCAAGTATAAGAAGCTCGCCTTCTTCAATGTCGCCAAGACATCCTACAACGGTTATGAGTTCTCCTCCGGCATCGAGGTCGAGAACGATATATCCGTTGACCTGATTTCGGAAAAGCACATTTTCCACAGAGCCTTCAATATGAAGTGTTTCCACAGTCATTAACAATCCTTTCCGCATGTTTTCATTCTTTTATTATACTACATTGCGTTCAAAATTGCAACAGGCGCGGAGACAAATTTCGATAAATATTTTTTTCCACACTGCTTATTATTATATTGGATAAAATTTTTCAATGAACGCGAAAATAATTTAAGTTTCGCAAATTCAGCGAACTTGTGAGCGGTCACGCGGAACGGGTGCAGCGAAACGCTGCTTATAATTGCTCATCTTGAGGCAAATCTACAGGAGAAAATACTCCTGTAAAAAAACGTTCAAGCTCCTCTTTGGAAATGAAAACGGCATCCGGATTGTCATGGACAAAGCGTCTGCAAAGTTCGGTCTGATGCGGATCTGCAGTGTAATTTACCAGTATTGCGCTCCTTCGTCCGCAGCCCTTCTGCATCAGGTACTCAAGACGTCTTTCAAAAAGCTTATCATCAGCAAAAACCGGAAGTACCGTAACATACGGCGGCGCGCTGTCAACGGGCAGAGAAAAGAATACCGTTACGATTTCGATAATTGCAACGACCGCAAGAATAACCGCAGCCGTTATTATTAATCCGTCCATAATAAAATCTCCTCAGGCATTATTGTATATGTATATTTATATAATATGCCGAAGATCTTAAAACTGTTATTGACGCATTTCTGACTTTTTTCTTTTTATTTTCAGGATAATTGCAAAAAGAGTTATCTGTATCAGAAAAGTTATCGCCCATGAGATAAGATAGGATATATACAGCGTTTCGAGAGAATGATACTGCGGCATTCTGAAAACAGTATATATCCATAATACTCTGAATCCGCATACGCCCGCAATTGTTATTATCATCGGGAGTATACTGCTGCCAAGTCCTCTGAGCAGTCCGGTCGACACATCCATAAGACCGCAGAAAAAATACGGTACACAGATGTAAAGAACTCTGACTATTCCGTATTCGACAGACTCCGCCGAATCGGAAATGTAAATGGATAAAAGAGGTTCGGCAAAGAAATAAGCGGAAAGTCCAAGAGTTAAGCCGATGCACAGAACGAATCCAAGACAAATGAACATGATCTTGCGTATACGGTCGAATTTACCCGCTCCGTGATTCTGTCCGGCAAAATTCAATGCGGACTGACTTACGGAATTCATCGAAGTATAGACGAAACCCTCGATATTTTGCGCCGCGGCATTTCCTGACATTGCTACAGAACCAAATGAATTTACAGACGATTGAATTATAACGTTAGAAACAGAAAACAAAGAACCTTGTATTCCGGCAGGAAAACCGATCTGCATTATTCTTAAAAGCTGTCGTTTGTATATGTGCATTTTGTTCAGTTCCAGCCTGCATGGATCTTCACGGCGCATAAGCGCACGAATTATAAGCGCCGCAGAAACGGTCTGTGAGATCGTTGTAGCAAGCGCAACTCCTGCAACGTCCATTTTAAATAGTGTAACAAACAGCAGATTAAGTATAACGTTAAGTATTCCTGCTGCCGTAAGGTAAATAAGAGGAGACTTTGTGTCGCCTGCCGCTCTTAGTATTGCAGAGCCGAAGTTATACAGCATACTTGAAATTATTCCGCAGAAATATATCCTCATATAAGCGGTTGAAAGACCGATAGCATCATCGGGCGTATCCATCAGTTGTAGAATGAACCTTGCTCCCGCAACTCCTACGATGGTAAGTATCAAACCGCATACAGCCGCAAGCGGAATAGAAGTGCGGACTACTCTGCGAACATCTTCATCTTTTCCGGCTCCTATGCCATGAGCAACGGAAACTCCCGAACCGACTGAAAAACCGATAAACAGGTTGGTTATAAGATTGATTACAGGACCGGTCGCACCTACCGCTCCTACCGAGATGCTTCCGCAGTATTGTCCTACTACTACGAGATCAGCGGCATTGAAAAGAAGCTGCAATACTCCGGTAAGTATTATCGGTATGGTATAGGTTACGATTTGACTTAGCAATGGACCTTGCGTAAGATCGGCTGATTTACTTTTCATATTCATTTCTCCCCTCAAGATGTTCGCTGCTTTAGAGGCGGGGAACATCGTCTGTGGTTCAAAGCTCTGCTTTATATTGGATAAAATTTTGCAATGAACGCGAAAATAATTCAAGTTTCGCAAATTCAGCGAACTTGTGAGCGGTCACGCGGACCAGGTGCAGCGACACGCTGCTTATATATTCTACTCCATTGGTTTTTATTTGTAAAGTGAAGTTTAAATATTCTATGATTTGATAAAAAATACGTTGACAAACAATTGTTTTTTTGTATTATTCTTAAGGCAACACCGCACAAAGATTGTGCGTCAGATGCGCAGTCAGATATTTCGTCAGATTGCATAAATTTGACGCAGCAATACTGTCGTATTACAAGGAAAATTTGTGTGATATGACGGAAAATATGCAAGCAGATGACGTGCAAAGACGTCAGGCGTGCTTTGTGCGGTGTTGCCTTAACTTGTCTGAAAGATACTGCTGTGAAACTCGGATAATGTGATTGTGGTAATACATAACAAAATATACCGGAGCTTTTTGTGAAAAATGACATTTTATTTGCTATTGACATTTTTATCCTGATATGCTATAATTATATAGTAAATTCGTTGCTGTAAAGCTTTACAGTTCTGATTTTTGCTGGGGCATTAGCGCAGTTGGGAGCGCACCACACTGGCAGTGTGGGGGTCAGGGGTTCAAGTCCCCTATGCTCCACCAATCAAAATTACGTAAAATAGGCATTTTCCTGTTTGGGGAGAACGCTTATTTATTTTACCATATACAAATTGTGCGCTGTTTGTGCGCCGTTGGCATAAAAAGATATTAAAAGATATGATAAGATATACAAAGTTAAAGGGACTATCCGAATGTGGACAGCCCCTATTTTTGTTATATAATCTGCCCTTCTGCCTGCTCCTCAGGGCGTTTATTGTGAGTTATAAGCATATCATGTAAGATATTTGCGACAGCTTCATCAGCTTCTGCTATGCAATGCAGATATTTGTTGGTTGTGGATATGTCGCCATAGCAAAGATGATAATAAAGAATCAATGTTTCTTGACGAATTTGTAAAAAAATTGGGGTTTAATCCAGATGACTTACAAATATAACATAAGAAAAAAGGCTATGAAATTTATCCGCAAACAAGAAAAGAAGCAGCAGGAAAGACTTCTTAAGGCTATTTATGCACTTCCAATTCTCGGAAACATAAAGAAAATATCTGGTAAAAATAATCTTTATCGGTTGCGAGCAAGCGATTTTAGATTGCTTTTTGAAATGTCACCAAAATCAGATAAAATTGCCTTGATTGATGTGACTAATGCCGATAATAGAGGTCAAATTTATAAATACTCTACTGTCAGACCGGTGACATAATGGAGTATGAGGAGGAGCAGAAATGATGACCTGCTCCTCTTTTTTATCACCACATACACCCACTGAGAATCTTCAGAACGGGGTAAGATAATAAAAATGACTAAAACATTGAAAAGGGCATTCGTTTTCCGTTACCGCTTAGACTTATTTCTGTGTAGCTGTTCATGACCCCTTTGTCAGTGGGAGCATAGTTCTTTCTCACCTGCTTAAGTCAACTTATGATAATTTCTTTTTTCAATTCAATAGAATACAGTTCCAATCCTTTAATACTCTTTTCGGTAGTGAGTTCCAACGCAGCTTTATATATTTCAAGCTGTCTGCGGTAACGTTCACGAAGCTGATTTTCCGTCATACCACGGTCTGACTTATAATCCACTATAACTATTCCGTCCTCTTCCTCGTACATAAGATCAATAATTCCCTTGATCATACCGTCCGAATTACGAAGCCTGTCAAAAACAGCACCAGGAATCTTAAGATGCGCTGCCGCAACGGTGAATTTCTTCTCTCTTTCAACATGCTTTGCACAGCATATACGCTTATAAAGATCAGTACGGAAAAAAGCCCGTATCTTTTCAAGGTCAATGACATCCGCCTGATGCTTTGTCAGGAATCCGCTGTCCACAAGCCGCAAGACTTCGGCTTTAGTATCCGCAACAGCGTTATCAAACGAGCAATACTGAAAAAATGTGTGTATTGCCGTACCTCGCTCCGCACCCGTCAATCTTGTTTTTTCGCTGAGGAAACGCGGACGTTTAAGCTGAAAATCAAACTCCTTTTCTTCGCTGAATTTTTTGGAAATTTGTGTAACACTGAGTTTTGCAGGCGTTTCGGCAAGAGTACGGTCGTATGAACTTTCAAACATATCCGATAACCGCTTGATTATTTCATGATCAGCCTTTGCCGGCGTTTTAGCTTCTGATTTTATATCATTTTTTACAAGTTCCGTACAAAGCTCAAAATCAAATATTTTACTCTGATCTTCAAAAGCAGGGAAACCAAAACTTCCTCCGTCAAAGCCAATAAGATCCGCTATTGCTGAAAAATCTCCGTGCATCATAAGCGCAAGCCAGAACCAGTCGGAAAAACTTTTAGCCGTTTCTGCAAGTTCGCCGATGTCATTACCGTTAACAACGCATTTTTCCATAAGCGATTTCACCCTGTTTTTTTCAGCTTCACCGCATTTAAGGTTTATAAAAAGTCGCTGCTTCGCTCTGGTAAGCCCTACATACAGCAGGCGCATTTCCTCGCTGCGAGTATCACGCTGCCCTTCGCTGCTAAGCATGACCTGCTGAAACGTCCTGTACCGCCTGAGAAGCTCCTTTTCACAAAGAATAAAGCCAATTCTGCCGTCATCGCTGCACATGACCTTTTCTGAATCATATCTGAATTCGTATCCAAGCTCCGCTATAAACACAAACGGATATTCTAACCCTTTTGATTTATGAAGCGTCTGAACGACTGCATAATCTCCGGAAGCAGCGGCAGCCTTTCCCTGCTCGTAATCTCCTTTTTCGAGAACACGGTCAAGGTGAGCAACAAAACCGCTTAGTCCTCCGCTTCCGTCCGCCGCCGCTGCCGACTCGTAATTCTGCGCATATTGAATAAGCAAACGAAGATTCGCACGTTTTTTTTCGCCGTCCGTGTACTGCTGCATGACCGAAATAAAATCGGTAGTATCGTAAATTGAACGTATCAGCTCCCCTATCGTCATGGTAACGGCGTTCAAACGGAAACCGTCTATTGCATCGGAAAATTCTTTACATTTCATCGACAGCTCAGGATCAATTCCCGATAATTCACCGTTTGCAGCTTCCTTTACAAGTGAAAACAGTTTTTTTGTTCTTCCGCAGGCTTTGAGCACAGCCAAATCCCTCATGTCAAACGGATACATAGGAGAAACCATTACTGCTGCCAAAGGCACATCTTTCAGCGGATTGGCTATTATGCGCAGAAGATCGGTTAAAACGGCTATTTCCTGTGATTTTAGATAACCCTTTTCATCGTTTCCTCGAACGGGGATCCCTCTTTTCTCAAGAGCCTTGGCGTATATATTCGCAGCCGGATTTGTACGTACAAGTATACAAAAATCCTTTGGAGTACAAGGACGCTGAGTACCGTCATTTTCGGTAACTGCCGCTTTGCTTTCCAGCATTCCGGCAATTTTGTCTGCCGTAAGCTCGGCTTCAATGCGCTCGTCATCATCTGTATCCTGCATATTCTCTGAATCCGAATCAATAAAAAATATATGAGTCAGCCGTTCGTCCGAGTTCAGAGCATACTGACCCGCTCCAAAATAAAGCTTTTCGGAATCAGTATAATCAATATCGCCGCAGCTCTGCGTCATAAGTTTTCCGAAAATAAAATTTACAAAATCAATGACTTCAGGCGAACTTCTGAAATTCCTGTTAAGAAGTATAGCTTTATTTTCCGCTCTGCTTTCGGGAGAATACTTTTCCGAAGCGTTCATGACCTCGATAAAATTTTTAGGATTTGCCAATCGAAAACGGTATATCGACTGCTTGACATCACCGACAACAAAAGCATTCCTGCCGTACATCGGTCTGCCGTTTTTATCCTGTTTAAATCCCTTTGAAAGCAGTTTAAAAATAAGATCCTGCTTATTGTTGGAATCCTGATATTCGTCCACAAGGATAATATCATAGTAATCCGCTATTCTTTTGGCAGTTTCAGACTGTACGATATTTCCCTCGTTATCATAGTCCATTAAAAGTTCAAGAACGAGACGTTCACCGTCATCGAAACTTATTGAGTTTTTGGAACACTTTCTTTGCCATACAAGAGTACGAAACCGCTTAACTGCTTCGGCAAGCAGTTCTGCGACTTTTCCCGATTCCTCAAAATCACGCGGAGCGGAAATGAAACATGGAGTTATCTCCTTCATTATTTCCTTTATACGCTCACGCCGTGCCTTGAAAATTTCTCTTACAGCCTCGTTATACTCAATTTTTCCGCGCAGAACCACAAGCCTTGAAAAACCCATGGCATACCGGACGTCATCTTCCTCGGGGAAACGGCGGTTTTCCGCAAGAATAAGCAGAGACTGAACTCTGCCGAAGTCCTCCTGTGCCTGTAAAAGAGATTTTTCTGCCTGAGGTATGCTCATATCGGAAAAAATATGCTCAATATCCGAAATATTTTCCTCTGCAAGTCTGAGCGCTGTTTGCAGCTTTTTTGTAATATCCTTGAAAAAAGCGTCATAGTATATAGAACCGGAAAACTCCTTTTTATATTCCGATACAGCAATATCAAGCCACTTTTCACCCATAGCTGCCGATGAAAGAAACCTATCCGTTCCAAGAATAGCGTCAATAAGAGGCTGTCTGTCACTTATACAGAATTTATCGTAAAGATACGAAATTTTTTCATATTCCTCACGGCTGTAAATATCGAGCATTTCATTTATAGCCTGCTCCTTTATAAGCCTGTCATCGTTTTCGTCAAGCACTCCGAATCCGGAGGTTATTCCCTGCTCTGTAATATTATCTCTGAGAAGCTCAAAGCAAAAGGAATTTATTGTTGAAATTTTCGCACTTTGCAGCAATACCTGCTGTCTGAGCAAATACGTATCCCCCGGACGATCGTTTATAAGCTGTCTGAGCCGCCTGTCAAGCTTTTTTTTAAGCTCCGAAGCGGCAGCGTTGGTAAAGGTAACCGCCGCTATCCTGTCAGCCCTTACTCCGGAATCTGCATCCGCAAGCAGTTTTACAAGCCGCTCCGTAAGTACGGCTGTCTTTCCGCTTCCTGCTGCCGCGGAAACAATAAACGAAGCGTTTCTTGCGTCTATGGCTGTCTGCTGCTGTTCTGTCCAGTTCATTCCTCCGTCTCCTTTCCTAAAATCGAAGCGGCTTCTTTAAGCTTTTCGGGGCTCGGTTCACGATACGCCCTGCCGCTGCCGTTTCCGCATATATTTGAGTACTTACAATAGCTGCACGGAAGTTTCCCGCCTGATTTCAGCGGAACTGCTTCAATTCTGCCATCAAGCATGGATTCTGCGGCTTCACTTAGACAGCCGTAAACATACTCTCTTAAACGCTCCATTCCGTATTCGGAAACTACGCTTGAATATCTGTCGAATTCACCGTCTTTTTTTAACTTAACAGGAATGTATTTTCCGCCTATTCCGTGTTCCATTTTTTCCAAAACTTCCTTGCAGTCAATAAGCAGTCCCGTGGTTTTAAGCTCGGAATCGACAGCCAAACTGTTATATTCCTCGATTTTTGAAGAGTCAATGCCGATATTTGAAAGCCGCAGCGGAGTATAAAGCACTCCCGCAGGTTTACAGTCATCGTAAACTCCGCCGTTATCGCATGCGGCAAAAAGATAGAGAAGCATCTGAAGATTAAGTCCGCCTGCAAGCGTAGTTTCATTGATATGCTTTTTGCTGCTCTTATAGTCGATAACACGAAGATATTTTTCACCGTTTATACTGCATATGTCCGCGCGGTCAATTACACCGCCGAAAAACAGCTCTCTGCCGTTACCAAAAGGTACGCTTACGGAATGACCTTTGCGCAGATTCAGTTCGAAAGCATCGGGAACAAAATCACTTGCCATAAGCGAATGCTGCGTATGCAGAAATACGTCCCCGAGACGTTCCGTAAGTTTATTGAAAAAAAGCTCAAATCTTGGAGTTTTGCCGAAGTCACCCGCCATTTTTTCCTTACGGTAAATATCCGCTTCCGATGTTATTTCCTTTTGAAGCTGTTCATATGACATGGCAACAAACTCGGATTTAGACCTTGAGCCGAGTATTTTCTGGAAACAGCTATGTGTAAGCTCGCCCGAAATTCTTCTGTCAAGCTCTATTTTTTCGGGAATTTGCAATCTTAACATATTTTCGCAAAAATGCATGAAATGACATTTATTATACTTCTCCATTGCGGACGGTGACAAATACAGCGGTTCAAAACATTCAAGCGATTCCATAATATTTCGGTCAATGCGGTATTCCGGAGTACGACCGGTTTTACTGAGAGCCAACGTTATTTTCTGCCGATATTCATCATCCGAAAGCAAGACGGCATAAATCGAAGCTGTTTCGGAAGTATTCTCAGCCCTATCCTGCATGTAATGATAGTACGCCGCGTTCTTTGTAACGGCATAAAAATCGGGAGTAAGCGATTTTTCCGTTATAAACATGCTGCCGACGAACATTTCGCGTATCTGTTCAACAATACGCGACGGATACTTAGCCTGTCCCGAAAGGTCAGACAAAGGATAGCTGATGTACAGCTTTTCCGAAGCCGTGGACAGCGCCTTATATGCAATAAGACGTTCCGAGGCTATAAGATCGGTAAGAGGACGGGCGATGTCAAGTCCGAGATTTGACAGGGTCTGCTTATCCCCCTCTGTAAAAAGTCCGTGAAGATTAACCTGATTCGGAAAATCACCCTCTGCCGCACCCATTACAAAAATTACTTTCGGAGAACTTAATCGTGCTGTTCTTGCAGACGCCGCCGTAACGGCGTCAAGAGTTCTCGGCGGAACGGAATAGCTTATTTGTCCTGTCATGGAACGCAGAATATCCGCCAGCTCGCGGAATTTCAACATTTCGTCACCCAAAGTACCGACAGCTCCGTCAAGTATATCCATAAGACATCCCCAAAGACGTTTAAGCTCTGCAGCTTCATTGTCATGATCCGTTTTAATAAGCCTGTTCATAAGCCTGCCGAGGCTGTGTTCGATATTGCTTTCCGTCAGATAGCCGTACAGAAGTCCGCAGAAATACTCCGCCGTATTTTCTATAACAAGCTTTTTTCTGAGCTTTAAAACAGGAACGATGGTACGAATTCTCAGTTTCTCTATCAATTCAAGTGAATCGTCCTCAGCTGTAAACGGTTTCGTCCACATATCACCGTCAACATTCCACTTGTAGCAGTAATTTTCAAGCAAAAAAACATCGGTAAGTTCCGCTTCAAGAAGTCCGCATTTTAAAAATCTGAAAATCTGCTCACTGCGCAGTTTTTTTGCCGTAAGTAAATCAAGAAAGGACAAAAAGAACGCCATTACAACCGTATGACCTACAGGCTGCTCAATACTCATAAAATACGGAATATCATAACGTGCAAATGCCGATTTCAGCACATCTGCGTAATCCTCGATATTATTGGATATGATCGCTATATCCCTGAATTTTAAAGTGTTGTCGGCGTAAACGAGTCTCCGCAGTTCTGAGCATGCGTACTCGGCTTCGCCATACATATCTCGAGCCTCAAAAATACGGATATTATTCGGTTCAGGAGCATTTTCGGGACAATTCGGCAGATTGCGCATCGCCCTTTCACTGAGGTATTTCAGATCAGCCGACTTGAAACGGCGGCTTTTCTTAAGCTTCGTCAGCTTAACATTAACGTTCAGCTCGCGGCAAAGCTCCGAAAGATGTCTGAACGTTGAATTGACAGTCTCAAAAAGTGTAAATTCGCCCGCATTAACATCATCTGTACGCAAAGTGATTACTATATTTTCTGCCGAAGAAAATATTACTTTCAGCATATCGATCTGATCGGCGGTAAAACTTTCAAATTCATCGAGGAAAACGGATTTCCCCTTAAAAAAACGCTGCATATTTGCAATCTTGGCGGCCTCGCGTATATTTTCCAGATGCTCCTTAAAACCATATTGTTCCATAAGAAATTCATATTCATAAAAAATATTTGCAATATCCGAAACCTTATCATGAAGCCGGCTTTCAAGCAGCTCCGCTTTCAGCATCAGCCGCTGCGGAGAAATACCCGCCTTTTTCATATCGCCGATAAGTTTAAGAGCATCCTCTGCAAAACCTGGATAAGAACTGCTTTTAGCGAAAAATTTCAGCTGTTCCGGATTTGACCTTGCGCCGTTTACCGCACGATAGATCAATATAAGACGAGCCATTTCGTCCGCATATTCGCCTTTTCTGTCAGGTTCGCCGTAAAGCTGAAAAAGCTGACGCGAAAGACTGCTGAAAGTAAGCGACATCATTCTGTTAAATTCCTTAGCTCCAATATAAAAATACAGCTTTTTATCAAATTCTGTGGAAAACTGCTCGGGAACAAGTACAATACGCTCTTTACCGGAGCATTCCTTTATCCTTTTGAACATTTCGGTAGTTTTACCCGTACCCGATGCTCCTGTAATAAATTCAGTCATAACAACTCCTTATACTAATCCCCAAAATAACAATAGACAAATCTAACAGCATAAATTCCGTCTGTCATCTTTGTTTATCAACATTTCGAGGATTAGTATTAAAAAATCAACGCCGCATATCCTGCGGCGCCGATCAACAATTTCGAAAAAATATTTATCTTTTTATTGCTTCGTATAACCGTTCAGACCGTTTTTTTCAATTATCAACGGGAAGTTATCCCTGCTGCAATGCATATAATCTTCAATAGTACGCTCCCACTCGCTGACCATGCCGCATCGTCCCGAATACATTACAGGCGTTTCCCGTTCATTAAACAGCCAAACGCTGTACTTTTTAAACAATCCTTCATCAAGCTGCTCCGTCAACGGCATATCATAAGCGGCAATTCCCACAAAATAACGGCGTTCCTCCAGATACGAACAGAAAACTTCCGCATTATTAGAAAGCTGCGCGATCCCCACGCCGTAATCAGACAGATCCGGCTTTTCGAAACAATAATATACAGGGTACTCAAGCTTAACCGTACTAAGCATATTATAAAGTTTTTCAACGTTCTGACTTACAGTATCCGAGGAAGCGTCTTCGGCAAGATAAAGGATTCCGCAGTCAATTCCCTCCGAATGCGCCGCATCTATATTTGCCTTTACAGCATCAAGTGATTTTACCGAATCGACCTCAAGCATAGCATATTGATAAGAATTCTTGTCAAACTTATCCCAATTATAAAGATCTGATGTATCTTCAATAATATATCCTCTCGGAATCGTTGTCGCAGTCGTAGTATGAGAAGTCGTCAGGGTTGTCTGAGTTGTTTGAGAAGTATCGGTAATAGCCGGCTGTGTTACCGCAGGAACTGTAACAACAGGTACCGCGCCATTCCTTGGATTAACGCCTACAATCGACGGATAATCCTTGTAACAATAGTTTTTATCAACGGCAGTCGATACGCCCGGCGCGGTACCCGAACCTGTATACTGCCACATTCCGTACTCGCCCGTATACCACTTGACTGAATCGCCGTATTCGGCAACCCAAACATCATATTTGGATAAAACATGCCTGTATATGCTGTTTTCAAGATAGCTTCCGCTGCCGTAAACGCCGACATAGTAGCCGTTTTCCTGCATTATTGTGCAAAAGGCATCAACCATAGCCGAAAGCTCCGCTACTGACAATGTTTTCAAAGCCCATTCGTATTCAAAATCATAATAAATTGGATATGTAAAGCTGTATCCCTTTATAACATCAAGGCAAGCCTGCGCTTCAAGCTTTGCATCCTCGACCGATTTCGCATAGCTGAACCAATATATTCCGACATCCATTCCTGCCGCCTGCGCATTCTGCATATTCTTGTGAAAGTAAGGATCTACCTGATTAGAAAATTTTCCGAACCCTGCCTGTATTATCGCGTAGTCTACCTCGCCGCTTGCTTTTGCAGTCTGCCAGTCAACATCCAACTGATATTTTGCAACGTCAATTCCGTTAAGACACAGTGAAGCTGTAGTAACAGGAGGCGTACTTTCAGCTGAAGAATTCAACGTTGTTAAGGAAACTGTAACAGATGCTGAAGTTTTTTGGGTGGTCGGCATTACCGTAGTTACCGGCTTTTCCGATGTTGTAAGCTCTGTTAACGCTGTAGAAACCGTTTTCGCTGTTGTCTTTTTCGTTGTAATCAACGTATTTTTGGTTGAAGCCGCCGTTGTTCTCCCTGTTGTTACGGAAATCGTTGTTAAGGTTGTCCTTTTTGTTGAGTCAGTTGCCGCAGATGTCATTTCGGTTGAAACTGCCGTTGTCGTCACAGTTGACGAAGAAACGGTGGAAACTGCTGCTGTAGTCGCAGGGACAATGCCATAATATGCGTTATATATATCAAATACATTGAAAGGTTTTTGAGTCTCAGAAACAGGGTCTTTACTTTTTTCAGAAAGTATGCTATCATATATATAGTCATTTTCGATGGCGCTGCATGGAACAGACGCAGCCGAAAAAAGTCCGAGACTAACTGACAGCACAGCCGACACTATTTTTTTAACCAAACTCATGGGTTATCATCTCCTTGAAATCTCATGGGCGTAATTCTTACGCCGCCTTATCACCACTCCGCTTCTGTACCGATTAAATACACGGCTGTATTTATTTCAGTCTGTAGCCTAATTGTATCATAATTATTACAGAATTGCAACAATTTCAATACAAAAAGGGAACACCTGCCAAAATTTCGTCAAAACGCACTAAATACGTTTTTGAAATTTGTAAGAAATAACAAGATATTTAAAGAGGATAATAATGAAAGAATTTAAAATTACACTTAATGACAGCGGTCAGAGAATAGATAAATTTTTACAGAAGGCAATGCCTGAGCTTCCTAAAAGCATGATGTACCGCCTTATACGAAAAAAAGATATAAAAATAAACGGCAAACGCTGCGAAAATTCCTCGAAAATTGTTGCCGGAGATATTGTTCGAATATACGTAAAGGACGAAGTTTCGGCTGCGAAACAGCATGACATGAGCTTTCTCAATGCTAATACGGAACTTAGTATGATTTATGAGGACGACAATATCATAATCGTATTTAAACCTGTAGGACTTGACTCTCACAGCAACGGTGAACGCAATCCCGATACTCTTATAAACCGAATAAAGCTCTATCTTTATCGTAAAGGAGAATATGTTCCTGATAATGAGAATACTTTTTCACCGGCTCTTTGCAGCCGACTTGACAGAAATACTTCCGGACTTGTAACCGCAGCAAAAAACTCAGCTTCTCTCCGCGAGCTTAACGAGGGAGTCAGATCAGGGTGTATCCATAAGATCTACCGATGTATCGTTATAGGAAAACCTGAAAGAGCCGAAGATATACTGACTGCCTATCATTTTAAGGACGAGGGCAGAAATATGGTACGCATCAGCAGCGAGCCGAAAGAGGGATTCAAACAGATTCGGACAGGTTATAAGCTTTTAGCCGAAAATTCGGGACTTTCGCTGCTTGAGATACGGCTTTACACAGGGCGGACTCACCAGATAAGAGCGCATCTTGCTCACATTGGAATTCCTATCCTCGGAGACGGAAAATACGGAAATATCGCTGTAAACAAGCGTTTGGGCATTTTCCGTCAGCAGCTTTGTGCATACGAGCTGGAATTTGACTTTCCAGAAAATTCTCCGCTTCGATATTTATATGAAATCCACCCGAGGTCTCCCGAAAATCTATTTGACAACTTGACTTTTTCGCATTAAAGTAGTATAATAAATTTGTTAATAAACATGTCTAACAAAAAGGATGTAATACTTATGAAAATTTTAGTAGTCGGATTGGGACTTATTGGCGGATCTATCTGTAAAGCGCTGAAAAAATACACCTCACATTTCGTAACCGGATGCGATTTAAATCATGATATTGAATTTTCAGCCCTGAGAGACGTTGCTATTGACAAGGAATTCGACGGCAGCTTCAACGATTTTGATTTAATAATAATTTCCCTTTTCCCTGATGCCGCGGAATGCTACCTGCGTGAAAATATCGGAAGATTTGATAAAAAAACTCTTATTACCGATGTTTGCGGTATTAAAGGCAATTTCTCTCTTAGAGTAAAAAAAATGGCGGAGGCCTGCGGACTGCGTTATGTCGGCATACATCCTATGGCAGGAAAAGAATTCGGAGGCTATAACAACAGCTGTGCCGATTTGTTTCAAAAAGCCAACTTTATAATCGCGCCGTTTGAAAACAGCAGACCGGCAGATATTGATTTACTGACGAATCTTGCAAAGGAAATCGGAGCCGGAAAAATCGTAGTGACCACTCCGGAAGATCATGACAAAATGATAGCGTATACATCACAGCTCGCACATATCGTATCTTCCGCTTACGTAAAAAGTCCGGAGCTTGATCTTGAATGTGGATTCAGCGGCGGAAGTTTTCAGGATATGACGAGAATCGCCACTATGAATGAAAAAATGTGGACCGATCTGTTTATGCAGAACAGAGAAAATCTGATGTATGAACTCGATATTCTTATTGAAAATCTAACCAAGTATAATACGGCTTTAAAAAATTCCGACAGTGATGAAATGCTTCGTCTTATCGCCGAGGGCAGACAGCTCAAGGAAGAAAATCTCCGTCACCGTCAGGGACAGCCTAATTAACGTCAATCCCCCATTGCTTCAAGACAACGGGGGATTTTTTTAGAGCTTGTGTTCATAGGTGGAGTATGCGTATTTTCGAGCATAATTTGTATGCTGACAAGGAAAAAACACGTAGGAATACTGTCGTATTGCAAGTGTTTTTGACGAAGTTCAGCATACAAATTCGCCGAAAAGACGTGTGCTGAACCTATGAACACAAGCTCTCATATAAACATTGTGCTGATATTATGCTCGCGAGCGTAGCGTTCCGCTTTTTTGCGGTTGACTTGTTTCAAAATACGCAGAATCAGCTTCTGACCCTTTTTTACTATTGTCTGATTATAGTCAACGCCTTCAAATTCAGTAACTTTAACGTTATAAATGTTCTCACATCCACAGAACGCATCGTCACGGACATCTTTCGTTTGTACGCTTATTCGTATGTCAGTAAGCTTGCCGCATCCGTAAAACGCCCAGCTTCCAATAGTTTTTACAGAAGGAGGAATAGTGATTTCCTCCAGTGACCTGCACCATGAAAATGCGCTCTCGCCAATACTTGTAACCGAATCGGCAATAACTATCTTCTTCAAACCATAGCATTCGGAAAACGCCGCATTTCCGATAGTTTCCACAGAATGAGAAATAATTACACGATTAAGATTACGGCATGCAAAAAAGCTTAAATCATTTATCTTTTTTATTTGTCCCGGGAAAATCAGCTTGCGTATGGAACTGCACCGTCCAAAAGCTCCCTTACCTATATTTTTCAAAGAATTCGGAAAATCAAGCTCTTTAAGACGCAGACATTTCAAAAAAGCGTTTTCACCGATGGATTCTAAGTTTCTTGAAAAAACTATTTCTTCTAAGTTGACACAGTGAGCGAAAGCAAAGCGGTCAACAAACTTAACGCTGTCGGACATAATAATTGTTTTAGCAGATTTATTGCCTCTGAAAGCATATTTTCCGATTGAAGTAATTGTATCCGGTATATGTACTATTTCATTAGTACCTATATATTTTATAAGCAAAGTTCCGTTTTTACCAAGAGCCATATTGTTAACATCGTCAATTTCAACAGATTCAACCTGTTCAATATCCTGATCGTTATATAATTCGCTAATCCTATCATAGGACGACGATTTAACAGTTGAATTCCCTGATGTAACAGAACCCCTTTTTTCCTGCTGAGCAATTTCGGGAATCTCCCTGAACTCCTCATTTGAAAGAACGATCTCAGGCATTTCCTTTTTCTTTGACCTCTTGTGCTTTGGAGATTCAGGAATTATATTAGTTTCATTTAGTTTATTTTCTGTGATTTTCTCTGGTTTAGCCGCTATCTGCTCAGCAGAAAGAAATTTTTTCTCCCCTGCCTTATTTTCGGTTTTAGGAATTTCTTTTGGATTCTCCTCTGTTTTACTTTCAGTTTTTGGAGTTTCCTTT
>CAJTYV010000010.1:0-78214 GCA_910584195.1 uncultured Ruminococcus sp. | reverse complement strand
GGCTTCTCCTCTGTTTTACTTTCAGTTTTTGGAGTTTCCTTTGGCTTCTCCTCTGTTTTACTTTCAGTTTTTGGAGTTTCCTTTGGCTTCTCCTCTGCCTTACTCTCGGCTTTGGGAGTTTCCTTTGGCTTCTCCTCGGAGTTTTCAGGTACTTCAAAAACTTCAGGCAAAGAACCTTTTATTTCCTTTTTCTCATCAGCCAAATCGGGTTTAGAGGCTTTGCGTACTCTTACTATTTTAGTTACCTTCATGTATATACACCTCTTAGGGAAAATTTTAAGAAAAAATGAATACATCAATTAAATTATAGCATAATACTAAAAAAAAAGCAAGAAAACATTTTTATTTCCGAATATTTTTGTAGGATATTACCAATAACCTAACTATATTTGTACAAATTACCCAAAACAAAAATATGCAAATTATTTGCAAAATAACTGCAAAAGTAATTGACTTTACATAAATCAGAATGTATAATGAAATTGCAAGCTTGTGAAAGGAATACTAACATGAAAAAATTAATTGCTTTAATATTATCTGTGACTACTTTGACGTCATGCTCAAATGTCGGAACACTTCCAAAATCCGATGAATCTATACCGAAAGATACATCCTCCGCCGTTCGGACAGAGGAGCTTTCAGCCGGTTCAAACGGTTACAAAACCATAGAAATAGAGCTTCCGCCGGATTATGGGTACATAAATAAATTCATCACTTTCCCCGGATCGGACAAATTCTATATGCAGCGCTCTTGGTGCAACAACGATGAATGCCCCGACCCGAACTCGCCAACAGGCATGATAGAAGTTCCAAATTATTTTGAAAGTATTGACGAATGCAAAGACCTTATTTTTAAGCAGCCTGACGAATTTTACAGCGCAGACTACGCTGTCAGCGATATACTTTTCAATACCGACGGCTCTTTTATAACTATGATCGTTATGGAAGATCATGGCGGAATGAAGCTCCCCGATGAATATGACGAATCATTCGATTACACCACATATAACTCAAACTGCACATATTCGTTCAAGCTTATCAAATACAGCGGCAGCTGTGAAGTTCTTTGGGAAACAGATTTTGAAGCTGCCGAATACTTATGTGAGGAATCGGAAGATCAGGTCTATTTGTCTTATGGCTCTACAATAGCAGACGGAGACAGCATACTTGTGTCTACCTACTCTGGAAAGATTTTTCGCATTTCACAAAACGGTGAGATCTCTCAGGTTTTTGCACTTGAGAGCGATCCTTATGAAATTTCAGCTCCTGTTCTTGCACGAGATCGTGACGGAAAGCTTATTTTAGCTATAAATGAGGAAACAGTCGATGACAACGGCTTTATAAACCATTGCACGTCTCTCTGCGATTTCGGTGAAAACGGTCATGTCGAAGAACCATTTGCAACCTTCTCAAATGATAATATTGAAGGATTTCATATTACTCCGGGCAGCGGCGAATACAGGCTTTATATATCTCATATAGACGGACTGTACGGTATCACCGACTCGGGAGACGAAAAACTTCTTATTGACTATGAGGACATCAGTCTTGAATCCGGTCCGGTAATTTCATTAGGCGGCAGCGTTTTTCTTACGGCAGTTGACGACGATCAATTTGTAAATACGCACCTTTACAAGATAGTTCCCAGGGAACCGGGAGAAATTGATGAACGCACCGAAATATCAATTGCCAATCCGTACAATTACATTCCGAGGGAGCTTATCAACAACTTCAACAAATCACAGGATAAATACAAGATAAAAACCATAGAATTCGAACAGTCCGATGAGGAACTCAGCCAAGGCTCTCTCAATAACAATGCGCTTAATATGGCGCTAATACAAGGAGAAGCTCCTGACATTATTTATGGTCTTGATTTTGCAACATTTCAGAATTACCAAAACAAGGGAGTTTTCACAGATCTTTATCCGCTTATGGAAAACGATCCGAAAATCAATAAGTCTACTATTTTACCGAATTTCTTAAAGGCAATGGAATCCTCGGACGGCTCGCTTTATACACTGTGCGATTCATTCGGAGTCTCAACAATGGTGGCTAAAACAAAAGTTTTCAGCAAGGAAAACTGGACGTTCGACGAAATGGCGGAGCTTTATGAAAATCCTCCCGTAAACGCTGTCCACAGATATGACGGCTACAGCAAGGAAGAAATGTTTAATAATCTGATTTATTGCTTTGAGGATCTTATTGACTACGAAACGGCGACCTGCAATTTTCATTCGGAAGAATTTATAAAACTCCTTGAATTCTGTAACCGCTTTGTCGATGTCGTTCCTAAACCGGATAAATCCGCCGATGGCAATGAAGCTAATCAAAATTATTGGACAGACCGTTTTACATGGCTCAAAAAAGATGAAATTCTTAATGATACAATAAGTCCGCTTGGATATTCACTTTGCAAATATTTGCAGGGCGGCGGAGAAGAATTGACTATCGTAGGTTACCCCTCGCCCAACGGAAAAGGCGGCAGATTATCGGTAGAGACACTTATCAGCATTACCGAAAGCTGCAAATGCAAAGAGGGAGCATGGGCGTTCATCAGTTATTGTATCGAGCAATCCAATCTTTCAAATGCAAACAGCGATACAGGATTATCGGGACTTCCCATAATTTCTGAAAGCTTTGAAAAGTTGATGGACAATGAAATGACCGCCAATCATACGGCAAGCGGAATGGAGATCCCGAATCTTACGCAGGCAGACAGAGATATGCTGGCAGATTACATAAAATCCTGCGATACGCTTTGCACCTTGTTTGATGAAGATGTTCAAGCTGTATGCGAAGAAGAAACCGCTCTCTATTTCG
This sequence comes from uncultured Ruminococcus sp., assembly GCA_910584195.1. Taxonomy (GTDB): domain Bacteria; phylum Bacillota; class Clostridia; order Oscillospirales; family Ruminococcaceae; genus Ruminococcus. The sequence goes on along the minus strand of CAJTYV010000010.1, from coordinate 75,391 downwards.
CGGGACAGCAAACGGCAGAAACAACAGCCGAACATATTCAAAACAGAGCGTCTATTATAATAAGTGAAAAAAACTGATAATAATTATACCTGTTTAATATCCCCGACTAAGTTATCTTAGCTGGGGATATTAGTTTTTAAATCTGTGTGCATAAAATTTAATTTCAGCTATTGACAAATCTGCATTTCCATGATATAATTAATACACACGTTATATAACAGATGTTATTTTAAACTGTTTGCAGCTTTGCGTAATGTTTTCTGTGCTTTTTCAAGAGGTGCGAAGGAACAGTATTCCCCGCTTAAGCTGCGAATAGTGATTGTAAAGGAGCGAATGATTATGCCGCCTAAAGCGAAAATCAGCAAAAAAATGGTTGTAGATGCAGGCTTGAAGATAGTACGGACAGAGGGTGCAGGAAATCTCAACGTCCGCAGGATAGCTTCGGAACTCAACTGCTCTACACAACCCGTCGTCTATCACTACGATACCGTGAACGATCTGAAATCTGACGTTTATGATGCTGCGGACAAATTTCATGAAAAATTTATAATGACGCCAGATGAAAATTCACACGATCCGCTTTTATCTATCGGTCTAAGATATATTAGATTTGCTGAGGAAGAAAAGTACCTATTCCGATTCTTGTTCCAATCTGACAAATTTTGCAACATCAGTTTTCATGACCTGCTTGATGCCGAGGGTGTCAATCCTGTTATACAGCCGCTTTGCGAAGTCGCCAAGCTAACGGAATCACAGGCAAAAGAAGTCTTTGAAACGCTGTTTGTCTGCGTTCACGGTATCGCAAGTCTGATAGCAAATAATTCGCTCACATATAATGAAGCCCAATACGAAAAACTGCTGACCAATACCTTTTTGGGAACGCTCTGCATAATAAAAGGAGATAAAAATGATTAAAAAAATATTTGAAAAAAATGAAATCACCTTTGCAATTCTGCTGATAGTTTTATATGTTGTGGGCGAAAGCATCACGCAAAGACTATCAGAAGCTGTCGGAATAAACTCTTTTGCAGAAGCTGTATTTGGTATTATACTATCAACCATAATATTTATTTTTATTAAGCGCAATGGTCTTATGCAATATCTGGGACTTACAAAACCGGAAATTCCGCACTCAAAAATGCTGTTTTACATTCCGCTTTTTCTGATCGGCAGCTTAGGCGCTTTCTTTGGACTTGGTCTCGAACATAATTTACCCGGAACAATATTTCACACCTTAGCTATGATATGCGTTGGATTCTTGGAAGAAGTGATATTCCGCGGATTTTTATTCAAAGGTATTGCAAAACAAAATCTTATACGAGCAGTCATAATATCTTCTGTGACGTTTGGCATAGGACATATAGTAAATTTTTTTAACGGTTGTAATTTGTTTAACAATATTATTCAAATAATATTTGCCGTCATGGTCGGATTTATGCTTGTTATGATATTTCTGCGTACAGGAAGCATTATCCCCTGCATTGTTTTCCATGCGTTCAATAACTGCATGACTGCTTTTATATCAAGTGAAAACCTCATCGGCAAGGTAGGTGAGCAAAAAGCACTGATCATAATTCTTACGGTCAACTGTATCATTGCCGCCGCATTCACATTCTATGTGACTAAACTTCCCCAAAGAGAGCACAAACAATAACAAACAGGCATATACTTTTAGCGAGTATCTTTCCTAAACTGTAAAAACCCTCTGTTCCGTCAAAGGTGCCGGGGGTTTTGTATATGCTGAAACTAAAGCGGACGGTCATATGACCGTCCGCAATTGTTTAAAATACACAGCAAATATGCAAATCACCGTTCTCTGAGGTGCTTTGATTTTTTCTTCTTACGCTTAGTCTCATACATTACCTTATCCGCTTCTGTAACGAACCTGAAAAGATCCTCTCCAATTTTCGGAACGGCAATAACGTAACCCGTGGAAGCAGAAAGCTCATAATCGTTATCAGACGCATTGTTAAACCAAATAATATTTTCCTGTATCTTGCCTGTAAGCCGCTTTGCATCTTCATCATCAAAGTCTGCGGCAAAAACAATAAACTCATCTCCGCCGAAACGACAGAAAATTTCCCCCTCCGTACAAGAACGGGTAAGAACATCCGCCACGGCGCAAATTGCCTCATCTCCGACCGCATGACCCAACGTATCGTTTATTCCTTTCAAGCCGTCAAGATCAATAAACATAAGCATAACGCTTCGGGACATTTCTGCGCAGTTTTTAAAAATATCCGTAGTAGCAAGAACAAATCCGTTGCGGTTGTAAATACCTGAAAAAGTGTCCTGAGCGTAAAGATTTCCAAGCTTTCTTACAGCATAATCAAGAGCATTGCGCTTGCGGATATTTTCAAGAGAATTATTTACCGTAATGCACCATGATTGAAACATAGCATTATGAAGAGACACACGACAGTTATTAGCCGCCATATATCCCAAACAGCGTTCACCGAAATGAAGCGGCAGAAAATAATAAAATTTTTCGCCGTCCTGATTATTCGGCAGCTTCGGAAGAAGCTCCCCGACATTTATTTTTATTTCATCAAAAAACTCTCCCCGGCAATATGCTATAAGTACATTGACACATTCAGTATATGAAGTAGGGATATCCTCTTTTTTGCGTATATTTCCGTTATCTTCGATAAACTGGGAATTCCAGTTCTCGTTCAGGCAGAAATAGAATTCTTCAGGATCCATGAGTTTTACAAAATTCTTCATTGAACCGATATAATCGTCAAAATTATCGGCGCCATTAAGCTCGCATGAAAGCCTGTTAAAAATGGACATATAGTGATTCATTGTTTCAATTCTGCTGTAATTGGCGATATTAAGTTCCTTGTATTCCTTTACGTCATGTATTACGCTGTCATTGCAGCCGCAGCTCTCGGTAAAACGCGGAGACATATTTAGTATCACGCTTAAGGACTGCTTAATATTGCTGAATTTATTGAAAAGCATCTGACAGGCAAGACGCCCGGATTGCAGCAAAGGACGGTCTACGGACGTAAGCTCGACCCTCAGATTATGATTGCTGAAAACATTGTCAAATCCGGATACCGCTATTTCTTTGGGGATCATGTATCCTGCCTCATGAAGACTGTTTACCGCGGCGGCAGCCATAACGTCGTTTGCACAAATAATAGCCTGCGGCAAGGGATCTCCGCTGCGCAAAAAGTATTCAACAGCTGCTTTGCCGGAAGCACCCCGGAAATCCCCGTAAAAAATGCGGTCGTCCTCAATAGTCAGACCATGCTCGTCAAGGACCTTTAAAAAAGCTTCGAGACGATCCGCGCTTTCAGGGTTATCGGCAGGTCCGGAAATATAATTAAACCTTTTAAAGCCGTGTACTTTTATAAAATGCTCCGTTATCTCTCTCATGGCTGAACCGTTATCTATACCTATATGAAAAAGTCCCGGCACATCGTTGTCTATACTTACCGCCGGTATACCCGCCGCAATAATACGTTTGAGAATATCGGAAACAGCAGGCTGATAGTCGATAGTATTCGTAAGCAGTATCGCTCCGTCAAAAAATTTAAAATCAGGCAGCTTAAAAATGTTCATTTCACCAAAATCATGGCTTTTATTATCCATTACTCCGGTAAATGAGGCAAATATATAACAGTTGAAACCAAATTTTGAAGCTGATGACTGTATTCCTGTAAGTATACTGCTCTGATAAGTTTCATCTATGCCTGCAACGATAACAGCTATTTTTTTATTCATTAATGAAATCACCATCCCGTGTAGTCATACAAAAAAACTATGACACAGTTCCGTTTATACTCTTTTATGAAACAAATCATACACGGCATTCAGAAATTTCGTATAATTTTTATTTACTAAGAGTATAATACACACAATAATTTAAAATAATCATACATAATAACACGTTCCAATAACATCTATTAACATTATACAACAATTCAAAAGAAAAATCAATAGTTTTTGTATTTTTAATTCGTTTAACAATATTATTTTTCTAACTTCTCAAATTTTGTGATTTTTCCTTAATTGCTGTTAAATCCAAAAAATCCGCGGACAACTTCAAAAAAATTCGTCATTTAGACGAAAATCAACTAAGGCTCATTGTTAATATTGACAAACGCAGAAAATATGCTATACTATAATTATGAGAATTTATTTTCGGCTGAAATATCTTCATCCGAAGAGGGAGCGATTTCATGAAGAATATCTGGCACGATATAAACCCGAAACGAATAAGTCCCGATCAGTTCTTTGCCGTCATTGAAATAGGCAAGGGCAGCAAAATAAAATATGAACTGGACAAGGAGACAGGCTTTATAAAAATGGACAGAATACTGCATACATCTACCCATTATCCGGCAAATTACGGATTTATTCCGCGAACATACTCCGATGATAACGACCCTTTGGATGTGCTTGTACTGTGTTCTGAAAAACTTATGCCGCTGACTCTTGTAAAATGCTATCCTATAGGCGTTATCCGCATGATGGACAACGACCACGAAGATAATAAGATAATAGCAGTTCCGGTAGACGATCCGAATTACAATATGTATATGGATATTGAGCAGCTCCCTAAGCATATTTTCGATGAAATGAGACATTTTTTCACAGTTTATAAGGAACTTGAAAGCAAAACAACGGTAGTCAATGAAGTAGATCACGCAGACGCCGCAAAAAGTATCATAAAACACGATATAGAAAATTATATCGAGAATTTCTGTAAATGAGCTTTTTATTCATAATATTTATGAGGACTTGTTCTCATAAGATTTTCATGCATCCTTTCAGAAAATATTTACCGTCCGCTGCGTTAAAAAGGCTCGCCATACAGCGGTATGTTTTCGCTTTTTCACCCTGCACTCGGTAAAATTACGCTCGAAAATCTACGCACAGATCTTATGAGAAAAAGTCCTGAATTTAAATAAAAATTAAGGAGTCAAAAATATGTCCGCATTCGGAGGAAATCTTTTCAGCAGCGAAATTTCCGCTGCACCCATCGGAATCATCGCAATGAACAGCATCACAGAACTGGGCGCAAAAATCAATGATTATCTTGTCGACTGGTCAAAACTTGCCGGCTACGACAACGACAGCTTCCTGATAGAAGCCGAATGTCCCCGATTTTCTTCGGGCGACGGTAAAGGTCTTATCAAATCCACGGTACGCGGCAAGGATCTTTTCATTATCGTTGATGTCGGAAACTACAATGTAAAATACGATTATTTCGGAATGGAAAACGCCATGTCACCCGACGATCATTTTCAGGATCTTAAACGTATCATTCAGGCTGCATCTGGCAAGGCTCACCGTATAAACATTATAATGCCTATCCTCTACGGCGGCAGACAACACCGCAGAAGCTACCGCGAATCTCTTGACTGCGCATGCGCTTTACAGGAACTTGAAGCAATGGGCGTTTCAAATATCGTAACATTTGACGCTCACGACCCAAGAGTACAGAACGCCATTCCTCTTATGGGCTTCGATAATGTGATGCCCACATATCAGGTTCTAAAATGTCTGCTCCGCGATATAAGCGATATTGAACTTACAAAAAACAAGTTCATGGTAGTTTCTCCCGATGAGGGCGCGCTTAACAGAAATATGTACTATGCGTCTGTTCTCGGCGTTGATATGGGAATGTTCTACAAGCGGCGCGATTACTCTACTATCGTAAACGGCAGAAATCCTATTGTAGCACACGAATATCTCGGAAATCCCGTTGAAGGAAAAGATATTTTCGTTGCGGACGATATTATTTCTTCAGGCGAATCCATGCTGGACCTTGCCTATAATCTCAAGGAAAAGAAAGCGAACAGAATTTTCACATATGCTACATACGCTATCTTTACCAACGGTCTTGAAAAATTCGACAAGGCTTATGAGGAGGGTGTGATAAGCGGAGTTCTTGGAACTAACCTCACTTACCGTTCTCCCGAACTTCTGAGCCGCCCATGGTTCCATGAGGTCGATGTCTCAAAATATATTGCATACTTTATCGAGGCTATCAATCATGATGTATCTATCAGCAAGATTCTTGATCCTCATGCAAAAATAGAAGCTCTTCTCAAAAACAGAAAGTAATTTACTAAAATCGGGTAAAATTTAACTTAGTATGCTCCCCCTTTGTCTGCATTGACAATAGGGGAGCTTTTTATTTTCTAAGCGATGTCACCTTAACTGCATAGATCAATTGTCAGAATGTACAAATTAAAGAGAGCTTATTTGTTAAAATTGCAGATTTTCTTGTATTAGTATTGACTTGGAGTTAACTCTAAGTTGTATAATAGACTTAAAGGAAGTGGATACTATGACAATTAAAGAAGTCAGCGAAAAATACGATATTCCCGCAGATACGCTCAGGTACTATGAAAGGATCGGGGCTATTCCCCCTGTAACAAGAACATCGGGAGGAATCAGGAACTACACCGAACAGGATATTGCATGGGTTCAGCTTGCAAAATGTATGCGCTCAGCAGGATTGCCCGTTGAAGTTCTTATCGAATACTTACAGCTGTATCAACAGGGTGATAAAACTATTCCGGCAAGATTGCAGCTTTTATCCGAACAGCGCAAGGCGCTTATCGAACAGAAAAACTCAATTGACGAAATGATCAGCAGGCTTGATTATAAAATTTCAAGATATGAAATTGCGGCAGAAACGGGCGTGCTATCATGGGATTAAAAGAGTATCCGCTTTGCAGTGCACATGCACGCGGCAAAAATACCATACAATCTCAGCATTAAACATCGCTGAGTATAAAGGAGGAAAAACATGATCTACAAAAAATTTCAGGACATTCAACTGTCCGGTCTTGGCCTCGGCATGATGAGACTGCCGGTAATTAACGGTGATGACTCGCAGATCGATGAAGCCAAAGCTTCCGAGATTATTGATTACGCCATGAAAAACGGAATCAATTACTATGACACGGCATGGGGCTATCACAATGGAAATTCCGAAATTACAGCGGGCAGATTTCTTGCAAAATATCCGAGAGAAAGCTACTGTCTCGCTTCAAAGTTTCCCGGCTACGACAACTCAAACATGCCAAAAGTTAAGGAAATTTTTGAAAAACAGCTTGAAAAATGTCAGACGCCATACTTTGATTTTTACTTATTCCACAACGTTTACGAGGGAAATATCGACGACTATCTGAACCCTGAGTTCGGTATTCTTGATTATCTTCTTGAACAGAAAAGGAACGGCAGGATTCGTCATCTCGGATTTTCAGCTCATGGCGATCTGAACGTGATACAACGTTTTCTTGACGCTTACGGCGAACACATGGAATTCTGTCAGCTTCAAGTAAATTACATGGATTGGCATTTTCAGAACGCTCAGTCAAAGGTTGAACTTATTCAGAAATATAATATTCCGATTTGGGTCATGGAGCCTATCCGCGGAGGAAAACTTGCAGACGCCCCCGAAAAAATGAAAAGCATAATGAAATCAATGCGTCCCGACGAAAGCGTACCTGCATGGGCATTTAGATTTTTGCAGGCGATTCCCGGAGTTGCAATGGTACTTTCGGGTATGTCCAATATGGAACAGCTCAAAGAAAATATTAAAATATGGAACGAAGATAAACCGCTGAACGATGAAGAATTCAAATGCATTGTCGCACTTTCAGATGAAGAAACAAAGAAAGGCGGTCTCCCATGCACAGCTTGCCATTACTGTACAAGTCACTGTCCTCAGGGACTTCCTATACCCGAACTTATAGCGCTTTACAACGAACATAAAATAACAGGAGGCGGATTCCTTGCTCCCATGGCAGTTGGCAGCATGGAAGAAAATCAGCGTCCGTCAAAATGTATAAGCTGCCGCAGCTGTGAGACGGTTTGTCCTCAGCAAATAAAAATTTCCGAAATGATGAAAGAATTTTCTGAACTTATTGGAATGTAAAGGAGTAATTATTATGTCAACGCTTTCGAACACAATGGCGAAATCTCGCCTTTCCGTAAAATCACAGACAATTGCGGCTATTCTTGCAATTATCGGAGCAGCTGCCGTTCCGCAGCTTTTCCATGTTATGGGAACTGTTTCGGGACTCGGAACATCTTTGGGAGAAACTTTCCTTCCCATGCATCTGCCTATTATACTCGTAGGATTTATTGCCGGTCCGTATGCAGGAGCAGTCGCAGGACTTCTCGGACCTCTTGCAAGTCATTTTACGACAGGTATGCCCGTCTCGTTTATGCTTCCTGTCATGATGCTTGAACTTTGCGCATACGGGGCGTTTGCAGGGCTTCTTAAGGATGTTAAATTACCTAACATAGCAAAAATACTGTTAGTTCAGATAGGTGGACGCGCAGTTCGTGCAGCCGCTGTACTCATTGCCGTATATGCTCTCGGAAGCGAAAATATCAAAGCCGCTTCTATATGGACTTCGATTGCTGTCGGAGTTCCGGGACTTGTTTTACAGTGGACTTTTATGCCGCTTCTTTTGTACAGAATAGAGCGACTGAAAAAGAATGAGCAGTAATCTTGAAAAAGCCGCCGCGCTTCTCCGAAACGGTAATTTAACCTTCGCAGCGGTCAACGGTGAAAAGACGCTCACAAGCGTCAAAAGAGGTATCAGACCTATTTTGGAACTCCTTGACAGCGGAGCAAAGCTGCACGGTTTTTCCGTTGCGGATAAGGTCATTGGAAAAGCGGCAGCTTTTATCTACATATTGTTAGAGCCTGACGAAATTTTTGCTGATGTTATCAGTTCTCAAGCTCTTAAAGAACTGGAAAACTACAATGTAAAAATAAGCTTTACCACCCTTACGGAAGCCGTCCGCAACCGTGACAATACAGGTTACTGTCCTATGGAAACGGCGGTAAAAAATGCCGGTTCTCCCGATGAAGCTCTTATACTGATAAGGAAAAAGCTTTCGGAAATTACCTATACAAAAAAATCTTCTGAAACCGGTAAATAAAATTTGGCTGTACATCACTGTTTTCAGATCAAAAAACTGTCTACACAGAAATTATGTGCGGATTTTCTATATAGACAGATTCTAAAAAATCCTCCCTTAAACAAGGGAGGATCTATTATTTTTATGCAAGTACAAAGCCGCCGACCTTTTCGTCAACAACATAATAAACCATGTTATCTTCAGGTTTAACATAGAGATTTACAGACTTAGGGGACTTTACTCCTGCATCAGATTTTGCTCTCTCGATAAGATCAGCGTAAGAAAGCTCTGCACCCTGATACTGAATAAAGAGATTTGTCTGTACGGCAGTCTTAGCAGCAGCTTTCTTTGGAGCAGTCTCTGTCTTCTTGGCAGCGGACTTTCTTCCGGAAGGCTTTTTTTCTGCGGTCTTCTTTTCAGCTTCTTTTACGGGAGCTGTCTCAGCGGCAGCTTCGATCGCTTCCTTAACGGGAGCTGACTCAACAGCCTTTATCTCTTCTTTCACCTCTGCTGCTTTAGCAGCTCTTGTTTTTCTTGCCATTATCGTTTCCTCCGTAAATTACTTGTTTACTGCGTTCTTAAGTGTCTGACCTGCTTTGAAAGCGGGAGCCTTTGATGCCGGAGCAGTCATCTTTTCCTTAGTCTGCGGATTGATAACCTGCTTTTCTTTTCTGTCGCGAACTTCAAATGTTCCAAAACCAACGATCGAAACTTTATCGCCTTCTACAAGAGAGTCTGTAATAGCCGATACGATCGCATTTACAGCAGCTTCGGCATCCTTTTTGGTTGAACCGGTCTTTTCAGCAACTGCGCTGATAAGTTCTGTTTTAGTCATTTCATATTTCCTCCAATTCTTTTTGATAATTGCATTATATACCTATTGATGCGATTTGTCAAGTGATTTACGAAAAAATGACATTTCGACCGATTCTACGCCAAAATCACAATCCTTTTTATCGAAAACGACCATAGAAAAACCGCTATTTACCGTCATTACATTTATTCCGTAAACTTTAAGCCGGAGAGACGGTCGGCATCATCTGCGGCTATATTACTCAGCGACAAGCTCAGAATTATCAAGATCGATCGTAATTGTATCTCCTGACGAAATGTTTCCGCCAAGGATCCGTTTTGCCGCAAGAGTTTCAACCTTACGCTGAATAAATCTTCTCAAAGGACGTGCGCCGAAATTCGGATCATAACCGCAGTCTGCAATATAATTTTTGGCAGCTTCGGTAACATTTATACGTATATGCTTATCGTCAAGCCTCTTTTGCAGATCGGCAAGCATAAGCTCCACTATTTTCATGATTTCGCACTTTCCGAGAGGTTTATAGAAAATTATCTCATCAAGACGATTAAGGAACTCGGGACGGAACTGCTGTTTTAACATTGTTTCAACTTTATCACGCGCTGCCGCAGTGATCTCTCCGTCTTCACCTATGCCCTCCAGTATATAAGGTGAACCGAGGTTAGATGTCAATATTATAATAGTATTCTTGAAATCGACTGTCCGTCCCTGCGAATCGGTTATACGTCCGTCATCAAGTACTTGCAGCAGTATATTGAAAACATCCGGATGTGCCTTTTCTATTTCATCAAAAAGGACAACTGAATACGGTTTTCTGCGCACTGCTTCGGTAAGCTGACCGCCTTCATCGTAGCCCACATATCCGGGAGGCGCTCCTATCAGCCTGCTGACGCTGAATTTCTCCATATATTCGCTCATATCAATGCGGACAATATTTCTTTCGTCATCAAAGAGTATTTCCGACAGCGCTTTGGCAAGCTCTGTCTTACCTACTCCCGTAGGGCCTAAAAACAGGAATGAACCGATAGGTCTGTCGGGGGACTGTATTCCCGCACGGGAACGTATTATAGCCTCGCTGACCTTTGTGACAGCTTCATTCTGCCCTATAACACGCTTATGCAGAAGCTCCTCAAGACCCAGTATCTTTTCCTTCTCGCCTTCCATAAGCTTAGAAACGGGAATTCCTGTCCAACGGCAGACAATTTTTGCTATCTCGTCCTCATTGACCCTGTCACGAAGAAGTCTCGCCCCTTCCAGATCATGTTCTGCCTGTGCTTCAAGTTCTGAAAGCTTATTTTTTAACTGCGGAAGCCTGCCATATTTCAGCTCAGCCGCTTTATTAAGATCGTATTCGCGCTCTGCCTGCTCTATCTGACCGCTGACGGCTTCTATCTCTTCCCGAAGCTTCTGAACGGCTGAAATATCATTCTTTTCGTTCTCCCACTTCGCCTTCATGGCATTGAACTGCTCGCGAAGCTCCGAAAGCTCCTTTTGAATTTCTTCAAGATGTTCTTTTGATATAGTATCGTTTTCCTTTTTAAGAGCAGTCTCCTCGATCTCAAGACGAACTATCCTGCGCGAAATTACATCAAGCTCAGTAGGCATGGAATCCATTTCTGTACGTATAGTCGCGCATGCTTCGTCTATAAGGTCGATAGCCTTATCGGGAAGAAAACGATCGCTTATATACCTGTTGGAAAGCACAGCTGCTGAAATAAGCGCATTATCGCTTATTTTCACGCCGTGGAAAACCTCGTATCTTTCCTTTAGTCCGCGGAGTATAGAAATAGTATCTTCAACAGTCGGTTCATCTACCATAACCGGCTGAAAACGTCTTTCAAGAGCAGCGTCCTTTTCGATGTACTTACGATATTCGTTGAGAGTTGTCGCGCCTATGCAGTGAAGCTCTCCTCTTGCAAGCATAGGCTTCAGCAGATTTCCGGCGTCCATAGCTCCATCGGTTTTTCCGGCGCCGACGATCGTGTGAAGCTCGTCTATGAACAGCAGTATCTGACCACTGCTGTTCTTTATTTCATTAAGGACAGCTTTCAGACGCTCCTCAAATTCGCCGCGATATTTTGCGCCTGCCACCAAAGCTCCCATATCGAGAGAAAATACTTTTCTATCCTTTAAGCTGTCGGGAACGTCTCCGGCAACTATACGCAGGGCAAGTCCCTCGGCAATTGCAGTTTTGCCTACTCCTGGTTCGCCTATAAGAACAGGATTATTCTTTGTTTTTCTTGACAGTATTCGGATAACATTACGTATCTCACTGTCTCTGCCGATGACGGGATCGAGCTTGTTCTGACGGGCAAGTCCCACAAGCTCCTGACCGTATTTTGCAAGAACATCATATGTCTCCTCCGGATTTTCGCCCGTTACGCGAGTATTTCCGCGAACTGACATAAGAACGGAAAGAAATCCGTCACGATCAATATTAAACGTTTTCAAAACTGACGAAACGTCCCTGTCCTTGCTTTCTATCAGAGCAAGCATTAAATGTTCTACAGAAATATACTCGTCCTTCATATTTGCGGCGATATTCTCAGCCGTTGTCAGTACCCTGTCGCACTCCGCAGAAATGCCCATATTACTGCTTCTACCGCTTCCTGTCACCTTTGGGAGTCTGTTTATCCTTTCGTCCGTTTCTCTTTCGAGCATATCGGTGTCAATATTCATTTTCTTGAAAAGCTGCGGAATAAGTCCGTTTTCCTGTTTCAGAAGTCCGCTGAGAAGATGAATAGGCTCAATAACGGAATTTGCCTGCATAACAGCAATACTCTGTGCCTTTCTTACAGCATCTGCCGATTTCTGAGTTAATTTTTCTGCATTCATAAACAATTCCTCCTACACTTCATACTTTTCCCTAAATCGTTCATACTCGTTTTTATACCAAATTCGCAGGACTTCAATGGAATCGGTATCTGAAAAATAAAGCTTGACCGCCTTAGTCAGTATAGCAATATAATTTCCCAAAGCCTCCCCTTTAATATCGTCCGATACCGACTTTGCATTACGAAAATTCCTTACGCATCCCAAATCGCTTACAGACCATATAAAAAGGTTCTCATCTATACCGCGGCTCAACTCGGCGCTCGTTTCAATACCTGCCAAAGCTGCAAACACCATTTTGAAATAATTTCTGAGCTCGGCATTCTGAGTGCGTATATTTATTTTAAGTCTGCCCAGATAATCCCCCGGAATACGTTCCAATTCAAGTCTGTAGCTGACTGTGGGACGATATTTGTATTCAAGAGAAGTTCTCAGCTTCATTACAGCCTCCGACTGCCGCCAAATGCATGAGCTGTCAAAAAAACCGGAAACAACATCAAATATCGTTCTCATACGCATTTCCGGAGTAATACATGAAAGGCGCTCAGCCAAAATCTGATTTATCAAATTTGAACGATTCGTTCCAAGCCGATACGCCTCCTCGTCAACTGCCCTGATAACGTTATCCGTCAGAACTATGCTGTATACATTTTTATTCATTTTATTTCCTCCGGAATTATGTTTTTAAAGTATTAAATCTTTCAGAGTATCAAGCTTTAGAACATGTTCTATTTATATTATACATCTGTTTAAATAATTCGTCAAGCAATTTATATAAATTTTCACTCAAATTTCATAAAGCAAAAAAATACACCTCAATTAAGAGGTGTAGGTTTTGCTTCATACGGTTTTTCCGTTTAGCACTGAGAAGCAAGCCATAAATAATAAGTTAAAATAAGTTATTGAGAATAGAAAACATGAAAAAATCACAAATGAAAGGAATTAATTCAATGAAGAAACAATTCCGTTCTGTAGCAAGCAGTTGCTTAGCATTCAAGGTCAAGCACATGAGAGGGAAGGATGTTTGCCAATGAATGCCAATATTCTCAATTGCTGATTCTATTATATTGCAAATTGAAACATACTTCAATACACAAATATACACAAAATTGAACTTTTGTGTATTTTGCGCTGAATTTAAGCTGTTTTTAGTCTTAATATTTTGTTAATATGTCATTTTAAATATCATATTAACTTTTTATCTGTTTAAAAGTTTTGCTATATCCTCTCATCTTCACCATTAATTTATAAGATATAGATTCCGTCCTTCTTCGACCATAAATTCACCCTGCGCTGTTCCGTCAAGTACAGGCGTAAATTCGTCTCCTATAAGAATATCAGGCGCAAGCATCATAACGCACTTAAAAGGATTTTTCGGCGCAAGAGAAGCGAACTCCGTCCCTCCGAGTACAAAATCTACCGTACTGTCCGCAGGAACTCCTTCTGCCCAGTTTACTACAATATAAGGATTCGGAGTTTCTGACGGCGGAGTTACTGTATTGCCTGCCGCATATACGCTTCCTCCTGTATAATACAGACCCGCAGCCGCATATACGGAACTCTTCTCCTCCTTGACGCCTCCGCATATCAGCGAAATACCGCCGTTTATATTCACAGTTCCTTTTGATTTTATTCCGTTCGTTCCGCCGAAAATCGTAAGTTCGCCGCCATTGACCGTAATATCGTCATGAGCAAAAATACCTGATTTTACTGAATTTATAAAGTATTCACCGCTTTCGATTATAACATCGTCATCGCTCGCTATTCCGTGGGCGTTGCCTGCGTTAATTTCAAGATAACCGCTGCCTTTTATCCTGAGCGTATCGTTAGAAAAAATAACACCGTCGTTCACCTTGTCGTTTCCGCCGTCTCTAAGGTAATTAACACTGCCGTCCGCAAGCTTTATCACGCATTTTTTCGCCTCATTTACGAATATCGCAGGTCCGTTCCCACAGGTAATGTCAACGTTATCGAGAGTTATCTCAACTTTTTCCTTTGCAGCAGTATCAACGTATATCTGACCGTCAGAGGAGTTTCCCCTGACTATGTAATCGCCTCCTGCCGTAATGCTTACAATAGCTCCGTCAGCGCGAACATTAACGCCGTCAACGGAAACTGTTTCGTCAAAAGTTACCTCGGCATCGTATTTTTTTTCGGATTCAACAGTTGTTGTAACAGCAGGAATTTGCGGACTTTCAGCAGTCACAGCAGAAGCAGTCTTTTGAGTTTTTTCAGAACTTCCGCTATTTGAAGCATCTGACAATATGGGCGAATCGTCCGAAGTTTCCTCAGAAGCAGATGTCCTTACAGCAGACGCAGTTTTCTGATTGGCAGCAGTATTTTTATCGGATTTTGCTTCCGTCATTGCCGCTTTTAAAGTTTCAGAAGAATTTTTCGGCTTCGTTTTAACGATCTCGGTGTTTTTGGATTTTTCGGTCGTGTTATCAGACTTTTCCGAATCGGAAATATCGGAAACAACTGAAATGTCCTCCAAAGTTTCCGAATTTTCTTCCTTTCCGCAGCCTGTAAACATAGAAAGCATCATCAAAACCGATATGCTGGCAATAATTTTTCTGTAATTCATATTTTCCCCCTATTGTTCCATTCAGACCTTTTATATGGTTTATGGACGAACAAAGTCCGCCCATAAAATTTCTTATTAATTTTCGTAAACCTTATCATCATACTTAAAGAATACAAGGTTTATAGTCATATTTCCGTTCAGGGCGCGAAGTTCGTCAATAAACTTCTTCTGATCTATGCTTTCACTTACGTCAACTGAATAAATCAGTTCAAAAAGCGTGCCAAAATTTGTAGTCCTAACTCTTCTGAGCTTATGGAAATTTGTATACTTTGAAAGCACAGGATCAAAAACTCCTTGGTAGTCAAGATTTTCGGGAATTGTTATCTTCAAAGTCATGTGATGTGTCTTGCAGCCGCCGAAATTAACCTCCGAAAGTACAAACATAACAACACCCAAAACAACAAAGAACACCAATCCAAAGCCTATATAACCGATACCGCATGATACGCCGGCAGCCATTGCAAAGAATATGTATGCTATGTCTTTCGGGTCGCCCGGAACGCTCCGGAAACGTACCAAAGTAAACGCCCCGGCAAGACTCAATGCACCGGCAGTGGTGTTGATGAGCAGAAGAATAAGCGATACGATAGTGGGAAGCATTATCATTGTAAGAACGTAACTCTGAGAATACCCTTCTTTTCTGTGACAGAAAATGTACACGAGACTGATAAGGAAACCAATTATAAGCGCAGAACCTACGCAAAAACAGAACTGCTTAAACGTAATATTATCATTCAGCGCAGTAGTCGTATTCGAGGTAAAAATATCGTTCCCCGCCTCCTGAGTGTTTCCGGTCAAAACGTTTCCAAAAAAATCAAATGCAGCTGTCATAATTTACACGCTCCTATTAAGTAAAATTTTATTATTTATCATTGAAATACCCGAGATCTGAATACGGCTTTTAGTTGCCTGGTCTTTTATATAATCCATATAAGCTCTTCCGTACTTTGAGAAGCTTGTCTTATATATTTTAAGCTCTGAAAGTTTTCGAACAAGCCATTCGGGCATAGAATCAGAAACCTTGACCTCCATAAGACGCTGATCCTTTTCAATAATATAATTTCCATAGCTCTGGCAGTCCAGGCTAAGGTCATAACGGCGCTCTGTAAGCTTACGGTCAAAGGTAAGACGAAAATCGCTATTATCCTTGCCGAAAAACGCCTCTCGCTGATAACTTATGTACTGTTTCGGAACAACAGGATAATGGGATAGAAATGCATCAAGCTCCGTAAATACCTGATTTGTTATATATTTATCTGAATGCGGCTTTTTCCTTTTGGAAAAATATTCCTCACTCTCTGCAAGAGTCATTGAAACACGCCTTTTTGTAACGATACCGCCGATTTTCTTCTTAATTTCAAGAAAAACGGGCGAATCGGGTTCGGCAGGAGAATAATAACTCCTCAGCCTTATTTTTTCCTTGTAATATGGCTTAGCAAGGGATTCTCTTATAAGAAAATCGTCCGATGTATCATAATAAATGTTGTAAATGCCGTACTCTTTGCCGCCGACACAGTATTTATCAGGATTCATATATTCGCCTATGACGTCCATAAGCCCGTAATACTGCTCCATATTGAGAAGAAATTTAATTTCCTTTCTGGCGAAAGTATTTATTGCCATGTTTACATCTCCTTTCCAAGAACTTACTATTGATCCTTACAAATTTATTATAAAAGCTCTGCCTTAAAATAATCTTAAAGAATTATAAAAAAATGAGAAAAAAGTGAAAATTAAAAAAGCTGCCGTATATCAACACAGCAGCCTATGAACACAAGTTCTAAGAATCCGTTGGCACTTTGGTATGTATTTTAAGAGAAGTTCAGGTAATTAATATTGCCTTTCTTGCGAGAACAAGATCGTAAACGTCTGCTTTGCCGTCTTTATTCATATCATATCTGGCAATCTCCTCCGCTGTATAAATAATTTCTTTAGAATAACCGAGAAGATAACGGCTCATTTTAACAAGGTCGCTGATTGTGAATTTTTTCTCTTCAGCAGGCTCTGTAGAAGCTTCGGCAGTGGGAAGTTCTTCGGGAGTAATTCCTTTCTCATTAAAATAATCAAGTATTGCTTCGGAATACTTTTCACCTATCGCCTTATAACCTATATTATTTGGATGAACTCCGTCAAAAAGCTGTGTTTTTACATCACTTATTGCGTCCATATTACGAATCAATCCAATTTTTCTTAAAATAGTTGTCACACCTGATTCATCGGTCACCCTAAAATCATCGTGCGAAAATCCCCATTCTATATTTTTTCCTAATGCGAGAGCATCAATATTTGCATTATACGTCATCACATTACGCTCTATCGCTTCTGCTGCTTCCTCGTCAGTATACAGTGTCTGCCAATCGGCAGAGTGACGATAATTTGAAAACCAATCATATACTTCCGGTCGATTCGGATCAACCGGAGGTATCTCAGCGATGAAAAGCGCCGATTTCTCAGGTATATTATCCAGTATATAGTTCACAAGCTTTTCAAGGGACTCATAAGTCTCTTGGACATCACGATTGTCTATCATATCGTTAGTACCGATTTGCAAGGTCACTATATCGGGAGCATACTTTTTTAGGCAGTCCGTCTCCACCAATTTCTCATAAATACCGTTACGCCCACTGTAGCTTTGTATCGAATAACCGCTGTATCCTGTATTTTCGTTATCGAACTCAAAAGACTCTCCTGTATCGGGATCTGTATATGAAGGAGTCCAGCCACCGTCCTTAACGCCGACCATATCAATTGAATATCCGGCTTTCGTAAGATCATGATAAATAAATTTACGGTAAGAACCGACATAATCGCTTACATAACCGTCGGTAATTGAATCGCCTATGCACATTATTTTTATCATATCATCTGCTGCCTCCGCAGGCTTTTCGGAAGTTTTTAATGCTGCTATTGATGAAAATATCACAGCAGCTGCCGTTATTGCTGAAATTATTTTTTTCATAATAAAACCTTCTCCATAATTATTTAAATTTCATTGACCAATTTAATTTTACCATATTCAAATATTATTTGCAATAGATGAGAGAACTTTTTTCAAATTTTACTCGACGCTATTGCAAAATGTTCAAAAATCGGCGAAAAAAATCCCCTGAATACATGATTCAGGGGATAATTTATTGCTTTAAAACTTACTTCATAGCTTCTTCTACAGCAACTGCGCAAGCAACTGTTGCACCTACCATCGGGTTGTTGCCCATGCCGATAAGACCCATCATCTCAACGTGTGCAGGAACGGAAGAAGAACCTGCGAACTGAGCGTCTGAATGCATACGTCCCATAGTATCTGTCATACCATAAGAAGCAGGACCAGCAGCCATATTATCAGGGTGGAGAGTACGTCCCGTACCGCCGCCGGAAGCTACCGAGAAGTACTTCTTACCTGCGTCTGTACGTTCTTTCTTGTATGTACCTGCAACAGGGTGCTGGAAACGAGTTGGGTTTGTGGAGTTACCTGTGATAGAAACGTCAACGTTTTCTTTCCACATGATAGCAACGCCCTCTGTTACATCGTTAGCGCCGTAGCAGTTTACCTTTGAACGGAGGCCCTCGGAATAAGGCTTGCGGAAAACTTCCTTAACTTCGCCTGTATGGTAATCCATTTCTGTCTCAACGTATGTAAAACCGTTGATACGAGCGATGATCTGAGCAGCGTCCTTGCCGAGACCGTTAAGTATAACGCGAAGAGGCTTCTGACGAACCTTATTAGCCTTTTCAGCAATACCGATAGCTCCCTCAGCAGCAGCGAATGACTCGTGACCTGCAAGGAATGCAAAACACTCTGTCTCTTCCTCAAGAAGCATTTTTCCGAGGTTTCCGTGACCAAGACCTACCTTTCGCTGATCCGCTACAGAACCGGGAATACAGAAAGCCTGAAGTCCCTCGCCGATAGCAGCGGCAGCATCAGCAGCTCTTGTGCAGCCTTTCTTGATAGCGATAGCGCAGCCTACTGTGTAAGCCCACTTAGCGTTCTCGAAGCAGATAGGCTGAATGCCCTCAACGAGCTTATAAATATCGAGACCCTTTTCCTTGCAGATGTCGGCACACTCCTCGATCGTATTGATGCCGTAAGCCTTGATAACGTCAAGGATCTGCTTTTCACGTCTCTCATATGATTCAAATAAAGCCATTTCAGTAGTCCTCCTTATTCTTTTCTGGGATCAACGATCTTAACTGCGTCAGCAACTCTGCCGTACTGACCCTGAGCCTTTTCAAATGCAGTATTAGCATCGTCACCAGCTTTGATAAAGTCCATCATCTTACCAAAGTTTACGAACTTATAGCCGATTATCTCATCATCCTCATTAAGAGCAAGACCGGTTACGTAGCCGTCCGTCATTTCAAGATAGCGGGGGCCCTTTGCGAGAGTACCATACATTGTACCTACCTGTGAACGGAGTCCTTTTCCAAGATCCTCAAGACCTGCGCCTACAACAAGACCGCCCTCTGAGAATGCCGACTGTGAACGTCCGTAAACGATCTGGAGGAAAAGCTCTCTCATAGCTGTATTAATAGCATCGCATACAAGGTCGGTGTTAAGAGCCTCAAGGATAGTTCTGCCGGGGAGAATTTCCGAAGCCATAGCTGCAGAATGAGTCATGCCGGAGCAGCCAATAGTCTCAACGAGCGCCTCCTGAATAACGCCTTCCTTAACATTGAGGGTCAGCTTACAGGTACCCTGCTGAGGAGCGCACCAACCGATACCGTGTGTAAAGCCGGAAATATCCTTGATTTCCTTAGCTTTAACCCACTTTGCCTCCTCGGGAATCGGAGCTGCACCGTGAGCAACGCCCTGTGCGATAGGGCACATTGTTTCAACTTCGTGAGAATAAATCATTTTTAATACTCCTTTCGGGATAATTGATAATTGACCGCCGAACCATCAGATAACAGCTCACGGTACATTTATCGGATATTGGAACGTTGAGCAAACAGTTCCGCATACAATAACATTATACTACATTTTTAAAATTTAATCAAGAGCTTTTGACAAATGAATATAAATCATGAGTTACCGTGTGCTAACCAAATTTCTGAACCCGCGTTTATAGAAAATCATGCGTTTTTATTTGCAAGATTCCTCGCATCAGCGTTATACCGGATGCTATATATCATAATTCCCGAGTCCTTGTAATTTGCCCGCGTCATAATTATTTTCAAAAATACGCACATAATTTTTTATAGACAGGTTCTTATATTTTTCATGCTCTATTGCAAATATGCGAAAAATATAGTATAATAAGTATCAAGAAAAATCCAAAGGATGATAATATGATAACCGATAAAAACTGCCTGTACATTTTAAAAAAGCTTGAAAAATCAGGATTTAAAGCATATCCTGTCGGCGGCTGCGTAAGGGACATGCTCATGCGCCGAAAACCAAATGATTTTGATATTGCCACCGATGCCCTGCCCCGCCAAATAATCGAAACATTTTCGGACGATAAAGTTATTCCCACAGGAATAAAACATGGTACTGTGACCGTTCTGAAAAACAATATTCCTTTTGAGGTCACGACATTCCGTATAGACGGCGAATACAGCGATTCCCGACGTCCCGATACAGTCTGCTTCACCAACGACCTTAAAGCCGATCTGGCACGCCGTGATTTTACTGTAAATGCTGTCGCTATGGACGCTGAAGGAAATATATTTGATCCGTTTGACGGCAGAAATGATATTGAAAAACGGATCATACGCTGTGTTGGCAACCCGGAAGAACGTTTTTCCGAGGACGCTCTGCGAATTCTGAGAAGTCTGCGGTTTGCCTCTGTTCTCGATTTTAAGATAGAAAAAAATACAGCCGCTGCGGCTATAAAACAAAAAGAAAAACTCGGAAACATTTCCGCAGAACGTATTTCAGCCGAGCTTATAAAGCTTTTAAGCGGTATAAATTCGGTTGACGTAATGCTCAAATTCAGAGATGTGATCGGGCAAATTATTCCTGAACTTATACCATGCTTTGATTTCGACCAGCATTCACGCTATCACAAATATGATGTTTACGAGCATGCAGTACGCGCAGTAAATGCAGTTCCCCGGGGAATTGAGGGAGAAAATATTCTAAGGGTCGCCATGCTTCTGCACGATGTCGGAAAACCCGATATGTTCACTCTTGATGAAAACGGATCCGGTCATTTCAAAGGACATGCCAAAGCAAGCGCCGAAAAAGCTCGTCTGATCCTTAAGCGCTTGAAATTCGACAATAAAACCATTTCTTCGGTATATGAAATAATTTCCCGGCACAGCGATAAAATCAAATCCGAAAAGCAAATAAAGCGCATTATGAATAATATAGGTCTTGAAGGTTTTCTCATGCTTCTTGAAGCAAAAAAAGCCGACAACTCTGCAAAACAGACGTTTGTACTCGCAGAAAACAATGAATTTGACCGCTGCGCCGAAATTGCCCGACATATTGCCTCAGAAAAAATCTGTATAAGTCTTGCGGATATGGCTGTAAACGGCTCAGATCTTACCGCGCTCGGTTACAAAGGAAAAGAAATAGGCGTTTGTCTGAGATCTCTGTTGGAACTGGTTATTGACGATATTCTGCCGAACGACCGCACCGCCTTACTTAAACGGGCAAAGGAGATGAAAAAATGAACGGATATATTCATTCAACTGAAAGCTTCGGAACTGTAGACGGACCGGGAGTAAGATTTGTTGTGTTCTTTCAGGGATGTCCCATTCGCTGCAAATATTGTCATAATCCCGATACATGGGAATTCCGAAAAGGCAGAGAAGTCACGGTCAATGAGCTTTTAAAAGAATACGACTCATACAAAGAATTTCTGAAATCCGGAGGAATTACGGCAACGGGAGGAGAGCCGCTCGCTCAGCCTGAATTTCTTGCAGAGCTTTTTGAAAACGCAAAAAAAGCAGGTATACATACCTGCCTTGATACTTCCGCAGCTGTTTACGCTCCCGATACAAGCGAAAAAATTAATAAGATCCTTAAATATACCGATTTGGTAATGCTCGATATAAAACATATGGACAGCGATAAGCACAGAGCGCTGACGGGCATCGGAAACGAAAATATACTACTGTTTGCCGAACATTTATGCGAACTCGGCATTCCGTTATGGATAAGGCGCGTTGTTGTTCCGGGACTGACAGATTCCCATGATGAGCTTTTTCGTCTCGGAAAATTTCTTTCGTCTCTCAATAACCTTAAAGCTCTCGATGTACTCCCATATCACGATATGGCGCGCCCAAAATACGCCGAACTCGGACTCGGTTATCCCCTACCCGATACGCCGCCGCTGACAAAAGAAGAAGCGGTGAGGGCAAAGGATGTTATTATATCCGGCATAAAAGCCGGTCTCAGGAATTAAAAGCTCGGAAAATCAGACAGATAAGCAGTCCCGTCTGCCAAACAACCCCCAAAATATTAACAATCCAAAAATACCAATGTTTGGTTTTATGGCGGAAAAGCTTCATACCCGCCAATGCACCCAATGCTCCGCCAAAAAAACCAAAGCAGAGAAGCGTTTTCTCTTTAATGCGCCATTGTCCTTTTTTTGACTTAATCTTATCGGCTTTATAAAGTATTGCCGATAAAAGACTCATAATTATAAGAAAAACCGCATAGGCAGCTAAAATATTTAAATTCATCAATTTATTCTCCTGATTTTCGATCTGCAGCGACCGCGCGAACAGTTACCCTGCTTCGTCCCCCAAGGGTGCAGGTGAACAGTGTCAAATCCCATGAATCTGACGACCCGAAATCCATACCCTCAATGTCCCTGCCGTCAAGTTCGGTTATCTGAGATACTTCAAAGTTATACACCTTGCCGTCAGCAGCCGTAAATACAATATTTTCACCGCCGCTTAATTCCGATAATCTGCCGAAATGCGAACGGTAATTATGTGCCGCTATCACTATATCTCCGCTGAAAATGCTGCCCTTGTAACGGCACGGCGATATTTTCAGGTCAGGATAGCTCCAATCGCTCATAACAGGCAGCTCCAATCCTAAATCGGGTATTGCAATAATGCCGATATACCCATGTTCGTCTATCATCATCGTGGTATCCTGAACGCATGTTTGCGGCTCTGTATCGTATTCGGAATATATACCGTCTTCCGAAGCGGTTTCCGTATAAATTTCAGTCGGAGGCTCAGGGATATTCTCTTTCAGTTCTGAAAGCACCTTATCAGCCGCTTCTCCGCTTCTTTTATTTTCCTGTGAGTTGTAGAAAACAAGGGACAACGCTGCAATAAGCATAGCTGTCCCGAGAATTATACAACACAAACCGTGTTTTTTATTCATTGTCTTCCCTCTTGCATTCGAAAAGAATTCTTGAACCCGCCGCAATGAAAATCAATCCAATAATCGCCATTACCGGAACAGGCCACCATAGCTGACCGGTCTGCGGCAGTTTATTTTCAGTTGTAGTGGTTACTACGGGAGTATTTCCGCCTTTTTTAGTGGTATCCGGAGTTTGGTCGCCGGCTGCCGGAGATGTAGCTGTATTCACGGAAACAGTTGTTTCATCCGCTTCGTTTATTGGAAAAGATTCAGCGGCAGTTGTATTCGTTTCCGCCTCACCCGATACCGCTCCCGTAACTGTAGTCGTTACGCCGGAAGGCGGATAGTCTACGCCCCAATCAAATATAAAATCGGGATTATAGGTATTTACCACGACATAGCGGCGTCCGTCGTTACGATAAACCACAGTGCATTTTTCGGGAATTTTTCGCTCGATTATTGTCCATTCCGAACCGGCAAGTTCTTCCCACGTATAATTCCAATCGTTATCGGCGGTCAGGGTAACACTCTCGTAGAACTCATAATCCCTGTAAATATCGACAACGACCTCAGTAGGCTTAACAAGCATACCGTCGTATCTTTCCCAAACTTTACGAACGTTTAAACGTTCATATTCATCAGCAAGAGTACGAATTGACGTAATTTTCGGATATACCGTAAAATCATCAGACTGCTCGGCAGTCAAAGAAACTATAGCCGGCGTTGGTACGAACGTTTTGTCACCGACTTTTAAATTGTTGGCTGCTACAAGATATACCCCGTACTCCAAACCGTCAAAAACTGCAATGCCACTGCTTTGAGTAGCGCCGTTTCCGTCAGGCTCAATTTTATGAGCAAATGCGTAATCCTTTAGTGTAGAAGCCGCATCCGCAAGTCCGGATGAAGATAAGTCAGACATATCCACCGGATATTCCGTAAACGCCCCTTCAAGGCTTATTTTTTCTCCGTCATAAGAACCGATGCGAAAAACCGACCACTGCATTCCCTCTACAAGCTCTCCTCGGGCTTCGCAAACAAGGGTCATGGTAACCGCTCCCTCAGCCGAAACAGCTGAACAAAGACAACTGAAACAAAACATTGCAGCTATGCCGAATATGAAAAAAATCGCTCCGATCTTTTTTCTGATTCCTGCCATTCTTAATCACCCTTTCTCTCATTAACAAGGCATTCGGCAATTTCTCTCGGTTTTTTACGAATCCGCCTGCCACCGAATATCCATACGCACATCAGAATAACAAAAAGCGGCGCAGCTATAAACGGTATTACAAGCATAGGATCAACTTTCACCATATCAGCAAAAATCCGCACCTCATGCTTTTCAACATTCTCCGTACGATGCGAACGAATAAGCATTCTGTGAGTATTTATTCCGTACGGTGTACAAGTCATAAGCGTTACATAATCGCCGTTCGGTATTACAGAAAGCTTATCTGTTTCCTCAGGCTCTACTATAAGTATCTCCTCCACCTCGTAGGTGAAAACGCGGTCGAGAACGGTTATTGTAAAAAGGTCGCCCTTATCAAGCTGGTCAAGGTCGGTGAAAAGTCTTGCCGATGGCAGACCTCTGTGCGCCGATATGACTGCATGGCTGTTAGTTCCGCCTATCGGCAAAGACGAGCCTTGCAGATGTCCTGCCGCTATATTAAGCACTTCGGGACTTGTGCCGTGATATACAGGCAGTTCAACTTTTATGCAGGGAATCGTTATATAACCGATTATACCCGTATCCGAGACATTCAGCACATCTTCGTACCCCTCTATTTCATCATAGCTTGAAAAAGGGGCAGCCAACCTTAAAAGCTGCCTGTTATATTCCTCGGCTTCTGCGAAATATCGGCTGTAGTCCTCCGGCTTCATATTTTTTACGGTCTCTTCATAATTTGCGACCGCACGGGTCTGTACCTTTGAATTCCACCAATCGCTTATTGTAGGGTAAAGCATCACGGAGAGACCCACCAGTAACATCAACAGAAGAAAAATCGTTGAAAATATTCCTTTTTTCTTTTTACTCATGAGTTCCTCCCTAACGCCTGCCGCCGAATCGCTCCGGCGGCAGATTTAGGTGTTAACAGATTTGCGATGGGTCAAATTTGTTTTCAAATTTGACCATTTAGCAATATTGCTAAATGGAGCTTAATTTTCTTTTTTGCCCATTCTCTTCTTTGTGATGAGGAATACGCCCGCAACAGCTACCATTGCTCCGCCGCCTATGTAGAAGATAGTTGTACCGATACCACC
This sequence comes from uncultured Ruminococcus sp., assembly GCA_910584195.1. Lineage (GTDB taxonomy): Bacteria > Bacillota > Clostridia > Oscillospirales > Ruminococcaceae > Ruminococcus. The sequence continues at coordinate 49,732 of CAJTYV010000010.1, read as the reverse complement.
GGTACCGGGGAGTGATGTACCTTTTCGGTTTATAATAGTAGCACTATCTGCTTCTTGACTACCAACTTTACGAGTGATTGCAGTAACTGAATCACCGTTGGGGTTATAAGTATCACTTATTACTAAGCTTACAGGTTCACCCTTTGTATAATTAGTCGGAGCTTCTGTTTCTGTCAATGTATATGTCTTTGTATCATCAAGACCAACAAACATAAATTTATTTTTGTCACTTGTGGTTTCAATTAACTTTCCACCAGTTTCATCTTCTTTAGCCGGTCTGTAATATCTTGTGTCTGATGCAAGTGCTTCTATACCATTAACTTTCAGATCAGATGCGTCAGTAATTTCTATTAAATTAATTACAGTATCTCCTGATTTCAAGCTAAATTTAGCGCCTCCAAGCGGATCACCTTTTTCATCAACCTTTGAAGCTTCGAAAGTATACGTCCAGTCATATACCGTATCATGAACAGTATCTCCAGTTTCGTTGTTTCCACTGCCACTCTGATTCGGATTGTTTGAATAAGTAAGCCATGCTTCATTGGGATTATTCTGCTCGTCATTTGTAGAATTAGAAACTAATGCGTTCTCGTTAAGAGTAGCATTATAATAAGTGTAAATCTTATCTCCTGTTTCCGGAATAATATTTTTATCACTCAAAATCGACTTCAAATCACCAAAATCAACGTAGAACGTTTCTGTTACTGATTCTGTATTTGCATCATCTTTCTTATTAATTGTAATGCCGTCTGTATTTGTTAATTCTACAGCAGTACCACTTGCTGGAACATAATATATGTGAGTAACGTCATTAAGTGTTAGTCCCGATGACATAACATCACGAATTATGTATTTATATGTGTCGTATGCAGACATATCAGGAACTGTAGTTTCTATATAATAGTAAACAGTATCACCAATCTGGTTATCTCCAACGTCACCCCAATCTCCTGTAGGAGCACTGGCACTAATAGTTGGAGCTGCTGTTGTATCATTGTGCCAAATCTTTTTCTCAAGGCTTGGAGCATCAGTTTTAATTTCAACTATTTCCGTACCAAGAACACGAATTATGAACTTAGAAAGGGCATCATTACCGGGTGAAGTTAACTCTGTTACATCCTTTACAAAATAATAACCTGCTGCAATCAATTCTATCGTTGCAGTGTCTCCAGAACCAGCATATGAAGCGGCAACATCAGTTCCATCAGTTATTACTTTATTGATAACTGTTGCAAGTATAGCACTATCATCAGCTGATGTGATTTTTTCAAGGGCAAGCGCAACATCATACGCGGTAGATTCATCATTTAAAGAATTCATTGCAGTTTCGGCTGCTTCATTACTAAAAGTCGCATCTTTAAGAGCAGCTTTTAAAGCAGCACCGTTATCTATAATTGCAGAACCCCATTCAACACTTCCACCTGTAAATCCACTTCCAGCATCATTCAATGTACCGGTAAAAATCTGATACGCATTGAATTTATGAGCCTTTGCTGAAACAGAGCCATGATCTGAAATAGTAATACTATAATTATCAGCAGCAACAGCGGAAAAATTCATAGCAACAGGAGCAACAGCGCATGCCGCGAGCGTAACAGCCGAAGCCATAGCGGCGAACTTCTTAAAATTTCTCATAAAAAACTCCATTTCCCTCACACACTTATGAGTTATCGCGATCTACTCTGCCGAGACACCGTGAACAGGTCCGATAACCTCCCACGGCCATAAACGGAAGATAACCTTTCCTATAATATATTCACTGGCAATACAGCCGACCGAACTTGATCGGCTGTCCACCGAAACCGAACGATGGTCGCCCATAACGAATATTCTGTTATCGGGTACCTGATAGGGCAGATCTATGTCGCATTCACCGAATGCTTTCTCGCTTAAATACGGCTCGTCAAGAGCTTTTCCGTTAACGAATACCGTACCGTCCTCACTAATATCAACAACATCCCCCGCCGTGCCTATAACTCTTTTAAGGAGAACCTTGTTGTTAAAATAAAAAGCAACAATATCGCCGCTTTCAAAATCCGCCCATTTATTACAGATAAGTAAATCATCATTATTCATAGTCGGAGTCATACTCGAACCTGTAACCCTGAAAACGGGAAGAAAAAGCATAGATATCAAAACCGCTACCGCCGCAACCACGATAAGTGAGGAAATCGTGCTGTACAGCATTTTAATGTAGCTTTTCCTGTAACGAATACGTTCTGTTTCGGCATACAGCTGGTCGGCTGTCGGCAGATCTCTCTTAAAATCTTCCATAACAGTCACTTTCCTGACTTGCCCTTATGGATTTTTTGCTGCCCGGCGGAGCGTTTCCCCCGAGACAATCCTCCACAATGCTTCGGATACTTTTCAAAAGTTCTTCACGGCTTTCTTCCGAAAAAGAAAATTCAGCCCTCTGAGACGTCTTTGTAAGCTCGTCGATTCTTTCGGTCAGGGCAGCGTTTTCGGCTTTCAGTTCGTCAAGCTCCTTTCTGAGATAAAACAGTATTTCCAACAGTTCGGCTCGTTTAAGCTTCCGAAGTTCCTTGTCAGTCATTTCTGCTCCTTTCAAAACGTGATCGTATTCGTTAATAAATTACAATATTATTATACCTCCTTCAACTTATTGTGTCAAGACTTTTGAAGAATTTTCACAAAATATTATTAATAATCACAATTTTTATATGCAACTCTTATACATATTGACGATTATATTGTAAGTCGTCCGGACTTTTTAAGAATATAAGATTGCAAGGACGTATATATTGTCCTAAAATCCCTATATTCTTTCTCATATGCTTATTATAGCACTATTTAACGTAATTGTCAATAGTAACAAATAATTTTTGTTAAAAACTTACAAGTAAATATATTATTATTTTACATATATTACAATCATAAAGTCAAGTTGCTTCAATTTGTTTATTCAGCGCCTGCAAAAATTAAATATTTTATTTTTATACAATCTATTGACAAACCTCGTAAACCGTGATATAATAATTTTATAAACCGTTGAAGCGGAGATAAAGCTTATCATGCTTTCACAGAGAGCCTGCGATGCTGAGAATCGGGCAAAACACAGATTAGCAAATGGACCGCTGAGGGTACGGTCAAACGGGTTTTTCCCGGAGTATTCCGTAACGTGAGGTGTGCGTTAAACACCGGGGATATGTCAGTATCCTGCAAGCGCATGGGTTTCCCATGAATCAAGGTGGTACCGCGGATAAGTTTATTCGTCCTTGGCAGATTTTTGTTCTGCCAAGGATTTTTTTATTTCTGTCGGAGGTGTTATTATGAATTTTATGCCTGACTTTCAAACAATTAAAGAAATCGCAGACAGCGGAAAATATGATATTGTCCCTGTGAGCTGCGAGATTCTTTCAGATGTCTGTACACCCATCGAAGCTCTTATGACTTTGAAAAATATTTCAACACATTGCTACATGCTCGAATCAGTCGCTGAAAAAGAAAAATGGGGACGCTACACTTTTCTCGGCTTCGATCCAAAGATGCAAATTTCGGCTGTCGGTAATCGGCTTACTACGGGAGGTATGACCGTCACCTCCGATGACCCGAGCGAGCAGATACGTCAGCTCCTTTCAAATTACAAAAGTCCCAGATTTGACTATCTGCCGTCCTTTACGGGAGGACTTGTCGGTTATTTTTCTTATGATTTTCTTGCCTACACCGAAAAATCTCTCCGTCTCGACACCGAGGATACTGAACAATTCAAAGACGTTGATTTGATGCTTTTCGATAAGGTTATAGCTTTCGACAATTTCCGTCAAAAGATAATACTTATTGCGAACATGTCTCTCGAGGACCCCGAATCCGGCTATAATAAAGCTAAAATGGAACTCGAACAGCTTGCCGCTCTCCTGCGCCGGGGTGAACGCCGTCACGAACCGGCAGGTCACCTGACCACAGAAGTTACTCCTCTTTTTAATAAGGAAGAATTCTGTAATATGGTTAATACAGCCAAACATCACATTTATGAGGGCGATATTTTCCAGATAGTTCTCTCCAACCGTCTTAGCGCAGGCTTCGAGGGAAGTCTACTCAACACCTACCGAATTCTCAGAACTATAAATCCGTCGCCTTATATGTTCTATTTCTCAGGCACTGATGTTGAAATAGCCGGCGCTTCCCCTGAAACTCTCGTTAAACTCGAAAACGGCGTGCTCCACACTTTTCCTCTTGCCGGAACAAGACCGAGAGGAAAAACAGATGCCGAGGATAAGCAGCTTGAAGAAAGTCTGCTAAAAGATGAAAAAGAGCTTTCCGAGCACAATATGCTGGTTGATCTTGGCAGAAACGACCTCGGAAAAATAAGCCGTTTCGGCTCTGTCAAAGTGGAAAAGCTTCACAGCATCGAACGCTATTCTCATGTTATGCATATCGGCTCGACCGTTTCAGGTGAAATACGCGATGAATTTGATGGTCTCGATGCAGTAAGCGCAGTACTTCCGGCAGGTACTCTCTCCGGCGCACCCAAGATTCGCGCCTGCCAAATAATCGCAGAGCTTGAAAACAACAAGCGCGGCATATACGGAGGAGCTGTAGGATACATTGATTTCACAGGCAACCTTGATACCTGTATCGCCATTCGCATAGCCTATAAGAAAAACGGCAAGGTCTTTGTCAGAAGCGGCGCAGGTATCGTTGCAGATTCTGTTCCCGAAAACGAATATCAAGAGTGCATCAATAAAGCTGCTGCTGTCGTCAATGCACTGAAAATGGCTGAGGAGGCAGATTTATGATACTTTTGATAGATAACTACGACAGCTTTTCATACAATCTTTTTCAGCTTGTAGGCGAGATTGAGCCGGATATTAAAGTTATAAGAAACGACGAAATGACCGTATCCGAGATCGAAACGCTCGCTCCCGACAAGATCATAATTTCTCCCGGTCCGGGCAGACCTGAGGACGCCGGCATTATAATTGAAGCCGCAAAAACTATCTGCAAAAAAATACCTACCCTCGGCGTTTGTCTCGGTCATCAGGCGATCTGCGCCGCTTACGGTGCGAAAATCACTTATGCGAAAACTCTTATGCACGGCAAACAGTCGGTCGTGAGCTTCGCAGGCTCTTGTCAGCTTTTTAAGGATATTCCCGAAAATTCGCCTGTTGCGCGCTATCACTCGCTTGCTGCCGACCCTGAAACTCTCCCAGACTGTCTTAAAGTTACAGCATTGGCGGACGACGGCGAAATAATGGCAGTTCAGCACAGGGATTACAACATTTTCGGCGTACAGTTCCACCCCGAGTCTATTATGACTCCAAACGGAAAAACAATGCTCGAAAACTTTATTAAACTGTAATTCAGGAGGTATTCATTATGATAAAAGAAGCAATAGTCAAAATCGTTGACAAACAAGATCTGACATATGATGAAGCATATGCCGTAATTTCCGAAATTATGTCAGGTCAGTCCACACCAACTCAAAACGCGGCTTTTCTCGCAGCGTTGTCAACAAAAAGTACCAAATCGGAAACGATAGACGAAATAACAGGATGCGCGGCAGCCATGCGCGATGCGGCGGCTAAATTTGAAAACGATATGGATCTGCTCGAAATTGTCGGAACAGGCGGTGATAACGCTCACAGCTTCAATATCTCAACAACTTCCGCAATGGTTATAGCATCTTCGGGCATACTTGTTGCTAAACACGGAAACCGTGCGGCTTCCTCTCTTTCAGGTACTGCCGACTGCCTTGAAGCTCTCGGAATGAATATAAACCTTGAACCCGAAAAATGCCGAGAACTCCTCAACGAAGCAGGATTCTGCTTCTTCTTTGCTCAGAAATACCACTCCTCTATGAAATATGTAGGCTCTATCCGCAAAGAACTCGGCATCAGGACTGTTTTTAATATTCTCGGTCCGCTTACCAACCCCGCGTCTCCAAAACATCATATCCTTGGTGTTTACGATCAGTCGCTCATTGTTCCCGTTGCTCAAGTACTTATGAAGCTGGGTTCTCAAAGCGGCATGGTTGTCTACGGGAAGGATAAACTTGACGAAATTTCACTTTCCGCTCCTACGCTCATATGTGAATACAAGGACGGCTGGATGAAAAATTACGAAATTACGCCCGAACAGTTCGGATTTGAACGCTGTTCCCAAAACGACCTTCTCGGCGGTACTCCCGAGGAAAACGCCGCTATCACAAGAGGTATTCTCTCGGGTGAAATAAAAGGTCACAAGAGAAACACTATACTCCTCAATGCCGGAGCAGCTATTTATACAGGCGGAAAAGCGTCCTCTATGAAAGACGGCGTGAATCTTGCCGCAGAACTTATCGACAGCGGAAAAGCCCTTGAAACGCTCAATAAAGTCATAGAAATTTCCAATAGCTGAGGTGCCGAATGACTATACTCGAAAAGCTTGCCGCTCACGCTAAAATACGCGTAGAAACGGCAAAAAAGACATTCCCGTATGAGGACGTAAAGACAGCGGCTCTTTCTGCGCCCAAAGGTTCGTTCGCTTTTGAGAACGCCCTTAAAAAGCCTGATATTTCGTTCATTTGCGAGTGCAAAAAGGCTTCACCGTCAAAAGGGATAATCGCGGAGGAGTTCCCGTATCTCAAAATAGCGAAAGACTACGAATCAGCAGGCGCAGACTGCATTTCCGTTCTTACTGAGCCGAAATGGTTTCTCGGAAAAGACGAATACCTCCGTCAAATAGCCGAAAACGTCAGTCTTCCCTGCATACGCAAGGACTTCACCGTGGACGAATACATGATCTATGAAGCTAAGCTGCTCGGCGCGGAAGCAGTACTGCTGATCTGCTCTATCCTGTCTGCCGAACAAATCAAATCCTATATAAAAGTATGCGACAGCTTAGGACTGTCCGCTCTTGTCGAGGCGCACAACGATACCGAGGTGAAAACTGCTTTGAACTGCGGTGCAAGAATTATCGGCGTAAACAACCGCGATCTTACCGATTTTTCCGTTGATACTGAAAACAGCCGCCGTCTCCGCGAACTTGTTCCGCATGATGTGCTGTTCGTTTCGGAAAGCGGAGTTAAAACGGCTGAGGACATCGCACTTCTCCGCAAAGCAGGCGCAGACGCCGTTCTCATTGGTGAAGCTCTTATGCGCGCGGAAGATAAGTCAGCCAAATTAGCCGAACTCAGAGGTGTAAGCCAATGAATCATGCCGTTACAAAGGTAAAAATGTGCGGCATAAGAAGAACAGTCGATATCGAGTACGTCAACAAGCTCCTGCCCGACTATATCGGCTATGTTTTCGCCAAAAAAAGCAAACGCTTCATTACTCCCGAAAAAGCCGCGGAGCTTACCAAGCTTCTTGATAAAAGAATCGTTCCTGTGGGCGTTTTCGTTGACGAACCGACCGAAAACATCATATACCTCGTAAACTGCGGTATAATAAAAGCCGTTCAACTCCACGGAAACGAAAATGAGGACTGCATCGTCCAGCTTCAAAAAGAGAATATTTGTGTTATAAAAGCGTTTATAGTCCGCTCCGAAAAGGATATTGAGCTTGCCAACGATTCTCCTGCCGATCTTGTTCTCCTCGATTCAGGAATGGGCGGCGGAATGCAATTCGATCACACCCTTATAAGAGGAATGAAACGGAATTACTTCTTAGCCGGCGGTCTCGATAAAAATAATGCCCTCAACGCTGTAAAAAAACTCGCTCCCTATGCTGTCGATGTCAGTTCGGGTATCGAAACCAACGGAGTTAAGGACTTTTATAAAATGAAAGAATTTATGGATTCAATTTACTGAAAGGACAGATTTATATGGAATCAAAAGGACGTTTTGGCGTTCACGGCGGACAGTATATCCCTGAAACGCTTATGAACGCCATAAACGAGCTTGAAAAAGCTTATGAATATTATAAGAATGACCTTGAATTTAACAGGGAACTTACTCAGCTTTTCAACGAATATGCAGGCAGACCTTCTCTGCTTTATTACGCCGAAAAGCTTACAAAAGAACTCGGCGGTGCGAAAATATACCTCAAGCGCGAGGATCTCAACCATACAGGCTCTCACAAGATAAACAACGTTCTCGGGCAGGCTCTCCTTGCCAAGAAAATGGGCAAAACACGTCTTATAGCCGAAACAGGCGCAGGTCAGCACGGTGTTGCAACTGCTACTGCCGCCGCGCTGCTCGGCATGGAATGCGTTGTATTCATGGGCGAGGAGGATACCAAACGTCAGGCTCTGAACGTTTACCGAATGAAGCTCCTCGGCTCTGATGTCATTCCGGTCACTACAGGTACGGCTACTCTCAAAGACGCCGTTTCCGAGGCTATGCGCGAATGGACCAAGCGTATCAGCGATACGCACTACTGTCTCGGCTCTGTTATGGGACCGCACCCGTTTCCGACAATTGTGCGCGATTTTCAGGCAGTTATTTCCCGTGAATCGAGACAACAGATACTCGATAAAGAGGGCAGACTTCCTGATGCTGTTATTGCCTGCGTAGGCGGAGGCTCAAATGCTATAGGAAGCTTTTATCACTACATTCCGGACGAATCCGTACGTCTTATAGGCTGCGAGGCTGCCGGCAGAGGTATAGATACTTTTGAAACGGCTGCAACTGTTAATACGGGAAGAATCGGTATCTTCCACGGCATGAAGTCTTATTTCTGTCAGGACGAATACGGTCAGATAGCTCCCGTATACTCTATTTCGGCTGGACTCGATTACCCCGGAGTAGGTCCTGAACACGCGCATCTCCATGACATCGGACGCGCGGAATATGTACCCGTGACAGACGATGAAGCAGTAAACGCTTTCGAGTATCTTTCAAGAGTTGAAGGCATAATTCCCGCAATCGAATCTGCGCACGCAGTTGCCTATGCTATGAAGCTTGCTCCGACTATGGATAAAGAAAAAATAATAATTATTACCATTTCGGGCAGAGGAGATAAGGACTGCGCAGCGATCGCACGTTACAGAGGGGAGGATATTTATGAGTAATATAAGAAAAGCATTTGAAAACGGCAAAGCGTTTATCCCTTTCATTACCTGCGGCGATCCCGATCTCGAAACGACCGCTAAAGTGGTTCGTGCGGCAGTTGATGCAGGAGCTGACCTTATCGAACTCGGCATACCTTTCTCCGACCCGACTGCCGAAGGTCCGGTTATTCAGGGAGCAAACATACGCGCTCTTGCTGGCGGCGTAACTACGGACAAAATATTTGACTTTGTGACCGAGCTTCGCCGCGATGTAAAGATTCCCCTTGTTTTCATGACATACGCCAACGTTGTTTTCTCATACGGCGGTGAACGTTTTATGTCACGCTGCAAGGAATCAGGTATTGACGGCATCATACTTCCGGATCTTCCTTATGAGGAAAAGGGAGAGTTTGCCGAAGTCTCAAAAAAATACGGTATAGATATGATCTCTCTTATTGCTCCTACCTCTGAGGACAGAGCGGCTATGATCGCCAAAGACGCCGAGGGATTTATTTACATCGTCTCAAGTCTGGGAGTTACAGGCGTTAGAAGCGAAATAAACACCGATATAAGCCGCATTGTCGATATTATCCGTCAGAACACGGATGTTCCGTGCGCTGTGGGATTCGGTATTTCCGAACCGCGTCAGGCTCAGAAAATGGCGGCTGTTTCGGACGGCGTTATCGTTGGCTCGGCTATAATAAAAATTATCGAACAATACGGAAAAGACTCCCCTTATTATGTTGGCGAATATATAAGATTAATGAAAGAAGCAATTTCAACGTAAATACTGCGGTTGACATTATAAAAATAATATGATATACTCTTTATTATAAACTTTCTCGGGAGCGAGAAATTCTACAGAGGTGAAACAGATTGAAAAACACTTTCGGAAACAGCATTGCAGTCACTCTTTTCGGAGAAAGCCACGGAAATGCTATCGGAGCTGTTCTTGACGGTATGCCTGCAGGTATTCCTGTTGACGAGAACTTTATCGCACAGCAAATGTCCCTGCGAAAATCTGTGGGAGCTATTTCAACAGCACGTAAAGAAGCTGACGAAGTCAAAATCGTCAGCGGAGTTTTCAACGGTAAAACCACCGGTACGCCAATCACATTCATAATAGAAAATCAGGATACGCGAAGCCGTGATTACGGCGAACTCGCATATAAAGCACGTCCCGGTCATGCCGATCTTACGGCAAACGTAAAATACGGAGGTTCTCAGGATTTTCGAGGCGGCGGACACTTCTCCGGACGCATCACCGCCGGAATTGTCGCTGCCGGAGCTGTGGCGCTCTCTGCACTTAAAGCGAACGGAATTATCATAGGAACTCATATTCTCTCATGCGGCGGAGTTTACGACAGGGAATTTGACGACATTCAAACGGACATCGGCTTGCTGAACGACAAGGAATTTGCGGTTCTCGAACCCTCCGCCGAAGAAAAAATGAAAGCCGCTATCATGGCTGCCAAAGCCGACGGCGACTCTGTTGGCGGAATACTTGAAACTGCCGTATACGGTATGCCTGCCGGAATCGGCGAACCATGGTTTGATACTGTGGAAAGCGTTCTCTCCCACGCACTTTTCAGCATTCCTGCCGTAAAAGGCGTTGAATTCGGCGCAGGATTCAGATACGCCGAAATGAGAGGCAGTCAGGCTAACGACCCTTTCAGAAATGTCGATAATAAAGTAATTACGGATACCAACAACTGCGGCGGTATTCTCGGCGGCATAACCAACGGTATGCCTATCGTATTCCGCTGCGCCGTTAAACCTACGCCGTCTATTTATAAGGAACAGCAGACAGTCGACCTCACAAACGGCGAAAATACTACATTGCAGATAAAAGGCAGGCATGATCCTGCTATCGTTCACCGTGCAAGAGTAGTGGCGGACAGCATTACGGCTCTCGTTCTTTTGGATCAGATCGTGCTCCGATATGGAAATATTAATAAGTAAAAGGATTGATGTATTATGCCAATGAAATTAATACGGGAACTTCCCAGACCATCCGAGATCAAGGAAAACTATCCTATCTCTCCCGAACTTGCGGAGATTAAATTTCGCCGTGATGAGGAAGTAAAAGCTATATTCCGCGGAGATTCCGATAAATTTCTCCTTATTATAGGTCCTTGCTCAGCAGATACGGAAGAACCTGTTCTCGATTATATCACACGTCTCCGTGAGCTTCAGGAAAAGGTCAAAGATAAAATTTTCATTATCCCCAGAATCTATACAGGTAAACCGCGCACAACCGGAGACGGATACAAAGGCATGCTTCACCAGCCAAATCCAACAGGCATGCCGGACCTTTCAAGCGGAATTGCGGCTGTCCGCAATCTTCACATCAAGGCTCTTGCAGAAACAGGCTTTACCGCTGCGGACGAAATGCTCTATCCCGAAAACTACAGCTACCTCGACGACATTCTCGCATACGTTGCCATTGGCGCACGTTCGGTAGAAAATCAGCAGCACCGCCTTGTTTCAAGCGGAGTTTCTATCCCTGTCGGCATGAAAAATCCTACAAGCGGCGATATTTCCGTTATGATGAATGCAATTACGGCAGCTCAGCACCCACACGCATTTATCTACCGTGCTTCCGAAGCTAAAAGCGACGGAAATCCTTATGCTCACGCTATTCTCAGAGGCTACGTAAACGACAGAGGTCAGTCCTTCCCCAACTATCACTACGAGGATCTTTACCGTCTTGCACAGGTCTACAGCGAAAAAAATCTGCTGAATCCTGCTCTTATAGTTGACACAAATCACTCCAACTCAGGAAAACAATACCTCGAACAGATACGTATTGCTAAGGAAATACTCCACAGCATGCGCCACAGCTCCGATATTAATAAGCTTGTCAAGGGTCTTATGATAGAAAGCTATATTGAGGACGGCTGTCAAAAAATCGGAGAATCTATCTACGGAAAGTCAATTACTGACCCATGTCTCGGATGGGAAAAATCCGAAAGACTTGTGCTTGACATTGCTGAGCTTCTTTAAGACAACATTGCGCAATGCACGTATTATTCTACATCAATTAGTTTCCGAGTAAGTCTGATATTTATGACAAATGCCGCACAGTATAGTGCGGCATTTTATAAAACAGAAAAAAATTATTGTTTTTCGATATTTAAGTATTGACAAATGGTAAATTGTGTGCTATACTATACTCAGAAACATAAAGGAGCTCTATTTTATGTGGACTAAAACTAAATCACTGTTCTTATCAAGAATCCTGACATTTGCTGCCGGAGGTGTATTTCTTATACTCACGTTCTTCGTGCCGGCATTAGTGAAGTACTACGAATCTGCGTCGGCTGCTGTAGGTCTTTTAAAAGGAAGCATATTTATCCCTATGTGCGTTGGATTGTATACGGCGGAGTTATTCGGATTTATCGCTCTCTGGTCATTGAACAGGCTGCTCGTCAATATCGGAAGAGAAAACGTTTTTATCAAAGAAAACGTTTCTTGTCTGAGAAGTATTTCATGGATGTGCATGTTAGCTGCATGTTCATTCGCAGTTATGGCTTTGTGGCGAATCATTTTCATTTTGCCTGCGCTTTTTGCCGCTATGCTTGGACTTATCCTACGCGTTCTCAAAAACGTTTTTGAAAAAGCTGTTAAGATCAAGTCCGAAAATGACTTTACAATATGAGGAGGTCCGATATGCCGATTATTGTAAACCTTGACGTTATGATGGCTGTTCGGAAAATGTCCTCACAGGAACTTGCCGAAAAAATAGGAATCACTACGGCAAATCTTTCGATTCTGAAAACAGGCAAGGCTAAAGCCGTCCGCTTCTCAACTCTGGAGAAAATCTGCGAAATACTCGACTGCCAACCGGGAGATATTCTTGAATTCAGAAAATGATAAGAACATAAATTTGAAGGAGTGTTCTTTATGCCTGAATCGCTTGAAACAACTTTAAACGAAAATACCGCAGCAGAAATGCAGCGCACAAAATTTACCAAAATCGAAAAAATCTATGCTTTCTTTATTGCTCTCCTTGCATTTCTTTATGTGGAATTTGAAGTATTCAACCCTGCCGGATTTTTTACTACCGCTGTGAATATAATAATAATCACAGCCTCTATAATTTTTTTAAAAAAACACGAATGCAAATTAACTGCTCACAATAAAATAACAGCGGCTGTTCTTTATCTTTTTTCATGCGTATTTTCACTCACAGACAATGGCTTTATAAAATTTCTTGTCGGAGTATTCTTGTTCTTGGCGGGGGCGTATTTCGTTTACTCAGCCTCGGAAGAAAAGAAAAATATAGAACAGTATCTGCCTTTTGCAATGATAAAAGCTGTTTTTGAATTCCCTTTTTCACATTTCGGCGCCGAAGCTAATGCCGCTAAAGAAGTCATTGGGAATTCAAGATCTGCCGGAAATATCAAATATATCGTATGCGGTCTTCTGCTTTCTCTGCCTGTAACGGTACTCGTTGCGATCCTGCTTATTTCTGCTGATAAAGGTATGGCAAATTTCTTCACAAACATTACCTCAAATATACTCTCCTCTGACAGTATAAGAGTTTTCTGTCATTTTCTTGTATCAATTCCCTGCGGACTTTACCTTTACGGTATGCTTTACGCCAACTGCAAGCGTGATTCTCTTAATGTTCTCGACAAAAATTTATGTGAATACACGCTGAACGGTGCAAATGTAATACCAAATATAATTCTTTATACTGCTGTTACCCCCCTTCTGATTCTATATATTATGTTCTTTATATCTCAGGGAAGCTACTTTCTGTCTGCATTTTCAGGAAATCTTCCGGACGGATACAGCTATTCCGAATACGCAAGAAGAGGATTCTTCGAACTTTGCGGCGTTACGGTAATAAATTTATTCGTGATCTGTTTTATCAGTTTGCTTGCACAGAAAAGCGGAAAATCCAAACCTGCCGCTTTAAAGTTCTACTCAACCTCTCTTGCTGTTTCAACTTTAATACTCATTGCAGTTGCAGTCAGTAAAATGGTTATGTATATATCTGAATTCGGGCTTACTCGTCTTAGATTTTATACTATGTGGTTCATGGCTTTATGCGCACTTATCTTTGTCCTTATTATTATAAAACAATTTAAGTTTGAAATGAATTTTGCGGCGTGGACTTCGGGTATTTTTACTGTAATGTTTGCCGTACTATGCTTTTGCAGTCCCGATTATATCATTGCAAAGTATAATGTCGAAATGTACAATTCGGGCAATATTAATGAACTCGATTGCAGTCAGATATGTTCAATGTCCAACGATGCTGTTCTTTATGCACTGGAAGAAGGAGTAATTGACGAAACATCAGCATATGACGCTAACTACAAAACAGCTTTCGGAAACAATAAAAATTTCCTCAATTATATGAATGTTCCATCAATTATTCTTTATGAAAAACTCAAAACATTCGATTTAAGTTAAAACAACACCGAACAAAGCACTCCTGACAGCTTTATTCAGTATTGCCTTAAATTTACAGAACAGGCTGATGTCATGAAATATGTGACATCAGCCTGTTTTTTATAAATTTTATGCTAATTCCAGAAACATAATAATTCTTCGAGCTTATAAAGTATATTTGGGAAATGCTTGAAAAGAGCTATATTCTGGAAAGACAAAAGCTCTAAGCTTACCAAAATCACAGTAAACATCGCTGCAACTGAAAACGCACAGACTACCTTTCCTGAAACACCTCTGCATTTCGCTGTCTGCTGCTGAGTATCAAGAAGAACAAGCACGGACAAAAGCGTCAGCAGCGGCAGAATATCGCAGACATAGCTGAGTATAATACCTGCAACGCAGTAATTAAATAATGCGATAAATACGGAAAACAGCAGCATCATGATATAAGTGATCTTACGGACGCTTAGTTCATTGAATCTCAGTTTTTCCCTCCTGCGTCGCCTGAGATGATACATAAGAAACGGAAAAACAGCCATTCCTGCCGCAATCAACGGTACAGTGAGCGCACCAACTGCAAAATCGCTGTATACGTACGCCTGACGGTTTGCCAGATACAAACCGCTTATTTCCACAAACGGAAAGCTTCCCGACATTCTTAACGGCTGTACAAAATAATGCAGTATAGCGTTCGGCAGGAAAGAAAGCTTCAAGCCTCCTGCATTAACGTTGCTTACGGTAAGCTGATAAACCGCGCCAAACTCAAAAGGCGAGTCGAAACGCGCATTATTATATGCCATCAACGCTCCGCATCCGACCGCTACAGGAAGCAGAAATGAAGCCGCGGAAACAACTTTGCTTTTAAGCTTTATTTTTTTACTGAATATCAGTTCAAGGAAGATCGGCGCAAGTATCAAAGCGCTCAGTGCTCTTGTAGGCTTTGACGCAAGGCAAAGTGAAAATGCAAGTCCGCATATTACAAAAAGTATAGGCTGCTTTTTTTCGCCTTCTCGTATACACGCTTCCAAACCGCACCACAGACATAGCATCAAATAACATGTTCCGGTGATTCCCGGCAAAGCGTACATGTCAGAAAAATCCACATTAAAGTATATTCCCGAAGCAAATAAGCTTGCCGTCAGACACATTATCAAAAGCAAGAAATTCGGTTTCTCTATAAATTTTCTGACAAATGCCATTATAGCGCCAAACATAAATATTACCGACAGTATGCCGAAAAACACGCATGCGCTGTTGATAGACGGAAGCTTGCCTTTAATGAAATAGTACGGATAGTAATACGTCAGCACCGGTGCAATACCGTAATAAGAATAATACTTGCCTTTATAGTACGCTCTGTCCCATGCACATTCAACCCCCTGAGCCGCGCGGAGCGATGCGTCATAAGGGTTTTCCATTGCAAGCAGGCTTTCGCTGGGAGTAATTCCTATGCTTGTACGACCGTTTTCACATGCATCAAACATCTGAACATAAGGATTCTGCCAGCTTACATCCATATTCTTTTTATAATCTATATCCGATGCCTCAGGGTCAACAAAACACAACATTGTAAGTGAACACAGTGCGGTCAATGCAATTATTATGATGCGATGCCGTACATCTTTGCGGTTATAAACGACCTTGTAAAGCTCAAATGCTCTTACAGCGGCAATTGCTGCCAACAGAAGAAATAACACATAAAAACGTATTTCGGAAAATACAAACGGCAGAGCCTTTGCAAAGCTTAACCGAGTTATCTTAATAGGAGCAGATACATCGTAAAATTCCAAACGCAAAAATTTCAGTTCTTCATAGGAGCTGAACGCAAAATTGCATTTTCCGTAGTCGGCAGATATTTTTTTCTCTCCAATTCCCACGTACTCCTGTGAAAAATTACCGTCAATTATTCCGGCACAGCATTTTAACGGTGATTTTCCCTCGCCGTCAAATTCAAAGTCTACAGCATTTATATCTTTTGAATTAAGTTCGATATAAAGAGTAGAATCTCCGGTTATTTCAATGCTTTCAGCTGATATTTTGGCATTATCGGTATTATTGGTGGTAAATGCGGAATAATCCTCGATCACCGTCTCGGTATTACCCTTGGCAAACGATTTAAAGTTGAAAATCAGAGTCTCTGTGCCGAAAGCAATAAGACAAGCTGCGGCTGTTCCTTTTAAAAACCGTTTCAGTCTGTCTTTTTTTATTTTCTCCGACAGCACAAAACCTCCGAAGCATACGGCAATTATAATTAATGCAGTCAGAATCGACACATGTCTATGGCATACAGAGAATGCAGATGTCATAACGCCGTAAATCACTGCTGCAACAGCTATAAATATCAAGAAATAAATGCATTTTCTTTCTATCGGTGAAGAACCTTTTTCCTTAATGACAGCATCCTCAGCTTTTGATTCGTTTTGCTGCTTCATTACACCTTTATCTTCAGGAGTTTTTTTCTCAGTTGCTTTTTTCTTCATGATATTCTTTTTCCGTATTAACGTTCCAGATGTTTTCCTTCGAAGTCTTTCCGCTTATGATATTCTTTACCGTTTCAAATGCGGTAACCATGGAATGATCCATATTATTATAACGGTGCTGACCGTTTCTTCCTACACAATAAAGGTTCTCAAAGTTATCGAGATAATCAATGATCTCGTCCATATGCTCGTATGTGTCAAAATAAGCGGGATATGCTTTCTTGACTTTTTCACGGTGACAATCCTTAACGCTCTTGCCTGAACTGATAACGCCCATTTTAATAAGCTCTTTAACGGCAAGCGTAATACACTCCTTGTCCGACATATTCCAAAAGCTGTCTCCTTCGGTGCAGAAATATTCAAGACCTATCCAAACGTAACGCTCGGGATCAGTAACCATGTACGGCGACCAGTTGTTGAAAATCTGAATGCGGCCCAGCTTTACGCCTGTATCCTGAACATATATCCAGCAGTCGGGAACAATATTTCCAAGTGTACGTATATTTGTTTCGTTTTTCAGATTAAGACGGTCAACAAGAAGTCCCACTGTAACAAAATCTCTGTAAGGAAGTCCGGCAGACCACTCGGCAATGTTTTCGGGAACATCGTTCATTCCGCCTATAAGATCCTTTACGGGCATTGAGGAAATAAAAATGTCTCCGGTTATCTCCTTAACCGTTCCGTTTTCCTCGGCTGTAAGCGAAACAATTTTACCGTTTTCTGTCTTTACAGATTTTACACAACAGTTCTTAACTATCTTTCCGCCCATGTTCTCAATATGAGAAGCAACTGTCTCCCAAAGATGACCGGGACCGTATTTCGGATAGTAAAATTCTTCGATAAGGGAAGTTTCTTTAGTCTTGCTGTCGCCGCCCGGAATTATCTTTGAGATCATATCCTTGATAACGGCTGTAATGGAAAGTCCCTTAACGCGCTGCGAACCCCAATCAGCGGAGATTTCTCTCGGATGTCTGCCCCAGAGTTTTTCTGTATATCCCTCGAAAAACATACCGTAAAGAGTTCTGCCGAAACGGTTGATATAAAAGTTTTCAAGCGAATCCTCCGGCTTTTTAACAACGCAGGAATGCAGATAACTCATACCTGACTTTACTGTCGCGGTAAGTCCCATGTTCTTGAAAGTAGCCGGCTTCATCGTTACAGGATAGTCAAAAAACTTATGTTTGTAATAAATTCTTGAAACCCTGTTTCTTACAAGCATTACATCGTCTGTTTTTTCGGGATCGGGACCGCCCGCTTTAAGCTGCTTCTGTCGGTTCAGCTTAATATCGTCAAATGACGGCTTGCCCTGTGTGGGCATAATTTCTTCCCACCACTTGGTTACTTCGGCATCTTTGGAGAAAAAACGGTGTCCGCCGATGTCCATGCGGTTTCCATGGTATTTTACTGTCTTTGAAATACCGCCGATTTCGTCAGATTCCTCCAAAATAGTTACCGAATACTTGTCCGGCGCCTTTTTCAAAAGCTCATAAGCCGCTGTAAGTCCGGCAGGACCTGCACCTATGACAATAACATTTTCCATTATCAAATTCTCCTTTATATTTCAGCCTGTCTTACGACGGCTTTATTTTGAATATAGTATGAGTTTCCTTGCAACATAATTGTAAACAAGAACTATTAATGCAACAATTATTTTTGCTATATATCGGTTCATAGACAGCATCCATTCCGTGAACAGGAGCATAAGAAGAAGATTAAGTCCGGCTCCTACGATTCCGATAACAGTATACCATATAAATTCGCCTTTTTTTGAAACATTATTCGCATCCTCTGTAAATACGAACTTTTTAGACATAACGAAATTCGTAATAAGACCGCAAACGAAGCCTGCAACAGTTCCTATTGAAGTTACAACGGCGCCCTTGCCCAAAAGCAGACAAACTATTGAAAACACGGCATAATCGACTATAAAAGCTATACCGCCTACAAAGCAGTAACGAAAAAACTTTATAAGTCCATTGTCAGTTTTTTTAATAAACAAGCCTTTAAAATCAAACTTGAATATAAGTCGAAGTAATTCTTTCATTGCCCACATTCTCCTGTATTCAGCTATGTTTTGGGTATTGTATGCTGTTAATATCGGCATAGCTGCAATAAAATTGTACAAATTTATTATAGCATATATTTACAAAATTGTCAACAGTAAAATTTTAACCTTTCATGCTGCCGTTCAAAACGCTCTGTTTATTAGACGTATAAAAACATATCTTTTCTCTATTTTAAAAATGATACAGTTCTGAAATCAGCGTCGTCCGACTTAAGAAATTTAGAACCTGTATTCACAGGAAAGATGTGCGGACATGTTCTTAATTTTTGCATATAATTTTGACGATAGTAAATTCTTACATTATATTCATAGTTTTTTATTAATTCATCAACGCTTTACTTAAAATTTAAGCTTGATTTTTTTATCTGAATATGCTATAATAAATTTGACAATATTTGCTGAGTATTTAATCATTATTGATAATTTAATTAAACGGAGGTTAAGACATGAAATTTAATAATTTAAAAATTGTTTCCATGGTAACTGCCGCCGCCGCATTTCTTTCGGCTGTCGGAAGCTTGTCTGCTGTTTCGGCACCAGAGCCGGATGTTTTGAAATATGAGTTTGAAAATGGTACTACAAGCGGCGGCGCTTTTTATTCAAGTGAAACTGACATACCCAAAGACAAAATGCCCGAAGGAGCGGATCTCTCAGGTTTTTCCGGAAACGGTTTCGCTTACCTTGACCAAAAAGGTACAACGCTCAGCATAGAAGCAGACGTACCGGAAGCAGGTTTATACGAACTGGTAATATGCTACTGCGAACCAAGCGACCCGAACAAAAAAGTACAGTACTTAAATGTCAACGGAGTAAATCAAGGCGAGGTAAGCTTCCCCCACAATACCTCGTTTGAGGAAACCTCCGGTGGCGTTGTTAACCTTAAAAAAGGAAAAAACACTATAGAGCTGAAAGCGTACTGGGGTTATACCTACTACGATTACCTTACGCTTAAACCTGCCGATGAAAAGCTTACAAATCTTTCCCCAACGAGAACCTTATCCAATCCCAAAGCATCAGATTCCGCCAAACGCCTTTACAGCTATCTCTGCGATATCTACGGAAATCACATTATCGCAGGTCAGCAGGAATACTGTGGCTCTCACAATTACAATTCGTGGAATGATCCCGATACTTTCATCAAGGACAACGAAGCTGAATTTGAGTATATTTTTGAAAAAACAGGAAAGCAACCAGCCATCCGCGGAATAGACTTCCTGGCTTACAATACTACATCGGATTGGCGTGACAACGCTCCCGAACGCTGTATTGAATGGACAAACAAATACAAGGGCATCGCTACGGTAACATGGCATTGGAACGTGCCTACCGAGGAGGGCAGCACGGAAACCGCTTTTTACGTTGAATCCGCAAGCGCCACATATACCACGTTCAGTATATCCAAAGCTCTTACAGAAGGAACATGGGAAAACGAAGTTCTCATGGCGGATATTGACTTGATCGCACAGGAACTTACAAAACTGAAAAAAGCGGACGTTCCGATTCTTTGGAGACCGCTTCATGAAGCGGAGGGCGCATGGTTTTGGTGGGGAGCTGAAGGTCCTGAACCATGCAAGGAGCTTTACAGACTTCTTTATGATAAGCTGACAAACGAATATGGGCTTGACAACCTTATATGGGTATGGACAGGATATACTTTTCCAACGTCTTCCGCCTGGTATCCAGGAGACGATGTTGTGGATATTGTAGGCTACGACAAATATAACGCAGTGGACGGTCTGCCGAATTTAAGCTCTATTTCGTCCACATTCTACAGTCTTGTACAAAGTACCGACGGTAAAAAAATGGTCGCAATGTCGGAAAACGATTCTATTCCCTCTCTTGAAAATCTTGTGAACGATAAAGCGGCATGGCTTTACTTTTGCCCTTGGTATATGAATTATCTTACGAGCGAGCAGAATAATCCGGTGGAAAATCTTGTGGAAATTTATCAGAGCGAATATTGCATTACTCTTGATGAGCTTCCCGATCTTAAAACTTATCCGATAAACAAGGGAGACAAACCCGACCCGCAGCCTTCGACTTCATCATCAACGGAACAGACTTCCGCCCCAGCAGAAGAAAAATCGCTGCTCGGCGATGCCAACTGCGACGGAAAAGTAACTATAGCGGATTCTACGGCAATTTTGCAGGCGCTCGGAAATCCTGATAAATACGGACTTTCAAAGCAGGGCGCTATAAATGCCGACTGCTGCGATCCCGGTGACGGAGTTCTTCCTTCGGACGCGCTTGCTATCCAAAAAATAGACGCTAAGCTCATTTCTTCACTTCCTGACATTACTTAAATTTGTTAATTAAGGGAACGTTCTATCTGCCTGAACGTTCCCTTAATTTTTTAAAGCCCGTTTCATCAGACAAAGATCATACACATCCAGTATGCCATCCGCACAAAGATCGCCTGCATGCCAATTTTCAAGTTCAGTATCGGGAACACCCAACAGCCACTTCTGCGTTAACACAACGTCTGCAATCGAAAAAAGACCGTCCGCGTTGACATCACCTGTAACAAAAGCGTCCGCACACGGAAAAAACGCTGCACCTAATTCATGAATATCCGTATTCACCCCATCTACATACCGAGATTTTTCTCCGTCAAAATAATACAGGTCATAACTGCCGTTCTGAGTACCGCTGTAGATCAGCTTAACGCTGTCAATAGGAAAAGGATCCGAACAATTGTAATCAGGAGAATTAAACGGCATTTCAACATACTCTTCACCATTGCAACGAATAATCGTATCCGTATGATTTTCTGCGGAATACCATTTTGCGAAATATAAAACTTCATCCACGATCATGGGATAATATGCGCATACCCCCGGCTCTGTGTAAATTGTTTCCGTACTGTTATCATCAAGTTTTAATCTGCAAATCTCTCCCGGACTGTCTTTATAGTTTGTATAATATATGTAATTTCCATCGCTTGAAAAGTACGGCATCGCTTCCTCATATATATCATCGGTAAGGATCGTAACTTCTCCGCTTTCCGAATCAAGTAATGCAAGATTATACACAAAATCGTTTTCTTTACTGCTCCATATACCTCTTTTAAATACAATAGTTTTGCCGTCAGGAGAAAATTTCGGATCTTCGTTGCGAAAACCGCTGTTTTTTGTCAGATTTGTGATAATTCCCGATTTGCTGAGGTAAATGTCCCATTCATCTATACCGCTGTCAATTGCCATAAAAACAATATCGTCGGGAGAATTACCAAAATCTCCGTTCATAGCGTGATAAAAATCTCCGGTTATTTCGACAGTTTCACCACCGGGATTCCTGACAAACAGCCTGCTGTCCAATGCAAAATAATCCGTATAGCTGTGCCACATCAGCCAGCCGTTCAGATCTGTTCCAACCGCACATACCGACAATTTCGGAATTGTACAGGATGCCAGAATTAATGATACTATAAATGCTAATAACTTTTTCATTGATACTTCAACTCCCATTTATTTTTCAGCGCCGCACCCTTTTCCTCTGAATACAGCTCCTGAGATTTCGCCTGCGGTTATATCTTGCACTTTCCGCACCAGCGGCATCCGTTACAGCTTTTATTCCTCTTACAAAACCGACATTTCGTCTGCATCGGAATATCAGTGCTGCCCGAAGGATAACTCAACCCCGAACGCTTCGCCTGAACTCTTTGATATGCCTTAGGAATTCGATATACCTTGCCGTCTTTGATAAAAATATTTCCTGTACCGATAAAATCAAATTCTGTATTTGCGGTTTCACATTGATCGCGCAAAGACTTTATCCACTCATAGCGGCAAGGTCTTGTTCCGTCATAATTTTCACCGTCGGCTAACACCTTTTCAAACTGTCCCGTTTCAAGGTACTGCTCGGCATGTATTTCCGATAAAATCGGTGCGCACATAAACGCCTTATGCTTTGCTGGAATATTTAACAATATAGGAAGTCTTTCATCCGCACGTTTCTGATTTTCCGCTGTTACGCATAAAATGACATTTTCCCAGCCGTCACTCCAATCATACGGCAAATTTTCCGCAATACGCTCCGCTCGTTTGGTCTGAATCCAAAATATAACATCAGACCGCTGACGAATCATATTCCAAACCTCCTCACGCCACTCATCTGCTTCCTCCAGAAAGAAATCCGAAGTCATGCAGACATGTACCAACGTTCCCGATGCAATTCTGTAATTTCCCTGTCTTGTTTTTTTAAGAGGCAGATTAAAATTGGTTTTAGTCCTGTAAATTTCACTGCCGTCACGGTCGCGCTGTGCGTCAAGATAGTACATATAACAATTATCGCAGCCCTCGGAATATTTTCGGCATCCGTGCCACGGATTCCATATCTGCATCATAAGCTTTCCGAAAGCTGACGGAAACCTTCAAAAAATTCTGACGCAGGACTTAGGCAAATATTGCCATAACAAACAAAAATTATACGCATCATGTTTCCCTCCCTATTTTGTATTTTGAAAACTTCCGTAAATTCACTTAAATATATACTACCCCCTATTGCAAATCAAACGGGGTATTCCTATCACAATACTTTAACATTCACACAGCGACGGTTTATGAACAGTTCTATTATAACATATATATTGATGCCGCCGCAATAGATTTTAATAAATTTATAGCTGCGGTACAAAAATGCACCCCCAATTGCTGTGCAATATGCACAAATACAACACAGGAAAAATATTAAATTATCCAATTTTACGCTTGGCATACAAAAAGTCTTTGACAAACTTCTTTTTTTAAGGTATAATATACATTAGGATTATAGTTTATTTATGATTAAAGCTTCTCACAATACGCAGAAGCTGTGAAAGGAAACGTTATGTCAAAAATTATCGCTGTAACATCAGGTAAGGGCGGCACAGGCAAATCTACCGTATGCGCCGGGCTTGGATATACTCTTGCAAAGCAGGGGCACAGAACTCTTCTTATAGAATTGGATTTTGGTCTCAGATGTCTCGATATTATGTTCGGCATCGAAAACGACATAAAGTATGATTTGGGCGATGTACTCAACGGCAGAAAAGATGCTCTCGATGCGGTCGCACAAGTTCCCATGGCTTCAAATCTGAACCTTTTATGCGCTCCGAAAACTCTTACGACCGTTACAGCCGAACAGATCGTTGAAATCTGCCGCAGTGTCAAGAAGTATTTTGAATACATAATAATCGATACAGGAGCAGGCATCAGCTCTCATGTATTTGATATTGTGGAACAGGCTAACCTTATCCTCGTCGTATCAACACCCGACCCGGTATGTATCAGAGACGCAAGTCTTATGTCGGATGAGTTTTACAACAGAGGCAATAAAAGTCAGCGCCTTATTATAAACAAAATAAGCAAAAAGGTCATCGGAGAAGCTCTCGTTAATAACCTGGACGAAATAATTGACAAAATAGGAGTACAGCTTATAGGCGTAATTCCCGATGATTTCAAGATGACGGTTGCCACCGGAAAGGGTACTCCGATTCCAACAGATTCTTCCGCTCTTAAAGCTTTCGATGCGATTTCCAAACGTCTCGGAGGAGATTTTGTTCCTCTTACCGTAAAAACCGCATGATAATAAAAATAATTCCGCTAAACGGGGAAAGGACATAAAAATGAAGATCGCAATTATAGCTCATGATGCTAAAAAAGAACTTATGGTTCAGTTCTGCAGCGCTTACTGCGGAATTCTGTCAAAGCACACGCTTATAGCTACAAATACTACGGGAAAACAGGTAGGCGAGGCTACGGGACTTCCAATAATTCGTTACCTCAGCGGACGCGGCGGTGCAGAACAGATCCTTGCTTTGCTTTCATGCAATGAAGTCGATGTTCTCCTGTTTTTCAGAGACCCCATCAATCCGAAAGCAACCGATGCAAACGATATGGATCTTCTCAGACTCTGCGACGTTCATAATGTCCCCGTAGCTACAAATATCGCTACAGCCGAAGCTCTTATCCTCGCGCTGGAAAGAGGAGATCTTGATTGGCGGCAGGCAGGAAATGTTCCCATATAACGAATAAAATTATTTTTAAGCAATGTGATGCTGCGCTTCAAGCTTTGCGGCACACGTAATTGTCCCTTTATCGGGACAATTTTCATGTAATAAAAGAACTTGTTCTTAAAGGATTTAACACACGCTTTTTTGTATATTTTTATTGACGGACGCATTAAAATCCCCTGTAATACTACAGTATGCTTTCGGATTATTTTCCTCGGGAAATTCATGCTCAAAAATACGCACACGCTTCTTAAGAACAAATTATAATTCTGCTTTAAGAAAGGCTGGTACTATGGCTCTAAATATAAAACGACCAAACGGCACTGAAGACGTAATTCCAAAAAACGTTCATAAATGGCATACCGTTGAAAAAATTGCAAGGGATACTGCTGAAAGCTTTGGATTCGGAGAAATACGATTTCCAACATTTGAAAACACCGACTTGTTTCTTCGGTCTGTAGGCGAAACCACCGATGTTGTCCAAAAAGAAATGTATACGGTAATGGCAAAAGAATCAAAATTCACACTGCGTCCCGAGGGCACTGCCGGAGCAATTCGTTCAATGCTCCAGAACGGTCTTCTCAACGAAGCTCTTCCTCAAAGGGTATATTATATAGTTTCATGTTTTCGCCATGAAAGACCACAGGCAGGCAGACTTCGCGAATTTCACCAATTCGGACTTGAAATGGCAGGCAGTTCATCTCCTGCTGCCGATGCCGAAGTGATTTCTCTTGCTCAGACTCTGCTTAACAGACTGGGATTGAAAAATATCAAGCTTTACATAAACTCTATCGGATGTCCAACTTGCCGTGCGAAATATCACGAAACCCTCAGAACTTATTTTGATTCTCATAAAAACGAACTTTGTGAGACCTGCCGCGACAGACTTATCAAAAACCCTATGAGGATCCTTGACTGCAAAAGTCCGATTTGTCAGGAAATAGCCAAAGACGCTCCTGTAATTCTCGATTATCTATGCGATGAATGCAGCGAGCACTTTGAAAGCCTGAAGAACTACCTTACAAAACTTGGAATTGATTTTAATGTAAATCCAAAGATCGTACGCGGACTTGATTATTATACTAAAACTGTTTTCGAGTTTGTCACAACTGAAATTGGCGCGCAAGGCACTGTCTGCGGCGGCGGAAGATACGATGGTCTTATCGAACAGCTTGGCGGTCAGAATACCCCTGCTCTCGGCTTTGCTATGGGTATAGAACGTTTGCTGCTTGTCATGGACAAACAGGGCTGCGATTATCTCACGCCTAAAAAATGCGATATTTATTTTGCAACTATGGGTGACACCGCGCTTGAAAAGGCTATGGAGCTTTCAAAATCTCTGAGAGAATACGGATATTTTGCTGAATACGATATGATGAACAGAGGTCTTAAAGCCCAAATGAAATATGCCAATAAAATCGGAGCTGCTTTTACCGTAGTTCTTGGCGACAACGAGCTTTCCGAAGGTAAGGCTAAGCTTAAAGAAATGGAAAAAGGAGAAGAAACGCCGATAGCTCTCGATGATAAATTTGCAGCGGCGTTCGAAGAAATTTATTTCAATAAAATTATGGACGTTATGGAAACCGAATCCGGCGACGGAGGCTTTATGTCGTTCATGGGAGGAGATAAATAATATGGCTGATAATATGAACGGTCTTAAAAGAACTCACTACTGCGGAGATGTTACGGAAATCGGTCAGGAAGTCGTAGTAGGCGGATTTGTTGAAAGAGTCAGAAACAAGGGCGGAGTTATTTTTATTGTTCTGCGCGACAGAACAGGCGTTGTTCAGTTAGCGTTCAGCGATAGATCCGACCCTGCGATCTTTGAAAAAGCAGCGTCCTGCAAAAGCGAATATGTTCTTATGGCAAAAGGCAATGTCATTGAACGAGAAAGTAAAAATGATAAACTTAAAACAGGGCATGTCGAAATATTTGTAACCGATTTACGTATTCTTTCCAAAGCTCAAACAACTCCCTTTGAAATTACAAACGAGACAAAGGTAAACGAAGAACTGAGACTTAAATACCGTTATCTTGATCTGCGCCGCGCTCCTTTGCAGCAGAATATCATTATGCGCCATAATATCGCAAGAGTAACACGTGAATATTTCTACGAGAATGGATTCCTTGAAATTGAAACTCCCATGATGATGAAATCTACTCCCGAAGGCGCGAGAGACTACCTTATCCCCTCGCGAGTTCATCCGGGAAAATTTTATGCGCTCCCCCAGTCTCCGCAGATTTATAAGCAGCTCCTTATGATTGCAGGCTATGACAGATATATTCAGCTTGCTCGCTGTTTCCGAGATGAAGATCTCCGTGCCGATCGTCAGCCGGAATTTACTCAAATTGACCTTGAAATGTCATTTGTAGACGCCGAGGATATTCAAAGCTGTGTAGAAGGATTTATTCAGCGTGTTTTCAAAGAGATCCTGAACATAGAAATTCCGCTGCCTCTCCCACGCATAACCTTTGCAGACGCTATGAACCGTTTTGGCTCTGATAAGCCCGATACAAGATTCGGCTATGAAATAACCGATATTTCTGAAACTGTAAAAGACCTTGACTTCGTTGTATTTAAATCTGCCTTGGAAAACGGAGGATCTGTCCGCGCGATAAACGTTAAAAACGGGGCGGCTGTTTATACACGTAAGGAAATCGATAAGCTTATTGAACACGCTAAGGGAATCGGAGCTAAGGGACTTGCTTATATCCGCTGGGCTGACGAGCCTAATTGCAGCTTCAAGAAATTCCTCGGTGAGGGAGATCTTGAAAAAATATGCGCTACCGTTGACGCTCACGAGGGAGATCTTGTACTTATATGCGCTGACAAAAACAAAACGGTTCTTTCAACTCTCGGTGCAATTCGCTTAATATGCGCTAAAAAGCTCGATGTTATTGATGAAAACAAGTACAACTTCCTGTGGATAACCGAAATGCCGTTCTTTGAATTTGACGAGGAAAATAATACATGGACTGCCGCACATCATCCTTTCACAATGCCTATGGACGAATGCCTTGAATATCTTGACAGCGACCCTGCAAATGTTCGTGCAAAAGCATGGGATCTTGTTCTCAACGGAACAGAACTTTCAAGCGGCTCAATGCGTATCACCGACTATGAACTTCAGCAGAAAATGTTTGAGG
The DNA here is from genome assembly GCA_910584195.1 of uncultured Ruminococcus sp. Lineage (GTDB taxonomy): Bacteria > Bacillota > Clostridia > Oscillospirales > Ruminococcaceae > Ruminococcus. The sequence continues at coordinate 21,711 of CAJTYV010000010.1, read as the reverse complement.
CTCTCGGCATGACAGATGAAGAAATCCAGGCTAAATTCGGATTCCTTGTAGACGCTTACCGTTACGCTTCTCCGCCCCACGGAGGTATGGGCATAGGTCTTGACCGTCTTGCAATGATAATGTGTAAGGCTGACAGTCTGCGTGACGTTACGGCATTCCCCAAGGTTCAGAACGCAAGCGAACTTATGTCGGAATGTCCCTCTGCGGTGGACAAGGCAAGTCTTGAAGTTCTTGGAATTGACCTTATTGAAAATGAATAGAATACAGATCGCTTTTGAGTTGAAAAACCCAAAAGCGATTTTTTACAGGAGAAATATTATGAAAAATCCATTTGAATTTTCTTTTGACAACAAGCGCTATCATACACTTAACTATCATTTTAAAACCGTATTCGGCAAAAAGCTTTACAAGGCTGTTATCGACTGCGGATTTACCTGCCCTAACATCAACGGTTCAAAAGGTACTAACGGCTGCATTTTCTGCGATGGCGGAAGCGGTTATTTTACCAATAAAAACTTCTCCGTAACAGAGCAACTGAATCTTGAAACCGAACGTATTTTTCAAAAGAACGGCATAGTTCCCATTATAGCATATTTTCAGGCAAATACAAATACTTACGCTCCTGTTTATCAATTAAGAAAAATTTATACGGAAGCTATGGAATTCCCTAATGTTGCAGGAATTTCTATAGGTACACGCGCCGACTGTCTGCCCGACGATGTACTGGAACTTCTCAGTGAAATAAATGAAAAAACTTATCTCACCGTTGAACTTGGACTGCAAAGCGTTCATGAAAAAACTATCGCTCAAATTAACCGATGCTGCACTCACGCTGAATTTCTCAAAGGTTTTCAAAGTCTTAAAAGCCGCGGAATCCGCACATGTCTGCATATCATAAACGGATTGCCGGATGAAACTCCCGATATGATGATCGAAACTGCAAGGCAAGCTGCCGAGCTTTCGCCTGATGGAGTAAAACTCCAGATGCTTCATGTAATAAAAGGAACACGGCTGGCAGAGATGTACGCTAAAGGCGAAATTTCTCTGCTGAGCCGTGATGAATATATTGATATTATTGTTCGTCAGCTTGAAAAACTTCCGCCAACAACTGTTATCGAGCGTATAACCGGAGACGGCGACAAATCAAAGCTTATTGCGCCTATGTGGAGCGCTGATAAAATTGCCGTTCTGGGAGGTATCGACAAAGCTCTTGCTGAAAGGAACACATGGCAGGGGCATGGGTAAAAAGTCCTCCGTTCAGGAAATAAGGAATTGCGTACGTATTTTCGAGCATAATTTTCTATATGGATAGTTTCTTGGTGTTCAATGCACGAATTGAGTTAAGTATCAGCAGCATTGCAGCTCCTGAGTCGGCAAACACTGCAAGCCACATATTCGGGTGACCCAGTAAACCGAGAACAAGTACAGCCGCTTTTATTGCTAATGCGAAAACTATATTCTGATAAGAAATTTTCATGGTCTTATCTGCAATTTTTTTCGCTGAAACTATAGAAGCCGGCTGACTGCTCATAAATACTGCATCGGCAGCTTCAAGGGCAAGATCTGCGCCCGATTGCATAGCTCCGCCCACATCAGCTCCGGCAAGAACAGGAGCATCGTTTATGCCGTCTCCAACAAACATAACAGAGCCTTTTTGTTCACGAATTTTATTAAGTTCGCTGAGTTTTTCATCCGGCATAAGTCCGCCTTTAACAAAATCAATACCCAGTTCCTTACCTATAAACAATGCATTTTCAGGTTTATCCCCTGTAAGCATAGCCGTATGAATCCCCATTGAGCTAAGCTCCGCAACGGCGTTTTTAGAAGTGCTTTTAATTGAATCAGAAACTGTAATTCTGCCCTCGACTTTACCATTTACCGCAACATATACCACGCTTCCGAACGCCGCTTCAGATATATCGGATACCGTAATATTATTTTCTTTCATCAGATTTTCGTTACCGCAAAGCACAGAATCTCCCTCGATTTCCGCATACACTCCTCTGCCTGCAAGTTCGCCGGAATTTTCAGGCATCGTAAGACGCATTTTCAGCTTGCTGCATTTTGAAGTAATACTTTCCGCAACTGGATGAGAGGAGATCTGCTCGCAGCTTCCGCAGATCCGTAGAAGCTCATTTTCAGAAAAGTCTCCGAATGAGGTTATTTCCGTAACTGTAAAGCTTCCGTCTGTAAGCGTTCCCGTTTTATCAAATATAATTGACTTTACCTTTCCAAGCGCTTCAATTGAATTCCCGCCCTTAAAAAGTATGCCAAGCTTCGAAGCTGCTCCGATTCCCGAAAAATAAGCAAGAGGCACACTGAGAACCAATGCGCAGGGACAGCTTATTACAAGGAAGGTCAAAGCCGAATAAATCCACTTTCCGATGTCTCCCGTAGCAATTGAACCTACAACTGCCGTTAATACGGAAACTGCAATAACTATTGGAGTGTATATTTTTGAAAAGCGTGTTATAAATCTGTCGATTTTCGGCTTTTCGGCAGACGCCTCCTCCACCGCACGAGCAATTTTGGAAATCATTGATTCAGATGCCGCTGCCGTTGCTTTAAGTGTAAGAGTTCCGGACAGATTTATGCAACCGGACATTACATTGTCGCCGGCACGAACAGTTACAGGCACCGGCTCGCCGTTTACCGCCGATGTGTCTATACGTGATTCGCCGCTTTCGACAATACCGTCCGCAGCAATACGCTCGCCTGTCTTTATTCTGAGTATATCGCCGACTTCTATTTCATCGGAATCAACACGAATAAATCCGCCGTTTCTGAGAACCTCGGCTTCGTTTACGCGCAAAGATGCAACATCGGTTATAGCTTTGCGGCTTCGTGCAACTGCATAATCCTCAAAAAGCGCGCCTATCTTGAAGAAAAGAACAACGCCGACAGCTTCGGAATATTCTCCGAGAATAAAAGCTCCCGCTGTTGCCACTGTCATAAGGAAATTTTCGTCAAAGAAATTTCCCACACGAATATTTTTAAATGTGGCAGCAATTACGTTACAGCCAAGCAGCAGATATGCCGCCACAAAAAGCGCCAAATACAACGGAAAAATATTCAACGTATGTTCAAACGCCAACGCCAACGCAAAAAACGATGTTCCCGCAATAAGAGGAATAAGCTCTTTCTTGAGCGCGCTTTTTTGGCTCTGTGAATATTCATGTCCGTTGTCATGCATATGTTCATGGGTATGTTTGTGATCATGTCCGCAGCAGCTTCCATCATGACTATGATAATGTCCGCATCCGTCACAATCATGTTCATGATGTGCTTTATTTTTCTGCGGAACTATTGTAACTCCCGCTTCAATTTTACCTGCTGTACGGTTTATCTCAGCGATCAGCTCATCCGTAATATTTCCCTTAATTTTTATTTTCCTCATAGGGAAATTAAGAACGGCATCCTCAACTCCGTCAAGCTTTTTTATTGCTTCCTCGATTTTCCCTCCGCAATGAGCGCAGCCCAAATTACATATCTCATAATTTTTCTCCATAAAAATCACTCCATAAATATTGTTGTATAACATATGAATAAATGTTCATGTGTTTATAATAACATATTTTGAAGCATTTGTCAAGAGGTTATCTGAAAATTTTAAAAAAATAAAACCTGCATAACGCAGATTTTATTTATAGTCGCCCTACTTTAAATTGAAACAAGTTCTGAGTACATATTTGAAAGAGTGGTCAAGAGCCTTACCTAATATCAGGGCGGCTGCAAAATTCCCGATACAGTGAGCGATGTCAAAAGGAATCCCTCCTATCCAGTAAGTCAAAGCATATGCAGGCGATACAAAAATGTACGGTACTGCAAATAATGCCCCAAAACACAGTCCGAACGCTCCGTTTATAACCGCCCACATAAACCAGTTTTCGACCCTGCGCAGTGTATAAACTAAAAGTGAAAATAAGGGCCATACTACAAGATAAGTAAACCACCACAATCCAAACCCGGCGGTCAGCGATGTAAGACAGACGTATACAAAACATGCTGCCGTTCCCTCACGTCCGAGATTTTTAGTAAAAATCACTATCAGCAGTGTAACTATTTCTATATTCGGAATAAACGATAACGCAATCTGAGCTGTATACAATAATGCACCCATAACAGCGATACGAGTCAGGCTAAGTATCCGTTCTTTTTTTACCATCCGATTTTAAGTTCCAAAAGATAAACCGAGCCGTCCTCCACTACGATCTCGTCAACTCCTGTAACAGCGGATTCTCCGTTTACCATAACGCTCCACCATGACTGCTCTTCATCATTAGCCTCCATTCCCTGAACCGAAGTGATATAACGACCGTATTCCGTGGAATCAAAGCCTATGATATTTTCCTCTTCAAGAAAGTCCCCAAGATACTCCGCATCGGTTTCATAAACCTGCTCAAAAGAATAACTGTCGCGTTCCGACTTTACTTGAAGCGTAATTGATTTTCCTCCGTCTATAGGTTCTTTTCGTGTGGAATTGTAAACAAACCACATAATCACGCAAAGCGCAACAAGAACAACAGCTCCAACAATACCTATGACGATTTTTTTTGAATTTGACTTTTTTTCCATACCCAAAGTCCTTTCGATTTATTTGGGCAGCCACACAAAAACGCTCTCCGTAAATAACGAAGAGCGATTTTTATACTAATTTCAAGGCGTTCTGTGAACAAAATCGGCAGATAGAATTTTTACAATCAAAAAATAAACAACAGCCATGCTGTCGTATGACAAGGTTGTTTAACAAAGAATATCAAAATTATTGCTGCCAATATGGTCTACAGAGTAACTTTAATTAATATTACATAACAAAAAATTGCAGCCCATCGCTCGTAGCCTACAATTAAAAAAGCGATCCGACTCAGCGAAATAAATCGCAACACGGTAGCGTGACTGTGCGGGATTCTCACCCGACTTCCCTTTATAAAATAATTATAACATATTTTTGGAAATTTGTCAAGACTAAATTAATCTCGCTCTCAGAGAAACAACCCGGTAATATAAGCCGCCAGCGATGCAAATAACGCCACTACAATAAGCGGCAAATCAAAAAATGCAAGAGCTACCGCCGCTATAGTTCCCGCAATAGCCGTTGCAATATTTCCGGTACTGTAAAAAATCGCCGGAATTGTCATTGCGCTAAGCACTGTGTAAGGAATATATTTAAGAAAACTACGAATAAATCTCGACTTTATCCTTTTATTGAAAAAAGTAAACGGTATCATTCTGATTATATAGGTAACAGACGCCATAACTAAAATATAAGCTGCAATGCTCATTCTTCTGCCTCCTCATCATTTACGGGGAAAACAAGCGCTCCCAAAGCAGCCGCTGCGATCGCGCATATCATTACCGCAAATCCTGCCGAAACAAATGTCAAAACATACCTGAAAGCTATGCTCAGCAAAGCCGCCGCCGTAACTACAAACAGCACGCTTTTATTTTTTCTCGAAGGAGGCACGATTATTGCAAGAAACATTCCGTACAAAACTATTCCCAATGCCGAAGATACCGATTCGGGCAAAAGCTGACCCGCCGATGCTCCCAAAAAAGTACCTGTTACCCAGCCGAGCATCGCTGCTAAAATCATTCCGTACATGTATGCCGGAGTAAGCGGCTGATTCTGAGATGAACATACGGCGAATATCTCATCGGTTATTCCATAAGAGGCAAGAAATCTGTGGGGCATTGTAAAACCTTTATCAAGCTTCTGAGAAAGCGAAAGCCCCATTAACGCGTAACGTATATTTATAGTAAGCTGAACAAGAGCCATTTCCAGCAGAGTTCCGCCTGCCGCAATTATTCCAACGCCTGCCGCCTGCCCTGCCGATGTCAGATTTGAAGCGGATATGACTGAAGCCTCAAGCGCAGACAATCCCGAAGCTGCCGCCGTAATTCCAAATCCAAACGATACTGAAAGATACCCGAGAGCTATTGGCAATCCGTGGGACATGCCCTTTAAAAAACGTGAATTCAATTCATCTACTCCTTTTTGATCTGATTGCAGATAATTTCCTCACAACAACAACTCCCCTGTTTATTAGGGGAGCAAAAACTTGTTCTCAATGAAAAATTCTTTATTTATTTTTTCTTCTTATCAGCACTGCCACAATATCAGGACCTATATTTGAAGCGACTGCACAGCCTATCTTAGAAAACATTTCAGCCTTTCTTCCGACTCTCTTTATCATTTCCCTTTCTACCTCTTTGGCAAGAGCGTCGTCCCTGCCATGAATTATCAGATACGGCGTCTGAGGAGTCATACGCTTTTCCACACAATCCACAAGCTTCTGTACTATATTTTTCTCGCCGCGTATTTTTTCAACGGTAGTTGTTTTGTTATCCGCAAATTCTATAATCGGTTTAAGCCCCAGAAGCTCCCCTGCAAAAGCGGCAGCAGCAGAAATCCTGCCCGATTTTCTTGCATATTTCAGATTATACGGAACGGCATAAATGGCGCACACGTTAAACCAGTCCTCAAGGTAAGCCACTATGTCCTCAGCCTCTGCGCCTTTGCGTATCTTTTTCATTGCCTCCATAATAGGGTAGCCGTAAAAAATTGTGTAGCAGCGCGAGTCGATATTAAAAATACGCAATTTTCCCTCTGCATCGGGATTATTTTCAAAGAAATCATTTTTTCCGATAATGGAATTATTATAAGTTCCCGAACCGGCGCTGTTGATAGATACGCTGATAATATCGGTATAACCCTCGTCGTAAAGCTTCTTATATGTCTCCTCAAAAACTGAGGGATTTATCTGAGAATGCTTCGGAATCTCATCAGATCTTGACATCATCTCATAAAATTCGTCTGCTGATTTATCAAACGTTTCACGAAATACCTCGCCGCAGAAATTAATCTCAAAGGGCAGAACTGTTATACCTAATTCCTCGATCGTTTCCTTAGAAAGATCGCAGCAAGTGTCGGTCATTATCATAATTTTTGACATAGAATCATCTCCTTTTTATTTCCAAGTATACTCGGTCAGCTTTCCCTCACGCGACAAATCGGGATAATCCCATTGACGAAGAACCTCGTATACCGCAATAGCAGCGGAATTTGAAAGATTCAGGCTTCTCAGCTCGTTTCGCATCGGTATCCTGACGCAGCAGTCAGGATTATTGTATAACAGAGATTCGGGAAGTCCCTTGTCCTCTCTGCCGAAAATAAGGTAGCTGTTATCGGGATAGTTCGCATTACTGTGAACGCGCCTGCCTTTTGTAGTAAAGTAGAAAAAGTGACCGCCCTTATTTCTCTCAAAAAAATCTTCAAGACTGTCATAGTAAGTAATATCCAGTTTATCCCAGTAATCAAGTCCCGCACGTTTTAAATGCTTGTCCGTAATTTCAAAGCCAAAGGGACGTACAAGATGAAGCCTTGCACCAGTAACTGCGCATGTACGCGAAATATTTCCGGTATTCTGCGGAATCTGCGGCTCAACAAGAACTATGTTAAGATAAGGCATTTTTTCTCCTCATGAATAAAAAATAATTTTTTTCAGAAAATAAAGTATGACCGTTAAAACGGTTAAAATAACTGACATGGAGTAATAATATGAATATAAAAGCTATTACAACAGGCGTTACAGCAGGAGCAGCCGTAGGATTTGCATGGTACGCCTTAGCATCGACCGGTGCAAGAAAACGTCACAGCATCAAGAAAAACGCCGGTAAAACTCTTAAAGCCGCCGGCAATCTGCTCGATGATATTACCTCTATAATCGGCTGAGTTTAATTGCACAGAACGGTATATACATGTACTATATACCGTTCTGTACATATTATTCTGATCTTTTGTTTTTTCTGTACCCTAAATAGCTTTCAAGAATGATCGTTGCAGCAACAGCGTCCACTACCGCCTTTCGCTTTTTACCCCTTGTATTGGTAACGTTCATGTAGTTATGGGCAGAAACCGTTGTACACCGCTCGTCCCAAAGCTCAACCGGAATTTCCGTAAGCTCATGGAGTTTTTCTGCAAATAAACGGCATTTTTCGCAGCGTTCTCCTACGGTATTATTCATATTTTTAGGATAACCGACAACTATCAGCTCTGCACGGTTATCTATTGCAGCGGCAGCCGTTTTTTCAATACATTTATCAAAATCCTTTTCGGAAATTACTCCGGCAGGACTTGCCATAAGTTCGCTTTTACCGCAAACGGCAAGTCCTGTTCGCGAGTCTCCGAAATCAACAGACATAATTATCATATAAAATTACCACGGCTTTACTGTTCCAATAATTTCACGTACAGAAGCAATTCCCTTACTTTCGAGGAATTCGTTGATCTCCTCAACAATTCTGACCGGGGCGTAAGGATCGGTAAACAAAGCTGCACCGACCTGTACGGCGGACGCACCTGCCATCATCATTTCAACAGCATCACGCCCAGAAGATATACCTCCCATTCCGATTACAGGTATTTTAACCGCATTTGCAGTCTGCCACACCATGCGGACAGCTACCGGGAAAACCGCCGGGCCGCTGAGTCCGCCTACATTATTGTGCAAAACAGGTCTGCCGGTATTTATATCTATTCGCATTCCAAGCAGCGTATTTATTAGAGAAACTGCGTCCGCACCTGCCGATTCGACTGCTCTTGCAATATCGGCTATACTTGTAACATTTGGCGAAAGCTTCACAATAAGCGGCTTTTTTGTAGCTGCTCTTACTTTTTTTGTGACCTCGGCAGCCATTTCACAGCTTGTGCCGAATGCCGCTCCGCCCTGCTTTACATTTGGACAGGAAATATTCAGTTCTATCATATGAACATCCGTATCTTCAAGCTTTGCAGCAGCCTCCGCACATTCTTCCGGGGTTGAGCCTGCAATATTCGCCAAAATCACAACGTCTTTAGTCATAAGATAGGGCAGATCAACATTGATAAAGTGGTCTATTCCCGGATTCTGAAGTCCTACTGAATTAAGCATTCCGGCAGGAGTTTCTGCAATTCTCGGAGAAAGGTTTCCGGTACGCTTATGCAGAGTAGTTCCCTTTGTTGCAATGCCCCCCAGATTACTTAGAGGAAAAAGCTCTTCGTATTCTCTGCCGTAGCCGAATGCTCCCGATGCCGGAATAACAGGATTTTTAAAATCAACACCGCAGATATTTACAGACATATCAGCCATTACCAAAGCACCTCCTCAGCATTGAACACCGGTCCGTCCTTGCATACATGAGCGAAATACTCCTCGCCATTACGCACGGTGCGGCACGCGCAGCCAAGGCATGCGCCTATACCGCATGCCATACGTTCTTCAAGCGAAACCTCGCAGTAAATGTTTTTTTCCCTGCAAACAGCAGCAATTCTTTTAAGCATCGGCATAGGTCCGCATGCGAAAACTGCATCTATACAGCCTTTTTCAGACATTTCCGAAAAAGGCTCGGTAACAAAGCCGTGTATACCTGCCGAACCGTCATCGGTACATAAAATCAACTCTGCTCCGCTTTTTTCAAAATCTTCCCGAAGTATTACGGCAGAACTGTTTCTGAAACCGCATATAACGGACGCTTTTTCTCCGTAAAACTGTGCAAGCGGCAGCATAGGCGGAGTTCCTATACCGCCTCCTATAAGAATGACTTTTCTAAAATCCGAGTCTATCGTAAATCCATGACCGAGGGGGGCAAGCATATCAATAACATCGCCTTTGTTAAGCTGTGCAATTTCAGCAGTTCCCTCACCTCTTATCTCAAAGACGATACGAAGAGTTCCCTTTTCGCTGTCAATGCCGCAAATTGAAATGGGTCTGCGAAGCGTAAAATTTCCTGTTCTTATATGCACGAACTGTCCGGGAACAGCAGCCGCGGCAACCTCGGGACATTGGATCTCAAAGCTGTATATCTCACGTGCTAAAGCAGTTTTAGCTGTTATCAGATATTTTCCCTGTGTATATTTCATATAAACTCCTTATTGTTCCTTTTTCGTTCCGCACGCCTTACATTTGCCGAACATGCCGTATTTGCCTCCGCAATTCGGGCAAAGTCCCTGCATTTTCAAATAAGATGAGATGCACTTAAAGCGGTAAACATCAGCAGCTTCATATGCCGTTCCATTAAAATAAATGGTTTTTACGCCGTTTTCAGATGCTTTTCTGCTTACTTCAAACGATGGATTTGTATAATCATTTTCAGGTTCCCATACTGTAGAACTGCTTTCAAATACTATTTCTTTCAGACCGCAGCACATTGCATTATACATTAGCTGCTCTGCGGACGCCGGAATAGTTATTGATTTAAGACTATCACAGTCGGCAAAAGTCTTGTATCTTATATTTTTTATTTTATTTGGCAAACGAATATTTGAAAGCGATTTACAGCCCTCAAAAGCGGAATCGCCGATTTCCGTAACAGTATCCGGTATATTAACTGTTTTTATATCTGTATTGCCTTTAAATGCACCCGAATCAATTTTAGTTATATATTCCGGAATATCTATATCTTCGTCATGTCCTGCATATTTTACCAAAGTATCCTTATTACATAGGAAAATATCTCCGGTCAGAACAGGAGCTGCTTTTTCGGGAATCTTTTCTTCCTCATCCTTTATAATGTCTATTTTTTCGCCGCAATGACCGCAATACCAGCTGTCAAGTCTTTTTTCAGCAAAAAGAAGAGCCTTGCACTTAGGACAGACAATTTGGATATAATCGTTGAGTTCCATAGCCTATCAGTACCTCCAGTTTATTCCATTTTATTTGATATTTACATTATACCATATTTTGAAGAAAATATCAACAGGCGCGGAAAAATTTCCCAAAAATTATTTTTACAAACACAGGTGCAGCGACTTGGCGCTATAAAAGTATTGGGTATGACAAATAATGTCATACCCTTTTTCAAAGCTCAGCTTTCAACAAGCAGACGGCTTACGATAGTAAGCCATTCAGTCGGAGATCGTATCTCCTACTGAATATAAAGATGTTCGCCGCCTAAAAGACGGGGGACATCGTCTGCGGTTATATCATTTTTATTCAGTTATTTCAGGCAGGTTTGATATAAGTTTAGCGTCTAATTTTTGAATGGAAAGCGCATCAGACGGCTTAACGCCGCTTCCGGGGTCACAGCAGTCGGCGTTTATTGCTCCCTGAGGAGAAAGTCCGTATTTATCGGGATTTCCGAGAGCCTGCAAAATTGCAGTTGAATCGGCAATGGTAATTTTGCCGTCCATGTTTGCATCTCCAATCCGTAACTCCGGAGCTTCAGTAATGTCTGACGCCGCAGTTACTGACGAGGTAATCGGTTCTGTTTTTTCCTCTGTTGAAGGCTGCTGACTGCCGCTGTAATAATCGGAAAGAGAAATACCGTTGCCCGATTGTCCTAATTTTATTTTATGGTCAAGGCTGATGAACTTACCGTTTTCGTTCTGCCAAAGAGACGGTTCAACAAAAGCGTATTTATCTTCGTCCCATTTGCCGAAATTATCGTAAACAAGTCCTCCCGTATCGCCTGAATTTTCATTGAAGCACCAAAAAGTATGGTGAATTCGCTTTTCTATCATATAATCACGAAGAAGTGTCATCCACTTGAGATTGTCGCCTGTCGGATCGTGTTCCTCATCTATAAATCCGCCCCATTCGCCCATAAGAAGGGGAGAAATCTTTTCCTCAATAAGAAAAGCCCATGTATCGTACCAATAGTCGTCAAGAAGCGTCTGACGAGTAAAGTCTTTTTCAAACCATGTCTGCTGCCAAACAAGCGGACCGTAATCATGCGGAGAATACACAAGCTGCGATTGATGTTCGCCCAAATCAACAGGATACTCCCTTGCGCCTCTGAAATTTCCTCCCCACCAAGCGCCGTGAAAAGGACTCCAAGGATAACGTGAATAGTCTACAGCAGGAGAATCCCAGTCCTCGCCCTCCTCAAACTTCGGATAAACCTCGATACCCTCGACCATAATAAGAAGATCTGGGTTAATGTCAAGTATTGCCGCAGCGCATGTTTCAGCAGCGTACTTCCAGTTATTCGGAGAGGTTGAATCGTCCCAGATAGCCATTCCCTGACCGTCATTCTTTCCGTGCGGCTCATTTTTCAAGTCAATAGCTATAACCGTATCATCATCTTTATAATAATCGGCAAACCATGTAAGAGCCTCTATCCAATCTTCGGTGGAGAAATTACCGTCATACCATAACGGAACCTGATGACCGCTCGATGCAGTAGTTGCGCTGTGAATATCTATCATGATCTTCATGCCGTTCTCTCTGCACCATTCAACAGCCTTGTTCCATATATCAAAGCTGTACATAGGCGTACCGCCCTGAACTCCCTCGATGGTAAGCTCGGGATTTTCATACTCGTTGATTTTAATCATGGTATCGGGTTCATTATTTTTCCATTGAAGCAGTATTTCGGTAGACATAGGCACACGAAGAAGATTAAAACCGTGGTCTGCTATATCATTAAGCATTTTATGCATATTTTGTGACCATACGCCGTCAAAAACCTGACTTCCAACATTATAACCGAACCAATTGCACCCCGTAAGCCATACGGGATTGTCGTTCATATCAACGATTTCGGCATTTTCATTAACATGAAGCCAATCATCGTGGAACTCATCGGGAGCTGCATTAGAAACCTCCGGCGGAATTTGCACCGATACCGCTGTTCCGAGCATTATGCAAGCAGCTATAGCCGCAGCCGTCTTTTTAATAAATAAACTCATAAATATTCCCTCGCTTTACAAATTAAGATCCCTCATATACATAATTTGTTCATATTGATTACATTATATACTATTAACGCTTAAATGTCAAGATATTTCTGCATATTTTCAAGAATATTATTGCGTAAGAACCTGTCTTTATAAGATTTGTGCGTGGATTTTTGAGTAAGTTTTTCTGAGGACAAGACAGAATTCCACAGGCTTGCTGACGCAAGTCAAGGAATTTTAACGCAGTCATCGGCAAAATTTTCCGAAAAGCTGAGTGCAATATCTTGTGAAAACAGGTGCTAAAATAAAAAGCCGTCTTACTATGCGCAAAGACGGCTTTATAGCTTTTATTCTTTTATTGTAAGACTGCTGAACGCATCGTTTACTACCTTTTCTTCAGGCGCTTTTGTGAAACTGCTGACGATCGGTACAACAAGCAGTGAAACGATCATTGCAAACGCTCCTGCATTTATGGGAGACAACAGATTCAGCGGACAATCAAGATCTATAATTGCCTGCTTTATACCGTCAAATGCAGATATACCGAAGCTGAACAAAGTCATATGAAGAACTGTTATTCCGACACCGGTGCAAAGGCTCGTCCATACTGCCGCAGACGATGCTTTTTTCATGAAAAGTCCATATAGGAACGGTCCGAGAAAAGCTCCTGAAAGAGCGCCCCATGAATAAGACATGAGAGTGGAAATAGACGCATTTTTGTTGCAGGCAATTATTACCGATATAACAAGAAAAACTGCAATAAATACACGTATGCACATCATTTGCTTTTTATCGTTGAAATTTTTCACCCTTGGCTTGATAAGGTCGTTTGTCAAAGTAGAGCTTGACGTCAGAACCAAAGACGACAAAGTTGATAACGATGCCGACAACACCAAAACCACAATAAGTCCTATAAGCATATTAGGCAGAGCCTGCTGTATAAGCGCAGGTACCATAGTATCGAATAAGGGTTTGCCGTTTACAACATCAATAAGAGTTTTGTCCGACACATTTGGATCAAGAGTACAGTATAAACGTACAAATCCGCCCATAAAGTAAGAACCGCCTGCTACTACGACTGCAAAGAACGTTGAAATTACAGCTCCCTTTTTTATTGCAGCATCGTCCTTGATAGCGTAGAATTTCTGCACCATCTGGGGTAATCCCCATGTTCCGAGAGAAGTAAGAAGAACAACGCCGAGAAGATTTATCGGATCGGGTCCGAAAAGAGAACCGAGAGTATTTACAGGCGTACTGCCGTCGGAAATATTGTTCAGAGCTTCTGCGGCAGCGGCAAATCCGTCTTTCTTCTGAACCGTAAGAACTACTACGGTAGCTATTCCGATAAGCATTATTATACCTTGAAAAAAGTCGTTCAGAGCTGTTGCTTTGTAGCCTCCCAAGGTTACATATATAGCCGAAAGTACAGCCATCAGAACAATAATTACCGTACCGCCGTTTTCACCCAAATCGAACACCATTCCGAAAAGTCTTGACAAACCGTTGTATACAGAAGCTGTATAGGGAATAAGAAAAATAAATACAAGAAGCGCGGCTGCGGTTTTAAGAGCCTTTGAATCGAAACGTTTTTCAAAGTATTCAGGCATTGTTTTTGCTCCGAGATGCTTTGTCATAAGGCGGGTTCTTCGTCCTATCAGGAAAAACGGTATAAGACTGCCGATTACTGCATTTCCTATTCCTACCCACGTAGCGGAAATACCGTAACTCCAGCCGAATTGTCCGGCATAACCGATAAAAACAACAGCCGAGAAATAAGTCGTGCCATAAGAAAAAGCAGTCAGCCACGAACCCACGTTTCGTCCGCCCAGCATGAAATCATTTGTTGATTTTGTGCGTTTAGAGGTATAAAAACCGATACCTACCATTACTGCAACATATACGCCCAGTATTATAAAGGTTGCGGCTTTGGAACCCATATCATCACGTCCTTTCAAATATGTAAAGCTTGAAAGCTTTAAATTAATAAAGCGAGTACTTGTAATACTATACCATATTCCTTTAAAAATGTCAATAGTTTTTTGAAAGTTTTTTTAATTTCTTCCTATCCTATGAATACAGTTTCTAATACTAATCACCAATGTCAAGTTTTTAATGAGGAATCAGTAGACCTCCTCGGAAACTAAAATGTGCTGTATGGCGCAGGGATCTTTGTGTTTTGCAAAGTCAGGTTTTCGCAGGAATACTGTATGTCTTGCAAGAAAAGCTGACAAAGCAAAACGCAAAAAAGACAAGTCAGATAGTGCGTTTTAGTTTCCGAGGAGGTCTAGTATATAAATAGAAAGAACTGCGCAGAATAAACTGCGCAGTCCTTTAGTAATGCTTCTCTATTATGAGGTTTTAAAAGTCTTACTGCATTTTATATGCGTTTACCATCTTCTGGACCATACGTCCGCCGATAGAACCTGCCTCACGTGAGGTAAGGTCGCCGTTGTAACCCTGCTTAAGGTTTACGCCAAGCTCTGAAGCCGACTCCATCTTGAATCTTTCAAGCGCCTCTCTGCCCTTTTCTGTCATAACACCGCTGTTGTTACTCTTGCTGCTCATTGTTTTGTTCTCCTTAAATTTAATTTATTGATGCCGTGATAGTATTATATCTCGCTGTCGTAAAAATATTTATGGAAATTTTTTTGTATTTCATCACACAGAATATCCAAAACGTTTTAACGATTGATCTGTTGTAGAAAACTATCCGCCATAAGGAAAATAACGGAAAAATACAGGTATTTGTCCGAAAAATAGGGTATAACATTTTGATAAAAACAGCTATAATATAATTATGGAAAACACGGGAGGAATAATAAATATTCCGATTCGCTGCAGAATAAAATATATTTGGCAAACTTATTAAGAAGCATTACGACAGTATGTTATTTCAATTGATTTTGTGTATAGATGTGTATTTATTGAAACAAACGACTGTTTTACATAATAATATAAACTGCCGAATTCAGAAAGGAAATTAATTATGAACGATACAATGAGAAAACGTAATTTAAAGAAAAAAGTTGCTTTCTTATTGGCATTATCCATGATGTCGGGCTTTGCAAGCGGTATTAATGCAAACGCTTTTTCCGACCCCGATGAAGCCGCTGCAACCGAAAGCAGCGATATAGCAGAAATTGAACCCTATATTGCAGACGAAAAAACCGAAGCGGAAGAAATAGGAAAAATAAACGTTTCATTTGGTTCGGGTCTGATAATTGATAACGACATTGACTTTAATGTAACATTAACAAACAACGATGGATTTTTCCAAAGCGAAATCATCAGTATCGGAAATACTATAGAAGATAAGATAAGTTTTGATAACCTCGCTGACGGAGAATATACTCTTAAAGTTGAAGCTGACGGATTTGCTTCTTACGTACAGAATATCACTGTAGAAAAAAAGATGTATTCCTTAAGAATTACAACCGGTTTCTGCGGAGGATATTCCTATGAAGAAGGAAGCCTTCACCCCGGAGTTATCATGATCGGTGATGTCGACAATGACGGCGATATTGACGATGATGATAAAAACATTCTTATAGATGCCATTGACGGAAGAAGCATTCCGGAAAACTGCGTTACCGATTTAAACTTCGATGGTCTTACAAATCTGGTTGATCTTATGTTCTTTTCAAAGAGCTATAAAGAAAATAAGGATACAATAGCTGCAATTGAAGAATTTGTTTCGCCTTTCGCTATTAAAGCGGAAGTTTCCGAAAGCACTGTTTTAGACGGCAGCGTTGAAAAAATGCTGAACGGTGAAGAAAAAATATCTCTTCAGCCCTCAAATAACGAAGAAATTTCAAAAGAAAATCCCATATCGTTGACATTGGATCTTGAAGAAGAAAACGGCGCTTCTGTCGTTGACGGTATCACTATTAAAACCGGAAGTGAGAACCCTGTTGCCGAGGCATTAATAAACGTTACATATATAGACGAAAACGGTGAAGAACAGTCCGAAGACGTTCCTTTGGCGAACGAAGTACACATGCTTCTTAAAGAAAGCAATGTTTATGCCGATATTGATGCAAACGGAAACATTCAGGTTCATCTGGGCAAACAAGTTGCGGTTAAGAAAGTCGTTCTTACAGTAACGGCTATGCAGAACAATAATAACCTTGCTGAAATCAGTAAAGTTGAATTTGTAAACGGTATGGAAAATCGCATTCCAGAACCCGAAATGGATATTCCCGAAAAATTTATAGCCAAACCCGCAAGTCAACAATTTACTTTAAACTGGGAGCCTTGTGTAAACGTAACAGGTTATGAAGTAAAAATAGAATCCGCTGGTATTTCTGAAACTGTTCTTACTTCGTCAAATTCCCTTACTGTTTCTTCATTCGGAGAAAAAGAACTCAAGAATTATACAACTTATACAGTAAGCGTACAATCAATTAACGGCGAGTGGAGAAGCGGTTACTGCGATTCCGTTGAAGTTACGCCTACCCCCAGCGGTCCTCCGGATAAGCCTGACGGAGTTTCGGCAACCGGAAATTATAAAAGTATTTCCGTAAGCTGGAAAAATATGGACGACACGCTTTCTTATAGCGTTTACTACAAACTCAGAGACAGCGATGAAGAATATACTAAAATTTCTGATATTAAAGAAAATAAATATACGATTTTGGAACTTGAAGATATAACGGAATATGAGATTTATGTAACAGGTTCGAACGAGCTTGGAGAAAGTCCTGCTTCCATACATACTCTGGCAAAAACAAAGGATCTAAACCCTGCCGAAGTGCCAAGATACAAAATGATCTGCCGTAATGAAAACGGCGTTCCTAACAGTGACCATATTGTTTCAGCCGTAATAGGCAGCGGATTTATGGTAGACAGTGAACAAGATACAGATTCCTCTTTCTCCGCATGGGGAACTGTAGACAGAAATGCGGCTTCTTATTATCAAAAGAACGATTGGGATGACGGATGCAGCTATTACGGTACAAACAAGGGTTTAACTTATACTTTTGACGAAGCATATGAAATGGACACAATAACTTTAATTTCAGCACAAAATGCAAGCTACAGCAACGTAAGAATAAAATGCTGGAATGAAAATACAGAAATTGCTAATTTCAATGCTAATATTTCTTCTATGAGAGATGCGGAAGGCAGACCTTATCAGGTAATTACATTCCCGCAAAAGGTTAAAGCTGATAAGATACAGATCTGTCTTACTACCGGATGGGTCAGATTAATTGCTGTTTCAGAAGTTTATTTCTATCATTATGACCCTCTGAAAGATGAAATCATGGGTTTGTACGAGGACGATCTGCATACGGTTCTCAGAGAAGATGTAACACAGGAAACTATCGACGATTTGCGCGAAAAAGTTAATACTCCCGATGAATTCGGCGAAGAAAATCCCGGTAAAGTTTCTTTGATGCGTGAGCTTGAAACGGCAGAAAAGATACTTAACGATGAGTCGATCGGTAATTCCGTAGAAGTACACTGCGACCTTAAAGCCGAGAGCAATAAAACAGGCGGTCTTAATGCATGGCAGCCTCTCGGAGTTTCGTTAGCTGCCGGAGACGAAATAACAATTTATGTCGGAAACGACAAATTACGTACAGGCGATCAATCTCAGTTAAGAGTAATATTTACTCAATATCATTCTGAATCCGGCGATGTTACATACAATGGTGCGAATCTTAAAGTTGGTCCGAATACTTTCTCGGTATCAAAGAACAAGTTAATTGCAGACGCTGAAAACGGCGGTGCGGTTTATATTCAGTATCAGGGTAATAATGCAAACGACAAATATGCAGTCCGCGTCAGCGGAGGCGCAGCAGTTCCTCGTCTTGATTTATATCAAGTAACTGATGAAAATGAACGTATGCAAAAAACTGTCGCATATGTAAAAGAATTAGAAAAACATGTTGCAGAAATGGAAGCGCTCCATAATGAGCTTCATAAAAATTCCGGAAACAGAAATGTCGACATGAACTATGATGTCAGAAACTGCATCTTAGGCGCTTCGGACATTATGCTTGATACTATGATGTTCTCACTTCCCGCACCTCAAATACTTGCAGGATTAGGAAATGGTACAAGCGAAGAAAAAGCAGAAGTTCTTCTCGGATCTATAAAATCAATGGACGATATGATGTATCTGTTCTATCAGCACAAAGGTTTTAATGATTCTGCTCCAGCCGCAATAAATCAGATCCCTAACGGACATCAGAATATACGTTATCAGCGCATGTTCTCGGGAGCATTCATGTATGCTTCCGGAAATCACATCGGCATTGAATGGAACGAAACAAGAGGCATGGTAAACTGTACGCCCGTAGTAGCCGATGAAGACGGAAAATACATAAGCGGACGTTACTTTGGCTGGGGAATCGCCCATGAAATCGGACACTGTATAAATCAAGGCAGCTATGCGGTTGCAGAGATCACAAACAACTATTTTGCACAGCTTGCTCAGGCAAAAGATACAAATACAGGTATGCGTTTCAAATATGATAACATTTACAGCAAGGTTACTTCCGGAACAAAGGGTAATTGCTCCAACATAGCAACTCAGCTCGGAATGTACTGGCAGCTCCATCTGGCTTATGATAATGGACGAAACTATAAGACGTATTCCGATTACAATGAACAGTTTGACAATCTTTTCTATGCACGAGTTGACACATATTCAAGAAACCCGAATGCGGCTCCTGCTCCGAACGGCGTAAAGCTTGTACTTAATGGCGGTACGGATCAGAACCTCATGCGTCTTGCATGCGCAGCGGCAAACAAGAATGTTCTCGAATTCTTTGAACGCTGGGGTAAAGAACCAAACGAGGCAACAATTGAATATGCAGAACAGTTTGAAAAAGAAACACGCGCTATTTTCTATGCAAATGACGATTCACGCATTTATGCGCTGAATGGAAAAGGAAGCGTTTTGGATAACAAGGGTTCAATATCTGCAATAAAAAATGTTTCTGTAGGTATAGGCGCAGCGGCAAATCAGGTTGAACTTAAATTCACACCCGAAAATATTCCCGAAAATGACATATTGGGTTATGAAGTAATCCGCTGTACCATTTCAGGAGGCAAAGTTGAAGAGATTCCCGTAGGATTTGCAGAAGGTTCCGAATTTATCGACACGGTTACCACCATGAATAACCGCGCAGTATTTTATAAAATCACACTTATAGACAAATACCTTAATCGCTCGGAAACAGTAACTACAAACTCGGTAAAGGTTGAACACGATGGAAGTATGGATAAAACCTACTGGAGCATCAATACTAAAGACCTTACAGCTGATGCGATCGTTAATGAATCCACAGATGAAATGCCATGCGAACAGACTGTAAGCAATCCGGCAGAACAGGCAATTGACCATGATCTGAAAACGGTATACACTCCGCAGGTAAACAGCGATTCGGCAGAAATAGTTATAAACTTCAATCAGACGCTTACAGCCACAGGCATGAAATATACCGTCGGCGATGGTTTATCAGTAGGCGAATATGAGATATACGTAATGGAAAATAATGAATGGGTTCTCACAGCTGAGGGTAAATTCAAGGGCAGCGAAACTGTTTACTTTGCAAATGACGATGATAAGTATATAAGCACTTTTTCTGCAACAGCAGTAAAACTTGTAATTCTCAATCAGAAAAACACCACAGTTTCCATATCCGAAATAGATGTTCTCGGCGCAACGGGAGATAATGTTGATTTCCGCAGAGCCGGCGAAGAAAAATCAGTAGTTATCGGTACTCTCGGCAAAGAATACAGATACAGTCCTGAACCGGATGATGTTATTCCAAAAGATTCGCTTATATTCACAGGAGCATATAAAGGAAACCCGGCTTACAATACCGTTATTCTCTATGATAAGAACGGAAATATCGTAGGCGGTTATGATGAGGAAAATAACATCAAAGCTCAGCAGATAATTCTTGCAGACGTACCGGACAGCGGAAATATTGCGAATGTTTCGGACGGAACATGGATCTACTGGATCGAACCGGAACAAATGGACAATATGACAATTCCGAAAAATGTACGTGCTGAACTTTACAGAGTAAATAACGCTCTTACAAATGAAGGTCAACGATTGGTAAGCGATACATTGTTTGAATCAGTGCCGGAAGAACTTCCGATAATCACAATTGATGCTGACTGATGAAAACAGAGCAAAAGGAGCATAATATGACTAATAAGTTTCTAATTGGTATATTTACCGCTTTTATATTCGGCAGCGCACTGGCAATCAGTACAACAACTGCTGCCGAAGCAAATAACAGCGTCAAAATTGATAATTCGGGAAAAATTACATTGACGTCTGATAATGCAGCAAGTGATGGAATCACTTCACTCCAGTTAAGTCTTGAAGTCAATACTGATGAAGAAGCTGAAGTATCTTTTGCATTTAATTCTGAAAACAGCATTAAGATTTCTGAATATCGGTATAATGAAGATACCAACCGGCTTAACATCTATATGGCAGGGACAGAGCCGCTATTTGAAAGCGATTTGTTGGATATAGGTACCGTATATGCAAAGGACGAATCAGGAAACGATGTTTCTTTCGAGGTTACTGCAACTGAAGAATCCTTGAAATACGTTTATCAAAATAAGCTGGTCGAAAGCAACGAACTTAATGTTGACATTGAAGCGCCGGAAACCACCACTTCAACTACTGTAACAACAACGGAAACTACAACAACGACCACTACTACAGAATCCACTACAACTACTACCAAACCCACTACAACTACTACAGAACCTACTACAACTACTACAGAAACCACAACGACCACTACTACTGAACCTACAACAACCACTACAGAACCCACTACAACAACCACTACAGAACCCACTACAACAACCACTACAGAACCCACTACAACAACCACTACCGAACCCACTACAACTACTTCTACAGAACCTACTACAACTACTACAGAAACCACAACGACCACCACTACAGAACCTACTACAACTACTACAGAAACCACAACGACCACTACTACAAAACCCACTACAACTACTTCTACAGAACCTACTACAACTACTACAGAAACCACAACGACCAC
>CAJTYV010000009.1 GCA_910584195.1 uncultured Ruminococcus sp. | reverse complement strand
AAATATTTTAACCCCGATTCTGCTTCCAGTTTCGGGGTTTTTTGACAGACTGACACTGCACAAATTCTGTGCAGTGTTACCTTAATTATGAACCCGTACCGCTGTAGCGCATTGCTCCGAACATCCAGAATTTATAGCTGAGATAGAAAAACAGGCAGCCGAACAGCGGCGAAAGCCATGACAATATCGGTACTTCATTGGGACGAAGTATCACAAGGCTTGGATAGTACGCGATAAACGCAACAGGCATCAAAAAAGTAAAAATAAAGCGGAAAACAGGACTGAAAATTGTGATCGGGTATCTTGCGTAATCTTTAAATTTCAGAGCAAGATCCATTACGTAGAAGGAATTTGTTATCCAAAAACAGGTCGCAGCCGCTGCGTTCATGACAGCTATCATAATAAGAGAAGCAGTGAGCAGGAAAATTATCATTTTCAACAGCATAAGAGGCGTGAAACCGAGTCCTATTTTGTTCCATGAATAGATTAAAGTTCCTATTCCGAAAGCAAACTGCCCAAGTCCCTTGATGTCAAAAACTTCCGACTGATAGTAGAAAAACAAATTGATAGGTCGGAAACAGTATTTTATGAAATCACCCGAATATACGTGCATGCGCAAACTCCAGTTGTTGTCGAATAAACACTGTACGGGAGTAAGTGAAACCAATGAAAAGCCGTAAAGAAACAGCATTTCATAGTAGCTCCAGCCGTTTATTTCGGGAAAGCTGCGGAATAATATCCAAAAGCTGACAAATCCCGCTATATTAGTAAATATCATGCCTATTGTTGATATGATGAAGTCTGCGCGGTAGCTCATTTTGCTTTTTAAGTCCTGCGCAAGTATTTTGCAGTATATGCGCAGATAAAATCTTAAGCCTTTTCTTTTCATATCTCAGCCTCCGTTCACGGTGATCTTACGAAGCGAGAGCTTCCAAAATAAATTGCTCAATACAAATAAAATAACGCACCAAAACGCCTGTATTCCGAGGGCTGGGAGAATAGTTCCGACTGTTGGACTTCCGTTTAAAAGTATAGAAAGGGGAGTGTTGTAAATTGCCTGAAACGGCATATAGTTTACAGCCCTTTTCAGCGTTTCCGGGAAAAATGCGAGTGGTATTGTCGCGCCCGAAAAAAGCAGAACGATGACCTGTTTCATGATATTTATACCCCATATTGATTCGGTGTAAATACAGATAGTCCCTGTCATGAAGTCGATACTGTAATTTATCATAATTGCCATTATAACCGAAATTATAAAGTACAGCAGGTTTATGCCGAACGGAACAGCTCCGCCCGTCACGATGCAGACGATGATGAATGTTGGCAGAAAGGTCGCAAAGAACTGAGTTACAAATGTTCCTGAATATGACCAGAACAGATAGCTTCTGTACGGCATGGGCTTCAGCAGATCGAGAACGATCTTTCCCGACTGAATATTGCGCCCTATTTCCCATACGGCGTACATTTCCATAAAGTTGAAAAGGGCTGTTGCAAGAACAAGGTATATAAGGGTATCGGAAAACGTCATGCCACTAACAATGTCTGTTCCAGAGGACGCATAAATTGCTTTCCAAAGGAAGTATACTACCGTAAGGTACAGCAGATTTCCGGTGACCATAACGAGCATTGCAAGGCGGAATTGAAACGATTCGAGTATTCCTGCCCTTGTGAGCGCAAAATATTTTTTTAGTTTCATTTCACACCCTCCTCGTAAATTTTTCTGATGACCTCCTCTGTGGAAATTTCCTCAAGCTTCATATCGCGGATAGTTTGAGACATTTGAATTGCGTTGAGGACATCCATAACTTTTGTTTTATCCTCGTTTACAAGTATGGAGAGCCACTCGTCATCGGCAGTTACAGAGACGGAATAGCCGGCAAGCTCCTTTTTTAATGATTCCAAGTTGACTGTAATATCTCCATCCGGACGTATTTTTAAAGTGCGGTATGAACCGAAGAAACCTTTCAGATGTTCTATATCGTTGTCGTAGAGCATTTTTCCCTTGTCGATGATAACTATACGGCGGCAGAGTGCGTCAACATCTCCCATATCGTGGGTCGTTAAAATGACCGTTGTATTTTTTTCCTTATTAAGAGCATGAATAAGCGTACGTATCTTATTTTTCATGGAAACGTCAAGCCCTATGGTAGGCTCGTCAAGAAACACAATTTTAGGATTGTGAAGAAAAGCGGCAAGTATATCGCTTAGGGTGCGCTGACCCAAAGACATCTGACGTACCGGCTTGTGCAGAAGCTGTTCTATGTCTACAAGCGATTTGTAAAGCTTAATTATGCTGTTATAGTCTTCGTCCGGAATTTGATAAATGTCTTTCAGAAGTTTGAACGATTCTATCAGCGGAAGCGACCACCAAAGCTGCGAACGCTGACCAAAAACTACGCCTATTTCCTGTGCATTTTTTGTTCTGTCTTTGTAAGGGAGGTTTCCGTTAACGGTTATTTGACCGGAAGTAGGCTCTAAAACGCCTGTCATCATTTTTATGGTAGTAGATTTTCCAGCTCCGTTTGGTCCTAAGTAGCCGACTATCTCGCCTTGTGCTATTGTCATTGAAATGTTGTCAACGGCACGTACCGTTTTGTAATTTCGTGAAAACAGGTCTTTCAGACTGCCCTTTAACCCTTCGCGGCGATTAAGTACTTTAAATTCTTTGATTACGTTTTGTATTTCAATTATGTTTGACATGATTTCCCTCCATTTGTTGTTAAAATAATAAATTTAAGATTGAGGACACTGGTTTATTTATCGGTTACAATACGTCCGATAATATATATCATTGTCGTAACTGCGGTATACAGCAGCAATTCAAACCCTGATTCCGTAGTATAGATAACATGAGTATAATAGAATTATATCTTAACAATTGTAACATGTCAAGTATTTTCTTTGTTTATTTTTGTCCGAGTTCTAAAAGCTGATTTATATATAGGTTTTTGTATTAAAACAAAAAAGCCGGTACATTAAAAAATGTATCGGCTATAATGAGCGTGCCTGGAGGGATTCGAACCCCCGACCTACTGGTTCGTAGCCAGTCACTCTATCCAGCTGAGCTACAAGCACATCACAACAATATATATTTTACCACTCTTTGTATTAAAAGTCAAGGATTATTTTTAGTTTTGTATTATTGCACAATTAACACCTTTGATTATATAATAAAAATATAAAAAACGACGTTTTTTATTTTTTCGCTTGACAAATCATGTTTTTTTTAGTATAATTTATAAAGATGTTTGAGACATCTATGAGACATTAGCTCAGTCGGTAGAGCATACGCCTTTTAAGCGTAGGGTCGAGGGTTCAAATCCCTCATGTCTCACTTTTTAAACCGATATATCGCTTTGCTGCGGTATATCGGTTTTATTTTGTTGGAGCAAATAAAAAACTATTGCAATTTTCTGTATAATGTGTTATACTGAATTTAATAAGCTGCTGCGGTTCTTAATAATCAGAACCTGAAAGAGGTGGAGCGTCATGAGTGTAAATTATTCGGCTGAATCCGTTGATTTAAGGCGAAAAAACGAGAAATTAAGCAGTATAAACATTGAGATGACGGAGCTTCTTGGCTGCGGAATACTCGCGTATACAATTCCGGAACGTAAAATACTTCTTTTTAATCGTGAGGGGCGGCGAATGTTCAATGTTCCCGAAAATAAGGCGATTAATTTAAATTTTGACGTAATGTCGTGGATCGTTCCTGAGGATAAAATGGTAGTCAGAGAAGCGTCGAAAAAACTTGTAAATCCCGGCGACCATGTTGAATTTGTTTTTCATAATATTAATAAGGACGGCAGTATGGCAGCATTTCGGTGTGAAACAAAGCTTTTGAGTTTTTCGGATGGGAGTAAATATATTCTCAGTTCATTAAATGAGATCACGGAGCAGGAGGCTTTAGAAAAACGGCTGTGCGCAGAACGCCGGCAGTATAGGAAAGCGCTCGCTATCGGGAGCGATGCTTTTTTTACCGTTGATCTTACGGAGGGCTTTTTAAATCAGTCCATAATGGGCAAAAATGGAATAAATTTTACATCGGAACTTGGAATTTCTATTCCTGCATATTATGATGATATGGCTCATGCTTGGTTCAGTGATCAGCGCATTGAAAATTGCAGAGGGGATATAGAATTGCTGAAAAGCAGACGTAAGCTGATTTACGCTTTTAAACAGGGCATAACGGCAGTTGACGTAGAGTATAAAGTACCTTTGGCGAAACGCTACATACATCTTCTCACCATGCTTTACAAGGCGGATGAGCATATATATGCAAGCTTTATCATTTATGATGAAAGTGAAAGAATGGAGGAGGAAAAAATACAAAGGCAAATCATCAGATCTCTTGTCAGAGTTTATTCCGGAGTGTACTATATATCTCTTGCCGATGACTGCTATACGGTATTGAAGCAGCATGATTTTATAGCGTCCGATATACCCGAAACAGGAGCGTTTTCGAAATTAGGGGAGCTTTTTGTTGATCGCTTTGCCGCTTATGAATGCAAAGAGAAAGCGGCGGAATTTTTCGATTCTGCTATAATTCAAAAACGACTTATGAATGAAAATTATATAACGGAGGAATTTCTTGGCAGAGATTCCAAAAGATACAGACTGCATCTTGTCGTATCCGAACGTGATAGTGTCGGTATGGTTGTTTCTGCGGTGTATGCCGGATACAGAGTTGAAATGTAGAATGATTTGCTGAAAAAATCAAACGAAAATTATTCCTGCGCCTATTGCAATTTTTAAGCTGATGTGATATAATTATTATGTAAGCATTTTATACTGGACGTTTCGGCAGCGAATAAGCTGTCGGACAGGTCTGCTGACGGAATATAATTACGGAGGTTATAATTATGTCAAAAAAAGCTGTTTTAGCTCTTACCGTTTCACTTTCAGCCGCTGTTCTGCTTATCGGTGCAGCCGCCGCAGGTACGATGATATGTAAAAAAATTTATGAAAAAAACTATTTCTCCGCTAACAGAGCAGATGTATACTGCTGATTATATTAAAATAAAAGAAGGTATATAAAATGGAAATCAAATTTACAAAAGCAGAAACCTTGAAGAAAAAGCCGCAGCCCGGAGATGCGCTTGGCTTCGGACATATTTTTACTGACTATATGCTGGTAATGCCTTATGACGAGGGAAAAGGCTGGCATGATCCTGAAATAAAGCCATACGCTCCTATTGAGCTTTCACCTGCCGCAATGTGTCTGCATTACGGTCAGACGGTTTTTGAGGGACTTAAGGCATATCGTACCGCAGAGGGCAAGATTCAGCTTTTCCGTCCCGAGGAGAACTTCAAAAGACTTAACAAGTCCAACGAACGTCTCGTTATTCCCGAACTTCCCGAGGAACTTGGTATGCAGTGCCTTATGGAGCTGCTTAGCGTTGAAAAGGACTGGGTACCCTCAAAGGACGGCGAGTCCCTGTATATCCGTCCGTTCATTTTTGCCTGCGATCCGTTCCTCGGCGTTAAGCCCGGCGAACATTATCTGTTTATTATAATTCTTTCTCCCTCAGGCGCATATTACGCGAGCGGTCTTGACCCTGTAAATATCTACGTTGAGAGCAAGTACGTCCGTGCAGTAAGAGGCGGTATGGGATTTGCCAAGACAGGCGGAAACTACGCAGCGTCCCTTATCGGTCAGGACGAGGCTCACAAGCAGAATTATTCTCAGGTACTCTGGCTTGACGGCGTTGAGCAGAAGTATATCGAGGAAGTCGGCGCTATGAATATCTTCTTCGTGATTGACGGCAAGGTAGTCACACCTATGCTTCAGGGCAGCATTCTCCCCGGTATCACAAGAAAATCCGCAATTGAAGTCTGCAAGGCAAAGGGTATCGAGGTCGAGGAAAGACGTATCACTATTCAGGAAATTTCCGACGCTTACGATGCAGGCAAGCTTGAAGAGGTATTCGGCACCGGTACAGCCGCAGTAATTTCTCCTGTCGGTCATTTGAAGTGGAACGACAAGGTTATGGAGATCAATGACAATAAGATCGGAAAGATCTCACAGATGCTCTATGATACAATGACCGGTATCCAGTGGGGCAAGATAGAAGATACTTTCGGCTGGACTATTGAAGTAAAGTAACAAAATCCATATCGTAAAAAACATCACCTCTGAACCGATATTCAGAGGTGATGTAATATTATTAAAAAACACAGGAGGGAAACAAAATTAATATCAGACATTTCAAAAAAGAAGATGCCTATGAACTTGCTAATGTTATCGCTAAAATTTTGCGAACATCGTCTGTGGTTATATTCATTCCTGCTCTTTATCCTTATATCCGAAGCAATTATTGATAATGCTGATTATTTCGTTTTCGTGCCTGTAAAATTCATCAAGCTGTAAAATAAGCTTCTTTTCCCTTTCAAGACACTGTTCGGGTGGTTTGTTAGGGAAATTTTTTACGCCTTCATGATAACGTTTTGCGAGTTCTTTAATTATAAGAACGATACCCAAATACAGAGACTTTATCTCATCATACGTAAGAAGCCCGTTAACGCCATTAGCAAATCCTTTTGTAGCTTCATAAATTCTTTTCAAATCAAAAGAATCTGTGGTAATTGAACGGATCATATCGCCGTAATCTACACAAACGTGATTTACCATAGTGGTGTCAAAATCAATTATTGCTGTTTTTTTTCCGAAAATAATATTGTCCGACTTTGTGTCGCCGTGAATATTGCGTTTCGGTAAACCGTCAATGTTAAAGTTATGAAGCCGCGGCATACAATCCTCAAACCGAATATCTGCTGAATTTACGATACGAAGAAATGTTCCGACTGTTAGACCCTGCTCAAAAAAATTTTTTGTACCGTCTGCGCAATCCTCGATATATTCGTAAATACGCCAAACTTCATTGTTATACTCAGTATAATTCCTGCCGTTAATGTAAATATAGTGCGGAATCTCAATGCCGCTTTCGGGATATTTCTCAAACGCCCTTTCAATGGACGAAATATTGTTCATTATCCTTTGCGGGAACTCGAAAATATTTTTGTTAAGCGATTGAAGAATATATCGTCCGCCGCTGCCTTTAACATCATATGTGCGGTTGCTGTGACCTTTTTTTAGCTCAGTTATTTCCAAAGCTTTCGGAAGTCCGAAAAGGTTCAGGATATTGTCAAAGTTATTCATTTACATTAATTTTTTAAACTATGCATCGGAGCAGGAATGCGTCCGCCGCGATTAATAAACTTAGCAGATGATTTTTCCTTGATAGGCATAACAGGGCCGCTTCCGAGAAGTCCGCCGAATTCCAGCGTTTCTCCCTCCTTTTTGCCTACAGCGGGGATAAGACGGACAGCCGTTGTTTTTGTGTTGACCATACCTATAGCGGCTTCGTCTGCAATAATGGCTGAAATTGTTTCGGGGGATATGCTGCCGGGGACAACTATCATATCGAGACCGACAGAGCAAACTGCTGTCATGGCTTCAAGCTTTTCAAGACTCAGAACTCCTGCAACCGCAGCGTCTATCATTCCTGCGTCCTCTGAAACAGGAATAAACGCTCCCGAAAGTCCGCCGACTGTTGATGAAGCCATAACGCCGCCTTTTTTAACGGCATCGTTCAGCATAGCGAGACATGCCGTAGTGCCATGAGTTCCGCACATTTCAAGACCCATTTCTTCAAGAATATGAGCTACGCTGTCGCCGACAGCGGGAGTGGGAGCGAGTGAAAGATCAACTATACCGAACGGCACGTCAAGCAATTCGGACGCTCTTGCTCCGACCAGCTGACCCATACGCGTAATTTTGAACGCTGTCTTTTTTATAATGTCTGCAAGTTCGTTTATTGAAGCGTCCGGGTATTTGCTGAGAGCAGAGCGGACGACTCCGGGTCCCGAAACGCCCACATGAATTTCGCAGTTGGGTTCGCCTATGCCGTGAAAAGCGCCTGCCATAAACGGATTATCTTCAACGGCATTGCAGAAAACAACAAGCTTTGCAGCGCCGATACAATCGCGGTCGGCAGTTCTTTCGGCGGTTTCCTTGACTATTTGTCCCATTAGCTTTACGGCGTCCATATTGATTCCGGATTTCGTCGAACCGATATTGACCGATGAGCAGATATTCTGAGTAACGTCAAGAGCTTCCGGAATAGAACGGATAAGGGCTTCATCGCCTGCGGAAAAGCCTTTATGTACAAGCGCGGAATAGCCTCCTATGAAATTTACTCCGCATGTATCTGCCGCCCTTTGGAGAGCTTTTGCGAATTTCACCGGATTTTCATTGGGGCATGCGGCTGCAAGCATAGAAATAGGGGTAACGGAAATACGTTTATTAACTATCGGTATGCCGTATTCTTTTTCTATGCGCTGACCGACGGATACAAGATTTCCTGCCTTTGTGACTATTTTGCCGTACACCTTTTCGCATGCCTTGTCTATGTCGGTATCTATGCAGTCGAGAAGAGATATGCCCATGGTAATAGTACGAATATCAAGGCATTCGTCCTGAATCATTCGTATTGTTTCAAGTATGTTATATACATTAAGCATTTTGCAGATTCCTTTCTGTGCAGACGATTATATATTATGCATTGAATTGAAAATATCCTCATGCATGGTATGTATTGACAGTCCGAGCTTTTCGCCGAGATTTGCCATATCGTCTGCAAGCTGAGAAAAATCCTTAGTCATATCGGTAATATCCACAAGCATTATCATAGCGAACATATCCTGAAGAACGCTCTGAGTTACTTCGATAACGTTTGCGCCCATATCGGAACAAACTCCGCTCACTTTATGAAGAATGCCAACATTATCCTTACCTATTACTGTTACTACAGCTCTCATAAAAATACCTCCGTTTTTGGATCTGTAAATTCAAAAATACACCTTTTAATATTATATCATATCGGATTCAAAATTGCAACAGGGTATATAAAAATTATTTCCTCGTCTGTTGCAATTTTGAAACTAATATGGTATAAGAGCTTGTGTTCATAGGATATTGCACGCGTCTTTTCGGCAAATTTTACCGATAGCTGCGTTGAAAAAACTCACCATACGGCAGTATGCTTTCGCTTTTTCGCCTTGCTCTTGGTAAAATTATGCTCGAAAATCCACGCATAAATCCTATGAACACAAGTTCTAAGCAGCGTGTCGCTGCATTCATGTTCACGCTGAAAAAATAAAATTCCGAAATTCTCTCCGCGCCTGTTGATATTTTCTTCATAATATGGTATAATGATTACATATTGAATTAACAGGGGATGATTTTAATGGCTCTTATTGACTGCCATACACATACGCAGTATTCTATGGATTCAGAGGCTGATATTAATGGTATGATAGAACGTGCAAGAGAACTGGGACTTGCGGCATACGCGGTAACAGACCACTGCGAATGCAACTGCTGGTATCCGAAAGAACATTACGCCAATACGGAATTTTTCGAATATTTTAACTACGCCGCTGATTTTGAATCCTCCGTCTCGGCAGTTACCGCTCTTAAAGAAAGATTCGACGGATTTGATCTTATTTGCGGAACTGAACTCGGTCAGGCTGTACACGATCTCGAAATCGCCGAAAAAGTTGCCGCCGACTCTCGTCTTGACTTCATTATCGCCTCCATTCATCAGATACGAAACGCTCCCGACTTTTTCTACATAAATTACCGCAACATGACTTCCGACGAACTCCATAAGCTTCTCGAAAGTTACTTTTTGGAGATAAGCGAACTCTGCAAATGGGGAAAATTCGACGTTTTAGGTCATCTCACCTACTGCGGCAGATATATGAAGATACGCCACGATATCGAACCCGATTTCACGCCGTATGAGGATATTATTTATGACAGCCTGAAAACTCTCGCCGAAAACGGAAAGGGTATCGAAATAAATACTTCCGGTATCAGACAGGGCTACGGAAGTCCGTTCCCGTCGCTGAAATACGTAAAGATGTTCAGGGAAGTTGGCGGAGAAGTTATCTCCATAGGCTCGGACGCTCATAAAGTCGCCGACCTCGGCTCGAATATCGCAGACGGTACGGAGATCGCAAAACTTGCCGGCTTCGATCATGTCTGCTATTTCAAAAACAGAAAACCTAACTTTATAAAAATCTAAAGCTATCACACACAAATCAATTTTACCCATGAGGCATTTTGTCAGGGGACGCTGATCTCTGTTCATCACATAGTACGGCATAATAAAATTGATTTGCATGAATGAAAGGAAATTGCACTATGAAAAACGAAATTATCGGAATTTTACAGCAAAATGCCCGCATTTCAAATACTGCTATGGGTGAAATGCTCGGGATTGCTCCCGAGGAGGCGGCAGCTGAGATACGCGAACTTGAAGAAGCGGGAATTATCAGAGGATACAGCGTCATATTGAATGATGAAAAGTTTGACAGTACAACAGTATATGCCACTATACAGCTTAAAGTTACTCCGCAGCGCGACTGCGGATTTGACGATATTGCGAAAACTATAATGATGTACGATGAGGTTGAGAGCGTAAGTCTTATGTCCTCGGGCGCATATGATTTGTCGGTGGAAGTCAAGGGAAGCACTCTTAAAGATGTTGCATTTTTTGTTTCGGAAAGACTTGCGACGATTGACGGCGTTTTGTCTACGTCTACTCATTTCCTTCTCAAAAAGTACAAGGAAAAAGGTATTTTTATCGATGATGATGATACCGATGAAAGGGGATTGGGTTAAAAGTGATAGATTATGATAAGGTTCTTTCAAATAAAATAAAGAATATCAAACCCTCCGGAATACGAAAGTTCTTTGATATTGCAGCAACTATGGAGGGGGTGATTTCTCTTGGCGTAGGCGAACCCGATTTTTCTACGCCGTGGGTTATACGTAAGGCGGCAATACAAGTTCTGGAACGGAGACATATCGTTTACGGTCCGAATCTTGGAATAGCTCCTTTGAGAAAGGCGCTTTCAAAGCATATTGAGAAAAAACACGGAGTAACATATAACGCTGATTCTGAAATAATCGTTACCGTTGGCGGTTCGGAAGCTATCGACCTTGCTGTAAGAGGAATTATCGACCCCGGCGACGAGGTTCTCATCGTAGAGCCGTGTTTTGTTTGCTATGCGCCTTTGGTAGAACTTATGGGCGGAGCTGCCGTACCGGTACCGACAAGGATAGAAAACAATTTTAAGCTTACGGTTGACGATCTTAAAAGCAAAGTAACCGAACGTACCAAGCTCCTGATACTTCCGTTTCCTAATAATCCTACGGGAGCTATCATGACAAAGGAGGACTTAGAGCCGATTGCTGAATTTCTCCGCGATACTAACATTATGGTGTTGTCCGATGAAATTTACTCTGAGCTTACATACGGCAGACGTCACTGTTCAATAATCGAACTGCCCGATATGGCGGAACGTACTATATATGTCAACGGTTTTTCTAAAGCATATGCCATGACCGGCTGGAGACTGGGGTATGTGGCAGCTCCGGAGCCGATAGTGCATCAGATATTCAAGATACACCAGTACGGGATAATGTGCAGTCCATATATAAGCCAGAACGCGGCTATCGAGGCGCTTAATTCCTGCGATTCCGAGATAGCGAAAATGGTTGACGAATACAATATACGCCGCCGCTATCTTGTAAGTGAATTCAACAGGATTGGACTGTCCTGTTTTAATCCGGAAGGAGCGTTTTATGTGTTCCCGTGTATCAGAAGTACCGGACTGACCAGCGAGGAATTCTGCGAAAGACTGCTGTTTGAGGAGAAAGTTGCCGTTGTTCCGGGAAGCGCTTTCGGTGAATCGGGAGAGGGTTATATACGCATATCTTATGCGTATTCTCTGAAACATCTTATGGAAGCCATGAGCCGTATCGAGGATTTCCTGAGACGCTTGGAGGCTGAGAAAAATGAGAGTTAAGACGGCTGCAAAGATCAACCTTGCGCTTGATGTGACCGGCAGGCTTCCGAATGGTTATCATTCCATTGAAAGCGTTTTTCAGACTGTCGGAATTTACGATGAGGTCACAGTGGAACTGACGGAAAGCGGTATAGAACTTAGCTGCGAAGTTCCCGAAAGATTTGTTTCAGCAGATCCCATACCGTGCGATGAGCGCAATATCGCGTATAAGGCGGCGCGTGAGTTTTTGGCGGAAAACGCTCTTGACGCAGGCTGCCGTATACATATAAAAAAGGGAATACCGTCTCAGGCAGGAATGGGCGGCGGAAGTACCGATGCAGCGGCAGTTTTGTACTGTCTTTCGGAGCTTACGGGGAAAAGCTATTCAACGCCTGAAAAGCTCGGTGCGGACGTACCGTTTTTCCTCATAGGCGGTACGGCTTACGTCACGGGAATCGGTGAGAAAACCAGTAAAATTTCCGATTATTCGGGAAAAATACTTGTAATTGCAAAGGGAAAAGAGGGCGTTTCGACAGCCGAAGCGTATAAGGCTATAGACGAGCTGAAAAATCCGCAGCATCCTGATGCCGGAGGTCTTGCGAGGGTAATGGCAGAGTCGCAGTCGGAGGTTTATAAGTATATCGGAAATTTGTTTGAATCCGCCGTAAATATCAGCGAGGTGAGAGACATCAAGGAGCGAATGATCTTGTTCGGTGCAGGAGCTGCATGCATGACAGGAAGCGGCTCGGCGGTTTTCGGCATTTTTGAAACGGAGGAAAAAGCGGAGGAATGTGCCGAATCACTGAAAAAAGCCGGATATTTCGCCGTAAAATGTGTGACAGTTCCGGAATCGTTTAAGAAAGAGGACGAAATATGAAAGCGGCATTTAAATGGTTTAAAAATAATGCTGTCGCTGTTGTTCTTTCATTTGTTTTTGTTATTATATATATTATCAAGGAGTTTAAACCGGAAATAAATGATATTCTTGGATCGTGCAGTCTTAAGTTCATAAATGGTGAATATTACCGGTGGATTACTTCGTCATCACTTCATTACGGTCTGTATCATTTATGCGGAAATATAATAGGATTGCTGGCTGTTGGTTCCCTGATCAGTCCGTTTATCGGTAAATGGAAAACCTTATTCTTTTTCTATTGCAGCGATATACTTGGCGGAATTGCTTTTTCGTGGCTTGTATCAAGTTCAGAACCAACTTATGGAGGAGGAGCGTCCGGCGGAATATTTGCACTTATTGCTGTACTTATTGTTAGTTATCTTCGTTTTCCTGAACGTTTCAAGTTCAAATGGTATAGGATAGATGTTCTTACAGTCATAGTATATTTCTTTATAGCTAATGATAATTGGTCATCTTTTTTAACGCATACGTTAGGATTTGCGTTCGGTATAGTTTTATCGTTTGCTTTTGTGATATTCGGAGTAATAAAAAACAGAGCGAATAATGAGAGCTTGTCCGCGTAGAAATTGTATTACATAAAATAAAACAACGCCATAGTTATTATGAAAAAATCATAAAAACTATGGCGTTAATAATCATTATTTATTCGTCATATTTACGGACGCGAAGATTTGCGCCGAGGGATTCGGCAGTTGCCCTTGCAGCGTTTATCTGTTCTGCGGAGATAACGTCTACAACCGACATAACGACTTCGGAATTACCTGTTTTAACGCAGTCGGCAGTAAATTTTTGCATTGCCTCCCATGCGTTTTCAAACTTCGGACGTGTAACTTTCATGTATTCGTCTTTAGTACCTGCATTCAGGCTTACTGAAATTATGTCAATAACGCTGCAAAGCTCCTCTGCTATGGAGCGTCCGTTTACAAGGTCTCCCAAACCGTTCGTATTTATGCGGAGTTTAACGCCGTCCGCTTTTGATTTGAGCCATTCTGCCGTTTTAATAAGTATGTCAAGGCGGCATGTAGGTTCGCCGTATCCGCAGAAAACTATTTCGCAGTATTTTGAAAGGTCACGTTTCAGAAGGTCTGCAAGAATCTCGTCCATGGTCGGTTCATGTTCAAGCCAAAGCGGATCGGAACCGTATGCTCCGTCGGCATTGTTTCTTATGCAGAATGTACAAGCGCACGGGCATTGATTTGTTAAATTCAAATAAAGGTTATTGCCGACTTCATATGATATAGTCATTGCTTTCATAATATACCTCCGTTTAATATATATAGATTCTCGGTACTCTCTTGGAAATTCCGCATACTACCTCATAGCCTATTGTACCGTACAATGAGGCGAGGTCGTCAGCGGTTATCCTATCGTCACCGTCACGTCCGATAAGAGTTACTATGTCGCCGGATTTTGCTTCAGAAACGGCTGACACATCTATCATCAGCTGATCCATACATACTCTGCCGACTATTTTGCAGCGTTTTCCGTGTACAAGAATTTCTCCTTTTGAGGAAAGCAGACGTGAATAACCATCCGCATAACCAATGGTCACGGTAGCTATGCGCATTTTTCTGTCGGCAGTGAAAGTGCGTCCGTAGCTGATACATGTGCCTGCGTTTACGGTTTTGACCTGAGAAATCACGGCTTTAAGCTCCATAATAGGTTCAAGTCCATCAGGGATAGGAAGAGACGCATCGGGATGAAGTCCGTAGAGAATTATTCCGGCTCTTGCGAGAGTGCTTTTCGGTGTATTTCTGTAGCAGACGGCAGCGCTGTTCATAAAGTGTACATGAGGAAAATGTATTCCGTGTTTCAGCAGGATTTCATTTGTATCGAGTATAAATTTCTCCTGACGGTCGGTGTAGGAAATATTATCGGGAGAATCGCTGTCTGCTGCGGCAAAGTGAGTATAAATGCCTTCCGCCGAGATTTTTTCAATATGCATTATTCGCATAACTTCGGCTGCGCAGTCCTCCGGCAGAGCGTATTTCAGTCCAATGCGTCCCATACCCGTATCTAATTTTATATGACAGCGGATAGGGTCGGGAGTGTTTTTTGCTAAAGCTTCCGCATATTCCTCAGAAACAACCCCTTGTATAATGTTGTTCGTGGAGATCTCGTGGGCATATTCCGGCGGAGTATATCCGAGAATAAGTATATCTGCTTCGGGACAGAATCCTCTTACAGTCAGAGCCTCGTCAAGATTGGAAACGGCAAAATATTTTACGCCGCAGTCATCTGCAAGACAGCGTATTATATGCTCGTCTCCGTGACCGTAAGCGTCTGCCTTGACCACCGCCATTACTTCGGTTGGAGGGGAGTTAAGATTCTTTATAATGCCGTAATTTTTTCTCAGCTGTGGCAGGGAAATCTCTGCCCATGCGCGTTTAAGATATGGCTTCATATTGCTGTCGTCCTTTCAGTACGGGATTTTATTAAAAAACAGTTACAAGCAAAAAAAATACTTGCAAAATTTTTCATAATATGGTACAATTAACATGCATGTAATTTATATGCAGATAGGAAATTAATATATGTTTTATTCAAATATGACGGGACTGCCTGTATATTCTGCGCTTGAGATCTGCATACGGCGTGATACTGCGGTTTGTGTAACAGGTCACCGTGAAAAGTTAATTGCTCCTTACAGAAATGATCCGTGTATGATGGAAATAACCTGTACCGCTGTGAAGCTGATGCTTGAACGTTATATTGATATAGTAATGGATAAAGGTTATACCACATTGATTTCCGGACTTGCCGAGGGCGCCGATTTGTGGGCAGCCGATTATGTTATCGCGCGAAAAAGATTTGCTTCGGAATGTAAATTGATAGGTATAATGCCTTATTTAAGGCATGCCGACGGCTTTAGCGCTAAGAATACCGAGCTTCTGAAACATGTGGAGCGCCATGCCGATTTGCTTATCACCACATGCGATAACCGAAACATGATTTATGGAAAAAAGGGCGGATTCAATGCAGATCCGCACGTTTATCGTGACAGGAATTTTTTTATGGTGGATAATTCGTCGGCTGTTATTGCTTTTTACAGTGAATCAGCTCATTCGGGTACGGGGCAGACGGTAAGATACGCCGAACATCGGGGAAAACCGATTTTCAGTTTCGGTCTCAAGGATGTTTATAATGTAATTGACAGCGCGGGAACTGAAAAAACAGCGTTGATCGAAGCGATAAAAAGCATTAAATTCAGCGTTCCAAAGCCCTGAATTATATTATAGCACAATTTCAGGATTTTGCAAGTGTTTTTATCAGATAATTTCAAAGCGTCGCTTTCAGTGAGCAACAAAAATATGCTGAACAGGCTCTAAGTTTTACGTTTTGTTTAACGACAAACTTCAACATTTTTTAACATTGCCTGATTGTTGAAATGTTGAAAACCCTGTTGATAAACTATTCTGCGTTGGATATTATTAACATTTACAGTTGGATAAATATTTTTATTCATAGCAGTTGAATATTTTGTGCGAAAAATATACTGCTCGTTATTGAAGGGAGAATTTTATCATGGCAAAAAAGAAAAAAAAATCCGGAAGCATTGCTGTACCGTATCTTTTGACGATATTCATAGGAATTCTTGTTATCGGCGGCGGTACATTCCTGCTTCTCAGACATTTGGGAATACTGGGCGGCAGCGATGAACTGCCGGAACCTCCTAAAAGGCAGATTACTACTGTCAGTTATGCAGATAATCATACCATACTGTTTATTCTTGACGAACCGGATAAAAAAGCTTCCTCAACATTTTTGCTAATGAGGTCTGTTCCGAAAGACAAAAAGGTCGTGTTCGTCGGAATACCGTCAAATACTATTGCGCTTGTCGGGGATGTTCAGCAGAGTATATCATCGGCTTATGAATCAGGCGGAGCTTCTTCGGCTGTTGAGTTTACTCAGTCAGTGTTCGGAATAACCATTGACAGATATATGAGGCTGGATTCAGAGGCTCTTATAAAAGTATGCGACATTCTCGGCGGCGTTACGTACCCTGTTTCAGAGGATATTGCGGGCTTTAACGGTGATGGTTCCGATCAGTATCTGAATTCGGAGCAGGTTGAAAAGCTTATAACCTATTCCCTTTACGGTGACGGAGAGTCAGAGCGCGCTTACGTAGTCGGCTCGGTCTTTTCCTCGATGCTCAATCAGTCAAGCGGTATGAGAGTTTCCGATAATCTCGATACAAGCTTCAATACGCTTGTCAACATGACAGACACCAATATTACCGCGGTAGACTATAAAAAACGTAAGGCTGCTATCAAAAATATGTTGGAAAAAGGTAATACTATCGGCACTTTCCTCATTATGGGCGGTGAGAAGGCTTACGAGGACTTTATTCCTGATCAGGTATTTATAGATGAATTTAAAGAGAAGTATTACAGCTTTGACGAAGGCGGCGATGAGGAAGATGAATAACAAAATGGTAAATATATTCGATACTCACGCTCATTATGCCGACCATGCCTTTGACAATGACAGAACGGAGATTCTTGAACGGCTGCCTGAAATAGGTGTCGCGTATGTTATGCTTGCCTCTTCATCGGTTGAAGATACGAAAAAAAATGCCGCTCTTGCCGAAGAATACGGATATATTTACGCTGCTTCGGGAGTTCATCCCGACAGCGTTGATACAAATCCGGAAAATTACATTGATATTGTGAGGGAGACAGCACTTGGTTCTGAAAAAGTCAGAGCTATCGGAGAGATCGGTCTTGACTATCATTATGATGGATATTGCCGTGAGAAGCAGATAAAGCTTTTTGAGGAGCAGCTTATGCTTGCCGATGAGCTTGACCTTCCTGTGATAGTCCATAGCCGCGATGCCTGTGTGGACACTTTGAATATACTTAAAAAGCATAAGCCGGAAGGCGTTGTTCATTGTTTCAGCGGGTCGGCGGAAACGGCAAAGGAAATAGTAAGACTTGGAATGTACGTAGGTTTTACGGGAGTTCTGACTTTTAAAAATGCCAAAAAAGCTTTGAAAGCATTGGCGGAAGTTCCTGTGGACAGGCTGCTTTTGGAGACGGATTGCCCGTATATGGCGCCTGTTCCATTCCGCGGAAAACGCTGCGACAGTTCCATGATAGCCTATACGGCGGCAGCGGCGGCAGAGGTAAAGGGCATGGATGTTCAGGAGCTTATTGATATTACCTGTGAAAACGGAAAAAGATTTTACGGAATATATTAATTAACCACTGTCTGCAATTTAAGTGGAGGACGCTGTCCCCCCCTGCCAAAGGGGTGACCCCTTTGGAATCTCTGTGTTTGTGAATTTTTCAGCATATAGCCACTGAATTTTTTGAGACTTTAGCGTAACATGGCTATATGCTGAAAAATCCACGAATACGGACACAAAGAGCTACCGCTTGACAGAGGATACAGGAAACAAAATACCCATTAAGTTGTGGATAGTTATAAATTAATGAGTGCTTTATTCTCTGTTAAATAAGTTTGCAATTATTTCTAAGGATGGATCTACGATGTACTATTGCTGCGGAATTACGGAAAAAGGCGTGATGCCTCATAATGAAGACGCTTTGCTTATCGGACGGCACGTTATGACCGCAGGTATGATAGAGAAGCGTTTGGAGCCTCCGTTTATAATGGCAGTTTCAGACGGTGTATCGGGGGAAAATGCAGGGGAACTTGCTTCGGTGATGTGCCTTGAAAGCGTAAGAAAAATTGAAAATCTGCGTCAAAATCAGCTTCGTGCAGGTCTTATGGGAATTCATGAGGAGTTAGCTGAATTCAGCCGGAACGATCCGGAAAGCCGTAACATGCAGACAACTCTTTGCGGAATTGCCATTGATAATGACGAAAGAGTGTGTGCATTTAATGTTGGGGATTCCAGATTATATCGTTTTCGAGAGGGTGAACTTAAACAGCTTTCCAGAGATCAGTCTCTTGTACAGCTGCTGTATGAGGAGGGCGCTATTACTCACGAGGAACGAAAAACGCATGTGCACAGGAATATTATTTTTCCTGCTTTCGGAAATATTAAGGATACTCCGAAGATAGACATAGAAGAGATAGAGGGCGGATTTGAGTATGGCGATGTGCTTCTTATATGCTCGGACGGTTTGTCGGACTATCTTTCGGCTCTTGATATACAGGAGGTAATGGAGCTTCCAAAAGGTCTAACAAAACGCCTTGAAATACTTGTTAAAACAGCTCTTGAAAATGGATGCCAAGATAATATTTCCGTTGCGGCGGCATTGTTTATAGATAAATAAAAAGCAGATTCAGCATAAAACGCTGATTCTGCTTTTTTGCATTGATTAATAGAATTGATATAAAGCTGCGGAAAATTCCTTATACATATAAAGAGAACCTAAAGCAATCAGCGGTAAATTGCGTTTTTTAGCGTACTGAACGCTTTTTTTCACACCCTCAGCAACCGAACTGCATGGTACGGCATTAATGCCGTTCAGCTTAAAAGCTTCGGCAAGGCTCGTACTGTCCAGAGAACGGGGATTATCAGGAGCTGCCGTAAATGCGGTATCCGTAAATTTTCCAAGTAATTCGGGATAAAGTTTGTATTCCTTATCAGCCATTACTCCTATGAGAAGTACTACTTTTCCGTTTATATACGTTTCTATGCTTTTGACTGCACTTATAATTCCGTCCGGATTATGTGCGCCGTCAAAAATTATAAGCGGTTTATCTGAAACTACCTCAAAACGTCCGTGTTGGCGTGCTTTGAAAATTCCTGTTCTTATGGCGCATTCAGGAATTTCAAGACCCTCATTCCGAAGAATTTCTGCCGCCGTCAGTACATTGGCAAGATTGAAGGACTGATATGTTCCGAGCATATGGGATTCCAGTACGCCGAAGCGTTCATGCCTGAAAATTGTTTTATGAATATCTCGGCTGATAACTTCGAGAGCTGAATGATCTGAAAGCGTTAGTCTGGAATTATTTTTTGCGGCGGCGGCTGAAATTA
This sequence comes from uncultured Ruminococcus sp., assembly GCA_910584195.1. Taxonomy (GTDB): domain Bacteria; phylum Bacillota; class Clostridia; order Oscillospirales; family Ruminococcaceae; genus Ruminococcus. The sequence continues at coordinate 92,078 of CAJTYV010000009.1, read as the reverse complement.
CTTCATATGCTTCGCTGCTGTTTCCGCCGTAAAGAACAGGACGTTCCGGTTTAATGATACCCGACTTATGCCGAGCGATCTCTTTTATCGAACTGCCGAGAAAAGCAGCGTGATCAACGGCAATATTTGTGATGACCGACAGCAGCGGCTGTTCAATGACATTGGTGGAATCCGTATCGCCGCCCATACCGCATTCAATAAGCGCAATATCGCATTCTTTTCTTTTAAAAATCTCGTATGCGGCAGCGGTCAGGACTTCAAATTCGGTAGGCTTGTCGGTCATATCCTCGCAAAATGGAATAAGATCATTCAAAACAGTTTTGAACTCCGCAAGTGCGATCGTTTCGCCGTTTATACGGAAGCTGTCAGTAACGTCCGTAAGGGCGGGGGAGGAGAAGCAGCCCACAGTATATCCGGCTTCGCAGAGAATGGCAGACAGCATTGTTCCGAAAGAGCCTTTGCCGTTTGTGCCGGCAATGTGTATCACTTTGGTGGAGTTTTGTGGATCACCGAGTTTTCTGCAAAGCTCGGTGATACGTTCAAGTCCTAATTTGCTGCCTCTTTCGGCTGCTTTTTTTAAATATTTTAAGGAATCCATAGCTTACTGCCTTTTGCAGATCTTGTCAAGCTGCGAAGTAAATGCTTTATTTTTCAAAAGCAGGGAAATGATAAGGAATTCCAGCAGTCCTGTGCCGATATATGTAGGTATTCTGAGAGCGAGCATTTGTATCGGCGTATGGAAGTAAACGTAAAGTCCTATAGATTTGATAATGACCGAGCCGATAAGGTGAGCTGAAATTATGGAAAGAGCTACGATAAGAGTAGTATTTTTCTTTTTCAGCATCATTGAAATAATACCCGAAAGGATACCAATGCTCGCAGCGCCCAGCGTAATTATGGGATTTATGGCATAGCCTTTCAGCAGACAGCCGAGCAGGTCTGCGCAAACCGCTACAGCTCCTCCAATGAATGGACCAAAGAAAATACCGGCCATAAGTATTGGCAAATTTTCAAAGCTTATTCTGATGCTGTCGCCAATCGGGATTTGCAGGAACTTGCCCAAAACGATGCTCATTGCGACAAAAAGTCCTGATATTATCAGTACTCTTACGCTGCCGAAAAGCCGTAAGTTTGCTGCCGCAGTATTGTTTGAATTGCTTGTGATCATAAAAAACCTCCTTTCCCACTTTTAGGAAGGAGGATTTAAGGCATAAAACGATAATTTTATGCCTTTTAAATTCTGCATTTCTTAAAGCGGGATGCAAAATGTGAACCGCAGACAACTGTCTTTCGTCCTGTCGACAACTCCCCGTTCGGCAGGCACTTTACGAACACATTTTTACTCTTCAATATTTTAGTCGGATTATAAATCCGCTGAACTTATTATAACTCTGTTATGCAGATATGTCAATAGCAAAAAATAAATTTATTGTTTTTCCACATATTCCACACCGTTTTCAACATGTTTTTATTTAAAATGCGGAAATAATTTCTTTGGAAGGAAATATATTATAACAGACAATAATTAATAGCAATTTAATGGCAGAAATTAATATTTTTTAAAATTTATTCGTCATTTTGAACATGAGAACAATAAATATTTTGTAGCTGTTTACAAATATTTTTTGAATATTAATTAAATTCTTCACTTTTTTCTTGCTATATGTTATAATTGAAAAAGAATGTTTAATACGCCGTTATAACATAAAAAGACATTTTTTGTTAGTGAAATCGATAAATGTCATAAAATGGCGATAAATATTGCAGACGCGCCTCTTAGACGGGGCATTTATAAGATTTGACCGGAGTACATTTTTTGAATGCCCCGATTTGCTTTCATAAACCGTCTGCTTCTTGTACGGACAGTTTTAAAATATGCTGTCAGGCGATTCATTATCTGAAATTTGGGAGGGATATTTTGAAAACATTATATATATCGGATCTGGACGGAACTTTGCTGAATTCGGCAGCCGAGCTTTCGGAATATACTGTCAGCACAATAAATCGTCTCATAGATGAAGGAATGTACTTCACATTCGCTACGGCAAGAACTGTATATTCAGCAGCCGCTATTACAGAACCGCTGAATTTAAACATGCCCTGCATACTCAATAACGGAGCGGGAATTTATGATCCTTGCAGAGGTGCGTATATTAAAAAGGCATGTATACCGATAGATACATCGCGCAGAATTATTTCCGCTTTTCATAAAAACAATGTGCACTGTTTTATGTTCAAGTTCGCAGGCGACAGGCTTGTAACTTGTTATGATAAAATTACCGATGAGCACATGCAGTCTTATGTTGAAGAGCGTAATACAACGTTTGCTCAGCCGTTTATCAAGTGTGACAATGTACTTGACGAGCTTGACGAAACAGCGATTTATATTAATTCCTGCGGAGAACTTGAAAAGCTTTATCCCGTAAGAAATTTGATCGAAGAGTTTGAAGACGTCGGATTTGAATTGTACGAGGATATATATACCAAAAAATGGTATTTGGAGACCTTTTCCGCCGCCGCTTCAAAGGGCATAGGCATTAAATATCTGCGCGAAACTTATGGCTTTGATCGTGTGGTGGCTTTTGGCGACAATTTAAACGATTTAAGTATGTTTAAGCAGGCTGATGTTAAGGTTGCTGTGGCAAACGGAAATTCCCGTTTGAAATCAGAAGCGAATGTTGTAATTAAATCAAATGACGATGACGGTGTGGCTAAATATCTTGATCTTATCCGAGAAATAACCCACTGAATTTGAAAGTTTGTTTTTAATTTTTACTATACATATTAGAAAAACTTTGAGAAAGGAATTTAATTAAATGAAAAAGTTAATGTTAGGAAACGAGGCGTTTGCTCGCGGACTTTATGAGGCTGGCTGTAAGATAGTATCCAGTTACCCCGGAACTCCTTCTACAGAGATAACCGAGGAAGCGGCTAAATACGATGAAATGTATGCCGAATGGGCGCCTAATGAAAAGGTTGCAATGGAAACGGCTCTGGGAGCGTCTATTGCCGGTGCAAGGGCATTTTGCGGTATGAAGCACGTTGGACTTAACGTTGCCGCAGATCCGCTGTATACTGCGGCTTACACGGGCGTAAACGGCGGACTTGTAATTGCGGTCGCGGACGATCAGGGAATGCATTCCTCTCAGAATGAACAGGACAGCCGCCATCACGCGATAGCTGCGAAAGTTCCTATGCTTGAACCCTCTGATTCCGCAGAATGCCGTGATTTTGTTAAGGCGGCATATGATATTTCCGAAAGTTTTGATACTCCTGTTATCGTCAGAATGTCAACTCGCGTGGCTCATTCTCAGAGCATTGTCGAAACCTGCGAGCGTCAGGAGCTTGAACTGAAAGAATATTCCAAAAATCCTCAGAAATATGTTATGATGCCTGCTTTTGCAAAGGGCAGACATGTATTCGTTGAGGAGCGTACAAAAAAGCTGATCGAATTTTCCGAAAAAAGCAGCCTGAACCGCGTTGAACTGTCAGAAAATGCGGAATTCGGCGTTATTACCAACGGCGCTGCTTATCAGTATGTAAAGGAGGCTTTGGGCGACCGTGTTTCCGTTCTGAAGCTTGGTATAGTTAATCCTATGCCGGATCAGCTTATCCGTGACTTTGCCGCTAAATATGAGCGTATCGTGGTTGTGGAAGAACTGGACGGAATTATTGAGGCTCACTGCCGCAATATCGGTGTAAACAACGTCGAGGGAAAGTCGATTTTTGGTTGCATAGGAGAAATAAATCAGTCGGTAATAGAGGAAAAGCTGCTGGGTGTCAAGAGAGAATTCACAGAGCTTGATGAAAACGTTCCCGTGCGTCCTCCTGTGATGTGCGCCGGTTGTCCGCACAGAGGTTTGTTTTATTGTCTCAAGAAGCTGGACGTGACAGTTTCCGGTGATATAGGCTGTTATACGCTTGGAGCAGCCGCTCCGCTGACCGCTATTGATACAACTATATGTATGGGAGCATCAATTTCGGGACTTCACGGTTTCAACAAAGCAAGAGGTGCAGATTCTGAGCACAGAAGCGTTGCGGTAATAGGCGATTCAACTTTCATGCACAGCGGTATGACAGGACTTGTGAATATAGCATACAATAATTCCAATTCTACAGTTATTATTCTTGATAATTCGATTACGGGTATGACAGGTCATCAGCAGAATCCCACAACAGGCAAAAATCTCAAGGGCGATCCTGCTGCTGCGGTAAATCTTGAGGAACTTTGCAAGGCTATCGGAATAAAACGTGTGCGCGTTGTAGACCCGTACTGTCTTGCCGAAACGGAAAAAGCTATCAAAGAGGAGCTTGCAGCAGATGAAGCGAGCGTAATCATTTCACGTCGTCCATGCGCATTGCTTAAATATGTTAAACATAACGTTCCCTTCAAGACAGATGTGGATAAGTGCGTAGGCTGCAAGGCTTGTATGAAACTCGGCTGTCCCGCTATTTCTATGAAAAACGGCAAGGCTGTTATTGACCATACACAGTGCGTAGGCTGCGGTATCTGTAAGGAACAGTGCAGACTTGGTGCAATAATCTGACAGAGGAGAATCATCATGGATATTTACAGCGAATTTGTAAGCTGGCTTGATAATTTACTTGAAAACAACGAAATGCCCGGCGAAGCAAAGGCGTTTTGCTTTAATCTTTATGAGGAATCAATTGAAGATTATATTTACGCGGTACAGCTTGTGGCGTGTGATAAATTTGATGAAAATGACGACGACTGGGCTTGCGAGGAGTGCTGGTCATCGGAAGAGGATATTTTCTGCGTTGAGCTTTCCGATGAAGATAAAAAAGACTGGAAAGCCGCTCAGAACCTTATCTCCATTTGGATAAAGGAGTATCTTGAAAACGGAAAGTACAGTGATATACTCATATCAAGGCAAGCTGTCGGCATAGGATTTGTTGACGGTGAACTGGAATTGATATATAAAGGAGAATAAAATGGAAACAAGATCAATAATGATAGTAGGCGTAGGCGGACAGGGTTCGCTTCTTGCCTCACGGCTTTTAGGAAACGTTTTGCTTGCACAAGGCTACGATGTTAAGGTAAGCGAGGTTCACGGAATGAGTCAGCGCGGAGGTTCTGTTGTTACATACGTAAAATATGGAGACAAGGTATATTCGCCTGTTATTGAAAAGGGTGAAGCGGACGTTGTTATTTCATTTGAACTTTTGGAGGCTGCGCGCTGCCTGCCATATCTTAAAAAGGGCGGTAAGCTTATCACATCCACACAGCAGATCGACCCGATGCCCGTAATTACAGGGGCGGCTGAATATCCTGCCGATCTGGTAAAAAAGCTTTCCGAAGCCGATGTGGAGCTTACGGCAGCAGACGCACTTTCGCTTGCTGAACAGGCAGGTACGGCAAAGGCGTCGAACGTTGTGCTTATGGGAGTTCTCGCAGCTAAAACGGACTTCGCAGACGAGCTTTGGCAGAACGCTCTGGAGCAGTGTGTTCCGGCAAAGTTTCTTGAATTGAATAAAAAGGCTTTCGAGCTTGGCAAAAACGCGGCGAAATAACTTGTAATTATGATATAGGGGTATATTATGGAGAAGAATTACAGCGTTACAAAGGCGGATATTGTAATATCCGTCATAATAGGCGCAATTGCGGCAGTTTTTATCACTCTGAGCGTGTATATTTTTACAGATACGAATATCAGGTACAAAAGCTACGAAAGAGTGAGCGCAGTGACCGTCAACGTTAAACAAAGACACCGCAAAGGAAACAGTTATTATATAACAGACTATAAATACAGCGTGGACGGCAAAAGTTATACCGTTCACGACAGTAAGCGGCACTCATACAAGCTGTCAGAGGGCAGCAAGGTTTATGGCTATTACGACCCTGACAACCCTAAGATATTTTATCCCGATAAGAGATACGACGGTCTGCCGACTTCATTTTTGCTTAGTATATTTCTGACAGTATGTACTATAGGTTCTGTAATAGAGATGCGTACTAAAGCAGACCCTGAAAAAGCAAAGGCGCTTCACGGCATTATCAGGGGAATAAATTCTGCCGTTCTTTCAGTTCTGATCGCAAATTTATTCAGGTGGGATATGGACGGTCTGATGATATTTGGCGCAGGAGCTCTTATAGCTTTTATGACATTATTCGACAGCATTCGCAAGCTTTGTAAGCTTAAAGATCAGTATGGTTATTATTGATCGTCCCTTTGGAATCCCGATATTATCAACAACAGCTTTCAGGAAAAATGAATAGGAGTGAATATGAAAAAATATTTAGCATTTACGCTGACGGCAATACTTGCGGTATGTGGTTCTTCATGCGGCAGAGAAACCTCCGAGGAAAAAAATGAAGTTTTTGAGAGTACGTCCGAAAGCAGTGCAGAAATATCGGAAGTTCCCGAAGAAACTCAGGAGCAGACCGAAGCGCTGCCTGAGCTTCAGGAGTGCCATAAAACCATAAAAAATGAAGAAAAACCCGAGGTTACACGTATTTCATTTGAGGGTAAATGTGCGGACAATATAAAAAAACATGCAAAGGTATCAGATTTGTACAACGTTGATGTTCTCCATAGCGGAGTTGTGGGACTTATCGGCGTGCCGATAGAGCTTGAATATGACGATGAGATCACCGAGCCGCGTCTTACTTTTACTTATGATATTTCGGAATTAAGAGGAGTTCCCGAAAAAAATCTTATAATGCTTCACTATTCGGAGGAAAACGCTTTTTACGATACTGTGGAGGATTTTTCCTTAAATACAGACAACTGTACCGTATCGGCGGATATTGAAAGTGCGGGAGTTTATCTTCTTGCGGACGCTTACATGTGGTATGGCTGCTGGGGCATGGACGTTTCGGAATACGAATATGAGCGTAAACCGCAGGACTTCCCGACAGATTGGGAAAGAGAGTGCGATACGGGGGATATAGCGGAGCTTGCCGACAAAGAATGGGCAATGGAGAATGCTCCGAATTTCCGTGTATCAACGCCCGAACAGCTTGCTTCGGTCGTGTGGTATGTCAACGGCATATGCGGACTTGATATGAATGTGACCTTGGAATCGGATTTAGACCTGAGCGGATACGACTGGAAGCCAATGGGCTGGAGCAGCGGAAACTGCTATTTTTCCGGAATGGTAGACGGTCAGGGTCACACTGTAAAGGGAATGAATATTAAAGAGGACTATGTTCAGTCGGGCTTTATAGGCTACGGCATGGGTATAACAGTAAAGGATATAACTTTTGAAGACGCAAATGTTTCCGCAACTCATTGTACGGGAATTGTGGGCGGAGAGATATACTCCTCTCCGTGCTGGGAAAACGTCCATGTTTCGGGATATGTGAACGGCGGTTCTGACGATTACGGAGCTATTATCGGGCGTGAAGCTGGAACGACCTTCAATAACTGTTCTGCGGACGTAATTGTAAACGGCGAGCCAATGCAATATTTTTCCTACAGACAGAAAAAAATTGCGGAAACGGAGGTTGTGGAAACGTTTACGCTTACCTTGAACGATGATTATTCCGTTACTCGTGACGAGCATGACGGCTTTAGGAATCTTAGCTGGCAGGTCGAGCAGAACGGTATCGAGATTCTGCAAAGAAATGCTGAAAATGAACTGACGATGAATACTCATGATATTTTGGAAAAAGCGCTGACTTTGAATAATGTTCCCGGTAAGTACAAAATTTATCTTACCGCATACATTGACGGGATTTATGTAAGAGTAAGCAATATCATTGAATACGATCTGGAGTGATATTGGGTGAAAAAAATAATAATAACTGTAATTTTGGGATTGATTGCAGTAATATCCATATTTTCCGGTGTTATCATACAGAAAAGTCATTCTGAAAAATATGTGCCGACTAAAGCAACATTGATCTATGAAAAAAAGATAGCAAAACTTCCGTCGAAACTTATATATATGTACAGCGCTGACGGAAAAAACTGCACTGCAAACAAAGAAGGCGGTATAAGTTTCAGCGAAAGAACTATATCTTATAATAAAGCATTGCCGTCCCTATACCATTTCGGCTATATCGCGCCTGTTGCAAAGGTACTGCTGTTTATCGGAATACTTTTCGGACTGATTGCTCTTTATGCTTTATTTGGCATTATATTGGATCTATCATTTGCCGGCAAAATGCTGCCATGTATATTTTTGTACTATGTTGCAGGAATAGCGTTTCTTACAGAATCGGGTCTTGTAACATTACTGACAGCGCTTTTTACAGTTATGATAATTGCTGTATGCCTGACAGGGAAGAAAACCAGTGAGGACTATTATTAAAATATTTATATAAAAGGAGAAGTGATACCAATGGCAATTTATCGCGATCAGGAAATTGAATGTATGTCCCGTGAGGACATGAAGAAGTTACAGGACGAAAGACTTGCGGCTCAGGTGAAGCACGTTTACGAGAACGTGAAATATTACCGTGATTTAATGGACGAAAAGGGTGTGAAGCCTGAGGACGTTAAGTCTACGGACGATCTGCACAAGCTGCCTTTTCTTACAAAATCGGATTTGCGCGATGCTTATCCTTACGGACTTCTTGCAAAGCCGCTCAGCGAATGTGTAAGAATACAGTCAACAAGCGGAACTACGGGCAAGCGTGTTGTAGCGTTCTACACTCAGCACGACATTGACCTTTGGGAGGAATGCTGCGCAAGAGCTATCGTTGCGGCAGGCGGAACTAACGAGGACGTATGTCAGGTATGCTACGGTTACGGACTTTTTACAGGCGGTCCGGGACTCAACGGCGGTTCGCATAAAGTCGGCTGTCTTACGCTGCCTATGTCAAGCGGAAATACCGAGCGTCAGATCACTTTCATGCGCGACCTCGGAGCTACCATACTCTGCTGTACTCCTTCATATGCGGCTTATATCGGAGAAACTCTGCACGATATGGGTTACACTACCGATGACATTAATCTTAAGGCGGGAATTTTCGGCGCAGAACCTTGGACTGAGGAAATGAGACGTTCCATTGAAAAATCCCTCGGCATAAAGGCTTACGACATTTACGGACTTACTGAAACAAGCGGTCCGGGCGTTGCCTTTGAATGTTCGGAGCAGACAGGAATGCACATTAACGAGGATCATTTTATCCCTGAGATCATAAATCCCGATACAGGCGAGGTTCTTCCTGACGGAGAAGTAGGCGAACTTGTATTCACAAGCATAACAAAGGAAGCTTTTCCGCTTCTTCGATACAGAACGAGAGACCTTTGCGTACTCAGCAGAAAGAAATGCTCCTGCGGACGTACTCTTATCAAGATGAGCAAACCTATGGGAAGAAGCGACGATATGTTGATTATCAGAGGAGTAAACGTATTCCCGTCGCAGATAGAGACTGTTCTTATAGAACAGGGATATTCGCCGAATTATCTTATCGAAGTAGACCGTGTGAACAATACGGACACGCTCGACATCAGTGTAGAAATGAACCCCGAACAGTTCTCTGATAAGATGAAAGACATGCAGGAGCAGGAAAAAGCATTGGCTCTTGCTATCAAGACGATGCTGGGAATCAATCCTAAGGTGCATCTTGTAAGTCCTAAGTCCATAGTACGAAGCGAGGGCAAGGCTGTTCGAGTTATCGACAGACGTAAGCTCCATGATTAAAAATGAAAGGTGGAATAATTATGTCAAATGCTAAACAGATCTCGGTATTTGTGGACAACAAGCCGAACCAGCTCACAGGGATAATGGCTCTGCTGAAAAAGGGCAACGTAAATATCCGTGCACTGAGCCTTGCCGACACCTCGGATTTTGGTATTCTCAGAATGGTTGTGAACGATACGGACAAGGCTGCGGAGATACTTAAAAACGCTTCATACGCTGTTACAGTCACCGAGGTCATCGCGATAACTATTCCCGATGCTCCCGGTCAGCTCAGCCGCGTACTCGATATACTCGGAGCGGATAATGTTAATCTGGAGTACCTTTACGCATTCACAGGAGCTTCGGATAAGTCCGTTTCGTTTGTTATACGTGTGGACGATAATGCCTCGGCTTCGGAGGCTTTGACAAAGGGCGGAATAATTCAGCTTACAGAGCAGGATATTGCTGATATGTAATTCCTTAACTTTGTTGAAGATAATATTGGGATTCCAAAGACAGAGCTTTTGATGTGGTGCGGGGCGAAGTACGGCATATTTTTTAGACTCTCTGCAAAGGGTAAAATAGAAGCTTTTTTCACAGTGTTTCTAAACGGACACGGCACGCTGTGTTCCTACATATAGCATATTAAATCCAAAATTGATTTTCGTGAAAAAATATCAAACCCCTTGACAAATTCTTATAAAAAAGGTATAATATATATACTGATTATAAAATTAGGGTTAAGGTGGCGGAAGCAAGGAAGCGTCCGTACCCTGAACTCCAAATTAAATAAAAGGAGCGATATGAATGGGTATTCTCGATAAGATCGGAGATGTCAGCAAGGGCGTTTCTGACAAGACCAAGAGTATGTCCGAGGCTAATAACCTCAAAAGAAAGATTCTGTACGAAGAGGAGCGTATCGTTGAGATATTTACTGACATCGGTAAGAAGTATTATAAAAATCCCAACGGAGATCCGGCTAATCTGAAGATTCTTTGCGATGACATCGACACTCGCCGCAGACGTATCAAGAAAATGAGATTCGAGCTTAACGGTATCAGAGGCTATAAGATATGTCCTAAGTGCGATGCAGAAGTCAACGAGCGTTTCCAGTTCTGCGGACGCTGTGGTGCAAGGCTTCCTGAAATGGAGGACGATGATTTTATGTCCCTCGAACCCAACGATTATTACACTGAAAGCAGCAATCAGTTCTTCAATGCTGATTCAAACAAAAATTACTGATATATTAGCTGCTCCGATTTACGGGGCAGCTTTATTTTATGATTATACTATATGAAGATTTTGGAATTAATTTTACTTATTGTTTTTTACAACCTGATTCCTTTTTGGAATTTGTCTCGGCTGCCGATTGCGGTAAATATACTTATTACGTTGATTGTGTCGGCAGCGTACCTGATGATCCTTATCAGGAACGGAAAAATTACCGTTAAAAGTTTCAGGTTAAAAGCTTTAAACGGCGGCACAAAGCTGATATGGCTTTCGGGAATGACTGTTATTCCCGAAATTGCAGCATTGGCAGCTTATCCGTTTTGTCCGAGGGCAGGTACGCTGTCTATTGTGCTTAACGTCATTTTTGCAGTGGTATTCAGTGTTATAACGTTTCTTACCGGATTTATTAAAATTGCCGTAGGCTCGAAGCAGATAAAGCTTTTAGATTATTTAATGCTTCTTATCTTTTGGTGGTTTCCCGTAGTCAATCTCGTACTAATACGCCGTTTTTACAAAAAAGCGAAGCGCGAATTTATTTTTGAACTTTCAAAAGCTGAACTTGAAGAAGCGCGGGCAGAAAATGAAATGTGCAAAACTAAGTACCCTATAGTTATGGTTCACGGAATTTTTTTCCGCGATTGGCAATATATGAACTATTGGGGACGTGTACCCGCAACTCTTATACGCAACGGCGCAAAGATTTTTTACGGAAATCAGCAGTCGGCTAAATCAATTCCCGAAAGCGCCGCAGAGCTTAAATTGCAGATAGAAAAAATTCTTGAAGAAACAGGCGCGGAGAAGGTCAACATCATCGCTCATTCAAAGGGCGGACTTGACAGCCGATATGCCATAAGCGCTCTTGGTTTAGGTGATCGCGTTGCTGCGTTAACTACTATAAATACGCCGCATTTGGGCAGCGATATGGTGGACTATTTGCTGGATAAATGTCCCAGCGGCATGGTAAAGTGGATAGAAAAGAAATATAACACTGTCTTTCGCAGACTTGGCGATAAAGATCCCGATTTTCTTTCTGGTCTGAATGATCTCAGACCATCGCGCATTGCCGAATTAGAGCCGTATATGGCAGATGTTCCGGGAGTGTCTTACAGGAGTTGCATGTCGGTAATGAAAAGCTTTTTTTCTGCCGGATTTCCTTTGAATATCGGTTATCTGCTGATAAAACGTCTTAACGGCAGAAATGACGGACTTGTGTGGGAAGGTGCGGCAAAGCACGGCGAATTTCGTATGGTAACGGCAAGCGGTGTGCGAGGTATAAGTCACGGCGATACTATAGACCTGTTTCGCGAAAATATAGAAGGCTATGATGTGCGTGAATTTTATGCAGGTTTAGCTGCCGAACTGAAAAATCAGGGTTATTGAAAATTTAGCCTTATGCAAATTTTCGACGTATGAATTTACAAAGGTAAAATGCCGGAATGCACAGGAGTCCCCATGCAATTGAAAACAGCGGACATATTTGTCCGAGAAGATTAAACGGACGATCGGAATAATCCCATACTCTCCAGCCCATGATAATATTATCGAAAACGCCTACGGTGAACTCAATAGCCGTTATCATGAATGCGCCTATAATGCAGCATTTTATCAGGTTTATGGCAGGGCGGCTGCTGATAATATAGATCAGAGTGAGGACAAGTCCGCCAGTCAGACACATAGTCCAATGGGTGTAACTGCGTGCTGTGACCTCCACAAAGGCGTACAGGAAGTAACCCATTAAAAAAGTAAAAATATACTGCGTAAGTTTCATGATAATTCCCCCTTTTTATGTATTATGTGGTATTTTTTGATAATTATACGATAATTATACAATTTTGTGACCGCCTTCAAGGTGCGGTCTGAATAAAGGAGTTTGACCATAATGCGTAAAAGCTGCATAATTTTTCATATTTCAAGCCTTCCATCAGAGTACGGAATAGGCAAAATGGGAAGACATGCTTTTGAATTTGTAGATTTCCTGAAAAAATCAGGTGTAAAGTGCTGGCAGATACTTCCGCTTTCGCCTACAAGTTACGGCGATTCGCCGTATCAGTCTTTCTCGGTAAATGCAGGAAATCCGTATTTTATTGATTTTGAGATACTTGAGGGAGACGGTTTGCTTGAACGTTCGGAATATGCTGATATTACATGGGAAAGTTCTCCTGATAAGGTGGACTACAGCTTGATCTACGATCATTGCTTCGATGTTTTAAGAATAGCCTATTCTCGCTTCAAAGCGGCAAGATTTCCGGCTTATAAAAGGTTTTGCGAAGAAAATAAAGACTGGCTTGAAGAGTATGCTCTTTTTATGGCATTGAAATTTCAACATGACGGCAAGGCTTGGTATGAGTGGGAGACGGATATTTCCATGCATAGACCGAAAGCTGTTGCCGCATGCAAAAAAGAGTTGAAAAAAGATATTGGATTTTATAAATTTATTCAGTTTGAATTCAGCCGTCAGTGGAAAGAGCTTAAAGGCTATGCCAACGAAAAAGGCATTGAGATAGTTGGAGATATACCGATATACTGCGCTCTTGACAGCGTAGAGGCATGGGTTGACCATAAGCTTTTCTGGTTCGACCGAAAACGCCGTCCCGTATGCGTGGCTGGCTGTCCTCCGGATGAATTTTCACCCGCCGGTCAACTTTGGGGAAACCCTCTGTACGATTGGGATTATCATAAAAAAACAGGATATAAATGGTGGATAAACCGAATTGCCGCTGCGGCAGAGCTTTATGACATCGTGCGTATCGACCATTTCAGAGGATTTGAGAGCTATTATACCATTCCATACGGCAGCGAGGACGCAACGGTAGGCGAGTGGAAAAAAGGACCGAATTACGAACTTTTCCAGATGGCTGAGCAGCAGCTCGGCAAGCTTAATATTATTGCCGAGGATCTGGGATTTATTACTCCCGAAGTGCGTGAGATGCTGGATAAATGCGGTTATCCGGGCATGAAAGTTTTGCAGTTCGGATTCAGCGACGGTGAGAACGAGCATCTTCCGCATAATTTTACAACTTCAAACTGCTTTGCCTATACGGGAACTCACGATAACGAAACGCTGAACGGCTGGGTAGAAGCTATGGATAAAAAGTCCCTGAGATTTGCTAAGAAGTATTTGAACGTCAAGAAGAAATCAGAGATACCTATGGCTGTAGTACGTGCGGCATGGGGAAGCGTTGCGGAAGTGGCGGCTGCTCAGATGCAGGATTTTTTGAACAGTCCGAAAGACGCAAGAATGAATACGCCGTCCACTCTTGGCACGAACTGGCAGTTTAGGGCAAGAGCAGAACAGTTTACACCGTCTTTGGCAAAGAAAATAAAAAAGCTGAATAAGATGTATAACAGATAATGGAGGATATTATGGATAAGACACTTTTCACTGAAAAATTTACAGGCAGACTTCCGAAAGACATTAAGACCGCTTCTCCGCAGCAGCTCCACAATGCTCTCGGGGACACGATAATGGAGCTTTACGCTGACAGGTGGACTGCTTCAAGAGAAGCACACCTGAGCAAAAGACGTGCTGCGTATCTTTCTATGGAATTTCTCGTTGGACGTGCGGTGTACAACAATCTGTTCTGCTTGGGAATTTATGACGAGGTAAACTCTGCGTTCAAGGAGCTTGGACTTGACCTTGCCGACTTGGAAGTCATAGAGGATGCCGCACTCGGAAACGGCGGACTTGGCAGACTGGCGGCTTGTTTCCTGGATAGCGCGGCATCTTTAAATTTACCGCTGGACGGCTACGGTATACGCTATAAATATGGACTTTTCAAACAGTCTATAGTTGACGGTTTTCAGAGGGAGGACATTGACGACTGGACGAAATACGGCGACTGCTGGTCTAAACGCTGCGACGAAGATACAGTCCTTGTGGAGTACAGCGGTCAGACTGTAAAGGCAGTTCCCTATGATATGCCGATTTTTGGCTGTAAGACCGAGAATGTCGGAACTCTCCGTTTGTGGCAGGCTGAACCTGTCAAGGAGTTTGATTTTGACACGTTTAACGATCAGAATTATCTTGAAGCTTCAAAAGAGAAGATTTTCGCTGAGGATATTTCACGTGTACTTTATCCTAACGACGATACGAACGAGGGCAAAAAGCTCCGTCTGAAACAGCAGTATTTCTTTAGCTGTGCGTCATTGACGGACATTATCAGAAAGCATAAGGCTCGTTACGGAACTCTTGATAATTTGGCGGACTATATTTCTATTCAGCTCAACGATACTCACCCTGTAATTTCTATTCCCGAGCTTATACGTCAGCTTGTGGACAACGAGGGATATACCTTTGCAAAAGCCCTTGAAATCGCTAAGAAAGTATTTAATTACACCAATCATACCGTAATGCAGGAGGCACTTGAAAAATGGTGGGTAGGACTTGTGGAGGAGCTTCTTCCGAGAATATACGAGATCATAATTCAGATAAACGAGGAGCTTATTGCGGAAATGTACGCCAATGGAGTACAGAGAGATAAAATCGACCGTATAAAAGTGATAAAGGGCGAGCTTATCCACATGGCAGACATGGCATGTTATTGTTCAAGCCACATCAACGGAGTAGCTGAGATACACACGCAAATTTTAAAGGACACGGTACTTGCGGATTGGTACAGCATATATCCCGACCGTTTTCGCAACGAAACAAACGGAATTACTCAGCGCCGCTGGCTCGGACTGTGCAATATGGAATTGTCGGCGCTTATTACGGAGCTTTTGGGTAACGATGAATGGCTGGTGAACCTTGACCGCCTCAAAGAGCTTGAAAAATATGCTGACGATGAGGCTGTTCTGCGCCGTTTCATGGACATCAAGCAGACAAAGAAAAAACAGCTTGCGGAGTTTATAGAGGAGCACGACGGCGTTAAAATCGCCCCTGAGTCTATATATGACATTCAGATAAAGCGTCTCCATGAGTATAAGAGACAGCTTCTGAACGCTTTCTCAATCTTGTGGATATACAAGGGAATAAAGGACGGCAGCATCAAAGAATTTGCTCCTACCACATTTATTTTCGGAGCAAAATCAGCCCCCGGTTACAGGCGTGCCAAGGCAATAATCAAATATATCAATGAAATAAGCAGGATAGTTTCCTCCGATCCTGAAACGAGCGGACTTCTTAAAGTTGTATTCGTTCAGAATTATAACGTTTCCTACGCTGAGAAACTTGTTGCGGCGGCTGATGTTTCGGAGCAGATCTCCACGGCAGGCACTGAGGCGAGCGGAACAGGCAACATGAAGCTAATGCTCAACGGCGCGGTAACTCTCGGAACATACGACGGTGCGAATATTGAGATAGTACAGGAGGCAGGCGAGGAGAACAATTACATCTTCGGCGCAAGAGTTGAGGAGCTTGAAAAGATAGTTCCCGAGTACGACAGCCGCAGGATTTTTGCCGAAAATTCAAGAATCAAGAACGTGGTATCATCGCTTATCGACGGTACTGTTTCCGATGGCGGTACAGGAGATTTCCGCGAACTTTACGCTTCGCTCCTTGACGGTGCAAGCTGGCATGCTCCCGACCATTATTATTTGCTGGGAGATTTGGAAAGCTGCGTTGAAGCAAAGCTGAAATCCAACAGCGATTACAGGGCGGATCGCCTTGCATTTGCGAAGAAACAGTGGCTCAATATGTGTAATGCCGGTAAATTCAGCTCCGACAGAACTATAGCAGACTATGCCGAAAATATCTGGAATATAAAGTAATTAATAAAAATATCGCCGCATGTATATTGTGCGGCGATATTTTTAATTATTCGGTAATTCCGCCAAGAACGTAAAACGCATAGAATATGTCCTCGGTTTCTGTTTTAGCGTCTCTCGGTTTGAGTACGAAGCTGTATGTACCGATCTTAGCACACTGAGAAGTATTAAGATCGGTGAGATAAGCTTCTGCGGTAAATTCATTGGTTTCGGCAGTGAGCATTGTTATAGCTGATTTTACTGTAGGAATGACAAGTTTGGGCGTAGAAATCGTTGTAACCTTTCCGTTTTTATCGGTGATAACGTAATCAACGATATATCGTCCTTTTGCGTTCTGGGGGAAAGGCAGCATAAACGCTATTTCGTTTTCGGTTGATTTTCCGGGAGCTATGTAGCTGAAATCAGCATCAGGAGGTTCAACAGAACCGTTTACGACTTTAACGTGAATTTCCGCTTTGACAGCTGGATTGTCAACACTGGATACGGTAATTGTGCATTCTCCCTCGCTGACGCCGTGAATCCAGCCGTATTTGTCAACCGTAGCAATGGAAGAATTTGAGGTAATCCAAAGTTCTTCCTTGTTGACTGCTGTGGACGGCAGCATGGTTACACGTGAAATATCCGATTGACCGACAGAAATGTTTATTTCGTATTTTGAAAGGCGGATCTCTGTTACTTTCGCGGTATTTTTTACATTTACAAGTATAGTTGATTTGATTTCGGAGTTTTCGGCGCTGTTTACGGTGATCGTGCAGCTACCTGAACCAACGGCTGTTATTTTTCCGGATTGGTCAACAGAAGCTACGTTTTTATCGGAGCTTGTCCACTTCAAAGCTTTATTTGCGGCGTTTTCCGGAAGGACTTTGACCATTGTTTCTTTTTGTTCACCGACTGTAAGGGTCACTTCTTTTTCAATTACCTGAATTTCCCGAACAGCTTCGGTAACGACAGGCGTTGTCGGCACAGGTGACGTGCTTTCCGTAGTAACCGGAGTTGTCTGAGAAGATTGCGGATCGATTACCGTTACAAGTACAAATGCAAATACCTCGGGATTATCAACGCTTTGTACGGTAATAATCGTATTTCCGGGTTTTTTTGCTACTACCCAGCCTTCGGAGTCTACAATTGCCACATCGGGTTTGGAGCTTGTCCATATTTCATCCTTATTAACAGCAGTTTCAGGCAGCATGGTTACTCGTGCCGCAAGATCGCCGTAGCCGGATTGTATGGTCATGGCAGTACGTGAAAGCCGTATGTCTTTTACGTTGCGCGTATTTATGACAGTTACTTTTATTTCGGCAGACACTTTGGGATTATCCGCGCTCTTAACAGTTATGGTACATTCGCCCTCGCCGATACCGGATACCCAGCCTTCGGAATTTACTAAAGCAACAGATTCATCGGAACTTGTCCATATTTCATCTTTATTAGTTGCGTTAACAGGGAACATTGTGACATAAGCCGAAAGAGCTCCTTCACCGACATTGACCGAAAGTTCGCTGCGTGTTATTCCTATTCCGGTGACGCCGACAGTTTCAGCAGTAACGGTTGTAACGGGAGGTTTTGCCGTAGACGGTTTGGTCGACGTTTTAGTCGATATAGATGAAGAAAGTGCGGTGGTTTTCACAGAGGAAACCGTAGTCTTTACGGTAGTTTTAGACGTTGTTTTAGGTTTAGTATTTGCCGTTGTTTTTGCAGATGTATTTTTAGATGAAAATGTAGCCGTAGTCCGTGTTATTCTTGTAGCGGCAGTAGTTTGGGTTGTCTGAGAGGTGTTTTTTGTAGAAACCGATGTAGTTGTCACCGCAGGAGGTGTATTGACAGAATACAAAAAATCCTCTATTGAAAGCTTTCCTCCTGTAGCGATATGCGCGTAATACATAAGTACCAAAGATGCGTCCGAAGAATCGATAACGCTGTCGAAATTCAGGTCAGCCAGCTTTTTTTGACCGACAGTCAAAACGGATTCTTTTCCTGTTAAGCTTGATGAGAATTCCGTAAGAATATCCGCAGCGTCTGAAGAATCAATAATTCCGTCTCCGTTTACATCGCCGATAAGTGAATTAACTTTTTTAGAAACGTTTTCAGCGGCGGAAACGGTCTGGTATGCCATGGAATGCTGTGTTCTGCCAAATGACAAAATTGTTGAGCCGAAAAACACGGCGGTTGCCAGAACAGCGGCAAATAATTTATTTGTCTTCATAATCTCTCCTTTTATATTTACATTATATTGAAAAATAGCATGCTGACATCTAATAATTATATAAGATTTTTTGTGAAAAATCAAGGAAATTAGTGTAATTTTGTAGAAACGTACAAAAAAGGTCTGTACGGATATGCAGAGTTTTAAGTTATGAATAAATAAATATGAATAAACCTTTTTTTAAATATTATTTCAGAACTTGTGTTCATAGGATTCGTGCGTGGATTTTCGAGCATACCGAAAAAACGCATGCAATATCTTATGAACACAAGTTCTCAATGTTTTTCTAATATCAGCTGTGGTTAAATAATTATTCAGAGAAGTCAAAAAATAATTCTCCGCTTTAAAGTAAAAGCGGAGAATTCAATCTGTTGAAGCTTTAAATAACTGCTTTTTTAATCAAGGATATGAGCTTTTTACAGCTGCTGTTGTCGGGTCTTCTAATTTTGTACGGCGTATTGATACCTTAGTATTGGTAGTTACCCATACATCGTCAAAAGCGGGACATGAGAAAGTAACATTCTGATTGAACTGATCTGTAGTGATATTTGTATTGAGCAGGTTGACCTCACCGATTATATCATCGGCAGTTATTTGACTAATAGATTCTGCCGGACCTATGACCGTAATATTCATTTGCTGTGTCAGAACATCATATTTATAGGTGCTGTCGGGAGGATTGCTTATTTTTATGCGGCTCTGATCAAGGGTCAGGGCTATTTCATCAAGTCCGTCTCCCTCAAAAGTGACAGTAACATCTTTCAGTTCCGAGGCGTTAATAAGCTCGCTTCCCTCAAGACGTGTTGCGAGAGAGAACGTTTTGGTATAACCGGGTTTTATTTCATAAAGCGGAACATATCCTATGTCGAGCGAATCGGGTATCTCTATTTGGGTGTTGTTGCAGGCAAGAGTAACCGTATCCGCAGAGAGCTTATATTTTATTATATTCTGATCGAAATTTTCGGGGGCGTTTGCTATAGAAACGTATAGATCAACGGTTTTCTGACTTCGCACAGGGATCGTAAGATTAATATTCATATCGTCAAATTTGAACGCCGATTGGTCGATAAGCACATTGTCCTTTGTGTAAAGTTCTATTTTGTCACAAGGAACGTTGTAGGTGTTTGAGAGAGTTATTTTTCTTTCCATAACAGCGTAGCAGTACTGTATTTTATCAAGCTGAGCGGACGGGCCTGTTATAGAGATTACCGATGGTGTACAGACATATTTTTCAAGGTCAATTTCCTTGCCCTCAGCAAAGGATACGTTTGGACTGCGCGGTATAACTTCAAATTCTCTTGTTTCTATCTTATCGAAAACAACAGTAGCTTTTGCCGGCGAGATAGATTTAACATCGTAAACCAGGTTGCTGTCGTCGCTTTTAAGTTTAAGGGCAAGTTTCTTTGTACCTGAACCCGAAACGCTGTCGGCGTCAAAATAAGCGGTGAGGCTTTCATTGTTCAGATAGCCTATCTGGGTACGGCTGCCGAGAAGTTCTACCGTTACTTTCTCAACATCGCAGGAAATTACGCTTATACCGTTCTGACTTGCGGCAGAGCCTGAAATATCTACGGTTACCGGAATATTCTCCACGGTTTTCTGTACGGTAGGGTACTGTGTAAGCGAAATAAAAAGCCAAATGATAACGGCAATGATTCCTGCAAGAACAGCAAGGAAAAGATTGCTTGTCATATGCTTGTTCTTAAAATTATTGAGAAAATTCACTTGTTTTTCCTCCTTCCGAACAGAGAGGAAAATCCTTTTTTATCGGATTTTTCTTCATCAGGGTCTTCGTAGAAGATCTCCTTTTCAAGTGTCGATTTCAGTCTTATACGCGTGTAATCCCTTGTCAGTACACCGTTTATGGCTATTGAAATCTGTCCCGTTTCTTCCGATACTACAACTACAACGGCATCGGAATTTTCGCTCATTCCGATAGCCGCCCGATGACGCGAACCAAGTCCTTTGTCTATAAGAACGTCGCTGTTTGGACGCGGAAGGAAACAAGCAGCTGCGAGTATAAGTCCGTCGCGCATGATTACTGCTCCGTCGTGAAGCGGAGTTTTCGGATAAAAAATATTGCCGAATACTTCTTTGCTTGGAAGGGAGTTCATTTTTGTTCCGGTTTCTATTTGTTCGCCGAGTCGTGTTTTGCGTTCAATGACTATCAGTGCGCCTGTACAGCTTGCGGAAAGCTCTACACAGCTGTCACAGATTGCTTCTATAGCCGTGTTCCATCGTTGTTTTACATCGTTCGACGGTATACCGATGCCCATTAGCTTGATACCTATCTTCGTTTGACCGAATTGTTCCAAAGCGCGCCGTATTTCAGGCTGAAACAGTATAAGCATGGCAAGAAGCCCGATGTCCAGAGCATGACCGAGTATATATTCCATAACGGTAAGTTCCAGAAGGCTGCTTATAAAGTAGGCTGCCACAAGCAGCAGTATGCCTTTGACAAGCTGTCCTGCACGCGTTTCTCGTATAAGCTTAAGCAGCAGATAAATTATGTAAGCCAGTACGGCAAGATCCATTATGTCTTTCAGTTCAATTGTAGACATAAGGCTGAAAAATGCGTATTTCATATCGTGAAAAGAAGGCATAAATATATCGCATCTCCTTTCATTAAAGCAGTCGCATACTGCAAAAATTTTATACCGATCTCTTATTGGTCAGTACAGGGATTCATTTTAATAAGTAAAAGCATTTATCAAAAGGACGGGCGTTGTGAGATCTGTGTGCTGCCTCCAATAAAATTCCGAAAGCTTTCACACTTTCCTATATTATATTGTACCTCAAAGTCGTTATAATTTCAATAGTTTTTTAATATTTTCCTAAAATTTTCACATTAACAGCTTATTTAGCATATCGTTACACATGACAATTGTTCTGCAAAGGGTGTACAGTGAAGATCAGAACAGGATTTTCGCAGGGAGACTTTGTCCCCCTGTGAAAATCATATTAAAATAATATACTTAAACGTAGCTGCTCGTTTGATATTACGTCATTTTATTTATGATCTGAGCCAATTTTACCGCATCGTCTTCCTTGCTGAAGATCGACGGCGAAAATCTTACAGTACCGTTTTCCGTGCCGAGCTGAGCATGAGCCAAAGCGGAACAATGGAAGCCAGCCCTCAGGCAAAAGCCTTCGTTTGCAAGCTCTGCCGCTGCTTTTTCCGATGTCATGCCCTCGATATTAAAAGAAACTATCGGTGCATACTCTGCCATAGGTTCGCGGTATATCGTTATTTTTCGGTTATTTTTCAATTCGTTTACAAAACGGCGGCATATTCTGTCTTCGTGAGCGAAGATTCTGTTGATGCCAATACTTTCTACAAATTCGATACCTGCTTTTACGGACATAATACCTACAGTTCCCACGGTACCGCTTTCGAGAGCTTCGGGAAGCAGAGCAGGTTGTGCGAGACTTCGCGAGCCGCTGCCCGTACCGCCCTGCATAATTGGCGATATAGGGAATTTTCCGTCGCTTATGAGCAAGCCCGTTCCGGTTATTCCGTAAAGTCCCTTGTGACCTGCCGTACAGAGGATATTTATACCGTGAGAAAGCTTTACGTCTATTATGCCGCATGCCTGAGCGCCGTCTGCTATAAGAGCAATTTTGCGTGAGCGGCAAAGCTCTCCAAGTTCGCGTATCGGCATTATTTGTCCCGTAACGTTGCTTGCAATGGTACAGACTATGGCTTTTGTGTCGCTTCTGATAAGGTTTTTGAAGCTTTCGACAGTTTTAGCAGCTTCGGGATAAATTCTTGCAACGGAAAGCTTGATTTTTCCGGAATCTGCAAGTTTTGCGGCGGGACGAGCAGATGAATTATGCTCCATTCCGCTGATTATAAGGTGACCGCCGCCATTCATGAGTCCCTGTATAGCCATATTCAAAGCATGAGTGCAGTTCAGTGCGAAAACGACGTTTTCCGGTTCGGCACCGAAAAAACGAGCTGCTGTTTCTCTTGCGGAATACACAGCTTCAGAAGTTCTCAGTCCCAGAGGATGACCGCCGCGGCCGGGACTGGTAAATTTCATAACAGCCGAATTTACAGAATTTTTTACGGCTGCCGGCTTAGGAAAAGTCGTAGCGGCATTGTCAAAATTTATTATCATGAAGCTCCCTCCTTTCCTTTGAGAGAGTAAGGTATACCGTTTTTATCAAGAAGCTCAAGAGCTTCTGAGTTTCCGTACATATGAAGATCGTATCCGCAGTCACCCTCTCTCCTTTTAATTTCGCATTGATGCCCTGCCGACCTTAGAAGTTTAGCCGCTTTTTGTCCATAGGTGTAAGAAGGCATTTGCAGTATATATTTCATTATAAGATCATTCCTTTTTCATTGACCTGTTCGGAACAGGTTTATTAATAATGAGTTATTCAAAAATAACGCATTATTAATATTATATGCGCAATCGAAACGATTTGCGATTTTTCAGTTCGTCAAGTCGGTGTATTGTTATTTGCTGCCTAAGAGCCTGTTCAGTATCTTTTTCCGCACGTCTTTTTGGCAGATTATGCCGTTGACTGCGTCAAAAATCCTTGACATACGACAGTATGCCTGTGGATATTTTCCTTGTCACCGACAAAATCGTGCTTGAAAATCCGCACATAGAAAGATACTGAACAGGCTCTAAAATTTATTAAAAACGCTTTTAGCTGTTCCTTGATAAAATTCTTCCTTGACTTTGATTTAAAAAAGTTATATAATAATAAATGTATACTCACTTTCGGAACGGTTATAATAATTAAAAATAAAAGGAAAGTGAGAAATAAATATGGCTGCAGAAAATAAGGACGAAATTACCGATAACGGTATATCATCAGCTCAAAACTGCAAACATCTGATACATTGCCTTAATATTATCGGACAGATAGAGGGCCACTATGTTCTCGGTGAACAGAATAAAACTACCAAATACGAGCATATTATACCCGCCCTTGTAGCAGTTGAACAGGACAGAAGCGTTGAAGGTCTTATTATTATTCTGAATACCGTAGGCGGAGATGTCGAAGCGGGTCTTGCCATAGCGGAGCTTATTTCAGGTATGAAAACTCCTACGGTTTCATTAGTGGTCGGCGGAGGACATTCTATCGGAGTGCCTTTGGCAGTATCGGCTAAGAAGTCTTTTATAGTACCGTCTGCGTCAATGACTATACATCCTGTCCGAATGAACGGAACGGTTCTGGGAGTTCCTCAGACATTGAATTACTTTGATAAAATGCAGGACAGGATAGTAGGATTTGTAACGAAAAACAGTGGTATCAGCGAAGATGTTTTCCGTAGCCTGATGATGAATACCGAAGAACTTGTTCTTGACGTCGGTTCGGTAGTTGACGGAGAAAAGGCTGTTGAGACAGGTCTTATAGATCATCTCGGCAGTCTTGGAGACGCTATGGACAGTCTTTATGAAATGATTGAAAATACAGATAGAAGATACGGCTGATCATTGCACTTAGCGCTGTAAAAGCGCATATTATGATCGCGGCATAAATGTGGAGGACAATATGGCACAAAAAAGGAAAAAGATCCTTTTCGGGGCTGACTTTATAGACGAGGACGTTACACGAAAGGGCAGACCTAAAAAGGGAAGTTCCACTGACGATGACGAGAATACGCAGCAGCTTGATATGAGTGCAGCCGCGATGCCCGAAGGCGAAAATACGGAGCTTTTGGAAAAGATACAGAACGCCGGAAAAAAAGCTTCAGGGAAAAAAACAACCGGAAAGGAAGCTCCGAAGCCAAGAGCAAAAAGAACTGCGGAAGCTGTTACGGAAAATTATGACGAATTGGACGAAGAAGCCATTCGTATTGCATCTGTTGTGCTTTTCGGAATAGGTATACTGCTTGCTTTGGCAGTCTTTATTCCGGGTTCGGACGGCTGGCGATCGCTTCATAACATGATTCTCGGCTTTTTCGGAGTAGTTTCCATAGCTGTTCCGCCTGTTGTTATTTATTCTGCCGTTGTTGTCAGCAAACGGAAAAAGGGCTGCGGAAAAATCATAGGTTTAATGATTTTGTGGATTTTCCTGAGCTGTACTGCCGTGCAGGTCTTTTTTTCCGGGGCTACTGAGGAAATCAATGTCGGTGCGTTTATTTCAAAGCTTTGGAAAGACGGCGCGGAATTTAAGGGAGGCGGAGTATTCTGTTTCCCTTTAGCAGCGCTTTTCCTTTGGGGACTGGGCAGGATCGGCGCTATGATAGTTACTGTTGTGACTGTTTTTTCAACTGCGCTTATATGCTCCGGAAAAGAACTGGACGAGTTTCTGCGTTCGGCAGCAAAGCCGTTTATAGTTATTCAGAAGTGTATTGAAGGCGTGAGGAACGTTCTGACGGGCGGAGACTTTGAAGATGCTTTTGACGATGAAGAAGACGATGAGAACGAGGAAGTGACAGGTGAACCGAAAGATCGCCTGTTGAGAAATAGCTCCTATAAAGATTTGGGAAACGGATTTTGTGAAGAGTTGGACGCAGATGAGAGTGTAAACAGCCGCCGCGAAAGTGTTTCGGAGGAAAAGCCGCTAAGTCCGCAGGAACGGAGAGAGCGGGACGAATTCAGCCGTATGTTTGATATACCGCTGCCGGGGGATAATATTGTCATACATAATACAGAAGAAACTGCCGTGGAAAGGATCACAGCAGAACCTGAAAAAGCTCAGTCGGATCTTGACATAATAATTTCAAAGGCTGTTGAAAAGAAAGCGATGCAGGACAGACTTGCCGCAGGCGAACCTGTAGAGGAGAAAAAGCCCGAACCTCAGATGCCTTTGTATATACTTCCGGGACTTGATCTGCTTACGCTTCCCTCGACCAGGACGAATAGTACCGAAGCTGTTGCTGAAATGAACGAAAAGGCGAAAAAGATCGTAGACACGTTCAAGAGCTTTGGCGTTGAGGTAGCTATAAGGGACATATACCGTGGTCCGTCCATTACCCGTTATGAGATTCAGCCGGGCGTTGGCGTAAAGGTATCCAAGATAAGAGGTCTGGAGGACGATATAGCGCTTAGTCTTGCGGCGCAGGGCGTGCGTCTTGAAGCTCCTGTTCCGGGAAAATCCGCGGTGGGAATAGAAGTGCCGAATATCAACAAGGATACAGTAACTCTCCGCGAGATACTTTCAACGTCCGAGTTCCGCAACGCTCAGAGCAAGCTTGCGTTCGCCGTCGGAAAGGATATTACCGGAAACGCGATCGTCGGCGATATTACGAAGATGCCCCATGTTATTATCGCAGGTACTACAGGCTCGGGTAAATCGGTCTGCACGCGCTCGATAATTATGAGTATACTTTACAAAGCAAAGCCTGATGAGGTAAAAATTATTCTTATTGATCCGAAAGTCGTTGAGTTTAAGGTTTTCGAAGGAATCCCGCATCTGCTCATTCCGATAGTGACCGAAGCCAAAAAAGCGGCAGGCGCGCTGAATTGGGCTGTGAACGAAATGATGCGGCGTTACAATACCTTTGCAGACATCGGTGCAAACGATCTGAAATCCTACAATGAACTTGCGGAGGACGATGAGGATATACCGTTCATGCCGCAGATAGTTATATTTATTGACGAGTTGGCGGATATGATGCTCGTGGCAGGCAAGGAGGTAGAGGATTCCATATGCCGTCTCGCGCAAATGGGAAGAGCCGCCGGAATGCATCTTGTCGTTGCAACTCAGCGTCCTACAACGGACGTTATCACGGGACTTATCAAGGCGAATATTCCCAGCCGTATCGCGCTTTCCGTTATGTCGCAGGTCGATTCGCGTACTATCATCGACATGGCAGGTGCGGACAAGCTGCTCGGAAACGGCGATATGCTGTACATGCCTATCGGTACTAGCAAGCCGATACGTATACAGGGCTGTTTCGCTTCGGCTAAGGATATTAACGAGACACTGAGCTTTATTCGTTCACAGGCGACAGGCGAGTACGACAGTCAGATCGTTGAAGCGGTTGAAAACTTCACTCCGCAGACAAAGGGAGATCACGGAACGGCGTCTGAAAGCGGCTATGAAACAGGTTCTGACGAAGATTTTGTATTTCGCGGAGCAGAAGTGGCGGTCAATAACGGTCAGATCTCCACTACTCTTTTGCAGAGAAAGCTGAAGCTCGGTTACGCAAGAGCCTCAAGAATCATGGACGAGCTTGAAGAACGTGGTATAATAGGACCTTCAGAGGGTTCAAAGCCACGAAAGGTGCTTATGTCGAAATTGCAGTTTGACGAATGGAAAGCAAGACAAATGGAGGAAATTTGAGATGTCTGAATTTATTGATAAACTTAATTCAAAGGGATATACCGAAATGGCTGAGGCTCTGAAAAAATACTGCCGCAATGCCATAGACCTTTTCGATAAGGAGTATGACGGAGGAATTCCCACAGGCGCAAGTAAAATGGGCGGATTCCCCGATCTGCCGCCTGAGATCGAATATCCTACAATGTCGGGATATACCGAAACATGGCTCAAAGGGCAGAACAAGGGAACGGTCGAGCATTACGAAAAGTCGGCTATGCAGTTAGTAGCGCAGATCAATTTATATGAGCTTGCAGAATCGGGTGACGATCTGGACAATCTCCTGCCGAAAACAGGTATGCTCTATATATTTTGGAGCGGCGAGGTACTGGAACGTAAAAGTGACGAGTATTCTGAAATTATTGCAGAAGAACCCGATAATACTGCAATTCACAAGGTAATCTACTGGGACGGCGATATGTCGGGATTGAGGTGTACTGAACCGCCCTGCGGATATTACAGCAAATACTTTGAAGAATGTCTGCCCGAAAAAGCTGTTGAATTTGGCTGGATGGGCGAAATAGACGAGCAGGCTGCCTCGGATATTGACGGACTTGAAGAAGCTCTCGAAATGGAAGCCTACGATTTTTCAGAGAACTGCGACAAGCTTTTAGGTTTCCCGAAAGGCGGCAATGCGCCTTATATAGACGAAAACAGGGTAAATCTGTTCCAGTTCGATCATCAGGATGGCTGTCTGTGGGCTGTATACTGGCTTATGAGCCGTGACGACCTGCTCAGAAAAGATTTTTCAAATGTTGAGATCGACTGTGACTGCGATTGATAAACGGTGAAAATATGTACGATAAATTTATTCCTATGACTAAAAAGGAAATGGACGAACAGGGCATAGAGCAGTTCGATTTCATATACGTAACAGGCGACGCTTACGTTGACCACCCAAGCTTCGGAGCAGCTATAGTTACCCGTCTTATCGAAGCTATGGGATTTTCCGTGGGCATCATCTCTCAGCCCGACTGGAGGAGCGACAGGGACTTCCGCAGATTCGGCGCACCTAAGTATGCCTTTCTCGTGACTGCCGGAAATATTGATTCTATGGTCGCTCATTATACGGCAGCAAAGCGCAAGCGTTCAGACGATGCGTACACGGCAGGCGGCATGGCAGGAAAACGTCCCGACAGAGCAGTTATAGTCTACTGCCGCAAGCTCCGTGAATATTTCGGAGATATTCCCATAGCCATAGGCGGACTTGAAGCTTCCCTGCGCCGTTTTGCCCATTACGACTACTGGGACGATGCAGTCCGTCCGTCAGTACTTGTTGACAGCGGTGCGGATTTGCTTATGTACGGAATGGGAGAGCATCAGATACAGGAGCTTTGCACTCGGCTTGCCAACGGCGAAAATATCTGTGATATTCACGATATTCGTGGAACGTGCTATATGACCGAGCCGGTAAATACACCTATAGGTGCAGCTCAGTGTCCGTCGTTCGAGCAGGTGCGGGACAACAAGAGGGAGTACGCAAAGGCAACGAAAATACAGTACGATTGGCAGGACGAGGTCTACGGAAAAACTGTAATCCAGCGTCACGGAAATATGATGCTCGTTCAGAATCCGCCTGCAAAAAGTCTTACCACCGAGGAGCTTGACTATATCTACAGTTTGCCGTATACTCGGAGGTATCACCCGTCTTACGAGGCTCTCGGCGGCGTTCCGGGAATTGAGGAAGTACGATTTTCAATAACTCACAACAGGGGCTGCTTCGGATATTGCAATTTCTGCTCGATCGCGCTTCATCAGGGACGCAGGGTGACCGTCAGAAGCGAGGGGTCGGTTCTCGCGGAAGCGGAGCGAATCACAAAAATGCCTGATTTTAAAGGATATATCCATGATGTAGGCGGACCTACGGCGAACTTCCGCCATACCTCATGCGAAAAGCAGCTTGACAAGGGACTGTGCATGGGCAAAAAATGTCTTGCGCCGGCTCCCTGTCCTGCTCTCAAAGCCGATCATACGGAATATCTGGCGCTGCTTCGCAAGATACGTGCCGTCAAGGGCGTTAAGAGAGTATTCATACGTTCGGGAATACGCTACGATTACCTTATGGAGGACAAGGACAGCGAGTTTATCCGAGAGCTTATAAAATATCACGTAAGCGGTCAGCTCAAGGTTGCTCCGGAGCATTGTTCCGCGGCAGTCCTCGATAAAATGGGTAAGCCGCATATCGAAGCATACAAGGCGTTTCAGAAGCGGTTTTACGAGATAACCAAGGGCATAGGCAAGGAGCAGTATCTCGTGCCGTACCTCATGTCCTCTCACCCGGGAAGCACGCTCAAAGAAGCGATAGATCTTGCCCTGTTTCTGAGAGATAATAAGATACGTCCCGAGCAGGTGCAGGATTTCTACCCCACTCCCGGAACGATCTCAACGAGTATGTTCTATACCGAGCTTGATCCGTATACAATGGAAAAGGTCTATGTGCCGAAAACTCCAAAGGAAAAGGCGATGCAGCGCGCTCTGCTGCAGTATTTCCGTCCGCAGAACAGGGAGCTTGTACTTGAAGCTCTGAAAAAGGCAGGAAGATACGATCTTATAGGCAGCTCGCCTAATTGTCTCGTTGAGGATATTTCCGCAGATTCAAATAAAGGCGGTGATAAGTCATGGCACGGAGGAAAAAATCGGACAAAACGAATTTCAGAATGTCCACGTCAGGGAAAAGACCGTACAGGCGGCAGGTCAAAAGGCACAGCGCAAGCCGCTCGTCCGCAAAGGAAAAAAAGAGGAAAACCAAAGGTATAGGCGGATTTGGTACTGTCGTTATCAGTCTTGCGATACTTTTTTGCTTGATGATATATGGCAGCAATCGGGGTTCGCGGCATAATTCCGCAGACAAGACACTTACCGTTCATTACATAGACGTAGGTCAGGGCGACTGTATTTGCATAACCTGCGGAGGCGAGACGATGCTTATTGACTGCGGAGAAGCGTCCGAAGCTGAAACTGTCCGTCATTATCTTAATCATTCGGAAATTGAAGCTTTTGATTTTGTTATTGCAACTCATCCGCATTCCGATCATATGGGAGGTATGGCAGAGATAGTCGAAAGCTATGATATAGGCGAATTTATAATGCCTTCCTTTGCCGATGAAGATGTGCCGTCTACTCGTTATTTTGAGAAATTTCTCGATGCAGCGGAGGAGAAAGAGCTTAAAGTTGATCCTGCTGTGACAGGCAGAAAAGGTAAACTGGGCGATGCAGAGTGGGAGATAATTGCGCCGGTCTCAGATGAATATTCCAATACGAATAATTATTCCGTGGGCGTAGTACTTTATCACGGAGATAACAGTTTTATTTTTACAGGCGATGCCGAGGCTTCTGCGGAGGAGGAAATGGTAAACGAGGGGCGTTTTGGGCATATAGACGTTTACAAGGCAGGTCATCACGGCAGCAAAACGTCAAGCTCGGAATTGTTTCTGGATACGATTTCACCTGATATTGCCGTTATCTCGTGCGGAGAGGGAAATTCCTACGGACACCCCAACAAAGAAACGCTGGACAGGATAGGACAGTACACAGACAAGATATACCGTACAGATCTGTGCGGAAGCGTTGTGATAATTTCCGACGGTAAAGAGCTTGAAGTCAGATGCGAAAGGTGAGAATTATGATAATAGACAGGTTTGAGGGCGATACTGCGGTCATCGAGACAGACAGCGGAATGATAGAGGCAGACGTTTCGGAGCTTCCCGAAAATGCCCGTGAGGGAGATGTGCTTGTGATCGAAAACGGACAGTACGCCGTTGATGCGGAAACTACCGAGCAGCGGCGGAGAAAGAACTCTGACAGGCTCAGACGGCTGTTTGAAAGGGGATAAAATGACTGATACAATAATTATAGGAGGAGGAGCGGCAGGCTGTACGGCGGCTGTATTTGCGGCTCGTTTCGGAAAATCGGTGCTTCTTTTTGAGAAGAACGCCAATATCGGCAGGAAACTCCGCATAACGGGCAAGGGAAGATGCAACGTTACAAATAATTCTCCTGCCCGTGTGCATATGGAAAATATCCCTGTAAACAGCCGTTTTATGTACAGCGCTTTTTCTATGTTCGGGGCGGAGGACACGATGAATTTTTTTGAGGAGATGGGAGTGCCGCTGAAAACGGAACGAGGAAATCGTGTCTTTCCGGTAAGCGACAAGGCGGAGGATATTGTTTCGGCACTTGACAGCGAGCTTAAAA
This sequence comes from uncultured Ruminococcus sp., assembly GCA_910584195.1. Lineage (GTDB taxonomy): Bacteria > Bacillota > Clostridia > Oscillospirales > Ruminococcaceae > Ruminococcus. The sequence continues at coordinate 60,865 of CAJTYV010000009.1, read as the reverse complement.
GGCTCGGCGTGAAGATCGTCCGAAAAGCTGTTGATTCTCTCATTTTGGATGACGGCAGATGCGTCGGCGTAACTGCGGACGGCAGAGAGTACCGCAGCGGCAGCGTACTTATTGCCTGCGGAGGAATGTCATACCCTGCGACCGGTTCAACAGGAGACGGTTATAAGCTTGCAAAACAGGCGGGTCATACGATTACGGAGCTTAAGCCGAGTCTTGTTCCGCTTGTTTCTTCGGATAAATTCTGCGGAGAGCTTATGGGACTTTCACTTCGGAATGTCACGTTAAAGCTCATGTACGGAGACAAGCTTATATACAGTGAAATGGGAGAAATGCTGTTTACTCATTTTGGTATCAGCGGACCTTTGGCTCTTTCCGCAAGCAGTCATATTCGTGAAGTGCAGGGCGGAAGATACAAGGCTGTGATTGATCTTAAACCTGCTCTTGCGCCCGATCAGCTTGACGCGCGTATTCGCCGTGATTTCAACGAAAATCTCAATCGTGACTTCATTAACGGAATACGCAGGCTTCTGCCGGCAAAGCTTATCCCTGTCATGGTGAAAAAATCCGGGATTGCCGCAGACCGCAAGATAAACAGTATAACCAAGGAGGAGCGTCTGCGGTTTGGAGAGCTGATGAAAGCTTTTACCGTGAGAATATCGGATTTTCGTCCTATTGATGAGGCTATAATCACGAGCGGCGGAGTGTCGGTAAAGGAAATAAATCCTAAAACTATGGAATCTAAGCTGACAGACGGACTTTTCTTTGCAGGAGAGGTCATTGACGTAGATGCGTACACAGGAGGTTTTAATCTGCAAATCGCTTTTTCGACAGCATATTCTGCGGCGGTAAATCTGTAGGAGCTGGAGGTTTTGTTATGAAAAAGGAATTTTCAAGAACAGTCTTCCGTTACGTTTTTGAATTTATGCTGGCAGGCTTTATAGGTTGGCTGTATGAAGTGGTGACAGTGTGGATAATGTGGGGATATTTTTCCAACCGTGGTATGCTGCATATGCCGATAGTTCCGATATATGCCGTAGGTGCGTTTTTATTGCTGGCGGCGCTTCGGGAGAAAAAAAGAAGTCCTGTTTTTGTTTTTATCTTTTCTGCGGTCGTTACGACTGTTTTTGAGCTTGGAGCGTCCTATTTGCTGGAGTTTATCTTTCACAAGCAATTCTGGACTTACCGAAGCTGGAAATTTTCTATTTTAGACAGATCCAGCCTTATTTCAAGCGGGATTTTCGGAATTTTTGCTTTGCTGTACTTCTTTCTTGTTCATCCAATGTCGGGAAAGCTCAGCAAAAAGCTGCCGAAAGGGCTGTGTATAGGATTTTCGGCAATATCTGCGGCGGCAGTTTTTACAGACCTTGTAATTTCTGTTTCTGAATTGATGTAAAGGAGTAATTTTATGAATACAATTAATATTGCTATCGACGGACCTGCCGGTGCAGGAAAAAGTACTATCGCCAGAATGGTTTCCGCTGAAATGGGATATATATATGTTGATACCGGAGCTATGTACAGAGCTGTTGCTTTATATATCACCGAGAATAATATTTCCGATGAAGACATCGAAAGCGTTATGAAAAGCGTAGAAGTATCTCTTGGGTTTGCAGACGGAATCCAGCGTGTTTACCTTGGGGACAGAGACGTTTCCGATCTTATCAGAACACCCGAGATTTCAATGGCGGCTTCACGTACTTCGGCAATTCCGGCGGTCAGAGCGAGACTTTTCGATTTACAGCAGAAGCTTGCGCGTGAAAACAATATTATTATGGACGGCAGGGACATAGGAACGGTGGTTCTGCCGAATGCAGACGTAAAAATCTTTCTTACGGCATCGGCTGAGGAACGTGCCCGCCGTCGCTGCAAGGAGCTTGCCGAAAAAACTGACTGCCCGTCGTATGAGGAAGTTCTCAAGGATATAAACGAACGAGACTATCAGGATATGTACCGTAAAACAGCTCCGCTGAGACAGGCTGATGACGCTGTTCTTGTCGATACGACCGAGCTGACACTGGAACAGTCCGCAGCAAAGATAGCAGAGATAATCAAGGAGAGAATTTGATGTACTATATTGCTAAATTTCTTGTATGGATAGCATTTCACATAGCTTTCAGCCTTAAATTTGAGGGCAGAGGAAATATTCCTAAAAAAACTCCTGTTATATACGCTTCAAATCACCGCACCAATGCAGATCCGCCGCTTGTGGGCTGCGGTGCGAGAGGAACTTACGCTTTTATGGCAAAGGAGGAGCTTTTCGGAAATAAGCTTTTTGCAATGCTTATAAGCAGCCTCGGAGCGTTCCCGGTTTCTCGCGGAAAGGGCGATACAGCTGTACTCGATACGGCGGTTGAGAGGCTGAATAACGGTAAAAGCCTTATGATTTTTCCGGAAGGTACACGTTCCAAGGACGGTAAGGTTCACAGGGGACATTCGGGCGCTGCGGTAATTGCGGCGCGCTCAGGTAAACAGATAATACCTGTAGGAATAGTTTTTGGAGAAAAGCTGAAATTCCGCACTAAAATCGTCGTAAAATACGGTGAACCCATAGATCCTGCGGAGTATGCTGAAATTTCCGAAAATCCTAATCCGCGTCAGCTTGTTAAGCTGAAGAATCGTTATATGTCTGAAATAAAGAATCTTGTTGAGGGCGAAAAGGAGCAGGAAAATGAGTAAAGTCACAGTGGCGGAATCTGCCGGTTTCTGTTTCGGGGTTGACAGAGCCGTAAAAATGGTGTATAATGAATTGGAAAACAACACTAAGGTTGCAACTCTCGGACCTATAATTCACAATCAGGACGTTGTGAACGATATGAAAGAAAAAGGCGCAAGGGTTGTGGAATCGGTTGACGAATTGATGCCGGACGAGACCGTTGTTATTCGTTCTCACGGCGTTGGACGATCGGTTTACGACAGAATAAGGGAGAAAGGCTGCCGGATGCTTGATGCCACTTGTCCGTTTGTAGCGAAAATTCACAGGATAGCGGCTGAAAAATCCGAAGAAGGCTATATGATACTTATAGCCGGCGATGTGGATCACCCCGAAGTTCAAGGAATCATTGGGCATTGTGAACAAAATTGCGTTGTTTTTAGGGATAATGTTGAGCTAAAACACGTTTTTGAGAAAAATGGAAACTTTTTGAAAAAAAAGCTTGCATTCGTTGCTCAAACAACGTATAATATAATAGAATGGGAAGAATGTTTAAAGGTGATCCCAAAAGGCAATCCCGATATTGTCATATTCGATACCATATGCAGCGCCACCGATACAAGGCAGTCAGATGCGGCTGAGCTTGCTAAAAGTTCTGATGTCATGCTCGTTGTCGGAGGAAAACACAGTTCCAATACGGTCAAGCTTTATGAGGTGTGCAGCCGTTACTGCAAAACGTATCACATAGAAAATTCGGACGAGCTTTCATCTTTGATGCTGCCCTGTGCCGGCAAAATCGGCATAACAGCCGGGGCTTCAACGCCGGCATATATAATCAAGGAGGTACAAACCACTATGACAGAAAATGTTAATCTTACTGCAAATCAGGATGAGGAGATCGATTTTGCTGAGGCTCTCGATCAGTCATTCAAAAAAATACATACAGGAGAAAAAGTCAAGGGTATAGTTGTAGGCATAGATAATGCCGAGATCACCGTTGATTTGGGAACAAAACATACAGGCTACGTTAAGCTTGAGGATCTTACGGATGATGCTGCAAAGAAGCCTTCTGACCTTGTTGCGGTAGGCGATGAGATCGATCTTATTGTTATAAAGGTAAACGATGGCGAGGGTACTGTTGCTCTGTCCAAGAGAAAGGTTGACGAGCAGGCAGGTTATGACACGGTTGTCAAGGCTAAGGAAGAGGGTACTGTACTTGAGGGTACTGTAAGCCGCATTGTAAATAAAGGTGTAACTCTTAATTACATGGGCGTAAGAGTTTTCATCCCTGCTTCGCAGTCGGGACTTCCCAGAGGCGCCGAGCTTGATCAGCTGAATAAGCAGAAAGTTCAGTTTAAGATCATTGAGGTTGACGAGGGCGGAAAGAAGAGAGCTGTCGGTTCCATAAAGGCTGTAGACGCTGCGAAGAAAGAAGAAGCACGCGCTGCATTTTGGGCAGGTGCTGAGATCGGTAAAACATATGTTGGCAAGGTTAAATCCCTTACAAGCTTCGGAGCATTCGTTGACCTTGGCGGTATTGACGGTATGGTTCACATTTCTGAACTTTCCTGGAAGAGAATCAAGCATCCTAACGAAGTAGTTTCTGTTGGCGATACTCTTGAGGTTTATATCAAGGATCTCAATGCAGAGGAGAACAGAATTTCTCTCGGTTTCAAGAAAGCCGAAGATAATCCTTGGGAAATTTTTATGTCCAATTACAGTATAGGCGATGTTGTTAAGGCTACTATCGTATCTATCACAAGTTTTGGCGCTTTCGCTCAGATCATTGACGGTGTAGACGGTCTTATCCATATTTCTCAGCTTGCTGACAAGAAGGTTGAAAATGTTAAGGATATTGTATCGGTAGGCGATGTTGTGGACGTTAAGATCATTGACATTGACTCTGATTCAAAGAGAATCAGCATCTCTATGCGTGCTTTGGACGAAGACGCTGCTGATGACGAAGAATACGATGACGAGGATTGATTTTTTCGCTGCGTAAATTTGATTTAAAGGCTGTACTGGAAAGTGCAGCCTTTTTTAGCGGAGAGAGGGGAATTCATGGATAACAATAATTTACATAAAACTGACGATTTTAACACGGGGACGATAGACGAGAAAATGTGTCCGAGGTGCGGAAAGTTTCTTCCGAAAGCTGTATCTTTTTGTACCGAATGCGGTTTTAATTTTTCGGAAAAAGAAAAAAGCTCCTCATCGCCGTCTGCTGTTACAGTGATTGCGGCGGCTGTCGTTATTGCGCTTTTGACAGGCGGATGCTGCGTTTTTTTCTTGTTAAAAGATATGCTTGCTTCGAGCGGCGAAACTTCGGAAGCGGATATTATTACAGAGCCGAGTTTTTCGGAAGCGCTAAGCTCTGAACCGGTAACTGAAATGCCTGAAAATGACGGCATTTATGAAATGGGAACATACAAGATCGGCAAGGATATTCCCAAAGGCGCATATATATTGACAGGAGCGATGGACGATGCGTATTACGGCTTGTACAGCGACCCTGAGTGTAATAATACTATTAGCAGTAAGTGGTTCAAAGGTTCAGCGATCGTGAATCTCGAAACTGACGATTACGTTGAATTTTTGTGGTGTAATGCCGTTGCGCTGGAGGATTTTGACGGCGAAAACAGTCCCTTTGAACATTCCGGAATGTTTCGCTGCGGTGTCGATTTTGAGCCGGGAACATACGAACTTGTTCCGACAACAGATCAGGGCTATCAGATGTATTACGTTCACGATAGTGTCAGACTCATAGAAGACGGAGCCATTTATGCGTCAGGCAATCACGGTTTTGAAAACGGCACAAAAGTGACTGTTAAAGAGGGCGAGATACTTGAACTAAGTTGGTGCATTCTTGAAAAAAATGAATAAATCATCTTGACAAATCGGCAAAAATAGTGTATAGTAAAACTACAGATATTTCGTTGGTCTGCTGAAAATATACGGCGGACAATCTGATCGAGGGGGTAATTAATTTATGAAGTTTAAAAAAATTACGGCGGCGCTGTCCGCTATGGCTGTTTCGGCAGGCATGCTTGCGTCCTTGCCGATTGCGCAGTCTTCTGCTGCTGTTGACGTCAACTATGCAGAAGCTTTGCAGAAATCCATGTTTTTTTATGAGGTTCAGCAGGCGGGTGTTTTGCCTGAGTGGAATCAGGTTACATGGCGTGCTGATTCTATGGAAAACGATGTTGTTCCCGGAGGATGGTTCGATGCCGGAGACCATTTGAAATTTACGCTCACAAATGCCTATACCGCGATGATTATTGGTTTAGGTCTTTATGAATATGAGGACGCTGTAAAAGATGCAGGACTGTACGATCTGTATCTCCGAAACCTCAAATGGGGTCTGGATTATGTGTCTGCCTGTGATTTAGGAGATTCTGTAGTAGGCACTATCGGCGATGGCGCTTTTGACCACGTTTGGTGGGGAAGTGCGGAAGTTTATATGAGAAAGTTCTTGCTTAAAGGTGGAACGGATCCTCGTCCTTACGATACGATGAACTGCACTACCGTTGTAGCTGATATGGCGTCTGCTCTTACGGTCGGATACCTTATTTTGAAAGACGATGAACCGGAGCTTGCTGAAAAGTACCTTAAACAGGCGAAAGACCTTTTTGAGCGTGCTGATGCTACAAGAAGCAATGACGGTCAGGGCGTTCAGAAAACTTACTATAATATTGAGCAGTCAGGCACGGACGATGATTACGTTGACGAACTTATGCTTGCGGCTAATTTCCTCTATATGGCTACTGGCGAGCAAAAGTATCTTGACCTGTGTGAAAGTGACTATATCCCGGCATTTCCGCTGGAGAATCAGTCTACTGACCGTAAGTTCACATGGGGACTTTGCTGGGACGATGTATCTCAGCTCGCTGCACTCCTCTACGCTCAGAACACAGGCAAAGAGGAGTGGGTACAGCACGTTCGCAATCATCTCGATTACTGGACTACAGGCTGTAAGGGAAAGCAGGTTGCTTATACACCCGATGGTCACGCATGGCTTTTTAACTGGGGTTCTATGCGTCATATGGCTAATACGGTAATGATCGCAAAGCTCGCCTGCGATACTATTTTAAAGGACGATGCGGAAGCCTGCAAGAAGTACGATACATGGTCCAAGGAGCAGTTCGACTACGCGTTCGGTGACAACGATTTGGGAATGAGCTACGTTATAGGCATGGGAGAGAAAAATGCCGTAAACGTTCACCACAGAACCACATCCGGTATTCATGACGATCATTGGAACGAGCTTGGTACCGAAGGCGGTTCGACAGGCGGGGAAGAGTGGCAGACAGAGTATGCTCACGTTCTTTACGGTGCATTGGAGGGTGGTCCTGCGCAGGATGGAAGTTTCAAGGACGAGAATGCCGCATATGAGCATACCGAGGTTGCTATTGACTACAATGCCGGATTCACAGCGGCTCTCTGTGCGTTTATAGCAGAAGAGGGCGGCAAAGCTGACCCGAATTTCCCTCCAAAGGAAACTCCTAAGTGGGATGAATGGAAAATGGCGGCTGTCCTTAACGGAAAGGGTGACAGCTATTCCGAAATAAAGGCGTGGGCAATGAATCATACTGCATGGCCTACACGCGTATATAAGAACGTAAAGTACCGTTATTTCTTCGATGTTTCGGAGGTTTTAGCTGCCGGACTTTCAATTGACAATATTAATCTTGAAGTCAAATCCCAGCAGTATTCACAAGGTGAAGCAGGATATGCAGTTTCAAACGGAATCCACAAATATGAGGGCGATCCCACAGGCAATACCTATTATGCAGAGATAGTTTTTGAGGACGGAAGAGCGATCATGCCTACCGGACAGAGCGAACACCGTGACGAAGTACAGTTCAGAATATCCATTCCCGATGCGATTGACGGTCAGTCAACAAAAGGTGCATGGGATCCGTCGAACGACTGGTCTTATGAGGGGGTTGAGGACTGTGACAACATAAAGGTTTCTGCTGCATATAACAAACATATTACTATGTATGTAAACGACATTCTTGTCTGGGGAACGGAGCCTGACGGTACATCAGCGGTTGTCAGCGCAGAACTTGGCGGTTCAGGCGGCGAAACTCCCGAACCTACCGAGGTTCCCGAACAGCCGACTGCTTCGAATACGCCTACTGTGCCGTCTTCGGGAGAATATCTTGCAGGTGATGCAAACTGCGACGGAAAGGTAACCATAGCTGATTCTACGGCAATTTTACAGCATCTCGGGAATCAGGACAAATACGGTCTTTCCAAGCAGGGCGCTATAAATGCGGATGTAAACGGAGAAGCGGGAGTTTCTACGGACGATGCGCTGACTATTGCCAAGGTTGACGCTAAGTTGATAAAAGCAGAGGATCTTCCGATAAAAAAATAACTTATTAATAATAATAAAACAAAGAGGGAGCTATCCCTCTTTGCTTTTGCGTGTCTATTGTCAAAATTACACAAAAAAAGCGCATTGTTATTATAGGAATATACGAAATTTCAGAAAGCTATTTACTTTTTTCGAGTAATATACTATAATTAGGGTAACGAGAAATGGCAGGTGCAAGTTATGCCTCTCGTTATATTACACATATAATCGCGGCGTATGCACTGGCGCAGCGTTATAGGAACATATTTTTATAAATTTTTGGGAGGGTATAAAAATGCACAAGAACATTTCTAAGGCAATTGCCGGAAGTCTTATGTCTGCAGCTATGCTCGCTACTGCTGTTACAGGCGTGCTCGCTCCTATGAGCGCTTTTGCAGGTCAGCAGCTCGGTCAGACTGACTTCGAAGACGGAACAAGTCTTCCTTGGCACTGTAGTGAAACACCGCCTGCAAAGCAGTCTTTTGAAGTAGTTGACGGCAAGCTTGAGGTTACTATCGGTGAGGTCAACTCTGCCGGAGCAGGAAGATGGGATCTTCAGCTTCGTCACAGAGGTATTAAGATTGAAGCAGGTCACACATACGAGATCAGCGGTGAGGTTACCCCTGATGCTGACGGTTGGATCTATTGTAAAATAAGCGATTATTCCGGAGATACTGAGCTTTGGAACAAGCTCGGCGGCTCTGATTGGTCAGCAGCACAGATAAAGAAGGGTGAGACTCTTAAATTTAAGGATACTTTTACAGCCTCACAGACTATTTCTCCTGCTGAGTTTACATTCCACTATGCTGACGGTACGGTTGGCGAATGGGGTAAGCCTGGCGAGACAGGTATGCCTGCAGGTTCAAAGCTTGTATTTGATAATCTTTCACTTATTGATACTACAAGTGATGCAAACGATCCTGATCCTACGCTCGAATACGGTGTTGTAAGACCTCAGTCTAACGTTCGTGTTAACCAGGTTGGTTATTATGAGAATCTTAACAAGAAGGCTTCTTATGTAACCGATGCTTCTTCACCTCTTGATTTCGATATCGTTGACGGCAGCGGAAAGGTTGTTTATTCGGGTAAAACAAAGGATGCAAGACCTGATGAGAACGGCGGTACGCCAAGCGATATGCAGGTTGAGATCGATCTCGGCAATGGTAAAAAAGAACTTCGTGACAGATATAAGGATTCCGGCGCCTATACGCATATCATAGACTTCAGCGATTTTAAAACGCCCGGTAATTACAAGATCGTTGTTCATGATACGGTAGGTGTTTCCGGTACGCGTTCAGGTATTAATGAAGGCGCATATGATACAAAGATAAATGGCGACAAGGTTGAGTGGACGAACTGGAAAACAGGCGTTACTTATGCAATGAACGAGTCGCATGAATTCACGATCGGTTCCGACATATATGACGGACTTGTTGCTGATTCATTCAACTACTTCTATCAGAACCGTTCCGGTATTCCGATAGAAGAGAAGTACATTACATCAGGCGATAAATCTGAGCTTGCTCACAGTGAGTACGGTCACAATCCTGATGAAGCGTATGTACAGCCTAAGTGGGTTAAGCAGTATAAAGGCGATTTCGCGGATGGCGATAAGAAATATTCAATTACCGCTACAGGCGGTTGGTACGATGCCGGCGACCACGGTAAATACGTTGTAAACGGCGGTGTATCTGTTTGGACGCTTCAGAATATGTATGAGCTTTCCAAAAAGCTTGGTACAGACTCTAAATGGACAGACGATAAGACTGTTCTCGTTCCCGAGGGCGGAGATAATATTCCTGACGTTCTTCAGGAATGTAAGGTTGAGCTTGACTGGTTCTTCGATATGATCGTTGATTCCAAGGATCCTTACTACGGCAAGGATGCAGGTATGGTTTACCACAAGCTTCATGACCATAAGTGGACCGGTCTTGCCGTACATGCTTGGTCATATAAGGAAGACGGCTTCGATGGATGCGTTCGTATTGTAAAGCCTCCGACGTATGCTGCTTCGTTGAACCTTGCAGCTTGTGCAGCTCAGGCTTCACGTTTGTGGGAACCTTATGATTCCGCTTACGCTGCAAAGTGTCTTGAATACGCTGAGCAGGCTTACCAGGCTGTTCTTAATTCCGGTGACGGCTGGAAGGTAAAGGAAGGCAGCTGGGAGAAGGACGTTTACTTTGCACCTCTCGATCAGGCTATAGGCGGCGGTCCTTACGGTGATACTTACGTTGAGGACGATATGTACTGGGCAGCTTGTGAGCTTTACGCTACAACAGGCAAGGCTGAGTATAAGACGATGCTTGAGTCTTACACGAATCCTAATGATGTAACCGGCAAGGATAAGGCGTATGGTATTACAACAAATCTCGGCGGCGGCGAAAACAAGGGTTCATTCAGCTCGTTTAACTGGGGCTGTACATCAGGTCTTGGTACTCTCTCACTTTACCTCAACAGCGATAAGCTTGACGATGCAGGTCTCAAGAAGGTAAAGGATGCTATTACATCTGCTGGTGATGAGTATATTGCTCAGATGGCTGAAGAGGGTATGGGCGTTCCTTATAGGGGAACATCATACACCGATGGCAACAATGTTGGTGATGAAATAATCACAGGTTATGAGTGGGGTTCAAACTCGTTTGTAATCAACAACGCTATCGTTATGGCTTACGCTTATGATGCGTCTAAGGATGCTCAGTATATCAACGGTGCTGTTGAAACTATGGACTACATCTTCGGACGTAACGGAAACGACTTCTCGTATGTATCCGGCTACGGCGATGTAACTCTCCAGTGGCCTCACCACAGACTGTGGTGTAAGGGCGTTAACGAAGAGTTCCCGAAGGCTCCAAATGGAATCCTTTCAGGCGGACCCGGCGCAGCTCTTTGCGATCCTTATGTTGCAGGTCTCGGATTCAAGAGAGGTACACTCGCACCTCAGAAGTGCTTTGTTGATAATGCAGAAGCATGGTCTGTAAACGAAATTACAATCAACTGGAACTCGCCTCTCGTATGGATGTCTTCTTACCTTGAGGACGTAGTACCTACAGTTAATGATACACCCGGTCCGAATCCTACAGATCCTCCTTCGGGCGATACACTTTGGGGCGATGCTAACTGTGACGGCAAGGTAACAATTGCTGACTCTACAGCTATTCTTCAGGCTCTCGGTAACCCTGACAAGTACGGTCTGTCGACTCAGGGCGCTATCAATGCTGACGTAATTGACAACGGTGACGGCGTTAAGACATCTGATGCTCTTGCTATCCAGGCTGTTGACGCTAAACTTGTTAAGCAGACTCAGTTCCCGATGACACAGGCTGAGTATGATGCAGCTATAAAGTAATTTGAATATTGCTTAAATTAAGGGACGCTTCGGCGTCCCTTTTTGTATGATTTAATATAAGGAAATACTTGCTTTTTTTTTCAATATGTGGTATAATAAAATAGTGTCTTTGTGTGTCAACTTATACTGGAAAGAAGGCGGTTTGGTGATAAAAAGCATGACAGGCTACGGCAGGTCACAGAAGATAATTAACGGGCGCGATATTCTTGTAGAGATTCGCTCTGTTAATCATAGATATTACGAGTACAGTTCACGTATACCGAGAGCGTATAATTATATTGACGAAAAGCTTAAGGTTCTGCTTAAATCGAAAATTTCCCGCGGTAAGGTGGACGTTTCGGTATCTATAGTCAATATAGAGGGCAGAGATACGGAAATCGTAATAAACAAGGGTGTAGCCGAGGGATATATCAATGCTTTAAGAAGCGTTTCAGAGGATTTGAAAATTGCAGACGATCTTACGCTTTCAAACCTTATCAAGCTGCCCGACGTCTTTAATGTTCAGAAAACTCCCGATAACGAGGAGGAAGTCTGGCACGATGTTTCCGAAATCGCTGCTGAGGCTCTGGAGCGTTTTGTATCTATGCGTGAAACTGAAGGCGAAAAAATGCGGTTTGATGTTCTCGAAAAGTCTGAATTCATTCTTGAAATGGTTGCAAGGGTCGAAGAACTTTCACCGCAGACGGTCACAAACTATAGAGAGCGCCTTTACAGAAAACTCGGCGAACTTTTGGACAGCTGTGATATAGACGAACAGCGGATTCTTACCGAAGCGGCTGTTTTTGCGGATAAAGTTGCCGTTGACGAGGAGACGGTTCGTTTGAGAAGTCATATTTCACAGCTTCGCGAGCTTGTTAATTCCGATGAGTGTATTGGCAGAAAACTGGATTTTATTGTGCAGGAAATGAACCGCGAAGTAAATACTATTGGCTCAAAGGCTCAGGATCTCGGAATTACCCGACTGGTGGTAGATATGAAGTCAGAGCTTGAAAAAATACGTGAGCAGATACAGAATATCGAGTAAGCTATGAGAATGATAAACATTGGTTACGGAAATATGGTTTCCGCAGAGAGAATTGTGACGGTCATCAGTCCTGATTCCGCTCCTATAAAGCGTCTTATTCAGGAGGCGAAGGACGATGGCAAAGCGATAGACGCTACATACGGCAGAAAAACAAGAGCGGTCATTGTGATGGACAGCGGACATATTGTTCTTTCATCGCTTATAACTGATACGCTTGCTTCAAGAATTAACGAAAACGGAGGTGCAGAAGAGGATGAATAGGGGGAAACTTATAGTTTTTTCCGCTCCTTCAGGCTGTGGAAAGGGTACGATGCTGGCAGAGATATTGAAGGATAAGAGCTTTTACTGTTCTATTTCAGCAACGACTCGCAAGCCTCGTGAAGGCGAAGCTGACGGTGTGAATTATTATTTCCTTGATAAAGAGGACTTCATAAACCGAATTGACAGAAATGAATTCCTTGAGCATGCCTGTTACTGCGGTAATTACTACGGTACGCTTATATCTGAGGTAGAGTCAAAGTTAGAAGCCGGTATAAATGTTATACTTGAGATCGAGGTGCAGGGTGCGATGAAAATAAAGGAGATCCGGTCGGACGCTTTGTTTGTATTTATTGCTCCCCCATCTGTAGGCGAACTCCGCAGACGGCTTAATAAAAGAGGAACCGAGACTCAGGAAATCATTGATAAAAGAGTAGCTCAGGCAGCTGAAGAGCTTAAATATATGGAAAAGTATGATTATATCATTGTTAACGATGCTTTGGAGGACGCTGTAAACGATTTTTTCACTGTAATACGTGCAGAATCGCTGAAAACGTCCGCACAGGCTGAATTTATAGAGGAGGTTATCAAAAATGCTTAGACCCGCAGTAAATCAGATAATTTCAAAGAATGAGAGCTGTTATTCGCTTGTTATCGCAGTTGCAAAGCGTGCGAGAGAAATTTCAGAGGAGCTTTACGCAAACGGCGATACGCTTGAAGAAAAGCCCGTAAAGACAGCAGTGGAGGAGCTTGCAAGCGGTAAGTGCAAGATAGTAAGCACAGTCGGCGAGGGTTGATTCTTGATTGCAGAAACGGCTGTCAGCGGCGCTGCTTATTCATTTGATATGTTTTTCAGTTATCGTGTACCGGTGAATATGACGCTGAAAAGAGGGTGCCGTGTGCTTGTTCCGTTTGGAAGAGGAAACCGGCGGCGCGTCGGAATAGTCATGCGTTTAACCGAGGGCTGTGAATCCACCTTGAAGCCTGTAGCCGCTCAGATTGACAGCGAGCCTGTACTGAATGAAGAACTGCTTCAATTGGCGGTATTTCTCCATGACCGTACTTTCTGCACATATTATGACGGTATAAAAACGATGCTTCCTCCTGCGATGAGTGTCAGAGCGGCTGAAAATTTCCGTCTTGTAAAGGGATTTTCTTCATCAGGTTCACTTTCGGAAAAAGCAGCAGAATTGCTTGACGTTCTTAATTCTGTTGGAGATGACAATATTCTTACTGAACTGCTGAAAAATTATTCGGCGGAAAACGGAAGGATATATGTTGATGAGCTTTTGGAAGCAGGAGCGCTGATTTCCGCAAATATTTTCAAGCAAACAGTCGGTGACGCTTCGGTACGTATGATACGTCTTACCGATAAGTATCTTTCCGATCCGGAAAGCTTTACTCTTACTCCGAAGCAGAAAAAAGCCGCTGAATTTCTTTGTGACTGGGGAAGCGCTTCGGTGAAAGAAGCAGCATATATGTGCGGATTTTCAGAGTCCGTTATTAAACGTCTTGCGGCAAACGGCGCGGCGGAAGAATATGATATGGAAGTTCTAAGAACTGTTGAAAACGATTCGACGGAACGTCTCGATCCCGATTCTACCGTACTTTCAGAGGAACAGCAGAATGTTCATGACAGAGTTTTTTCAAGGGTTTTTGAGTGTAAGCCGTCTGTTTTTCTTTTGCACGGAGTGACGGGAAGCGGCAAGACTGCCGTTTTTGAAAAGCTTATCGGCAATACTGTGAAGCTCGGCAGACGGGCAATGCTGCTGATACCTGAAATTGGACTCACTCCTCAGGTTTTGACACGTTTCAGGTCGCTTTTCGGAGAACGCGTGGCAGTTATCCACAGCGGACTGTCTCTCGGACAGCGGCTTGACGAGTATAAAAGAATAAAACGCGGAGAAGCGGACATCATAATCGGTACAAGAAGCGCGGTTTTTGCACCTGCTGAAAACCTTGGACTTATAATAATAGACGAAGAAGGTGAACGGTCGTATAAATCTGACAGTTCCCCAAGGTATATGACACACGATGTTGCGAAACAGCGGTGCGCTTATCATAAAGCATGTCTGCTTTTAGCTTCAGCCACACCATCTGTAGAAAGTTATTATTTGGCGGAAAAAGGCGTATATAAGCTCCTTGAAATGAAAAAACGCTACAATGAAGCTTGCTTGCCCGAAACTGTTATAGTTGATATGAATGAGGAGCGCATGGGAGGGAATTCTTCGGAATTCAGCCAAAGATTGATAGATGAAGTCAACTTGAATCTGAAAAACGGCGAACAAAGCATCCTTTTGCTGAATCGCCGCGGATTTCATACTATCATGAGCTGTGTTGACTGTTATCAGCCGCTTTACTGTCCTAACTGCTCAGTTCCGCTGACATATCACAAGAAAAACGATAAGCTGATGTGTCATTACTGCGGTTTCGCGGAAGAGCCTGTGACTATTTGTCCTGTGTGCGGTTCTGAAAGGCTGAAAAGCATGGGATTCGGAACTCAGCGCCTCGAAGAGGAACTCAATTCCCTGTTTCCTGACGCGCGAATCCTCCGAATGGACGCAGATACGACTTTTTCCCGATATTCTTACGAAAAAGGCTTCAAAGCCTTCAAGGACGGAGAATACGACATTATGGTCGGAACTCAGATGATCGGCAAAGGACTTGATTTTCCGAATGTTACTCTTGTAGGTGTGCTTTCGATTGACAAAGCGCTGTATGCGGGAGATTTCCGAAGCTATGAGCGAACCTTTTCCCTGATAACTCAGGTTGTGGGACGCAGCGGACGCGGCAGCCGTAAGGGACGTGCGGTGCTTCAGACTTTTATGCCGGATCATTATGTCATGAAGCTTGCCGCCGCGCAGGATTATAAGGGATTTTACGATGAGGAAATTTCTATACGCCGAACCTTGATATTTCCGCCGCTTTGCGATATGTGCATTTTTTGTTTTGCAGGCGGAGACGAAGACGCGGTAAAGTCAGGAACTGAAGCGATAATCGCCTTGATGAACCGCAAGCTTGGAGAGCTTCAGCCTAAAACGCCTGTAAGGGTGCTTGGTCCTGTAAGAGCATCGTACGGCAGGCTGAATGGTAAATTTCGATGGCGGATAATCATGAAGTTCAAAAATACCGCTGAAATGCGGAATTTAATAAGCAATGTACTTATTGAAGGTGCAAAGCTGAAGGAAATGAAAAAAATAACATTCTACGCCGACATAAATGGCGATGTAGGAGTGTAAAGAGGATAGATCAATATGGCACTTAGAAGAATTTTAACGGATAAGGACGAATCCCTTCATAAGGTTTGCAGGCCTGTGGAGAAATTTGACAATAAATTGGCTCAGCTTTTGGATGATATGCATGAAACGCTTGAAAAGGCAGAGGGACTTGGATTGGCTGCGCCTCAGATCGGAATATGCAGACGTATATTTATAATGCATCTTGAAGAAGGTAATGTTGAAGCAATTAATCCGGAAATTACACTGAAAAAGGGAAAACAGCGCGTGCAGGAAGGATGTCTTTCGTGCCCGAATGTATGGGGATATGTAACACGTCCCGCTGTGGTCGTTCTTAAAGCGCAGGATCGAAGCGGAAACTGGTATGAACGTGAATTTACCGAGCTTGGGGCACAATGTGCGAGCCATGAAAGCGATCATCTTGACGGGCATGTGTTTACCGAGATAGTTGAGGAATTTCTTGTACCCGAGGAGGAGTAAGTTTGAAGATTGTATTTATGGGAACTCCGGAGTTTGCCGTGCCGTGCCTGAGAGCGCTGGCAGAGTCCGAACACGAGACAGCGGCAGTATTTACTCAGCCCGACAAACCGAAAGGCCGCGGCTACAAGCTTATACCGACGCCTGTTAAGGCGGCAGCGGAGGAATACGGCATTCCTGTGTATCAGCCGCTTTCCTTGCGAAAGGGCGACGATGCTGAACAGGCTATGAGAATCTTGAACGATATTACTCCGGATCTCATTGCTGTGACGGCATACGGTCAGCTTCTTCCAAAGGAAATTCTGGAGCTTCCGAAATACGGCTGTGTAAATATACATGCTTCTCTTCTGCCTGAATACCGCGGAGCAGCCCCGATAAACTGGGTTCTGCTGAACGGCGAAAAAATTACGGGGGTTACCTCGATGCAGATGAGCGAAGGACTCGATACAGGCGATATGCTTATAAAGGAATCTGTAGAGATAGGTAAGAATGAGACTTATTCCGAGCTGTACAGACGTCTTTCGGTTATTGGCGGAAAAGTTCTTTTGGAGACTGTAAAGGGATTAGAGCATGGAACTCTTGTTCCGGAAAAGCAGGACGATGCTCTCAGTTGTTACTCTCCAATGATAAAAAAGGAAATGAGCTGTCTTGACTTCAGCAAATCTGCGGAGGAACTTCACAATGTTATCAGAGGGGTAACCGGATTTACAATAATGGGAGGAAAACGTCTGAAGATATTTTCATCAGAAATTTCAGGCGATAATGCTTATGGAGAGCCGGGGACGATAGCTGATACCGATATCTTTTCGGTTAACTGCGGAAACGGTGTTATAATATTTAATGAAATTCAGCTTGAGGGCGGGAAGCGGATGAAAACCGCTGACTTTCTCCGCGGCAGAAAGCTGACCCAAAACGAAAAATTGGGGTAAAAGGGGGATATTTTTATGATGTTCGATATTATTCTTTTGCTTTGCATGCTTATTCTTCCGCTTATAGCGCAGATGGGTGTTAAGAGTACGTTCAATAAGTACAGCAGAGTTAAAAATTCCAGAGGACTTACAGCCGATCAGGTTGCGAGAAGAATTCTTGACAGCAACGGTCTGTATCATATACGCATAGAGCATACGCCCGGAAAGCTAAGCGACCATTTTTCGCCGAAAGAGGATGTAGTAAGACTTTCAGATTCGGTATATGGCAAAACTTCCGTAGCGGCAATAGGTGTGGCGGCTCATGAGTGCGGTCATGCGTGTCAGCATGCCGAAGAGTATGGTCCGATCGTAGTTCGTTCGGCAATCGTTCCGGCAGTGAATATCTGCTCGAGATTTTGGTATATTGTTTTTGTTTTGGGAATTATTCTTTTCGATACTCTGCCGTTTTTAATGTATGTGGGAATTGCCATGTTCGGCGCAGTTGTTCTGTTTCAGCTTGTAACGCTTCCTACAGAGCTGGATGCAAGCCACAGGGCACTGAAAACCTTAGAAAATGACGGGATACTGGAAATTTCCGAAGTTCCTATGGCGAGAAAGGTATTGACCGCAGCTGCAATGACCTATGTAACGGCTCTTGTTACTTCCATTATGCAGCTTATACGTCTGCTTCTCAGGGTAAGAAATGACTGATCCGCGGTATCTTGCGGCAAAGCTTTTGGATAAGACATTCAAAGGCGGCAGCTATTCAAATATTCAGCTCGGCAGCGGACTTGAACGCTCTGATCTTGATTCTCAGGGCAGACGCTTCTGTACCGTGCTGTATTACGGAGTTATACAGCGAAAGATAACGCTCGACTATATTTTAGCACGATATTGCTCTAAACCTTTATCGAAAATGGACAGCATAATTGTAACTATATTGCGGTGCGGTCTTTATCAGATTTTGTACATGGATAATATTCCCGATACTGCGGCTGTCAATGAAAGCGTTAAACTTGCCAAACAGTTCGGAAAAACAAGCGCTTCGGGAATGGTCAATGCTATACTGAGAAATTTTATAAGAGCCGGAAAAACTGTTTTTTCCGAGGGGAATGATATAAATATTTCCGAATTAAGCCGTATTTCGGTAATGTATTCGATTCCCGAAGAATTGGCTGAAAGTCTTATAAAGGATTACGGAGCGGATATAATTGAACGTTTTATCAGATTTACGGTTATGGACAGCGGTGAAACGTTTATAAGAAGAAATCCGCTGAAATGTTCCCATGATGAGCTTGTGGAATCCTTGGACGGCTTAGAGCTTCAAACTGACGACCGACTTTGTTATCGCGTTAACAGAGGTGACATTATCGGTACGTATGCCTTTAAATCGGGTTTTTTTCACGTTCAGGATATTTCGTCTCAGTTATGCTGCATGATTCTTGCACCCACAGAAAATGATCGTGTACTTGATATTTGCGCTGCGCCGGGAGGAAAATCGTTTACAATGGCGGAAATGATGAACGGCAGGGGGGAGATACACGCTTTTGATCTTCATGAAAAGAGAGTAAAGCTTGTTCGCGAAGGCGCTGAACGTCTTGGGCTTTCCAATATATTGGCAAAAACGGGAGACGCTTCCGTGTTTTCACCCGAACTTCCTGAATTTACGAAAATTCTATGCGATGTGCCGTGTTCGGGATATGGAGTTATAGGTCATAAGCCGGAAATAAAATATAAAAGTTTGTTGGAATTTGAGAGGCTTCCTGAAGTACAGTACAAAATTGCCGATAATGCTTTGAACTATCTTGCTGTCGGAGGAGAAATGGTTTACTCGACTTGTACGGTGAGAAAAGCTGAAAACGAAGCTGTTGTATTGAGGCTTTTGGCAAATCATCCGGAAATAGAACTTATGGGTTTCCCTGAACTTTATGGCAGGTCGTTTGATAATCCAAAAACATTTTTCCCGTATGAATTTTCGGGTGATGGATTCTTTATAGCAAAATTCATAAGAAAATATTGATTCAAGAAGGTGAACTATTGGAAAAAATTGATATTATGAGTCTTGATCTGAACGAGCTTGAAGCTGTGCTTATTAAATCAGGCGAGAAAAAATTCAGGGCAAAGCAAATTTTTCAATGGCTTCATGTGAAAAAAGTATTTGATTTCGACAAAATGACTGATCTTTCTATCCAATTAAGGGGACGACTGAAAGAAAATTTTTGTATAAATGGACTATTTGTACAGAAAAGACTTGAATCTTGTATAGATAATACTGTAAAATATTTGTATAGGCTTAGCGACGGGAATTTTGTGGAGACGGTTCTTATGGAGTACAGCTACGGATACAGTCTTTGTATTTCCACTCAGGTAGGCTGTAAAATGGGGTGCAGATTCTGTGCTTCGGCTATTGCAGGATTCGTCAGGAATTTAGTACCTTCGGAAATGTTAATGCAGATATATGAGACTGAAAGAAACTCAGACGTTAAAATTTCCGGACTTGTACTTATGGGAATAGGCGAACCGTTGGATAATTATGATAATGTTGTAAAGTTTCTGCGGCTGCTTTCTGATAAGGACGGGAATAACTTCAGTTTGCGTCATGTTTCTCTTTCAACATGCGGTATTGTTCCCAAGATTTACGAGCTTGCAGAACTGAAATTAGGATTGACATTGTGCATTTCACTCCATAGTTCCGAGAATTCAGCAAGAAGTGAAATAATGCCGGTAAACCGGGCATATAATATACAGGAGCTTTTAGATGCATGCAGAGTCTATATCTCTGAAACAGGACGCCGCATTACTTTTGAGTATGCCGTCATGGACGGTGTTAATTCTGCAGAAAGAGATGCGGACAAGCTTGCGGAGATTCTGAGGGGTATGAATTGTCATGTGAATCTTATACCGGTAAATAAAGTTAAAGAAAGAAAATATACCACCGCAGTAACAGCCGTGGCGGATTTTGCTAAACGGCTTGAAAAGCGCGGTATTAACGCTACCGTGAGAAGAACTCTCGGCAGCGATATAGAAGCGGCGTGCGGACAGCTGAGACGCGACGCCATAAACAGAGCAGGGAACGGAGGTGCATAGGAATGCGGTTCAGATTCGGCACGGATATCGGGCTTCGGCGGGAAGAAAATCAAGATGCTGTCAGATGTGAGTATTTCGGTCATAATATTCTCGCCGTTGTTTGCGATGGCATGGGCGGGGAACGAGCCGGCAAAGAAGCAAGTTCTATCGCCATAAACGAATTTTTTCAGCGTTTTGCGGACGGTTATAGCGAAAGTCTTGGTGAGGATGATATACGAAAGCTGCTGATTTCTTCGATTTCCGCCGCAAATTCTGTGATATATACGCGTGCACGACTTGATTTCAAGAATTTTGGCATGGGAACAACCTGCGTGGTTGCTTTTGTGACTGCGGATACGGCATTTATCGCTAATGTCGGTGACAGTCGGGCTTACCTCATAACCGAAAGCGGACTTTGCCCTATTACTACCGATCATAATGTGGCTTCCCTGCTTTATGAACAGGGAAAGATCACAGAGGCGGAAATGGCGGTTCATCCGCAGAAGCACATGCTGACAAGAGCCGTAGGCGTTGAAAAAACGGTGCTTACTGATACTTTTATATTGACATATGAGGACAAGATAAGTCTGCTGCTTTGCTCGGACGGTTTATCGGGCTATTGCAGCGATGAAGAGATATATGACGTATTATCTGATTCAGACTTTGATAGTGCGGCAGAATCACTGATACAGCTTGCTCTTAATAAGGGCGGCAGGGATAATGTTACAGTGGCTGTTATCAGCGAATAATTTTTGTTTAATTTATTTTCAATCAAATCCGATTTGCCGTAATCGGCGGATCAGAAAAGGAAGGGTAAGGCAATGGATAAGTACATTGGCAAAAAGCTCGACGGCAGATATGAGATCACTGAGCTTATCGGCGTTGGCGGAATGGCTGAGGTTTATAAGGGTATTGACGTTATTGATAATAAGCCTGTAGCTATCAAGATCCTCAAAAAGGAATATGCGGAAAATGAGGAATTTCTCCGCCGTTTTCGAAATGAGTCTAAGGCAATAGCAGTTCTTTCTCATCCTAATATTGTCAAGATATACGATGTAGGATTTTCCGATAAGCTTCAGTATATCGTCATGGAGTATATTGACGGAATCACGCTTAAAGAGTATATTGAAGAAGAAAAGGTTCTTACATGGAAGGATACGGTACATTTTGTAATACAAATATTAAGAGCGCTTCAGCATGCTCATGATAAAGGAATTGTACACAGAGATATAAAGCCGCAGAACATCATGATGTTTAATGACGGCACAATTAAAGTCATGGATTTCGGCATTGCCAAATTTGCCCGTGAAGAGGGCAAGACCGCTACGGACCAGGCTATCGGAAGTGTACATTATATCAGTCCCGAGCAGGCAAGCGGCGATGTTACCGATGCAAAAAGCGATATTTATTCCGTCGGAGCGATGATGTATGAGATGCTTTCGGGAAGAAAACCGTTTGACAGTGATAATCCTGTTGCGATTGCCGTTATGCACATGCACGATATTCCGGAGCGTCCGAGAGCAGTCAATCCCGAAATTCCTGACGGCTTGGAAGAGATCGTTCTGAAAGCTATGGAGAAAGCTCCTGAGGACAGATACCGCACTACGGGAGAAATGATTGCCGATATAGAAAGATTTAAAGCCGATCCTGCGATGACTTTCGGTTATTACCGTGAAGAGGGAGTGGACGACGGAGAAGATACGCGGTATTATTCGGGAAGTATTGAACTTCCTCCGGCAGATGAAGCTGTTCCCTCCGGTCAGCCTGCTTATGCGGCAGCTGCCGCCGGCGGAAGATACCCTCAGCGTAATCAGCCCTACGGTACGGTTGACGATTATTATGACGACGATGACGATGATGATGAGGAGGAGGAAGAACGTTCCTCACTCGTGGTTCCTGTACTTACAGCAGTTGTAGTCGTTGTAATAATAGTCGGAGTTATAATTATTTCTCTGCTGTTTACCGATATGCTCAAGGACTCTACTCAGAAGAACGACTGGAAAATGCCCGATGTTGTAGGAATGGACTTCAACGATGCGGTAAGCACGTACGGCAATAATATCCTGTTCCAGGAAGACGGTCAGGAGTTCAATGAGGCGGAACCCGGCATAATTATAGAGCAGGATATAGAGCCCGGCAGTGAATTCAAGAAAGGCGATACCCTGAAAGTTAAGATAAGCAAGGGTATGGAAACTGCCGAAGTTCCTGATGTCAAGGATAAAAATGCCGAGCTTGCAAAGGATATACTGGATCAGCTTGGGTTTGAATGCGAGGTAAGAAATTCTTCCAGCGCTGATGTAAAGAAAGGCAATGTTATTAAGACTGAGCCTTCCGCAGGGCAGCAGGCGCATAAGGGAACTACAATAATTCTTTACGTAAGTATTGGAGAGGACGCAGGACAGATAAAGGCTGATAACTGGGTTGGAAAGCCTGTTGACGAAGCTGCGGCATTTGCCGAATATAAGGGCTTTAAGGTAAAGACAAAAGGCGAGGCTTCCTATGAGCCGGAGGGACAGGTCGTAAGACAGTCCATCGAAGAGGGTGAAAAGGTTGAAAAGGGTACGGAAATTACGCTTTTCTTCAGTAATGGAAAGAAACCCGATGGAGAGGTTGCATTTGATCTTGATTTCCCGGCGGAAGCAAACGGACGTTTTGTTATTGCATTTATGATACAAAAAGAGGACGGAACAATAGATACTCAGGAATCCGGCACTTTCTATTGTCCCGAATACGCTTCGATTTCTCAGAAGATACTTGGTTCAGGTGAAAATGTTAACGTATCTGTTTCACTTACAAATCTCAGCAATCAGTCAAGAGCTCAGATAGGAACGTACAGTTTCAACTTTGCGGAAGGTACGTCAATATGTCTTTCGGGAGGAGACGTATATGCAGCATTCGAGAATGTCGGAGGTTTCCCCGAACCTGAGACAGACGCTCCGCCTGCGCCTACAGATCCGCCTCAGAACGTTCCCGATCCTACAGATCCTCCGTCCTATGTTGAGCCTATACCCGGAGTGAACGGTATATATGGACCTGACGGAAGCTGGGTTTATTATACTGAATATGTCAACGGCGAATGGGCTTCCGATGGCTCGGGCTGGATCTGGTACGAAGGCTGCGACCCATGGAACGGGCAGGTTCCCAATCAATGGTAAGCTTTGAAATGAAAAGCGGAATAATATTGAAATGCTTAGGGGGACTCTATACTGTAGAGTCCCCTGACGGTATATTTGAGTGCAAGGCAAGGGGGATATTCCGCAGCAAAGGGGTAAGTCCTGCCGCAGGAGACAGAGTACGCGTCAGCGGAGGCGTTATTTCCGAGATAGAGGAACGTAAAAACTTTCTTATAAGACCGCCACTTGCCAATTTGGATCAATTGATTTTTGTGGTTTCAACTGTAAGTCCAAATCCTAATTATCTTATTCTTGACAAGTTTATAGCTATTGCCGAGTACAAAGGGATAGAACCTGTTTTGGCAATAACAAAGACCGATCTCGGGGACTGTTCCGAGCTTTTGGGTGTTTATGAAAAAATCGGCATCAAAGTAATAGCTGTCGATTATTCAGACAGCAAAACTGTTGATTCTGTACGTGAAATTCTGAAAGATAAAATAAGCGCATTTATCGGAAATTCGGGAGCCGGTAAGTCTACTTTGCTGAATGCCGTTGACTCAAAATTGAATATACCTACCGGCGAGATAAGCCAAAAGCTGGGCAGGGGAAGGCATACTACACGTCATGCCGAGCTTTATAAACTGGAGGACGGCGGTTATATTGCTGATACTCCCGGATTTTCCACATTTGAAACCGCGCGCTACGATATAATTCGCAAGGAAGAGCTTTCCGCGTGTTTTCGGGAGTTTGAGGGACTTACGGGAAATTGCCGTTTCAGAGATTGCTCACATACCTGTGAAAAAGGCTGCGCGGTTCTTGCAGCGGTGGAATCCGGAAGAATACCGGCAGTACGTCATGAAAGCTATTGTGCCATGTATGAGGAGGCAAAGCAGTTAAAGGAGTGGGAGCTTAAATGAGAAGTTGTGCGATTTTTGCCGGAGGTCCTATAAACAGTATGAGTTTTATTGAACCTGAAAAAATAATCAGCAGATGTGAATTTATAATATGTGCGGACAGCGGTTTGAAAGCGGCTCAAAAAGTAGGTCTGGCGCCGGATCTTATCGTTGGCGACTTTGATTCCTATTCAGGTGCATTGCCTGAGAGTACCGAAATTATAGAATGCGTTCCGGAAAAGGATGATACCGACACGTTGGTTGCCGTAAAAGAAGCGATAAACCGTGGGTTCGGGGAAATTTACCTCTATGGAGGCTTTGGCGCAAGAGCTGACCATTCCTTTGCAAATATACAGACACTTGTTTTCGCTTACGAAAACGGCTGTAAAATGACTATATGTGACCCTGATAACGAACTGACGGTATGCGGAGAAGGCGAGCATACCTTTGAAAAGCGTGACGGCTGGTATTTTTCTATGTTCGCACTTACGGAAACCGCAGTGATAGGGCGTTACAGCGGAGTAAAGTATCCTTTGAATAACTATTTAATGAACATAAGTTATCCCATAGGCGTAAGTAATGAAATAATTGAAGAATCGGCATATTTACGTATTGATAAAGGACTTGTGCTTGTAATAAGATCAAGAAAATAAGAAATGGGACTGAGTTATTGTACTTAGTCCCATTTCTCAGCTTTGGATAAAAATTCAAAGCTCTGCTTTCAAGAAGCAGTCTGCGATCATATTTCATCCTCTTTTTTGATTTTAAATATTGCTCTGAGAAGTCCTGAGAGCAGTTTTGGACTTTTGATTACAATGATTTTCATATGTAATCCCTCCTTTGCTGATACGCCCCTCTATTATCAAATGCACAATTCTTAAGGGCATAAATTTCGTATGCAATTTTCTCACCATGCAATAGAATGCTTTCATTGATACGAAGTTTCTGCCTGAAAATCTTTGCAGTATTTAAGAATAGAGGCGAGTATACCATATTATATTCTCAAATCGGGATTATGTTACATTATGATTTTTTGAATTTCTTAAAAAAATGAAAGAGATCAGCATTCCAGCGAGTCCGCCGCAGGTATCGAGAACAACGTCTGAAAACATACATGCCCGTTCAGGGATAAAATATTGATGAAGTTCATCGGAGCATGCGTAAAGAAAACAGAATCCGATAACTCCGAATGAACCTGACCCTATAATATGCCGTTGTCCTATTGTAAGCGAACTGAAAAATCCAAGGGCGGCATATATAGTGAAATGGGCTGTTTTTCTTACAATGTGACTGATATTATCCAAAAAAACCGATTGTTCGGCATACGACAGCTTACTTAATTTTTTTGAAAACATATTCGTAATTATATTGACAAAAAATCCGCTTGTATCCGATGATTTTTCTGCATTTTCACAGGAAAACAGGAAAATACAGACCATGACTGCAACGGTCAGCATCGCAAAAATTACCCTTGATTTTGTAAACGACTTATTTCGCATTGTTAAAAATCTCCTATACTATATAAGCTTATTATATCATATTTTGTAAGAGTTGTAAAGTGTTTGGAAATTGTAACCAATTAGTAATAATTAATTGCAAAAATAACTTGTAACTTCATCTTAAAAATGATATAATATATTTATATGCGAGTAAAAATATGTATCTGTTATATGGCAAGGCAGTAAGCATTATACTTTCAGCTTTTGGCATTGTTTCATTAGACCTGTTTGGTGACATGAAGGACACTGTTTTTTGCAATACGAAAAAACTTATAAATTCCTGTATCTCACAGGTTGCTAAACAGATCTGTTAAGATAGTGATTGCGGCTCCGCATATAATTCCTATGTGTACAGGTTCAGAATATAGATATGACATTTTCGGAGGTTCAAATGAAATCTTTTTTCTCAAATGTATGGACAAAACGACTTGTATCGTTAATAGCGGCATTTTATACTGTGGCAGTGTGCTTTCTGTGTTATTATTCGATTTTTTACGATATTCACATCGAATCAAGGTCTTCTGTCTGCATGATAGTTTCGGCAGTATCTGTAATTGCACTGATACTTATGCTGTATACGCGAAATCAGCTTATTACAAAAATTTCGAGTTTCCTGATATTGACCGCGATGCTGCCGGTGGTTCTGTTGTATTTTGACGAAAAGGCATTGCTGATACCTATAGTAATCACAGGAATCATTATACTTCTGTTGTCGGGCGCCGGAGAGGGCAAAAAGACATTGTTAGGTACGGTGATCCTGCTTATGTATATTTTCGGGGCATTGGGGTACTTTCTGTTTACTTCGTTTTTTGTTACTCATGCCAAAACGGAGATAATTAAAACAGGTTTTTCTCCCTCGGAACGTTACCGCTATAAGATAGTCAATACTGAGGATACTTCGGGCGGTAGTACGGCTATTTACGTTGAGCCGAACTACGCTGACGTTACTTATCCTTTTGTGACATTTACGCTTAAAGATATGGAGCATATCTGCTATTTGGATCGTCCTATCTGTGAGGATATTCAGCTTGAATGGACAACTCAGACAAGAGCAGAGATAACAGAGCAGCTTAATAACGTTTCCGATAATATTATGATAACTCTTACCGACAGCGAGCTTGAACGCTATGGAATAACAATTGACAGCAGACTTCAGCTTTCGGGAATAAATGTATATAAGCTTATGGAGATAGGGAAAACGGCTTCGGATGTTGATCCTTTTAAACTTGATACTTTGGATGAAATCCAGCTTGCGGCGTTTGACATAGGAAAGGATGCAGATGGATACTACGTACTTGAGCCTGATCCGGATTTCCTTATTGCAATTGACAGACAGCAGGGTGAACGTATTTACCTCAGCGAGCTTGACGGTAACGGCAGAGAGGCGTTCAATAATTCTCATCTGGATGAATTGGGATATACGCTGTTTGAATTGAAAAAGGATAATACGGTTCCGCTTTCAAGCCTTAATGATGAACAGCTTGCGGAGCT
Organism: uncultured Ruminococcus sp.; assembly: GCA_910584195.1. Taxonomy (GTDB): domain Bacteria; phylum Bacillota; class Clostridia; order Oscillospirales; family Ruminococcaceae; genus Ruminococcus. The sequence goes on along the minus strand of CAJTYV010000009.1, from coordinate 33,542 downwards.
TGGGGTTTCAGAGGAAGGCGATGTTCTGTCTTTCAACGGCAAGGTTTGCTTCCGCTTTTATGTTGCAGAGCTGGAGGATTATTTTGATACCGATTCGAGAAAGTTTTCAGTTAACTTACTTACTTAAATAAAATGGTTTTTCATGAATTATACTCGGAGCTATCGTTAATTGCACATATGATGCCGAACAGAAAATTTGTATGTCAGGAAATACAATGAAAGCATAATTTTGTATTGTTAGGATAATGACGCGGACATATAGATTTTATGTCAGCATAGTATGTATAATTTGCCTTATCTCCGAGTATATTTTCTTGGATTGCTATAGAGAAAATTTTGTGGATATAATTAGTGGATTAAAATATTATATGAACGGAGAAAAAAGTTATGTCATATGTAATCGGTGTGGACTGTGGTACAAGCGGTACAAAGACCGTACTTTTTGACGGAAAGGGCAGCGTTGTTGCCTCCGAAACCATTGAATATCCCATGTATCAGCCTAAAAACGGCTATGCGGAACAAGAGCCTTCCGATTGGGCGAACGCTATGGTAAATACCATAAAATCAGTAATGGCTCGGAGCAGAGTTAAAAAGGAGGATGTCAAGGGTATTGGAATTTCAGGGCAGATGCATGGTCTTGTACTGCTTGACAATGAAAACAATGTCTTAAGAAGATCCATTATATGGTGTGATCAGCGTACAGCACATGAAGTTGAAGAAATGAACCGTATTGTGGGAAGAGAAAGACTTGTTGAGATAACTGCAAATCCTGCTCTTACGGGTTGGACAGCCGCTAAAATTTTGTGGATAAAGAACAATGAACCTGATATTTACAGCAGGATAGCTCACATTCTTCTTCCTAAAGATTATCTTAGATTTGTGCTTACGCATGAGTATGCTACAGAGGTTTCGGACGCTTCGGGCATGCAGCTTCTTGACGTTCCGAACAGAAGATGGTCTGATGAACTGCTGTCGGCTTTAGAAATTGATAAGGAATGGCTCGGTAAGGTCTATGAATCCTGTGAAGTCACAGGTACTCTTACAAGATCAATGGCTGAAGAACTGGGACTTTGCGAGGGTACTATCGTAGTAGGCGGTGCAGGAGATAACGCTGCCGCTGCGGTCGGTACGGGCGTTGTTGAGGACGGAAAGGCGTTCACAACTATTGGCACTTCCGGAGTAGTTTTCGCTCATACTTCGAAAATTTCCATAGATAAGCAGGGTCGTGTGCATACCTGCTGTGCTGCTGTGCCGAATACATGGCACGTTATGGGAGTAACTCAGGGGGCAGGTCTTTCATTGAAGTGGTTCAGAGACAATTTCTGCATGACAGAAAAAGAGACTGCTAAACTAATGGGCGTTGACGAATATTATCTTATGGATAAACAGGCTGAAGAAGTTCCTGTCGGCGCAAACCGTCTTTTGTATCTTCCTTACCTTATGGGGGAGCGAACTCCGCATCTTGATCCCGATGCAAGAGGAGTTTTCTTTGGACTTTCGGCTATTCATACGCGCCGAGACATGCTGCGTTCGGTTATGGAGGGCGTTACATACTCTCTCAGGGACTGCATTGAGGTTTTCCGTGAAATGGGGGTTAATGTCAGCGATATGATGGCCTGCGGAGGCGGAGGCTCATCGCCGCTGTGGAGAAGTATGCTTGCCGACTTATTCAACAGCAGTGTTAAAACTGCGGCTTCAAAGGAGGGTCCCGCTCTTGGAGTCGGAATCCTTGCCGCTGTTGGTGCAGGGTTTTACAGCAGTGTAGCCGAAGCATGTGCGGAGATAGTTAAAATAGATAAGGTGCAGACTCCAAATGAAAAGAATGTAAATGAATATGATAAATATTATCAGCTTTATCGTGAGATATATCCCGCTTTGAAGGATAAATTTTCAAAACTTGCATCTCTTTGAAAAATCAGTGAACGAATGTAGTTCAAATTCAAAAAAATTTCCATGAAACACGAATAACATCTCCGAAAAAAACCATAATAACATCGGAGGTGTTATACGTGAAAAAGATTTCAGATAACAAAAAAGGCTCAAAGGGTTTTTATGCCGCTTTGGGAATAAGTGCGGTAATGGTAGGTTCGGCATGTTATTTTGCTTATGATCAGGGTGAACGGCTTACAGAGGATTTTAATGCTAAGAAAATACAAGAAGAATCGGATGCGGCGGTTGACAGACAGGTTGACGATCTGCCAAAAGGAACGTCTCCGGCATACCGCGTTACTGCGCCGAATGTGACTGCAGCGCCCAGACCGGCAGCTACAGCTCCGCCTGCGGTTACCTTGCCTGCCGAGGCGATCATCATTGATCCCGCAGAGCCTGTTGTTGAAGAAGTTCCTGAAGCTGCCGAACCGGCAGGCGTGACGAAAATGGAAAACGTTAAGCCGCCGCTTGCCGAAATGGGTGATGTTATTGGCATTTTCAGCGGAGGAGAGCTTGTAAAAAATCCAACCACAGGTTCATGGCAGACTCATAATGGCGCGGATATTTCCGCAGAGGTCGGCGACGAGGTTTATGCCGTTTCAAACGGTGAGATAATGGAGGTCACAAACGATCCTGTGTGGGGCGTGACCGTTGAGCTTGATCATCATAACGGCTACGTCACACGTTACTGCGGACTTTCCAGCGGACTTTCGGTACAGGCAGGAGATATGCTCGTCAGCGGCGATCTGATAGGAACAGTTGGTGATACTGCGGACATAGAATCTGCTTTATCTCCTCATCTTCATATCGAAATTCTTCACAACGGAAATTATATTGACCCTATGGCAGAGATCAATAAATAGAAAAATCCCTCGATCCCGAGGGTTACATATGGAGCGGATATTGTGAATATGTCAGCAAATGAAATAATTAATACTACAGAAAAAGCGGAACTTAGCCTGCGTAAAAAATTTAAAAAGAGTATATGGTGTAAATTTACTAAGGGAATCAATGAATACGAGCTTGTTCAGCCGGGAGATAAAATAGCCGTATGCATATCGGGCGGCAAGGATTCAATGCTTATGGCTAAACTTTTTCAAGAGTTAAAACGTCATGATAAATTTCCTTTTGATGTTGAGTTTTTGGTAATGGATCCGGGATATAATGATATTAACAGACGTAAAATTGAAGAAAATGCGGCAAGACTTTCAGTACCGATCAATATTTTCGAGTCGGACATCTTTGGTTCTGTAATACATATTGAAAAAAATCCCTGTTATATCTGCGCAAGGATGAGGCGCGGTTATCTCTACAGCAAGGCAAAGGAATTGGGGTGTAACAAGATAGCTCTTGGACACCATTTTGATGACGTTATAGAAACTATTCTCATGGGAATGCTTTACGGCGGACAGATTCAGACCATGATGCCGAAACTGCACAGCGCTAATTTCGAGGGTATGGAGCTAATACGTCCTATGTATTTGGTTCGTGAAGCTGATATAAGACATTGGTGCAGCTATAATGAGCTTGATTTTATACAATGTGCCTGTAAGTTTACCGAAACCTGTTCGGACATTGATGAGAATGGTCATTCTGTGTCAAAGAGAATGGAAACAAAGGCTCTTATAGCAGAGCTGAAAAAAATCAATCCGCAGGTGGAGAAAAATATTTTCCGAAGCGTAGAAAACGTAAATCTTAACACAGTAATTGCTTATAAAGATAATGAGGGAGTTCATAATTTTCTTGAAAAATACCATGATTGAACAGTAAAACGCCGCCTTGTAATTGGCAGCGTTGAATTTTATTCTGTTGTAATTGCTGTTGTTATTGTATTTGTTGAATTTGTGCTTTTTGACGTTCCTTTTGAAGTTGTAGTGGAAGTAGTTGTTTTTGCAGTAGTTCCGCCCCTGACCTCAGGAGGCATTTCTGCCGTGGGTTTAGAACCGTTGATTCCAAAGCACTCGCTGTATGCATTGATTATATCTCTGATCATATATTTTGAATATTCTCCGCCCTCAATAACGCCTGCAAAGGCAATTTCAGGGTCGTTGGCGGGTGCGAATCCGATGAATACCGAGTTTTGTTTGCTCAGGTCGTTCATATCAGTCTGCGGCGTACCTGTTTTTATTGCAACGTCAAATCCCAGTCCCGTTAGCTGATAGGGAGCAGGTACATTGTATGACGCGTCTATCATGCCGCCGATAATATAGTCATAAACGGATTTGTCGCTTAGCTGTATAGTTTCGGCTATTGTCGGCTTTGTTTTGGATGTCATTTCCTTAGTACCGTAGGTATATAGGCTGTCTACAAGATACGGCTTATAGCGTACTCCGCGATTGGCGATAGTGTTTGCAACGGTAGCAAGCTGCAGGGGAGTAAATCCGCAGTCCTGGTTTCCGATACCTGCTTGTATAACGTAACCGATATACCACGGCTGACCCCTTTCAGCAAAAGTTTCGGGATTGCAGAGGAATCCCGAAGCATCGCCGGTCTCAAGACCAAGCGACGATCCAAGCCCATACAGCTTGGCGTATTTTGTTATGTTGTCGATTCCGAGACGATTGGCAGTTTCGTAGAAAAAAATATTACATGAAACCTGAATTGCCTGTCTTACAGCTATTCCGCTGTGAGTTCCCGTACATCCGTAGATACTTCCGTAGTAGTTGTAGCTTCTCGGTCCGGTACAGTTGAAATATGTTCCGCCGTCGATAACGCCCTCGTTGAGTCCTGCTGTTGCAGTTATCGTTTTAAACGTTGAACCCGGGAGATACTGACCCCATGTACAGCGGTTAAACATCGGTGAATTTTCGGCATTTAAAAGTTCATCGTATTTAGTCTCAAAATCTTTTAAATTATATGTGGGAGCAGTTGCCATACCTCGGACAGCTCCTGTTTTTGCATCGAGAACTACAACCGCTCCCTTTTCTACTTTTCTTCCGTTGAAGTAGCCGAAACGATCAAAGAAGTTATCGAGAATGCCCTGAAGCTTTACCTGAAAAGCGCCGTCAACTGTCAGCTTTACCGTTTGTCCCGGAACAGTTTCTTCAAGAGTTTGTATATCCACTATGGAGCCGTCAAGAATAGTTACTTCTTCCTCGCCGCTTTTGCCTCTGAGTTCGGATTCCATTGCATATTCGATGCCGTTCTTTCCGACCAGATCGTTCATGGCGTAGCCTTTTTCTTTCAGTTCTTCGTATTCGTCTGCGTAAATAGGACCTACCATTCCGATTTCGTGGGGAAGAATATCGCCTCGTATTATTTCACGGTCAGCCGCTTCAACTGCATTGATTCCTTTGAGGACGTTGCTGAGTTCTTTTAATTTGATAACGGTAAATCTATTAACATTTTTGGCAAGCACCAAATCATTGCTGTAAGAAAAATCCTTTGCAAGCATAGCGTACCGCAAACCTGCGATAATTCGTTTTTCCTCCTGGGTATAGTTCTCTGAGATCTCGTAATCGGAAATAAGCTTATCAATACAGTTTTCAGCTGTTGCGTAAACGTTAAGATTCAGTCTTTCTGTAATATCAGACGAATCCTCTTGAGTATAAACATATGGATACTCAACGCTTATGGGGAGAACCTCCTCGAAAATGTATTCCTTTTCCGCAAGTTCCTTGTAAATTTTAAGAAGTATTTCGTTGCCTTCCTGTAAATCCTTGGGAAAGAAAGCGTATTGCAGAACAATATCTATACGGGAATTGTTGCCGATTATTACGTTGCCCTTGTAATCAAGTATTTCGCCCCTTGTCGGAGTGACTTCTCGTTTGAAAGATGCGGCATTGCTGTCATATCGTGGAGAAGCCGCAGCTTCGTCTCCTTCAACTATTTGCAGCTTCATAAGCTTCATGGACGACAGAACGCCCAAACAAATGACAAGAGCCACTATAACAGTTGATTTTATCGTATCTGAAATTGATTTCATTTATGCCCCCTGACTTGTGCGTATGACTTCTTCAATTGTAAGATGCTCCTTAGGCATAAGCCAATTGTTGATTATTTTAAATAATATATAGATGAAAACGGAAGATACAACAGTGTATATCCAGACCCTGAGGGTTGTGTTTCTGAATATTCGTTCAACGTTCTCAAAGTCCCATATTTCATAAAAGAACTTGTAATCCAGCCAACATTGCAAAAACGATGCCGCAGCTGAAACAACTATAAAGCTTATAAATTTTCTTCTCAGATACAGCTCGAATATTAGAGTTGAAGCAGCGCAGAAAATTGTCAGCAGCACTGCGTTATACCCTGCAAGTCTTCCGCATGCTATATCTATAAGAAGTCCGCAGAATGCTCCGGTATATGCAGACGCCATTATATCGTTGTTTATGGCAATGCACAAAGCCACCGGTACTAAAAGCACCGGTTTTTTCCATGAACCCGAAGTCATAATAATAAAGCTTGAAAATATTATCAGATAATATATTATCCAGCGTAGAGTCGTTTTAAAGTAGAGGATCCGCTTTTCACGTGTTGTCTTTATCCTCATCGGTGTCCTCCTTATCCGAGTCTTTTTTTCCGTCAAAGTCTGTGATAACGAATACTGAACGCAGTCTGGAAATGTCGGCGCATGGTTCTATTTCGGCGTATGCCGAGAGTCCGTTTGCCTCGATACCTGTTTCCTTTACTATTCCGATAGCATGATCTTTGGGAAAAAGACCGCTGCTGCCCGAAGTTATCATAAGATCGCCTTTTTTTATCTGATGATTTTTGTCAAGGTGCGTAAGCTTTGTCATTCCGTTTTCCGCTGTAATTACAGTACCCTCGATAATTCCGAAATCAGTGTTGGTTGAAGAACATATTGCCGCAATTGATAGATCAGGAGACAGAAGCGTTCGTACCGTCGAACTGTGCTGAGAAACGTCTATAACGATTCCTACGATACCCTCAGGCGTGATAACCGGGGAGTAAGGTTCGATGTCGTCAGCGTATCCGCGGTCAATGGTGAAGCCCTTAAACGGATCGTTTGCAATATATCCCATTACCTCCGCAGGCTGAGAGAAAATGTTATCGGGGTGTTCTTCCTTTATGACTACAAGCTTGCGAAGTTCTTCGACTTCAGCTACGAGATCATCATAATCGGTTAGTTTTTTGTTAAGCTCCCCGATCTGTCTTTTCAGTTCCTGATTTTCCTCATAATAATCGTCGGCGTTATTTATGCGGTCGGCATTTTTTTCAATTTTCATGGAAATGTTGTTGGATATATATCGAAACGGTTTGGTTATCGTATTTATAAAGGAAACTCCCGAAAGAGAGTAGCCGCCTCTGGTGACGGAATATATCATAATTCCCACAAGAAAGGCGAGGAATGCAAGCAGGATCTTAAAACGTGTGCTTTTAAAAAATTCGCCCATAAGCAGTCTCCTTAATAATACTTGACATTTTCGGTAAGAGCGTCCTGATAGTCGCTGATATTTTCGAGAATTTTACCTGTTCCTTCTGCAACGCAGTCAAGGGGATATTCGGCGATATATACGGGCATGCCTGTTTCTCTTGAAATAAGCTTATCAAGACCTCTCAAAAGCGCGCCGCCGCCTGTAAGCGTAATGCCGTGATCTATTATATCGGCGGAAAGCTCCGGGGGAGTTTCCTCCAAGGTAGCCTTTACGGCGTCAATGACCTTAGCAAGCGGTTCTACAAGAGCGTCTCTTATTTCGGCAGAGTTTACGATGACGTTTTCGGGGAGACCGTTTAGAAGATTTCTTCCTTTTATCTCCATTGTGTCCTCTTTTTCACCGGGGAAAGCCGAACCTATCTCAATTTTGATGTTTTCGGCAGTTCTTTCGCCGATAAGGAGGTTATATTTTTTCTTGATGTAGTTGATTATAGATGTGTCGAACTCATCTCCGGCGCATCTGATAGAGCGTGAAGAAACAATTCCTCCGAGGGAAATAACCGCTACTTCGCTTGTTCCGCCTCCTATGTCGATCACCATGCTTCCTGACGGTGTATTTGTCGGCAGACCCGCGCCGATCGCAGCTGCCATAGGTTCTTCGATTATAAGGACGTTGTTAGCGCCTGCTTTTTTGCATGATTCGCGGACAGCTCGTCTTTCTACGGCGGTAACGCCCGATGGAATACATATAATAACGTTTGCTTTTGTTAGTATTGTACCCCTTAATGCCTTTTTTATGAATTCCTGAAGCATTGTAGTAGCAATGTCAAAATCTGCTATTACCCCGTCTTTCAAGGGACGCACGGCAACGATAGAGCCGGGAGTGCGTCCTATGACATCTTTCGCTTCCATACCGACATAACGGGTTTTATCGGTTCTGGTATTCACGGCAACAACGGACGGTTCTCTTATGATGATTCCCTTGCCGCGAAGATATACAAGGGTGTTTGCTGTTCCTAAATCTATACCAATATCTTTTGTAAACATTATGAAGCTCCTTAAAATAATCTATATTTATTATATCACCAATAAAGGGATTAGACAATGGAATTATCAGAAAAATATTTCCTGTAAATCAATTGGTGAAAATTTTCGGAGCTGTTTTGGTATAAATGATTATTGCTGCGATTATAAGTATAAGCTGGGCAATATTTACGGAAAAATTAAATCCGAATGTAATGTTGAACACATCAAAAAAGTCAAAGGTTCCCGGATCAAAGCCAAATTTTTTTGAGTAGCTGAGCCAGTTAAGACCTTCCGTACCTATGACCATATTTCCCAGAAGGTTGCCTATAATTGAAGCGCATCCTATAAGGAAAATCATGTAGATTGCTCGTTTCATTATTTATCTCCTTTGTTTTGTCTCAGTAAAAACCGATGATCTGTGTAAAAATATGCCGATATTTTTCTATATTCCGGACGAACCGAAACCACCTGTGCCTCGCTCGGTTTCGGTAAGAGTTTCACTTATCTCAATTTCAGGAAAAAGCGCTTTTGTGGGGATAAGCTGAGCTATCCTCATACCGTTTTCCACGATAAACGGCTGCTTTCCGTGATTTATCAGAGGAATAAACCATGCGCCGCGGTAATCGCTGTCAACAACGCCTACGCAGTTTGCAAGAGTTACGCCGTGTTTTGCGGAAAGTCCCGAACGAGGGTAAATGAGCATAACTACATCGTCGCAGTCGGTCATTGCGGACAAGCCTGTAGGTATCATTTTTATTTCACCGGGAGCGATCGTAACCGATTCGTCAAGGCACGCGTAAATATCGAGTCCGGCGCTTGCAGGAGTTGCTCGTGTTGGAATAACGGCTTTTTCATTAAGTTTTTTAAATGTAAGCTTCATATATTTACATAACTCCTCTGTAATAAAGTCCGCGTGTAATAACAGAATCGGGTTTTCGGCATAATACAGCCGCTTTGGTTTCATCGGCGGTTTCTTCGTTAAGAAGTGCTAAGCCGAATGATACTCTTTTCATTTCCGAAATGCGATCTCCCATATAAATAATATCGGAGTTCAATATTTCAACGTAGTCTTTGGAGCAGACGACAGGTAATGTTCTCGATGTTCTGTCAGTAAGGCAGCCTTTGCAGCTTTGACAGCCGATTTCGTTTTTTATGGGACAGTTTCGGGTGAGCATAAGCGGCAGCCTACCGTAGACAACAGCGCCAACGGGCATATCCGTGGAAAGCTTATTGATCTGAGTTAGCGTCATTTCCGGCGAGACAATGCAGTCCTCGAAGCCGATTCTATACAGATATTCTGCCGAAAACGAGTTAAACATATTCATTGTGAAGCTGCCATGGAGTTTGAATCCGAGATTTTTTCCTATGGAGGCAGTATCGAGCGTATGACAGAAAATTCTTTCAAATCCCGATTTTCTTAACTCGGAAAGACGCATAATGGTCTTTTCTTCGTCGGTAATAAATCGCGGCGGGGAAATAATTATACGATTTTTGGGAATATGTTCCGTAATTTCAGGAGTTATAAGACTGTCGGGAATGATTACATATTCAGAAATCCCGGCCGCCGCTACGGCTTGTTCAACAGTTCGGCAGAATGTGCGGATCGGAAGCGTATCAGAGGTTCGGCAGATACAATTTCCCGGCATAACCGGTATATAATCGTTTATCGTATATTCGGGTTTATTTGTCAACGCAATTTTTTCAGTCAGCTTATCGGCGACAAGCCGTCTTAGTTCATTAAGTCTGCCTGTCGGAACGAAAAGACCGTTTTCTATATTTGCGGTGACGTTTCCGCACTTGAAAACCGTATCTCCGAGTTTGGAAAGCTGTTTTTTTACAGTTTCGGAATCAGTCGGAGCGTTTTTTGCAGTTTCGGGAACGCTGCCTGTTGCTTCTGCGGAAATACCGCCGATAAAGGCTGTTATCCTGATTGGCTTGTTTTTGAGTATTTCGGCATGAAAGTCCACCGTAAAAACAGCTCTTTCACGGCGGTAAAGTTCGTGCAGCGTTGGAATTATCTCTTTTGCGGCAATTACATCGTCCTTTTCACGAACTCCGAACATATTTTGTCTTTTTCCTGAAAAATAGCCGTCCGTAAAACCGCTTCGTGAAAAGATTCCGCGGAGCGTCTGCATATCGGGCGGAATGCCGTAAAGCGCTTTTCTAAGTTCTGTAACCGAGGCGGCAATGTATTCCGGACGTTTCATTCGTCCCTCGATTTTCAGCGAGTCAACACCGATTTTGCATAACTTGTCCGTATTTTCGAGAAGTGACAAATCTTTAAGTGATAACGCCGAAAACTCTTTGTTTTTTGAAGCTGTGAACGGCAAGCGGCATGCCTGACCGCAGCACCCGCGGTTTGCCGACCGTGAACCAAGCATAGCCGACATGTAGCATTGCCCCGAAACAGACATGCACAATGCTCCGTGTACAAAGACCTCGGTCTCTATATCCTCACAGCAAATTTTTTCGAGTGTGTCTGCGGACAATTCGCGGGCAGGAACAGCACGTTCAAATCCCATGCTTTTCAGAAGCTTTACGCCTGATACCGTGTGCAGAGAGAGCTGAGTTGAACCGTGCAGTACAGCGTTCGGAACTGCTGAACGAATAATATGCGCTGCTCCTAAATCCTGTACTATGTACCCGTCTGTGCCTATTTCAGATGTAAATTTTATATATTTACAAAATTTTTCCGTTTCCGAATCTGATATTAAAGTATTTACCGCAAGATAAATTTTGGCATTATGGATATGACAAAGCCGTACCGCCTCGATAAGCTCTTCATTGGTGAAATTTACGGCGTTATTTCTTGCCGAGAATTCTTTTCCGCCTGCATAAACAGCGTCCGCGCCTGTTCTGAGAGCGGCGGTAAGCGCCTCCATGCTGCCTGCGGGAGCAAGTATCTCGGGACGTTTCATTCAATGCTGTCCTTGAGCTGCTTTAGCTTCACCATGTTTTCCAGCTGAACTATTTTTGCTTTAAGCGCTTCTATTTCTTTCTGTGCGGAATCGCGCTCTATTCTGTTTTTTCCAGCTTCGTCAACGTATTCTTTGGTTTGAGTACGGATGCTTTCAAGACGCTGATTGGCTTTGTTAAGATCGTCGAGTACGCTGAGAGCAACCATAATAGCCGCCGTATATGGAGAAGTTCCGCTTCCCGAGTTCATATGCTCGCTTATTTTGGATTCTAAGGAACGAGCAAGAGAAAACACGTAGTTAGGGGATTCAGCGGTGCGAAGCTTGTATTCCTTTCCGCAAATTATAACTTTAACATCGTTAAGCATTTTTGTTTCCTTTCTTTCTTTTTGATTTGATACCGACCCCTTTTATGATTTACGATAGAGGTTAATATATCCGTTATTTATCCGAAAGTTTTTTAATGATCATTTTTGCTATTTTGTAGGCGTCGCCACAGCCGAGAGTTATTACAAGATCGCCGGGCTGCGCGTTTTCACATACGTGATCGCATATCTGTTGGAAGTTGAAATATTTCCTTTCATCTGTCCATTCGGCGGTCTCGTCCTGCGGAAACCAAATGCATCCCGGAATTTTTTCCGCAAGGTGACGCGTGAAAATACCATATGTGTTCTTTTCGCGGCTTCCCATAATATCGGTGAGCAGGGCGTGATCCGGAATTTGCAGAACCCGTGCGAAATCGTCAAGCAGCAGGCTTGTGCGGCTGAAAGTAAACGGCTGGAAGATTGCCCATACCTTTCGGAATTTCATTTCCATTGCAGCATTGAGCGTTGCTTCAAGTTCTGTTGGATGATGGGCATAATCGTCCACTACCGTTATTCCGTTGACTTCGCCCAGTTTATCGAAACGTCGTTTTGCACCTCTGAATTCTTCAAGTCCCTTAACTATATGTTCAAATTCAACACCGCAGTATCTCGCAGCGGCAACAGCTGCAAGGGAATTCATTACATTATGGATCCCGGCTACATGAAGCGTTATTCTGCCCAGCTTTTTGCCTCTGTACATGGCATCGTAAGAGGTCAGCAGACCGTCGTGACTTATATTTTCGGGATAGTAGAAGCAGTCGGAAGAACTGCCGAAAGTAATGATCTCCTTACCGGATACGCCTTCCAGCGATTTCATGGAATTTTCGTCTGAACCGTTTATAATAATGCATTTTGAAGTTTTTTGATTAAATTTAATAAAAGATCTTATAATATTATCCAGCGAACCAAAATAGTCAAGGTGGTCGGCGTCAATATTAAGAACTACTGATATATCGGGAGAAAATTTTAGAAAGTGGTCTTCAAACTCGCATGATTCACACACAAGAATATCACTTTTTCCCGCTCTGCCGCTGCCGCCTATGCAGGGAAGTTTTCCTCCTATATACGCTGAAATGTCGATTCCGGCAGTATACATTATCTGAGTTATCATTGAGGTTGTGGAGGTCTTGCCGTGAGTTCCGGAAACACATATGGCTCTTTCGTAGCGGTCTGTTATGATTCCGAGAAGATCGGCACGTTCCAGAACGGGAACTCCGCTTGATCTTGCTGCAACAAGTTCGGGATTATCAGCCATAATGGCAGCAGTGTGTACAATTAAGTCCGCACCTTCGATGTTTTCCGCCTTTTGTCCGATAAATACGGGAATACCCATGCTTCTTACCGCATCAAGAGTTTCTGTTTCGTTATTGTCCGATCCAGTAAGATAAAAACCCTGACCGTGAAGAATCTGAGCAAGGGGATACATTCCTGAACCGCCTATGCCAATAAAGTGAATGTGTTTTTTTCCGTTCAGTATATTTCTGTCCAATTATATCACCGTTCCTTTTAAATCTGGTATCATTTGTTACGGACTGTTATTGCAAATGGTATAAAGCAACACCGCACAATGACCGCCTTAGTGCTTTGCCGCAAATCTGCTTGCGCTTTTCCGTAATCCTACACAAAAACTTCTTGAAATACGACAGTATTCCTGCATCGTTTTTATGCAAGCTGACAAAAAATCTGCTGCGCATCTGCATGACAATCATTGTGCGGTATTGCCATAAAAATCCTATTCTATTATTATACTATATTTTTAAAATTATTTCAATAGGGAAAAAGGAAAAATATGACGGAAATTAACGAGTTTTTTACTATTATTTTTACCTTTAGAGCCGAATCAAGTAATATTTTGCAAAACATACGAAATTTTTGAAAAAATGTATTGATTTTTTTTGAAATATGAGTTATAATATAATTTAGACATATATGTGGAGTACGGCTGTTTTTGGAGCAGTCGGTGAATTGGAGTATTATATACCCGCGGACGGCAAATGAGGTATGATTTGCCGTATAGCCGAGTATAATATATGTCAAGCCATAAGGAGGTTTTTCATAATGCAGATCACAGACGTAAAAATCAGAAAACTAATGTCGGGAGGCAGACTTCGTGCTGTAGTATCCATTACGATTGACGACATGCTTGCGGTACATGACATCAAGGTCGTTCAGGGCGATGAAAGATTGTTCGTTGCAATGCCCAGCAGACGTGATGAAAACGGAATCTTCCGTGACATTGTTCACCCGATTTCACCCGAATCAAGAAGAATTATTGAGGATAATATTCTTGAAGCTTACGAGCGTCAGGCGGCTCTTATGGAAGCAGAAGCGGAAGCGGCGAACGCTTACGAAGCTGCTGTAGAGGCTACATATGCCGCATCTGTCAATGCAGCAGAAAATTCTGAGGCGGAGTCCGCCGAATAATATCATTGATATTACAAAAAACCTGTCCGATTTTTCGGACAGGTTTTCGTTTATTTTTTCTTTACAACAGGGACCCAGATTTCTCCATGGTCGCTTTCAAGATAAAATTCAAGAGAGTAATTGCCGCTTAATTCATATTCCTTGCAGTTGGGAAGCCATTCGCTCCATATTTTGGTATCCACTTCCTGAAGCGCTTTCGGGCATTCGCCGTGATAGGGGAATACCGCCCACAATCCTTCTGAAAAGGTTTTTGTGGTACATCCATCCGGAATCTCGTTCCACGGAAAATACATATCCGCAATAAAGTAATTGAATTCTGTGCCGTTGCTGTCAACACAGGCACCGAACATGCCTTTGATGATTTCTCCGCCGCCGTTTTTGTAATGTTCCGTCCAAAATTCGGGAATTTTCTGATAAGAAGTATCCGCATTGAACATTCTGCATTTGCCGACAATAGTAAATGCTGCTTTTTTGACAATTTTGTATTCGATCATAGTACCGCCCTCCAGCGTAAGTTTGATTTTTAAAGGGGCAAAGCTTTTGATTTTCACCCCTTTTTTCTTTGCCGCAGATGGAGATATTCCGTGGAATTTCATAAATGCCCGCGTGAAGCTGTCGGGAGAATCATATCCGTATTTTACGGCGGCGTCGATAACCTTTATACCAAAATCGGACAATTCCTCAGCCGCCAATGTAAGCCGTCTGTTTCTTATATATTCGCCTACGGTAAAGCCGCACAGAACATTGAAAATCTTTTGAAAATAGAAAGGGGAGACATATGCTTTAGCCGCAATATCTTCTATATCAAGTTTTTCTGTGAGATTATCCTCAATATACTGTATGGCATTTTGAATACCCTCTGTCCAGCCGTTCATATATTTACTTCCTTTCTCCTCTGCTGTAATTATATTTTAACACAGATTTTTTGGGGCTTCCCGACTTTTTGTGCTTTCAGGCGGAGGGAATACAAATAAAGGAATTACTGTATCAAGTTTACGAATTTTCAGATATTCAGCATCCTTGCAGCTTTAAGAACGGCGATCTGTGTTTTTCCGTCACGGATAGTTCCGTCCATAACAAGCTTGACGGCTTCGGTAAGGGACATTTTTTCAACATCGAGAAATTCGTCCTTGTCAAGATTCTGACGGCTGAACTTCAATCCTTTAGCAAGATAAATGTGTGTAATTTCGGAATTATATGCAGGTGTGGGGAGCATTTCGCCGAGATAAATCATTTCGTCGCAGATATATCCTGTTTCTTCCGTAAGCTCACGTTTTCCGCATTCAAAGTGACTTTCACCCTTTTCAAGCTTGCCGGCAGGGACTTCCATTGTGACTGTACGGAAAGGGTAGCGAAACTGCTTTACAAGGAAGATCTCATTATTGTCCGTTACGGGAATAACGCATACTCCGCCGCTGTGCCAGAGAATGTCGCGTACAGCGGTATTTCCGTCTTCAAGCAGCGCTGTGTCGTGAGTAATAGTGAAAATTTTACCTTCGTATACTTTGTCGCTTTTTATTGTTTCTTCGTTGAGATGCACTTATTTTTCCTCCTTATTTTTTGCACAGCCACGGACGTAAAGCTCTGCGGCTGTTATTTTCTGACATGAATTGTAATCGTAGCTGTGGAATATTCTGTTGTTTTTATTTTTTTTGTCGGTGAACCTGAATATTATAAGCAGAACAACAAGAGAAGCCGCGCCGGCTGACGATATTATAAGACCTGTTTTAAATCCCGGAGTTTCGTAACGGAAAGTAATAGTATTAGCTCCTTCTTCAGCCTTGACTGCCATAAAACCGTAGGAAACTCTTTCAACATCGGCAGGCTGACCGTTGACCTCGGCGGTCCAGCCTTTGCTGTAAGGAACGCTGAAAAATACAAGCTGAGATTTATCAAGAGTTATCTTGGACTGAAATCCTTTCGAATCAAATGTAAAGCTTTCGGAGCAGTTCCTGCGCTTACGGAGACACGCTCTTATATAGTCGTCTTTATCCGACCCGAAAACGTCCGTTTCCGCTTCTGTCATAATATCGGAGTATTTTTCTATTTGTTCAGCGTTAAGGATAAGAGTATTCATGAGTATTTTTTCTCGTGTATTTTTTCCCTTGGTTTCGGCAGTTTCTTCGGAAACATACGTATCATATCCGAATCCCATAGGGATATACAAAGTGTTTTCGTAAATTTCAAAGTTATCGTTTGAGCCGACATATTCAAATCCGGGAAGATACTGAGTAATGTCTGCCCTTGAGGCTTTAACTCCGTTTTTATCGGAAGTTTCGCTGCTGTCCAATGAAACGTTTCCGGCTTGAATCTCCTCATATGAATAACCGTCGACTTTTTCACGATAAAAATATTTTACTGAAAGCAGTCCTCGCAGGGTATAGTGGGTAATGTCAGCACGCGATGCTACATCGCGCTGAACTCCTATAGAATCGTAAAAATCCATTATGGAAGTAGTTACAACGCTCTGAAATGCCCTCATATTAGGAAGTCCCCATATCATAGGATAATTGTCGCAGTTTTCGGATATGTCAATGCGGAAAAAATTATTTTCCGAAACCTCTTCATAAACGCCTTTTCCTCCGTTTATTGCCTTGTCAATATATTCATGAGCGGATTTTGGGGTTACAGCGCCGTAAATTACCGTACAAAGCACGCATACAACGCTTGCGGCGGCGGTCGAGGAAACCATGAGCTTTTCATAATAAAGTCCGTTTTTCTTTCGGCGCAGGATATACGCGGCAAAGAAAAGCATTGCGGCGGCGATACCGAAAGTCAGCCAAAAATATCCGAAATCATTTGGAAGAGTGAACCAGCTTAACTTGCCGTCCTTTTTTTCGGGAATGAATGATATAAGTCCAAAGAATATCATGACAGCGGCAGTTATGATAACGGCGGGCTTGAAATCGGCGTCCTCATCGTCAAGTGTCTGAGCGGTCATCATGGCAAAGATCAGTATCGGCATGTAAAACCAGCGTGCGTAGTATGAGGAATTGAACGTATAGAACATACTGTTGAGAATGGGGATAAACGAACAGAATATACATATCCATGACAGCCGTGCCGCCCAGTGTTTTTTTCTCGTTCTCATGAATGTTATGACGCCCAGCATGGAGAAAAGCGGCATATATCCGCCTACTGACGACCATTTTGCTCCCTCGCTCTTGAAAAGATTAGGACGTGCCGGTATATCAGAGGGCAGGAAAAAGGTCTGTATTATCCTCATAACGCGAGAATCTTCGTTATAGAAAATATATCTGTCTCCATATAAACGCTGACTTACGCGGTAATTTTCCATAATGCCGAGGGCAGAGGGAAGCAGGATGAATCCGGCTATAGCAGTACCTATGACTGCTTCGGCAAACAGTCCGAGAAACTTTTTGAATGTTACCGGAAAATCGCAGCAAGGCATTCTCATGAAGAAATAGAGAATAAGAAAAACTGCCTGTCCGGTGAAGAAATAGTAATTAAGAGCCGCCATAAACGCTGTAATAACGGCAAACCAGCCTCGTCGGCGGTTGCAGATATTTTCTTCCATAGCAATTAGCATAAGAGGAAAAAATGCGGTTACGTCCTGAAAATGATTGAAAAAAATGTTAAATACCTGAAATCCCGAATAGGCATAAAGCATTGCCCCGGTGAGAGCCGCTTCTTTGGAACGGACAAATCTTCGGATGTAAATATATGCGGTAAGAGAAGCAAGCCCGTGTTTTAATGCAAGGAGTATTGGAAGAGAGAAGCTGACCAGCGCTCGCGGAAGTATTGTTGTAAGCCAAAAAAAGGGACTTGCAATAAGATAAAATGAATAAGAGATCATAAGATCCGAGCCGAGATCAGTGAACCAGTTCCATCCGAACTGACCGTTTCGTACCGCATCGTTCGCAAGATTATAGAAAGGAATCTGTTGTGCGTTGAAATCGCCGTAATAGATGAAATAGCCTTTGTCGCATATCATCACAGGCACTAATACTATAAGCAAAGTTACAAATCCAAGCAGAAATGCAGTCAGATATTTTTCTTTTGAATATTGCGTATATCTCAGTTGTTGTATTTTCATTTCAACCTCCTAAAAAAAGTTGATTTTCAGATATATCACAATATATTATATCATACAATTCCTTAAAAATCAACATACGCGGAGAGAAATTCGGAGTTTTATTTTTTCAGCGCGAACTGGGTGCAGCGACACGCTGCTTATATCATACAATTCCTTAAAAATCAACTTACGCGGAGAGAAATTCGGAATTTTATTTTTTCAGCGCGAACTGGGTGCAGCGACACGCTGCTTATATCATACAATTCCTTAAAAATCAACTTACGCGGAGAGAAATTCGGAATTTTATTTTTTCAGCGCGAACTGAGTGCAGCGACACGCTGCTTATATTGGTTTGAAATTTGCAACAGCCGCGAAAATAAATCCTTATCAATATTTTTTCTCACGAAGCTCGCTGCTTTAACTTTTTGCTTGCGATATACATATTATATATAAGCAGCTTCTGAAGCTGCTTATACAGATATACGTCAGGAGGGCTGAATATGGCAGTCTTTTATAATCAGGCAACGCTTTCCTATAACGGAAACGTTACCGGTTCAAATATAACGACAGGCGAGATAGTTGCAACCCTGTCGGCAGATAAAAATGCAGTCTCTGATACCTATACTGGTATGGGGGACATCACCTACGCTGTAAGTCTTGTAAATAGCGGCAGTACGGATTTTACAGGTCTTACTGTTACAGACGATTTAGGAAGATATACTTTGCCAAACGGTGTTACAGAAGTAGTACCCCTGAATTATATTGCTGATACGGTGAATTACTATGTAAACGGTGTTAAGCAGGCAGACCCTGAGGTTTCGGCGGAAGAACCGCTTACAATTGAAGGTATACGCGTTCCGGCAGGCGGAAATGCTCTTATTCTCTATACTGCGCGCCCTAATCAGTTTGCACCGGTAGGCGCAGACGCTGCGATAACAAACAGAGCTTCCGTATCAGGAGGCGGTCTTGTTAATCCTGTTACTGCTGAAGAAACTATTACTCACAGTACAGAACCGAATCTGACTATCAGTAAATCTCTTGATCCGTTGGTTGTTTCCGAAAACGGCACTGTCACATACACCTTTACGATTCAGAATTACGGCAGTACGGCAGCGGAATCCGGGGACAATGCGGTATTCAGGGATACTTTTGATCCTATACTGAACATTTCATCCGTAACATTCAACGGTACTCCATGGGTAAACGGTACGGATTACACATACAGCACTGCTAACGGTGAATTTACGTCGCAGGACGGACGTATCACCGTTCCTGCTGCAACTTACAGTCAGGATGAAACAACAGGCGTATGGGCGATACAGCCGGGAACGAGTACGCTTGTTATAACAGGCGCTATTTCTTCTGCGGCAAATACTTCTCCTGCTGATACTCCTGCTGCAAATTAAGCTGTATAAAAAAACTGCACAAGGCTTTGACAGGCTTTGTGCAGTTTGTTTTTTCAAACGGAATTTCAATGGGCGTTATTTTTTATTTTGTCAGCGTACATATTTTCATCAGCCGTTCGAATCATTGCGTTAACGTCTATGCGGTCATCAAGTTTTTCGATGCAGCAGCCGATGCTTGCCTTAACTACATAAGGTTTGTTCGATTTTCTGTTGTAGTCGTAGAGGTAATCGAGGAATCTGTCTTTAAAATCGTTAAAATAGTAACCTGCTTTCTGAGCGGAAATAACTGTGGCTACACAGAACTCATCTCCGCCGAAGCGCGCGCATATTTCACCCTCGACAGAACTGCTGACCAGAGCGCGTCCAACTGTATTTATGGCGTTGTCTCCCTCATGATGACCAAAGTTGTCATTAATGTATTTAAGTTTGTTAAGATCGGCAGAAATAACTATTACGGTTTGGTCTTCATTTTTATGAGCGGACAGAAGACTTTTAAATTTGTCAAAAAAGCCGCGTCTGTTGAAAAGTCCGGTCATAAAGTCTCTTTGCGACAGTAAATTAAGCTCGTTGTTTGCCGCTACAAGACGTTCGTTTATTGTTCGTATCTGTATTCTGCCGTGAAAGTTTCCCAAAGCCGCGCCTATGGTACTCATAAATGTATGAATTTTTTGGTACTCGTCAATGTCAATATCGGGTTGAAAAATGCAGTAACCCATTATCATATCAATAAAATGAACAGTACAGACTACTATCGGCTCGTTTCGTTTTGCAAGAAGCTCATAGTGGGGGATAAGCTCTTTTAATTCAATGGTACACTGAGGCAAATCGCACCAAAAGTACCTTTGGTGAAGTATGTTGATTTTATCGCTGAAGCTGTTTATGCCCTTTCTGTTCGAGCCGAAATCCGGAGCTTTGAATATATCGTTGTTAACTGCAAGGATTGTTGTATGAAAGCGGAATTTATCTATCACAATAGACGGAAGTTCGTTTATATCGGACATTTTTGCAATAGAAGACTGTAGAGAACACATCATGGATTGACGTTCGTTGGAACGTCTCATTCGTTCAATAAGCTCTATAATTGCGTTGTTTACGTTTGTACCGTCTATGCTTCGGCAGCCGCATGATTGTGAATAAATTATGTTAAAACCAACTTCATGACGATCGTCTGACGTACTGCCGTTAATGAATGAAATAATCTTTTCGATTACAAGTCTGCTCATTTCCTTGTAATTCTGCTGACAGGTGGTCAGATGCGGCATATAATAGCGTGAGGGTTCAATGCCGTCAAATCCCGTAATAATGCAGTCGTCAGGAATAGAATATCCCCTTTTTTGAAGAAAAGCGCTTACGGTTATCGCCATTGCGTCATTGGCGCATATAATTGCGTCAGGCAGCTCCCGTTTTTCAATATCAAACCATTGCATAAGAATATCGTTTGTCGGACCTGACCAAAAACAGCCGTAGCCAACGTTAGTTTCATCATAGGGAATGCCGTTTGCTTCGAGAGCGCGGCGATAAGCTTGTTTCCTTTCCTCGGAAAAAACGTTGCCTTTAAAACCGGTGATGAGGTTTATTTTTTTAGCGCCGTGTTTTTCGATAACATGACGGCACAAGGTTTCGAAAACGTCGGCATATGTAAATGAAAGGCAGATACATCCCTCGATCTCTTTATCTATAGAAATAACAGGTATATTATTTTCATGACTTTTGTTTATAACGTGTTTCAGAATGTTTTTATCGTATATAAAATTAGAAAATATTATGACTGCGGCAAGATTTTCATAGGGGAGAAGTCTGAATACTGAAGAAGCTCCTTCGCTGTCTTTGCTTTTTGATTCGAACAAATCATACGTTGAGTTAAATATGAGAAGCCTGAAATCGTTTGTGACCGCTTGTTTGTTAAGTTCTTTTATAAAATTGAATCGATCCTCGTCATGAAGTGTAGAGAGACATATACCAATAAGCTTCGGAAGTTTTTCCATGATATCATCTCCTAATACAGAGCCAAACTTTTTTAGTTTGACATGTACTCGCCGATATTACAAATCAGATCAATTTCTATTTAGAGCGTATTAACATAAAAATGCAGAGCACATATTTTCAGTAAATTTTGTTGGCTGCTGCGTTGAAAAATTCACCATACGTCAGTATATTTTACTTTTGGGAGTCTCGACTGTCATCTCGATCGGCGATTCTGCTTCGCAAAGGTGTCTGATGAACACTCGTACCCTTGTATTCGCCCAAATTATGCTTGAAATACGCGCTGGAATTTTGTGCATGATATATAATATCAGAGAGTATAATTCACATAAATACTAATATTATTTTATCATATCATTACATAAAAGTAAAGGGCTTTTTGAAAAAAATTACATTATAGGCGAGATAGGCTGCACTTCTTTTCGGTAAGATTTTATGATTACTGCGTTAAAAGCTCTTTAAATATGTCGGTATTCCTATGGTCTTTCGTCATGCAAGAATAAATTTTTCCTCAAAAATCCGCACATATTCCTTATGAACATAAGTTCTTAAAATGTGACAAATATATGAAAGTTTCTGTTGATTAAGACTTATTTTTGTTTTTGGGTTTACAGGACGTATTTTTTATGGTATAATTTAATAGTCAAAAATTGTTGAAAAATCAGTTGACGTAAATTATGGAGATGATAAAAATGAATGGAAAAACAAGAAAATTCGCTGTAATGATGTCTGTTTTGCTTTGTGTAGGCGGAGTTGTTTCATGCGGAAACGATGTTCCGAAGTCCTCGGAGGACAGTCAGGGCGGATTTGAGGTCGCAGGCGGAGAAAATGAAAGCAGCGAATCGGATGAAACCGGAGCGATTTCTGCGACGACTTCTGCTGACGATCTTACGGCAACAGACGGAGCTGTAACTACGGCAGAAGGCGGAAATGTCTCTCTTGTAACACGTTCCAAAGAAGAATTGGATAATTTAAAACATAATAAACCGTCCGGCAATTTTACACAGACTGTAAAACCATCAGGCGGTAATACGTCCGGCGGAAACAATAAACCGTCGGGAGGAAATACAGTTCCATCAGGAGGAAATACAGTTCCATCGGGAGGCAATACAGCCGGCGGAAATACGACGCCGACGCAGAACGGAAATACAGGAGTTTCCGGAATAACGCTCAGTTATTATTCGGCAGATCTTATGGTTGGACAGACAAAGGGCTATCCCGCTGTTTCGGAAACGATAAACGAGATATGGTCATCTTCTGATCCGAATGTTGCGACAGTTGATAATATTGGAAATATTACCGCTGTGGGCGAGGGAAGCTGTGTTATACGCGTAGTTTCTGCCGATAACAGCAGTATCGGAGCGGAAGTTGCCGTTACCGTATCTTCCGCCGAGGGGGTTCAGGTCATAGACGGTATTACCTACGTTAGCGGAATTCTCATAGCTAATAAATCATACGGACTGCCTTCCACTTACAATCCCGGAGGACTTACCGGCGATACTTACAGCGCTTTTCAAGAGCTTGTTCAGGGCGCTGCGAACGACAACATAAACATCTTCCTGTCATCGGGATTCCGTTCGTATGAAACGCAGGATCAGATATACAATAACTACGTTTATACGCATGGTCAGGCTACAGCAGATACTTTTTCAGCACGTCCGGGATTTTCTGAACATCAGACCGGAATGGCTATCGACGTTAATGAGATAAGCGATGCGTTTATTGGTACTCCCGAAGCGGTATGGCTGGAAGAACATTGTACAGAATACGGTTTCATTATTCGTTATCCGTATGGCAAGGACAATATTACGGGTTATAAGTATGAACCGTGGCATATCCGTTATGTTGGTAAGGAAGTTGCTCAGGCTGTAAAGGATGCGGCAGCGGCGGCAGGCGATCCGTATCTTACTCTTGAAGAATACCTTGGAATAGATTCTTATTATCATTGATTTCAGAAAATAAAAATCGGACGAGCAGTCACTCGTCCGATTTATTTTATTTCTTTTCGCGCAGAAGCTTTTCAACGCTTGCGAGTTTAACGCTGATAATGAAGAGTTCCATAGCCTTTTCAAGCTCCTCCATAGATGGATACGTAGGAGCTATGCGGATGTTTCTGTCATTTTTGTCGACTCCGTACGGGAAAGTTGCTCCCGCGCCCGTAAGAGTAACGCCGGCTTCACTGCAAAGCTTTACAATTCGTTTTGCACAGCCGTTCAAAGCGTTGAATGAAACGAAATAACCGCCTTCCGGTTCAGTCCATTCGCCGATTCCGAGAGGAGCGATCTCCTTTTTGAGCATGCTGCATACAAGCTTGAATTTAGGAGCGATTATCGACATATGTTTTTTCATGTGTTCTTTCATATTATCAAAATTTTCGAAGAATCTGACATGACGAAGCTGGTTCATTTTATCGTAGCTTATAATTGAAATTCCGAGATATTTTTTCAGCTGTTCAACGTTTTCACGGCTTGCTCCCATAACGGCAACGCCTGCGCCGGGGAATGTTATTTTAGATGTCGAACCAAAAATGTACACCATATTTTCGTTGCCGGCTTTTTTTGCTTCGTCAAGAATATTGAGTATATAGCGAGGGTGATCCGTTAAGTGGTGAATACAATATGCGTTATCCCAAAAGATGCGGAAATCCTTTGCCTTGGGTTTTAAGTTGGCAAAACGCCTTACTGTTTCATCGCTGTAAGAAATACCGTCGGGATTGGAATATTGTGGAACGCACCAAATGCCCTTTATTTCATCGTCCTCTGAAACAAGACTTTCAATCATATCCATATCCGGTCCCTGTGGAGTCATGGGGACGTTTATCATTTCAACGCCAAAAAACTCGGTTACCTTAAAATGTCTGTCATATCCGGGAACAGGGCAAAGGAACTTTACTTTTTCAAGTTTTGACCACGGCTCGGAGCCGAGTACGCCCTTGTTGAAAGCTGTCTGTACTGCCCAGTACATAGCGTTAAGACTGGAATTTCCGAAGATAATGACTTCATCGTCCGAAACACCGATCATATCCGAAAAAAGTTTCTTAGCCTCGGGAATACCATCGAGCATACCGTAATTTCTTACGTCAATTCCATTTTCACTCATAAAATTTCCGTCGTCAAAAACATCGAGCATATCGACTGTAAGCTCAAGCTGCTCCTTGCAGGGATTTCCTCTTGCCATATTCAGGCATAGACCCTTTGATTTAAAGTTGTTGTAAAGCTGCTCTGCTTCACTTTTGAAGCTGAGGAGCTGTTCCTTGTTCATTTCGGATAAATACATTTTCGGAACACACCTTTCATTATAAACACAGACATTCTGTCTGTACACTTAATTGCTCTCAAAATTAATTCTTAAATTGTGTTACGCTTGGTGGAGCAATATCAATATACAGTATACCACACGCGGAAAAATATTTCAAGTGACAAGATTACAAATAATTCTGTTTTTTGCAGTTCATTTTTAGCATTTTTGGCAAATTTTGTCCGCACACGAGAAGTTTATGTGCGCCGTTGACGGACAAAGGAGCGGTAATATTGAAATCCGACTGTGCATCTGATACACAATTTTTGTGCAGTGTTGCCTATATTAAACAGGTCTGTTGAATAATTTATCATAAGCAGATAAAAATATAGAGCCGTTCATAAAAAATTTACTCATTATTTTTTATATGCTTTAATGATTAGGTTGACAATTGTAAAAATATTTTGTATAATATAATTAGTAGTTGTAGAGTTGAATAAAAACAATGCGTCAGGAATGATAAATATGTAATAATAAGTTATTATATGTGTACCTTATTCGCTTTGTGAATTCAAATGCGATAAAAGTATTGTTTGAAAGCTTATAAGGAGGGAAAGCTGCTGATTTATTAAATAATCTATTATTTTGTTGCTTTTAAGATTATTTTAAGATTAAAATTATATAATATTACCGAGACAGAGAAAGATATTCGGATTTTTAAAAGTATACGGGACGAACCGAAACGGAGGACACTAACATGAAAAAATTATTTGGATCGGCAGCCGCTTTTTTGACTTCATTTTCACTGTTTACGGGAATTATTCCTTTTTCAGGGATAGCGTACGCAGTAAACACTGAAAGCGGCATTTTGGACGTATCGGATATTTCCCTTGAATTTGGGGAATTAGAGACTATGAGCTTTAATATGGAGAATGTTCCGAGACTTTTGGCGGAGGGTGACGTTTATCAGCTCGGTGATTGTCTTGATGCAAATAATTCGGCGGTATATGATGCTTTCAGAAAACTGGTGGAACCTTCTGCCGATGAGTTTACGGTTATTCTTCCCGAGCCTGTTTCGTTTAAGACCGATGATCTTAACAGCAGTGAAAATTCGGATTTTTACAATGCGGTTTTCGGAAGCTGTGCAAGCGGAATGGAGGCGGCGTCATTTGATACTCCGTGGATCTTTTGGCTCGACAACAACAAAACTTCCGTATCTGCCGGAAATATGAAGTATTCTTACGACCGGCGCACGGGGACGTATATATTCACGATAGAAAAGCTCACGTTTGTTCCTTCCGCTTATGACGGTTTTTCATCGTTTGAAGAAATAGGCGAATACAAAGATAAATTGAAGAAGGCTGTGGATTCGTATTCCGTAGAGGGTGATACTGTAGCTGAGAAATTGAGAAGCATACATGATCAGATTTGTTATTTCACCGATTATAATTTAGAAGGGAAATTTTCCGGTTCTGCTTTGAGTGCGCTTGTTGAACCGGGGGCGGTCTGCGAGGGCTATTCAAAGGGCTTCAAGATGATTTGTGACAGTATCGGAATTCCTGCAATATGTGTTTTTGGAAATTATAATGAGTCTGACTCTACCGCTCACATGTGGAATTACGTTTGCATGGATGATGGTTTATGGTATGCCGTTGATGTAACATGGGATGATTATGACGGCGAATACGGTCTTGAGCTTGTGGATAAGTATTTCCTTAAAGGTTCGGCTGATTTTAATGTCAAGCACAGTCCGTGCAATGATTATAATTTGACTCATTTGGAATACCCTGAGCTTGCCGAGCATAATTATGGTGAAATTCCGGAAGTGACTGAACCGTCTACTACTGCGGAAACGACAGAAAAAACAACAAAAACAACAACAACCCAAACAACGACTGCCGTTTCTGAAACTGTTCCGACAGTTAAGCCGACTTCCAAGAAAACTACTGCTGTTACAACACGTTCGTCATCAGTTTCTTCTGTGACAACTTCAACGGAAACCGTACCTGCCGAGAAGTTTGAATATGGAGATCTGAATCATGACGGCAAAGTTTCGATAGCCGATCTGGTATACTGTGCAAGTCATGTTTTGGGAATTGAGAAAGCGAAGTATTCCTGCGATGTAAATGGTGACGGTTTTGAGGACGTTTACGATGTTGTAATAATGAGAAAGCTTGTTGTTGAGAAAACGGCAGCAATAAGAGGAAATCGCTGATATAGAGGTGTCGATATAAATGAACGGAGAATATGAAGAAAAAATTGAAGAAGTAAGAGCAACTTTCATGGGCGACAGATTTGCATCGGAAAACGGCATGGTCATTGAAGAAATTGGCGATCATTATGCAAAATGCAGCGTTGAACTTCAAGATATTCACCGAAACGCTATGGGCGGAGTAATGGGAGGAGTTCACTTTACTCTTGCGGATTTTGCTTTTGCCGTTGCCGCCAATTGGCAGCATATGGGTACTGTTGCGCTCAGCACCGATATTGCGTTTATTGGCGCGGTCAAGGGAACAAGGCTGACTGCCGAAGCGGAGCTTATAAAGGACGGACGTTCCGTCTGCTGTTATCACATAATGGTAACTGACGATCTTGGAAATATTGCTGCCGATGTGAAAACGGTAGGGTTTCATAAGCGCTGAAGAAATTGCGGTTATTTAGTGCAGTGATCCAAAACAAATTTTAAGCCATAGCTTTTGATTTTAAGTCAAAAGAGCTATGGCTTTTTTATATTTTGTGTAAAGTTATCGCTTTAAAACTTTGATTTTTCGTAATTATACGGGATACTTGTTCCCACAACAACATCTTCAATCTTTTCTATTATCAGCCAATCGTCCATATTTCCCTGATGGTCAAAAGCAAGAGGAGTTATTTTTTCAACGTTTTCAAATTCTACTAAACATAAACATTTCTTATGCCACCGTATCTTTTGCTTATCAGACAAGTTTAGCTTACTCTGATTGTTTGTAAGAGTTTCGGTAATTTCTTCATCAGAAAGCTTCACGTAATTTTGAACTGATTTTACAACGGCAGTTGCTGTTATCGAAGCGCTTCCTTTTTCCATGAAGTAAAGCTGTTCACCCTCAAAAACTCTGCTGTGGGGGATTTTTCTTCCTGCTGCTCCACGCACAATCATGGTCTTTGTTCCTGCTAAAATTTTATCCAATACTTTTTCGCCTTTTTTTCCTGCGTTATCACAATACACTAAATGTACCATTTTTATTTCCTCCTATATTACAAGGCAAACTGTTATTTATATAAATAAATTAAGAGTGGACAGTGATTTTCTTTTAATTTTTTATTTGTGAAGCCACAAGACTTTCTCCGCAGTATATTTCTCTCAGTTTTGGTTTTTCAATTTTACCGGTGGGATTTCTGGGAACATCTGCAAAAATAATTTTATGCGGACGCTTGTAACGAGGCATTTTCTGACAGAATGAATTGATCTCGTCCTCTGTACAGACCATACCTTCTTTTACGGAGATTATCGCCGCTGCAATTTCGCCTAAACGTTTATCGGGAAGTCCGATAACGGCAACGTCTTTAACTGCGGGATGCGAGCGGAGAAAGTCCTCGATTTGTACGGGATAAAGATTTTCGCCGCCGCTGATAATAACGTCTTTCTTGCGGTCAACGAGGAAAATAAAACCGTCTTTGTCCTCCTGTGCCATATCGCCGGTAAGAAGCCAGCCGTCTTTTAAAGTTTCGGCAGTAGCTTTTTCGTCACGATAGTAGCACGTCATCACGCCGGGACCTTTAACGTACAGCTCGCCAACTTGTCCGCGTTCGACAGCGTTTCCGTCTTCGTCGGCGATCTTTACTTCCCAGCCGAATCCGGCTTTGCCTATAGCGCCGACCTTATGTATATTTTCAACTCCAAGGTGAACACAGCCCGGTCCTATAGATTCGCTCAAACCATAGTTCGTGTCATATTGATGTTTCGGGAACTTTTCTTTCCAGCGGGCTATTAGAGACGGAGGTACAGGCTGTGCGCCGATGTGCATAAGTCTCCATTGAGCGAGATCATATTGTGAAATATCTATTTCGCCGCGGTCAACGGCATCGAGAATATCCTGCGCCCATGGTACAAGCAGCCATACAATTGTGCAAAGCTCATTTGAAACGGTTTCGATAATGGATTTGGGTTTTACGCCTTTAAGAAGAATCGCTTTGCTGCCTGAGAGCAGGCTTCCGAACCAGTGCATTTTAGCGCCCGTATGGTAGAGTGGAGGGATGCAGAGGAATACGTCGCTGCGGCTCTGACCGTGATGATTTTGTTCAACAGCGGCGGAGTGCATAAGACTTTCGTGATTATGTAATATAGCTTTCGGGAATCCGGTAGTACCCGAAGAAAAGTAAATGGCAGCATCGTCATTGTCCGTGAGTATAATATCGGGGGCGACACTGGAGCAGTTGGCGACATTGCTGTCATAATGTTCGGCAAAAGAGGGGCAGCCCTCTCCAACGTAGAAAAGCAGGCGGTTTTTGCTGATTTCCTCAGCTATTTCTTCAACACGACCGATAAATTCAGGTCCGAACATGAGCACATCTACTTCGGCAAGATCAAGGCAGTATTTTATTTCATCGGCAGTGTATCGAAAATTCAACGGAACCGCCAATGCGCCTGTTTTAAGAATTCCAAAATAAATCGGAAGCCATTCGAGACAGTTCATAAGAAGTATTCCTACTTTGTCGCCTTTTCTCACACCTCTTTCAAGAAGCATATTTGCAAAACGGTTAGCCTTTTCATTGAAAACCGCCCATGTTATTTCACGGCGGTAACAGGAAACCGGATCGGGTTCGATAAGCTCGTATTCTTTCCATGTCACACGGCGAGTTTCGGTAATTTCCGGGTTCACCTCAACGAGAGCCACATCGCTGCCGTACAACTCGGCGTTTCTGACAAGTAAATCTGTAATAGGCATTATTTAAAGTCCTTTCGTAAACTGATTTGCAGATATATTAATTTTAACACAAAAAAGCGTAAAAGTAAATAGATTTTTGTACAGCACTTTGAACAAAAAAGAAGCGGTATTATTGGAGGTTATGCCAAAATTACAATTACGACAACAGGCAATACAACTCGGAGCTTGTGATTCGCTGAATATAATTATTCGGATACTATGCTTAAATCCCCATTACTTATGCAATAAGTTACATCGTAAGAATCTTTTTTGGATTCGCTGCCGCCCTTGTATGCGATCCAATGAATGGTGAAACAGCCGTCATCCGGAAGTTCAAATTTCCAATGCTGAGTATAACCCGGCCCCAAGAACTTCGTTTCGTAATATTCTGTTTCTTTTATATCAACATCGCCGCTCAGAGTATATTCCCAATAATTTCCTGCAGAACCGTTGGCATTCTGCGTAAACTCAATTATTTTATCGTTAGTATCGGTACAAGCGTTTAAAGAGATAAGAGTTATAGAAATTATTACAACAGCGATCAGTTTTTTCATAGAGTTTGCTCCTATTGTTATAATTTAAACAACTGCTCTCCGTGTACGGGATCGAATTTACGCCAAACGAGTTTTCCGTCCGAGACTTCCAAAACCCGTCCGGAATCGTCTTTCACAGGAGAAATAGTAAACAGTCCATCGTGACGATGAGCTGCGTAAAAAGTACGGTCTGTAACATTTATATCAGACTCGGGGGAGGGATTAACTCCATGGAACGTGATTCCCTTTTCTGTAATTTTTACGGTAACAGGAGCTGTGCCACGAAGAAAACGGCAGCCTGAGCCTGTTGTTATATAATGTGCCTCACGCTCGGGAGCGGTAAGATCGTCAAGAAAACGAATGAGAAATTTTGCAAGGATTCTTTCGGTTCTCAGCAGATGTTCCGATATAGCCTTAATAGGATCGTTTTTGACATCTGAAATACCGTTAGCCGTTTCAGCGGCGATTTTGTTTATATCCGATTCAAAGCTGCTGTGATCGGAAAAATAATCGGGCAATCGAGTTTTTCTCTGTTCCGGAACAAAATCGGGATATATTGCTTCAGCCAACAGTTCGTAGCTTTTATGAAAGCTGCGTGCAGCAGAAAAATATGTCATGGACGTGACATGCGGAATACAGCACATATCCGAAAGCATATGCAATGCACGACCCAAAAACTCGGCTGACTTTTCATAAAATCCTGCTATGTACATAGTAAGAGCCATAGTATAATCCTCTTCAAGCATGGTTCTTGCGCTTTTACAGCATCTTCCGATTCCGTTTTTAAAGTATCCGTTTATTGCTGACTGTTCCCTGCCTGACGGGGAAGCGGCACAGTAATAGTGTCTGCCCATGCCGTTTTCATAGTCGCCTTTTTTGTCGGGGCGTTTTGAATAAGGTACAAGATTTTTTACAATAGGCGCAAAAACGGATTCGCTTTCGGGACGGATATATTTCAGCATTACAAGAGTCCTTAAAGTCAGATTCTTGTGGACGCAAGAAGGTTCACTGTTATTTTCCCTGATTTTTTTTTTCGCAAGAGAATTCATTTTGCGTGCGGTGAAATTTATATTCATGACCGTCTCCTTTCTGTTTTTACTGCATTATTATACCACATTAACCTGAAAATTGCAACAGGCGAGGAGATAAGATTCGGTTAATTTTTTTATCGTGAACTTGTCTGCGGTGGTTTTCGGCTTGTATCATGTAATCACAATTTGTCTGAAGCGTTTATTTTGTTAACAGAAACGCCACAGCACTTTTATCTGATCGAAAAATGCCATGGCGAAATTTTTTGTCGATGCCGCAAAAACTTTGCAGCAGTTTTTATGGTACTGCGTAAAGATTAGTCTCCCAGGCAGGGATATAAAGCTGGTGACGAATGTACAGTTTATAATTTGGATTAAGCATTTTTATAAGCAGCGGAAGCTCAAATATATCCTCGTTTCGGTGATACAGCGAGATCATAAGTTTCGGGGTATAATGAGCTATCGTCTGTGCCGCTCCCCATATAGCCTCTCGCTCAAATCCCTCAACGTCCATTTTAATTATCGTTGCCGCCTTGCGTCCAAGTATGCTGTCTACAGAGCGTGCGGCTATCATATTTCCCGAATTTGCCGAGATCGCCGACTGCCTCCCGGCTTTTGCCGCAAACGGAAGCTCCGTATCCACACACCAAGCCGCAGTATTATATGGATATACGTATTTCATGCCTTCCACAAATTTTGACAGCTTCCTGTAATTCTTTTTATCAGGCTCAAGGGCGTAAATTCCGGCATATCTGCCGTGAGTAAATTCCAGAACTTCTCTGATAGTGTCGCCGTTGTATGCGCCGAGATCAACGTAAGTTTCGCCCATATTGGGCTTGATTATATCGCGGTATATCTCGTCTTTGGGTGTGGTTACAGAATCCAGATAGCTTATATCGCCGCTTATCTTAAAATTAATAATATTTGAATATACCTTTCGCGAATAGTCGTCATAGAGGCTATCGTAAACCAATTGAAGCTTTTCGGCGTTCTTTATACAATATTCATAAGTAAAGAGACCGCCTCCCGTTACGGGAACATCGGGAACATAAAGCGTATGTTTTTCAGCTATTTCATGTACCTTGTCCACAATAGACTGATAACCGGCAGCAAAAGCAAGAACAACCACAAAGTCGTCAACCATCTCCTCGACCTCAGACAGTTTATGAACTTTATAGCCTTCAAAGGAATGACCGCGAACAAAATCATCACTTGCAAAAATTCCCGCAAGAGTTATTCCGCGCTTGCGGAAAACAGACATGATTTTCAGCGCACCGTCTCCCATACCATATATAAATATAGGTTTTTTTTCCGCTTTGAGCTTATCCCAAACGGACTGTTTTTCTTTTATAAAAGAAATCATAAAATACTCCGAAATTAAAATATATCTGTGTCAACGGAAATATCGTCATTGAAATCTCCGGGAATAACTCCCACCATATCACGACCGCGTATTCCGTATCTGTCACGCATTTGATTCATATATTTGTCTATCAGATTCGCCACCTGACGAACACATTTTATGCTTTTGACCTCCTTGGTAGGAGTATCCGCATCTTTGCTGTGGATTATAATAGTTCCGCAGCCAAAAAGTCTTTGAGTAATAGGTCTGCTGACACTTTTATCAATTATTTTGTAAAGGTCTATCTCATCCTCTTCAACATTGATGAAGCCAACACGAGTAATGAATTTGGTGGGAGTCAGGTAATATCTTGTAAATGAAAGCGGCAATCCGAAAAGAGTACGCTTTTTATCCGTCCAAACATAATTTATTTCATCTTTAGCCATACTAATCCTCCTTTCAGTCTCAGGAAAATCTCTTTTAATAATATTTTACCACAAATCCCGACATAAGTCAATAACCATTTTTACGGAAATCAAGTTTTTTGAAAGCAATGCTGATTTCAAATTTCTGTCAGCATTGCATACAATTTGATAAAGGATTAGCGATTTTTAAGATTTAATTTCAGACAAAGACTTTGCTTTTTTTCGTATGGTATAGAGATAACACTATGAGAATATTACTAATATTAAAACATTCATCTTTCATACTGTTAAAAAAGTAAAATAATTGAAAAACTATTGACAAAGTAAGATGTATTATGTTATAATGTAAAAGTCTTTTTTAGATAAATTAATTATTAGGAGGTATTCTTTATGAAAAAGATGAGCGAAACTTCAATGAAAAAAGCAAATGGCGGTTATACGTATTATTGTGTTTGCGGCAGAAAATTTAAATGGGCGCTTAGCTACAATATTCATTGCAGCGGATGTGTTTATTTTAAAAGAATGAAAAAAGGTCTTGCTTGGTAAATAATAAAAGTTTATTATATGAGCTTTAAGCCTGTTCACTATAAATGTGAATGTGGCTTGCCACGCAAAACGCAAAAAAGTGACACGCAAAATACAAATAAATTT
>CAJTYV010000008.1 GCA_910584195.1 uncultured Ruminococcus sp. | reverse complement strand
AAATATTTTAACCCCGATTCTGCTTCCAGTTTCGGGGTTTTTTGACAGACTGAAATCCGCTAAATATAGCGGATTTTTTGCGTTTGGAAGCAAAAAAATCAAGGTGTAAAACCGTAGATGCTTTTTGGCATTTTTTCCAATGATACGGGATTCGAACCCTCGATATGGAAATTTCAGGAAAAATCAAAGCAGATTTGAGAAAAATAATCTCAGATCTGCTTTTTTTATATAGAAAATAATTCACAAACTTTGAAAGACCGTTTTGTCTAATGTCACGAATTAAAGTGATGTTAAACAAAGCGGTCTTTTTTAGTTTCAGGGAAATGAGGCGATTCCAATGTGGCAGCTATACTATTAAAAGGACAAATAAAACGAACGGAGGAAAAATTGATGAACGACAAACTTATGATCAATACAAATTTACTCCGAAAGGAATCTGAGTTCCGCACAAAATCTTGTGTGGTGGAGAAAGCAATAGCGGTTTCTCATGCTGAGTTTGATGATCTGAAAAGACATCCGCTGCGTGACCACAGGCTGATTGCCGAAAATGTTGAGCTTATGTACTGCGACAATGATGACAATTATCATTGCCTTTTGATTTATGATGAAGAACATGGCGATGGTCTGATAATCGAGTCCGAGGGTACGTCATACGCCCGATATGCTCAGTATATCCCTATAGCAAAAGAATTTGTAGAAAGGCATCAAAATCTTGAAATATCGCTGACAAACAGTGAAAAGCAGCTTTGTAATCTGTTAAGCGAGATTGCAGACAGGATCGCAAATGCCGTTCAACATGGTTATAATGATTTTACGATAGACGACGTTCTTCAAGATCTTGACTGCGACTTCAATGAGGTAAAGACAATGATGTCCCATGCGGTCGCGCAGAAGCTTAGCCAAATGGACGGCATAGCTTCGGTTGAGGTCAGCAATCTTGACGTTCCGCTTCAGCCTGATATTTCGGTTAAAATGGAAAACAGCGAGGAGCAGTCAGAAGAACCCGAGATCAGCATGACAATCTAAAAAGTCCGAATTATAGTCTAAAACGTTTTATCTGAAAGGGGGGTGCATCACAAAATAAAAGAAGGGATGTGGTGAAATACGATAAGATATTTTGAAGCGTTCGCAGGAATCGGCGCATTCCGCTCCGCTTTTAAAAAAGTGGGCGGATTTGAGTGCGTTGGGTGGTGCGAAATAGACCGATTTGCTCAAAAGGCTTACCGAGCCTTGTATGACACAGAAAGCGAGGTATTCTATGAGGACATCACAAAAATTGATTACGGAAGTATGCCGGATTTTGATCTGCTCGTTGGAGGCCCATGCTGCCAATCATTCAGTGTCGCAGGGCGCAGACGCGCTTTTGAGGACGATAGAGGAAACCTGTTTTTCAACTATATCAAAATCCTTGAAGTCAAGCGTCCCAAGTATTTTATTGCTGAAAACGTACCCAATCTGCTGGGGATATCGCAGGGAGAGTGTTGGAAAATTATCCTTGAAAAGATTTAAGAACTGGGGTATAGTATGTGCTGGCGTGTGCTTAACTCTGCCGGCTTTGGAATACCGCAGTCAAGACGAAGGCTGTTCCTTGTCGGATATCTTGGAGGAAGATGTCCCGCCGAAATACTTTCTTTCGGACGAGGCGATGCAGAAAATGGCGGAGAAAGAAAACCTGAACAGCTGATCGGCGGAAGTCAGGGTTCGAGGGTGTATTCAACGAACGGTACGGCAGTTACGCAGTGCAGCGGTTCGGGCGGCAGAGGAGGAAGAACAGGTCTGTATCTGGTTGATTACAATGAAAATCCCCGAATTACCGACAATGCGAGGTGCATTACAGCACGTCAGAACAGCGGAATGTCACACCATAAAGGCGAACATTCCGCTGTTTTTGTTGATATGAATGAAAGTCCGCAGATTACGGATAATGCCCGATGTCTGAATACAAGAATGGATATGGGCATTACGAACGGAACGCACAAAAGCGAGCGTTCGGGAGTACTTGAAGAAGCTCCGAGGGCGATAATCAATCCGTTCAAGGAAACTACCCGACAGAACGGCAGACGCATAAAAAATCCCAACGAGCCGATGTTTACGATAACTGTCACGGACAGGCACGGAGTTGTTCACAGAGGAAGGATTCGCCGTCTGATGCCTGTTGAGTGCTGGCGTTTGCAGTGATTTGAAAAGGCTCAGTTTGAAAAAGTTGCCGCCACAGGAATGTCTGATGCACAGCTCTACAAGCAAGCCGGAAATTCCATTACGGTTAATGTGGTGGTGGAAATCGCAAGGAATTTACTGAAATTTGACAAGGAGTTGAATGCTTATGGAAAACATAATTAAAATTTTTGAAAACGAGGAATTCGGAAGAATAAGAACGGTTATCAAGGACGGAGAGCCGTGGCTTGTAGGAAAGGATGTTGCTGTGATTCTTGGCTATGCGAAGCCTGAGAATGCTATTGCTGCACACGTTGATGTAGAAGATAAAACCACTACCCTAATTCAGGGTACAGGTTCAAATTACAAAAGTAAAGCAACTATCATCAACGAGTCAGGTTTTTACAGTCTTGTTCTCTCAAGCAAAATGCCGAAAGCTAAAGAATTTCGTAGGTGGGTCACCTCCAACGTACTTCCAACGATCCGCAAAACAGGCGGCTACGTTGCAAATGAGGATATGTTCATTGAGAACTACCTTCCCTTTCTGGACGAGCCGTATCAAGGTCTTTTTCGTCTGCAGATGATGGCGATAAATCAGCTTAATGAGCGTATCCGCCATGATCAGCCTCTGGTAGAGTTTGCAAATCAGGTATCGAATAGCGAAAATCTCATCGACATGAACGCTATGGCGAAGCTTGCGGTGGAAGAAAATATCCCGATTGGCAGAAACAGATTATTTAAATGGCTGAGAAAAAATGGGATCCTCATGTCGAACAATCTGCCCTATCAGAAATATATCGAAAACGGCTATTTTTCGGTAAAAGAAACGGTTTTTGAAACCGCAAGTATGATGAAAACGCATCAGCAAACGCTTGTTACGGGCAAGGGTCAGAGATACGTCATCGGCAGATTAAAAAAGGAGTGGGCGCAGTAATGGAGATCAAAAATATTTCTCTCCATGAGCTGAAAAAAATGAACGGCAAAGAGGGACTCGTTTTGCAGGGCTGCGGCGGCGATCTGCAGGAATGGGTGGATGGCATAAACGATATGCTGACAGAAAACGAAATATTGCGGAACGGAAGCCGATTTGAAAAGGCGTACACCTTTAAAAATGAGAGGCTCACCTGTCTGCTATTTCCGTTTGACGGAGTTCAGCCGGATGTCGGAAAATTGGCGATATGGCGGCTTGAAACAAGAGAAAACTTCGGCAGCACATGGCTGTCGGATTACGTTCCGAATAATCTTGGCGGATTTATTGAGGAACAAATTGAGGATTTGGAAATGCAGAAAAATAAACGCCCGAAATGCCTGATAATGGGCGCTGACAGCTTATACGCTTGGTCTGCTCCACATCCCATTCTTGAAAAGCTGTCGGAAATGTATCCCGACATAACATTTGAGCATGAGTGGGCGGACGAGGATATCGGCTCAAACTACGGAAGATACGCATATTTTGACGGCGAGCGCATTGAGGAATACTTTCCCGAAAGCAGCAGGGAGCGAATTGAATTTGCCGCTCATGTAATGGAGAGCGATCCCTCGGAATGGGGATTGTATCTGAATGCAAGCGAAACAGATTATGTGAATTTTCCCGATGAAGAATTTGAAATTATCGAGGTTGAGGGGCAGTCTGCACTGTTCACAAACAGCCGAATTCGTCTACAAAAGTTCAGTTTCCGAATTTGGTTGATAACAAGGAATTTAAATCTGTTAAAAATATGATCGTTCAGACTGTACTGCAAATGGATTTCCTGGTGCATGAGATAGAAGTTGAAATGCCCGAACCTGATTTGGATATTCCACTAAAAATTGAGGAAGAAATAATAGCTGAAGCAGTTGATGACGGCGTAGAAAATTCTCCTCAAAGCAAGTTGTATATCAAGTGGAGCGATTCTTATAAAGAGGCTCACAAGTTAATTTTAAGCAAGGAATTAACGTTAGATGACTACAAAAAGGCGGAGAATTTATTGTTGTCAGAGTCGAATAATGTTCTTGCACTTTATGATTTGGGTAAGCTGTATTCTATGGAAAAATCAGGTTTAAAAAATGATGAAAAATCATTTAAGTTTTATAAAAAAGCTTTGCAGGGATTTATTCAAATCGAACCGAAAGCTAAGAAAATAAAGTCGTATTTACAGTATCAAATAGGAATGATGTATTTTCGTGAATTGGGTACTCTAATTGATAATCAGAAAGCTGTCGAATACTTTGAGAAGTCCGCAGATAAAAATATGTGGGCAAGCTATCAGTTAGGTAGAATTTATTTTTTTGGCGTTGACGACTTGGAAAAGGATAAAGAAAAAGCTATGCAATTTTTCAATCTATCCGCAGAATAAGGCAACAAGTATGCTCAAAATATCATTGATAATCAGGAAAAGTTTGAAAATGAAATGCTTGCTAATACCATATTCAGCCTGTTCATAAATCTAAGCCGATGTATTGAAGATGATTATCATAACAAATTTCAATCGGGCAGAAAAATGATTGACAGCAAGCTGCGGAGGATGATTCAAGAGAAGAATCAGGCTCTTGGAATTAAGCAGGAGCATGGTCAGATTCAGGATTATTAAAATAAAAAGCGTATCGGATTTTATAGAAAATTCGGTACGCTTTTTTCGTCAATTCCGTCCATTAGCGAGGTGGTTTTTGGTACGGATTTGCAGTGATTCTAGTAATATTATATCATAAATTTTGTAAAAGTAAAGAGTTTTTTAAAAATTTTTGATTGAAATATTGATGAAAAAGCGAAAATCAACACTTTTAAACCGTCATATTTCAGTCGGAACGGAGGATTTTATGGCTAAAAGAGGAAGTAATATTTATAAGCGTAAGGATGGTCGCTTTGAGGGACGTGTGCCTGTTGGTTATCATGATAACGGAAAAATCAAATATAAATCTGTATACGCAAGAACGCTTTCCGAAGTTAAGGAGAAAATGTCGGAAGTTTACTCGATAAGACAGAATCACACTGTTTCTGCGATAAAATTGACAGTCCGTGATGCTGCTGAACAATGGCTTTCTTCAGCAAAACTTCGTGTTAAAGAATCAAGCTATGTTAATTACACAAACATCGTGAGTAAGCACATTCTCCCGATTTTAGGCAAAGAGTTTATGCAGAATCTGACCACGAGTAGACTTAATGATTTCATTCACTATAAATTAAATTATGGCAGACTGAATGGCAAAGGCGGACTTTCAGCAAAATCCGTTCGTGATATTATGACGGTATATCGCAGTATTGAGGCTTATGCTGCAAGGGAGTACGGTGTCCGTGAAACTCGTTTTACCATGCCGAAAATTGAGAAAAAGCAGACTGATATTTTGACTACTGCCGAAAGAAAAAGACTTGAATTTTATCTGCTGAATAATCGGAATAAAACAAATATCGCTGTTCTCCTTTGCCTTTTCACAGGACTTCGTATCGGCGAACTTTGCGGTTTAAAATGGGAAGATATTGACTTTGATAATGCTGTTCTGTTTGTAAAAAGAACCGTTCAGCGTGTAAGCAAAAACGGAAAGTCACAGGTAGTTATCGGGACTCCAAAAAGCAAAAGTTCGGTACGCACTGTTCCAATTCCTGCCTTTGTTTTGGAAATCCTCAAAAAATACAAGAACTGCGGTAATTTCTACATCATCACGGGAAAAAGCAAGCCTACTGAACCGAGAACCATGCAGAATCGTTTTAAATCTATTCTAAAATTATGTGGTATCAGAAACGTCAATTTTCATCTTCTTCGCCATACCTATGCCACAGTTTGTATTGAAAAAGGTTTTGATCCCAAAACTCTTAGTGAGTTGCTCGGTCATGCCGACGCTGCCATAACTTTAAACAGATATTGTCACCCTTCGATTCAGATTAAGAAAGACTATGTCAGCCGCCTTTCTCTTACTGCTTAATTTTTTAGCCGTCAGAATGTTGTAATCACTGTTTGGTATTAATGCGATTTTTCGGCGATATATCTCACTATTGTAATATATGGACGGAATTGACGAAAGTATATTTTCAAATAATATTATATGCATTTTAAAAAATTTTATTTCCCATCTTGAATGGCTTTTATATAACCTTGAAAGGTAGATTGTTATATTGAAAATTATGTTCAAATATGCTATAATAAGTATATCAATTTTGAGGAGTGGCTACAATGCTTTTAAATATTGCGGTGTGTGATGATGAAATATCAGAGATAAAGAAAATAGAAGATTATTTAATTACGTTTTCCATTCAAAGTGGAGTTGAATTTAATATTGATAAATATTCTGATGGTAACAAATTACTAAGTGCGTATAATGGAAATCCTTCTAAATATGATGCAGTTTTTTTAGATGTGGAAATGCCCCAAATAAGTGGTATGAAGTTAGCGGAAAAAATACGTCAGCTTCCTGATCGGAACGTCCTAATAATATTTATTACGAGTTATCCAGAATATATGCAAGATAGTTTTGATGTACAGGCATATCAGTATTTGACTAAGCCACTAACATATACTCTATTTGAAGAAAAAATGAAGAGGCTTATCGGATACCTTTCAGAAGTGCAAACAAATATCACCGTAGTTAACTTGAAAAAAGGGGAAATTATTCTGCATTTGGAAGATATTATTTGCTTTGAAACTATTAAAAGCCTCACTACAAAATCCGACTTGTTAGTAACTACAATAAACGAGGAATTTATGATCAAAGGGAAAATTGCTGAAATGGAACAACAGTTGAAAGAACAATATTTTATAAGCGTACACAGATCAGTATTGGTCAATATGAAATATATAAAAAGATTCAACTCAAATATGGTAGAGCTCACAAACGGGAAAGTAGTAGAAGCAAGCCGCCGAAAATTGTCTGAAATTAAAGAGGCTTTTTCAAAATATATGATTGTGAGGTATAAAAAATAATGAGTGAAACAATTCAATTGATTTTTACCATAGCAGCTTCTGTTTTTGATGTTATAATAACAATGATTTATTTGGAAATTTTGTTTAAAAGCAACAGAAGGTGTTGGATATCAAAGCCTATATATTATTTGATATTCATTTTAGTAAGTGTAACATTTTGGTTTATGCGATTACCGATAAATGTATGGATTTTTTTTATGATTGTCAGCATAATAGAAGTATATATACTGACATATCTATACGAATCAAAGATTATAATAAAATTTTTTGCTGCTTTTTCACTGCAAGTATTTTCGATGTTATCAGAGGTTGTTTCTAAAAGTATATTATCTTTTGTTGATAAATTTACAGATGATAATATAACAGTAGGCAATGCGTATTTATATGCGGTAATGCTTTCAAAACTAATCAAATTTATAATGATTCTAATTGTTATGCTTATTATGCAAAAAAATGCCTTAAGGGCTTGCTTTAAAGATTATCTTTGCTTAATTATAGTACCAATACTCAGCATTTTTATTATAATATCTATTACAATAGTATCAAAAGAAGCAATTATAAATGCAAGCGTAACAAATAATATTGCAGCAATAGGCATATTAGTTATCAATTTTATTGTATATTATCTTTTAAGCAATATTATTAAAGCAAATGAAATTATGGAAAAACAGACAAGGCTTGAAACACAGTTTATGTTTCAGGAGAAAAAATACGAACAAACTTCAATGTCGTTTAAAAGTATAAGCGGTATTATTCACGATACGAATAAACATTTAATATATTTGCGTGAGTGTGTTATTCAAAAGGATTATGATGAGGCAATAGGTTATATAGATACTGCTATGAATAATATCAGTAATTCATATAAACGCATAAACTCAGGTTTTCTGGTTATCGACGCTCTTGTAAGCAACGCTTATAATGTGGCTGAATCAAATAAAATAAAATTTAAAACGGACATTAAAATTGATAACAGTAAAATCAACATAGAACGTTATGATTTAAGCGTTGCATTGGGTAATCTCCTTGATAATGCAATTGAGGCTTGTGTTAAAGTTCCTAATCTTGATGATAGGTATATAAAAATAAATATTTTTACAACAAAAACTGCATTGGTTATAAATATTCTCAATTCTGCTGTTGTATCAAATATGATCAGAAAATTAAAAAGTGATAAATCTGATAAGATAAGGCATGGTTATGGATTGAGTAATGTTAACAGAATTGTTGACAAATACGGTGGAAGCTTTAGTACAGAGAGAAAAGAATCAAAATTTGAGGCTACGGCAGTAATTCCATTAATTGATGAATGACCTTTCAGGGATAGAAAAGAACCTCTCAGATATTTAATGATAATTTTTGTTTTATAAATGATACCATTATTTCATAAAAAGAAATGGTGGTATTTTTTATGTTTAACCTTATCAGTGAGTGTATAAGTAACTTTTTAATAAAAAACAATGTCATTAAAGCAGATGAAGAAGAAATGTATAAATATTGTATCTCAGGTTTTTTGGAAATGAGTTTTAATGTAATTATAACATTAATTATAGGAGTATTAAAACATAAATTCGTAGAAACTGTTATTTTCTTATGTTTAATAATTCCATTAAGGCGACTTTCAGGAGGTTATCATGCTGAAAAAAGCAGCACTTGCTTTATATTGTCAATATTTATTTATATTTTAACAATTGAAGTGAGTGATGTAGTCAATATAAAAACAAATTTTATAGTTATAATTTTTGTGTTGGTTTCTATATTAATAGGTATTTTTACACCTGTAGATAGTATTCACAAAAAGCTAAATAAAAATGAAAGAAGAAGATTGAAAAATCATTACTATTTATTCATTATATTTTTGACTTTATTTTTTTCATTTTTTATAATTTGTAACTATAAAAAATATTGTATATTAATAATTGTCACTCAAGTTATTACGTTGATTACACAAATTGCTGGAATTATGAAAAACAAATTGACATATTTACATACCGTTTAGGGATTCAAATCAACCGTTCATCCCCATTTATGACACAAATTGATATTCTTTTGCTATAATAATTTATATAAAATACAGGAGGTATTAAATATGAAAAAGATTAGGAAATTAGCTTTAAAATATGCAGGAGAACTGGCTTCGTTAGCGGTTGTTTGCTCTTTTTGGTTTTCAACAGGTACCTGTAAATTTATACTGCATCAACCAAATGAGCCCAAGGGACTAAGTGATTTTTATAAAGAAAAGAGGAATTCACATTGGAAATAATCAATAATGTTTGTTTAGAAATGGAGAATGTTATTTCATTTCGAGGAAAGGTAACACAGCAGCAAATGTCACAGATAGTAAAAGAAATGGAACAGATTATAAGTGAAAATTCGGCTGAGAAAAAAGGTTCTTCAGCAACTGCAACCTTTGCTATTGAAAATAATGGTTTACAGCAAATTATGGATATTGAGATTCTTATTCCGCTGAATAAGGAAATTCATGTGCCGTCTGATTATAAATTCAAGCCAATATTTAGGCTGAATAACGCTGTTAAGATAAGACATCAGGGTAATCCTGCGATGCTTCAGAATAGTGCGAATGAACTTATGAAGTACATAGCTGATCACCAGCTCACACCAATAACAACCGGTTATAATGTTACCGTTCAGGAGCCCACTAGTCAAAATGATGTTGACAGTTTAATTGTTGATATGTATGTTGGTATCAGTGATAACATTTTATAAACATCTGAATTATTGCTCCACCAATTAAACGTTGCCAAAAGATGAAGTCAAAAATCAAATTTATCAAGGATGACGACGAAAGCATTACAATCTGCCGAAAAATCTGACTTCGTATCTGACGCACTATCTCTGTGTGGTGTTGCCTTAAAAGTTGAAAATTTTACTATTGATAGAAAGGGATAAGTAAAATGAAAAAAAATCAAGTAATAGTAGCGATAACTGCAGCAATGATGTCACTTTCTTTTGTTTCATGCAGTGACAATAGCAATGACTCATCATCAAGAGAATCCTCTTCGGAAACTAATATATCAGAATCCACAAACACTACAGGATCAACTGAAGAATCTGCTGAAGTTACAAAAGTAAATGAGGAAAATGATTCTGATAATTCAGTAAATCCATATGGTGAAACAGCTGATATCAATGACTTCATTGATACAACAGATATCGCCCCACCTCTTTGGAAGGTCACAGATCCTGACAGCGGTAATTCAATTTATCTTTTAGGAACGATTCATATGCTTCCAAAAGATGTTTCAGATTATCCGTCGGATTTAATGGATATTTATAATGGCTGCGATTCGATTGCTGTCGAGTATGATATTACGGCTCTTTCAACTGATGCCAATGCTCAAATGGAATATCTGAACGGTATGATTTACAATGATGGTTCAACTATTAAAGAGCATATATCTGTGGGAACATACAATAAAGCAAAGGAATATTTTGATAGTAT
Source organism: uncultured Ruminococcus sp. (assembly GCA_910584195.1). Lineage (GTDB taxonomy): Bacteria > Bacillota > Clostridia > Oscillospirales > Ruminococcaceae > Ruminococcus. The sequence goes on along the minus strand of CAJTYV010000008.1, from coordinate 108,034 downwards.
TGGAGCTTATTCTGAAATGCTGGATCAGTATACCGCAGGTTATTGGATAAATCAGCTTCAAACAGTAATGCTTTTTCGCCTAGAAAATATGGATCTTTCCGGCACAGATACATTCTTCATTTCAAAAGCTCAGGAAGATAATAAGGAAATAATCAATATTGAAGAACTTTCAATGCAAACTGAAGCTCTTAATGCTTATTCAGATGATTTCGCAGATTATAATATCAGCGAAATGGTAGATAATATTGATGATATTAATGATTTTGCCGAATCCTATAGCGAGCTTTATAATATGTGGGCAAAAGGTAGCGGAGATATTCCCATAGATATGGACACAGATCTTGAGGAGCTCCCTGATGATCTTAAAGATGATTATGAAGCATATGTTAATATTATTTTTGACGACCGTAATCAGTATATGGCTGAAAAGGCATCTTCGTATATCAAAGAAGATAAGAATTGTTTGTTTATGGTAGGAGCTGCTCACTATTCTGGTGCTAACGGAGTTGACGATCTTCTGGAAAAAATGGGATATACCGTTGAGAAACTCTCTTAAATAAGACACTATATTATAATAGTGAAAACTAACTATGCTATCTTAGCTGTGAAATTATAGTGCGCAATATAATGAAATAGCTCTGATATACATATATTAAAATCAAGGAGGTAAATAACAATGGAAAATGTTATGAAAAATGGCTTTGCAGAACTTTCTGCAAATGAAATGAATGAAGTCGACGGTGGCTCAATTATAACAGGACCTGTAGTAGGACCTGTAGTAGCGTCTTTGTTTGCTAGATTAATCAGCAAGTATATGTAAAAAATTACATTTATAAATAATATATTGTTCTCATAGAGGCGCACTTTTAAATAATTTACATATTTCTATGAGAACAATTATTATATTTATTATCTAACTATAACCATTAAAGGACATAAAACGACCATTTACGAAAAATGCAACACAAAATAAAAAAATGAGTATATAATTATACAGTAATAAAAATTAAATAAGCTATCTCAGCTGAAATTCATATAATGCACGATATGATGATTGGCTTTGATATAAATTTATTAAAATCAAGGAGGTACATAACAATGGAAAATGTTATGAAAAATGGTTTTGCTGAACTTTCTTCCGATGAGATACAGATGGTTGACGGAGGAAGCACTGATTGGGGTAAGGTAGGATACAACCTTGCTTACGGTTGGTGTAGCTTTTGGGGCGGCGTAGGCGAGAAGGCTTACGACCTCTTTCACTAATTTAAGGAGGAATTTAAAATGGAAAATATAATGGAAAACAATATGTTTGCTACAATGGACAGCGAGGAGCTTTTTGATGTTACAGGCGGAGACTTCTTCAGAGACCTCGGTTATTTCTGCCATGCATGGGTAGATTTCTGGGGCGGCGTAGGCGAAGGAATCTACGACGGCACTCATTAATCAAAGGAGGTAAATGAACTATGGAAACTAATCTTATCAATACAGCAGTATTCACCGAGCTTACATCAAATGAGCTGAACAATGTTGACGGCGGCGATTTCAAGAGCTTTCTCGAGGGTCTTGACTATCTCAATCAGAAGTGGGATTCATGGAAAGCTTCCTTTAAGGCAGGCTGGAACAGCTATCCATATTGATATGTCGGATCAATGAACTGTTAAAACATAACGATAAACAAGTACATCATTTGCATATATAAGAACTTGTTCTTATATATGCATTGTTGTGTTTCGTGAGAAATTATTTATGTTGGAGGTAATCATGAGATCATATAAAAAAGCCTGTGGAAATGCTGTTATCATGTGGATAGTAGGTGCTTTCCCAATCTTTTTTTCTGTTGTCTATTCCATTATAGATAAAGATGAAAACCATAACAGTATTGCAATGGCAATTTCCCTATTTGTGGGCGGAATTCTTGCTACGCTTGTGATGAGCATAGAGCATAAGGTACGCCTAAAAAACTATGCAGTCAAGTCGAGGGCGGATATACTTCTCCTTATTGTGCTGACAGCTTTTTTCTATATGCTCTGCATTATGTTCATCGTTTATAGGAATGTACTCAGTGGTAAACCCGACGGCGGTGTGGCAGAGGTAATATATCTGGTGCTTGCTTCAACGATAGCCCCGATAGGAGAGGAGCTCATTTTCAGATTTGCAATGTTGACTCTTCTTCTCATAGCTTCCAATGGCAGTACTATCAAATGTGCCGTATCTATCGTCCTGATATCAGTTGCATGGATGATAATGCACTTTCCATCCTCTTTCGCAAGAGTTGCCGAGCTTATGGTAGCAGGAATAATAATAGGGTTTATTTATCTTAAAAGCGGAAATATTATTTACAGCATAACCTTCCACATTACCACCAATGCAACTGTATATACTCTTGCATGCTTCTATAAGCAAATTTATGCGAGAGAATACCTCTTTTATATAGGCTTGTCACTCTTTATAGTTTGCGGAGTGCTGCTTCTCGTAAGGTTGAACAGCACGAAGAAAAATGAGGCTTTTTTAGAAACGGGCCGTGCAGATGAGTCCGAATCGATTATAGCCACATGAAAATTAATCAGATATCTATGAACAAAATAATAACTCTTTAAGCGCGATGCATTTTACTTTTGCTTATAATTGACATATACTATATATTTTTGGGGTAGACGATATAGGTAGGACATTTATGAGTGAATGTAATTTGTCTATAACAATACTTTTCCTTATTATAATTATACTTAAATACAAGCATGATTCCGAGAATTCTGTTAATAATTTGTTAGTTCTTATTAAATGTAAGACTACAAGATAGGACGTGAAGAATGAAATACTACTGCGTAAAACAACACGACATAACCGACTGCGGAGCAGCCTGCCTTGCAACAATATCAAAGCAATACGGACTGAATCTTTCAATATCGAAAATCAGGGAAGTTGCCGGAACAGACAAGCAAGGCACAAATGCCTATGGAATGATAAAGGCTGCCGAGCAGCTTGGTTTTCTGCTAAGGGAGTCAAAGGCAATCAAGATGCTTTTTTACCGAATTTCCGCTTCCTGCGATAGCTCATGTAGTAGTAGACGGAAGTCTGCTTCACTATGTAGTGATACATAAAATAACAAAAAAACAAATAATAATTGCCGATCCGGGAAAAGGCATTGTAAAATATACTCCCGAAGAATTTTTCAAGATTTGGACAGGTGTTTTAATATTACTTGTTCCTACATCAAGATTTCAAAAAGGAAATGAAAATAAAGGAGTTCTTTCAAGATTTTTTAGTCTTATGTTTCCGCAAAAAAGACTTCTAATCAATATTTTTCTTTCCTCTCTTATTATAACGGTATTTGGAATATTGACTTCTTTTTATTTCCGATTTATCATGGACGATATCGTCCCTAATTCAACAAGAAAAACCCTGATAACTCTTTCGATAGGGGTTATTGTTCTATATATATTTAAAGCAATACTTGAAGCATTCAGAAATCACCTTATGCTCTATCTTAGTCAAAAGCTTGATATACCATTGATTCTTGGATATTATCAGCACGTTCTTGGTTTACCGATGAACTTTTTCGGAACAAGAAAAGTCGGAGAAATTGTATGTGTGCTTTATGGAATAAATGCTCCTGCCTGCTGATAGGAAGTCTCAGTGCGATACAGACAGCACACAGCAGCTCATATGTAATTCTTCTCTCCCCATGAAGATAGTAGTGGATCTCGCTCTTGGAAATACCTGTCAGAACAGAGAGTGTCCGAGTAGATACCTTCTTATTGTTCCGTCCGCTGTCAGACAGGTATCTGGCAAACACAAGTTCAAAGGTATCATTACGCTTTTCTTCATCATTCTCAGTGCCGTAGATGTATTTATCTTTATTTTTCGGTTCTTTTCGTTCTCTGAATAATGGAATGCGTGGATCTGGTTTCTTTTTGCTCATAATTATTCCCGTCCTTTCCGTCAGACGGGAAAAACGCAAATGGACACAATAAGGTTGTCATTCGGTAGATACCCGTCCGACAATCAAACATTACTCGTCCATTTGATCGTTCCATATTCAGTTCCCATACAGTGATCGAGTAACCCCCTGCGCAGTAAGGCTCACTGTAACAGAACGCTATATCGCTGAAAAGCGCTCTATCCTATTATGAACCATTTCGCCGGAAATTGCAAATTTTCCCTGTCCACAATTGTGGACATTTCTATTTGCAGAAAACGCCTTGTTTCCTACACTTCGGAAAAATACGACCTGTTTATAAAAATCGAATTGTGAAAGCCTGAAATGCCTGATTTTACTAAGAAAACACATTGTATTTCGTAAAATGCTATTGTGGACATTCACCAAAATTTCATCTGTTCATCACATTTGCCGAATAGAAAAAAGGCGGTCTGAATCTGCTCAGACCGCCTTTATGCCGCTACTTCGCATACTGCTTCTCATTTTTGTTACAGCATAGATAATTCGCAAGGCTATCTTTGCAGAATTTGATCTATTTTCATTGTCCAGTACACTGCACTCACCCCCTCAAACCACATAATCGTCCTGTGTAGTCTGTATGGAACTGTCAATGATTATACAAAAACCGAGCTGTATGCTTGTCTATCCTAATTATAACAAATCAGTTCGACAGAATTTAACGTTCTGGAATAGTTTTGCCTAAAATTTTATTATATCATTTCAGATAGACAAAATTTGTGCTTCTGCAATATTTCTTCAAAAAGAAAAAGAGCCATTGCTTATAGCAACAGCTCTGTAACGACTTTGACTCCGGTGGGATCAAAGTTCCTATTTCAATTTATTATATTCTTCGTCCGAAACAGCTTCGCACCATTCCGTGCTGCCGTCCTCGCCCTCGATCTCGATAGCGAGATGTGAGAACCAACTGTCGGGTGCGGCACCGTGCCAGTGCTTGACATTCGCAGGGATATTGACAATATCGCCTGGGCGAAGCTCTCGCGCTTCCTTGCCCCATTCCTGATAATAACCCCGACCGCCGACACAGATCAGCATCTGACCGCCGCCGCTTTTGGCGTGGTGGATATGCCAGTTGTTGCGGCAGGCAGGCTCAAAGGTCACGTTGAATACCGCAAGCTGTTCGGTCGAAACGGGTGCAAGATAGCTCTGTCCGACAAAGTAATCACCGTAGGGGTTCGGCTCTCCGATTGGAAAGAATATCTCATTCTGATACCTGTCCTTATCTGTCATTTCGTGAGACTTCTCGCTCCAGACCTCTTTCACAAGGTTAAACACCGCCCAAGCGTGCGGCCAGCCTGCATAGAAAGCAGTATGCGTGATGATCGCTGCGATCTCCTTCTGAGATACGCCGTGATTTTTCGCATTTATCAGGTGAAATTTCAGCGCATCGCTCGTTACGCCCTGCGACATGAGAGCCACAATAGTAATGATACTGCGTGTTTTCAGGTCAATATCCGTATTGTTCCAATTCTCCCCGAAAAGAATATCATCATTGTAATGGGCGAATTCGGGAGCAAACTCACCGAGGGCATCTCTGCCTGCGGTCTGTACGATCTTTTCTGCCATAGTAGTACCTCCTTATACTCCGAGGGATTCCACCCACTTTTTCAGCTCATCGACTGATGTGCTTGCAGCAAAACGCTTGCCGTCCCTGATGACTGCGGTATCGGATACGCTGGGCTTCAATTCCTTTGCAGAATTACCAAGTCCGCTCATTCCCGATGTAGCAAACAGAACGATTGTCTTGCCCGAAAAATCATAGGCTTCAAGGAAGGTATTGATGATCGTCGGGGCGGCATACCACCAGATCGGGAAACCGACATAGATCGTGTCATAGTCTGCGATGTTCGCATCGGTATCGGCAATAGCAGGACGGAAGGACTTGTCATTCATCTCAACAGAACTTCTGCTGTTCTTGTCCTGCCAGTTGAGGTCTGCGTTCGTGTAAGGCACGGCAGGGCGTATCTCATAAAGGTCTGCTCCTGCGGCTTCTGCGAGGTTTTTAGCAAGTCCGGCAGTCACACCGCTTGCTGAAAAATATGCTACTAATTTCTTGCTCATGTTCGTTTCCTCCTTGATCAAAAGATCTTCTCTGATAAAATGTGTAGGCTGCCACGGCTCTTTCTCTAGCAGTCCGTATTTTTCTTTTCCGAGAGCGATAGACTTCATCAGAAAGCTCATATTCTTCGCAAGCGTTCTCATGGTCTGCAAGCCCTCGGCATCTTTTTCGGCTTGACCGATCTCACGCCCGTGAACGCTGTTCCAGTATTGGCTTGAAGCTATGGGCATATTGCTGATCGTGAAATACTTGTTCAGCTCGTCAAATGTTGCCGAACAGCCGCCGCGCCTTGCGACGACCACGCTTGCTCCTACCTTCATGGTCTTATCAAAATGCGTGCTGAAAAACAGTCTGTCAAGACAGGCGATGAGCGTTGCATTTGCCGAAGCATAATACACTGGCGAAGCGACCACAAGACCGTCCGCCGCTTCAAACTTCGGTGCAAGCTCGTTGACAGCATCATTGAATACACAATGCCCAAGCTCTGCACATTTGCGGCAGGCGATACAGCCGCGAATATCCTTGTTGCCGATATGACAGACTTCCGTTTCTACGCCTTGTGCTTCAAAAGTCTTTGCAAGTTCGTTTACAGCTATCGCAGTATTACCTTTAGCATGGGGACTGCCGTTAATTATCAATACTTTCATAGGTTTCCTCCTATTTCACAATAAATTTCGTATCCTTATCGGAAATACCGCCCTCATCGGAGATATACCTCTCGACTTTCATTTTTAGCCCGTACTTCTCCCGAAGTTTCACTATCGTCTGCATCATGGGCGAAGCATGATGGACATCAATTGCGCCCTGACTTGTCCATTGGTCTATCAGCAGTACCGTTTCGGGAGCGTCAAATGGCTGAAAATAGTCATAGCGGAGATTGCCGTCCTCGCTGCGTATCTTGTCCACCGTACCGCTTTGTATCATTTCCTCTGCGAATTTACGGGCGTTTCCGTTTTCGCCTGTGTAGTAGATGTTTACCGTGATGCTCATATCTCACCGCCTATATGCTTTTTCCGAGCTGATACGCAAGCTCTGGATATTCGCTTGCTCTTGTCATGGACGGACTTCAGCAGCCGTAGCCGAGAACCATACCCTTATCCTCAAAATTGATATACCGCACAAGCGTTTTGTAATGTGCTGTCAGCGCATCGAATGTCCAGTCATCGGCATTCCACGCAACAGTCAGCAGAGCCGACTTCAAGTGTCTGCGGTTCAGACTGCTGTTGTAGGAGCAGAAGCGGTCAACCACTGCTTTGAGCTGTGCGCTCATTCCGTAGTAATACAGCGGAGTGGCGAACACGACCATATCACAGCCGAGGAGCTTCTCACGGATCATCAGGTTATCGTCACGCTGAACACAGTCGCCCTCATAACCGCAGGCAACACAGCCTGTGCATGGGTGAATGTCCGCATGACAGACATCTATGATCTCTACCGTGTGACCGCTTTCTTCTGCGCCTTTCTTGAAGCTTTGGGCGAGTATGCTCGTTGAGCCTTTTCTGTTTGGACTGCCCATAAGTACAACGATTTTCATACTGCACCTCGCTTATCTGTTCCAGTCCTTCATACTGTCACCGTCAAACTCCACACAGCCCCTGTGACCGTGTATCGTGATCTCAGACAGCGCACCGTCAAGGTCTGCAAATTCAGCATCTGAAAAAGAAATATCACAAGCACCGAGATTTTCAAGTATCCGTTCAAGATTCTTTGAACCCGGTATCGGCACGATATTCGGATATTTGCGGAGCATCCACGCAAGTGCGATCTGTGCATTGGTACAGCCTTTTTCAGCCGCATAACGCTTTATCAGTTCAAGAAACGGCTTGTTTGCGTCCTGATTATCGGCTGTAAGCTGTGGGACGAACTTGCGGACATCATCGACATGGGAGAAATCCGTACCGCCGCTGACCTTGCCCGAAAGAAATCCGCTTGCAACGGGCGAAAACGGCACAACACCGATATTACACTCCAGACAGAACGGTATGACGTTTTTCTCGCAGTCACGCTCCAGCATATTGTAGAGGTTCTGCACGGCGCTCACGGGCGTGACCTCATGAGCCTTTCTGATCGTATCGGCTTCGACCTGTGACAGCCCCCATCCGCAGATAAGCCCCTCGTCTATAAGTTTACCCATACACTCGGCGACCGCTTCAACCGGAACGGCTCTGTTTACCCTGTGCAGATAGTAAAGCTCAACTTTATCCGTTTGCAGATTCGTTAGCGACTGCTCTAAATGCGAACGGATATAGGAATATATCTTGTCCCTGCCCTGCGGAGTATCGCCCATAAAGTGAAATTTAGTCGCAAGCACGATATTTTCACGAAACGGCTTCACCGCCTTGCCGAGCAGCTTTTCATTGTGACCTGCACCGTACAGCAGAGCGCCGTAGCCCTCTGCCGTATCGAAAAAAGTACAGCCTGCTTCATAAGCCTTTTGTATCGCATGGATACTGTATTCCTCATCGGGTATCTGACCGTAGCCGTGAGACAAGCCCATACAGCCCATACCGATCTCGGATACCTCGATATTGCCTAATTTACGCTTTTTCATGAGTATCACCACGCATATCCTTTGTAATGCTGACGCTTTCTCTCACATACAAGCTGTCATCATCTATCAGCCTGACCGCAAGCTCGACAACGGAAGGTATCGTTGAGATATAGCCGTTTGCAGGCTCTCCCTTGAAGCTGAGGATATAATCGTCCTTGCCGCCCTCTCGGAGATAGCCCGGTCGAAGTATCGTATAGTTCAAGTCGCTTGCTTCGATCAGGTCAACTGCCTTTCGTTTCGGTATCTGTTCGGGTTCATTGTCAAGGTTATCATCGCCGTCCATATCCACGGGTATCTCATCTTATGGCAAAGCGTTCTGCTGCGCTTCATCTCGGGTATGCAGACCGCCTTGTATTCCTCATCGGTACGCATATCTATCGGCTCACCGTTTTTCGCTCTTTCGTAGATATTCATACTCTCACCAAGTCATCGCAAATTCGACCTTTTCGGGAGCTTCGGGGTTTCCGATCATCGGCGCAGCCTTGTCGAGTGCCTGCAAGGACAGCATCTCGTCCCCGGTCAGCTCAAAGTCGAATATGTTAATGTTTTCCCTGATACGCTCGGTATGCACCGACTTCGGGATGACCGCAACATCACTCTGCACAAGGAAACGCAGAAGCACCTGTGCAGGCGTTTTGTCGTACTTTTTCGCAAGTTCCTTCACGGCAGGCTCGGAGAACATTTCATTCGCTCTGCCCTGACCGAGCGGTGCATAAGCCTGATGTGCGATGCCGTACTTTTCAAGCCATTCCTTTTCTTCAAGGCGCTGGCAGTAAAGGTGTGTTTCGATCTGGTTGAGCGCAGGCTTTATCTCGTTGAAGTTGATGAGGTCGATGAAGCGGTCAGCCTCCATATTGGAAACGCCGATCGCCTTGATCTTACCTGCCTTGTAGTATTCTTCAAGCACACGCCAAGCGGCGTACACATTGCCGAAAGGCCAGTGCAGAAGCACCATGTCGATATATTCCACACCGAGCTTTCTCATGGACTCGTCAAGGCTCTTGCGGCAATCCTCTGTCTCAAAGGAGCGAAACCACACCTTTGTTGTGATGAAAAGCTCCGAACGGGTGCAAATCCCTTCGTCAAGTGCCGCCTTGATGCCTGCACCGACAGCTTCTTCATTGCCGTAAGCCTGTGCCGTGTCGATCAGACGATAGCCCGCCCGTATCGCTTCAAGCACGCTGTTTTTGCACTCCGCCGCATCGGTCACCTGAAAGGTGCCGTAGCCGAGCATGGGCATTTTTATGCCGTTGTTCAATGCCTTGTAAATCATAGTATTATCCTCCTTAGAATTTTCCGCCGAACACAGGGAAAAAGCTGTGATCGCCGTAGTCCTTGATATGCTCAATGTTTTTGAGAAGTTCCATATCCTCGTCTGAAATAACAAAGTCGAGTTCTGCATTGCTTCTCATGTGGTCGGGATTTGCGGTTTTAGGCAGGACGATCATACCAAGCTGAATATCATACCTGATGCAAAGCTGCGGAACGGTCACGCCGTACTTGTCAGCCATTGCCTTGATCGCAGGATTTTTCAGAGCCTCGCCGTGTGCTACGGGTGAATACGCCTCAACAACAATACCTTTCTGCTGACAGTAGTTTATCAGCTCCAGCGGAGTGTTTGAGATATGGGCGAGTATCTGGTTCACCATAGGCTTGATCTCAGCCGCTTCGCACAGGCTTTCAATATCGCCTTGCAGGACATTGGAAACGCCTATCGCACGGAGTTTTCCTGCTTTGTATGCGTCCTCAAGCGCTCTCCACGCTTCACGGTTGCCCTCGATATAGCGGTTATCTGACTGATTGACCTCTTTCCACGGCTGCGGAGAATGGATTATCATCATATCGAGATAGTCAAGCCCCATTTTGCGGAGCGTTTCGTCAATGCCTGCCGCAGCGGTCTTGTAGTCCTTATGCTCGGCTGCTACCTTAGAGGTCACGAAGATCTCATCACGGGCGACACCGCAGGTGCGGACTCCCTCACCGACACCACGCTCATTGCCGTAAGCCTGCGCTGTGTCGATATGACGATAACCGATCTCTGCGGCATTTCGCACTGCGACCGCAGCCTTGTCGTCATCAATGAACCAAGTACCGAGTGCGAGCTGTGGAATGACCACGCCGTTTGCCAGTGTCAGTGTTTCTTTGAAAATCATAGTAAGACCTCCTATTTATTATTGTTTTCCGTACACCAAATAACATAATCAAGCCTGTCGAGCAAAGCCTGTTCTTTGTGGATAGAATCAAGGAGAGAACGCCTTGCACTGCGCAGTACACGCACCTTTTCGGCACAGCACTCCTTACCGCAGCAATCGGAAAGAAAAGCCTTGACCTGCTTGTCGGTCAATCCCGCCTGCGATAATACCTCGGCTATCTCTTTGTCTGTAATACTTGTATTTGTCACTTTCATTCTATCACCCCGCTAAACAAAAAGAGTACAGTTTTTATGTCCTGTACTCATTATAGCATAGTTTGCTCAATATGTAAAATGCTTATATTCTATACTTTGGTATGCTCAGAATGTATACTTTTGGTATCACTTAGCCTTGCATGACATTTTGTCTACGTCCAGTCTGAATACCGCAACGCCGTTCAGCATTTCATCTTTGTATTCCCAAACAGGTTTATTAGTAGTCTGCTTCATAAGGCAGTTAAGACCGAGAATCAGCAACGACAGCAACAGCGGCAACGCTCGCGGCTTTTGACTATGAGTTTATAAGGTGCGGGACACGCCGCTGCGGCGAGTAAACGAAAGGAGACGCGGCTCTATGGCATATTTTCAGAGCAATTTTATGAACTACCGTAGGCAGCAATGGCTTCGATCGCTGGTGCACGTTGAGGCGCAAGTCGGCTCGACGTGGTACCGCGGAACCATTAACCAGAAGAAGATCGAGGGCGACACGCTTGTTATTATGGTGACGTTCCCGCAGCTCGACAACAGCGCGGTGACGATCAGCGCGTCGCGTGTGATTGATATTCGCGGAGAGATCGCAGCATATCAGACGCGAACGATCCGCAAAGTGGCCGGACAGGGCACAATGATCAAGATCACGATCCCGATCTACGAGGTAACAGGCTGACAGAAAGGAGGGAAACCATGTACAACCGCACAGAATGGAAAGACAAGGTGGTGGACTCGTCCACCGGAGCGGTGATTCAAGAGGGCACGCTTCAGAGCGCCGGAAACTTCAACAACATGGAGATCGGGATCGAGGACGCAACTGTCGCCGCTGCGTTTCTGATGATTGCCACCGGACAACTCAGTGCCGAGGTTGCTGTCGAAGAAAAGACGATCACGCTCACGAACACGCAAAGCTACCCGTTCAACAACTCACAAAAGACGGTGAGCCTCAGCAACACCAGAACGACCACGACGTACTCTGTTGACGTTGAAGTGCTGGAGCACTCCGGCGACGTCGGCGACATTCTAATCAGTGACAAGCTGCTGAATGGCTTCAAGGTACGCTTCGACGGCAGCGCAAAGAGCGCGACCGTGAAACTCATTATCAAGGGAGGTATGTAAACCATGGCGAACAATGTCAAAGTGATTGAAAAGAACCCTGGTCAGAAGATTGAGTGGGAGCAGAGCGGCACCCGTCTGTATTTTGGCGACGACGAGCTTATGCTCAACGCTGCAAGGTATCAGAAGGACTGGCCCGTCTCCGTTGACGTCTGCAAGGACAGAGCCGGGAATCTCACGATCGGCACCGAGTCCGCGCTGCGCTATGTGGCGCAGGTGGATATCCCGGCGGCGCAGTACGCCGAGGACGGCGAGAACCGGGAGCAGTTGCCGCTCGACATGGGCGACGTGACGCTCACACTCTGGAGCATTGACTAAATGAAAGGAGCAAACACATGGCAAATTTTGATCTCACAAATCTGGCGGTAAAAATGATCTGCCCGAACAACACCGTCCAGCTGGACGACACCGACCTGCCGTCTGTGCTGGTGTATATTCCAAAATTCAAAAACAGCGACGTTCTGGAGGGCGGCGACGACAGCGTGCACCCCGCATTCATTGTGAACGGCAAGCAGATCTCCGGTTTTTATTACTCAAAGTATCAGAACCATGTCAACAGCGGCGTGGCGTACTCTCTGCCGGCAGAGGATCCAACTGCAAACATTACATTTGACACCGCGCTTGCACGCTGCACCGCAAAAGGCGCAGGCTGGCACCTCAGCACCAACGCCGAGTGGGCAGCGATCGCGCTCTGGTGCAAAAAAAATGGATTTATGCCATACGGCAACAACAGCTACGGCAAAGACACCAGAGAAAGCAACTACCGCGCAATACCTATGACGAAGGGAACCGACGGTAGAACAAACCACGTCGCCACTGGTACCGGCCCGCTGTCATGGAGCCACGATCAGACGCCCAGCGGTATCTGGGATCTGAATGGAAACGTCTCAGAGTGGCAGGGCGGCATCCGCACTGTATGGGGCGAGCTCCAGATCCTCGAAAATAACGACGCTGCAGATCCGAACAACCCGCAGAACGCAACGAGCACCTGCTGGAAGGCAATCAACGCCACCACCGGTGCTCTTGTGGAGCCGGAGTGCAGCACGACCGACATGACCGGAACAACCTCCGGAAACACGGTGCGCCTCGACTGGGTGAGCAACGCGTGGGTATTTAAGAACTCGATCACAAATGTACAGCAAGACTACAAGAGCTGCACCTTCGGAAAGGTAACGGCGGGATCTACGATTGGCGAAGCTGCCAAAGTGCTACTGCGTTCTCTGGCTCTGCTGCCGGACGAGGGAGCAGAAGAAGCAGACTATGATGGCGATATGGTGTACTGGCACAACGGCATAGCCGAGCACTGTGTGCATCGCGGGGGCAGCCTCCTCAACGGGTCGCATGCCGGCGTTTTCTACGTCTACAGCCACGCCCGGTCGTACTCGGGCGCGAGCATCGGCTTCCGCTCCGCTTATATTCCGGAAATCGGGTAATCTGACAATCTGAAAATCTGGAAAAAGGCAGCGTCGCTGCGCTGCCTTCACCACTCACGAAGTAACTATGGACACACTACAACTCAGGCAGAGATCGTCCGCTCCATGATCCGGGTGAACGAGCGTACCAATAACATGAGAAAACCAGAGAAATTCGTCTGCCGGGATCATTTGACAGACACCTACATGAATATGCTCCGGCTATGTATCAGAGCGAAACGCTCGCGCGGTCAACTACGCCGATAACTGCAAAACGAGATTGACACCGAGCTGGACGTGCTGCGTTCACTTATTGACACGGCAGCAAGCCCGGAGGATCGTCTGATCTCCAACGGGTTGCACGAGGTATGGAGCAAAGAACTGAATGAAATCGGGCGTATGCTCGGCGCCTGGATCAAGTCAAACGACTGACCGCCCGTGGGGGATATGCCGAGAAAATCGGAAACCCTGCCCGGCGGACGTGGTGTAGCGTCTGCGGATCAAAGGCAGAGGCAAGGAGCGTCACGCGCGGCGCTATTATTTGAAAAACAGGGAGGGCAAGGGTGTCACATTTGTGGGCTGCCGTATTTTTCCCGGCTATCGGAAATGGACGGCGAAGTCCTGCAAGAAAATGAAAAAGCGTATGCAGTACATAGCGAAGGAATACCACGCCGGGCTAATCGACTTCGACGCCGTAGACGCTACCATGCAAAGCTATTTCGGGCTTATGGGGCATTGTGCCACAAAAGGGCTCCAGAAATGGATCAAGGAAAATATTGTTTTTAAGGGGTGATAAAATGAACCAAACCGTAATTGCCGTATTGGTTGCTGCTGGCATTCCGTCAGCATTTACCGGCTTTTGTTTTTGGCTTATTCAACAGAAGATCCAGAAACAGGCCGCCAGACGCGAACAGGAAGAACAAGCTCACAGAAGAAGGCGTGAGGAACGCGAACGGCTCCGCGAGAAAAACGAGGTGCTTCTGCTCCAGAGCGTGAACGCCGCGATCGCTCTCGGTGAGGCTACTGCCAAAGCGGTGCAGCGGATCCCCGACGCTCATTGTAACGGAGATATGCACGCCGCGCTTGAATACGCTGCCAAAGTGAAACATGAGCAAAAAGACTTTTTGACACGGCAGGGGCTCGGCTACCTTTACGAATAAGGAGGACGCAATGGGCGAAAACGAAAGATTCCGGGTATTGACTGAGGAAAATGCCAGACTCAGACGTGAGAACAAACGCCTCAGAACTCAGAGTAAGAAAAAGGAGTTTTCAAAGGTCATTCTCGTAGCTGTCGGCATTATGACGGCTGCGATCTCCCTCTTTTCGTGTGCAATGATCTGGAGAACAGGCGACACAAGCGTTTTCACGCTGCTGATCCCGGCGGTATTTGCAGAAACGGCGTCGGCTACCGGCTTTTATTACAACAAAGCCAAAGCCGAGAACAAGATCAAGCTCATGGCTCTGACAGGAACAGAGCCGGACGCGCAGACATTTGAAACCATGTAAAGGGGGCATAAACATGGCATTGATAGGCAAGAACAACGAGGAAAAGATCTGGAACTTCCTCACCGGCAAGGGGCTGAGCGCTCACGGAGCTGCCGGCCTCATGGGTAATCTGTACGCGGAGAGCGCGCTCGATCCCATGAATTTGCAGAACACCTACGAGAAAAGTCTCGGCTATACTGACGCAGGCTACACGGCGGCGGTGGACTCCGGGAAATATACCAATTTCGTGCACGACTCCGCAGGCTACGGCCTCGCGCAGTGGACATACCACACGAGAAAGTGCAACCTCTTGAAATTCGCGAAGTCCTGTGGGCAGTCCGTCGGAGATCTGGAGACGCAGCTCCGCTTCTTGATCAAGGAGCTGAGCACCGGTTACAAGCTGCTGCTCGACGAACTGAAAACAGCCAAGAACGTGCGTATCGCCTCAGACGCTGTGCTGACAGTCTACGAACGCCCGGCCGACCAGTCAGAGCTCGTACAGTTGCAGCGTGCCAATATCGGCGAGAGATACCTCGCAAAGCTCGCAGGGAAAACACCACCCGTTTCCTCTGGATCCGACTGCACCGCCACCAGCTCGCCGACAGCGCAGACAACTACGGAGCAGCCGAGCACGTCGTTGAAATACAAGATCGGGGACGTCGTGAGCTTCACCGACTCGGTGCATTATTCGAGTGCAAACGCTGCGAGCGGGTCTTCCTGCAAGCCCGGCAAGGTGAAGATCACCGCCGTGTATGCAAGCGGTAAGCACCCGTACCACGTTATTGCAGAGGCGGGCGGCGGCTCTACGGCCTACGGCTGGGTAGACGCCGACAAGCTGAGCGCAATCTCTGAAATCAAGGTCGGGGACGTCGTGCAGTTTAAGGGCGGTGCGCACTATGCAAGCTCCAACGCACGGCAGACGCAGGAACACCTAAAGCCGGAGCGGCTAAAGTGACGGCGATCGCAAAGGGAGCAAAGCACCCCTATCACCTCATACATACGGACAAGCAGTCAACTGTCTACGGCTGGGTGGACGCTGACCTTGTGGGGAAAGCGTAATGCTCGGCGGCGTAGCTGCCGTGATCCTCGTCGCCATCGTCGTGCTGGTGAGTGCCGTCTGGGTGGACGGGATCACGAAATCGGACGGGCGGTGCGATCCCGGCGCAGACTGTGAGAGCTGTCCGTTTCCGTGTGAAAATCATAATAATAAACCAAGCAGAAAATAAATTACCCTACGAGCTCTCAGCAGCTCGCAGTACGCACAATTATTTGCAAAACACAGCGATGACTTTTTTAAAAATACAAAATCGTCGTGGTGTTCAAATTCATGCAATTTGTCTTATTTATTCCTCGGGACCTAAATCTGTTTCATAATAATTTATTCCAGATTCATCAGTAAATCCCCAATAATCATCGAGTGGTATACTCATATCATTCTCAAATGGTATAAGCATATATTTTCCCCAATTCCAATTAGGATCATAATATAAATGATTTTTATAACATCGCATTACTACAACAGCAAGTTTATCTGGATTCGCAACTCCCCTCTCATTAGTTACAACTGGAATAGCGTAAGCAAAGTCTAAACCACCATAAATCTTATTACTAAAAGTAACGATATTGCCTGATGTTGCAATTATATTACACATATTAGAGTTTGAATCAATAAACATATGGTTTCCATATGATACATGCTTTATTTTAGAGTCAGATAAAATTATTTCATTCCTTAAGTCTTCCATTTCTGAACCTGCCATTCCCCAACCATCATCAAACTTGTCAAAAATCAAACACATTTTTTCACATCTATCAGCATAATGAATGCTGTAATCGATGCATATTTTTTTGTTATTATCAACTCCTAATTCTTGCTCAGTATAACCATTAAATACAAGAGTATTGTTGAGATATTTACTTTCAGATAATGCATAATATGTAATACGATATTTAGGATTTGCACCAACTACTTCATGAAAAAGATTTTTTTTATCATTTTCAAATATAAATACGCAGAGTGTATCGTCTTTATCAAGAGTGGTATTATATGTCCCACACACAACAATAGGCAATGAATCACTAACAATATTTATGTTTGCTTTAGAAATATAATTAATATTAATATCTTCAACTTGTGATACATCATGGTTCAATGTATTTAAGATTTCATTTTTTAAATAAGTTTTCATCTCTGTCTCTGACATTTCTTGGTTGTATAAATTTCTAACAAACCACATGATTACACAAACTGCTACTGTAGTAAATAATTCTGTTAAAATTAATTTAGTAATTGGATTCAATGATTTAATTCCCTTGATTAGTATTTTTTGTGGTTTTAATGAATTGGTATCATTTATAATCCTTTTAGAGTTTTGTTGTTTTAATTTAATAATGTTTTTAGTTTTTTTATAAATAAACTTCTTGTTTTTTAGACTTTTATTTTTATGTTTTTTTTTCATATTCCATCATCCTTACATTTTAGAATATCAAATCATATAAAATGACCAAAGATGTATAGTCGTTTTTATCCCTCTATATAGTAATGGCATTTTTTATACCAAAAATGCCATATTAAAATCATAATTTGTATGAATGCACAATTTAAACATTCATCTTATGTCAAAATGCGACAAAAAATGACTTTAAAATTTTTTTATTGAATACATCTTAACTTTTCAGTCATTTTCCAGCAAATAATGTGCAGTCCGAACATTTCTATCCGAAATGCACATCTGCTCATTCTTCTTTTTCAAACGCACGATCGTACCTACCGTACTTCTGGTGTAGAATGTGAAAGTTGTCCGTGTCCATGTGAAAACTACAAGAAGAAACAGAAAATAATATCTCTCGCGACACGCAGGATGTACGAAAAGAGCCCAGAGGGTGTAACACAACCCTCAGGGCTTTTACTGCGTTCTAAAACATCGTTATTTGCGAATTTTGCACACTACGGCGACGACTTTCTCAAAGAAATACAAGATCGTCGTGGTGGTGTTCCATTTCGCGCAATTTGGTGGAGGCGAGGGGAATTGAACCCCTGTCCGAAAATTCATTCATGTAACTTTCTACGAGCGTAGTTTACCGTTTAATATTCCCTGCGCAGACCGCCGATAAACGGGCTGAAAGAGCAGGTAGTCCGAATACAATTCTGAAGTACGGACACACTTCCGAATCGTTCACCGCTAATCGATGCCCAGCCAAAAGCCGCGGTACTCTTATGGAGGACAGAAGCAGACTTAAGCTGCTACCAGTGCACTATTTCTAGTAACTGTAATATTTCTTCTAGCGTTTATATTTAAACGTGGCGCATTTTAAGGAGATTACGCCGCAGCTCCGCTCGCTTATCACACTTCAAAATCCCCGTCGAAACCTTTACGCCCCCGTTTAGATGTATTTTAAAGCTCAGGTGCAGTTTGAAATGTCAGCTTAATTATTATAGCACATTAGGATCGGTTTGTAAATAGATTTTAAAAAAAATTTCAAAAAACTTGATGAATGTTCTGTGAAATTGACAAAAAAAGCTCGTTCCAAACATGAAGCGAGCTTTTATTTGTATCTGCCAAGTGCATGTCGTCAATTGGAAATTTAACATTATTGCTCCTTGCGGCGGAGCGAATATAATGTTGAATAAACAAAAACAAAACATTAATCGGCGTAAGTTATTTAGAAGTTGTAATCATAGAATATTGCACATATTCTTCATTGGATTTTATTCTATATCCAAAAAGTTTACTGTATTACAGCAGGTTTTTACCCTGTCATTAATAAGATCATGCTCAAAAATCCTCGCAGAAATCTTTTTCCGTGATTTTGTCATTGTTCTGACGATAAAACGGATCAAACATATTATTTCGAGGGAAAGAAGCTTAAAAATAGCAATAATCAGGCGTTATTGGTTTTTCATGCTGATTGCAGTTTTTCATACTAAGTCCTATTCTGTCAGCAGCAAGCGCAATGAATTCTGAATTTGTGGGACGGCTTTGAAAATTATCAATGTTGCAGCCGAAGAATGAGCTCATTACTTCCTTGTCTTTTCTGTCCCATGCAGTTTCTATCGCATGTCTTATTGCACGTTCGACTCTTGCCGGTGTTGTCTGATAAATTTCAGCAACCCGGGGGTAAAGAGATTTTGTCATACTTTCTAAAAACATATGACTGTTCAAACATTCAAGAACAGCAGTGCGAATATATCTGTATCCCTTGATGTGTGCAGGAATTCCAAGACTGCGAATGAGGTTGGTGACCATGAGTTCAGCATCTCCGCAGTCGGTAGCAGTCTTTTTTACCGTAACCATCTTTATAACATTATAAAGTTCATCGGCATCTATAGGTTTTATCATCATATAAGCCGCTCCGTTTTCAAGCACCTGACGTTCGATAAAACTGTTGTAAACGTCAGAAAGTATTACAAACTGAGGACATACGGCTACGATGGATTTTACTTTTTCCATAATATAAATAGCATCCGTATCTTGAAGAGAAAGATCGGTTACTACTACGTCAGGAGTGTCCGAAAGTATCGAGTTAAGGATTGTATCTCCAATTGGTTTTCTGGTATAAGCGTAAATATCAAATTCTCTTAATTTTGATGCGATTCTGATTCCGCTTTCGGCAGAATCATCACAAATTAAAACTTTTATTGTTGTATCTTTCACAAAATTCTCCTTTTTTCTGTTCATAGGCTATAAATACGCAAGTTTTTCTCTGAAATTTTCTGAATAAAGAGTATCTTTTCCGCAAATAATGTCGAACAGATTTTTAAATATATTTCAAAGCAGCAGAATATTAACATTTATCAACTAAATAATTTATTATCCGGCATATAATTAAAATAATTAATCAATATAGCCGAATACTTCGTTATCTATTGGAGCTGTTTCTGCTTTTCCGCGAAATAACTCATATTCAGGCATATGAATATGAACTACTGCTTTAATTTTTCAACGTGCAATAAGACCATTCTCGAGACTTGGATTAATCCTAATCAAATTGCATTAAATATTTTACCACAATTTATTAACAAAATCAAGTAAAACTTACTGATACAATCGAAATCTGTCTATATCTATGTTTATCACGTATTTATTACATAATTATGTTATATTGCGTTGACTATTATGCGATGTAAAAGTATGACATAATATTGTGGATACAATAAATTTGCATGGCATTTTATATGTGGTAACCAAATAAAAATAATCCTGTCGAATTTAATCTTCCCTCTTTACAATTAATATTAAATGTAGTATAATAGTATTGCAATAATTAAGCCTATATGATAAGCAGTGAGTCTTTTGGGGAAAGTTTGCCGATAACTGCGTTTAAAAAGTTAATCATGTGAAAAATCCGAACATTTTTACCGTGAATATAAATTCTGAAAACTTGTCAATTATTGATATACAGCTTTTATAAACATACTTTTGAAAGGAAGTGGAAATATGGAGCAGATAAAGCTTATAGGAATATGTCTCTCTACTCTGCATGAAGAAGATCGCTTCAGCTTTGTAAGCGAGCTTAACAAACATGCTGTAAAAAACGGATGCCGGCTGCTTGTTTTCAATTCCTGTGCCGATATGTATGAACAAAGTCCCGAAAGCAACAAAGGCTCGTCCGCGGTTTTCAGACTAATACCGTACGAAAGGCTTTCCGCTCTCATAATTTTCCCCAACATAATGTACGATACCTGCATAGTTGAAGAAATAACGGAAAATTGCAGACTTTACGACGTTCCTTTGATTTCTATGGATAAGGAAATAAGCGGCTGCGTAACTTTCTCGTTTAGAAATTCCGATATTTTTGAAAAGATCTGCCGCCACGTAATAGAAGATCACGGCGCAAGAAAAATATATATGATAGCAGGTTTTGAAAATAATGTATATTCAAACGAGCGTATAGAGGCGTTCAAACGTGCGCTTGAAAAAAACCATATACCTTTTGAAGAGAAAAATATCGGTTACGGTTGTTTTTGGGAACAGCCTACAATTGAAGTTATGAATCAATGGTTCGTGATCGAAAAAAGAGAAATACCGGATGCGATTATATGCGCTAACGATTTTATGGCTATAGCTGCCAGTATGTATTTGCAGTCAATGGGCGTTAGAATTCCGGAGGATTGTATAATTACCGGTTTCGACGGAATAAAACAAACCGAGTATCTTCCGCCGCAGATTACGACCTGCAAACAGGATTTCGATGAAATGGGCAGGCTGATAATCGAAACAATACTTAAGATGTGCAGAGGTGAAGATGTTAAAGGAGCGTTTTACGTTGATTTTAACATGATCAGATCTCAATCCTGCGGCTGCATGCCTGTAAGTTATGAGAAGGTCACGGATTCGATGCTTTCTCTTCTCGGCAGTCTGAGACTTTCGGACGAGCGTCAGAAGATGATTTGCAGCGTACAGACTTGTATTCCTCAAATATCGGACGTAAATTATCTTTCACGAATACTTGTCAATAAATTTAAATTCAATACGTGTGTGTTTGCGCTTAATAACGGGATTTTCGATCCGCCCGATTTCGGAAGTCAATATAAGGACGCGGAATGCTTCGGCAAAAACATTGATATTCTCTATCAGCGGTATGATAAAGTCGAATATGAACGGTGCAGCATTCCGAAAGAAATGCTTCTTCCTCGTTATGACCTGCTTTTCAAACGGGAGCTTCCGATAGTTGTCTGTTGTTCTCATTTCAGTGATATGGTCATGGGTTACTGTGTGTTCCAAACCGAAATTGATATTGACGAGTATGAAAAAATACACAGTATGATGAGTACCGTTGCCGCCGCTTTGGGCAGCTTTCACAGTAAGGTTCAAATCAGAAGCATTAATGATGAGCTTCAGCGGCTTTCTCAACGGGATTTTATGACAGGGCTTTTCAATCGGCGTGGTTTTTTTGAACGGCTTGACGTAATTATATCGGATATTGTCAATACAGGTTCCGTTTTAATGCTTATATCCGTTGATTTGGATGAACTAAAATATATCAACGACACATTCGGTCACGCCGAGGGTGATAACGCGATAATAACCGTGAGCAGAGCTTTGATGAGAAGTTCTCCTCACAGCGGACTTTGCGCACGTTTCGGAGGAGATGAATTCTGTGCGGCGATAATTATACGCAGCGATGAGCCGCTGCTGTTTTTCGAAGAATTCAAAAAACGTTTTCTTAATTCGCTTGAAGAATACAATGCGGGCGCTGATAAGCCATATATCGTAAAGGCAAGCATAGGCTGTTCTTATGATACTATAAACGGTAATCTGAATATGGATAAAATGATAAAAGAAGCAGACGAAAAAATGTATTCCTGCAAACTTGAACATAAACGCTCAAAAAATAAGAAACTGTTCTGATTTTCAAACCTCGATTCCTAACCGAAATCGGGGTTAAATTTTGGAATAACGATCAGAACGTTTTCTTAGAACCTGTCTTTACAAGATATTGCACGCATCTTTTAGGCAAATTTTGACAATGCCTGCGTTAAGGCAACACCGCACAAAGCACACTTGACGGTTTAGCACGTCATCTACTCGCATATTTTCCGTCATCTTGCACAGAAATTTCTTGACATACGTCAGTATGACTGCAAAATTTCTGTGTAACCTGACAAAAAATCTGACTTCGTATCTGACGCACTATCTCTGTGCGGTATTGCCTTAAAAAACTTACCATACGTCAGTATGCTTTCGCTTTTTTGCCTTGTCCTTGTCAAAATTTGCTCGAAAATCCACGCGCAAATCTTATAAATACAGGTTCTTAATTTTTTGTAAAGTGAAATATTTCATATTGAAAAACTGACTATATAATAGAGGACCTCAATGCCTCATGAAAGGAGGCTTAGCCAATGGATGATTCGTCAATTATTGAATTGTTTCGCCGCAGAGACGAGAAAGCAATTTTTGAATTAAAGCAAAAGTATGATAAGCTTTGTTTTTATGTGGCAGGGAACATTCTTTCTCAGCATGAAGATGCAGAAGAATGCGTGAGTTCTGCCTATTATGAGCTATGGAACAACATACCGCCCGAAAGTCCGAACAATCTGAAAACATATTTATGCCGTATTGTGAGAAATATAGCGATAAACAGGCTTCAATACAATTCTGCTGAAAAAAGAAATCCGAAATTCACCGTATCTTTAGAAGAAATAGCCGAATGTGTGCCACTTGATTCGGACGATAAATTGTCTGACGAGGATCTTGCGGATTCGATCAGCCGTTTTCTCAGAACTCAGGACGAGAAATACAGAAAAGTTTTTGTAAGGAGATATTGGTACGGCGATCCTCTTGCAAAAATTGCAGAGCATTACGACATGAAAGAGAAAACAGTCGCCACATATCTTTTTCGGACAAGAAAAAAACTAAAAATCTTTTTAAAGAAAGAAGGGTATGATTATGAATGAATCGGAATTTCTTAAAATTATCGGTATGATAGATGACGACATTATTGAAGAAGCTGACATATATACTGACAAAAAATCAAAGAAAAAGCTGACCGTTTCAAAGCGTAGTTTTTATGCTTTCTGTTCTGCTGCGGCTGCCGCAGTTGTTACTGTCAGCGTTGTATTTTACAATTCTAATGTTCCGTCTTATCATTTTAACGATAATTCAATATCTCAAACTGATAATAGTTCGATGAATGATAATAATACTATTTCTAATATCTGCACAGAAGCTGAAGATTCCGTGGGCGGAACAGATATATCTGCGGAGATCGGTACGGATAAAAGTAATTTTACTGAATTGCGGGATACAAAGACGAGTATAGTTAACAAAAACGATATGCCAACATCAGCGGAAGAAACAAAACTGCCTGATATTCAGACAAATAACAATGATAAAGAATTGCAAGTCGATACGGATCAGATCAAAGCTGCTGCGAATTATTTTCAAATGTTTGAAATGTCATTTGATAATGGCAGCGATGCCTATGGAGAAGATGAATTACGGTATGTAAGCGTAATAATTTCGGGAAATAGCTATCAGCAGCTTGATATTTTGGAGTATTCTGATTATAATATTGATCCTGAAATTTCCGAGAGCGACTTTGGCGAGTATATCGGAAACGTCACAGAATTGTTTGAACTCAGTGATTCGTCAGATTATGCCGTATCATCGAAAGAGCCGAATATTGCAGGTGCGGAAGTTTACTATTATGCTCCTGCAAACAGTCGTACTGTTATAATTGTGAAAAAAGGCGGACAGTGCAGTATTTTTACTTTTAACGGAATGACGGCTTCTTCCGATGGAAACGTTTCGGATTTTGCTGAAACTTTCCGTTATTACGGTGCAGAGACAAAGAATGATATTCAGAGCGTTTATTACTCGATCGATGTTCCTCGCGATTCGACACTTGAAGTAATTTCACAAGGAACGATTACGGATAGAGATATAATAAATTCTATAATAGATATATTGTATCAGCTTACTCCGGAAAATAGTTCGTCCAATCGGCTTGCCGGTTCTCCTCAGTGGCTTATAGACGCGTGGGATGAGTACAGAACAAATCCCGATGATTTTGAGAGGGAGGATATTACTATAAATATCGCATTTAATAACGGCACCGTTCTGAAGGACATATCTTATCAGCCTTATTTGGGAAATGGCTGTATTTACGGCATGCAGGAGCTTACGGCTGAGCAGAATGCGGCATTAAGGGAGTTATTTAAATAAATGTCTGAAAAAAGATACAAGATACGAAAAGATAGAATATCAGCAGTTCTTATGGCTGTAGTTGTTTCAACAATTGTTTTGATAATTTTATCAAGGTGCAGACAGTCCAAGGTAACTGAGTCAAGTTCCGTTAAAATACAAACTTCGGTGTCAACAGCCTGTACCGCTTTGCTTGCGGAGGAACCTGTAACAACAGTTCAACCTGTGACGATACCGCATATAGATTCTCCTGAATACAGAGCGGCGGCGATGTATTCAGTTAACGATAAGAAATATTTATACAGCGATAACATTAATATAAAAATCGCCCCTGCAAGCCTGACTAAACTGCTGACGGCTTCTGTGGCATTAAAGTATGCAGATAAGGAAAAGGTTTTTGCCGTAGGCTCGGAACAGCGGCTCGTTCAGCCTTATTCAAGTCTGTGTTATCTTCAAATCGGAAATATGTTGACTTTAGAAGACCTGATTACAGGTATGCTTATGGCATCGGGAAATGATGCGGCTTATACTATAGCTGTTTGTGTTGCAAGAGAACTTAATACGGAGACTTACATGACCGACGATGAGGCAGTTCGTTATTTCTGCACTCTTATGAATGATTTTGCACATGAACTCGGAATGACAAACAGCAGCTTTGTAAATCCGGACGGTTGGGACGATGACGAGCAGTATACAACGATTTCCGATCTTATAAAAATATCGGAATACGCTTTATCTGTTCCTGAAATTCGTCAAATTACAAGTACGTATAAAAAGAACATTACTATATATTCAGGTGAAAATTTCATTTGGACAAATTCGAATCTGCTGCTTGATCCGAATAGCGGTTATTATACTGTTGATGCTGTAGGAATGAAAACAGGTACTACGCTTAGCGCAGGAAACAGTCTTATTGCGGTATTTGATAGAGGCGAAGAAATTTATATATCAGTAGTGGCAGGTTGTGAAACGGATGCGGATAGATACGAATTGACATTAAAATTGCTGTCATTTTCAGAATGATTTCTCAGAGCGTGCTCATAAAATGCAGAGCACGCTTTTATGTCGTATTGTTACGACGGTTATGTAAGAACTTGTGTTCATAGAATAAGCTGCACGTCTTTTCGGTGAAATTTCATGCCTGCTGCGTTGAAAGCCCTTGAAATACGACAGTATTCCTGCGTTCTTTCGCCTTGCGATCATAAAATTTCCCTCGAAAATCCGCACATCTTCCCTATGAACACAAGTTCTAAAATTCGCATGCAATTATAGATTTTTTGAAAAGATATGTGAAATAGCCTATGAGAACAAGTTCTTAGATAAGTTCTGAAAAGCATCTTTACATTTTATAAAAAATGATGTATAATATAAAGGCAATATCGTACAGAGCATGTGCGATGCTGCCTAAATATACTATTCGCATCGAGGTGGCATGAGAATGACTGAATATTTGAAAAAATACATGCTTAGAACAGAATGTAGAATTAGGGAATGTGCGGACAATAAAGAGATTGAAGCTATATTTTCCGAGCACAGAGATAAGATAGCGTTTATGCAGCATGAACGGCTTGTGCATTTTTTAGTTACAATGATGTTCGCAGTTGTTCTTTCAATTTTTATCTGCGCTTTTATTTTTTGTGAAAATCCTGCTGTTTTGCTGCTGGCTGTAATTATAATCGTACTTTTGGGATTCTACATAAAGCATTATTATTTTTTGGAAAATACCGTGCAGAAAATGTACGTGATGTATGATGAGATTCTGAATCTGCGTCAGAAATTTGAGGTGAAGAATAATGACTAAAAAAGAAATTGCAAGACTTGCATGTGAAGAACTTGAAAAAATTTATCCGGATATAGACTGTACGCTTATTTACTCAAAGCCGTATGAACTAATGTTTGCGGCACGTCTGGCAGCTCAATGTACAGATGCCCGGGTGAACGTCATAACTAAAACGCTTTTTGTAAAATACCCGAATTTACAGGCGTTTGCAGATGCCGATCTCGCTGAGCTTGAACAGGATGTGAAGCCGTGCGGTTTTTATCACACCAAAGCGAAGAGCATTAAAGAAATGGCTCAGAAGCTTTTGAGTGATTTTAACGGAGAAGTTCCAGATACTATGAAGGAGCTTCTGACTCTTCCGGGAATCGGCAGAAAAACTGCGAATCTTATGTTGGGAGACGTTTTCGGCAAGCCTGCTATAGTAACCGATACTCATTGCATAAGAATAAGCGGACGTCTTGGATTGACAAAAAATAAAGAACCGGCGAAAGTGGAGGCAGACCTTGTAAAGCTTATACCTCCCGAAATTTCAAGTCATTTCTGCCACCAAACCGTTCAGTTCGGGAGAGACGTCTGCCGAGCGAGAAGTCCAAAATGTGAAGAATGTACATTGAACTATTTTTGCAAATTTTACAGCGGAGGGAAGAAATAATGCTTTTTACTTTTCAATTAAAAACACCGTCTCATGGGTTGATTAACATTACTCCGGAAATCCGTGAAGCCGTAAAGGAAAGCGGCGTTATGGAGGGGATATGTGTTGTTTTCTGTCCTCATACAACCGCGGCTATAACTATTAACGAGAATGCCGATCCTGATGTCAAGGCTGATTTTATCAATGGAATGGATAGTTTTTTTCCCGATTTGAACATATTTGAACATTCCGAAGGTAACTCCGGCGCTCATATAAAATCTTCTGTGGTAGGAGCAGGCGAAACTATTATTATAACAGGCGGACGTCCACTTTTGGGTACATGGCAGGATGTATATTTCTGCGAATTTGACGGACCGAGAAACAGAAAATTTTACGTAAAAATTATATAAAATAATATGGAAAAGATAAAAAAATTAAATGAAATTATTTTAAATTCTCGAAATATTGTATTTTTCGGGGGTGCAGGCGTTTCAACCGAAAGCGGAATACCCGACTTTCGCAGCGTTGACGGACTTTATAATCAGCAATGGAAATATCCTCCCGAAGCTATTCTTAGCAGAACATTTTTTATGAACAATTTATCGGAGTTTTACAGATTTTACCATGCAAAGCTCAACTGCCTTGATGCAAAACCGAATTCGGCTCATATTAAGCTTGCAGAACTTGAAAAGGCAGGTAAGCTGAAAGCTGTAATAACTCAGAACATAGACGGACTTCATCAAACGGCAGGCAGCACAAACGTTTACGAACTTCATGGCAGCGTTCATCGCAATTACTGTATGAAGTGCAAAAAATTCTTTGATAGTTCATATGTTTTTTCGAGGGACGGAATTCCGAAATGCGAATGCGGAGGCGTAATAAAGCCTGATGTGGTTCTGTATGAGGAGGAGCTGGATGACCGTATTGTAAGCGGAGCTGTCAAGTCGATTTCTGAATCTGATACTTTAATAATAGGCGGAACTTCTTTGAATGTTTATCCGGCGGCAGGGTTTATAAGATATTTTAGGGGCGGCAGTCTTGTGATAATCAATAGATCGTCCACTCAAATAGATAAAAATGCAGATTTATTGATAAACGACAGCATAGGAAATGTATTTTCACAAATAAATCTCGGCTAACTTAAATTAAGTGTATTTAAGTTTCTTTTTTGTTATTTTGACGAAAAGGAGACTTAATGTTTGTTGAAGTATACAAACTTTTGTGCAAAATTTAAAAATATTTGGGAAAAACTTGATTTTCCTCTTAAAGAATAGTATAATTAAAGTATTAGTTAAAGACTGCCGTTGGGGATAGGCGGTATGTCGTGAAATGGATTGATTCAGATTTATGGAGGGAATTAACAATGCACAAAAATTTTTTTAAGAAAGCCGGAGCTGCTTTAATGGCTGCTGCTATGGCTGTTAACGGTGCTGTTATTACAACAGCTGTAAATGCCGCCGACGATGTTAAGTATGAGTTTGAGAATGCTGTTTTTACCGGAACTGTTGCGGCGGACGATGATGCCGATGCAAGCGGCGGTAAGGTTGCTTTTATGAAAGAGGACGGAACGATCAGCGTATCGGTTGACGCTGCTGAATCAGGCATGTATGATATTACTATATATGCTAAAGGCGAAGGCGGTTCTAAAATACAGAACCTTGGTGTGAACGGTGTCGATCAGGGACAGATCAGCATAAGCGAAGAAGGCTACAATCCTATTACTATGACTGTAAAGCTCGAAAAGGGAGAGAATGATGTTACCATTTCGAAGTCGTGGGGATGGACAAAGTTTGATTACATGACCGTCAAATCGGCGACTCTTCCGGAAATAAAGGCGACCCAAACTGACTGCTGCGATATTAAAGCAACTGCCGAGACTCGTTCTCTTATGGCGTATCTTGCGAGTGTTTACGGAAACGGAATAATATCAGGTCAGCAGGAGATCTATAACTACGGTCCACATGATTTTGAGCATGAATTTGAATATTTAAACGACTTAACAGGACATTATCCTGCTATAAGAGGTTTCGATTTCCTTAACAGCGCAAATATCCTTTACGGCTCGGAGGACGGTACGGTTGACCGTATGATAGACTGGGCTAAGAATAAAAACGGTATTGTTACTGCATCATGGCATATTACGGTTCCGAAGAAGATGGAAGGATATAAGGTCGGCAACCGCGTAGAGTACAACGATGCAACTTACAGACCCGATGAAACCGATTTTGTTACATCAAACGTTCTTGTAGAGGGTTCCGTTGAGCGTGAATTTTATCTGAAATCTCTTGAGAATATCGCTCCGCAGCTTTTGAAGCTCCAGGAAGAAGGAGTTCCCGTTATATGGAGACCTCTTCATGAAGCGGAAGGCGGCGGCGGTGAAACAGGCGGCTGGTTCTGGTGGGCTAAAGACGGTTCTGCTGCTTATAAGGAAATCTGGAAGCTTACGTATGACGTTCTTGTAAACGAGTACGGCTGTCATAATCTTATATGGGAGTGGAACAGCTATAACTATGAGTATTCTCAGGATTGGTATCCGGGAGACGAATACGTTGACATTATCGGTTATGATAAATATAACTGTACAGACTGGTCTACGGGCTCGGCTGTTGTGAAGCATAACGACAGCGCTATAAGCTCTACATTCTATGGCATCATGAATAAATATGACAGTAAGAAGATGGTTGCAATGGCTGAAAACGACAGTTTCTCAACCGT
This sequence comes from uncultured Ruminococcus sp., assembly GCA_910584195.1. GTDB lineage: Bacteria > Bacillota > Clostridia > Oscillospirales > Ruminococcaceae > Ruminococcus. The sequence goes on along the minus strand of CAJTYV010000008.1, from coordinate 78,279 downwards.
TGACAATCTTACTTCCGAAAAGGCTGGCTGGCTGTATTTCTGCACATGGTACGACGGCGGAAGCGATGATACCAATTTCTTGTCGAACGCTAATTTTAATACTAAGGAAGATACGATCGCAATGTATCAAAGCGATTACTGCATTACTCTTGACGAGCTTCCTGCCGATCTTTATACGAAAAATATAGCTCCGATTGATCCTGCGCTAACTACGACTAAGCCTACCACTACTGCGCAGACTACTGTCACGCGTGCTGCTACCGAGGCTGATCCGAATAAGGATTACGGAAAGGTCGTTTTCGATAAGACTAAGAAAAATTACAAGATAACTCTTCCAAAGGCTGCCGAAGAATTTTATATTAATGTTGAACTTCCGGACGGAGTTACTTATGCGAACGGCGGACTCGGAGTATCTGTTCCTCTCGACGGAGAATACTATTGGGTAAATATTCAGTGGGAAGCCAAGCAGAGTGGCGCTGTTAAGGTGAACGTATTTGATAATTTCTTAAACTGTTCGCTGGGAACTGAAGTTGTTGAGGATGAAGCTCTTATTGAGAAAATAAAGGCTCAGCTCGGCAAGTCCAAGGAATATGAAGGACAGATCTGGTATGCTTCAAAGGGCGAAACTGCTCTTACAGATACTTCCGGAGTTAAGATAATAGACGCTTACATTATGGACGGCAGTTCGACTACTGTTACTACTTCGCCTGTGCCTTCCGAATCTCCGACAGGTTCTGTTGAGGTAACCCTTTTGGGTGATGCAAACTGTGACGGAAAACTTTCCATTGCTGATTCTACGGCTATTTTACAGTCTCTCGGAAATCCTGATAAATACGGACTTTCTGCACAGGGTGCTGCTAATGCGGATTGCTGTGACCCGGGCGATGGAGTTCTTCCATCTGATGCGCTTGCAATTCAAAAAATAGATGCTAAAATTCTTAGTGCGCTTCCCGACATTACTGCAGAAAAATAATAAATAAGATTTAAATCCGCTTTTGACACGAATGAAGTCGAAAGCGGATTGATTTCGCTTGTGGGATATATTTATGGTATTGCCGCATTAAGCTCGTCTGACGGCTTTGCACATCATCGCCTTGCAAGAATAAAATTTTCCTCGAATTCCCACATATCTTCCCTATGAACACAGGTTCTTAGGTTTTTTTAAAGTTTTTGAAAAAACGCTTGACATTTCCCAAAAAATGTGATATACTATTTAAGTATTGTATTAACGATACAGTTATCCTTGCCCGCAGTTGGTTGCAGGGCGAAATCCAGAAGGAGGTGTACAGAATGGCAAAGGTATCCGCAAAATATGAGGTAATGGTTGTATTCAGCCTTAAGGACGGCGAAGAGCCTATGAAGGCTCTCGTTCAGAAGTTCAAGGAGAGAATCGAGCGTCATGCCGAGGCTGTTGAGGTCAACGAGGATTGGGGTAAGCGCAAGCTTGCATATCCTATCGAGGACGAGACAGAGGGTTATTATGTAATTTATACGTTCGTGTCGAAGCCTGATTATCCCGCTGAGCTTTCAAGACGTCTCAACATCACAGACGGTATTCTTCGTTCTTTGGTAACAGTTGTTGAATAATTCCGTATTTCATTATTTAAAGGAGGATGTCGTATGAATAAGGTTATTTTGATGGGAAGGCTAACGGCTGATCCGGAACTGAGACAGACTACAGGCGGTATTTCTTCGTGCAGATTTACCGTTGCGGTGAACAGACCTTTCGTAGATAAAAATACAGGTCAGAGACAAGCTGATTTTATTACCTGTATGGCGTGGAGACAAACGGCTGAATTCGTTACACGCTATTTCCGCAAGGGAAATATGATCTGCGTTGAGGGAAACCTTAGGACAGGCAGTTATCAGGATAGAAATCATCAGGATGTAACTCATTATACTACTGATGTCTATGTTGACAACGTTGAATTTACCGGTTCTAAATCCGAGAGCGGCAGTAACGGCGGGAACGGTTATAATAACAATAATTACGGCGGCTATAGCGATAATTACAATAATAATTATCAGTCAGCTCCTCCTCAGCAGACAGCTCCTCAGCAGCCTGCTGCACCGAATAATGACAGTATGTCTTACGGAAATGCAGGGGATTTTGAAGAAATCCTCAGTGACGGCGATGTACCATTTTGATGAATGAAATTAAGCTGATGCATTATTACGAAAGGAGAAATTGTCATGGAAAGAGAGAGAAATTCTCGTCCCTCTAAGAAGCCACGCAAGAAGGTTTGTATGTTCTGCGCGGACAGAATTGAGAGAATTGATTATAAGGATCTCGCTAAGCTGAGAAAGTGTATGACTGAAAGAGCTAAGATTCTTCCTAGAAGAGTTACAGGTACTTGCGCATTCCACCAGCGTGAACTTACAGTTGCTGTTAAGAAGGCAAGACAGATCGCACTTCTTCCTTATGTTAGCGACTAATAAAGAAATAAAGAGGCAAGAGACAAGCGTATTACTTGTCTTTTGCCTCTTATTGTTATCCCTGCGGCATCGTGTAAGGGATAACTTATTGATTGCTTGCCGTGCCGACTGCGAACTCCTCGTTCTTTCTGAAGAGGAGGGAAATACACCAAACAGCTGAGATAGCTACAAGAATGTAGACTGCTCTCGCTGCAAGACTTCCGGCGCCGCCAAGCATCCATGCTACGAGATCAAGTTCGAAAATTCCCACAAGACCCCAGTTGATGCCTCCGATTATCAGGAGGATAAGCGCAATTTTGTCCCACATAAAGTGAACACCTCTTTTCAAGCGTTTTTAACGCCTACAAGTATTATTGCAGAATTACTGAAAAATATACAGGAAATTTCTAACAAAAAAACGCCCCGAAGAGCGTTTTTCATGTAAGTGTATAATACAGCAGATTACTTTACGATGTATTTATCAATCTCTGCCATGAACTTCTCGGCATCATCTGTGTGAGCGTTCAGTTCAATCGGCTTGGAAAGATCAAGGCTGAAGATGCCCATGATAGACTTTGCGTCTACTGCATATCTTCCAGAAACGAGATCAATGTCGAATTCGTATTTCATAACAATATTAACGAATTCTTTAACATCATTAATAGCCTGAAGTAAAACTGTAGTTTTAGTCATTTTTATTACCTCCTAAAAGCGTGTGGGTGTTTTTTCTTGTTTATCATTTCTTCCTTTGCGGCTTTTTCCGTTCCGCAAGTATATAATAACACGGATAAACGTCTGTGTCAAGGGATTTTTTATATTTTCGGCGTTTTGGCGGATTATATATTCATTCTTTTACATTTTTTGGAGATAAAGAATAATTATTTAGACTGCACAAAAATCAGCATAGTGATTTGTGCAAATTCAACATTACAATTTTGTCAAAAACATGTGATAATAAGGTGAAATATGTATAAAGTATATTTTATGACTTTCGGCTGCAAGGTCAGCCAATATGAAACGGAGTGTTTTAAGAGCTGTTTTGCTTCCAGGGGATTTGAAATTACCGAAAATGAAGAATCGGGAGATGTGTTTGTAATAAATTCCTGTACCGTAACGGGAAGCGGTGACAGCAAATCTTTGTATGCCGTGAGAAAGCTGCGCAGGAAGTTCCCGGATTCGATAATCGTTTTGACGGGCTGCCTTCCGCAGGCTTCTCCAGACACGGTCGAAAAATGCTGTGAAGCCGATATAGTCACAGGAACGAAGGAACGAGAAAAACTTCCCGAGCTTGTTTTGAAAGCGATTGAAAACAGAACGTATATAGCAGATATTCCTGAATATACGTCAAGCGATACGTTTGAAGATATTTCAAGTCCGGGACTCTCAGACCGAACAAGAGCCTTTTTGAAAATACAGGATGGCTGCAATTGCTTTTGTTCTTACTGCATTATTCCTTATGCTCGGGGGCGCTGCAGAAGTAAGCCTATGGATTCGCTCATTAAAGAGGCAAATTCTCTTGCCGCATCGGGTCACAGGGAAATAGTTCTTGTCGGCATCAATCTTGCTTTTTATGGACAGGAATATGGATTGCGTCTTGTTGACGCTGTTGAGGCATGCTGTAAAACAGAAGGAATTGAACGTGTGAGACTTGGTTCGCTTGAACCTGAAATGATTTTAGATGAGGATCTTGTAAGACTTTCACGTTTGCCGGAATTTTGCCCGCAGTTTCATTTGTCTTTGCAGAGCGGAAGCTGCCGGACGCTTCAAAGAATGCGCCGAAAATATACTCCCGAAGAATATTTTACTCTTGTGAAAAAAATAAGGAGTATTTTTTTGAACTCCGCAATAACTACAGATATAATGGTAGGATTTCCGCTTGAAACAGAGACGGAGTTTTCAGAATCAATGGCTTTTGCGGAAAAAGTTGGATTTGCTAAGATCCATGTGTTTCAGTATTCGCCGAGAAATGGAACTGCTGCAGCTAAACTTCCCCAGCTTTCAAAAGGCGTAAAGGCTGAACGCGCTGATAGAATGAAGGCTTTGGGTGAAAAACTTACTGAAAATTATATGAAAAGCCTTGTCGGCAAAACAGTTCCCGTTCTGTTTGAGCGTGAAAGCAGCGAGGAATTTCATCAGGGTCATGCGCCCGATATGACTTTAATAAAAATTTTTCGTGAAAAATCAAAAAAAAGTTTGCGTAATTTGATTTTTTATGTTATAATAGAAGAAAGCCGAGGCGATTATTGCATCGGCAGAATTATCGACCAAGAATGGAGATAGATAGAATATGTCCGTATTCAGAATTTATTCAGAAAAAAAGCCTGAGTTTTCCGTTGAAGCCCAGTCGATACTCAGCGACATTAAAACAGCTTTGAGATTTGATGTAAAAAGTGTGCGCGTTCTTAACCGTTATGATGCAGACAGACTTTCAGAGGAGGATTTTAAGGCTGCGATAAATACCGTATTTTCCGAGCCTGCTGTTGATGTGGTTTACAATGAACTGCCAAAGCTTGAAAACGGCGAGAGAATTTTTGCTGTTGAGTATCTTCCGGGTCAGTTCGATCAGCGCGCTGACAGCTGTGAACAGTGTATACAGATCCTTTGTCAGGGCGAAAGATGCCGTGTAAGAAATGCCAGAGTTTACATAATAGACGGAAATCTTACGGATGATGAATTTGAAAAGCTGAAATCATATATTATCAATCCTGTTGAAAGCCGTGAGGCTTCCTTGGATACCGTTGATTCGCTTGATACAAACTACGAAATACCAACAACAGTTGAAACTCTTGACGGATTTACACAGCTTGATGAAAAGGGACTTCGCGCTTGTTTGGACAAGCTTGCCCTTGCTATGGATTATGACGATATTAAGTTTTGCCGTGATTATTTCCGCAATACGGAGCATAGGGATCCTACGATCACCGAAATTCGTATGATAGATACGTATTGGTCAGACCATTGCCGTCATACTACGTTTTTGACAAATGTTGATGATGTAAGTATTGTTACTCCATATATAAAAGACACATATGAAATGTACATTAACGTTCGTAAAGAGCTGGGCAGAACAAATAAGCCCGTGACTCTTATGGATCTCGGCACTATCGCTGCAAAGAAGCTTAAAGCGGATGGACTGCTGCCCGATCTTGACGAAAGCGAGGAAATAAACGCATGTTCTGTTAAGATAAAGGTTGATGTTGACGGTCAGCTTGAGGACTGGATTCTGATGTTCAAGAACGAGACTCACAATCACCCGACTGAAATCGAACCTTTTGGAGGTGCGGCAACTTGTCTCGGAGGAGCTATTCGTGACCCGCTTTCGGGACGCTCCTATGTTTATCAGGCTATGCGTGTGACGGGTGCGGCTAATCCGCTTGTTCCGGTTGAGGACACTATTGCCGGAAAGCTTCCGCAAAGAAAGATCACTGTTGGCGCGGCTAACGGCTACAGCTCCTACGGCAACCAGATAGGTCTTGCTACAGGTCATGTTTCGGAAATATATCATCCCGGCTATGTTGCTAAACGAATGGAGATCGGAGCGGTACTCGGCGCTGCCCCTGCTGAAAATATCCGACGCGAAAGACCTGCCGCTGGTGATGTTGTTATACTCCTTGGCGGAAAAACAGGACGCGATGGCTGCGGCGGAGCTACAGGCTCTTCAAAGTCTCATACGCTTGATTCTCTTGAAAACTGCGGAGCCGAGGTTCAAAAAGGTAATCCGCCGGAGGAGAGAAAGCTTCAGAGACTTTTCCGCAATCCTTATGTAACAAAGATGATAAAACGCTGCAACGATTTTGGTGCAGGCGGAGTTTCAGTTGCTGTCGGAGAGCTGACTGATGGTCTTGTTATAAATCTTAACGCAGTTCCTAAAAAGTACGAAGGACTTGACGGTACTGAAATAGCTATTTCCGAATCTCAGGAACGTATGGCTGTTGTTGTTGCTCCAGAGGATGCGGAGAAATTTATGACTGAGGCTAAAAAGGAAAATCTCGAAGCAACTCTTGTTGCCGATGTTGTGGACGAGCCACGTCTAAAAATGAATTGGAACGGCAAAACTATCGTTGATCTTTCAAGAAAGTTCCTTAATTCAAACGGAGCTTCAAAGCATACAAATATTGCTATAGAAGAACCTGACAGGGGCCGTGAGGAGGAGCTGACCGATAATGCCGAAGAGTGGACAAAGCTCATGGGCAGCCTTAATGTATGTTCACAGAAAGGACTTATCGAGAAGTTTGATTCCACTATCGGAGCCGGTACTGTTCTTATGCCTTTCGGCGGCGTATATCAGATGTCACCCTCACAGGCTATGGCGGCAAAGATTCCTGTATTAAAAGGTGAGACAAATACATGTTCATTAATGGGTTGGGGTTATAATCCCGATATATCAGTAAAAAGTCCTTATCACGGCGCAATGCTTGCAGTTATTGAATCTATTGCAAAGATAGTTGCCGCAGGAGGTACTTATAAAAAATGCTGGCTGACTTTCCAGGAGTACTTCGAGCACACTTATAACGATCCTAAACGTTGGGGCAAGCCTATGGCGGCTCTGCTTGGAGCGTTCAAGGCTCAGCTTGAAATGGGATGCGGTTCTATCGGAGGCAAGGATTCAATGTCGGGCACTTTCGAGGATATAAACGTTCCTCCGACTCTTGTATCTTTCGCTGTTTCTACAGCAAAAGCTGATAAGATAGTTTCTACGGAATTCAAGAAAGCAGGGGATAGGGTAATTTACATCGCTCCCGAATATGATGAAAACGGACTTCCTGTGTTCAGCAGTGTCAAGGCTGTATTTGACAAGGTGGAGGATATTATTTCGGCAGGTCGTGCGGCTGCCGTATGGACGGTAGGTTACGGCGGAATTGCCGAGGGTATCGCAAAAATGTGCTTCGGAAATAAGCTTGGATTTGACTTTGCCGAGCGTCTTGTACCTGAAATGATGTATAAACCTTGCTACGGCGGATTTATAATTGAACTGACGGGAGAACCTTCTGATGATGAAAGGGTAATCGGAAGTGTCATTGAAAGTTATAAGATATGTACGATAGATTACATTGTTAATCTTGACAGCCTCCAGAGAGTATGGGAGGGCAAGCTTGAGCCTGTGTTCCCATGCAGAATAAAGACTACAGACTCTACACCTGCGACATACAGCTTCAAGAACTCTGAAAAGCTTTCTTCTTCAGAAAAGTTTGCGAAGCCGAGAGTGCTTATTCCTGTATTCCCGGGAACAAACTGTGAGTACGATACTGCGAGAGCTTTTGAAAAGGCAGGAGCTGCGGCTGAAACTGTCGTTATACGAAATATGTTTGCAGGAGATATAGAACAGTCTATTGAATATTTTGCTCAGGCATTAAAGCAGTCTCAGATAATTATGATTCCGGGCGGATTCAGCGGCGGAGACGAACCGGAGGGAAGCGGCAAGTTTATAACGGCATTTTTCCGCAATCCAAAAATAAAGGACGCCGTTCATGAACTTCTGAAAAACCGCGATGGACTTATGCTCGGAATATGCAACGGTTTTCAGGCTCTTGTCAAGCTGGGTCTTGTACCGTACGGCGAAATAGTTGATATGAATGAAGATTCACCTACGCTTACGTTTAATACGATTAACCGCCACCAGTCAATGATGGTTAATACACGTATTGCTTCAAATAAGAGTCCGTGGCTTTACGGAACAGAGGTCGGAGATATACACTGCGTACCAATCTCGCACGGCGAGGGACGATTTGTAGCTCCTGAAAGTCTTGTTCAGCAGCTTGCGAACAACGGTCAGATCGCTACGCAGTATGTTGACCTTGACGGAAACCCGACAATGGATATACGCTATAATCCGAATACTTCTATCGAGGCTATCGAGGGCATTACGTCTCCGGACGGACGCGTACTCGGCAAAATGGGTCACTCGGAGCGTAAGGGCAGTTATATCTGCAAGAACGTTGCCGGTGAAAAGGATCAAAAGATATTCGAAAGCGGAGTTTCATACTTCAAATAAATTCAAAACCCTGTAATGTATTCAGCATTACAGGGTTTTTAGTTAACATGTGTTATCCTTCAAGCAAACCTTTGATACCGTCCTCCTTAAAACGTTTCTTATAGTATGAAAGTTCTTCCTGTATCAGGTCGTCAATAACGCTCATACCGAGGAGTTCAACAGGGGCTTTATCATCGGTGAGGATCAGTTTTCCGGCTTTATATTCACTCAGACCGTCATTGACCTGGCTCATAAGGGAATAAAGTTCACTGTTTTCAAGCTCGGCTGATTTTTCAATGAAACGCTCTGCCATTTGCGGATCGTTTGAAGCAAACAGCTCCCGGTTAGTAGAACCGCCTACGTCAACAGTGAATACTTCAGCAAATTCGCTTGCAATGGTATCTGCAAGATAGGTGTTAATGCCATCGTTTTCTTTGGAGCGCATATTCATATTGCATACCATAACTCCGCCGTCGTTAAGGTGACTGCGAACTTGTGCGAAAAATTCCTTTGAGGACATCTGAAAAGGAATGGTGATATCCTGATAAGCATCGACCATGATCACATCGTATTTTTTATCGCATACATTAAGGAACGCCCTGCCGTCATACGCTGTGACTTTTACTTCATCGGGAAGCTCAAAATATCTCCTTGAAAGTTCGATTATCTTTTCATCTATCTCTACACCTTCAGCAGTAACGCCGTCAAAGTATTTCATACACTGTTTAGCGTAAGTTCCCGTACCCATGCCAAGAACAAGTATATCTACCGTATCGTCTGTATCAGCCATAAGGGGAGCCGCCATTGCATAGTCATAATACATGCCTGTAAGCTCTCCCGATTTCATATATACAGATTGCACGCCGAAAAGTACATTTGTTGAAAGAGCGGTGCGTCGGTCGTTGTCTTTGACCTGTAAATAATTATAAACCGATTCTCCCTCGTAGGCAAGGTCTTTTTCCCAAAAAGCAAATCCCAAAGATGGTGAAAGTCCGCAGCATATCGCGAAAAGCAGTACGCTTGCAGTTACCTTTGCGGCTCCTTTTTTTAAACTTATAAAATAAGTTATGCCGAGAATGAGCAAAATTCCCGAAAATATCAGAAAGGTCACGGCAGTTCCGACAGTCGGAATGGATATGAAGGTGGGAACAAATGTTCCGATAATACTGCCTATTGTGTTGGAAGCGTTGAGCATTCCAACAGTCTTTCCGCTGTCGTCAAGGCTGTCTATGGTATACTTTACTAAAGATGGCGTAACCGTTCCCAACAGAAACAGCGGAAAAACAAACACTGCCATACAAGTGATGAATGCTGCCCATATAAGGAAATTGGTGTTTACCGTCACTACAAGAAGCGCTGAAATTCCCATTACGGCAAATTTTCCAACAAAAGGTATTGCCGCTATCCATACTCCTGCGACTAAAATTCTGCCGTAAAGCTTATCAGGATCAGGGTTTTTGTCCGCGCTTTTTCCGCCGAAAATATTACCGAGAGCCATAGCTATCATAATAGTGCCTATTATAATAGTCCATACGATCTGCGATGAGCTGAAATATGGCGCCAGCAGTCTGCTTGCTCCGAGTTCTACCGCCATTACCGACATACCTGAAAAAAATTCCGTAAGGTATAAGTAGACTTTGTTTTTCAGAATTTTGGGATATGGCTTATCAGAAACCTTTTTTTTATTATCAGACATTTTTTCCTCCTATACAGTCCCGTTCTAAATACTGCGAAAACCGCCTGATTTTTTTGCGTAATTCCGCGTTATTCAGTACGCGTACGATTTTAGAACATAATAATTATACAATTATATTATACCATATTAAGCATGGCGTTGTAAAGTCTGAAAATTAATTTTTAAAAAAGAGAACGCTGATTATGAACACAAGTTCTAAAATAGCGTTCTCTATGAATACAGGTTCAAAAACTGTTATTCGGTTTTAGTTATTTCTAATTTCATATTGTCTGAAATTTCGGAATAAATATCAGCATATTCATAGGTAATTCCACTGCCAATTCCATCGCCAAGCTGAAAATCGTAAAGACCGATCGTTGCACCCGTATTATAATCTGTTAGTTCCACGAATGCTTTTACTAAGTTTCCGTTAGAAATATTAAGGGAAATGTATATATTATCAGTTTCATACAATGTTGTTTCGACAGAAAACTGAATACAGCCGGTGGTTTCGTCAATTCTTAAATCGGTTGAATATGTGTTTTCCGATCTTTCATAAATATCGTTTATAAGCGAGCGGGCATAAGTGCATAGATAATCATAATCCATAAGGCAAGAATCCATACCCGAAAAACCGCTGATGATTTTTTGTGGAATATTATCGGTGTTAAGTGTAAAATCTACATATTCAGCAATCTGATCTCCGCTTTCGATCATAGTCCAATCACGATTTTGTTCAAAATATTCAGCTGAATATAATCCATCAGGATTATTTATCATGAAATATTCTTCGCCGGAAGGGGAATGATAAAATTTTCCTGTGCCGCCTCTGTAAGCATATTGAATATTTGATTCACCATTAGCCGATATTGCTGTATTCGAGTAGTAAAAGCTGAGATCATTACAGGATATTGTATCGTATTTGCCGGAAGAAGAAAGCAATGACATTACATAAGCAAAATCGTCACATGACTTCAGATTGTTTAAGGCAATTGTCAGGTCTGAAAAGTCATCGTCGGCAGGCGCATACATTTTGCTTGTCTGCGAGTCGTATACTTCGCCTTCAGAGGAGATCAGAAGATTCTTTACAACATAAAAGCTGTTTTCAGGAAAGCTTTTTTCAGAAACTTTCCAGTTATGCGATTTTAAGGCTTTTGAAACAGCGCTCATGTCAACGTTATTTAAAGTATAAGAGCCGTCAAACTGTCCCGAACCTATCACATAACGCAGTTGCATAGGTTCTGATGTAATATTTTCATCTGTTATTTTATATAAATATTCGTTTACTGAAAGATTATTGGTTGAGAACGATGTTTCAATTTCTGTTGCAGTTTCTATACCCAGTTCTTCACCAAGCTCTTTAACGATTTGCATATACATTGCGGGGGAGGAATTGAATGAAATTGAACCGCTGCTGCTTTCACCGTATTCTGAATTGTAGGAAACCGTTATTTTGCCGTATTGGTCGATATAAACAGCGTATGGCTCTTTATACATGAGCATGATCCATGAATCAAAGCTGTCAACCTCGCTTCGTGTCAATTCTATCTCGCTGATATGCTCATTAAAGATGACATCAAGTTTTTCTCCTGTTGTTCCTCCGAGCATGGATGTCCAGCTGCAATACGGCAGATACTGTGCTATAATTCTTACGATATTAAAATAGCAGTTTTCGTTATAGTAAAAAGTCTGTTCGCCATTGTGTTCCAGTAATGCATATCCATTCGAGTTAACTGTATAAACAAATTCTTCTTCTCCTGTGCAGGCGATGCTTAGCCTTGTTTCAGAACCAAAATCATTAAATTTTTCGGAGTCTGCCGTTTGCCAGCTGCATCTTTTGAGACTTTCGATTATTCGGTTTGAAGCTTCGGCAGGGATATTTCCAATATCAAGTCCGTCTGAATCATCATTAAACATCGTTACATTCATACTGTATGATTCCGCCAAGATCACAGTTTCGCTAAATAGCTGTATTTCATCGTTTGGAGTATCAGATAACATACTTTCCGAAGGAGCGGAGGTGTTTTTTGTTAAATATATTGCCGTTCCGCCTATACCAAGCACAAGTACGGCAGAAGCTGCAATAGCTGTCCAGCGATGATAATTTATTTTTGTAACACGTTCCACATCGCTTACGCTGTCGGCATATTCTCCGTCACGTTCAGCTGAAAGCATTTCCTCCATTTTCATACGGAATTCAGGATTGCATTTGATTTTGTCAAGGTGATCTTTATAATCAGATTTCTTCATAATTATGTCCTCCCACTGTGTTGAGCTGTGAAATTTCAAGTCTTAGCTTTTCTTTACCGCGTTGCAGAAGCGAACTGACCGTATTTGGATTTTTCTTTAATAATTTAGCGATTTCCTTTGTAGTATATCCCTCATAAAAATGAAGATATATAATAGAAGAATACTTTTTCGGCAATGCTTCTATCAGTTCGCGAACCTCAACATCGGTAATGTCCATATTGTATATGCCTGTGTTTTCCTCGTCAATAGACCGTGTATGGCTTATACGGAAGCTTCTTTTAAGGTTTTTGCATTTATTGATAGTTACCCTTAGCAGCCATGCTTTCATATGTTCATCGTTATCAAATGCGACAGGTTTTGTATGAAGCAGCAAAAAAACGTCTTGAGTAATATCTTCCGCCTCGGCGTAGCATCCACAGCAGGCATAAGCTGCCCTCAGGACTGTATCGCCAAATTTTCTGAATGCATGTAACGATGTATTTTCATTTTCCAAATAAAATCACCGCCTTTCCTCAAAAAAATTATTCTAACGAGTATTGAAATGATTTGCATCAGCGGAGAGTATATTCATTATAACACTTCTCTATTATAAACACAAATATAAATGACATTTTCATGCACAAAAAATATATTTTTTTATTTTAACCAAATTGACTATTGACATGAATAAAAAAATGTGATATACTAATAATGTAAGATTAGCTGGTGTACAGAAATTGGCAGACATGACAGGCTTGAATTTTGCTTCATTGTGAATTCTCAATCCTATAGGTTTTTAAAAACTAACATATAACTTGCTTTTTATGTTCATCTATGATGTTTCTCTGTTGTCTCGGACAGTATATCGGAATATGACTTATAAATGCCGGAATGATGGAATTGGCAGACGTGCTGGACTCAAAACATACAACGCCGTTTCATACCACTTTGGCGTAAACCCTTGATTTTACGGGGGATTTTGAAAACTGAATATGTAACTTGCTTTTAATGACCCTTCATGATGTCCCTCCGATTTCTCGGACAGGACATCGGGAGACGACTTAAAATATGAAATGCCGGTGTGTCGGAATTGGCAGACGAGACAGACTCAAAATCTGTTATCCGCAAGGGTGTGTGGGTTCAAGTCCCACCATCGGCACCAGACCTTAACAGCTCGTAAACCCTTGATATATCGGGGTTTGTGGGCTTTTTTTATGCCCTGCACTCTTATGTAGCGTCCCTCGCACATCAGCAAATTTACCATTTTCTGGCTCATTTTTGGAGGGACATTGGAGGGACATACGCCTAAAATTGCGTTGGCAGACGCAACCTTTGATGTGAAATTCAAGTGCGTGTAAATATTTTAGGTAGTCCTAATGCCAAATGGTAACACACTTTCGTACAAGTGAAAAATAACGCAAAATCGCCTTAAAACAGGCTTCTTTTGTCTTTCAGAGGTTCATCAAGCAGTTTGTAGTTGATATAGATTTCCCTGGACTGCCCCTCGACATACGCATCAAGGGTGATATATTCTATAAGCTCCAAGCACATCTCACGGGTAAGCTCCTGTACATCGGTGTACTTCTTCAAACGAGCGATAAAAAGTTCCACATCTTCCTCGTCTTGCTTGATTGCAGAAAGTCGTGCTTCAAGCTCTGCTACTTCTGCGGACAGCTCTTTCTGCTCGGCTTCATATTTCGCCATAAGCTTCATTGATACGTCCTCAGAAACCTTTCCGAGAACCTTGTCCTCATAGATTGTCTGAATCAGCGTATCAAGTTCCTGCAAGCGGTATTTGCCCTCTGTCAGCTTCCTTGTGTCAACGGCATACTGTTCCTCATGGTGCTTGGTTTTGTGTGCGAGGAATCTCGCTCTTGCAGCGTCCTCATTCTCTACAACAAGGCTTGCCAGACTGCGAATATCTTCAAGAATGACCGCATCAATATAGCTCATTTTGATGTAGTGACTCGGACAATATCGCTTACCGAACTTCATGTAGGAAGTGCAGTTATAATTATGACGGATATATTTCCTCGGCTTTTTCTTACTGTCATTTGTGGTGTTGTTCCATGCAAGGCGAACTTTGTTTCCGCAGTCCTGACAGTAGATCAATCCACTGAGGTTTGCCACATAACCGCTGTTGTTCCGCTTGCCCTGAGATACCGACTGCTCCATTTCACGCACTCTGTCCCAAAGCTCCTGAGATACAATTGGCTCGTGCGTATTCTTCACAACTATCATATCTTCCTCGTCACGTTTTATCGTTTTGTGATTCTTGTAGCTAACCGTTGTTGTGCGGAGCTGAACAAGGTGTCCGAGATAAGTGTAGTTGTGGAGTATTTGCCTAACCGATTCGGGACTCCACAAATGCCTTGTACGGCGAGGATTCGGCTTGCCGAGTTTCGCATAATAATAGTCCGACGGAATCGGCACACTGTCCTCTGGATTGTCAACTCAAAATAGGACAAAAATTATTTAGCCGGAAAGAAGGATTTAAACTGAACTGGAGAAAGATAACCGAGAGAGCCGTGGATTCGAAAATTATTGAACCAATGAACATAATCAGCGAGTTCAGATCTCAGCTGATCAAGAGAATCAAAGGATTTATTCATAACAAATTCTGTTTTGAAAATTTTGTAAGTTGCCTCGGCAACAGCGTTATCGTAAGGACAGCCCTTGTGACTTAGAGATCTTGTAATTTCAAAGGCGTCGATAAGCTCATCAATTAGCTGATTTTTAAATTCATTTCCTCTGTCGGTATGAAATATCTGCACTTTGGAAAGATTTACGCTGCTGCTCAGAAAAGCGTCATACACAAGACGAGCGTCTTTGCGGGCTCCTGCTGAATATCCAATGATCTCACGGTTGAACAGGTCGATCAGAATGCAGATATAACACCATCTGTCTCTTACTCTGACGTATGTAAGGTCGCTTATTACCACTTCCAGCTGCTTTCTGTTATTGAATTTTCGGCCAACTTTATTCTTAATTTTCTCTTCGTTGCATGATGTTTTATGAACCTTGAACTGTTTGATCGTATAATTTGATACCAGCCCGTATTTGTCCATAATACGTCGTATTCTCCTCTTTGAAGCAATGATTTTTCTCTTCGCAAGTTCAATCTTTATCTTCCTTGAACCGTAATTATTTCGGCTTTTTCTGAAGATTTCAATTACAGCGTTTTCAAGTTCGCTGTCTATTTTTCTCGTCTTTTTCTTGTAATAAACAAGACTCCTCGGAACTCCGAGTTTTCTGCACATTGCGCTGATACTGTACTTATGTCGGTTTGCAAGGATTATTTCGACTTTCGTGCCATTATCAGCGCTGCCTGTTTTAAAATATCAGCCTCCATTTCAAGCTCTTTAACTCGCTTTCTGAGCGCTATCAACTCGTTTTCTTCCGGAGTTCTGTTGTCCTTCGCTTTGAATGAACCGGATTTATTGTAATCTCTCACCCACTTTGTCACACTGGATTTTGATATCCCATAATCTTTTGCTATCGAGTTCGCTGACCTGCCGCTTTTCGCTAGCTGCACTATCTGCTTTTTGAATTCTTCTGTGTAATTCTTTGTTTTTACTGCCATTTCTCTTACCGCCTTTTCCTTTTTATTCTATTATACCATGGCTTAATTTTTTCTGTCCAATTTATTATAGACGATCCACTCATGTGTTCCTGTTCGGGGCGTTCATTCTTGCGGCGGCTCAGATACATCTTCTCTCCGCAGTCGGCACAGTAAACCATTCCTGCGAACGGATTGACTACCTCAGAGCGTTGCGGTCTGCGCTTGTGTTTGCGAAGCTCCTGCACCAAGTCAAAGGTCTGCTGCGTGATGATG
Source organism: uncultured Ruminococcus sp. (assembly GCA_910584195.1). Lineage (GTDB taxonomy): Bacteria > Bacillota > Clostridia > Oscillospirales > Ruminococcaceae > Ruminococcus. Next base: position 62,154 of record CAJTYV010000008.1, on the reverse strand, counting down.
GGTTCTTGCGTATTCTCGAAGATCTGCCACTCGTCCTGCGGGTTGTAGACGATTTTGTGAATCTTGTAAGACTTCATCTTTGTGCGGAAATTGACCGTGTGTCCGCAGTATTCATAGCGTTCAAGAATATGGGCAATTGTGTTTGCTCCCCAGCGGTATGTTTTAGCGTTATGTCTGCCGTTGTCACGACCTTGCGACAATGCGTAGACAGTCGGCGTAGGGATACCTTGCTCCGTCAAAATCCTTGCAATCTGCACCGGACCGTAGCCGTCAATACAGAGCTTGAAAATCTTGCGTACTACCTCAGCGGCAGGCTCATCAATTACCCACAGGTTCTTGTCTGTATCGGACTTTTTGTAGCCGTACACAGGAGGACACAGGTGCTTGCCCGATTGACCTTTAGCCCTGAACACGGCACGAATTTTCTTTGAGCAGTCACGGGCATACCAGTCATTAAAAATATTTTTGAACGCAAGCAGTTCATTCTCGGATTTCGCTGTATCAACATTATCGTTTACGGCGATATATCTCACATCGTAGTCGGGGAAAACCATTTCGATCAGCTCACCTGTTTTCAGGTAGTCACGACCTAATCGGCTCAAATCCTTTGTTATGACCGTAGTGACCTTGCCGTCCTCAATGTCAGCCATCATCGCTTTGAAGCCCTCACGCTCCCAAGTCGTACCACTCACTCCGTCATCGACATAGAAAGTCGGATTTGGAAAGCCGTTATCCTCAGCGAATTTCTGGAGGATAGCTTTCTGGTTGGTAATACTGTTGCTCTCGCCGTCCAACATATCGTCCTGCGAAAGACGGCAGTATAAAGCTGTTATCTTGTCTGTCATATTAACCTCACTTTCCGACAGGATACAGCAAGCTATTATCATTATAGCGCACCTTGTTTCTTTTTTCAATGCGCCGATATTCCAAAATCAAACAGCCTGCTTGTCCTGTTCTTGTCCGGATTCACCGAGCATTTTCTCACAGTCAGCCGTGATGAGCCTTGCAAGTATGTCGCTCAGGCTTTGCCGAAAAGCTGGGTTAAAGACGGTTTTCACTCTGTAGATCGTATGCCCGATATGGTACTCGGACACGGTTGCTTTTGTTTCATTCATAGCGAATTTTTCTCCTTTAGCTTGTCTGTTTCTATGCTTTTAGGTTTGAGGGTTTCGCTTTATCTCTCTGCCCTCATATACAGCCGTGTGGAACGGCATTGCTGCCGCCCCTTACAGCTATCGTTTTGTTGTCGGAAATATGTTAATCCTTGTAGGAATTATCTCCGAAGAAAGAAGTCTGTCCGACAAATTCATCATTGGCAGAGTCACTGTCGGCAGCATCGCTCGACTTGCTGTATGCACCGTCAGAGCTATCGACCAGCCCCTCAATGTCAGCGTAGGACATTCCGCTTTCGGTCAGCTTGCTGATCAGCGTATGCTCCGCAGTCACAGCATCGAGAAGTGCCTGCCCCTCAGCACCACCGTAAAGCTGTGAGTGCTTATCGTAGGTGTAGAGTTTGCTGTCCGTAATAATCTTACGGCGGCGCTCATAGGCTGCCTGAATAGAACTGTTCAGCTTGTTGAGCTTTGCCTGATTTTCAGATAGCACTCCGTCCATGACGGTATCAGCAGAGTTGTCAGTGACCTCACTCATAGCTTTCTTACTCATTCGCATCACCTCGTTTCAATTTTGAGTATCGCAGGATATGATTTTATCCCACGATAATATTATAGCAAATTTCGGAGCTATCTGTCTATTCGCAGGGCGCATGAACTTTGTGCGCCATTAGAGTTTTCGAGTTCGTCAAGTTGTTATGGGGAAAATTTAAACGGCAAACTTTTCACCGGATTGCCGCCCTCATTGCGCTGAAACTGCGCCGAGCCAGTTTAGAATATTGACACCGATGATAATTGAGGGCATCACGCAGGAGCGTGAGCGAGAATGACCGCCGACCTAAGCGGCGGAAATTGAAGTCGCATAGCTCCAAATTCGCTGACGGAGCATCGAAAGCCTGAGCAGAGAGAAACGCTCAGGCGAGAAAAAATGCGCCATAGCGCAACAAAAATAACAAGCATTGTATTTTGCGCCGCAAACGGACGAAAATACAAAATGCTTGTTAGGGACACATTCCCTAAGACCTTTGAAAAAATCGGCTAACGCCGAAATAAAAATAAAGGAGACACCACCATGAACACGGAGAAAAAGAAACGTGGCAGACCGCCCAAGCGCAAGGTTATGGAGTTCGAGGGTATGACTTACGAAGGAGCTATCAATAATGCTCTGGACAAAGAGGTGCAGTCTGAGCTTGACGATACCCTTGCACACAAGTCCGAGGACGAGCTTACAAACGATGAACGAAAGTACCTGAAACGTAGGAAAGAGAAGAAGTCTTACACCCTTAACGTGAGATTCACGGAATCCGAAATGCAGGACATACTTGCGAAGTGTGAGCAGTACGGATACAAGAACAAGACCGAGTATATCCGTGACTGCGTTCGTGCAAGGGTTGATCTCACTCCCGACAGCACCGATATTTCTAAAACAAATCGCCTGATGAAACGTATCGGCGCAAACATCAATCAGATAGCGGTACGGCTTCACAGCACAGGCAACTTTTATGCCGAAGATATGACCGAGATCAAGAAAGGAGTCGGTGAGATTTGGCGGTTACTTCTATCCATAGCATCAAAGCAACAGTCGGTGCGGCAATCGCTTACATCACAGACGGAGATAAGACCGTCAACGGTTTATATGTCAGCTCTTATGCTTGCCGAGCCGACAGCGCAGGAGCAAGCGAGGACTTCCGAGCTGTCCGAGACACAGGAACCGGGCGAACAAAAATCCTTGCCTACCACATAATTCAAAGCTTTGCACCCGATGAAGTTACACCTGAACAGGCTATGCAGATCGGAGAGAAATTGTGCGACCGTTATCTCAAAGGCGATTATCAGTATGTGCTTGCAGTTCATACGGACAAACAGCATATGCACCTTCATGTGATTTTCAATAACACTAATCTGTATAATGGATTGAGTTTTACCACCGAGCATAATCAGGGAAAAAAGAATGAACGTGCGTGGGCAGAGTTACGGCAAATATCGGACGAGATATGCACCGAACACGGCATATCTGTTATCGAGCCGATTGGTAAGGGTGTATCACATTACGAGAATGAAATGCAGAAAGAGGGCAAGTCGTGGAAAGAAAAGCTCCGTGTTCGTATTGCAGAGGTCATGCTTTACAGTCGTGACTTTGCAGATTTTCTTCGCCACTGCACCGCCAGCGGCATCGAGTATGTTTACACTCCGCAGAACAAGTACAAGCTGAAATTCAAGCTATCTGGTGACGGTCAGCAGAGGTTTACAAGAGCCGAAACGCTGGGCGAGGGATTCACCGTCGAAAGCATCACCGAGCAAATAGCAGAGATACAGGAAAAGCTGTCAGCGGAGAATGTGACTCCCGATATGCTTATCGAACCGCCGAAACCTGTTGTTCCCAAACCTGAGCCGAAGCCGACACAGACAGTCACAGCACCGACAAAGCCGAAACAATCTGCCGAGCCTGAAACTATCACCGAAACAAGTGAAAACGCAAAGAGAAAAGCTGCGGCGGAACAGGTTGAGAAGTTCTTTGCAGCCCGTCGGGCAAGACGGCAGGCACAGCTTGATATGCTTAACGCAACTGCTACCAAACCCACTGAGCCGAAGCCTGAACTGCCTACCCCGACACCACAGCCCACACCTACGGAAAGTAAAGCACCTGAAAAGAAAGAAGATGTATGGGCAGAGATTAGGGGTATGCGTGATTGCGACAAGATGATCGCTGACCTTGAAGCTGGCGGAATCACATCGCTTGACGATCTCAAGGGCTTCTTCTGGAATTTCAAGCACCCTGATGACCACACGGACGAGCTTGCCGAGCTGAACGCCAAGATCAATCCGATTGAAAAGCTCATCAATATGATGATACAGCATTCTCAGAATTATGCTACATACAAAGAGTATCAGGAGCGTTCTGCCCTTATGCAAAAGCATTTCAAAAAGAAAAATGCTGCCGCTATCGACAAGTATGAAGAAGCCGTCAAGTATATCAATGAGAATATCAAGGCTTATTACATCGACGGCAAAGCACCTAAGCGGAGCGAGTTGCAGGCTCTGTCATTAGAGCTGAAAGAAAAATACAACGCTCTTGTTCCCGAACATAATGCTTTTCTCAGAAAGCAGGCAGCGGCATCGCAGTACAGCCGACAGGTGCGGAGGTATCTTGAAAACCAAGAACAGCAGGAACGCAACAGGCAGTGCCAAGAGAGAAAGCTTTCTCAGCAGAAAAAGAAAAATGAACTTGAATAGAAAGGATAAATTTTTATGAGCAAAATAGGATATATCCGTGTTTCAACAGAACAACAGGAAACCGCAAGACAGCAGAAGATCATGTGCGACTATCAGGTAGCACGAATCTTCTCCGAAAAGATTTCAGGTGCTAAAAAAGACCGTCCGCAGCTCAAAGCTATGCTTGACTATGTGCGTGAGGGCGATACGCTCTATGTGGAGAGCATCAGCCGTTTAGGACGTTCTACAAAAGATTTGCTGAATATCATTGACACCCTTAATGAAAAAGGTGTTACACTCATCAGCCACAAAGAAAATATCGACACCGATACACCTACGGGGAAATCTATGTTGACTGTGTTTGCAGCTCTGTCACAACTTGAAAGAGAACAGCTGAAACTCCGACAGCGTGAGGGCATTGAAATCGCTAAAATGCAGGGCAAATATACAGGCAGAAAGCCCATTCCGATTGACTGGGAGAAATTCGGAAAACTCTATGGGGAATGGAGAGCGAAGAACATCACGGGGCGCGATTTTATGCGAAAAATGGATATGTCGTCAAATACCTTTTACCGCCGTGTGCGTGAATATGAAATCCGTTACGTTATAACCGAGCCGACCTCAGCTTGACCGTCTGGCGAACGGAAACATCCCTCAGAGCCGTCCACCCTTGCGGAGCGGAAAAACTAATCGATGAAAAAAGCGCCCTCTCTGAAAGCTCAGAGAGAACGCTTACGGTTAGTGTGTGCCTTTGGGGTATCTGCCTGTTATGATATGCTCCATAATTCCGATAACGACTTATGTGGAACGGAAATCAGGTGTGCCAATAGACTAAGTGTAGTGGCATAGTTTAAAGTGAAAGGTTCAACACATATTAATCAATAACACTGATTTTATTTAGCAATTCACCTGAATTATCATCAAAAACGAAGATATAATCGCCGCAGATCTCAAAGGTATAGAAGCCGCCGTTTTTGATTTCGTCTGCCGATAACTTGCGAATTAAATCCCAATTATCTAAATCATAAAACAAGTATTTTCCATTACGATATGTTATCACTTTTTCATTATCAATATAAAGAATACGTTCAAAGGTTTTAAATGATTTTTCTTGCATTATATTACCATTTCCTGAATCAAATATGGTTAGAACATCGTGATTATGGTATTTAAGTTGATTTGAGAAATTGAAATCTCCACCTTCAAATATAAAGGGGGATGCACTATTTCCAATCAAAGCAAAGGTATCAATTGATTTATCAATATATGAAAGTTGAATTTTACAATTTGAAATCTTTGAATTATCCGAAATGTTACTTTTGACGAGTTCGTCAGTTAAGAAGTCATAAATATATATATTACCTGATTCCGCAAAACTCAACTTGCTCCAATAGGAAATTATTGCCTATTATTAGTATAAAATTGATGATTCTTCGCTTTAAAAATTTTTCACCCATCAGGTGAAGTTTTTCAAGGCTGAAAAGCTGTCAATTTTCATCGAATTACTGAGGAATCTTGTTGATTTTATTCAAGCGAACTTTACGGAATCAGGTATTAGATAGGTTAACGTTATCTGTATACAATAACTTAGTTGAACCTACAAATCCGAATATTTCGGAAGAGACTTTATAATTAAAGCCAATTTTATTTATACTCTGTTTCGAGAATATTGATCCGGAATTATAGCTTGCAAGAAATAAATCATCATCTGTATAATACAAGATCTCAGATGTGTCGAAAAAATTCTTAGATAAATCATTTTTCTTTACCTTACTTAAAATGTCATAGGATACAATATTTATTTTTTTAATATCCTTATCGTAATAGCAGTAAATTAATGTTTTATCTGTGATCCCAAGTAGATATACACGACCTTCTGATTCAGAAAAATATATAGTATCAATTTCTTGTAAAGAAGTGATATCAAAAATCCGCATTTGACATACATTTGATTCAACTGTCAAACAATATATATTGTTTTCTTTTACCAAAAACTGAATACAATCAAAGACGGAAATCAATTTTTTATCTTCATCCGAATTCAAATATATGCCATCTGCCTGGAGATAATAATAATTTTCACCATCATAATATGTTCTTTGATTAGTATTATTACAGATAATTGATATATTTAGCGTCCGTCTGTATATTGGCTTGACAAGAAACAGCAACAAAATTAAACACGGAATCATCAACAGCCATCTTAAATGCTTTTTCATTTGATAGTTCTCTCACTTTCATTATTGTAAAACATATCCCACAGAAAAATTTTTATCTGATATACACTCTTGTATAGAATTGTTTTCCCATAAATATAGGTTGCCGCTTCCTCTGTTGATTGAATAGATTTTATTTGAACTAGCATCATAATAGCAAGAATAGGTATGTATTCCAAGAACTTTAAACTTATATGAAACTATCATTGAAACTGATTTGCTTAAATCTTTATCCATATCATCTACATTATTGAAAACTTTATAATTACAATTATATGATTTTAAACATTCCTCAATGCCCTTTGGATCACTGCCCCAACTTCCAGATGAATTAATGAAACCTAAATAAATGTCGTTAATTTCAAACTCTAAAGCAAGCTTAAAATATTCGTCAAGATCATTTGTGACAGTCCCATCATAATTAATATCAAATTCACCAACAAGGGCTAACGCGTTATATGTCGCCATTATTTCACAGCAAACATGAGACATCTTACTATTTGAAAATTTCATTTTAGGAAAATTTCCTGCATATTGAGCATATAACAAATTATAATTGTCTTTAGATATTATATTGGAATGTTTTAGCGCTTCTGTACTGCCTTCTGTTACATCTCTAATAGTAATATCTGCATCAATATCGTTATTTATTTTTATACCAATAGACTTATTATTTTCATAATTCTTCATAGCTCTATTTTTATCTTTATTGTATGGGTAATCCGTCCATCCAACAACATCTGTATATATTGAACCAAAACGCTTCCAATCATCAACAATATTTTCAAGCTTAAATCTCGTTCCCAATGCTCTTTCAGTTGATACTTCAACCTTATCATTTCTATAGCTGAGATATAAAGGTTCGTATCTGTTTTCTGTTTTATTATAACCTGATTCCGCAAAACTCAACTTGCTCCAATAGGAAATTATTGCCTATTATTAGTATAAAATTGATGATTCTTCGCTTTAAAAATTTTTCACCCATCAGGTGAAGTTTTTCAAGGCTGAAAAGCTGTCAATTTTCATCGAATTACTGAGGAATCTTGTTGATTTTATTCAAGCGAACTTTACGGAATCAGGTATAATATAGATAAATGATTCACTATATATTAATCAATAACACTGATCCTATTCAGTAGTTCGCCAGAATTATCATCAAAAACGAAAATATAATCGCCACAGATCTCAAAGGTATATGAACCACCGCTTTTTATTTCAGCTGCCACCTTTGAATCTATTACCTTAAAATCATCTAGAGAGTAAGTAAGGTATGTTCCTTTTGAATAAGTAATTGCTTTTTTGTCATCAACATAAATAACACGCTCAAAACGTGAAAAATTGTGCTGATATTTTACTTCTCCGCTTTCAGAATCAAATACTATATACGAGTCATAATTGTGGTATTTTAACGTAGATGTATTTCCAGTCACGTTGATTTTATCAAATAAAAAACCTGACGTGTTAGTTGTAATTGCCGAAATAGTATTACCATTAAAGAAGCCAAAGGTATAATATCCTTTTTGATTATAATTATATAATTTGATTGTTTTTTCTGTACTGTCTTTACAGTTAATAACATTAATTTCAGGATGATAAAACTTATCAACGTAAGCTATGTGATAACCGCTTATTCCAATAAGTTTTGACTGCATAGATTTAAAAGAATGATTTAATATTTCATCCTCCATAATACAAAATGAAGCCTGAGCGTTATCGTATTTAACTGCGTCAATTGTAATACCTTGTAAATTCTTTTCAATATCGTATTCAACAATTTTACTTGTATCAATTCTTTCATTTCTACCAATAAGTACGTTATCATCAGCTTTGTAAAATTGGAAGTCTTCTGGCAATACTATAGGATTATATTTGTAATTACCATTAAAATCATATTGATTTAATATTCCGTCTTCTATAACATAAATCGTTTGTTCTGTTTTTGAAATGTAAAATGATGCCTCATTACATTCTTTTTCGATGATGTGATTAACTGCTTTTCCATCTTCAGTTTTGTACACACCGTCCGAACGAATAAAGTATAACGTTCCGTTCGCTTCGTAACTAGAAATTGAAAACCTGCTATCACGTAAATTCAAACTTAAATCGGGCAGAGAATTATACCAGACTATAGACACAATCAAAACGATGGATATTGATAGAAGAATTAAAAAGATAATTTTTCTCTTAACACTCATAATAAAACGTGCCCTCCTACCAGTATATCACCATTAAGTATATCTTTTATTGAGTCTTCCTTCCAGCCATACAAATTTCCGCTACCACGATTTATTGCAACAAATTCATCTGTTGACGAATCATAGAAAACAAAAAATGTATGAATAGGTCCTGAAAAAGTTGAGATAATTGCAAAACCTGATGTATTCTTTATCATATTATCTAAATCATCGGCATCAGAAGTCAGAAATTCATAATCATTTGCACTAACATTATATGCAGATAAACACTTTCCAATACCACTTGGTTTACTGCCCCAACGTCCGGTAGTAATTACTTGCCCAAACATCAGGTTACTTAATTCGAACTCAGTTGCCAATTTAAAGTATTGGTCTATATCATTTGTTATTTTACCTACGGTATCTTTTACATTATATATACCAGCAACAGAAAGAAGATTAAAAGTTGCCATTATCTCGCAACATGAATAATCCATATACTTATTATTGGAATCCGTATTAACATATTTCAGCTTTGGAAAGTTCCCACCATATTGATTCCACAATAGTCGATAATTTTTAAGGCTGCTATAGAATTCCGTGCCAAGTTCATTAAAAATATTTGAATATTGTAACGAAAAGTTCTCACCATATTTAGTGTCATCTATTAAGTATGCACCGTCTACAATACAAGTTGAATCCGTTTTTTCTTTCAATCCTATAGCAGTGTTATACTTATAATTCTTCATAGCTCTAATTTTATCATGATTATATGGATAATCCGTCCATCCAACAACATCTGTATATATTGAACCAAAACGTTTCCAATCATCAACAATATTTTCAAGCTTAAATCTCGTTCCCAATGCTCTTTCAGTTGATACTTCAACCTTATCATTTCTATAGCTGAGATATAAAGGTTCGTATCTGTTTTCTGTTTTATTATAATATAATTTCTTTGAACGAATAACAAGTCCAACTTGTTGTTGAATTATTTCTCTATCCTTATTAACATAAGGTACAATTTCCCATAATTGTTCCTCGGAATTAGAATCTTTTTCAACAGTTACATTTCCTGTTCCATTATCATTTAAAGAAAAAGATAATACCAAATCTTCGCCAAATAAAGGTTCTAATGGACATATTTTATAACCATTTCTACACCATTCAAACTTGAATTTTGAATTAATAATATATTTATCAGGTGAACTTAATATTACTTGATCACCTTCCTCAACTAAATATTCATCAATATCAAGAACCAAAGCCTTACTCGTATCCATGGGTGAAATAATATAAATTTCATTATCTAAGAAATCATATTCTTTTCCAAGATATTCAGGTGTATTTAATGGTTCGGGGTCTTCAATATCCCAGTATCCGTCACCATCATCATCGGGATTTGTAGGATCAGAATCAAAAGGCAATATCTTAATATTGACGATCATATCTGCTATATTTGTAATTTCAAGAGGGGGTGCTTTAGCATCTGGTTTTGAAGTACTGCTGAAAAGAGCTATTATAGCAGCCTTAACCTTTTCTTTTTCATAATCACTTTTTATTTTATCAATAAAATCACCAATAGTGGGAAGATCGAAACTTCCATCTGAATGCATAACAAGCTTTGATGTGTCAACTTCATCCCAATCGGGAATACCATCCTTATCAGTATCCAACTTTCTATCTTCTGAAAGTTCGCCATCAAGTATTTTTTTAGTCCAGTCAATCGATGAATATGCACCATAAAGTGACTTAGGATTTACATTCATATCAAGATTATTTACAAGACTGTTATAATTGCTTTTGCTTGATAAATCAAGTTTGAGATCGACACCTACTTTGCCTTTAATATAACTAATTGCAGTTGAATCGGTTATGCCGGTAAAATCATTATAGATCAAATTGTTAAGAGTTGTGTCAAAATCGTTTCCGCCATCAATAACTTGTGAATAGTACATTCCGTTGTGCCAAAAATAATCATATACAGATTGAAAATCGTACGAATAGTTTCCGTATACGTCTAAGAAATAAGTTGAAGAATTTGTAAGATTATATACAAACCAAGTTGTGTCCCTTCTATAACTGTACTTACAATTTGTAAAAGCTAAATAATGTCCAAGTGCTCTGTTAGCAGATCCAATAATTTTATCGTTGTATTTTATGCTGTCTAATGCTTTTTCAACAGCCTTAATATCAAAAAATACTGAGGAGCCATCTGTTAAGACGTTACTATTATCCCATTGTAAGTCATATGCAACTATATGAATACGAACATTACCGTATTTATTAAATGCGTAATTCGACAAATCTCTTATAAGTTTCTTTTCAAATTCAAACTTTATTTTTGCATCATTACCTAATCCGCATTTCTGAATGGCAAAAACAAGATCAATAGGTTTGCTTTCAAAGAAATTACCGGTTGTACCCTTGCCGATCTTTGCAGCAGAAGAACTGTCTTTAGCGGAAAAGATTTTCACATTCGGCATCTTCATAGGTGCAGGAGTGTTTGATACATCTGTATTTTCGTCGCTATTTTCAGCTGCCATAAGATCATATTCGGTAACCCCAAGATCGTTGAGCCATTTTTCCATATCAAGAACAAAATATGTTCCATTACCTTCAACGCTTGCAGATATCTTGTTGTTGTCAACGTCATATTCAGTATAGATCGGAAGAAGAGCTTTTATCTCATCAAAATACTTAAATACGCCAAATCTCTTTATTCCATCAAATCTTTCAATGCTGCTGAAACAGTTAAGTTCATTTTCGATGTATTCATTATTGATAACATAATTGAGAATTATCTTTGTAGGTGTGCAAGAATTTGTAAAGTCTACATCAACACCATTATCCAAAACGGTATCTTCGTTCACGACCATTCTCATTCTGCTTTCTTCAATCATTATGTTTTCTTCGACATCACCGCCGGATACAATGTCAATTGAGAAAGAATACGGAGAATTATCATTGTTCACACTGATAAAAACATCATTATCAGCAGATAGATTTTGCTCTACCTGATATTCACTGTCGGGATAGCCGAATGTTTCGGGATCGTTAGGATCAAGTCCGAAACGAAGTTCAGTACTGTCTTTGATACCGTCACCGTCAGTATCTTTTGAAAGCGGATCGGTATTTGTAACATTTACTTCATCATAGTCGCTGATATCATCTCCGTCTGTATCTGAACACAGGGAATCAGTTCCAAGTTTGATCTCTTCGATATTTGTAAGACCATCACTGTCAGGATCAACATCAGCATCAGAAATACCTTCCGTTACTGAATCATAAACTGTAGGATCTGTTTCCGTGATGTAAACTTCCTGATAATCCGTTAACCCATCACTGTCCGTATCAGGTACATTTACGTCTGTACCGATCATGATTTCATAAATATCAGGCAATCCGTCCTCATCGCTGTCAAGAAAATCTACAGAATAACCATCTTCTGTTTTTGTTACTGCAAACGGAACAGATTCAATGTACTTTCCGTAATTGGTTGTCAGAGAAACCTTGAAATATATTTTTTCAAGGTCATCAGTAATCAGATACTGATATGTCGTTTCATCCGTAACAACATCTACGGAAGTATATTCCTCATTATCATTAGATGTCCAGATCTCATAATTGCTATTTTCATAGTTGGTATACCATTCAATATCTATGCTGTTTGTTTCGTTGCTATACTCGCCCATAGCATAGAGTTCTACTTCAATATCGGATTCAATTCCGACCAGTTCTGCCGTGTTATGGCTATAATTCACATTTACATTTGGACAGTCTAAAGTGATAGTCTGACCGATAATTACAACATTGTTGAGATTGAGGTTATCAGTGTCGATAACAATATCTCCATAGGGTGCATAAATTAAACCATTGAAATTAACATTGGTGTTGGTAATGTTAATATCTCCTGTTTCGGAGTATATTACTGCCTCATTTGTGTTCTTAACATCTCCATTAACGATTACATCCTCATAAGCCTTGATACCTGAATTCAGGTTAATGTTTCCGGTTAATTCAAGGCTTCCGTAAACGTCCATAGGATTATTGATGTTAATGTTTAAATCTTCAAGACTATAATCTTCAACATAAACATCAATGTTATCACCGCTGAAATACGAGTAATTCAGTTTCTTCTGAATGTAAATCATTTCCTCGTTTGCGCTTTCTGTTTTTGTGCCATTTACGTTGAAATTGGGTGATGTTGTCACAATAGTACCGTTTGTTGCAATGTTTCCGTTAACGCAAACGTTATTGGCATTGATTGTAATTGAACCATCAGAATTCGATGCAGCAAACATCGTATACGGATACGGTTCAGTGCTTTCTTCAGCATGAGCTGAAACGATAGGCACGGCACTAACCGTCATTGCCAAACTCAGCAACCCTGAAAGCATTCGTTTAAAAATTGGTTTCATATTAGCCATCCTAATAATATATTTCACTTGATTTCATACATAACACAACACAAAAGTCAAATGATATATCCATTATACCAAGTTAATGTTTGGTTGTCAATATATTATTTCCAAAAAATTTACTTTTTCTTAATAAGTAAAAATTTATATTATTTTTTCTTATTTCATAGCTTGCTGTACCTGTCTTACAATGTTTTCTTAAAAACTTCTCTATGCCACTTGTCGTAAGTCTCAGGGCATGAAGCAGCTTATGGCTGGTCTTGGTCTGATTCTCCTCGCTATCATTCTCGTACCTGTTCTTGAGGGTATGATGACCGGTGCGGTGTAATCTGACACACGGCGATTCAAGGAAAGAGACAAGCGTAAACCTCGGCTGAACGCTGTATAAATAACGCCGATTCAATAGAATTATGAAAGGTCGCTCATGCGGTGGGATGTGGTGGGTATTTGAGCGATATGACGGAATGGGAATAAATATCGGTTATCTGACAGCCAACAGAACAAGTGCAGGAGACGAGGTCTATACGCCGTTTTATGCGGTAGAACCGCTTCTTGAATTTCTTCCGAAAGATAAGAAGATATGGTGTCCGTTCGATGAGGAATGGAGCGCATTTTATCAGCTTTTCACGGAAAAGGGATTTGAAACAGTGCGGAGCAGTCTGAGCGAGGGACAGGATTTTTTCAACTATCAGCCCGATGATTGGGATATTCTCGTAAGCAATCCTCCGTTCAGCAAGAAAGACGAGGTACTGAAAAAAGCTTTTTCTTTCGGAAAGCCCTTTGCATTGCTTCTTCCCGTGAACAGTATTCAGGGCAAAAAGCGATTTGAGATCTTTCATAACGAGATTCAGATGCTTGTTTTTGACGGCAGAGTGAATTATCATACCAACGGCGATATGCAGAATTTCAAGGAGGGCAATCATTTCGGCTCTGCGTATTTCTGCCGTGATCTTCTCCCGACGAAACTGGAACTGCGCAGGCTCGTCAGATATGAAAGACCATTAAAAAATAATCCGGAGAGGGGTGATGAAAAATGGGAGTAGTCAGCGATGCAATTGATGCCATTGAGGATTGGTGCTGCGACTTATTCAAGGACGGCATCAAATCGCAGTTTGACAGTATTTCAAATCTGCTGACAGATACGTTTGCACAGACAACGGGAAACGGCGGACTTGTAAGCTCGTATCTTACCTCGCATCCTGCGCATTTTACAGGAAATACAACAGGCACGGGATCGATAATATGGACAACGATTGAAACGCTGTGCAATAACGTAGTTGTGCCGATCGGCGGATTTATCCTGACAATTATTCTTCTGAATGAACTGATACAAATGGTGCTTCGAGGGAACAATTTCAAGGACTTTGACGATTCTATCTTCATAAAATGGATCATCAAAGCCTTATGCGGTGTAATACTGGTTGCCAACACATATTACATCGCTTCGGCACTATTTTCGTTTGGCACAACGGTATGCTCCAAAGGGCTTGCCACATTATTCGGCAGCGGTGATTACCTGTCTACTCCGCTTTCGATCAGCAAATCAGCTTTAAGCGGACTATCGTTAGGCGAGCTTATGACGGTATGGTTCATATCCCTGATCGTTCATCTTGGAGTGCTGATACTGATAGTCGCTATTGTTATCACGCTTGCAAGCCGTATCATCGAGGTATTTATGTATCTCAGCATTGCACCAATTCCAATGGCTACGATGATGGACAGCGGAGAATGGGCAGGCATCGGCAAAAACTGGATAAAACAGCTTCTTGCGCTTTCTTTTCAAGGGTTCTTTATCATTGTGGCGCTCGGTATCTTCAAGACCTTATTCAGCAATGCCATTATCGCTTTGAATTCCAGCACAGACGGTGTTGTGATGCAAATGGGTATGCTCTTAGGATATACAGCAGCCCTGATTTTCACGATCCTGCGTACAGGAGCTATCTCAAAATCTGTGTTTAGCGCTCACTAAAACAAGATCGGAGGTTTTATGGCACATTATGTTCCGATCCCAAAGGACCTGAACGATATTAAGGAAAAGTTCATTATGGGATTGACAAAACGACAGGTAATATGCTTTGGCATCGGTCTTGTTCTTGGTGCGCCTGTTTTCTTTCTGACGAGAGCCACAATCGGAATGTCGGGAGCTATTTTCGCAATGGGAGTTTGTTCTGCTCCTGCGATACTCTGCGGACTTTACAAGAAAAACGGTGTGTTCTTGGAGAAACAGGCGAAGTTTATGCGTGAATATTTCACAAGACCACGAAAGCGGTATTACAAAACAACAAACATTTTTATGTGCTTTGAACGGCACATCGAATACAACAGAATCAAAAAGAAGCTGAGAGATGCCGAGAAATAAGCTCTCGGCACTCCGGCTTAAAGATCGGAGGTTACCAAAGTGGGCTTTAGAAAGAGAAATGCCAAAACAACTGATAACCGCAGTAAATCGGCAGTTATCATGGGCAAGCCTGCAAGACAGCTTACCAAAGAGGAAAAGAAAATCTTATCCGCAAGAATGGCGGAGATCAAACATGAAAACGGCAGCAATGCTACTGTGCAGAATACAATTCCGTTCCTATGTATGTATCGGGACGGCGTGTGTCAGGTGTCAGAGAATTTCTTTTCCCTGACGGTGCAGTTTTACGATGCCAACTATTCTATCGCTGAATTTGACGAGCAGAACAATATTTTCAGCAAATACTGCGATATTATCAATTTGTTCGATAACACGATCCAATTTCAGCTCACCTTTGAAAATCAGAATCGCTCAAAAGACAAGCTCATCAGAACGGTGCAGATACCAGAACAGGCAGACGATTTCAACAATATTCGCAAGGAATACTCGGCTATGCTGACCGACAAGCTGTTAAAAGGCAGCAACGGACAGTCGGCAAGAAAATTCCTGACATTCGGTATCGAAAGCACTTCATATAAAGCGGCAAGGGCAAAGCTGATGAGCATTAAAAATGACGTAATCAAGGGTTTCAAAGCCTTTGGTGTCGAAGCTGAATTGCTTGACGGCAGACAGCGCCTTGAAGCTCTCTACTATGCTCTGAACCCTTACAGAAATTCCCCATTCATCTTTGATTGGGACAGTATGCTTCATGCAGGAATGGACACAAAGGATTTTATATGTCCGTCCTCGCTGAAATTCAATAAGGCAGACTTTGAGATCGGCAACGCCTACGGTGCGGTATGGGGTATGAATATCCTTGCCGGAGAGCTGCCCGATGAGATTCTCAAGGACTTCCTTGAAATGCAGAACCTTTTCTGCGTGAATATCCACGTTGATCCGCTGGACCAGATAGATGCCCTGAAATTCGTCAAGAAGAAGCTCACCAATGTGGAACAGATGAAGATCGACGAACAGAAAAAGGCTTCGCAGTCCGGCTATGATCCCGACATTCTTTCGCCTGCGATCAAGATGTATATCGAGGATATTGAAAAGCTCCTCGGTGACTTGAACAGCAAGAATGAACGTCTTTTCCATATCAGCATTTCGCTGAGGGCATACGCAAAATCTAAGAAAGAGCTGAAACTTCTTTCTGAGATGCTGAAAAGAACGTGCCAGAAGAACAACTGTACCATGTTCCCTTACGATTACAGACAGGAGCAGACACTCGTTTCCACACTTCCGCTGTGCTATAACGAGATACCTGTCCGCCGTGAGATGCATACCAGCGGTATCGCTATTTTTGTGCCGTTTACCACAAAGGAGCTTTTTCAGGACGGACAGGCTACCTATTATGGTATCAATACGCTGTCGGGAAACATGATTCGTGCCAACAGATCACGGCTCAAAAAACCGAATGGACTTATCCTCGGTACGCCAGGTGCAGGCAAGATCTTCAGCGTTAAGCGTGAGATTCTCGACTGCTTTCTTACAACTGAGCTCGATCAGCTCATTTTCCTCAGGAGTTCTGTTGTCCTTCGCTTTGAACGATCCGGAATTATTGAAATCTCTCACCCACTTCGTTACGCTGGATTTTGATACGCCATAATCCTTTGCTATTGAATTCGCAGATCTGCCGCTTTTTGACAGCTGCACTATCTGCTTTTTGAATTCCTCTGTGTAATTCTTCGTTTTTCCTGACATTTTTCTTACCGCCTTTTTCCTTTTTTATTCTATTATACCACGGCTTAATATTTTTTGTCCAATTTATTATAGACGATTCAAAATGAATCTCGGTAAATATCTAATGCTTTCTCAGACTGAGGATATCTATATCACCAAGAATGGAAAAGTTGTTGCAAAACTTTCTAATCCAAATCAGGACAGAGTTGATATTGCAAAGTCCCTTTTTGGCGGCATTCCTGATGGCATGACATTGGAAGAAGCACAGAAGGAACGAAGAAACATCATATGAGAATTCTGATAGATACCTGCATCATTATTGATGCATTACAAAACTGTGAGCCGTTCAATAAAAATGCACAGAATATTTTCTTGTTGGCTGCCAACAGAAAGTTCGACGGATTCATCACAGCAAAATCTGTTATAGACATTTATTATATGACACATCGTCTTACGCATAATGATAAGGCAACAAGAGATATTTTGAGCCGCTTATTCAAATTGTTTGATCTTGCAGATGCAGCAGGAACAGACTGCAAATATGCCCTCTCATCAGAAGTGTCTGATTATGAGGATGCCGTCATGGTTGAAACAGCACTTCGCACACAAATGGATGCCATCGTGACAAGAAACACAAAGGATTATTCAAAATCTGTTGTTGCTGTTTTTACTCCCGATGAATTGATTCAGAAAATAGCCGAGGAAGAGAACGAATAATAGAGAATCCCACTGTAAAAGTGGGATTTTTATAGCTAAAATCGGTCGTAATCGTCCTGCCCTGCGATCTCGGTCCAGCCATCGAAGTTACATTCTCACGTTCGGTAAACATATCGTTGACGGTTACACAATATCAAAGAATCGACCGGGTGGAGTAGGGAAGTTAGATAATAGCAGATGAATCTACCTACTGTCACGTGCGATGTCCCTATGAGAGAAGGTTCTTATATTTGGCTCAGAAGTAACTATTTTTTCCGACATTATGTGATAGGTAAAAAAATATTGTCACCTTAATCGGAAATTCCCATAAGTTCAGGCTTTACAGCGATCTGATATATTTTTGCAATATCATTACCGGACAGTTTCATAAAACCGCTTGTTTTTCCATCGCCGATGCCGAATTTCTCCACAAGCAGCGGAATATCTTCTTCTCTTGCCCAAAGTTCAGCGAATGTCAATGGCATTCCGATACCATGGAGAAAACTGCGGAATCTTTTGATACCCTCTCTCGCCGTGTTTTCCGGCTGCTCAAAATCCATCTGACAGCCCTAGATACGAACTGCTGCCTGTGCGAACCGCAGGACATTATGCTTATACACAAATTCCATCCATGCAGGCATTATAACCGCAAGTCCTGCACCGTGTGCACAGTCGTAGAGTGCAGACAACTCGTGTTCAATGCCATGGCTGTTCCAGTCTTGCTCTCTGCCTACTCCGACAATATTCGTGTGTGCTACCGTTCCTGCCCACATAATATTTGCTCTGGCATCGTAATTTGCAGGATCGGTAAGTAATATTATTCTGCAAAGTTTCAAGATATGATTCGCTGTCGGATATAAGCCTGTTTAAAGCTGAGACAAAGGCGTTTTTCAGTTCATTCTTATAATGCTGAAACTTGATGTGGACGGAAGAATCGTCAATATTGAAATGCAGGTCAATAAAGAGGAAGATTTCAGGGAAAGAACGACAAATGGCGTAAAAAGGTTTTACCGAAGAACAAATCATAGATTTGCTTGGCGATTAATTAACACACAAAACTTAATATTACAAAATCTCCCCAATCAGAAATTCAACATCGGATTTACGGTCGGGGAGATGTTTTTGACGTTCAAAATACTGTATGCGTTCATAACTCACGCCGTTGATTGTATGAAGATATCATAAATCCTGTCTGACTATTAAAAAGATATGCCGAGTATGATATAATAGTACATAACGATAAACGAAAAATGAAAAGTACATGCTGACATTTGCAATCAAAGAATAAATTGGCTGTCAATATCATTGGAGGGAGAATCATGATGTCGACTAACATTTTACAGTCGCTCACACTCTGAACGCAATGAAAAATCCCTTGTTCTCTGCTTTGGAGAAATTTCTCAATGTTTTTGAGAGATATTTACTTTTTTTAAATCATATGCTATAATATTGTAAGGTTTATTGGCTTTTAACGGAAAACATATAATAATGGGAATTACTGATATATTGCAGAGGTGTGATTTTTCTGAGACTAGATTTATATGAAAACAAAATTACTTTGAAAAAAATTAAAAATATCATTTGTCCTGAAATGGAAGATGTCGAATTTTTAAATAAAATATTTTCCCCATTGGCGAAAGAGGGAATGACATTTTATAAATCGTATAGCATAGAAAAGCATAAGTCCTTTTTTATAAATGGCAATATTACTAAAAATTATTGTAAGTCGAGTGAGAGTTATGCGACAAAGCAAAGGGATAAGACGCGTGATTTAAACTACTGGGCAGAACTATTACTGTGTGATACTGCTTTTAATGAAATGATTGAAATAATTAAAAAGATAACTGAAAATTCCGCTTTGAACCGACATCACGAAATTTTTAGCCTCATTGAACTGGATATTGATGCAATGCCAGATCCGTTTACCAATTTTTTAAATGTGTGTCTTGAGGAAAATAAATGTGCCGAAGTCCTTTTAATGATGATTTTATGGTCAATTTACGGTGAATGCATTGTGTATATTGAAGATATTTATGCGATCAGTAAAAAATCTGAGCACAATCTATTAAAGAAAGATGTCAGGCTTGTTTCCCATATAAAGCCGTGCAGACCTGTATTTATGGGCAGAGATTCGGTTATTGACGATATTCATGAATATTTTATTTCCGGAAATCACTTCATTTTTCTTAAAGGCATGGGTGGTATAGGCAAGAGCGAATGTGCAAAGCAGTATGCCGAAACATACAAATCAGAATATAATACAATTGTATTTGCGGAATGTACAGATTCACTTGTGAATTTAATCAACGACAACAGCGTATTTACGTTGACTGTACCGTTTGTTTCAGAACAAATGCCAAACGAGAGTGATGAAGATTTTTTCTGCCGTAAAATTGCAAAAATCAAAGAAATTGCAGATGACAAAACTCTTGTAATTATTGACAACCTTGATTTTATTTCAATGGAAATCGAGAATCTTATTACATTGCCGTTACGTCTTATTGTTACAACAAGATGTGACTATTCTGTAATTTATCAGCAGCAGACGAAATTGATTGAAGAAATTACTGATAAAACGGTCTTGAGAGACATCTTTGCCGCATATTATGGCAAAGATATAAATGATTTTATTTATACAGACAGGATTATTGAGATGTTTTGCGGTCACACGATGGCGATTGAACTTATTGCAAAACAGATGAGATCCGCCTGCATGACGCCAAAAGAAATGTTTGATATTTTATCCAAAAGTGAAGAGGATGAATTTGAAGAAAAATTTATTATGCCTAACCATAGCAAAGAGTATCAGACTTTATCTCAACATATGCTTACACTTTTCAATGTTTCTGCACTGGACGATGAAGAAAAGTATATTCTGATGTGCCTTTCATTAATGCCATTGTCGGGAATTAATAAACGCTCATTTAAGCAGTCCTGCAGCCTTAAAAATTTTAATTCTATCAATAAACTTGTTGAGCGTTCGTGGATTTCAGAATCCTATGATAGAATTTATCTGCATACCCTCATAAAAGAAACTGTTCTTATTTCGTGCAAGCCTGATTTAATTAAATGCAAGAATTTCATAGATGGTCTTATGAAAGAATATTCATCGGCTGAGTGCTATTATGGAACCTATGATTACAAAAAGGAAATTCAGAAAATAGTTATGCATTTATACAATACATTTTCTGAACCTACCGCTGATTTATGGGAATTTTATGAGTGGCTTGATTTGCATTTATCTCACTTCAACTATCATCACATTTCATTACCAATTACAGAAAAACTCTATGACATCTATAAAGCTGTATATGGCGAAAATCATTTCAGAACCGCAAGAATGCTTGTGCGTATGGGATGTGCAAAAAGAAGGTATGGAGATGTGGAGGAAGCTATTTATCTTATGGAACAAGGCAGGAAAATGATTCTTGAACTTAAAAGCAGAAGTGAAAGAGAAACTTTATATATTTCCGATACAAATTTTGCGATTACTGGTGCATTGCTTGCGAATTATGATTTATGCGACAATACTGAATTGTCTGACAAAGTGGAAAATCTTTGTCTGGAAGCAATTTCAATATGCAAATCTTTAAAAGGCGTATTCTCTCCTTTAATGGTGAATACCGCACCATTTTATAGTAATCTTGCGTGGCTCGAAATTTATCGTAATGATCATAAGAAAGCTTCTTATTATCTGGAAATCGCAAATAATGAAAACAGTAATATGAGATACAACTATACATATTATCTGGCTGAATACATAAGAGGAAAGCTCGCAGTTGAACGAGGTTCTATAGATGAAGCTGTTAAACATATGAAAGATGCATTGAGAATATGGGCAGAGTTTTTCGGCGAGTATGATATAATATTAATCCGTGTGAGGACTGAACTTGGCGATATATACTTAAAACTTGACGATACTCCTTCAGCACTCGCACAATACAGAACTGCGCTGGAACATCTTGAAAAAATGCCATTCAAAAATAAGAAACTTTATGATAAAATTTTACAGAAAATACAGACAATTGAAGATAAATAATTGTAAACCGCTTGTTATCACATAACAGGCGGTTTTTTGAAATTCTCTATTTGCTCTCTAATTTCTCAGCTTTTTGGAAAATGTTGTTTTTTACATGAATGTGTGATAAACTGGTGTTAAAGCAATGACGTTCATATTATAATTTGCTTAAAAATATTGTTACTCTTATTTGTTTAGAGCAATGGTCGTTATTATTCAACATGCACCATTGTTTTTCTTCTTGACCCCATTTGTTTAAATGGTGTCATAACTTTAAGGAAGAATATAAAGAACCGAGTAAAGAATTACTGTATTAAGAAGCAGGAGGAAGACAAATGATTTGTAATGAATGCGGACAACCCTTGTCAGAAAAAAGTAAGTTTTGCAAAAAATGCGGAGCGAGAGTGAATGTACCGGAGCGAGTGAATTCGGTGAAATCAAATTCAAGTCTTGTTTCAACAAATTCAGATTCCGGTGAAATCAGTCGTGACGCGATTGTTATTTATTTGAATAATATGCGAATGGTTGAGACGATCATTTATGAATCAGAACGAAAAAGGGAACAACTGAAAGAAGCGCTTCATGCAAAAGAAGAAGAAACGAATTTGTGGGAAGAGCAAAAACTTATTAATTCATTACAAAACGAGGTTTCCAAAAGCATCAAAAAAGGTAAAATAGATGTCGACAGTGTAGTGGGTGGAGCAGCTATTGGTGCTATTGTTGTTGGTATAATAACGTTGTTTGTTGGAGGATTCTTTGCGGGAATTATAATAGGACTTCCGGTAGGCTTAATAATTGGTGCTCTTTTGGCAATAAACGCTGATAATAAAGAAAACAAAAGATGTTACAAAGCTGCATTGGCTGAAAAGCATGAAAAGGAAATATTATTGCAGCAAGCACAAGACGAATATGAACGAATGAAAATTCAAAAAACAAATGAGTATAAAAAAATGGAAGAAGAATGTATACCTCTTATTACAGGACTTGACAGAAATATAAATCGCTATAGAAAACTCCGTGACGCAGGATATAGCTTTAATTTGATTCCCTACTCATCAAATCCTGAATCAAACTGCCGCTGCTTGAATGGCGTATTATTTCTTCATGAATTTATGTCCTCGTCCAGAGAATCTCTGACAACTGCTTTGGGGCATTATAAACTTGATCAAATAGTCAATCGTTTAGATGATCTTATTACAGCTGTGAATCAGGTCATAAATAATCAGGAATATATCATTGCACAGCAGAGTCAGATTTTAGATCAACTAGAGCGAAACGAAAGACTTTTAGAGTGTAATGCTATGCATCTGGATAAGATGAATGATTATGCAAGGATTTCTGCTCATAATTCTGAATTACAAACGGAAATGGCAAGAGAGTCACTTTATTATCAAAGAGTAGACTATTTCTTAAATAGCAGAATCATTTAAAAGAGTTTCATCTATGGAATAGAAAAAACAGAATTAATCAGATAACATACAGGTTGATTATCTGACAGGAGGCGTACTATATGTTTTGTAAGAGATGCGGAACGGCAGTCAGGGAAAATGCAAAATTCTGCAATAAATGCGGCAATCCTATGCCTGTGGAGAGAAATACTAAATCTGCAGCCAAAAAATCTATGACTTCTTATAAAAAAGAAGTGTCTGTAAAGCCTAATCCAAAAGCGGTAAAAAAAGGAAATGCGGTTGTAAGAGTATTTGGCAGAATGGTTGGAAGTGCTTTAGGAAAGATGCTTACATATATCATCGTTTACCTTATAGCGTTCGGACTTGTAGCATTATCAATTGAAATTCCATTTATTGCACCAATTACTGTATTGTTTGCAATAATTTATGGATGGAGATTTATTAATTTTCTTACGCCTGCAATGTTTGTGTGGATGCCAATTGCCGGATGGCTAATTTACTTTACTGTAAAGCTCTTTGTAGCTGCATTTCTGGGATTGTTTATAGTTCCATATCAGCTTGCAAGAAACATGATAAATTTTGCTGCCGATTGCTATGATGAAAGCTATAATGAATAATCAAAGGAGAAATATTAAAAATGGGGTTTTTTAACAAAAAAAAGAAAGATAGAGCAGGCGAAAACTGCTGTACGAGCTGCGGTGCAGCGCTTGAAGCTGATAGTATGTTTTGCATGGAATGCGGAACTGCTATACCACCTAAAGCATCATTAGAGTGCGGGGGAGGTAAATTATGTCCGGAATGTGGCGAAATGGTTGATGATGATTCTAATTTTTGCTGTAGTTGCGGACATGTTTTTGAAACGCTTCTTAACAGATGTTCAAAATGCAATGCCATTCTTCCGGATGAAGCAGAGGTATGTTCTATGTGTGGTGCATCAACAGAAGAAGCTGTTTCTATATCTACGGCTAAAACAGATTATGTTTCAGAAACTGCTGCTGAACCTATTTATGAACCGGTATCGGTTTCAGCAATATCATCGCCTGAAGAAAGTTCATCATCAATGCGTTCTTCTATGAGAACAACATCATCAGGTGAAAAAATCAAAGAAGAAGAAATTAAAGCTGCGGAAAGAAATTTTCACAAACCATCAGCGTTATAATCAGGAGGTATTTTTATGCAGAACAGTATTCGTGGTCAGATGACATATACAGTCGATCTTGTTTTTTGTGTCGACGCAACCGGAAGTATGGATCCTGTACTCAAAACGGTAAAAGCTAATGCTTTAGGTTTTTACTCAGATTTGATGAATGCACTCAATGCAAAAAACAAGAGAGTCGAATCAGTGAGAATCAAGCTGATTGCTTTTCGTGATTATGCTGCCGATGGAGATCAGGCAATGCTTGTGACAGATTTCTTTACTTTGCCCGATGATTCGAGAGAATTTTCGAATACAGTAAACGGAATAGTTGCAGACGGCGGTGGAGATGCTCCGGAAGACGGTCTTGAGGCACTTGCGTATGCAATTCGCTCTGACTGGAGTAAGACAAGCACTAAGAAACGACAGATAATTGTGCTTTGGTCTGATGCACCTCCACATCCGATCGGATTCGCAAAGCACGAAGCATTATATCCCTCCGGAATGGCAAAAGATTTTAAGGAATTAACAGAATGGTGGGAGAATGATCAAATGGGGTATATGAACATGCGGGCTAAACGCCTGATACTTTATACTCCGTGTGCAAAGTCGGATTACGATCCTAAATTAGAATATCCGTGGGAAAACATTATTAATAACTGGAATAATGTGGTTCACTATCCCTCCATCGCAGGTGAAGGGTTGAAAGAACTACAGTATCAGCAAATTATGAGTGCGATCGTTGAGAGCATATGAGGATGAATGCATGAAACTTTCTACTATAAGACCTTTTATATTTGAAGAAGAAGCCATAAACGGCTGCGGAGAAGATTCCTATTTTTTTAATAATATGCAAAATGGAATTGTTGTAATGGGTGTTTTTGACGGTTGCGGAGGAGTAGGAGCTCGTCGTTATCCGGCAGTCAGCAATAGGAAAGGTGCATGGATCGGTTCTCAAGCCGCTGCATATGCAGTTGATATTTTTATAAGAAATAATGATCTGTTATTTAATAAGAGTGATTCATCCAAATTGCAGCCATATGTATCAAAAACTCTGAAAGAAGTAAAAGAAAAAATAACACAGCAGGATGCTGTTATTATTGGCGGAACTCTAAATAAAAGTCTTCCAACTACAATAAGCGTCATAGCTGCCAAGCAGTCTGATTCAAGCGAACTGCTTTGCGAATATCTGTGGGCAGGAGATTCGAGGGGATTTATCTTAGACAAAAGGGGACTCTGTCAACTTACAAAAGATGATATTGATATGAATGCGGATGATGCATTTGCTAATCTCAGAGAGGACGGCATTCTCACAAATATCGCAAACGGAGATAGAGATTTCACTCTGCACAGCGGTGTCATAAATATAAATGAGCCTGTTATGCTGATAAGTGCAACAGACGGCTGTTTCGGATACTTTTTGACGCCTATGAATTTTGAAAATGTTATTCTTGATTCACTAATCAATGCAAAAGATCCTGACGAGTGGCATACACTTTTATGCAGCAGAATAAAGGCGGTCACAGGTGATGATTACACAATGACCATTGCCTGTTTTGGTTTTGATTCTTTTTTTCAGATGCAGCATTATTATCTTAATAGACAGAATCTGCTTGTAAATGAATTTATAGACAGACAAGACGGCAGTAATGATAGTCAACTGGAAGAATTATGGAAAAAATATAAGGCTTCATATTATCGCTGTCAACTTAATACGGAGATTTGATATGAGTGAAGTTAAAACAAAAATGAACAACAGCGGTAATTTTACTCCGTATTATGTGAGAGACTATCTTTTAAAAGTTCCTCTTTCATCAAATAATGCGGGAAACTGTATGTGGGGATTTGCAGAAAAGTATGGAAAACAATTTTTCATAAAGCAATTTCTTACGCCTAAATTTCCCGACGCTGACGCGGATATATATGAAGTAACACGAAAACGAATGGTAAATCAGTGTGAAGAATGGTATACCTTACATGAAAAAGTTTATAACGCAATTATAAACTGCGGGGGAAGCAATATTATCAATCCACTTGATTTTTTTCTCGAAAAAAATGTTTATTATCTTATTACAGAAAAAATAGAATCAAGCAATTTGAAATTTGAGGATATACATAATAAATCACTTACCCAGCAAGAAATCATAATGAAAGTTCTTGCGCACGAAATATCGCTTCTTGCCCAAAATGGTATAGTGCATTCGGATCTAAAACCTGATAATCTCATTTTGAAATCAACTGTATCAGATTTTTTCACAGTAAAAATAATTGATTTTGATGCAAGTTTTCTAACCTCAGTTCCGCCTGAACCGGATGATATTATTGGCGATCAAAACTATTTTTCGCCTGAAATGCTCTTATATATGGCGGAGGAAGATGTGGATATTACGCCAAAATCAGATGTATTTGCTCTTGGCATTATTTTTCATATCATATTGTGTGGTAAATTCCCTAAATACAGCGATGATTTTGATTGTCTCGGACAGGCAGTACTGAATGGAGATAAGCCGATAATAAATCCAAGTATACGATCTAATCATAGTGAATTGATTCGTGAAATGCTATGTGAAGATGTTGAAAAAAGGTTGAGTGCGGAGGAGGTTTTAAACAGACTGCTTAAAAATCACTCTCCAAAAAAGAATATAACCGCCAAAGCCTCAAACGGTGTATATATAAATATGAAACAGTCATAGCAGAAAGGCAAATTTATGTGGAAATGTGTGATGTGTGAAACGAATAATTCCGATGATTCGGAAGAGTGTCTTATTTGTTTTACATCCAAAGTCGATTCAAAAAAATATTTTGATAAATTGAAGAATTCCGATTATATGAATAGCGGCGATGTTAAAAAATCCGCAGGAAGTTCAGTTGAAGAGCATTCGCATCCAGCAAAAGTAGCATCGATCCCAAGAGCAAGACCGCATAAAATGAAAACATCTGAATCTATAGGAAAGTTTTCTGATAAATTATATGGTGATTCAAAAGAGTGGGTAGATTCGTTGGAGGATCATATAAAGCACGAAGAAAAAATGAAATTTGTAAATACTTGCAGTACTTTTGAGAGAATTTTCATGATTATTTTGTGTGCAGCAACAATTGTTTTTCTTTCTGTAAGTATGAATACCTTCAAATGCGAATCAATTTTTGATTTAAATGGAGTGTATTATATTATACCTGAAATTGTTCAACTTTATTTGACCATAAGATGTGTTAAGATTTTAAATATTGGAAAGATTAAAAAAATTCTTATAAAAATGATGATTTGGATGGGATTCCATGCATTGTTTGAGATTTTGGCACTAATAGGTTTAACGATAATACGTTTGCTATAATTGCATTCAGAGAGGGCTATATATAATGTTTTGTATAAAATGCGGAAGAAAAATTAATGCAGATAAATGCGAATACTGTGGTTCAGCAAATACGAAGCGATTTAATAATAATTATTTCAAATCTTCTGAAATGCATGAGATCCTGAGCGATAAGTCGGATTTAAAATGTGTTGAAGTAACTGAGGAGAAATATGCCGTTCAAGAGTCGATGCTTCATGAAAAATACAATGATTTTCAGACTGTATTACAAACATCCGAAAATGGTGTTAGTGATGACTTGAATGAAAATAAGTCTGCTATACAGCGTTCAATTATGTCAAACAGAATTAAAAACGTCATTATCACGGTTCTATGCATAGCAGTAGTATGTATTTCGGCGTCATATAGTATGCTGCTGAATAGATATAACAATGTTGTTGAAAAAAGCAACAATATCAAGGAAGGTAATGTAGCCGATAATACTGAAAATAGTAAGACCGAAATAAGCATTGGTGATAATGATGTTTTTGGCGATTCATCCGCATCTGTTGAAACCGGAACTGCTGTAAATGATGCTCCTGTGGATAATACGGATAAACATATTAATAAAAAAGACCGGCGTGATCAAAAAGCTGAATCGCTGTATGATACCGTTAAAGCTAAAAAATACGATAGCAGCCTTCAGGACCAGATTTTATCATTATATAAGGATAAGCAGCCGATCATGCAGTTTAGTGATGGATATGATTATTCAAGTAATTCTGAAGAATATGATATTGAATATGCTGAAAAATGTATAAATGAGGAAGACGTACATTGGGACGATGCGGTAAGTTGCGGTGAGCTGTTCCATGCTGATGCAGCAGACAGCAAGAAACTTATGTATTATTTCATGGAATCGAATACATATGGTAAACAATATATTCTTGCAGATGAGAATCATGTGCCTGATATTGATGATATAATTTATATTGAGCCTATTAACGTATCGGAAAAAAATCTTTATTATATGGCAAGATACTGTGATGAAGTTATATCTATGTACATCGTAATAGACAATAAAGTTTATGATTATATTCAAATTGAGTATGATCGAACTACATATTATTCATGAGATTATTTAATAATAAAAGTGGGTGTAAAAATATGTTTTGCAAAAAATGTGGTGCGAATAATTTAGAAAAAGCTAAATTTTGTTCAAAATGCGGTAATGCTGTAACTCAAAAAGTTCTTAAAAAAAAGACCTCCCATAAAATTTCCGCTTTAGCTGTTTTTCTGGTTATTTTTATAGGTGCTTGCGGCGGATTATTTGCATTGCGTAAAGATATTTCATCATTTTGTTTTGGTAATGGAAATAAAGATGTATATTCAAAGGTAGACGATAAGATAAATGATTTGTTTTCTGATAGTGAATTTAATAAAATGGACATTCACGAACAAAAAAGTGAAGTTCAAAAGTTATTAAAAAAAATGGAGAAAAAAGGAATTGTTCTTAAAGGTTCTGTAGAATATGATGATGAATCAGAAATTTTTTGGTATAAATATTCAAATAACGCAGAGTCGGGTATATTGATGGGAGAGTATGATGAGGATTTTGCCGGAAATGCTCAGACAAATGAATATGTTTCATGGAAATCAAATGGATTAGTGGATTCAACAAAAGATGAAATTAATTTTGATTCTCCAAACTACCCTTATAGTAAAAAACAGATTGAAGATCTCGAATTGAAAGCCTTATATATGTATGGGTGGTCTGATGAAAATGATGTAAAAAACGGTAATGCTGTTTGTTATGATGATTATCTGGAAAATCAAAAAACGTGGAATTTAAACGGATTAAAAACAAATATTGATAGTTATTGTACTGTTGAAGATTTCAAAACAGAGCTTATAGGGTATGATTTGATTATTATTTGTGAACACGGAAATTTTCAAAAGAAATATCCGTTGATCTGTCTTAAGGAAAAGGTTTCAAAGGATAATTTTTCGGCTTATAAAGAGGATTTTGAATCCGGAAAAATATTAACCGTACAGCCGAATGGTTCTAATGAAAAGTACTGGTGGATTAAACCGTCATTTTTTGAAAAATATTATTCAGATAACAAACTACAAGACAGTATTGTCTGGATTAGTAGTTGTCACGGCTATCAGTCAGACGAATTGGTTGAAGCCTTTTCAAATTGTGGTGCGAAGTCTGTAATTGGTTATAATAACTCTGTTTTAATAAACTATGATTTTTATTTGCATTCAGCATTTGTATATAGTCTGATGCATGGAGACAGTGTTCAGAACGCACTTAAATTTTCATAGTTTATATGGAAAAATACAGACACTGATTTTTATATAGAATATAATGGAACTCGTTCTAAATACGGTACTTTTATCAATAAAAAAACTTTTGATAATGTTGCAAATTATGCTCAGGCTAAGATAAAACCCGGAGGAGAATCATTCAGACTGATAAACGAAGAGAGAGTTAAAAATACTTCTGTTATTGCCAAAACAACCGCTGTGAAAACTACTACGACAACGGCTATTAAAACAACTACTACAAAAGAACGTTTTACGTCAATTGTTGATAAAATTTGTTATTTAGATGAATGTCCGATCATATCATCAGACAGATATACTGGAAACGAAGGAGATAGTTTCGTATATCCAATCGGATCACATGAATATTCAAGGGGTAATGTCTGCATAGATAATACTTCTTATGAACATGGATTAGAGGGCTGGATAGCGAGATGGAATTACAAGAACGAATCAAGTTGGGCATATAGTGTTTTTAATCTTGATAGTCAGTATAAGAGTTTATCAGGCAAATGCAAGCTTATAAAAAGTTATAATACAGAAGATTTTAATACTACATTGGAATTTTGGAATGATGAAACCTTGATTCAAAAATATAAACTGACACCGGACACGATCCCATTTGATATCAATTTAGATGTGACAGATTGTAATAACTTAAAAATCTATTTTTACGATAATCAATCGAAATCAGGTGGAACGTCATTTGGCCTTGTAGACATGAAACTTAGTTCTTCAAGTAATGCTTCTTTAAACACATACGAATCATCTGATGCTCATTCCATTCCTTATATATCAGATATTAGCGCAAGTAGTCAGTTATCATCTCAAATTTATGATGAAGAAACATATAATTATTCCGCACAAAATATTATTGATAATGATATTACAACCTGCTGGAGCGAAGGAGCAGATGGTAATGGTATCGGAGAATCTATTACGCTTTCTTTTAATAAAACATATGAAATAAGCGAATTATGTCTTTGGAACGGCTTATGTACAAGTGAGGATTTATACTATAAGAATTCGAGACCTCGAAAGATTACGGTCGTATTATCCGATGGAAATAGTTATGATTTTGAATGTTCAGATGGATGGGATAATCGTAAAAATACATTCTCATTTAACAATGAAACAAAAACATCTTCTATGACAATTATTATTAAATCTGTTTATGAGGGAAACAAATATCAAGATACTTGCATTTCAGAAATAAGCGTATCATAGCATGGAGAAAATGTTAAGGCAACACCAGAGATACCTGATTCTACGCTTGAGAGCAAGTCCGGCTTAATCAGTACAGAATCAGATACTACAGAAGCAAATGTTATTCCAACAGATTATTCTGAAGCCTATTTCTGGTTGTTTGATGAATATGATACTTTTGCAAAGTATATCTCTACACAATAAATATGATTTTAATTAAGAAAAAAGTTTTCGATTCTATTCTATACAATACGCCTTGCCCATCACCGGAAACAGGAGGAATAATAGGATGCAAAAATAATATTATTACGAGTTATTATCCTGATAAGGGAATCAATAATAACAGAGCAGATTGCTACCAACCATCGACATCGCTTTTAAATGAAATTTTGGTAACTTGGATTAATCAAAAAATTCAGTTTTGTGGCATATACCATTCTCATTATGAAGGCGATATACAATTATCAGTAGGTGATTTAAAATACATTAAGAATATCTTGTTTCATATCCGTTCGTATTCAGATAGTCTTTTGTTACCCTTGGTGTTTCCGAAACATAAGATCATCTTTTACAAAGCACGATTGCAAGAAGAAACACTATTTGTTTCAAATGAAATGTTTAAGATTATTATTTAGGAGGTTTTTATGAAAACTAATACAAATGAAAAAGCGGAAAAAAATGTTTGCCCTTGCTCTGTTAAGATCCCGGAAGGATGTTTCAGTAGTGGAAATTGTATTGGATGCATATACTGGCATCCAGAAGATAAAGACAGTAATGGCAGAGATTACTGCGGTTGGTATAATACTTACTACTATCCTCGCGAAAGAGGCGGCTGTCTTAGTAGGAAAAGTTAAATGACATTTTTTGTACTATGTTTCGAAGATTGTTGCTCTATTAAAAGAATTATCAATAATCTTATCTGTGGCAACAATAACTAACAGAATGATTTTAAGGCAACACCATACAAGGAGTAACATGATTTTGCACATCATATGTTTGCAATATGCTGATAAATGCTCTTTGTGAAGTGTTGCCTTAAATATTATGGCAATTTTTAGAATAGCATTCTATTTTGCTATATAAAAAATGTTGATAAAATCAAAGTAAGGGTGGTTTAATATATGAGAGAATTAGTTATGAGAGCTAATAATGGTGATGTCGAAGCCGAAGCGGAACTCGCCAGAGAGTTTGCCAATAAGGGTGACTATAATTCATCGTTGCAGTGGAATTTGAGAGCCGCTTCTCATGGTTCATCGTCAGCTATGCTTGCACTGTGGAGTATATATAGTAATGGCAGGGGAGTTCCGGCAAATCAAAATGAGGCTAATAAGTGGTTAGTAAAAGCTGCCGATGCAGGGTGCGGAGCAGCATTCTTACCTTTATCTACGCGCTATGAATTAGGTGATGCAGGATTCCCCAAAGATCCTGTCAAGGCTTTTTACTACGTTGAAAAATTGTCAAGGGTAAAGGGTTGGGATAGCTATGGACGTTTTATGTTGGCTCAATATTATCATACTGGCTTCGGGGCAGCGGCTGATCCTGAAAAAGCTATTATTCTTTGGGAAACACTTGCAAATGAAGGATATGCCGATGCTTGTTATAAAATTGCTCTTGTGTATGCACTTGGAAAAGGTAGAGAACAAAATGCTGATATTGCTGTACAATGGGCGCAAGCAGCATTAAACTCAAATGATGCTGCTGTTATGAAACTTGAAGTGATTCATGAAAAGGCGCAGTCGCTGTTGAATACATTATATAATTCGGAAAATGGAGTGTCATCTAACGAATCGGCTGGCGGATGCTATATTGCTACAGCAGTTTACGGTTCTTATGATTGTCCACAGGTTTGGGTTCTTCGCCGTTTTCGTGATTATAGGTTATCAAAAACTTGGTATGGACGTGCATTTATCCGTACTTATTATTTCATAAGTCCAACTTTAGTTAAATGGTTTGGTAAGTCGCGTTGGTTTAAAAGCCTGTGGAAGCCCAACTTTGATGCAATGGTGTCTCGTCTGAAGGAAGAAGGATTTCGCGATACACCTTATATTGATTGAAATCCTTAGCAAAGCCGTAAAAAATAAGAAACCTTATAAAATTGCTTCATTGGTTACTTCTCTTGTTATTTTTATAGGCACTTGCAGTGGAATATTTGCTTTTCGCAAAGATATTTTCTCATTTTTTCTTGAAAATAAAGATGTTTATTCGGAGGATGAATTGAATGAAACGGATACAAAAGAATTTGTGGAAAATTGTGAAGCTATTGACAGCAGTTTAAACAGCTTTATGTCATCAGAAGAATATAGTATGGTTTGCAAAATGATAAATTAGCAGAAGTTTTCCAAGAATCAGGTGTTAAATTTTTAATAGGTGCTGACGAGGTAAATCGTATAAACTATGATCAGTATGTACAAATAGCTTTCATGTATAATTTATTTACAGGAAAAGAAGCATATCAAGCATTAATTTTTGCAAAAGCTAAGTGAACACGCTCTAATTAAAATGCCATTTTAACAGTTGACTTTACATTGAATTGCTGATATAATGATAGTATGAAGTTAACATCGCACAAAGAGATTTTTTACTTCATAATTAAAATGGTAATATGAACCAATAGGCGGTGACTTATGGTACTAAAAAAGATCATATCCGGATTTACAGTCGGTCTGATGCTGATTTCGTGTGTAGGATCTACTGTATATGCTGAGGAAGAAATGCGTGATTCCTCAAATATGGATGTAGGTGTAAGTACAAATCGCATTGTCGGTTATCTTCCGGACTGGAGCTATAAGGCGTATATGGACACGGATTTTTCTATGCTGACGCATATTAATATAGCATTTTGTAATCCGAATGAGAACGGGACGTTATTCTGTTATATTCCGGACGATGAGATGAAAAATATCGTTTCAACTGCACATCGGAACAACGTTGAAGTGTTTGCCGCACTGGGTGGTGCAGGCGGATGCGACAAATACCTTCAATACATAGATTCGTCCGAAAAAATGAAGGCGTTCAGTGAAAATATCATTGATTACTGCAGAAAATATGGTCTTGACGGCATTGACCTTGATATAGAGCTTTCCGGCAATCATTTGATATGGAATTATTATGATAGCTGGTGCCGCGAGCTAAGAACACTCTGCGATAACAATGATATGAAAATGTCAACTGCAACGGCTCAATGGGCATCTGTAAAGATATCGCCCGAAACCTTTAAACTTTTTGATTTTGTGAACGTAATGGCTTATGACAACGATCTTGATAAGGAGTCCCATGCTTCCTATGAATATGCGAAAATTTGTCTGAATTATTTTTCGTCCGAGAAGAAAATACCCGATGAAAAACTGGTTCTCGGCGTTCCATTTTACGGCAGAGGTTATCTGTCTGACGGTTCATTGGATTGGAATTCCTATGTGCCGTTTTCTGAAATAATATACAAGGATTCGAGCTATTATGATGCGGATATTTTTGACGGCGCAGCCTACAACGGAGCGTCTACCATAGCAAAAAAATCCGAGCTTGCCAAGGAATACGGCGGTATTATGCTATGGGAGCTTTCACAGGATGCCAAAGGGGATTTTTCACTTCTTAAAGTCATAAACGACACGTTTAACCGGACATCAGAGACAATCATAGGTGACGTAAATGCGGACGGTGAGTTTAATATCGCTGATATTGTTCTTTTCCAGAAATGGCTTATTACCGTACCGGACGCTGAACTTTCCGATTGGAAAGCAGCAGATCTTTGTGAAGACGACAGACTGGACGTGTTTGACCTATGTATGATGAAACGGATTTTGCTCAGTACTTTTGCATAAATTGAAATATAATGTCAAATTAGTTGAAAGTGAGAAAAATGAAAAGCATAAAAGGAGAGATAGCTTATGAAATGGCAAAAAATAACAGCCGTCATAATTTCAACCGCCTTGCTTTTGGTATCAACAGTTTATAACTTCCCGTGTCAAAGATGTTCACAAAATATAGCTTATGCTACGGAAAAGACGGTTGATTTTGGCAGTTTTGATATGTCGGTAAACGATGGAGAGCCAGTAAGAGGCGTTGATATATCATCAATTTTAGCGATAGAAAAAGCAGGCGTTGAGTTTTATAATGAAAACGGAATAAAACAGGATATTTTTAAGACGCTTTCTGAATACGGCGTAAATTACATCAGAGTACGTGTTTGGAATGATCCCTATGACAAAAACGGAAACAGCTATGGCGGAGGGAACTGCGACCTGTATACAGCTGCGGAAATCGGGAAACGTGCTGCTAAATATGACATAAAACTGCTTGTGGATATGCAATATTCTGATTTCTGGGCTGATCCCGAAAAACAGACTCGCCCTAAATATTGGCAGAAGCACGACCATGAAACGCTGAAGGGGGAGATATATAAATACACTTCATGGGTTCTGCAAACGATATCCGAATCGGGCGGAAATATCGGTATGGTTCAGGTCGGCAACGAAACCAACTGCTTTTTCTGCGGTGAAAAGGATATGTATAAAATTTGTGATTTATTTGCAAGCGGAAATAAAGCTGTCCGTGATTTTGACAGATCAATTTTGATCGCACATCACTTTGCTAATCCATCAACGGGCTATTACGCATGGTATGCACAGGTGATGAACGAATGCCGTCTTGATTATGATGTGTTTGCAACTTCCTATTATCCCTACTGGCATGGTACAACAGAAAATCTTACTGCTGTTCTTAAAGAGGTAGCCGATAAATACGACAAATATGTTATGGTTGCCGAAACAGCGTATCCATACACCAGCGAGGACGGCGATACGTTTGGAAACGCAGTCTCAGCAGGCTCTGACAACGCTGCTTTTAGGTATGACATCTCTGTAGACGGACAGGCACAGTGCCTTGCCGATGTATTTCAGGCTATAGCAAATGTAGGAAACAAGGGCATAGGCGTTTTTTACTGGGAGCCTGCATGGCTGGGAGTAAATAATATCTCGTGGGAGCAGCAGTGTGAATTGTGGAAGAAATACGGCTCGGGTTGGGCAACTGACTATGCGGCGGAATACGATAATTCAGTAAATGGCGCAGGCGGTTCAGCCTACGATAATCAGGCTTTATTTGATTTCAGCGGCAGACCTTTGCAATCGCTGGGGGTTTTTCGGAATATTTATCCGCAGAAAAAAATACCTCCCAAACCTGATATTGATTCAAAAGTACAGGGCGATGTAAATGCAGACGGCGAGTTCAATATTGCCGATGTCGTTTTGTTCCAGAAATGGCTTTTGACTGTACCTGACGCAAAACTTTATGATTGGAAAGCAGCGGATCTTTGCGAAGACGATAGACTGGACGTATTCGACCTATGCATGATGAAACGGCTGCTGATTAACCGTTAGATTAGAAGAAATATAATAACCGCTCAAAATATGGCAAGCGATCATATCAGAGGATATTTTTTGATTGATTCCTTTTCTATACATATTAGATAAAATAACGATGCAAGAATTGTGCGTCTTAACAGTTTTTTGAAAATCACTTGACTCTAACCTTACGTAATAGTTTATACTAAGTACATACACGGAAGGAGTGGTCAAAATGATGACTGTAAAACAAGTTAGCGATCTCACGGGAATAAGTGTGCGCACACTGCAATATTACGATAAGATAGGTCTGATGCGTCCGACTAAACTGACAGATGCCGGATATAGGCTGTATGACGATACAGCTTTGGAACGATTACAGCAGATACTTCTTTTTCGTGAACTGGAATTTCCGCTTAAAGAGATCAAAGTGATTCTTGACAGTCCTAATTTTGACAGTAAAAAGGCACTTTCTCAGCAGATCAAACTGCTTGAATTAAAGAAGCAGCACTTAGAAAACCTTATCCATTTCGCCCGTGGAATAAAAATGATTGGAGTGAGAGCTGTGGATTTTTCAGCATTTGACAGAACAAAATTGGACGAATACGCAAAAAAAGCCCGTGACCAGTGGTGCGATACTGACGTATACAAGGAATTTCTTGAAAAAACGAAAGACCGTACTCAGGAGGAAGACGAACTGCTTGCGGAGGGATTTATGAGCCTGTTTGTGAAATTTGGAACAATGAAAAACGAAAGTCCCGATTCGGATAAGGCACAGACGCAGGTAAAGAAGATCCAGGACTACATTACGGAACATCTCTACACCTGTACCGATACAATACTTGCATCGCTGGGTAAGATGTATGCAGGCGGCGGAGAACTGACTGATAACATCGACAATTCCTGCGGAAACGGTACGGCGGCATTTGCTTCACAGGCAATAGAGCATTATTGTAAAAAGCGAAAAGAATGATTGACTTTTTCTGTTCGGTATGATACAATTAGTTTGTAAAACTTAGTTGCATAAATCGAAATTTAACAATTATAAGGTGGAGCAATCATGTTTGTCTTAAAATCTCAACTTGATAATATAAGGCATGAAAATGATAATTACAATAGAGAAGAAGTGATTGCCGGTACTGCAAAACTTTTCGGGGAAACGATTTCTCGCAGAGAATTAAAGAAAAGAGCCAAACTTTGGTATGCTGCGGATCATCTGATAAACGCCAAGTTATTAGATAAACTATCCTATTCTCCATATATTGAAGTTCGGGAAAGTGTTGCAGAAAATATACATACATCAACGGATACTCTTGAAGTATTACTTCAAGATAAGGATTTTGAAGTGAGAGAAACAGCTATTTTGAATCCCAATTCACCATTATCAAAGATATTTGAATTGTTAAATAATGAGCATGAGGATGTTCGTAAGGCAGCAAAACTCCGTCTTAATCATATCAACTAATACATTCTGATTTATCTGCTATTAATGGATTTATTAGTGGTCAATCGTATCACACGGTTGACCGCTTTGTAATAAAAAGGCTGTGAAAAGGATTTCATATGCTTGATTTTTTCTTCTTGGTGTGATATAATTTTTGCGACGCTTGCATATAATAAAACTGCTTTGAAAAATCTTGAAAAAGTATCATATAAAAACATATATTTGTCTAACTGAAGGAATTAGGAATATAGAAAACAAATAAATAATTTATTAGATGATGAAATGGCATCTGATTCTGTACCATGTGTCTGCTTTTGTCTTTATTATACTGGTTACATATGAATTTATCAATAATTATCTCGACCTGTTTCCGCTTACAAGGTAAAATCGAATGCTCTGTCACATTCAACTTAGTGTGTATCTCCAGAACACACCAGACTTACTTCCGAGAACAGTAAAAAACGCAACGCCAACAATCACATAATCCACATAACAGAAAAAGTGCCGTAAAATCGTTCTTTGCGAATTTTCCTCATTAAAGATCGTTTGATCTCATGGCGTGTGCGTATTTTCAAGCAGCTCTGCCTGTTTTATTATACGAAGCTTCGCCTGTTCACGCAGATGTGGGGGATTAAGTATCTCTATAACAGGTCCAAAGCTCAGCAAACGTATCAGAAGCTCTGTTTCGTCCTGCTGATCGTACCACAGTTCAACAGTGTACTCCATTGTTTCAACATCACGTACTGTATGTTTTTCGTATGCGGCAAATTCCAGCATAAAGCGTTCAAAGCCGTTTCTTTCAGCTGTAACTTTTATGACCGCAGGTGAACTGCATTTACGGCTTGAAAAGTAATCGTCGATGGATACAGGAGTTCTGAAATATCTGCCGGTATCTGTGATATTTATGATACGTCCAATATTGATAATGCCGCTGCTTTTTACCTTGTCATTCCGCAATAAATAGCAGTATACACGGAATCTGCCGTTCTTTGGAGAGTATTCCATTTTCAGCAGAACAAACCTGCCGTTCAGGCGCTTGCCATGTCCGGAAACATAATCTATATGCACTATCTTTCTATGCTTAACTGCTTCAAGTGCAATACGGAAATTTGTTTTGTACTGCTCATTGGAAAAGTCATCGCTGTCCATAAAGCGGTCTGTAATTCTGAACTGATCGATGCGGTAAAGAGGTGGAATGTCCGAAAGCCTTTTTTTCAGTTTGGTGAAAGTCATATCATCTATAAACAGTCTTATTCGTGGATCTGAGAGCTTTGCTTTCAGCCACATTTTTTGTAATTTCGTCAGTACCTTCACAGGCGGAGCATTTATAATGCGTTTAAGATCTCCGTCAGCAGTACGGCTGAAAAGTCCCCAGTCCTCGTTTCCGGGTATTAGCTTCTGAGGAAGAAACAGCACTGAATCCCTGAATCCCTCGCGGTTAATAGTTTCGCGTACCGATTTTTCATTGGTGACTTCGTTTTCAAGAAGCTTTGCCGCAATTCGAAAATATGTACCATAGATCTCACTGAATATGTTCATCTTTATCACCGCCGTACATTTTATTCATTCTTGCAATATCTCTGTAAAATCGCTGTCGGATATTATCGTTACCGCCCTCGATGCGGATTATGCGTCCGATAAATGTTTTGGCCCAATGCATAAGCTCGTTAGGGTCGAAAACATCCGCCGTGAGAGTGTAAATATGATCTCCGGACTTTTCAAGTGTGCAGCACCGCTTCTCACGATTCAGACGGTCAAGGATATATGGTTCTTTTTCTTCATCAACAAAAAAAGCTATCTTCATGGGAGTTACAGCTCCGAGTTCTCTGCGTATACCAAATGAAACTCCG
Organism: uncultured Ruminococcus sp.; assembly: GCA_910584195.1. Lineage (GTDB taxonomy): Bacteria > Bacillota > Clostridia > Oscillospirales > Ruminococcaceae > Ruminococcus. The sequence continues at coordinate 22,228 of CAJTYV010000008.1, read as the reverse complement.
AAGCAGTGGGGCATATTGCGGTCAAACTTAGATTTCAGATCGTCATAATCCTCACAAATACTGCCCTTTTTTACAGATTTCATATAATCCAGACGGAATGCCGAGAACCTTTTCATATCGGGTATATACGCAGCAAGATAGCGCCGTCCTGTTTGTACCGATACAAGCACCTGCATTGGCACTGCCTGTTTTTCGCTCCCGATATCATCACCTTTTCTGCGTCTTTTTTCTGAAAAAACACGCAGCGAGATATATCGTTTCTCGTCCATAGCAGACAGTATTTCAGGTAAAAGTATATCCTCCAGCGTGTGGATAATGTAGTTGTGCTTTATGAAAAACAGGTCGTTTTTCAACTCGAGCATTTTGAGTATGCTGTTGCCGATAATGCCGAATTGCTGTGTTTCCGAGAAAAATTTCAGTGCATCGTCAAGTCCCTTAAAGTCTTGCAGAAATCTGTCCGCGTTATCGGATGTAAGCGAATAATAAAGAGTTTTTCCCTGCTTATCGGATAAAATTATCCCCTCGTCAACGTACTCCTTCAGCTTATTACGGACAGTCTGTTCATCGAAAAACTGTCCGTAGCTGATATTTAAAGCGTCAACAATTTCTTTAAGGGTATGGCTATGACCGTCCTGCAAAAAATCCGTAATAAGAAAATGCAGACGAATATCGTTATCCGTAAAGCTTTTGGAGTAATATGCGCTATACAGCGGATTTTCGGGAATATGTCCGCTGTCAACGGAGATAGATACGCTTCTGCCGCGGACTGAATCGCAGTAACGCATACAGTCGCCCATCCAGCTCTCAACACGGCGTTTTTCATCTCCGTATGTGCGTATGCTCTTGCGGTCAAAGTCGCTCCGAACCTTACAGCCGTATATAAAGAACTCCCTGACATAATCACGAGTCTTGTCGAAATTTTTGATAAGCTCTGAAAATCCTGCCATATTTTCCTCTCCTTTCTAATTATATTTTATCAGAAATTTTTCCGATTTGCAATACAGTTTTGAATGTGTGCAGAAAAATTTATATGATTTCTGGAAATTTATGTGTTATACTAAAATCAAGCTAAAGGAAAGAAGTGAAGAAAATGTTCGTACATTATAACAAAAACGAAAATATGCTCCCCATAAAGATATGGCAGACCGATCTTGATGCAGTCGGTGAAAAATGTATCGAACAGGCGGAGCATCTTGCAAAGCTGCCGTTTGCTCACAAATGGATAGCGCTCATGCCCGACACCCATGCCGGAAAGGGTATGCCAATAGGCGGAGTTATCGCCTGCGAGAATGTTGTTATCCCAAATGCCGTAGGAGTTGACATAGGCTGCGGAATGGCTTACGTTCAAACGAATATCCCTGTATCGCTTCTTCGTGATACTATAACAGGAAGCGGAAGCTTAGTACAGACCATATGCGGCGATATTCTGCGGAATATCCCAACAGGATTTTCACATTACAAAACAGCTCAGGTTTCTGCGGTACTTGACCGAGCTAAAGCTGAAATGAACCTGTATGAAGCCGACAAGGAGCTTATCCCTCAAATAGATGAAGGCTACTATCAGGCAGGTACTCTCGGCGGCGGAAATCACTTCATCGAGCTTCAGCAGGATGATAATGGAATGTGCGGTATAATGCTTCATTCTGGCAGCCGTCATTTTGGAAACATCGTTGGACAGTACTTTAATAAAATAGCTCACGAACTGAATGACAAATGGTTTTCACAAGTACCGACCGAATGGAATCTGCCATTTCTCCCGACCGACACCGATGAGGGAAAAAGATACCTTGCATGGATGAATCTCTGTATGGATTTTGCCTATGAGAACCGTGCAATAATGCTCCGGAAGGTCAAGGATATATTCGCGAAACACCTTGAAAAGCATACCGGAATAACGCCTGAATTTTCGGACGAAATAAACTGTCATCACAATTATGCTGCGTTTGAAAATCACTTTGGCAAAAATGTATGGGTACACCGTAAAGGCGCTATCCGTGCGCGCGAGGGTGATATGGGCATTATCCCCGGAGCTATGGCTTCATACAGCTACATAGTCCGCGGCAAAGGCTGTCCCGACAGCTTTATGTCATCGTCCCACGGCGCAGGAAGAGCTTATTCACGTACCGCGGCAATGGATAAATTTTCCGTTGAATCCGTAATGGTGGATTTAAAGAAACAAAACGTAGTTCTTGCAAAGAATAAAAAGTCCGATGTTGCAGAGGAATCACGTTTCGCATACAAGAACATCAATGACGTCATGGCAAATCAAAAAGACTTCACTGAGCCTGTTAAAAGACTGTTCACGGTTGGGGTTATCAAGGGTTAAAGCAAACATACTCTAAGGCACAAACAGCAATCATTATTATCTTTCCATGATAACAATGTGCCTTGTAATACTAAATAGCCTTTAATAAGACGCACACAGCAGAGGTACATATTTTCATATGACATGAATAAGGCGTCTTGTTCCAACAATGTTTTTTCGGCTCTCACAGCATTATTTGCATGGGGCACAGTATCCTCGCTTTTTAGTGGGGGCTGTTAAAGACGAGCCGAGTGATATTAAGTCAGCAACAGCATAAGTTAAAGGTTTTATGCAGGTTCGAATCCTGCCCTGTGGAAACGTATGGTAAATGCTGACTTGAAATACTATCAAATCCCAATACTTACTGTTGTACGGCGGTGAATCGAAAGGAGAATCATCATGCTTAATTTTTTGAAGAAAGAATCAAATACTGCACACACCGAAAACGGCGGTATTGCTTACCGTTCTACAGAATCCTACTGTCTCGATATGTTCTTCAAGGCAGGCGCTATGCGTAATTCTTCCGAACAGGAGATCGCAGAAACAGTTATCCGTGCATACGCTGAAGATCCCGATAAAGCTATGAAGATCATCTTCTTTGCCCGTGACGCAAGAGGAGGTCTGGGTGAAAGACGATTCTTCCGCATAGCTATTTCTGCACTTGTTAAAACTGATGCCGCAGCCGTTAATAAGAACATTGGCTTATTTGCAGAATACGGTCGTTTCGACGATCTTTGCGTACTTCTCGGCACAGCTCTTGAAAAAGACGCTGCCGAGACGATCAACACTCAGCTCTGTCAGGACATGGCTGCTATGGCTGACGGAAAAAAAGTCTCACTGTTGGCTAAATGGCTGCCCTCCGTAAACGCCTCCTCAAAGGAAACAAGAAACATGGGCAGACATCTGGCAGCTCTGCTGAGTATGTCAGAGTCCGAGTACAGAAAAATTCTGTCCGCACTACGCAGATATATCGGTATCATCGAAAATAATCTCCGTGAGCGTGACTATACATTTGAATATGAGGTACAGCCCTCATGCGCCATGTTCAAGTACCGCAATGCGTTCATACACAATGACGGAGAACGATATACCGAATATCTGAACAAGATCCACAGCGGTGATGCAAAGCTCCACACTGACCGCCTGTTCCCCTACGATATTGTACGTGCGGCGATCAAAGGCGATATATCTCCCGAAGAAAAGCTGTTCCTTGATGCCGCCTGGAAGTCCCTGCCTGATCTGTCCGCCGTTAAGCATGAGAATGCGATCGCAGTCATCGATGGTTCAGGCTCAATGACTTGCGGAATAGGGATACGTCCTATTGATGCGGCACTGTCGCTGGGAATCTACTTTGCTGAACATAATAAAGGTGCATTTGCTGATCACTTTATCACATTCTCTGAAACTCCGCAGTTGGTGGAAATCATGGGCAAGGATATCGTCGAAAAGACCCGATACTGCTATACTTTCAATGAAATCGCCAACACCGATCTGGAGGCAGTATTCAGGCTAATACTTAAAACCGCCGTAAAGAATCGTGTTCCTCAATCCGAGATGCCAGCAAAGCTTTACATAATCTCTGATATGCAGTTTGACCGCTGTGTAGAGGGCGGAAATAGTAATACATTGTTCCGTTCTATGAAAAAGCTCTACAGTAAATACGGATATAAGCTCCCGGAGGTGATCTTTTGGAACGTCAACAGCCGCTGCGACGCAATACCTGTTACTCGTTCTGAAACAGGTGCAGCGTTGGTATCCGGTTACTCTCCTGCTATATTCGATATGGTAATAAGCGGTGAATGTTCACCTGAAACCGTTATGAACAGTATCCTCTCCTCGGAGAGATACTCTCAGATAACAGCTGCATAGTCGATTCTCGATTTGTTCCCGCTTACAAACACACCTCGGATACGTTGATCGCATCGGCTGACAGTATGTCGGATGCTGATAATAGCTATGATATCTGGAAACAGATCCTTAGCAATATAGGAAATGATGATTATTCAGTTCAAGAGCGCTTCTTCTGTCAATATTACAATTCATTCAGAGAGGAACTGAATGAGCCATACAGTAGCTCAGAAAAAAATATTACCTCGGTTACTTGGCAACGAGAACTACTTTACTTGATATCTATGAGAAGATGATTAAGAACAATTACAAATCCTTTCTTGACGATCTTCTGGAAAAATCAAAAAAGTATTCCTTTGCTCCAAGTGTGGAAAGTACTTCCTCGTTGCTTCGTGGTAACCTAAATGGTTTTCTCGCATATCCATTATAACATGAATTTTGAATTTTGGCGAGTACTTTTTGTTTTCCCTTTTTGTTTTTTTCATAAAAAATATGCACCTCCAAAAGTGTCTATCTTTTTGGGTGCATATCAATCTTACGGAGGTTTCTGTTCGTCCCATTATATCAAAATAGAACCATATAAATTCACTCTTATTGTGCAGATAGAGAACTTTTATTTTTTTCAATCAGCATACGTTTCATCAGAAAAAGGTCAAATACATCAAGTCTGCCGTCTTCACATAAATCCGCTGCTTTCCAATCGGAGAGTTCTACACTGGGTACTGCCAAAAGCCATTTCTGGAGGAGAACAACATCGGAAATGTTAAATTCACCGTCTGCATTAACATCGCCGCGAATGGATGTATCTCCGATTTCAGGCACGACCCAGCCACTGTCATCAACGATCAGACAGAGCATAGTTATGGTGTCACCAAAATACACGTCCTCGCCATAATTTATGCACATATTACGCACCTTGTCATGCCATGTTTTATCTTCACTACAGGCTGCCGACACAATAAACGGCGCATTAAAACAGAGATCGTCCCAGTCGGAAATAGCTGTTCCGTCAGGGGTGTAGCCTGCCATAATATTCGTTGGATCATTCTGGGTTTTTTTGATAATGAATGCGTTCAGAGTATCGGCGAATTTTTTTGCATCGGCGTTGCCGTTAATGAGATAATCCATACTTATCCGCCACGGTGTACGGCAGGCATTATAGTAGTAATTTCCATCGTTTTCGCTTTCGAGAAAATTTGGCGGAGACGGAATAAATTCTCCCGTCGTAGTGTCCTTGACTATGAAATCAGGAAGTATTCCTGTTCCATAGTCATTTACGATTTTATTTATGATCTTGTATGTATTTTCATAAAGCGAAAGCCAGCGATTTGATTCCTTGTCCAATTTTAATCATATGTTTAAATCATTGACGGGAATGTCACCTACGCAGTATCGTAAAACTATGAAAGATAACTAATAGAGAGCTCTGCTTAAAACGTAAATTGACTAATCCGACTATATATCAAATTCAAAAAATTCTTACTAAGATATGACAAACTATCGAAATAAAATCTATGATAATTCCGCTAATATATATCTGCTGTCATCGGCAAAAACCACAAAATTATCCCCTAAAATCTATTGATTTCTTGCCGATAGTATGGTATAACAGTATAAAAGATACTTGAGGAGAATTCGCTGAAATATTTATGAGTAGCGGAAATCGCAAAGAAATGGGATATATCAGAAAGAACAGTCCGAACTTATTGTGCAGAAGGACGCGTTCCTGACGCATTCCTGACGCATTTCTTACCGGCAAAACGTGGAACATTCCTGAAAATGCTGTTCGCCCTGAACGAAAAAGCAAAAAAAGTAATGCTCCGAAAACTCTGCTCGATGTTCTGAGTTTTGAAAAGAAAAGCGCAGTCAAGGGTGGAATTTATCATAAAATCCAAATTGAACTGACATATAATTCAAATCATATTGAGGGAAGTAAGCTGACACATGACCAGTCCCGTTATATTTATGAAACAAATACACTAGGAATTGATAACGATATTGTCAATGTTGATGATATTATTGAAACTATGAATCATTTCCGCTGTATTGATATGGTCATCGAAAATGCCACGCATCAGCTTAGTGAAGCCTTTATTAAAACCCTGCACTATACGCTAAAAAACGGAACAAGCGATTCCCGTAAGAATTGGTTTGCTGTTGGCGATTATAAGAAACTTCCCAACGAGGTCGGCAGAAAAATTACTGCCGCATCGTTAGGAGGTTGCCGGAAAACTCCATAAGTTGCTTGGCTCCGATAATGCCATCAAAGAAAAGACTATTGAAGAAATCATTGCTTTTCATTATGAATTTGAATCAATTCACCCGTTTCAGGACGGAAACGGACGTGTAGGCAGACTAATCTTATTCAAAGAATGTCTTAGAAATCAAATAACGCCGTTTATCATTGATGAAAAACACAAGTTATTTTATTATCGTGGGCTGCATGAATGGAACGACCAGAAAGGTTATCTGCTTGATACCTGTCTTTCTGCACAGGATACATTCAAGGCTTATCTAAATTATTTTAGGATTCCTTATTCTAATTGAACCGTATAATATTTGCACTGACAATTGATCGGTTTGAATATTAATTTTAATCCCCTTTTCAGAAAAAATGCAGTTCCCGATTTGAATATACAAAGGCTTTTCACAATATTTCAAATCAGAAAATTGCAAACTGTGCACCAAGTTGTCAGTAATAATTTGCAGTGAAGCAGTTTTTTTCCGTGATTGTCGTGAAATTCCAGAATCAAAGCAATCGCCTGATTTTTATTACTGCACTTGAAGTACCAGCCCTTAAAATAATCTCTTTTCTTGTTCTCCCCTCCGAAATGGTATATTTTTAGTATGACCTGTTAAAAAGTGTATATACTAAAAGAAAAATCATCGGAGGATTTATCATGAGCAATCAGCTAAAAAATACATCGAGTCCATATCTGTTACAGCACGCTGAAAATCCGGTCAACTGGTATCCGTGGTGTGAAGAAGCTTTTAATAAGGCAAAGTCAGAAGATAAGCCGATTTTTCTGAGTATCGGATACAGCACTTGTCACTGGTGTCACGTTATGGCACATGAGAGCTTTGAAAACGAGAAAACGGCGGAAATTCTCAATAAATATTTTGTTTCGATCAAGGTCGACCGTGAGGAGCGTCCTGACATCGACAGCGTATATATGTCGGTATGTCAGGCATTTACAGGCAACGGTGGCTGGCCTATGAGCATTTTCATGACATGGGATAAAAAGCCGTTTTTCGCTGGGACATATTTTCCGCCGAATTCACGCTATGGAATGCCGGGATTTCCCGATTTACTGACTGTTATTGCTAATCAATGGAGCAGTAATCGTGAAGAACTTTTGCAATCGGCAAAACAGATCATTGAACATCTGAAAAATACAAAATCGGATAACATTGCAAAAAATGAAAATCATGTCTATGAGGCATTACAGATATTTTTGAAAAGTTTTGATGCAGTCAACGGCGGATTTGGCTCAGCCCCAAAATTTCCAACGCCGCATAATTTGCTGTTTTTGATGCTATATGCAAAGAATAATCAAGATTCCGATGCTCTGAAAATGGCAGAAAAAACACTCCTGCAAATGCGGAAAGGCGGTATTTTCGACCATATTGGCTGGGGATTTTCAAGGTATTCTACTGATAAATATTTTCTTGCACCGCATTTTGAGAAAATGCTTTATGACAATGCACTTTTGATAATTGCATATTCAGCGGCATACAGTTTGACTAATAAAGAAATTTATCTTGATACAGCGAAAAAAACGGCAGAATATATCCTGCGTGAAATGACATCTGTTAATGGTGGATTTTATAGTGCGCAGGACGCTGACAGCGACGGCGTTGAGGGAAAATATTATATCTTTACGCTTGATGAGATTCTCCATGTTCTTGGTGCAGAAAACGGAAAACGATTTGCGGGGATTTTTGATATTACAGAAAACGGAAATTTTGAGTGTGTTAATATCCCGAATCTGCTGAAAAGCAATGATCTGAACGCCGACTTTGATGATGAGTTAAAAAGACTTTACGATTACCGAAAAGAGCGTACAAAACTGCATCTTGATGATAAAATTCTTCTTTCTTGGAACGCCATGATGATAGCCGCCTTGTCTATGCTTTACAGAGTTTCACACAATGAAAAATATCTGAACACTGCTGTTAATGCACAAAAGTTTATTGAGGAAAATTTATGTAATGATACTCAACTTTCTACAAGCTGGCGTGACGGAAAATGCTCAGAAAACAGTTTTCTGGACGATTATGCGTACTATATTGCCGCATTGATCGAACTGTACAATTCCACTTTGGACAGCAGTTATCTTGAAAAAGCAGAACGATTCTGTGATGAAGCAATCGGGCATTTTTTTGATAAAAAGAATGGTGGATTTTATCTTTCTGAATCAGAAAACGCAGAATTATTTCTGAATCCGAAAGAAGTCTATGACGGAGCGATTCCAAGCGGAAATCCTGTCATGGCATACAATTTTGTCAGATTGTATCAGCTTATGGAGAATGAGAAATACCGTGAGCTTGCAGAAAAACAGCTTGCATTTTTATCCTCTCAGGCAAGCGATTATCCGGCAGGACACTGTATGTTTCTGGTTGCTAAAATGCTGCATGAAAATCCGCCGGAACATATTACAATTGTTTTGAAAAATAATTCTGAACTTGAAAGAATAAAATCGAAAACACCATTTTTTGCAAATGTTTCAGTGATGAGAGATAATGAAAAATATCCTTTTTTAAACGGTGAAACGACCTATTATGTATGTAAAGATCATGTATGTTTTCCACCGAGAAATATATAGTGAAAAAATCAGGGAGTAAATTAATTACTCCCTGAAAATCAAAATCAATATTAAATCATCTTCTGATTATAGACCAAATTAAAATAATCTTTTGTATTTGATTTTTCCTTTTATGTTAATGCGTTATACCAAGGATACCTCCAGCATTTTTACTTGATGTAATTTTTCCATTGTAGTAGCAATTTGTAATTGTACCGCCATCAGTAATGATGCCAGCAATACCACCAACACTTATTGTTGAATTGTTTGATGTAGATATTGTCACATCGCTTATAAAGCCGCAGCCGTCTATAATCGCATTATTAATAAGTTTTCCTGCAATACCGCCGCCATGCAAAGCTGATGAAGATAATACTGTTCCATAAACTACCAATTTACTGATTTGAGCTGATTCCTTACCATCTATAAAGCCAAATAATCCTGCTTCAATTGAACTTTCATCAACAGACAGATTTCTAATATATTTTCCATTTCCATTGTAGTTGCCATAAAACACCTTATCTGCATTAAAGTAACCATTTTTTCATATCCGATATCAATAGGAGTCCAGTTTACATTTTCTAGATCAATATTTGCAGTTTGAATGTAACAAGCATGACCATATGTCGCATTAAAGAAATCGCTATTTACAAGACTGCGCATTTGTTCCAATTCTTCCTTATTTGAAATTTGATATGGTTCTGATGCTGTGCCGCTGTCAAGGAATTCATACGGGTTGCTTTGCCATTCAAAAACAGGATAACCATCATTTGGTCTTGAATTATTGTTTGGGATATATGGTGAACCGATCATATCAACACATGCTTTCATAGCAACTGATGAAAGTTTTGTACAACCCAAAGCAGATGCGTTTTCTACACCGGCATTAAATGGTGATGAAAGGAAAAAATTTGTTGCAAATTTCGATGATTTACCATCATATTCATTTATCTTACCATAAATTGCACCTGTTGCTGATACATTATTACTCGTCCGCCTGCAAGTCAAAGCTTTTGATCTGTGTATACTCATCCGACAGGGCAGTCAGCATAATGTCAAGAATCACCAGATCATATGGATGTTCAAAAAAGCAATCTATGGCAGCGTCTCCGCCAAAAGCGGCTGTAACAGTGTAGCCAGAATTTTTCAGAAATTCACAAATGACCTGATTGGTATTGAAATCATCTTCAACAACTAAAATATGATAAATACGATGCACCTGCTGTTGCCTTAATCTCTATGCTTACTATTATACCAGACTGCATTGAAATAATTGACTTTTTCAATGCAGTCTGGTATAATAGTAAGCATACATAAAAATAAGGATCTGTCCAAATAGAAATTGTGTGTGGGTTTTCGAGCATCATTGTGCCGAGTGCAAGAAAGAAAATCGGAGAGCATTGGAGGCGGTTATTAATGATAAATTGCGATCCCTGGCATATTAAGATCGTTAGAAGTAAACGAAAAACAATTTCCCTGCAAATCAGACACGACAGCAGCATGTAGCTAAAAGCGCCTATCAATATAACAGATGCACAGATCAGGGAATTTTTAGATCAAAAATCTGGCTGGATAGAAAAACATTTGCAGGCTGTAAATGAGCGGCAGCAGAAAATGTCGCAGGTCGAAAAATTGACAATGGAAGCAATGCACAAGCTTGCCGATAAGGCGCTGGAGATCATTCCCAGCCGAGCTGCCTATTTTGCTCAATTGGTCGGGGTGACCTATGGGAGGATCACAATTCGCAATCAGAAAAGCAGGTGGGAAAGCTGTTCGGGCAATGGCAATCTGAACTTTAATTGTCTGCTGATGCTGGTGCCTACGGAGGTACTGGATTATGTGATCGTACACGAATTGTGCCACAGAAAGGAAGTGAATCACTCGCAGAAATTTTGGGTGGAGGTGGAGAATATCCTGCCGGATTACAGAAAACAGAAATTATGGCTGAAAGAGCATGGAGATGAAATTATGATGAGAATGCCGGGGGAGATACTATGATAAAAATTATGTTTGTGTGCCACGGCAATATCTGCCGCAGTCCTATGGCTGAGTTTATTTTGAGAGATATGCTGAAAAAATGCGGACGGGAAAGCGAATTTGCCATTGCGTCCTCCGCAACAAGTACAGAGGAAATATGGAACGGCATAGGCAATCCTGTTTATCCGCCTGCAAAGGCTGAGCTTGCAAAGCATGGCATTTCCTGCAAGGGAAAAAGAGCCGTGCAGCTTAAAATATACGATTATGATAACTATGATCTCTTTTTCTGTATGGACAGCAGAAATGTGACAAATACAATGCGGATCTTCGGCAGCGACCCTGATAATAAAGTCCGCAGGCTACTGAAAAATAAAGACGTTTCCGACCCCTGGTACACAGATAGATTTGACGTTGCCTATGATGACATTTACGAAGGCTGCAAAAATATTTTGGAGGAATTATGATAAAAGAAATCGTCAGAGATACATTTTTTCTTGCGCAAAAATCAGAGCCAGCCGATAAAGAAGATATGCAGGTAATACAAGATCTGCTGGACACAATAAAAGCCAATTCCCAACGCTGTGTTGGGATGGCGGCGAATATGATAGGTGTGCGCAAAACAATACTTGTCGCTTTGATCGGCAATAAGTATCTTATAATGGTAAACCCGAGAATTATTGATAGATCATCGCAGTTTTATGAAATTGAGGAAGGCTGTCTTTCTCTTAGCGGACAGCGAAAAGCTAAACGTTATAAAACTGTCACTGTTGAGTTCCTGGACAGAAATTTCAAGAGGAAAAAGCAGATATTCAAGGATTTTGAGGCGCAGATAATTCAACATGAGATTGACCATTTCAGCGGAATGATAATTTAGAAGAATCTGAAAAAGAGTATGGATCAAGGTTCTGAGAGGGGAGCAAAGCATTATGGAATTTTATAAAATAACCGCCGATAAAGCCAGAGAAAATCTCATTATTGGTAACGAGAAATATGTAAGATCAAGAGAGCTGATCTGTGATGTGTCGCAGGAAACGCTGCTGCATTTCAGTAAAAACGGACAGCAGCCTTACGCGATTATAATTACCTGTTCTGATTCAAGAGTTGTGCCGGAGCTGATATTTTCCGCAGGAATAGGTGATCTGTTTGTCATCAGAGTTGCAGGAAACGTTATTGATCCACATCAGCTTGGAAGCATTGAATATGCGGCAGAGCACCTTGGAACAGGTCTGATCGTTGTTCTCGGTCACGATCATTGCGGCGCTGTTGATGCAGCCATGAATCATGAGCCGGACGGATATATCAAGTACATAACAGACGAAATTGTCAAGGCTATCGGCGAAGAAAAAGACGAATGCCAAGCCTGCTGTCTGAACGTAAAGCATAGCTGTGAGAAGATCGAACACAGTTTGCAGATCCAGAAGGATGAGCAGGAATACGGATTAAAAGTTCTTGGCGCAATTTATCATCTGGAAACAGGAAAGGTTGAATTTATATAGATTCGATTCAAAAGCCCATGGATCTCTTTTATTTTGAGATCTATGGGCTTTTTACAAAGTTTTTATTGCGTATTATTTGTTTTAAACCAGATCTTCAAATCTGTTATCTCACCGCCTGTGGAGAGATAAGCATAAAATGCCAGTATTACCGAGGAATCACTTGCGTCGATCTTATTATCGAAATTAACATCGGCGACAGCCTTTTGTTCGTCGGTGAATGTGCCTCCTCTTCCTGTGGATAGATTTGCGTATTCAATAAGAACAATCGAAGCATCAGATGCATCAATTTTACCGTCATAATTTATATCTCCCATTTTCTTTTCGTCGGAAGGAGGAGTCGTGGAGACAGTAGTTGTCGGAGGTGTTTGTGCAGTTGACGAAGCCGTAGTTGTTTTGTTTGTTTTATTTGCAGATGTTGCGGATGATGTTGATGTTGCAGATGTTGTCGTGATAGTGGAAGAGGCAGTTGTGATCGGTGATGTAGTATCCTGGCAGATGTCATTCCAGCAGGGATCTTCATTGAATGTATACTGTTTTTTATCCTGCTTCATTTTCAGACTATTGAAATGTGAATCAGGATATGACTCAAAAGTAACATTCTGCTTTTCCGAACCGGAAAGAATAGTAAGATGAGTACCGCTTGCAGGGAACGCAAACTTAGAGCCTGCGCCGTACTGATAGAAATCTCCCTTGATCTCAAGGACACCTGCGGTCAGGAAATCTTCATGCGATCTGTTTGTGTAGGTAATAAAGCTGCCGTTTACAATAACGCGATCTCCGCTGTTTACCATTTTAAGTATACCCGAAGACGGGGAATAAACTGCGGAATCCTCGTCATTGATGATCTTGTAATCCTTGACACTGAGAGTTCCCGTGTTGGGGAGGATAGTTCCGCTGCGCTGGTAAAGATTGCCGTCCACAGTAAAATTACAGCCGTTGAGGTCGATAACGTGATAATTTCCAGTTGTGATAAGATCTCCGGAAACATTTACATCGCAGCGCAGTTTGACATTGACGAGCTTTCCGCCCGAGCTTGTAAGGTTTACGTTTTTGCCGTCGCATACAAGCTCGCCGGCATCCAGCAGATCCTTAAGGATTATTTTCCTGCTGTCGGAATTTCTGACATCAAGAGTTGCAAAGTGATGATCGGCAGATGATTCAGGATAGGAGTTAAGATTCAATGTCTGATCGGATTTTCCCGTGAGGATCATTTTAAAGGCATCATTTGAGTTGATAGGATATTTGGTGCTTGTAATATTTCCTGCACACTCAATGCAGCCTGACGTAAGCATTGTTGCAGAGTCCAGTTTCAGATCGAGATCTCCGCCGATAACTACTTTATCTCCGGCATTGACCATTTCCACATAGCTGCCCAAAGTCGCGTCGCCTGAAATATTCATTGTACCCTTATTGATATAAAGATTTCCGTCATTCATTGTGTAGTTCTGTACGTTTAACGCTGCGCCTTTAAGATCTAACTTTGAATCATAATCATTCTGAATTAGGTTTTTCTTTACATTGGTTTCAACGCCGTTGAGGTTAAGCGTGCCGCTTGAAAGGGTCAGATTGCTGTTGAAATCAGCCTTTTTGCAGTTAAGGGTCGTTGAGCCGTAGAAGCTTACGTCGCCGCTTACATTAAGTTCTGAAGCCTTTAGTTCTCCGAGAGAAAGAGAGCCGTCACGGCTGACGATATTCAGCGGCTGGTCGAGACAATCGGTAGTTCCGCTTGTTTTAAAGCAACCGTCTACATAAACCTTTCGCTTGTCAAGATTCTGGATTTCGAGGTCGTTGAAGTATGGATGATATCCTGACATATAAATTGTCAAATCTTCTGTACCTGAGAGGATAAATTTATTATAGCCTGTAATTGAGGTATCATATAAATTTACATCTCCTTTGACTTCAATTTCACCGTCTGTAATATTATAACCATAATCTGCATTGTTAAGTATAATATTTCCGCCTACATATAAATGGTCTTTTTTATTTGTCATATCAAAAGTTCTTTCATATCCATAATACGAAAAATCTCCGTCAACGTGCAGTGTTGCGCCGCCAAATACAATGTCTGAATTAGAAGACATATTTCCGGTTACAGTCATCGTTGCACCATTCAAGTTTACAGCCTTGTCATTTGGATTGGCAATATTGCCGTTAACGTTTATTTTGCTTCCTCTGAAATCCAGTTTTCCCAGTGTTAAATCGCCGTCAAAGGTAAGCGTATCAGCTCCTGTAAGTTTTGTTAAAGAAATTGAAGTAGTATCGCTTCCGCTTTCATTGCAGACAAAAGTCAAGTCACCGTCAGAAGTTGTTGAAGAAGAGACCCAAAAGTATTTATCAACAATAAACTTTCTCTTATCTGCATTTTTGATTTCAAGCATATTAAAACTGTTGCCATTATCATTAATATTAATCGTTTGGTCTTTATCACCGGAAAGGATTATGGTGTGCATATCGGTTGATCTTATATCTGCACCGAAAATATCGCCTTGCAGTTCAAGAGTACCTGCTGTTAATATGTTGACGCTATCATAATTGGAATCTTTTATATAATCGCCTTTTACGAGGAGATAGTCGGATTTATTTTCCATGCGTATGTTCGAATCATCACTTTGTAAATGTAGATTGCCGTTTATAACTGCACTTCCCTTATTGATAATAAGCTCACCTTTATTAACATAAAGAATACCACCGTCGCCACCAATATACATATTTCCCTCAGCCGTCAGCTTATGACCGTTAAGATCAAGGTTTGCGCCGTTAGTGATATACAGGTCGGTATGGACAGTCCAGTCCTCGGTAAGTGTTGTGTCCTCAGAAATATAAACGGGAGGTTCAAGCTCCTTGAAATTCAGGGTAGAGGTGTAATATTTCGGAATAGTCGAAACAGAATGGGAAGTTCTGACATAGCCTGAGCTGTATCCGCCGGATTTTTTATAGCCTCCGGCCTTTGCACCGCTCAGTGAGCCGCCGCCGTCAACTGATTTTGAAGGCTTGTCAGAGGTCTTTCCATAGGTGCAGTTTTCAACGCGCTTGCCGTTATCCCAGTGGATATGAATTTTCAGCGGTGAGTTATCCTCATTTATTATCTCGAAGGTTTTGGAGAATTTTATTCCGAATCCAAGGTCGAAATTGGCTCCCACCTCCGCATACAAATGAGCTTTCAGGTCGGTACAGGTAAAGCCTGTGTTGCGGTTTATAATGCTGACAGAGCCGGATTCTCCTGCCGCCGCATATACCTCGCCAAGCTTTTTCTTTCCGAGATTTACTTCAACGCCAACGGAAATTCCTATTTTCTCCTTGACATTTGCTTCAATAGTAAATCCATTCGACTTGAAATTCTTGGTCACACGCCAACCGTTTCCCTTTGTATACTGAACTCCTGCGCCAAGCTCGCAGCTATAAGTCAGGGTTATCTCTCCCGAAAGAGATACCTTTGCAGACACAACTACATTCGCTCCGACAACGCCGATACCTACTATCGGTACTTTCAGGATCGGTTTGGAGTTTGTATATGTCTTGTCTAGTTTTGCGGCAAGAGTTGCTTTCAGTTCTGCGTCTGCCTCAAATCCGATGTAGAACTTTTTAACGGAAAGCATCGACATATCTATCTGATACGGCACACGCATATTTTTGATCTTACCGCTAAGATTTACAGTTCCGCTGCCTAACTTGATCTTACCGTTAAGATCAAGGGTCTTTTTCAATTTAATAGTTCCGGCGGCATTTTTAACTGTCGGTTCAGAAGGCATAGGTATGTTTTTGGACTGCGCCGAAGCGGTATCGTCAACAACATCAACGTTAAGATCTTCGTCAAGGACCTCGATATTGTCATAGTCGATGTACGCAAATCCCTCGGCGTCCACTGACTGTACGGCTTCTTCCTCCGGATTACCAGTCTCGATGGTCATTATTCCGTTTTCCTCGTCAATACTTACAGACTCCGCCTTTCTTACGATATAAAGTTCGTCGAGTGTAAACGCAAAGTCACTGCCCTCTTCAATGGTTTCTGAGGAACCGGTAATAACTGCTGTCGTTCCGTCGTATGTGATATCGGAAGCATCGGTAATTTCGGTAACAGAGGAATCGACTTCAATGCTGCTGGCATAGTTCTCGTCTATTTCAGTTGAGAGAACAGCATCCTCCATATCCTTGAATGCAGCGCTGTACTCGTCAAAGCGGGCGTACATTGACGGGCGGAACTGGTCGTTTACCGTAACGAACCAGCCCTGATTCAAAGCCACCTGAGCATCTCCCGAATAATAGACATCGTCAACATCGCTGTACAGGCACTCTGAATCCGACGGGTAACCGAGACAGAAGCTCATTGTATGGGCGGCAAAGTCTCTGGTGACATATTCGTCAGGATTGAAGTTATCATCAAGAACATCGAATACTCCGAAATTAGCAGCAATTTCAATTTCCTCTCCGTATTGGTGATCGCTGAGGTCGGAATAGTAATTGATAATAGTGCTTTTATCCTCGACGCTCATATCGAATCCCTGAACGAGACGGTGAATCCATTCTCCACGGGTGATGTACGATTCGTTTTCGTCATAGTAATCGCCTATCGGGAAATAGCCTATTTCCCCCGATGCATATGAGCTTATCATATCTGCATCGGTCTGGTCGAGAAAACCGTTTGCATCTACATCGCAGTTTTCGTGTCCCTCCAAAGCTCCGCCGTCTAAGATATAGCCGGAAATTTCAGATGCGTCAGCTTCATTGACTTCGCCGTCGTTATTGAAGTCGCCGCTGAGAGCTCCGGAGCTTAAAGGCGGTGAAGCGCTGTTTTTCTCTTCAACAGAAATATCTGATCCGATCTCAGCGCTTTCGGCAAAGACTGTTTCAATTGGCGATGCACTGAAACAGACAGCGCTTGCGCATAACAGAGAAATTATGCGCTTGAAACCTTTGATTTTCATATAAACCTCCGTTAATTTTTATTTCTGCATTGCCTTAAATATGAATATGCAGTTAATTTTATTATAAAACAATAAGGAAAAAAATTCAATTTTGACACTCGTTACGAGTCGAATGAGCTTGACTCTTGAAAAAAATTTTTGATTATGATATAATAAAAATGATACCGCACAGTGAGCCTGCCAGGGATGCGCAGAAGATTTTGTCGGATCGCACAAAAGCAATGCAGGAATAATGTGGTATTTCAATTGCTCGAACTGATTGGAGGGAAAATACAATGCTGAACGAGTTTATAGTTAATTTACAGCATATAATACAGGATAAGATCGCAGCTTCTCTGGTAGAGTCGGAAATTGTTGACGAATCCGAAGCTGCTAAATCTGCCGGATTGTTCAAAAAACACATTTTATTCACAATGTTCACCGATGTAAAAGTGTCAAGCCCCAGCAATCTTAGTCATCATATGAATCCGTTTTACTCCAGTTTGTTCAGCAAGGTTCTGAATTCCTACGAACGCACAGATGCCAGAAAAATGGAGTGCTTTGAAGATACCTTTTCCCGTTTTATTGACGATACGCTGTGCGGAAACAATGAAAAACTAAATCAGTATTTTTACTGGAAAAAGGAAAGCTGGAATGAAATTTACGCACAGAACTTTAAGTTTGTTTTTCCCGGCAAGGAACTGAAGGTATCTGTCACCGGAAACGGAATACAAGATCTGATAGCCCTTTTTTATGAGTGTTTAAGAGCCGAGCTGAATCAATATATCGACCAGATGAAGGAAAAGGCAAATATGCTTAGGTCTATTGAGCGGTTAAAGGAAATAGGAACCTCCAATAAATACGATGGCAGTATAATAACACAAAATATTATTGATTCACAGGGAAAAAAGGTTTACAGTAATGATACCGGTGAGGAAAATTTGTCTCTTTCATCAGGGGAAACGTTTCGTTATCTTATAATTGCCAACGGAGGTATGGGCAAAACAACTATGCTCAGGCATATTCTGGAAAACGAAAAAGGATTTGATGCAGTATTTATGTTTTCTCTTTCAGATCTTCTTTATCAAGCCGCAGATCTGCCCCTGTATACCTATTCCGCTCACCATAATAAAAGCGGATATATACTGAGGGAGATCACCCGGCAAAATAAAATAGATATTTATGATCTGACCAATGGCAAAGTTTTGCTTTTGCTGGACGGATATAACGAAATGTTCGACTGCGGTACGGTAAAAAATTATTCTGTTCTGCAAAATATAAGAAAAGAGATCGCCTGGATCGCCGAAAATCTTACCGGACTTTCAGTAATAATAACCTCCAGAGATATTCCCGAATATATCGAGCTCGAAAAATTTGAAAGATGTACAATTACCGGAATATCGCCGTTAATGATAGATGAGCTTTTGAACAGAGACGGATTGAATCTCCTGATCTCGGCAGAAATGCAGCAGCTTCTTACCTTTCCGCTTTATTATAAGTTTTTTCTGTCGATGGAACAGAATATTTATCCTCAAACAAAATATCAGTTGTTTGAAATGATCCATAAAAGATGCTATCGGCAGATAATAGAGAAAAAATTCTTTCCCGATCAGGACAGCTATTTCTTTATTTATTTTATACTTATACCGCATATCGGCAGGGAAATGGAGGTTCTCCGAACCGATGTACTGACAAAGGGAGAAATAAAATTCATTTTCAGTAAGCTTATTTCCAAAAAAACATATATACTTAATATTTACAATAAAATTTTTAGTGAACATCGAAGCAGTGTGATGCTTTCTGATGCATTTGAAGATGTATGGGAATTTATCAGCAGACGTTTTGATTTTGGCGAAACCGATGAAAACGGAAGTAAATTCAGATTCATTCACCAGGAATTTCAGGAATACTTTGCTGCTTTTTCCATTGCACATGACTTAATATGCGTTCCGGATGCATATATGGAGCTTTCACTTAATGATTATGATTTAGAATTTAATCTGAAAAGCAATGTTCAGGCTATGGTATTCAGTTATCTGAGCGATTATTTTTCTATAAGTGATAAGATAAGAATGTATGAAAAAATATTTCTTATAAGCCCTAAAATAGTCCTGAATTACAGCGAATCCATGGAGTTTTTGACTGCAAAAATTGAAAATGAGATCTTGCTTGCCAACTATGCGTATCTTTTCTCATATCATTTTTTTATTCATTCAAGGTTTTTTTCACTGATCGACTTTGAAAAGCAAATACAGGTTATTGACGGAAATCCTGAGTTTTTTCGTAAAAATCTCATCAGCAGACACGAAATTTTACATTTTATCTGTGATTTCTGCGTGAATCATAAAAGCTTGATCTTATCTTTGAAATTGTCTGAAAAGATCTTATCAGGCTTGTTTGACATAGTTTGCGGAGAGACTGAATATTGGCGTGAATATGACCTGACAATATGCAGAAAATATATTCAGTTTACAAAAGAGCTTGTAATTTTTCTGCCTGATAAGGAGAGAAAGATGCTCCATATGAAGGCAAAGGCTCTTATAAAAAACGTGGAAAATATTCAATCAGGTCTGGAGATGTCCTCGTATTATGAAGAGGATGTTCCTGTGGAACAGCTTTTTTCGGAGGCTGTAGCCCTGCTTAAAAAAGCTGTCAGCAAGGGCTTTAATCTTTCTGCAAATCTTCTTGGCAGACTTTACAGCGAGCCGAGCTTGTGGCTTCTTGAAAAAAATCTCATTAAGATCGACCGGATAGAGGCTTTCCGTATTATGGACGACTGCCTGAAAAAAATGACAAACGGCTGGTTTTCCCAGAATGGCACGGAGCTTGTTTATCTTGCAAAAAGCCTTATATTCCTTTTTCTGAAGGGGTATTTGCAGATGACCCCCCAGGGGATACCCGTATGTAATACACGGTATGAACCCCCGAATAAATATTCCATGCAGTATGTTGATTCGGTTTTTGAGAAGATCCAGGGGCAGGATTATCCTCTTATAAACTGGGCAAATGGCATGAGAGAAATTTTTAAGCAGCCTCCGGAACTGCTTTCTCCAGCGATATATCAAAAGGCAGCAGGTTATTTTTCTTTGGAAAAAAAATGCGTCTTTGTGGATTTCGTTGCTGCACTTCTTTTTCCTGAACCCGATTATTTGGAGCGTATATACAATAAGAATATCGGATTTGAACAGGTTTTTGAAAAGCTTTTTGATTCTCTCGAAAAATTTCAATACGGTAATGAGGTTAGATGCGATAAAATGGATTCCTTTTATGTTTTTGAGGATATTAAAAATATGCTTTCTGTAATTGAGAACAGTATGATCGTTAATGATAAATTCTCTTACAGTAAAATGGATAAAATGAGGAATATTTTAGAACAGGTAGAAGACAGAATAGCAGTAAAATAAAATGAAGCACAGATAGGCGAAGGACGCTGCTGTGCTTCATTTTTTTCATCTCAGTACCGACATAAGGCAAGGCTCTTTTTATTCTAATCAATTTGTTGTATCAACAATTTCCGCATCAGGCACATATCAAATGTGTCTATTTTTTCGTCTTCATATAAATCGCCGGCTTTCCAATCAACAAGAGTCGTATCAGGAACGGCAAGCAGCCATTTTTGTATAAGTACCGCATCGGCAATATTGAATTGACCGTCTGCATTTACATCGCCTTTTATTCTTTTATCGGAAGAAGGCTCAAGAATAAACTTCTGACCGTCGCCTCCCCAGTACTCCCATTGATTTATATTTGCATTTTCAGCGGTACTTATCTCAAAAACATCGGCACAGGCTGTTCCGCCTGAAACTGCGGTCATCAGCGAGTAAGAGCCGTTCTTGCTGCATTAAATTGTGAATTTCTGAGATATATCATTTTTAAATTCGGATAATTTAATATTTGCATCGTTTTCCGCTGAGCCGTTTTCAACAGTCAAAGCCATACCGCCTGCGGTCTGAATCGTGTATGTACCATCATTTTGTTTGGTGATCTTCCAGTTCTGTGAATTTCCCTGAACGGCGTTTCCGTTATTATCTGTAATATAAAGTCCGTTGTTGAGATTTTTTATTGTATATGTTCCGCTTGGAACAGACGGATGAACGGGTTCGATTTTCCAAAGCTGACAGTCGTATGCATGATATGCAAACTGATTGATATTTCCGCCGTTATCCGTTGACCACTCAAATGCGTCAAGACCGCCTTTGCCGTCTGAACATTTTGAAACAATACCATAATAACTGCTGCTTTTTACAAGCTTAAAGAGCTGATTATCCGCTGTGTGTAGAATGCTTGAAAGAGGGGCGGTACGTCAAGGCGACCGATGTGGATCATATTAAACCGCACCGAGGTGATAATGTCTTGTTCTGGAATCAGAACAATTGGCAGAGTCTTTGCCACCGCAACCACAGCATAAGGACCCGAAACGAGGATCACAACCCCGAGTACAAATATTGAAAAAAGAGGAGTCTCTTAGATTAAGAAACTCCTCTTATGTGTTTCATGCTTTTGTCTAACGGATTTAATACGCCATTAAAATAAATACGTTATATATAGCTAATTTCAGCGTATTTACGTACAAATTACGTACAATTTTATAAAAATCCCGTCAAAGCCATAAAATAAGACTTTGACGGGATTGTTGCGTTAATAAGCAAATATGTTTATTCTCCCACCTCAAACCCAAATTCGTGAGCATATTCTTTTGAAAGCACGGAGATAAGTTTTTTGTTTTGCAAGCGTTTATGCGATAGCTGACCGTTAATTATCACGCCTTTTTTAAAAGCGGCGGAGCTGAGGACGCGTACAGCACGTTCAACGTTGCAGGCGGTCGTATTCATGACTTTCGCCGTTATTTCGTAAAGCTGAAATAACGGCTTGCCGAGTATACCGGGGATAGTT
>CAJTYV010000007.1:16948-142145 GCA_910584195.1 uncultured Ruminococcus sp. | reverse complement strand
GTTATGCAGTTTACGCTCAGAAGCTGTCAGCTCATTGTTTTCAACCAATGCTCTTACATTTGGTATGAATTGGGATTTTCGAGCATATGACATACCCTCAGACTCAACCAGAATACCATCTCCGCTGTCATAGTCAACCATAAGCAGATAATGTGCGGTATCATTGCTGTCGATATACATCAGGTCACGGTTTTGGGCGATATACGGATTATCGCGCAGAGGATGATCCTTCAGCTCTAAAAAACTTTCCTCGTAAAGCGTGATCACTTTCTCAACGATGATCTCATGAGTTTTGTAGTCGCTATGCTTATGATTAAGCGTACTGTTAAATTTTAACTTCTTCATTATAACCTCCTGTCATTTTTTTGCAGTCTTTTTTGCTTTTGTTATGCACCTCCCTCAGAAAACAAAAAAAGCCGCTTTGTTTAACATCACTTCAATTCGTGATATTAGACAAAACGGCTTTTAAAATTTTGTGGATTATTTTACATATTAAAAAAGGCAGATTTAAGATTATTCTTCTTAAATATGCCTTGAATTTTTCCTAAATATTCCTCTGCATCGGTTCGAATCCTCTCAATCGAAGAAAACGGGGAAAAACAGCCATGGTTTTGACCTTGAATTTTTCGCCCCTAAAATGCCAAAAAGCCGCCTAAATAGGCGGTTTAAAGGGTGGACATCTATTTTATTGTCCAAGTATGGCTAAAGACTGCAATTTTGATACAATGCACCCTTTATGCTTGAAAAGGGTGCATTTTTGTTTTGGGAAAGCTATCGTTTTCTTGTTGATAATCATAAGAGAAATAGTACTTTTAAGGCAGTGTAATGGGATGGAAGTTACACGTCAAATCATTCAGCATAACTCATGCAGCAGTGCAATCAGCGTTTCCACTGACATATCCACAGCCTGCTTTGGCAGTTTCAGGGCACAATTACCGGTGCTGATGCTACGCATTTCTCACGGATATTCCGCAGGTGATAATAATAGGTCTTGGGATTGATCCCATTTTCTGCACACCACCTCTGCACTGTCATTCCGCTTGCCTGCTGCGGTGCAATCCGAGCCGCCCAGTCACGAAGCTGCACCTCTTGCTTGACCGCTGTGATAGCTGTGGTTGTTTCTTCCATAGACTTTTCCTCTTGTGCCTAATTTTATCCAGCTCGCTCTATAGACCATTTTAGAACCTGCCTTCACAAGATTCGTGTGCGAGTTTTCGAGCATAATTTTGTCGATTGCAAGGCGAAAAAGTGAAAGCATACTGTCGTATGGTGAGCTTTTCCAACGCAACAAGCGGCAAAATTTGCCGAAAAGACGTGCGCGATATCTTGTGAAGACAGGTTCTTAGATTGTACTTAGTCACTCTAATTTAGTCTATGGATCTGCTTGGACTCTATTATACACAAAATACCGCCGCTTTGGAAGACGGTGATTTATTTGACGATTACGTTTGACTAATGTAATATATCCTCGTAATATAGCATTATATATACAAAATCGCCCTTCAAATCTTGTATAAATAGTTCAGATTTGAAGGGCAATCCATTCTTCTCATGGCTTGAAGAACAAAACGTCAGCGGGAAAGGCAAGCTAGCTAATGCTGTGAGATATGCGCTGAATGAAAAGAAATATCTCTACACCTTTTTAGAGGACGGCAACGTCCCGATCGACAACAATCGTGCCGAGAATGCGATCAGGCCATTCGCAGTCGGTCGCAAGAACTGGCTGTTCAACAATACTGAGCGCGGCGAAAATGCAGCGCGATTCTGTATTCGGTCATTTCCACAGCTCAGGCTAACGGATTGGATGCCGAGAAGTACCTGACTGAGCTGTTCTCACAACCACCCGGCACAATATTGCTGCCGTGGAAGGACTAGTGTTCCCATCACCTCGCCGAGTAGTCCAGCGAGGTTTTTTATTTTTCATTGGGACGGGGGATTATTTGACGCTTACTAAACAACTACGATTCACGAGAAAAAATCTAAGAGATATTTTGTCCATTTCATAAAAGCGACAAAAACAAACCATAAGAAAAGTCCACACAATAAAAGTGTGAACTTTCTGGCTCCCCCTGCCCGGCTCGAACGGGCGACAACTCGGTTAACAGCCGAGTGCTCTACCGACTGAGCTAATGGTGCATCTCATCAAATTGATTATATATTATGGCATACGATTTTGCGTTTTTCAAGTGTTTTTTGAAAATTTTTCAAAAAAATTTTATCAGGCAAAATCAAATAAAAAAGAGAAAATCTGTGCAGCTCATTCTATACAGACTTAATACAATACCGCACAAAGCCGATAGGTGTCTTTGTGCGGTATTGTATTACTATTGCTCCACCAATTAAATGCTGTGGTGCTGCTGTGAAATATTGTTATGAAATATCCTTATTCCTGAGCATTATTGTTCCGACAATTCCAAAGAAAAGTATAAAAGGTATGGAACTTTTTAGAGTGATAAGGTCGATTTGCATTACTGAAAATGAATGACCCAGCTCGTAAAATGTGTTATGGATGAAAACCGAGCGTAAAAAACCATCACTGAATTTTTGTCCGAGAACCGCAAGATTATCCCCTATTGTCCAGAAAAACAGAAAATAGTCTGCAATCAGAATAGCAGCACTGCTTTTCACTATCATCGACAAAGCTATGGAAAAAGCTGTCACTGCGGTAGAAAAAAACAGGTAAACTGACGGGATAGTCAAAAGCTCTCCGAGCGAGGTAATCTCACCAGCCATATCGGGAATAATGAACTTCAGCATAATATGAA
The DNA here is from genome assembly GCA_910584195.1 of uncultured Ruminococcus sp. GTDB lineage: Bacteria > Bacillota > Clostridia > Oscillospirales > Ruminococcaceae > Ruminococcus. The sequence continues at coordinate 139,380 of CAJTYV010000007.1, read as the reverse complement.
TCACAGCAAAATATAGAGCTGTAGTCATATTCGCAAGCAATTTGAAGGCATAGATTACCAGTCTCTCCTCCTGCACTGAATATATAAGACGTGCAGTTTTTGTGAAATAATCACTGCCAAAGTGGTTTACCGCATAATATATCATCAGCAGCTTGAAAACGCTTGAAATGATAATTTCGGTACCTGCTCCCTCTTCTAGAATAAACGGAAACATCAGTCTTACCGCCAGTGTTCCTGCAATTGAGCTTAGTATGATTACCACAGCGGCTTTGTTGAAAATAGCTCTGCGGACATCCTTAATATATATCTGAAATCCTCTCTTCAATGCTCTTTCCTTTCTTACTCGCCTGACTACTCTGTCTTTATATCCTTGTTCTTTGCAACAAGCAATGCTGCAGCAAAGAATACCGCTGTCAGAACAGCAGTAATTGCCAGCTCAGAAATCCGTATCTCGTAGGTCATCAAAACGTTATCCAGTGAGACGCATGGAACAGCACGGACAAGCTCAGATTCTTTGCCGGTAAGACTGCGGAACATTATATAAACATACGGCAGTGCGATATAACAGATAAGCATAGAAAAAAGCGTTGTCTTGTAGCTGTTCAGCAGAGCGGTCAGCAATGCTGCTGCGGAAGAATAATGAAGACCTGCAATGAGGAATATTACTGCACCTTTGCCCAGCAGCTTTATATTGGCATCAGCCGAACCCGTTGCTGTAACAGCAAGATGTACTCCTGACACCGCTGCAAAGAATAAAAGTGCGGTAAACAATACTGAGATGGTCTTGTAAAGTATTATCCTGCTCTCAGACATTCCTGATGTGTGTACGCATTTATAGAAACCGTTCTGGAATTCCATTGAAAACATTCTTGCGGACAGGAATATCAGATAGTATCCCATAAATTTTGAAAGCATCTTCACCGAAGTCTCAGTAAACTCAGGAGCTGTTCCTCTGCGGTACAGAAACAGCCCGAATATCATAGAAATCAGTAGTGCAAATACCAGAAAGCTGCCTCTTTTCAGATTAAGCTTGAAACTCGTAAAACCAATAGCTATGCAGTTATTCATCTTTGCCCTCCATTATCCTGTGATATGTCTGTTCAAGGTCAGCGTTCTTCTTATCCATACCGAAGATGCGGATATTCTCCTTAACTGCACAGGTGAGGAATTCTGCTGCCTGAGTTTCGTCCATTTCAGCCTCCACCTTATCACCGCAAACAGTTGCATAAAAACCCATTTTTTTCAGACATTCAATCAGCTGTAGCGGAGAATCTGAGGAGAATGAATAAACTGTCCTCTCTTCTGAGCCGATATCCTTCTCGCTGATTATCTTACCGTCCCTGATGAAATATACACTGTCGCAAACAGCCTCTATCTCTGAGAGAATATGGCTGGAAACAAGCACCGCACAGTTCATTTTTTCCGCAGAATACTTTATCATATTGCGAACCACCGGTATGGTATTAGGGTCAAGACCGTTAGTCGGTTCATCAAGGACAAGTATCTCAGGATGTCCCACCATTGCCATACATATACCCAGTTTCTGTTTCATTCCCAGTGAATACTTGCTCACACGCTTTTTCAGGGCATTGTCTATGCCGATTCGCTTTGCAAGATCCATTATCTGTATTTTTGAATATGCTCCTGAAAGCTTGGCACAGAACTTAAGATTATCAAATCCTGTATCGCTGCCGTAATATCCCGGATTCTCAATAAGACAGCCGACTTTTTTCGAGCTGCATTTCATATCACGGATATTCTCTCCGTTTATCTGAGCTGTGCCGTCAAAATTAGAAATAAGTCCGCTGATAATCTTCATTATCGTACTTTTTCCTGCTCCGTTAGGACCTACAAGTCCAACTATCTCACCGCTTTTCAGCTCAAGGTTCACATCTTTCAGAACAGTTTCTCTGCCATATTTTTTTGATACATTTTCAAGTTTCAGCAGTGTTTCCATAAATTAACCTCCGGTATTCACTATGAGACCATGCACCCGTAGAGCCTTGCGTACTCGCCGTTTCTGGCAAGAAGCTCATCATGTGTCCCTGATTCAACTATGTGTCCTTTGTCAAGGACATATATCCTGTCGCAGTTTACTATAGTCGACAGTCTGTGTGCGACAACTATTGATGTGCAGCCCTGACTTTTCAGGTATTTGGTCAGCCGCATCTCATTGAGATTATCAAGCGAACTTGTTGCCTCGTCAAAAACAATAATCTTCGGATCGTTAATAAGAGCCCTTGCCAGAATTATCCTCTGACACTGTCCGCCTGAGAGATTGTCTCCTGCGTCAGAGACTATAGTTTCGTACTTCATCGGCATCTTTTCAATCTCACTGTGGATATTGACTACCTCAGCACATTCCTTCACCTTTTCCATACTGATATTGCTGCGGTTCAGTACGATATTGTCATAGATACTCTTGTTGAAAAGTCTTACGTTCTGCGGAACTATACCAAACTGCTTTCGCAGATCCCTCATATCTATCTCAGAGGTATCCACGCCGTCGTAAAGGACGTTTCCGCTGAATGAATACAGCCCGATAATTATTTTGGCAAGTGTACTTTTGCCGCTGCCCGAGCGTCCGACAAATGCCACCTTTTCGCCCTTTTTTATGGAAAGACTTATATCCGTAAGGGCATTTTCACCTGAGCTTCCGTATCTGAACGAGACGTTTCTCAGCTCGATATTTCCTTCAGCATTATGCTTATCAAGCTCCACCTGTGTACATTTTTCCTTTTCGCTGGCTGAAATATCCGCAAGCCTTTCCATATACACTGTGCATTTAGCATAACTCCAGTAGGTGTTAAACACAGAGTCCACCAGACCAAAATATATACCGCTCACCGTATACAGTGAAAGTGCAGTACCCAGTGTCATATCTCCCTTTATTACCAGATGAACGGAAAACAGCAGTATTATCAGAGGCGAAACGAGCTTGAATATATCTGAAACAATATTCACATAATTGCCTATCTTTTCGGAATTGTACAGCTTTTTCTGATAGAGGGCGAATTTATTTTCCCAGTTGGAAAAAATCTCACTCTCAGATGATGTCATCTTGACATTCAGCATAGACTGCACCGTCTCCATATAGATACCCTGAACATTGCTCTCCTCGCTTATGAAGTTCTTGCTGCTGTCGATAACAGCCGGATTCGTTGCAGCTACGAACACCAAGTTCGCCAAAAATATCAGAAATGTTACCGTGCCTATTATAATATTATAATGCATAAAGTAAAAGGTGTAGAAGATTACCGCACCTATCTGAATAACGCCGTTGACTACCTGATTTGCAAACATTTCTTTCAGAGTCGCCGCACTTCTTAGCGTGTAGATAATGTCCATATTGTTTCGGGATTCAAAATAATTGTAGGTGACATCCAGAAGGTCTCCAAAAGCATTACGCAGAATCATTTTCTCAATGTACAGCCTCAGCTTTATGAGCAGGATATTCTGCAGATAGGTTATGACAATGGTCATCGCTGTGAAACCAATGAACACCTTTATGAAAAACCTTAACTTGTCATCCCCTACTACTACTGAATCCACCAGCCTCCGCATTATCTCAGGCGACAGCAGTGAAAGCAGATACACCATCAGCGAGCATATTGCCATTATCAGATAACGCAGCTTGTTCTCGAAAATAATCGGAAGGAACATCTTGATATACTTCCGCTCACTGTTTACTTTCTGAAAATCCTCTCCCGGAATGGAGTACAAAGCACAGCCGGAATACTTTTCCATAAATTCCGCAGCAGTGATTTTCTGCCTTCCGACAGCAGGGTCGATTATCATGGTTTTTCCGCTGCTGATTCGCTCAAACACGACGTAGTGTCGATTTTCCCAGAAAAGTATGCATGGTTCGTTCTGTTTCAGTACTTTCTCAGCAGATATCCTTACGCCCTTTGTCTTCATGCCGTTGTCCTGCAGCACATCGCTCAGCTCAAGCAGAGAAAGCCCGTTTCTGCCCACAGGGTATTTTTCCCTGAAATCAGTCATGGAAATCCGCCGTCCGAAGTGAGCAAGTATCATTTTTGCACAGCATAATCCACATTCAGTCTGCTGTGACTGAGCTGCCAACCTTATTTTTTTCAAATTCAGACCTCCAGAATCCTTGCCATTTGACTTTTGCTGACCAGTTCTTCCGCCTCTGCAAAGCTGTCGCAGCCGAACAGTCCCGATTTTTCCCAATACTCATATTCATAGCGGTTCTCAGTTTCGGACTGTAACATCTGCTCTTTCAGTGAACTGAAATACTTCTCCAGACCGTTGTTGAACAGTTCGGGTGCAGTATTTTCACTGAAACAAATACTCAGCAGCTTTGCACTTTTCTCTGTTATGTCAGCGTTGTATTCGCTGTCAAGCTCGTTTTTCTCCCTTGCAATGACATTGAGTACGGATGCTATCCTCATACCCATTCCCCAGACGATGTTTCTCATATAGCTGTTTACCATTCCTATGCCGTTTCCGCAAGACGAAGTCACAAGCACAGCCTTTCTGCTTATAAGCGGCATCAGATGCAGCCAGCCTGAAAATCGCTGGAACAGCACATTCATGAAAACCGACACATTTGCTGCATAAATCGGTGTTGCGAAAACTATCATATCTGCATTCAGCATTTTCTTTTTAAGCTCAGCCATACTGTCACGGGTTTCCAAAGGACAGATACCGCTGCGAAAACAGCTCATACAGCCACGGCAGCTATCTATACCTGCATTTTTCTCTGTTATTATCTCTGTCTCCGGCTCTTCTCCCGTAATCTCGGCAAATCTTCCGAGCAAACGCCTTGCAGCCTCCAGCGAAACCGACTTTTCAGGACGTGGACTGCCTGCAAAAACAAGCACTTTCATATTATTCCCCTCTCAGTTCCAGTATATCAGGTATCTGATCATAGCACCTGAATTTGCATATCGCATAAATCAGACCTGCGATGCCACAGAAAAGTCCGTTGTCATCATAGCCGCCAAGGAGTCTTCCTTCAGTGCAGGCAGGAATGATTTTTTCTTTCAGAGCAATGTTCAGATTAGCCTCTGTCTCAGCAGCAAGCTCAGTATCAGCTGTCGCCTGTGCTGCGGCTCTGAGAATCAGCAGATTTCCGACATCGCCATGGCAAAGACAATAGTTTTTGCCAAAGCACTGCTCCTTTACAGCTTTGAGTGAGTTTTCCAGATCATTCATAACAGCGGCACTTCTGATATCGCTGCGGAACAGCCCCACTCTTGAAAGCAGCACTCCGGGAGCACCGTGACACCAGCCGTAATTGAAATGTTCAGGCTCCTCAGCAAGCCTGCTCCAGTTGTTTGCCTTTTCTGAATATGCTCTGTTCTGAAACTCCAGAGAAGTTTCCGCCAGACTTTCTATCTCAGGTAAAACTGCATATTCTCTGCTGCCGACAAGTGCGGAAATAATACCTGCATCACCATGTGCATAACCAACGAAATGTTTCTGCTCACTTTCGGCAGAGCTTATCCTTTCGGATAAACAGGGAGCTGCTTTCCTGAGAATATCAATTGCCTTGTTCCTTATCTCCTCGTCTGACACAGTACCACAGATATATGTAAGAACCTTCAGGATGCCTGCAGCGCCGCCGAGAATATCCTTTTTCTCCATATTCTCACAGTTTTCTGAGATGTGGTTAAGGAGCCTCTTTATATATTCGTCTCTTTCCGTCCTGCTGAATTTTTCACGGCAGAAGACCATCAGGAACAGTATTCCTGCGATACCATCATAAGCGCCCAATGATGTGTAGCTGAGATTTTCCGTTTCCAGTCCTGCATACACAAGCTCCATTACGGTGTCAGCTTTTCTGAGATACTCCTCATCGCCTGTATAGATGTAAGCACAATAAAGAGCAAAGGCGATACCGCTTCTGCCGTAGTAAAGGCTGTCGCCAATGTCCTGACACTCGATGATGCCAAAGTCGTTTTCCATACAGCCAAGCCATGTAAAGCAATCCTTGCCGTCTCTTTTACCGCCTATCGCATTAGCGAACAGCTTTTGGCAGAGCATTGAAATAATCTCTCTGTCATTATCCTCACCGAATTTCACTGACGCTTCGGGAACATAGCGGAAATCCGTATGATTGTCAGAAATAATAGCGAAACAGCTCTTTATCACCATAAGCTGACGTCTGAGGTCTGTCTCATCCATTGAACGCAGTTTCTCGCAAATGTTATCCAGCGGAGAGAGTGAATACAGCTCATTCTCTGTAAGCTCAGTTCCATTATTTTCGGAACTTATCTGGAAAAGCGGGATATCACCGTTTCTCATTGACTCAATTTCTTTTGCAGCCATTGTTCTGTCACTTTCGCCCAGACCCATACGATGCAGGCATATCAGTCTGTCAACAGGATTTCCAAGCAGATCAGGGTGATAACTTATATCAAGGAGCTGACCATATATCCATGTCGATCTGTAAAGCACTCTGACAGGACAATCACGAAAACTGTCACAGAGCAGTTTACAGAAACTGCTGCGGTTTTCCAGTATATAGCGGTACATCTGGCTGAAACCTGTACACAGCTCGGAATAATAATCGGCAGCATTAATCCTCTTGTTGTCCTTTGTAAGAACGTTGGAGTTCAGTGCAACCTTGCCTGGACGTTTTTCAAGCTTTACGTCGTCTGTCTCGATTGAGGCGATGAAATTGCTGTCAAAAGCCGAATCCTGCTCCTCCACATTGCCTATCCCGCCCAGATCAACGGACTTTCCATTGCGGTTATTGATTATGTGAGTAGGAAAAACCAGTGTTCCCTTTACAGAATTGATTATCTTATCCCTGACATTCTGCTCCACATCGTTTCCGCCAATAACGGTTCTAGGCTGAATGACAGTTTCAAGGTCAATTATTACAGGGCTTTCTTTCAGGGCGATTATGTTTTCACTGTGCATATCTCCGGCTGAAAGGATATACAGTACACAGCTCAGGATACCCAGCTTTTTGTGGTAATTCTGTATCTCCTCAACTGACTCAGGTTCAGAGCTGCTGCGGATAAATTCCGTCCAGCCGCTGTCTCCTGCGGTAAAGCACTTGGTCAGGTAAAATCTTCCGTATCCTAGACTTTCAGAAAAATCGCTGACTTTTTCCATTACACTGTTGTATGCGAGATCAATAGCAAGTGAATGTGGCTTGTAGATAATGATTTTCTCGTTTTCAAAAATCAGCCTTGCAACGCTCTGACCGCCGTTATGTGTATCGCCTGAACCCGTCATAACTCCCAGCAGTCTGCCAAGCTTTTCGCCGCCGTTTATCTCAGTTTCGATACTTCTGAGATTCGCAGAGGTATCGTTAATAATCTTGCGGAAGAAACTGAGGGCACTTTTTATCCTGATATGGAAAAGACGAACCATTTCGGGATAATCTGCCATAACGGAAGCGACATATTCCCTGTCTCTGAGCATGGTATCTGAAAAATACTCTGCTCTCTCTTCGGGAGTATCACCAACCAGTTTTCCGGATGACTTAACGTAATTCACCTCAACAATCAGTGAACGATAAGCCACTTCATTAAGCATATCGGCTATATGACCTGTCATAATGGTCATGAAAGCTTCCCTGTTGGCAATCAGATCTCTGCCGCAGTCGAGAATCTCAGTCATCTTGCTGTAATACTCAGAGATTATGCCATAGTAGAAGTATATCCACCTGTACTGTTTGCTGTTTCTGATTCGCTGAAAACAGGCTGTGAGTTCATCATATTCCTCATAATCAGGGTTATACATAACTTCCTGTTCGCTGCAGTATTCCTCGATACAATCATCGAAACTTATTCCTGAGACTTCCTTGAGCACCCTTTCTGTTTCTTCAACTGTACAGTTACCGTCGCCTACATTGAAAAGCGATACCCAGAAATCGACCTGTTTCTTTCTATCAATATTACTTGTCACTTTAAATGACCTCCGTTATCAGTTATATCAGTTTGTGCCAGTAAATCCCGATCAGAAGATTCAGCATTGTTCAGGCAGAATAATAGCATAAAGGAGTAAGCTAAATTAAAAAGCTTACCCCATTATTACTACTGAAAACTATGTTTCAGGACTATTAGCAAGCCCAGAACCAGCACTCATAAGAAACTGTCCAGTATGCACCGCAGTTTCTCTTATCAGACAGTCTTCCTGTTACGTTAGCACTGAGTGCAGATACAGCAGTTGCAGCTGATACGACAGCAGCTGAAACAGGTGTTGCACCGCCGTTTACCTCACCAAGTTCCTGTGCCTCAAGCTCAGCAGCAAGAGTACCAACAGTTTCATTAATGATAGATTTCTTCATTTCTTTCATTTCTTTTTACCTCCATATGATCTTTGACATCAGCATCAGATAGTATATTTTCCCGGGCAGCCTGTGCCGATAAATATTGAAGCATCGGGGAATCAGTATTGTCGGATCAATAACCTTTTCACTCGTCTCCTTCAACATTGTCTATCATATCACAGTCATTGAATAATTTCAATACTTTTCAGTTGAAAGGCATTTTTTTGAGCGTGAACGGTTAATTACCTGCTTTCAATATGCATCTGACATTGGTAATCACGCAAATCAATTTTCAAAACTTGACAGGATATTATATAATAAAATTATGAAAAAAAACGGAATAACTGAATACTTTGAAGAAGTAGAAACAGCGGAAGAATACAACAGATATTTTTGCAGGATACCAGAAGTGATCACAATAGCGATACTTGGAAGTATGTGCGGACTAAAAAATGTTAGTCAAATACACCAATGGGCATCAAATGATAAAGTAAGCGAATTTTTAAAGGAGAAATTCGGAATCAATCATGTGCCATGCTATTATTGGATTTTGTGTATATTGAAAATGATAAAAACAGAAACGCTCAATCAATGCTTTGCAAATTGGGTGTATTCGTTTATGCCCGAAAATGCTAAGGATCTGACAATTTCTCTTGATGGAAAAACAATATGCTCTACAAACAGAATAGAAAAAATTGAAAGCCCTCTTCATATCATAAGCGCTCAGATTTCTGAACTTGGACTGACGCTGGCACAGAGGAGTACAGATGATAAAAGTAATGAAATTCCGGCAGTGCAGGAATTGCTGAAAACACTAGACCTCCTCGGAAACTAACGCACACCGTCTGTCAAATCTTTTGCCATATGGCGGCGTTATCCTCCTCACCATACGACAGTATGCTTTCGTCGTCTGCCTTGCCATATGACAAAATCTTTAGTCATACGGCTGTACTTTAGTTTCCGAGGAAGTCTACTGAATATCATAGGTCATATTGTAGTTGCAGATGCTTTGAATTGTCAGAAAGAAACAGCAGAAATAATAATCAAAAAAGAGGCTGACTATCTGCTGTGCGTGAAAGATAATCATCCTAATCTGAAGAAAGATATAGAAGATTTTATAAAGGATGAAATGATTAAGAATACAATGGAATGTATATCAAAAACTGAAAAGAATTACGGAAGAATTGAAACAAGAACAGCCTATGTTAGTTCTGAAATCGAATGGCTTGAGCAAAAGCAAGAATGGAAAAATCTTTTCTGTATCGGAGCTGTTCATACTGAATTTGAAACAAAAAAAGAAAAGTCCAATGAGTGGCATTATTATATTTCAAGTCGTCCAATGTCACCGGAACAGCTGCTTCATCACGCTCGTATGGAATGGGCTGTAGAATCGATGCACTGGCTTCTTGACGTGCATTTTGAAGAAGATTGGTGCTTGATAGAAGATAAAGCTCTTCAACAGCATCTCAATATGTTTCGTAAAGCTGCTATTAATCTCATCAGACTTTTTAAGTCAAAAACCAAATCTAACAAGGCTATCTCTAAAATTATGTTAGATTGTTTAATTGATTCCTCGTCAATTTTAAGTGTGATTGGGCAAAATTGATTTGCGTGATTGGTAATGCTTACCTCTTGACATTTTATAAAGATATGGTATAATAAATATATTGATTGTCGGATCAATAACCGGATACTGACATATGCATTGTCGGTTATCCACATCACAAGTCCTACAAAACATCATTTTTATTATGAGGTGAGATTATGCAGAAGTATTGTGAAAAATGCAAAAAAGTCTATGATTCATCTATAAAGAAGTGCCTTGAGTGCGGAAAGAAACTCAAAAAAGAATATTCTCCTGAGGAAATCAGGAAAATGGAAGAAACAGCTATTATGAATTCCATTACCACTATAAACACACTTTTCTGAAATCATAGCAAAAAAACAGCACCCTCAGTTTTTAGGTCGGTACTAATATAGAAGTTTTTCAACAACTATTATGTAAAGACCTATACAGCGGACTATGAAACAGAACAGGCAGATACTTTCAAATGAGGTATCTGCCTGTTTTGCGTATAAGATGGTTCAATTCCGTGTCATTGGTATTCCATTTAATTAGCCCTGTTATAGCAGAATAAATTACATTATCAGGTGAAATGACAGATGAGATATTTGCAAGAGTAGTTGTTATGTTCACAGCCCCAGGTTCTGAAAAATAAACTGTGTAACCGCATAAACCACCAAAAAATGACAAAACTAAAAATGCAGCCAAAGAGAGCAACGCTGAGGAGCGACTCGCCGCAGGCTGTGAGATAAAACGATGGAAGACAGCAGCAAACGAGCTGCTGTTTTTCATATCTTCCATCGGATATCTCCGAGCGGATAAACCTCAGGGGTTTGGGGACAGAGTCCCCAACAGCCGTCAGGCTGCAAAGCGATCCTCGAAGTAAATCATAAATTGCGGATAAGCCATTCCACAATCCCGGACAGGCATATTCCACTTCTTTGAGATCTCAGAAACGCTCAGATAAATGACCTTTCGGATCGAATCATCTGTGGAGAAAATAGACTTGGATTTGGTAAATTTCCGCACCATTCTGTGATAACCTTCCACGGCATTAGTCGTATATATTATCCGTCGGATCTCCTGCGGATATTCAAAGAAAGTTGTCAGTTCAGCCCAGTTTTTGTCCCAGGATTTCAGGATGTTTGGATATTTCCCATTCCACTTTTCACGGAATTCTTCCAAAGCATATTCTGCATCTTCCAGATTCACTGCACCATAGATTTTCTTCAAATCTGCACAGACTGTCTTACGATCCTTGTATGGCACAAATTTGCAGCTGTTGCGGATCTGATGAACAATACAAAGTTGATTTTTCGTCTTAGGAAAAATAGAAGTTATAGCTTCACAAAGTCCTGTCAGGTTGTCATGACCTCGTTTAGGAGCTGCGCTGACGCCCGGTTATGGATAGGCAGTACGAAGGAAGTTGGGACTCCGTAGGACGGATGATCCCGTTGGACATAGGAGGTTAGCTGCCGTAACGGAATGGGTTTGCATCAAGGCCTTTGAAAAATAATTTCATACGACGCCTTGTTCCTTATACCCAAAATCCGCTTTTTTCTGCATCTTATGCATTGAATTATCCATAATTTAGCTCTTGTCTTATATTTGTGAATTTGAAAAACTGTGATTTCGTGAGTATTTGCGAGTTTTTACAAGATATTATGAGGAGGATTAATTTATGAGTACATACAAATCAACCGACAAAACACAGCTTACAGCACATTTCAACGTCAGTGAGTTCAGATGCAAATGCGGAGGAAGTCACGATACAAAGCTTGATCCGGACCTTGTGAAGAAGCTTGAAAAACTATTTGCCGCGCTGAAATGCTCAAAAATCATTGTCAACTCAGGATATCGCTGTTCTAATCACGATAAAAATGTCGGCGGAAACGGCAGCGGTCAGCATACAAAAGGAACTGCTGCAGATATCGTATGCTATGACAAGTCGGGCAAGAAGATTTCGTCAAAAATGCGCGTCCTTCGACCGTTTGTGACTGGTGTAATAACAACATCGAGAGCGTAAAACTTAAGCTGCTTGATGACATTTGCAAAGCTCTCGGCTGCGAGATCTCTGATATTCTTACTATTATATAACTAATATATAACTAAAGCCTCTTGATCGATCGTCAAGAGGCTGTTTTTTTTACCCAAAGTAAATTTTTTTGTATTTTGCGTGTCGATTTTTTGTATTTTGCGTGGCAAGCAACAGCCGTCAACAACGTTTTTGTTAGATTTAAGATATTTATACCTGATTTTTCCGACATAAACCGGATTGCTCAAAACCTTTTTCACTGATGAACCAAACCAACACTCCTTTTCTGTTAGCGACACTATCCCCATGCTGTTAAGTTTAGTTGCTATACTGTGAGGACCTAACTGTCTTAACTGCCCTTTCTCATCTTGTTCACCGTAAACGTAAAGCTGAAAGATCAAGCGCACTATATCTGCTTTTTCTTCTACAGGTTTAAGAGTGAAGCCTTTGTCGTGAGGAATGCGTATTTTCTCATAACCATACTGTGCTGTTGATGCGATGAATTTGCCCTCTTTGGCGTAATGTCATTAAGCTAAGAAAAAGCAAAATAGTCACAAGATCTTTTCTGACCCTGTGACTATTTTTGTTTCTTCTTAGCTTAATGACATTACGTAATCGTCCTGGTTACGCAACCTTTCATTCAAATCATTAAAACTTCTTTATGAGCGCCCGTCTTTTCTGTGGGTGCTGTTTTTTTGATAAAAGAATAGTATAGCTGATTTTTTTACATGAAAAGCTTCCAAAGCCAGTCGATTGAAAGAAAAATAACGCTGTTCATAAATAATCCTCCTTGTGTAATTGTACAGATAACTCACTGTTGAGCCTCTTTATCTCTCTGTATTTTTAATTATAGGACGAAGTATCAGAAAAATCAAGATTATTACGGCGACTGGTCTGATTTCACGTCTAAACGGTATCTTGCACCAGACTCATCTTTCACAGACAGTACACTGAAAAGTATGATGTCAACGACCACTTCTCCCTCAGAATAGCTCATGCTGAACTCTCCGCCTAGACGTTTCACACATTCACATACGTTCTGCAGACCATAGCCGTGACCCTCCTTATTCTTATCGGAGATGTAGCGGCTTTCCTTCATCTGCGGCTTGCACAAAGCACTGTTCTTCAGCTTGATGAGAAGATTTGCTCCGGAATAGCCAATGATGAACTCTATCCGCTTTTCCTCGGTCTTTTCCGCAGCTTCGTAGGCATTTTTCAGGATATTGAAAAATATAGTGCATATATCAAAGGACGAAATGTCAACACTATCGTAAAAGTGTCCGGAGCATTTCAGGTGTACATCGCTGAAATTTGCAGAAAGGTCGTTGAGAATGGTATTGATAAGACTGCTGCCTGTATCGAAATTCATTTTCAAGTCCTCAAAATTTTTCGTGAATTTCTGGAGATACTGCTCAAATTCCTCAGTTTTGTTCTCCTTGTAGAGCTTGTTCATACACAACACATGATACTTCATATCGTGTCGGAAAGCCTTGGTAACATTCTCCTTTTCCAGAAGCATAAGGTAATACTCCTCTTGATTGCGAAGCATTCTGTTAACAAGAATATTCTCGTTTTTCAGGTATTTATTGTCAAGAAGGCTCCTGTTGAGTTCCGCAATGATGATAATGAATATAACACTTCCAAGACTAAGTGCAATTGAAGTAAGACGGATGTGTTTCTTGTTGATATCCGAAAAGGCAAAAACCTGTATAGAAGCAGTGTAGAAAGCAATTGCCGCTCCTCCGATTACAAGCAGCAGTTTCTGCCCGTTTATAAACTCGGTGAAAACATTCTTGTGAAGGACAAGTCTAACGATAGTTACCGGAATAAAAATCAGAAGCAACGGCAGATTTAATGCTACATACAGGAAATGGTTGCTGAATATTTCCTCAACCGTAAGGTCAAAAACATACATCAGCAGACCGTTTATGGACATATCAATTATGCAGATATATGTATACATAATAAAAATAAACGGTATGCTCCGCTTATCATTCAGAATTGCAGCGAAACTCACCAGCAATATGGCGGTATATCCGAACTGAACCTTATTCAGATTGGTAAAATACGATATTCCGCCAACGACAATGAATGAAACAGACATACTTATCAGGAATTTCTTCAGTGGTGCAAAGTTTGTTTCATAGAAAAAAAGCAGAAGAAGCGTAATCTTAAAAAATTCAATGCCAAAGCATACAACGTTAAACAGTATAATATCCATCACACAATCCTCACATAATATTGGCATTGTTTTTTACATATTCAAAGAAAGCTGTCCGAAGTGCATTCCTGTTTCGTCTTGAAACAGGCACAGGAGAGGAGAGGTAACTTGCCTCAAGCTCATCTTTTTCAATCTTCACAATGTATTTTAAAGAGACAACGAATGACTTATGAACCTGAAAGAAGTTATCAGTTCCAAGCTCTGTAATCCATTGTCTGAGAGTCTTTTTACAGATAAGAACATCATTTTTAGTGTAGATATATGTACCGTCACCGAAAGCCTCTATGCAGACAATGTCGGCAATATTCAGCATAACCACGTTATTATGAGTCTTGACCATAATGGTGCCGTTCTGAAACATCTCTTTCTGCACATCATTCAAGGCTTTTTTCATCTCATTAATATCAACAGGCTTGCTCAGATAACGAAAAGCTCTGACCTCAAAAGCCTTTTGCATAAACTCAACATAACTGGTAAGAAAGATGATATAATCAGTTCTACCCTTGCTCCTGAGATAATGAGCTGTATCCATTCCATTCAGCTCAGGCATATCCACGTCAAGAAAAATAATATCGAAACATTTATTTCGTTTTATCAGTTTGTTTCCGGAATTGAACTCCTCAATCTCAGCATCGGGACACAATTCATTTATAGTCCTGCTGACCTCTTTAAGAGTAAGCTCATCGTCATCACATACTGCAATATTCATTATATTCTCCCATCAATTAAAATTATATCATACTGACATTTGCTGCTGCACATAATTATACAAAAAGAAACAAAATATCGTGCATACAATATTTTAACATTTTTATCAGTGATTGTCAACAACGTAAGCGTCAAATAATACCTCGTCTTCCATAGGGGCGGGATTTTGTGTATAATTGTGAGGATTTTCACTGATATATGGATAAATCGCTTTATTTCCGTTTGACGGCTCAAAATCCGGCTCATACATCAGCGTTCCGCCGTAGTCAAACAGTATCATCTTGGTTTTTTTCATGCTTTATCATCACTTTCTGCCAGATATTTTCTGCAAGTTTCTTCCATAATCACTCTCGCTTCTTCCGGTGGCTCATCCAGTTCACATACAGCAGCATGAAAATGACCCCCACCGCCATGTTCTGCACAAATGCCATTTGCGGAGATGCTGCCGCTTGTCCTTGTCGAACAACGAGAACGTCCATCAGGCAATTCACGAACCGTCACGCCAATCATCATTTCTTCAAATTGCTCCACATAGGAATTAATTCCTTCAAGTTCAGAATCGGCAATATTTGTGTCTTTTAGGTTGTCCAGTGTGATAATGCCAGTAATGAGTTTGTCGCCGCAGGAATAATGCAGACTTTCTTTCAGGAAGTCCTCGATCATGCGTCTGCCCTTAGACTTCACAAAAATGTTTCTTCTGCTTATCTCATAAGCATTAGCACCAAGGCATTTACAATACTGTTGGACAAACTGTTTTTCACAAGCAGCAATCTTTTCTGAAGAGTGCTAATGTAATCTGCTATATTTATATTAATAACTTGTGTTGCATTTATTGTTCCATTTCCATCAATAAAATTTAGTTGCGTTCCTGGAAGAATATCATAATCTGTCATCATTTTCATATTCTCTCAAATCTATCTTAGTTAATATATTGCTTAATATAGCTAATTACAGCCCCTATTTTTTCTGCTACTTGCGGAATCTCATTAACAATTGTCACCATCGGACTTAGTAATGTAACACAATTACGCAAGCGACTACTACTAGGTTTTTTCTTGGAAAGCTCATTCTGAATCATTTCTAATGTATCTAAAATCGTTTCAGAATCTTCTTTATTGAAGTAAGAAATATTATCAATTATATCTTTGATAATTTTTTCTAATTCATTTTCTTTAAGCCCATAATTTTGTGTGGCATTTATAGTTGCATTATCTTTTGCATAATTTATCTGACCACCATAATTATTAAAATCAATTTCATCTTTAAAACTCATTATATTCACCTCAAATTTCTCACTATAGACAGATTTCTTTAAACTGTTCTCCTAAATTGGTAAGCGAAATTGTTTGCTCAAAAAAATCAACAACAATTTTATTATTAGGTAATGTTTCACTAGCCAATTTTTTATCTATCAAGTAATTGGTTATTGTTTCAAATATACTTTTATATAAAAGATCAAAGGCAAAATCTACAATTGTCAGATTTTTGATAAAACTATCATAAACCCTAATATCATTATTTACTATTGATCTTTTCAAACTAACTGAATCGCTCCCTTTTATATTTTTAGTTGCAACTAATCCTAATTGTTCCAATATTGCTAATGAAAAGGAAATGTGTTCAACAGACGCTCCAAAAATAATACAGTCCTTGTCATAATCGCAATTAGCAATTGCCTTAAAAAGCAGAGCATCTGTTACAGATAATTTACCTATATAGTAAGCCTACTTGGAAATCAGACAAAAGGAACTGAATAATAATTTTTCATAGCAAGGAGGACGACGAAAGCATACTGTCGTATGGTGAGGAGGACAACGCAGCTATGGGAAATTTTTATCAGTGAACTTGTTTGATTTTCAAGTAGGGTTACTATAATATCCGTAAATATAGGATGTACTTTTTTTGACTTATCACTATTCATTGATGATGCAATAAGATTAACAAACATTTTTCTTAACACTTCTTTTTCAGCACAGTATTTCGATGCTTCTAATGCTGGTGCTATAACTTGAGTATCTGGTTCAACTCTTTTATCAAGTGGTATTTCACTCAATTTTTTATTTAACTCTTTATTATATTTTTCTAATTCAACTGCATAACGTAATTTTCTTTTTTCAGCCATTTGTCCAATGCCACCAAAAACTAAAAACCATATATCCGCCAATGTACTGCCAATATTTTTTGTAGGTTTATCTGTTAAATTTGTTATTGTATTATCAACACTTGTTGGTATTTCTACGTTGATTATACTTTTATTGTTAGACATATGTATCCCCTCTTTCTATATAATCTAAAATTCAATTAATAATTGAATTTTCTTAATATAAAGTAAGCGTAAAATAAATCCACGACTTCCAAACAGTTGACCCTAGGTGTATAATAAAGTCCAAGCAACTCTATAGAGCGGATCAGAAAGTCTAAGTTAGTCTATAGAGTGTGTTGGATCAAATTAGACACAGGAGGAAAAGTACATGGAAGAAACAACAACAGCCATTACCGCAGTGAAGCAGGAAGTCAGGATGCGTGACTGGGCAGCGAGGATTGAAGCGCAGCAGGCAAGCGGAATGACAGTGCAGAAGTGGTGTGAAGAGAACGGAATCAACCCCAAGACATATTATTATCATCTTCGGAAGCTCCGTGAGAAATGTGTAGCATCAGCACCGGCAATCGTACCTTTAGCAGTGCCAAAACAAACTGACGGAATCCATATTGAGAAGAATGGCTTGCAGATCTCATTGCCCGTGGATATGCCAGCGGAAACATTGATTGCACTGGTACATGAATTATGCTGAACAACCTTCCGCCCGATCAGCAGACATACATTGTTACAGGATACACTGATCTTCGGCGTTCCATAGACGGACTTGCGACAATTGTTCAGGCACAGTTACAGCTTGATCCATACAGTACAGCATTGTTTTTGTTCTGCGGCAGACGGTGTGACCGCATCAAGGGACTGCTCTGGGAAGGTGACGGATTTTTGCTTCTATACAAAAGGCTCGACAATGGAAAGTTTCAATGGCCGCGTAATGAAACCAAAGCGTTACTGCTTACAACACAGCAGAGACGATGGCTGCTTGAGGGATTAAAAATCGAGCAGCCGAAAGCTATACAGGAAGGTCGCAGAAGTGCCGTTTATTAATGCTGATTTTTTGAAAAATCGAAGATTTTACTTGTCTTTTCGGGCATTTTGTGCTATAATATATACAGTACAAAACGAAGGTCGGTGAGCAGAATGTCCGGGCAGAACTTAACAAAAAATGAACAGTCACTGGCTCAGGAAAATTCTGCGCTCCGAAATGAAATATCAATTCTCAAAGAACAGCTTGCCCTTTTGCAGGAACAGCTTGACTGGCTGAAAAAACAGGTTTTCGGCAGAAAGACCGAACAGACCTCTGTCATCATGGATGGCGGTACACAGCTCTCACTGTTTCCGGCAGAAATGGAGCAAGCTGTTTCTGTTCCCGAAAAGACGATCACTGTTCCTGAGCATCAGCGCAAGGCAAATCATACGGATGACATCGAGAAGTGCAATATCCGCTGTGCTGCATATCCGCAGCCAATGATCCCTCACAGCTTTTGCTCACCGGAATTAGCTGCACATATTGTTTATGAAAAATTCGCAAAGGCAGTTCCGCTTTATCGGCAGGAGAAGGACTTTAACTCCAAGGGTGTCCCACTCCTCAGAGCAACCATGTCGGATTGGGTCTGTATTGTTGCGGAGCAATGGTGTTTGCCTGTTTACGAGAAAATGAGTGTGCTGTTAATTGCAGGAAACATCATTCATGCTGATGAAAGCGTGCTTCAGGTGCTGCACGAAGAAGGCAGGAAAGCGACGACCGATTCAAGGATGTGGGTTTACTGCAACGGTAAAATGAATGACCGTAGCGTCATTATCTTTGAATACCAGCAGACAAGAGGAGGAATCCATCCTGCCAGATTCCTCAAAGGTTTTACAGGCTTTCTGATATGCGATGGCTATGACGCATACAACGCAGTGACAGGTACAAAGCGATGTGGTTGTTGGACGCACACGAGAAGATATTTTGTAGAAGCACTTCCGAAGGATAAGTTTGCTTACAGCACATCCGTTGCAGCAAAAGCGGTAAACTTCTGCGACATGATCTACCATGAAGAAGGATTACTGGCAAAATTGACTGCCGAGGAAAGATACAAACTGCGTCTTGTAAAGGTGAAACCATTGCTTGATGCTTTCTTTTTATGGCTTGATGCACAAAACATCAGCGGAAAAGGCAAACTGGCAAAAGCAGTGGGATATGCATTGAATGAAAAGCAATATCTCTACACATTTTTAGATGACGGTAATGTACCGATTGATAACAATCGTGCTGAGAATGCGATTCGTCCGTTTGCAATTGGTCGCAAGAACTGGCTGTTCAACAATACAGAGCGCGGTGCAAAGTGCAGCGCTATTCTGTATTCGATCATCTCTACGGCTCAGGCAAACGGACTGGACGCCGAAAAATACTTGACCGAGTTGTTTTCACAACCGACTGGCACAATTCTTTTGCCATGGAAAATCTAATACGCTCTTAACCTCGCTGTGTTTTTCGGCGAGGCCTTTTACTGTCGTATTACACGCTACTTTATTTTACGCTTACAATATAAATGAATAACTATTCATTTAACGCAGAATAATATACAATTATCTTAATTTGAGAACGCTTGTCCAAAACCAAGATTTTGAGTGTCTTTAATATATATAATCATTTTCACCGCCAAAAAGTTACATAATTCGAGCAGATTTTAAAATATTTGTATGATTGCACAAAAAGTGTAATATATACTTGTATATTGTGCAACAACCGACTATTTTCTATAGCATTGAAAAGAGTTTAAAACTAAAACATCATGTTTTATTATAACACAGGATTACAGTTTGTGCAGAAACTTGCAGTGAAATGTCAGTTTGTATGCAGCGAAAAGTCGAATTTTGAAATTTTTTGATGAAGAATCAAAATGATTATCCATAATTCATTTTACCTCTCTATATGGTAATGTCATTTTTTATACCAAAAATGCCATATCAAAACCAAAGTTTGTATAGTTGCATAATTTAAACACTTACTTCCTGTCAAAATATGACAAAAATCGACTTCAAAATTATTTTGTTGAATACATCTTAATCTTTCAGTCATTCTTCAGCAAATTTTGATGTAAAATCAAATAATTGGCTATAATCCATTTTAGTTCTTTATATTTTGATTGTCAATATCTGTGGCATGAAATGCATATTTGTGGCACGAAATGCATATTATTATTTTATTTTAACGTAAAATCTGCTTTTATCAGTCCGAATTTACCACAAAAAACTATGCAGTCCGAACATTTCTATCCGGATCGCACATCTGCTCATTCTTCTTTAAAATTTAAAACGCTACGAAACTACACGAAAAAAGATAAACAAAAACTGATGTTCCATATTAAAGAACAACAGTTTTCATTTGCAATGATAACATAAGCATTATGCGATATTTTCCTCATCCAGCGATCGTTTCACCCTGTCAAGCAGACCGCTGCGAACTGCTGAACCTCCGCCGTAGTGCAGCAGAACATTTGTACCGCCGTACTTTTTGACATAATATCCCGTTTTGTTTTCCGTTCCCTTACCAAATACGAATTCAGTGGGGCTGTAAAATTGAAAGTTATTCATGTGTCAGTTCCTCCCTAATTTTTTCAAATTTGCCAATAACCTTGTCGCACCAGCGGTCAAATTCAGCGTCTTCACGCTGTAATTCCGGATGCGATAAAATATGCTGTATTGTAGAACGAATGCCCTGGTCTGCACGGACTGTCGCCGTGAAATCAGGTACTGCACGCTTCAGCTTGCTGTTATCGAATATAACAGAATTTGCCTTATCACCGATCAAGCTGCCTGTCAGGTCATAATCGCTGACAGATGCGAGGAAATCCGACGGAATGTGCACCGCTTTCAGCTCCACGCCAAGAGCATCGGCGATAATTTGATAAATTTGATTCCATGTCAGAGATTCATCGGAAGTGATATGAAACGCCTGTCCGATCGCATGAAGATTGCCTACAAGTCCGCAATATCCCTTTGCAAAGTCGCTGTTATGTGTCAATGTCCATAGCGAAGTACCGTCTCCGTGAATGATAACGGGCTTTCCCTCGATCATGCGTTTCAGTACCTGCCAGCTTCCTGCCTTTCCATGAACGCCAAGGGGAACGCTGCGCTCATCGTAGGTATGGCTGGGACGGACAATGGTAACCGGAAATCCGTTCTCTCGATACTGCTTAATCAGATATTCTTCACATTCGATTTTGTCTCTGGAATACTGCCAGTAAGGATTAGAAAGCGGTGTACTTTCTGTAATGACAGGGTCAGAAAGAGGTTTCTGATAGGCTGATGCAGAACTGATATAGAGATATTGTTTTGTTTTGCCTTGAAACAGGCGTACGTCACGTTGAACCTGTTCAATGGTAAAGCCGATAAATTCGCCTACAGCATCGAATATCATACCCTCGATCACTCTTCTGACCTCTACTTCGTCATTGATATCGCATTGCAGAACCGTCACGTTATCGGGCAGTTCTGTTGATCTGCTGCCACGATTCAAAAGATAAACTTCGTGATTTTCTTTTGCAAGCAGTCTCGTGATCGCCATGCTGATCGTGCCTGTTCCGCCAATTAATAGTATTTTCATTAAATCGCCTCCGGTTTATCAATATTTTTTCATCTGAAAAAGGTGCTGCCTGCTCCGCAGCTTCGGCAGCCATTCCAAATGGATAGTAATGTTCCATAACATAGCCGAATGCTCCGTAAACGGATTTTACAAGAACTCTTTTCATAAACAATTACGCTCCTACGATTCCGGGCATTTTCCAATCATCCTGATGATTGCAGCATCCTCAGTCTGCGGAAAGATTTCCTTCACTCTATTACAAATTCTCTGCCATGACTGTGCCGGTTCTTCGACATATGCAGAAGTGACCGCATTGTAGCCCCATATTGCTTCCGGCGGCAGCAGAACAGAAACTGGCATTCCGTACTCAATACCCTTTTTATTCTTCCGCCTGTGAAAATCAGCTGTGACGAGGTACAGTTTCATCATCAGTTCTGTCGTAATGCCGGGAAAATTCTTCTCTCCGTCCTTGCCGAAGCCTGCCATTTTCTTCAGATCGGTTGTAAGAATCTGTTTGTCGGTCCATACCATATCTACGTCAGCATCTGTGTCGGTCAGAATATCCATGATTAGTTTCTCTCGCCGGATTACCTTGCCATCCTCCCATGCCGAATCAAAATCATAACCATTGCGGCGAAAATTGGCAAAATACGGCAGCCATTCCTGACTGATAAAACCAGCCTTCTTATCAAAGAACTTTCCATACGCAATAGAACGGTCGGCTGCAATGATCTCTCGCCACTCCCATGGATCCTGCTCCCTGTCTCCTGTCCACCAGAAATCCGGCGAAACATGTTCCTCCACGGAAAAGCCCGGAATTTCATTTGCAAACAGTGGCAGAAAGCCTATCTCATTGATCCAGTTCACAAGCTCCTGCCATGTGCGTATTCTGTAAGGATCATCCCACGAGAGACCTCGCATGATCCACGTTCCATTTTCATTTGCCATAGTATCACTGTTCATCCGAGCCAAGATCATCGCTTATAAACCGTTCTGCACGCATATGCAGATCGTATTTCTCCCGAAGTTCTGCAAGCTGTGCCATCATCGGCAAAGCGTGGTGTGCATCAATCGCATTCTGATCTGTCCAACTGTCTATGAGCAGAATCGTTTCCGGATCGTCAAGCGGTTGAAAATATTGGTAGCGGAGATTGCCGGGTTCTTTCCTAATCGCATCAGCAATGCCGGATGATTCCATTTCATGAACAAACGCTCTTGCATTTCCGTTTGTTCCAGTATAGTAAAGATTCACTGTAATCATAGCTATTGCACTCCAAGATGCTTCTCAATTATCACCATAATCTCTTCCAATCGCTTCTCCCCGATACCCTTTATGGACTTGATGTCCTGCTCCAACTTCGGAAGATCAATGACAGGACTGTCCTTTGTCAGATTTTCTGCGTAACGCATAAGAAAGCCTTGCAGTTCCTCACGGGACATTTTCTTGATTTTGCGGTATGTATCACGGTCGATGATAGGTGTGTTATCTGCCATTTCATCATCTCCTTGTATTTAAAACTTCATTGTTTGATAAATGCGGAAAAGTCAGATGTTCTCCGGAACAACAGCTTCCAGTAGTGCACACAGGTCATCATCCATAAAAGAATAATCATCTGCGATATTCAAGCAGACTACCTTTTTATCTGCCACTATATCCGGATACTTCTCCTTTATCCTTCGGATGTGTTTCTTCTCCATGCAGAATATGATATCTGCCCAGCCGAGCAGTCCTGGTGTGACCTTGATGCGTGAATTGCTCTCTGTGCCGGCGGAGCGTGCCTGATGTCCTTCATAGCCGTCAAACAGCTTTTCGGCAGTCAGGCTTCTTCGCTTATTCTGGCTGCATAAAAATAGTAGATGCATATGTTACTTCTACTCTCCTAATTTCCGATAAAATGTAACCGCCGCAGCGATTTCCTCATCTGTTGGATGCCCTTTGGCGATGCCACCCACCAGCTTAAACGGTCCGAAGGTGTCATATCCTTGGCAGCGGTATTCGCCCAGTTCCTTACAATGCTTTCGATCAACGATATTACGCATTCCTTTTAGGAAATCACCCCTCGGTGCACCGTGTGTATAGATATAGAAAACGGATTTGTTTTTGGGCAGATGATCCTCCGCAAAAGAAATAATTTGCTTAGCAAAAGAGCCGTAATAAATACCCGATGCAAAGCCAATCCGATCATATGCAGACAGATCGGCAGAAGTATTTCCGATCACATTGAGAAGATCGACATCCTCGGTTTTAGAGATAGCATCCAGCAGTTTCTTGGTATTGCCGTGATGCTTGGAATAGTAAACGATTACTGTTTTCATTGTATCCTCCTATTCTGTGGTCAGCTTATAAGTCCTGATAAACGAATTTACATCCGCACCGCTTTTTATGTACCGCAGCAAGATTTCCGCACAAGCACGGCTGTCGCTGTCCGCCTGATGATGATCGAGCGTAATTCCGTAATGTTCACACATCACATTCAACTTGTGACTCATACCTGGCAAAAGACGTCTGCCTGCCTGTACCGTGCATATGTATTTCGCATTGTTTTTCCACGTAATGCCGTAATCGTGCAGACACTTTTTCAGCACGCCCATATCGAATACCGCATTGTGTGCAACCAGAATACCGCTGCTCATGATTGGCTCGATCTGCATCCAGAGTGCAGCGAAATTCGGTGCGCCCTGCACGGTTATTGCGCTGATACCGGTAAGCTGTGTATTGAAATAATCAAAGTGAGTTTCCGGATCGACCAATGAGAAAAACGAGTCTGCAATTTTGCCGTCCTCTATCACGGTAATACCTATCGCACTCATTCGGTTGTTGGCACGATTGGGCGTTTCTAAGTCAAATGCAATATATTTGTTCATATCATTATTTCCTTATGTAAGTGTGGCTATAGCCCTTCTCCATTCTTTATAAGTAATTCTCTTAATGTTTGCTCAAACGCAATATCCTGTGCTACTGTTCGTTTCGGCATTCCTTTCAATCTTCCGCCGCTCTGACGGATTTTCTTGGAAACCGCACGGAATTCCAGCAATCCCGAAATATTTTCATTTGTATATTCCCTGCCGTCCTGATTGAGAACAGTCGCCTGCTTGCTCAGGCACATTGCCGCAAGACCATAATCCTGCGTAATAGCAATATCGCCTTTCTGAATCAAATTGACAAGGTGGAAATCCACACTATCCGCACCTTTCTCCACAACAATTGTTTCAGCATTTTCATGCTCAATACGGTGGGCTGTATCACAAATAATCACACAGGGAATATGGAATTTTTCTACGATTTTCAGCGTATTTTTGACAACCGGACAGCCATCTGCATCAATGTAGATCTTCATATTAATGCTCTTCTCCGTGCAGCTCTTTTTTCTTTCTCTCATATAGGTCACGGTCAAAATAAAACCTTACCGATTCACTTTCAAAAGAACCCCAGCTGTTGAAAAAGATCTTTACAAAGCCGTAGTCCTCATGCCATACAACACCACTAAAACTGGTTCCAACGTCATCGCCGCGACTGGTGTAATTTATGGACTCTCCATAAACCGCATCGTCCGTCTGGCTCAGCTTGCGGTATAGATGTATAATGCTTCTGGATCGTGTATGCCAGCCGACAAAATAATTTCCGCTTGGCGAAACCGATTCCATATGAACCGGGATAGTTTCACCCTTGTCTGTTTTGGTATAATATTGCATGAATTGACCTCCCTTTACTTCGTTATATAAAACAATCTTTCATATCAGTCTATAATAAATTTTCTCAAGATTTCTGCATCTGTCGTTTCACCATATTGTGCAAAGAAATCCCGAACATCCTGCTCCGAGCGTACAAGTTCTGCATACCGAAGCTTATGCGCCGAACGATCATAGAAGCCGATCGTTTTCTCGCCTGTGCAGATGCTTGACTCTACACGGATGTCCTGCACTGTGAACGGTTCCGGTATCGGTTGAACTGCTGCCTTGTGCTTTTTGAATAGGCTCATGGTGTTATCTTCCTCTCCTTATAATGCTTCCGACACAACGCCGTATAACTCTCATTACCACCGAGCTGCACCTGCTCACCCTCTGTGACAATCTGACCGTTCAATATCCTTGCATTGAAATGAGCACGTTTGCCACACCAGCATATCGTTTTGATCTCTTCAATATCATCTGCAAACTCCATAAGCCGCTTAGATCCCGGAAACAGTTCACTTCTGAAGTCCGTCCGCAATCCATAGCAGATAACTGTAATCCCATGTATATCTACCAAATCACTGAGTTTATCAATTACTTCCGGAGCAAGAAATTGTGCTTCATCTACGATCACGCAGTCATAATGTTCGCCGCTATAGCTTTCCAGAAAATTCTCAGCAAATTCGCAGGATTCTTGCAAGCCAATACGTGACTTAATGATTTTCGCACCGTCCCTATCCTCACATTTAGGCTTCAGTAATACGACTTTCTTTCCCTTTTCAACATAGTTATATCGTACCATCAGTGCATTGGCAGTCTTGGAGCTGCCCATCGCACCATATCGAAATATTAACTTTGCCATTTGTGATCAGTCCTTTTCTTCAAGTCATTATGGAATGAATCTTATCAATTCTCACTGCAAATCCATCAGTAAACACCAATTCCTGCGTCTCAACATTAAAATATTTGAAAACACCGGAATACTCTATGTATGAGCCTCCAGACTTGCTGCTGTCGGGATTGAAATATATCAGTTTTACCTCAATATCCATATACTCATTCTGGGCGAGAAAATACAACTGTTCATTCAGCTTTTCAAGTTCATCGCTACTCATTTCATGATAGCTGTCAGTCAGACGTGCTGTCTCTGCGATCTCATCCTCAAAGCCGTCAAGTGCCTTAAAAGAGGAAAACTGTGCAGCTCTATCATGCATGGTCATCGGTGTATGAGATTGAAGTCTGTACCGCTCGTGCGAAATAATATCATTGTATTCGTCCATAGCTCCACCTCACGCTCTGTGACCGCCGACAGAACCGTTGCGTTCAATCGCCGTGGACTGTTCTTGAAAATTCATGCCTTTCAGAATTGCATTTTTGCCAAAACGCTCCTTGATTGACAGCACAGCAGTTTGCAAACTTTTTTCCTTGCCGAATTTCTCATTTTTCCGTCTGCGTTCTTCTTCCAGAGCCTCCACATCATCAAAAAAGCTGTACTGCACTATTTTTTCTTTCGCCTGAGTTTCGGGAACAACATCCATCGCCACAACGTTTATCTTTCTGACAAATAACGCAGGATTTACAATTCGCCGATAAGTCTGCATCATCGCCTGAATAGCAAGACTTGTGGACGCTGTCTGCATCTCAAGGTGCATAATACTGTGTACGGGGGTGGGCATTCTTCTGCCGTATTGATCTTTTTCAAAGCTGCCTGTATAACTTTTGGGTACATTTTCATGATCGTAAACAATACGCAGTTCCAGTTTTTCAGTTACCAGATGCTTGCTGACCAGATCCAGCATAAGACTCTCCGTCATTTCCTTGACGATGAGTTTGCCGTCCTCAAATGAATAAGGGCATTTCAGAACCTGTCCTATACTGAGACTGTGCTTTGACGGAACATAGGCTTTTATATCTTTTATGGTGCAAGGCTCATATCCCCATGCGTGGTCAATGATAAGTTCCGCTTTTACGCCGAATTTCTTAAACAGTACTTCTTCTCCGTATTCCGAAAACCTCGCTATATCGCCCATAGTGCGGAGATGCATTTCATTCAGACTCTTTTCCGTTCCCTTACCGGTCATCCAGAAGTCGGTCAACGGCGTATGATTCCACAGCTGCTTTCGGAAAGACATTTCATCCAGTTCTGCAATACGGACACCATCCTCATCCGCCGGCATCTTCTTTGCCACAATATCCATTGCAACTTTGGCAAGATATAGATTTGTGCCGATTCCGGCAGTTGCTGTGATGCCCGTTTCTTTCAGAACATCCCGTATCATGCGGATCGCAAGATCGTGTGCTGTACAATGATATGTCCGGAGATAACCGGTAACGTCTATTAATACCTCATCAATAGAGTAAACGTGTATATCATCGGGCGAAATATATTTCAGATATATCTCATATATCTGGCTGCTGATTTTCTTGTATAATGCCATTTGCGGCGGTGCTATGATAAAATCCACTTTCAAAGATAAGTCTTTGTCAAGCAGAGAACCCATGCAGGAACTGTCTGTAAATTCGTGATAAAGGTCTGCTTCAAGCCGTTTCTTGTTGATTTCCCTGATCTTCTGCTTCACTTCAAACAATCTTGCACGTCCCGGAATCCCATAGCGTTTGAGCGACGGTGTGACCGCAAGGCATATTGTTTTATCCGTTCTGCTTTCGTCAGCTACCACCAGATTGGTATTCAGCGGATTCATCCCACGCTGTACGCATTCCACGCTTGCATAAAAACTTTTCAGGTCAATACAAATATACGCCGGCATCCGTCGCACCTCCTTTAGAGCCTATTTCGTATCTGGAAGTAGTCGGATTTTCGAGCAGATTTTCGTCCTGATGACGGATGTCCGACGCAGCAATACTGTATGTATTACAAGGAGGACAAACTAAATCAGGGCGAAAAGATGCCGAAAAGGCGGCTGCTGGAAGATGCGAAACAGGCTCTCAGTCACAGTAATGGTCGTTCCAGTTTTCATCCATTCCAAGATCTCCCGTCAGAAAATCCGAACTTGGGTATTCCGGAATGGGTGGAATATCGTATCCTTTTTCCTCAAGCAGCATGAATTTATAGGCAAGAATTTCAAAAGGTACTTTATGGAGCGATGCGATCTGATAGAAAGTATATCCACTTTCCTGTATTTCTTCCAGTATTTCATCATCATCCAGAATCATCTCGGCAGCAAATTTATTCGCTTCTGTTTCTTTTTGCTGATTGCCGTATACGTCTTTTTCAATATGTGGTTTCTTAAAATAATCCTTATGCAGTGCATAATGCCCTATCTCGTGATAAAGAATGAATGCCTGCACTACTTCGGGGAGATTGTAATTCAGGATAATAATAAAAATCCTGCTGTTACAATAGGTCATTGCCTTATTACCGCTCGGATCACCCAGATCCTCATACATAACGATAATACCAAGGTCACTTGCAAGCCTGTACGGATCATTGCAATCACAGCGGCGACGGTATTTCCGGGCAACTTTACAAATTTCGCTATCTAAATACAAGACATCGCCCCCATGTTTTGGTCTATAATCATGTGTTACTTTTCTTGCCAAACTTCTCTTTGGCGGCTTCCCGGCTTTTCAGATATGCTTTTGTGATAGCCTGATAGTAAAGGTCTTTTTCTTCCTGTGAAAGTTCACCGCCTGCAAAGAGTGCGGCACTTTCATTCAGCAGTGCCTCCATATCACGAACACCTCTTGTTCCGTATCGTTTACGGGCATCCACAATATATTCGTCCTTCTCTATCTCCTCTTTTGGATCATCGCAGGCCTCATCCGTCAGATACTTGATAGACACTTTCAGTGCTTTCGCGATGAGGAATATCGTGCCCTGTCTGGGATTCAGAGCACCACTTTCATAAGATCTTACCGCACGTGCCGATACTTTGATTTCATCAGCAAGCTGCTTCTGGGTGAATCCGGCTTCAAGCCGGGATTTTTTCACTTTTTCAGCAAAGGTCAACTATGACACCTCCAAAATTTTATCAAAATGTACTTGACAAACCTCTGTTTCCATGTTACAATTTACAGGAACTAACTTCCTCTTTATTCTAACATAAAACAAATCGTTTGTCAATAGGTTTGGGGGTAAAAAATGAGTAATCCTTTCTATATTGAACGTGGACCCGTCCTCTATGTGGAGGATCCGTGGAATCCGGATAACTTTGTAACTGTTCCGAATTTTATGGAGTCTATTCCGGCTATTGTATCCTTCCATGATTTTCTTAATTGGAACTACAAGGAAGATTATAACTGCGTGATCAGGGAATGCGTGGAAAATGGCAGTGTATCACTTGGGCGATATCTTGACTCAGAGCGTTCTTCGATTGAAAAAATAAGGCTGAATACATCCTCGATCCACAAGATTTATCTGCATAGAACGTCTATGACATCTTTCCGAATGGATGTTGTTATCATAGCAGACTTTACAGCTTATTTCTATAGCGGGCAGCAAATGCAAAGCACACAATGGTATCGTGTGCAGGGAGAATATATTGCCAATGACACGTGCAATTTTTTCAAATCCGTATCAGTTTATCAAAAAGATGATGTTCCAGATGATAACCCGCTCTCAGAATATCTTGTTCCATATCTTAGCAAGCATGACCTTGACGCTGAAGCTGAGGCGATGCTGAGCGAATACTATCCGGAGGCGCTGATATCTCCTACTCCTATTGATGCCAAAGATCTGGCAAAACGAATGGGGTACAAGGTCAAAGTTGCACGTCTTTCAGATGACGATTCAAAACTTGGTGCTGTGTTTATGAAGAAGTCAAGAGTCACCTATTATAGGGACGGCATGAAAAAATGCTGCTGGGTGGAAGGGAAAACAATTCTGATCGATGTGGAAGCCTGCAAAAGCCAGAACCGAAAAGCGGATGATGTTATTGTTCATGAATGTATTCATGTTTATGAACATTTTCTCTTTTATGATTTGCAGGCAATATATCGTGATTTTTATGAAATAGAACTGCCGGGGTTTGAAGATGTTATCGATGATACTCTTGGATTGAGTCAGCTAAACTGGATCGAAAATCAGGCAAATCACATGACACCGAGGGTCAGAATGCCGCTTTCTCAGGCTTCTTTCAAGGCAGCGGAACTATTTGAAGATTGTAAGCGATATCCTGAAAGCGTTGCATACAAATATGTCATTGACGGAATGGCTGACTTTTTCAGAGTTTCCAGAACCGCTGCGGCAAACAGACTGGTTGAGATTGGATACGACAAGGCAAGAGGTATGATGAAGTATGCTAACGGACAGCCGGTACCCGGATATCTCGTGGAACACGGCATTGCAAACAACAAGACGTACACGATTGATTTTGACAAAGTAGTTGAGGAATTTGACCGGAATGCGGAGTTCCGAAAACTTCTCGATAAAGGTGCATATATTTATGTGGAAGGGCATCTGTGTCGGAACACGCAAAAATATATCTGGCAGCGTAATAACAGACCGGTACTGTCACCTTATGCACGTACCCACATGGCAGAATGCTGTCTGCTTTTTACCATTCGTCATAGCGGCACGGACTATGAATACATTCCGGGTGCATTAAATCTGAATGTCAAAAAAGCCGGAAAACTTGCGTATCTGTATGATGAGAATAACAATCAAGCAGATGCGATTGAATCCAGTGTTACAATTCTCGAACATAGCCCGATGACATTCGCTGCGACGCTGAAATATCACATGGACAATCTCGGATTCAGCAAAACTACCCTTGCTGATGTTTCACAGCTATCTGAGAGAACCATCACCAGAATGCGTTCAGAGACGAAGAAAATGCCTTCGATGTCGAGTATTATACAAGCAAGTATCGGCATGAAACTCTATCCGGATCTGACTTACGATATGCTGGAAAAGGCAAAGCGATATTTTGAATCTGATGTGCCGGAACATCGATGGTATCGTGTGATTATACGAACAATGTACTGTGAATCCATTGATACAGTGAACAGATACCTTGAATCTAAAAATGTAAAACCGCTGCATGATGATGAATATTTGCAGCTTGCAAGCGGCGAATAGAATAACTGATAAGGCTGAGACTGAGATCTCAGCCTTATTTTTTTTGCAAAAATTTTCTCAAATGGGGACAAAAGTGTGTCCCCTTTTGAGTGAATATTCGTGTGAATATTCGTGAAAATTATGAATATTTTAGTGCGGCTTGCACTATTTATTGTTATATAATTGCCATTATATTAGCAATGTTGTGCATTCAAAAGGGGACACAGTTGTGTCATTGTTTGAAAGGTTTTAAAGTGATATGATATAGACACAGTCAAGGGCGGGCAAACAAAATTCTCCTCCCAAGACTGAAAATAACCCCCATACGCCGGATGCATACGGCAAATGGAAGTTCATACAGTGCTATCTTCTCAGCAGTCACAGCTATATCCTGTGGACGGTAGAAATAGCTGTATGTTCTTCTTCCGTATGCATCCGGCTATTTTTCGGATGAAATCAAAAGTCAGAAATATCACATTTGTTAGTCAGGGCGCGCACTGGCGGACAGATGCTCATAAAGGAATACAGAAATAAGACAAAGAGTCAATCATGGCTGTTATAGCTGTTATGACTGCTTGACTAATAAATCGCTGTATCCTTACGAACATCGTCTGTCTGCGTGCCCTTCTTTATGGGTGAAGCGTGGTCTGCGTCATGAGCATCTGCCGCTTAGTGTGTTCCTTGCAGAAAGGAACTTATTATGAACAAGAATGCTGATACACAGAACACTATGCACACTGAGATTGCACTTCCGGTTATCACTGCTAAGACCACGCTTGGTGAGCTGCTGTCCGTGCTCGGTCTGACGGCTGGGCAAAAAAAGCCTGAAAAGACACCTACACCTAAGAAACTTCGCATCAACTTTGAGCCGGTTGCCAAGATGAATGACTGTGTACTGTATGGAAATGGTTACGCTTACTACAACAATGGCTATCGCCATTCAGTTCTTTGGCTGCCTTATTGTGTAAACTATACCTATCATTTCAATCCGTTGAAAGATTCAGAAAAGAATTATCTCAGGGAGAAGAGTGATCTTCCGGAAGGAATGCTTGAAGCTACTGCATGGCCGGTTGTAGTGACTATGATTGCTGAACATCGCATTGAGTACAACATGGATACTAATGCCGGTATGGGTCATGCAGATATCCCCGACTATGCAGATGACGAGAATGAGGATAGTATGGATAATTACGAAGGAAAAGACAACCGTTGCATGGAATTCATGTGGCATGAAGAGCATATCAATGTGAATCCACTGGATGCTTTGATTCGTAAGGAAACGAGAGAAGCAATTCTTGCTGAACTTACAGAACGACAAAAGGAAATATTCATTTTATTGTATAAAACCGAGTATACACAGCGTGAGGTTGCACAGATTCTTGGAATATCTCAGCAAAGTGTGTGTAACACGATGAGACAGGCAATGAAAAAAATAAAAAAATATATTTGAAGTTGGTTGTCAAAACAGCTCCCCCAGACTATATAGTAGAGACTTTTGAGAGGTCTCCCAAAAACAGCGGCTGTGAACAAACCGCAGCCGCCAACCATTACATTGGTCGCAAGACCTTACAGAAAGGAAATGCCTATGAACCAAACCAGAACCCCCAAATACTGCTATTGCAGCACTGCCGAGAACCGCAGGACACAGCACACTGCGGACAAGCACAATAAAACGCTGAAGAAAATGGAGCAAGAAATCGATGCTGGAGCAGCTCACATCGGGCTTGTAGTTGCTGACATCTTCACGTTCCTGACCAAATCCGCTGCAGTTCTGTCGGATATGGAACTCCATACGGACGCCATCGACCTGACCGTGAATGACAGCGGCATTGCTGTACACATCAGCCGATTCGCTCACTGTGATGCAGACGATAACGAGGAAGAGGAGGGATTTTTGTATGATGGAGACTAAAAAGAAACTTCCGGAGCCGGTTCCGGTGGACTCCAAAAAGCTGATCGACGGGCTTGGTACAATTTTCGGAGGTGTCATTCAGCTTCTTGCTGCTATGGAGCCGGGAATGGCAAAAGAACTGTCGGACATGGCGATCAATGGCGTTCCCAAGGAGAAAGTCCCGGAGAACTTCGATCCGAACGACTTTGAGGAAATTATCGCCGCTGATGATGTACCGTGGGAAACTGCGGAGCAGCCGAAAGAAGAGAAAAAAGCCGAAAAGGCACAGCTTGTCTCTGCTGTCACTGCGGATGATATCACCAAAATCATCGTGCAGAAAATCAAGCAGAACCGCAGCAACAGTGAGAAAATCGGCTCTATCCTCAAAACATCCGTGATGCGGTCTGCATCGGTTTTTGTATGAACGAACTGTTGTCGATTATCGAGAACACATCATTGATTGGAATCCCGTATCCTGATGCAATTAAAAAAGGTATCAAGGTTCTGCAAAAGAAAACGAGCAAAATGGACAACAGTTTTCAGCAGATGATTAATGCTTTGGAAGATGATGAAAAAGAAAATGAGAAGGAAAATAAGGAGGAAAACCAGCATGATTAAAAAGTATGAATCCGGCGATAAATCGCAGCTTTCACCGCATTTCAATGTGCAGGAATTTCGCTGTAAATGCGGCAAGGAGCATGAAATTTTGATTGCAGAGGAGCTTGTGGATAAGTTGGAAAAGCTCTATTCTGCTCTGAACTGCTCTAAAATCATTGTGACTTCCGGTTACAGATGTACTGCTCATGATAAGGCGGTCGGCGGCAGCGGCACAGGTCAGCATACTAAGGGCAATGTGTGGAGTGCATGAAGCAGGGACGCTATGTCAAGGCAACTGATGTGGATCATATCGTTCCGCACCGAGGAGACAAGATTCTCTTCTGGGATCAAAGCAACTGGCAGAGCCTCTGCCACTGTCACCACAGTATCAAGACACGCAACGAGGATCACACTCCTGAGTACAAGTACTGAATGCAGCCCACCGACTTATTCTGCGATTCAGACATGGCTTAGGGGTGTGCCTATGGGGCGAGAGGCTGGGCTGACCAGCCCCGCGGGGGCGGGTTCACTTCTCTACGCTAAAGTAAAATTTAGACCGTCGCCCCCTCTCGTGTGAATTTCCGCGAATTTGAAGAGGCGGGGTCAAGTGAACCACTAATAAAACATTTTTTCATGTAACAGAACTTGAAACTGCACCTCAAAAAGCTCTATTTTACGAGGATTTCCAAAGGCTCAGCTGATTCTGTGTTTTTGGCGATGCCCCTTTGATTTCGTTACATTTTGCTTTGTAAAACAGCGTTTTGGGGCAAAAAATTATGAAAAATCGGCATTTTTATTTAATTTTCCGCATGATAGATTTTCCGCTTGGCGGAACCCTGTGGACACCGAAAAGTTCAGTTATTTCGCAGAAAGGAAGGTGGCAAATGGTGACAGACGTGCAAAGAAAAGCAATTCGTCAGATGCGGTTAAAGGGCTTAGGCTACTGCCGTATAGGTTCACTGATCGGACTAAATGAAAAGAATGTGAGAGCGTACTGCAAATCCCATGGTCTTGCCGGAGACAGTGATCTTGTCAGACTAAACTATCCGGTCTGGTGTAAGCAGAATAACCGTTGTCCTATTTGCGGTACAAAAATAGATCAGCCCAAAACCGGGCGGAAGAAAAAATTCTGCTCCGGTCGGTGCAGGACAAGGTACTGCCGTGAGCAGAAGCACTACTGATTATCTCGAAAAGAAAGGCGGCAAGATATGACACTGACTGAAAAATTCATCGCCGATGCAATTCACCTCGATGCAGGTGCGGAAATCATGTACGGCAGCGACCAGATGTATGATTCCTATCCTATTAGTTTCCCGACTGTGGAGTTTCAGCTTATGGCAACAGATGCTTTGACTGATCTTGCGGACGGAATCAGGCTGGAAAAGGGCTGCAAGCCCATGTTTCCGAGGGACGGCAGAATGGACGATGTAGACAATGACGGCTGGTACGATTTTTACATCGGCATCAGCAAGCTGGCCGGCAAGAATCAGGAGTGCCGCCTTGACAACAGTATCTCTTTCATTGTTGTAAATTCTGATTCCGATGACAATGAAGATATATACACAATCGACCTGACGGAATCTGAACAGGAATGTATATTTGAAATCTTGAATCGGCAGTGCAGAAAATATCACAGCAAGGATTGCTTAACGCTGCTTGCCGAGGCGGAAAAGGAGATGAAGGAATGAAAATCATCAAGCGAAACGGTGCGGAAGTGCCGTATGACTGCGAAAAAATAAGAGCCGCAATTTCTGCGGCAAATGCAGAGGTTGACGATAAGATCAGCGAAACAGTGATCGGCTTTCTTGTCGGCAGAGTCGAGCAGCGGTGCAATGCCCTTGCAAGACCTGTCCATGTCGAAGAAATTCAGGACATGGTCATCGATGAACTGAATCACGCCGAAGCTTACAAACTTGCACGGCACTACAGTGAGTATCGCCTCCTCCACGAACAGCAGCGGAAAATGAATACCACGGACGGCAAGATTCTGAGTCTCCTTGAACGCAATAACGAGGAGGCAAAGCAGGAGAATGCCAACAAGAACCCGATCATCAACAGCACCCTCCGTGACTATATGGCAGGAGAGGTCAGCAAAGACATCTGCCGGAGATTTCTTTTCCCGGAGGATGTGATTACCACCCATGACGAAGGTGTCATCCATATACACGACCTCGACTATATCGCAGAGCCGATGCATAACTGCTGTCTTGTCAATCTGGATAATATGCTCCAGAACGGCACAGTAGTGTCCGGTACAATGATCGAAAATCCGCACAGCTTTTCCACTGCCTGCAATATTGCAACACAGATCATTGCACAGATCGCATCGAATCAGTACGGCGGTCAGACGATCAGTCTGTCACATCTTGCTCCCTTTGTGGATATCAGCAGGCAGAAAATTAAAGCAGAAGTATTTGAGGATATCAATTGTGACTGCGGCTGCAAGCTGAGTGAGGATGAGATAAATCACATCGTTGAAAAGAGAGTCCGCCGTGAGGTAAAGCGAGGGGTGCAGACGATACAGTATCAGATCAACACATTGCTCACAACCAACGGTCAGACACCATTTGTGACGGTGTTCATGTATCTGGATGAAGTCCCAGAGGGGCAGACCAGAAATGACCTTGCAATGATTATCGAGGAAACGCTTTTGCAGCGGATCGAGGGTGTTAAAAACGAGAAGGGCGTGTGGATCACGCCGGCATTCCCGAAGCTGATCTATGTTCTGGATGAGGACAATATCACGGAGGACAGCCCTTATTGGTACTTGACACAGCTTGCTGCCAAGTGTACATCAAAGCGAATGGTTCCCGATTACATCTCCGCAAAGGTGATGAAAAAATTGAAGGGCGATGTGTATCCCTGTATGGGCTGTCGGTCATTCCTCACACCAAGTCAGGAGCATAAATATTACGGAAGATTCAATCAGGGCGTTGTGACGATCAATCTTGTGGATGTCGCTTGCAGTGCATATGGCAATGAAGAAAAGTTCTGGAAACTTCTTGATGAACGCTGTGAGTTATGTTTCAAGGCACTGATGTGCCGGCATGAACGGCTGAAAAATACGTCTTCCGATGTCGCACCGATCCTCTGGCAGTATGGTGCATTGGCAAGGCTGAAAAACGGCGAAGCAATCAACGACCTGCTGTACAACAATTACAGCACAATTTCTCTGGGCTATGCAGGAATTTCAGAAATGACCTACCGCATGAAAGGCTGCTCCCACACAGAACCGGATGGAAAGGCGTTTGCAATATCCGTCATGAAATTTCTGAATGCAAAATGTTCAGAATGGAGAGAAAAAACGAACATCAGCTTTTCGCTGTATGGTACTCCCATGGAATCGTTGACTTACAGGTTCGCCCAATGTCTCCAAAGGCGGCACGGCGTTATTCCCCACGTAACTGACAAGAGCTACATCACCAACAGCTATCACGTTCATGTGACAGAGCCGATTGATGCATTTTCAAAACTGTCATTTGAGGCTGAGTTTCAGGAGCTTTCTCCAGGCGGAGCAATCAGCTATGTAGAAGTGCCGAATCTTCAGAACAACATCCCAGCGGTGCTTTCACTTATGAAGCATATTTATAATACGATTTTGTACGCTGAATTGAATACAAAATCCGACTACTGTCAGGCTTGCGGTTACGATGGTGAAATCGGCATCGTTCAGGAGGATGGTAAGCTGATATGGGAGTGCCCCAACTGCGGCAACCGTGACCAGCGGACAATGAATATCTGCCGCCGCACCTGCGGCTATCTCGGAACGCAGTTCTGGAATCAGGGGCGGACGGCAGAAATCAAGGATCGGGTGATGCATCTTTGAATTACTGCGGTCTGAATAAAAATGACGTTGCCAACGGCGAAGGCGTGCGTGTGTCGCTGTTTGTCAGCGGGTGCCGCAATCACTGCAAAGGGTGTCATAATCCCGAAGCGTGGGATTTTGATTACGGTCAGCCTTTCACTAAAGAAACAGAAAATGAGATCATGAAAGCCCTGCGTCCCTCGTGGATTCAGGGGCTTTCTGTTCTCGGCGGTGAGCCGTGTGAAGAGGAAAACAAAAAGGTGCTGATTCCGTTTCTGAAAAAAGTGAGAAATACTTTTCCTGAAAAAGACATCTGGCTGTACTCCGGATACACTTACGAGCTGCTGCAAAACAATGAAATATTGCAGTATGTGGATGTGCTGGTGGACGGGCCTTTTCTGTTGAAACAGAAAGATGTTTCAATTGCATTTCGGGGCAGCCGAAATCAGCGGATTATTAAATTGAAAAATGGAGTGATTCAATGAAAACAGCAGAACTTCGCATGATTCCTGTCTCAAAGCTGAAGCCTGCGGAATACAATCCGAGGAAAAAGCTGAAGCCCGGCGACAAGGAATACGAGAAAATCAAGAACAGCATTGAAGAGTTCGGCTTTGCCGATCCTTTGGTAGTCAATGCGGATATGACGATCATAGGCGGCCATCAGAGATTGACTGTGGCAATGGCACTCGGCTATACCGAAGTACCGTGTGCGGTGGTTGATGTAGATAAAATCCGCGAAAAAGCCCTGAACATCGCCTTGAACAAGATCACGGGAGCATGGGATGAAAATCTTCTTGCCGAGCTTCTGGAAGATATTCAGAGCAGTGATTTTGACCTTGGCAAGACTGGCTTTGATCCGCCGGAGATTGAACAGCTTTTCAATGCGGTGCATGACAAGCAGGTTAAAGAGGACAGCTTCGATGTGGAGGAAGAACTAAAAAAGCCTACATTTTCACAGCCGGGAGATATTTGGATTCTCGGACGGCATCGTGTCATCTGCGGCGACAGCACCAAGCCGGAAACCTATGAGCTGCTTATGGACGGTGAAAAAGCGAACCTGCTGCTGACCGATCCGCCGTACCTCGTGGCGTACAGCAACACCTCCGGCAGCATCAAGAACGACGACCTCTCGGATAAGGAAGGCTACGAATTCCTGAAAAACGCATTTACCTGTTTCAAGGAAAACCTTGCAGATGATTCCGCAGCTTATGTGTTCTACGCAACATCGAAGTCCAGAGTGTTCTACGACGCTTTTGAGGATGCCGGATTCCGTGTATCCTGCGGACTGGTCTGGCGCAAGGACAGGCTTGTGTTGTCGAGAACGGATTATCAGCAGAATTTCGAGCCGGTGATCTACGGATGGAAAAAGGACGGCAAACACACATGGTACGGTGACCGCAAGCAGACCACCTGCTTTGACTTCGACCGTCCGAAAAGCTCCAAAGCCGAAGGGCATCCGACTGCAAAGCCGGTGCCGCTGATGGCATACCTCATCAAGCAGTCCACTATGACAAACGGCATCGTTCTGGACGGTTTCCACGGCTCCGGTTCTACTATGATCGCCTGTGAACAGCTCGACCGCAAATGCAGAGCCGTAGAGCTTGACGAAAAGTTTGTGGACGTTCAGGTGAAGCGGTATATCAAATTCCGTGAGGGTAAGTACGATGATGTGTATGTTATCCGTGACGGACAGAAACTCACCTACGAGGAAGCTATTGCAGCGATGTCGGCAGAGGATGGTGATATCAATGGATGAGCAGAAACCTCAGCTTCATGTGGTTAGCTGCTCATTTGGAAAGGATTCAACAGCGATGCTCCTGAAAATGCTGGAACTTGGGATGCAGGCCGATGTTGTTCTTTTCTGTGAAACTGGGCTGGACTTTCCCGAAATTGAGGAGCATATCCGAAAAGTTGAACAAAATACAGGAATAACCGTAACACGAGTGCGCAGTGAATACACCTTCGAGTACCTCATGCTCCACAAGCCAATCAAGCGAAAAAAGCCTGAACTTCGGGACAAGACCGGCTACAGTTGGGCAGGCCCTTTGATGCGGTGGTGTACCAATCTTCTGAAAACAGTACCCCGTGAGAAATATCTCAGCGAACTGCGGAAAAAGTACGATGTGATCGAATACATCGGCATTGCCGCCGATGAGACGGAGCGTATCACGCACAAATGCAACAACCGTCCGAATGTTCGCCTGCCGCTGGTGGAATGGGGCATGACGGAAGCCGATTGCCTGCAATACTGCAAGGAGCGTGTCTACGACTGGGGAGGTCTGTATGAAAAGTTCGGGCGTGTTTCCTGCTGGTGCTGTCCGCTGCAGCCATTGAGTGAACTGCGAGTCCTTTATTCCGATTTTCCTGACCTCTGGCGGCAGCTCAGAGAATGGGACGATAAAACATGGCGTACTTTCAAGCCGGGCTGGTCAGTCCGACAGCTTGAAGTACGCTTTGTTTTTGAACGGGAATGGCAGGACAGCGGAAATCAGCTCGGTACTAAGGAGTTCCGCAAGGAACTAAAGAAACGATTGGAGCGTGTCAATGGCTGATGTGAAATGTGAACTCTATCACAATAATTTTCAGAATTTCAAAAGCTACAATATCCCGAAAGCCCAGCTTGTAATTGCCGATATTCCCTACAATATCGGCACTGACTTTTACGCAAGCCGTCCAGATTGGTATGTGGACGGCGACAATCAGAACGGTGAGAGCAGCAAAGCAGGAAAAGCCGCATTCAACACGGATTTTACGTTCAATATTGCGGAATTCATGCACTTTTCCTCCCGACTGCTCAAAAATGAGCCGTCCAAAGGTGAAAAAGATGCTCCGTGTATGATCGTGTTCTGCGCCTTTCAGCAGATCTCGGAAATGCTGTATCAGGCTGAAAAATACTGGTTCAAAAAATTTCAATTTTTATGCTTTATGAAGAATTACAGTCCGCAGGTTTTGAAAGCAAACATGAGAATCGTGGGCGCAACGGAATATGCTCTTGTGCTGTATCGGGGCAAGCTACCGAAGTTTCGCAATACCTATGCGGACGGCAAACGGCATATGATTTTTGACCACTTCGACTGGGTGCGAGACGGCAAGGATATCCCGAAGATACATCCGAGCCAAAAGCCCATATCCGTGCTGAAACGCCTGATTGAAATATTTACCGATGAGGGCGATGTGGTCATTGATCCCTGCGCCGGAAGCGGGAGTACACTGAGAGCCGCACGGGAGCTTGGCAGACATAGCTATGGATTTGAAGTCAGCAAGGATTTTTATACAAAAGCCTGTGAGCAGATGCTTGGGCGAAGAAAGGAGAATCAACATCATGAATGAAATTGCAATCGTTGTAAATTACGATAACGAAAAGCCAACCGTCAGCGGTCGTGAGCTGCATAAGGCTCTGCAAATTGAAACGCCTTATAAGAAATGGTTTGACCGTATGACGGAATACGGCTTTGCAGAAGATTCAGACTTTTGGACAATTTTGTCCGAAAGTACCGGCGGCAGACCTTCCACAGATCACGCACTCACTATCGATATGGCGAAAGAATTGTGCATGATTCAGCGTACTGAAATCGGAAAACGCTGCCGTGAGTATTTTCTCGCCATCGAGCGGCATTGGAACAGTCCCGAAGCAGTCATGGCGAGAGCCTTGCAGTTTGCCAACCAGAGGCTTGAATTGATCATGCAGCAGAACAATGAGCTTCTCGAAACCAATTCCAGACAGGCGAAACAAATCGCCGAAATGCAGCCAAAAGCGACTTATTATGACGTTGTGCTGAACTGCAAGGAGCTTGTTACTGTGAACGCCATTGCCAAGGACTACGGTAAATCAGCTATCTGGCTGAATAAATGGCTGCATGAGCATGGCATCCAGTACA
The DNA here is from genome assembly GCA_910584195.1 of uncultured Ruminococcus sp. GTDB lineage: Bacteria > Bacillota > Clostridia > Oscillospirales > Ruminococcaceae > Ruminococcus. The sequence goes on along the minus strand of CAJTYV010000007.1, from coordinate 98,071 downwards.
AACAGGGAAAAATGTGGCATTTGTATCAGAAGTACGCCGGCAAGGGATATACGCATTCAAAAACCTATGCGATTCCTGACGACAGCGGCGACTCTCATGCAAAACCGCTGACCTGCTGGACGATGAAGGGCAGACTTTTCCTTTATGATCTCTTAAAAAGTCATGGATTTTTGCCGCTGATCGAACAGGAGACGGCTGATGACGAAGCATGAATGTGCGGTTATCACCGCTTACACAGATGTTTCAATGCTCAAGGGCGATGACCTGAAATATCTTTATGACTATCTTTCGGGATTCATCGGCAGGAGAATTTATACGCATGAGATTCCTGTGATTTCAGCGTATTACCGTGAGCAAATCAAAAAGGATTTTATGGATCTGTGCAGGAATGCAAAGGAGGCGGACGATGAATAACACAAAACTGACGCTCGGCAGTCTTTTTTCGGGATCTGGCGGATTTGAATTGGCAGGCATTCGTGCAGGAATCCAACCTGTGTGGCTGTCGGAAATCGAGCCGTATGCTGTGCTTGTAACGCATAACAGGCTGCCGCAGGTAAAACATTATGGCGATGTGTCCAAACTGAAAGGAGGTGACCTTGGGGCTGTCGATATCATCACTTTCGGCAGCCCTTGCTGACAGGACATGAGCATCGCAGGAAAGCGATCAGGTCTGGACGGCGAACGCTCCGGTCTGTTTCATCAAGCGGTACGCATCATAAAGGAAATGAGGGATGCAACAAATGGAAAATACCCAAGATATATCCTGTGGGAAAATGTTGAAGGGAGTCTATCCTCCAACAACGGAGAGGACTTCCGGACCGTCCTGCAAGAAATCTGCAATATCAAAACCGATGCCGTATCTGTACCTCGACCTGACAAGAAGTGGCACAGGGGCGGCATTATCATGGGAGATCATTTCTCCCTTGCATGGCGACTTCTTGACGCACAATTTTTCGGCGTCGCTCAAAGACGCCGCCGTGTGTTTCTTGTCGCAGATCTTGATGGAGGGAGTGCCGCATCGATATTATCTGACGAGTCGCGCTTGTGCGGGGATTTTGCGGAGAGCTTCCGAACGGGGCAAGGAACTGCCGGAGGTACTGCGGAAAGCTCTGGAACGGCAGGCTCAGGCAGATATTGTATCAACACGGAGGGGCAGAGCGGAGTCTCCGTAACAGTCGATCATGCCGGAACTTTAGTCGCACAGGATCATGGCAATCACCCTGCGGTGTTGGAGGCCGCAGGATTCTGCACAGAACATTCAGCGCAGGCAAGAGGAATCGGCTACGAAGAAGAAAAAGCTCCAACGCTCCGGGCAGGTGTTGTGCCGGCTGCGCTCCTGTTTGAAAATCACAGTGCCGATACGAGATACAGAGGGCCGTTGGACGTTTCTCCTACTCTATCCGCTACGCTCGGTATGGGCGGTAATAATCAGCCTTTCGTGGTGCATCTGCCGAAAGCCTATGGGATTTGTGCCAAGCACAGCAATTCCATGCTGTCGGATAATCCTCACAGCGGATTCTATGAAGCGGATACAGCGAGGACGATAGATACATCGGATCAGAGTCCGGTGAAAAATCAGGGAGGCATGTGTATACTGTCATTTGAACCGGGTGCTGCATCGAGAGTAGGCGGTCATATTTATTCTGACGGAAAAAGCGGTACACTTCGTGCCAATGCCGGAGATAATCAGCAGGCTGTTGTGGTAGCCGAGCCAGAGACTTACTCTCTCCAAGGCTCTATGATCGGTCGTTCCGAAAAGAACGGTCCACAGGGCTGCGGTGTGAATAAAGATATCTGCTTTACTCTGAATTGCGCAGATCGCCATTGCATCGCCGCACCGTCAGAGCCTATTGCAATCTCCCGTGATAATCATTTCTCCGTTTCGGAGGGTGTTGCAGGAGCCTCGGTGGCAAGAGGTCCTGCAACGGTGGCTGTGCCGGAAGGCGAACATTATTCCACAAGCAAAAACTCACATCACACGGTCGCCGCCCATGAGCAAGCAAATACGCTGGTGGCATCCGACTGGAAAGATCCGCCACTTGTGAATGATGCTCCAAACGATGAGCCTGTGTATATCGTGCGCCGTCTGACACCGACTGAGTGCGCAAGATTACAGGGTTTGCCGGACTGGTGGTGTAAAAATCTTGATAATCAGAATCCGACCGCTGCGGATATCTCATTTTGGCAATGTGTGTGGGACGAGTGGTGTGACCTGAACGGTAAAAAGAGGAAAACAGAAAGTCAGATACGCAAATGGCTGGCTGATCCCTATTCAGACAGTGCTGAGTATAAGCTGTATGGCAACGGAATCGCTGTACCTTGCGGTTACTTTGTACTGTCAGGTATTGCTTGGGCGGCGGCAAAGGATTCTGAAATTCATGCAGCAAATTGTGAACAAACCGATACTAAAGCAGACGATTAATCTTTTCGGGACGGTTTCACGTTCAGATCGGGGCTGATCGTTCCTTCGATCTTGTCGTGTTCACGTTCAAACGCAAGAATACGGTCGCGAACAAGACATAAAACCTCGCTGTTGACGGAACGTCCCTCATACTCTGCAATATAGCTGATTTTCTTCAGCATCTCCTCTTCAAATCGGATCGATACACTTTTCGTAGCCATAAAACAAACTCCTTTTCTGAATATATTATATGTTTATTTTACAGCTATTCTGTGGTATAATGTAGATGATAGATATACAGTGTATCTATAAAATTTCAGAAAAGGACGGATTGAAATATGAAAGTCGCAATTATCGGTTCAAGAAATCTGGGAGTGATCGGATTGGAAAACTTCCTGCCAGAAAACGTTACGGAAATCGTCAGCGGCGGTGCGAGAGGTGTGGACACCTGTGCAAGGGAGTACGCTCAGTCGCATAACATTCCTTTGAAGGAATTTCTGCCGGATTATAGCCGATTTGGGAGAAGTGCTCCGCTGAAACGCAATCTTGAGATCATCGCCTATGCAGATTTGGTGATTGCATTCTGGGACGGAGCATCTCACGGCACAAAGTACGTGATCGACAACTGTAAAAAGCAGGGCGTTCCGGTCAGAGTATTTCTTTACAAGCCTAAAAAATAGAGCTGCCATTTCGGCAGCCGCATGTGGCAAAATGTGAACGGACTGATACTATGTTATCTTCCAAATTCACATAAAGTTATCAAGTAGAATTATCACAGATTTTATCCCGATATTTCGTCACATCTCACACTTGCAATCTGTGAAAAAACGAGTTAATATGTGATTACGAAAACACCGCAGAGACGGTGAAAACAGGAGGTCACATATATGGAAATCAAATTCAATATCGAAAAATCACAGCGAAAAGCTCTGGCGCAAAAAATCGCTGAAATATCGGGAAATACGGTGCAGTATCTCGGTGCTCCGACATTCAGCTATCAAATTGGAAGTTTCATGCTGAATAAGGACTCGGTTCTAACTGCTGAAGCGGTTGATGAAAAAATTCTCGCAGAACTGGCAGATGCAGGATTTTTCTACGAAATCAGCACAACACCTGACAGACTTACCGTTCAGATGCCATTGGATTCACTCAGCGAAAGAACGCTGAATCGAGTCAGACGCATTATCGAAAACAAGGGCGAACTTTTCAAATCAGCATTCAAGACCGACAGCCTTGACATTCTGAAAACCGAAAAATCCGTGGATTTTCCATGGTTTACAATTGAACAGGACGGCGATGCAGAGGCTTATAGCACGTTCATTTCCATGCTCTGCGAGTTCGCAAAAAATCTGAAACGCATCAACTACAAGCCCGATACCAGCGACAATGAAAAGTACGCTTTTCGCTGTTTTTTGATTCGCATGGGGCTTGTTGGGGATGACTTCAAAGCGGCGAGAAAAGTTCTGCTCCGCAATCTGACAGGCAGCTCGGCATTCAGGCACGGAGGTGAAAATAATGCGGTTTCCGAGTGAAAAGGAGCTTGCAATGCTCCGAGAAAAATATCCGATTGGGGCAATGGTGCAGCTCATTGCAATGAACGACGAGCAAGCGCCGCCTGTCGGAACAATCGGCGAAATTCAGTTCGTTGACGATGCCGGAAGTGTTCATATCCATTGGCAGAACGGCAGCAGTCTTGCGGTAATTCCTGATGTTGATGTTGTGGAGATTTTGACCGACATTGGGGCGAATTTTTAAACGAGAACGCTCCTTCATTTTACTCTATTTTACCATAAAAAAGCAAGTTTATCAAGTGTGTATATACACCAGACTTTCGGCGAAATACAGCCGAAAAGATTGTGTAACTATGGTATTGATTTATCTTCCGTTTAGAGTTAATATGTTACTACCAAAAGGGGAAAAAGCCCTACGGTAAGCCAAAAACTACACTTTGCGGAGGAAACTGAAATGAACGAAAAAACAGCATTGCAGATTGCAAGAATGAAAGAGCAGACAATCGGAGTCGAGATTGAGATGAACAACATCACCAGAAACAAGGCTGCGAAAATCGCCGCTGAGTTCTTTGGAACAGACGATTTCAAAGATACAGCAAGCCGCAACGGTTACCAAACTTGGAGTGCTTGGGATGCACAGGGCAGAGAATGGAAATTCCAAAAGGATGTCAGCATCGCAGGCCCCGACAGCGAAAAGTGCGAACTGGTTACACCGATTTTGAATTACAGCGACATCGAAACTTTGCAGGAGCTTGTAAGAAAGCTTCGCAAGGCAGGAGCAATAAGTCACGCAGGAGTTGGCGCGGGAGTTCACATTCACATCGGGGCAAAGGGACACACGCCGCAAAGTTTGCGAAATTTAGCCAACTTAATGGCATCCCATGAAATGCTGATTGCCGACGCTTTAAGAATCGATCAGGGCAGAATGAACCGCTACTGCAGAACGGTAAATCCGGTTTTCATCGAGCAGCTCAACAAGAAAAAGCCCACGACAATGGCACAGCTTGCGGACATCTGGTACGGCTCACAGGGATGCACCTACGGCAGGAATCAACACTACAACGAAAGCCGCTACCATATGTTGAATTATCACGCAACCTTTACAAAAGCCACAATCGAATTCCGCTGCTTCAATTTCGACAAGCCTGCCAACGGCAAGAAAAACGGACTTCACGCAGGGCAGTTAAAATCATGGATTCAGCTTTGCCTTGCGCTCAGTCAGATGGCAAAAGACCTGAGAACAGCAAGCCCCAAACCTCAGCAAACAGAGAATCCAAAATTCGCAATGAGAACATGGCTGATTCGACTTGGACTGGTTGGAGCAGAATTCTCCACAGCCAGGGATTTCCTTACAAGAAACCTTGAGGGAGATGCAGCTTTTAGATTCGGCAGACCTTAACGCAGGAGACAGCCTCCTGCCGCCTTTACCGACCGCTTCGGCGGTCTTAAGGCAGTAGAAGGGTGCTTCCTTCGGAAAGGAAAGATTACAATGAAAAAATACTACCTTGCCTACGGTTCAAACCTCAACGTTCATCAGATGAAATATCGCTGCCCCGATGCCAAACCGATCGGCACATCGTGGATTCAAGGCTACCAGCTGATGTTCAAGGGCAGCAAAACCGGTTCTTATCTCACCATTGAGAAAGCCGAAAAAGCCAAAGTTCCCGTTGCAGTCTGGGAGGTTTCAGAAGCCGATGAACGCCGCCTTGATGCTTACGAGGGACATCCGACTTTCTACTACAAAAAGGAAATGGAAGTTGCCGTAAACCGCCGAAAAATCAAGGCTTTTGTGTACATCATGCACGAGGACAGACCGCTTGGAATTCCGAGCAGTCATTATGTCAAAACCTGCGTTCAGGGGTATCGTGATTTTGACTTTGATTTGAAATATTTAAGACTTGCATTCGATATCAGCGAAAGGGGTGAACGAAATGAAAAGTGAAATCAGAGAGCCGAGAATCTGCCCGAAATGCGGTCGATCTTACACGGAAAGACCATCGCTTTCGAGAGTTGAAGATATCCAAATTTGCCCTGATTGCGGAACTCGTGAAGCACTTGATGCCATTGGTGTTTCCGCCGAAGAACAGGAAAAAATCATCAGCATCATCCACCGAAACTACGCCGAATAAGCCCACACAAGCCCTCACGTCCGCCGATTCAATTTCCTCCGCAAAGTTATGGGATTCATGAATCGGCGGCGTACAGGGGCGACTGTGGGGCTTATTTTTGAAAGCATATATTACACAATTGTGAGGGCTGATTTTTCCCGATATTCTGTGGTTTTAGCCGCTTGATAAGTGCGAAAAAGTATGGTAACATACATACTACCGAAAGGCGAACAGCCTACGGAAAACTACGAAAAATGGAGGAAAATCATATGAAAACAATTGAACTTTTTGAAAAGGCAATGACCGAGGGAAACGAGTTCTTCAAGGAGCACAACATCAACCCCACGCTTTTCACAGCCTACAGACAGCAGAAGGACAGCGGCAACGAGATGCTTGACTTTTCCGAGGTCATCTGGACGCAGGACATCGAGCCGATCAGCGATTTTTTCAAGGCGCAGGGCATTACGGAATTTACGATTTCAAGCAATTTCAGCAGCCTGATCGAAACCCTCGCAGACTTTGAAAAGCAGGGATTTTTCATGAATGGACTGACCGAGGTCAGAGCAAATTACACCGATTTCATTACAGGGGAAAAGAAGATCATTCCTGCGATTCGCATGAAACTGAACTGAAACAGCAAGCCAAGGGGCTGAATTGCCGCCCCAAATGCCCACATTTCCGCCGTTTTGCCTTTCCTTGCAAAATTACCCCTTTCGCAGAACGGTGGCACACAAGGGCGGCTTTGGGGCTAATTTTTAAAAGCATATATTACACAATTACAAGAGCTGATTTTTCCTGATATTCTGTGGCTTTAGCCGCTTGATTAGTGCGAAAAAGTATGGTAACATACATACTACCGAAAGGAGAACAGCCTGCGGAAAACTACGAAAAACGGAGGAAAAAATTATGAAATGGGAACAGGTAACAACAATGGAGCATCTTGAAATGAACGGATGCAGCACGCAGGGTGCGGTGCTGAAGTACGGCGACAAGGTTCTGGTCTGCGGACTGACATACAAGGGCTTCGAAGCGGCGGTTTACGAGTTCATTGAGGATGAAGAAGAAACCGGGCTGAGCTACATCGAGTGCAGACTGAACCTGAGAACAACAAGCCCTACGCCTTTTGACGACGGCGGCGACGCAATGAAATGGTGCTTCGAGCATCTGAACGACTAAGAAAAAGAGGGGCTGAAATACGCCCCTTCTTCCCCTTGTGTTTACCGATTCCCTTTTCTTTGCATAGTTTGCCCTTGAGGGAATCGGCGGCACACGGGGCAACTGTGGGGCTTGTCCTGGAAGTCATAATATGTACAATTCCTGCGAAAAATAGCTGTTTTTATTCTGTACTATTAGCCGCTTGATAAGTACAGCTTTCTATGGTAACATGTAATCACCAAAGGGGAAACCCTACGGAAAAATAAATTTTTTAGAGGAAAAACAAATGAAATTCTTAAGACCTGACACACACATGATCGTAGGCTACAGACCGACGGACATGAACGACCACGAAAACGAAAGATCGGCAGTTGAGCTTGCACTGCCGGACGACTTTTCCGACAAAGCAAAAGCCTGCTGGGAATACTTTCAGAGTGCGGCATTCATTTTCGAGTACAAAGACCGTCTGGTAATTACCGACGAGAGCCACCTCCTCAGCGAAATCGAAAACCCCTGCGGCGGGCCGAGATGGATTTGCGACTCCTGGGATGAACTGGAAAGTATTCTTGAGGAGGTCTACGATGAACTTGCTGAGGACGGCGAGATTGCCTGAGCCAAGCCAAAAAGCGACAGCCCTGCGGGGCTTTTCGCTCGTTGTACGGATACCGTAAACCAATATAATTTGTACAATTTCAGTCTATTATCTTTGTGTAGATTATGATTCCAAAATGACTTGATTTCCTTGCTTTCTTATGGTAACATTGGGTAAAATGGAAGAGCGATCTCCATAAAAAGTTGCCCCAAGGGGCATTCATAATAACCGTTTCAGACTTGCTTTTGGCAGGTCTTTTTTATTTTCCAAATCTTATGAAGGGAGTTGATGCGGATGGCTCAAAGAGGCAGAAAACCAAAACCGACAGCCATTAAAGAGCTGGAAGGCAATCTGGGCAAGCGTCCGCTGAACGATGCAGAGCCCAAGCCCGTGAGAAAAGCTCCGCCATGCCCTAAATGGCTTGAACCGGAGGCAAAAAAGGAATGGCGAAGGCTCTCAAAACAATTAGAGCAAATTGGTGTACTGACAGAGGTCGATCAGGCGGCGTTTGCATCCTATTGTCAGGCGTATGCCCGATGGAAGGAAGCCGAGGAATTCATAACACAGCATGGCACGATCGTGAAAACGAAATCCGGATACTGGCAACAAGTTCCCCAAGTATCTATTGCACAGACATACTTGAAAATCATGAACAAGATCGCTGAGCAGTTCGGCTTAACTCCGGCGGCAAGAAGCAGGATCACGGCAGGTGCGGATATGAAAAATGCCGCTGTTGACGATATGGATGAACTTCTGGGAGGTGGATGATGGCAAGAACAGCAAAAGCAAGGGAAAGACCGAAAAATTATCCGAAACTGACCAACTATGAGCCGACACGATTTATGCTGCCGGAATCACACTACGATGCGGCAAAGGCAGACAGGGCCGTCCGATTCATCGAAAATCTCTGCCATACCAAAGGTCGCTGGGCGGGAAAACCGTTCTGGCCGCTGCCGTGGCAGGAGCGTATTGTGAGGGATATTTTCGGTGTCGTTCGTGAGGATGGTACACGTCAATTTAGGACGGCTTATGTTGAAATTCCAAAAAAGAATCATATTCGGTTCCAAATCACAGCAATGTGATTTTGTAAACCCATCGAATTGCTGGAACACCCTAAAGTCGCAGAGCTACAGCGTGAGGATGAAATAAACCTGAGTGCGAATGTAAAAAAATCTGCGGATTAAGCAATGGGCAATCAGCAGCCAAGCTCCGAATAGGAGAAGGTTCAACGACTATCCCGTGAGGGAGTAGGGGCAAGCGCTCCGAAGCGGTGGGCATCCCACAGGGATGATGATATAGTCTGCTCTTTCGGGAAACCGAGAGATGTACAGCGTAGCGAGTTGTACGCAACACAAAGGGGAAAATCTGAGCTTGCCGCCGCAATCGCTCTGTATCTGCTCTATGCCGACAATGAGCCGTCAGCGGAGGTCTACGGTGCGGCGGCAGACCGTGGGCAGGCATCTATTGTCTTTGATGTGGCAAAGCGCATGGTGGAAATGACACCGGCACTTCTGAAACGCTCCAAAATTATGGCGGCAACTAAGCGTCTTGTGAATTACAGCAATGTGGGATTCTATCAGGTACTTTCGGCGGAAGTCGGTACAAAACATGGTCTGAACGTGTCAGGCTTGGTTCTGGATGAGCTTCATACGCAGCCGAATCGGAATCTGGTGGATGTTCTCACAAAAGGCTCCGGTGACGCAAGAACGCAGCCGCTGTACTTCCTTATCACGACCGCCGGAACTGACAGAAACTCTATCTGTTTCGAGTACCACACAAAAGCGAAAGACATCCTCGATGACAGAAGAATTGATCCGACATTTTATCCGGTCATTTACGGCTTGGATGACGGCGATGACTGGAACGCCGAAGAATCATGGTACAAGGCGAATCCCTCGCTTGGATACACCATTACAATAGACAGAGTTCGTGATGCACACCGTGAGGCACTGACAAATCCTGCAGAAGAAAATGTGTTCCGTCAGCTTCGTCTCAACCAGTGGGTCGGCAGTGCAGTTGCATGGATCCCGGAGCATATCTACGGCAAGGGAAATCTACCGATAGACCTTGAAAAACTCCGTGGACATGAATGCTATGCAGGACTTGACCTGTCCAGCACTTCGGATATTACAGCTTTTGTTCTGGTGTTTCCGCCACGAAATGAAAACGAAAAATATATTGTTGTCCCGCACTTCTGGCTGCCGAGGGAAACGCTCGATCTCCGTGTCCGCCGTGACCATGTACCTTATGATGTATGGGAACGTCAGGGGCTTTTCCACGTCACCGAGGGCAATGTGGTGGATTACAATTTCGTGCGGAAAACGATCAATGAGCTTCACACGATGTATAACATCAAGGAAATTGCCGCCGACCGCTGGAACGCCACACAGCTTATTACTGACCTGATCGGCGATGGATTTACAGTCGTGCCGATTGGCATGGGATTTAAGGATCAAAGTCCTCCGATGAAGGAATTGTACAAGCTCCTATTGGAAGGAAAATTCATCCACGGCGGAAATCCAGTGCTTCGTTGGATGGCGGGTAATGTGGTGGCTGAAATTGATGCGGCAGAAAATATAAAGCCGAGTAAAAAGAAAAGTACGGAAAAAATTGACGGTATCGTGGCATGGATCATGGCTCTCGACCGCTGTATACGTCATGAGATGCAGGGCAGTATTTATGATGATCCAGAGCATGATTTGATCGTAATTTAAGGAGTGTGATAGTATGGGTTTTTTAAGCCGATTCAGTTTTAATAAGACGAGAGATGCACCGAAAATTCCCGATATTCAGGACAATGTCCGTGATTCGGGAAATCTGTTTGTATTCGGCATGACACACAGCGGAGAGCGAGTTGATGAGCGAACGGCAATGCAGATAGTTACCGTTTACGCCTGTGTCCGCCTGCTTTCCAATACGATTGCGGGACTTCCCCTGCACCTTTATAAATACACCGGAAAGTGCGAAGATAAGGAGTTAGCGACCGATCATCCGCTTTACAAAATCCTTTACCGACAGCCGAATCCCGAAATGTCGTCGTTTTCGTTCTGGGAGGCTCTCATGTGTCATCTTTTGTTGTGGGGAAACGCCTATGCCCAAATCGTCCGTGACGGCAAAAATGAAGTTCTCGGACTGTATCCGCTGCTGCCTGAAAATATGGAGATCGACCGCGACAAAAGCGGAAATCTGATCTATATTTATCACGCATACACTGATGAAAAGCCCGGCGAGCATGACAAGGATATTATTTTTCGCAGGGACGAAATCCTACACATTCCCGGTCTTGGGTTCAATGGAATCGTCGGATTTTCACCCATTGCAATGATGAAAAATGCTCTCGGTGCGGCAATCGCTGTGGAACGATACGGCAACGCTTTTTTCAAAAATGGCGCGCAGCCTGCCGGAGTTTTAGAGCATCCGGGAGTTCTCAAAAATCCCGAAAAAATCAGGGAGAACTGGACGAAAGTTTACGGCGGGGCAAGAAATGCCCATCGCATCGCAGTTTTAGAGGAGGGCATGTCCTACAAACCGATCAGCTTACCGCCCGAAGATTCGCAGTTTTTGTCTACTCGTGAGTTCGATGTGGAAGAAATTTGCAGAATGTTTCAGGTTCCACCGCATCTGGTGCAAGATTTAAAGAGATCAACTTTTAACAACATCGAGAATCAAGGCATCGCTTTTGTGCAGTATTCGCTGATGCCGTGGATCATTCGCATTGAAAAAGGCGTCATCAAGGACTTGCTTCTAGAGGAAGAACAGGATGTGTATTTTCCGAAATTCAATGTGGACGGACTGATGCGCGGTGATTATCAGAGCCGCATGAACGCTTACGCAATTGGTGTGGGAAACGGCTTCTTTTCGCCAAATGATGTGCGTAGACTTGAAAATATGGATCTCATTCCACACGATCTGGGCGGTGATGATTTCTACCTCAACGGCAGCTATAATAAGCTGCAAAATGCAGGTGCAGCCTACGGACTCAATCAGCAGGAAAACGGTGATCATACGTCAGAAAATAAAGAATAATGGAGGAAATATTATGCAGAAATTCTGGAACTGGATACACGATGACAGCGGCGGCAGAGTCCTCCGCCTTGAAGGGCCTATCGACTCGGAGTCGTATTGGGGAGATGAAATTACCCCTAAAAATTTCCGTGATGAACTGTATGCCGAGGACGGAGATGTTACAATTTATCTGAACAGTCCGGGCGGAAACGTGTTCTCCGCAGCGGAAATTTACACGATGATTCGGGATTATCCGCACAATGTTAGGGTGAGGATTGCAAGCATTGCGGCTTCTGCTGCGACAGTCATTGCAATGGCTGGCGATGTGGTGCAGATGTCGCCGACGGCTCTCCTGCTGGTGCATGATCCGTCCACAATTGCGATGGGCAACACCAAGGACATGGAAAAAGCCATCACAACGCTGAATGAGGTCAAGGAGAGCATCATCAACGCCTACGCCGCAAAGACGGGATTGTCACGCAGCAAGATCTCAAAGCTGATGAGCGATGAGACGTGGATGAATGCGAAAAAAGCCGTAGAACTGGGCTTTGCAGACGAAATCCTCTTTGATGAAAAAAAGTCTGAACCGGAAAAGGAGAAGGAAGAGCCGGACGAGGAAAAAACTGATAATCCAGATGAGAATAATCCCAACGGACCCGACGAGAAAGGCGGTGAGGATGATTCCGATGAAGAGGAGAAAAAGCCCGAAAAGAAGCCGTTCAAGCTGGATTCTGACTGGTCTTACAGCACCCGTATCATGGGGCAGACCATCTTGGGAAAGATCACAGCGTCCTGCAAAAATCCGGACGAAAGCGACAGTGACGGCAAATCACCTGACACACCGAAACCTGCCGAGAAAGGGCTGACCACACCTATGGTCACAATTCCGGATATGCCTGTGATCGGTATGGACGGCAAAACCAAAGACGGCGCAATGCCGTATGAGATCTTGAAACAGCAGCTTGCTTTTCTGAAATAAGCACGCTATATTTTTATGCAGCACCGGATTTTTCCGGAGAAATGGAGAAAAACTATGAGCAAAATTATGGAACTTCGCACCAAGCGAAACACCCTCTGGGAGCAGACAAAGAACTTCCTTGAAAAGCACCGCGGCGAGAACGGTCTTGTAGAGGCATCCGCTGTGGAGCAGTACAACAAGATGGCATCCGAGGTGCAGGCACTGGGTACGGAAATAGAGCGTCTGGAACAGCAGGCAGCTTTTGATGCGGCACTCTCCGCACCGACTTCCAAGCCCGTCACCAACGCACCCGGAGGTCAGAAAAATCCCGAAACTACGCCGACTGCAACCGCTGAATACAGCTCTGCTTTCTGGAATATGATCCGCAACAAGGGCGACCAGTTTGCCGTACACAACGCGCTTTCCGTCGGCGAGGATACGGAAGGCGGATTTACCGTTCCAGATGAGTTTGAACGCCGTCTTGTGCAGTCTTTGGAGGAAAACAACATCTTCCGCCAAATGGCAACAGTCATCAAGACCAATTCCGGCACACGCAAAATCCCCATTGCAACTGACACAATGGAAGCCCAGTGGATCGATGAGGGCGAGGAGATTCCGGAGACTGATACTCGTTTCGGGCAGACAACTCTTTCCGCATACAAGCTCGGCACGATGATCAAAATCAGCAACGAGCTGCTGCACGATTCCGCTTTTGACCTTGCCAGCTATATTGCTACTCGTTTCGGTGTGGCTATGGGAAATGCGGAGGAACGTGCGTTTTTCACAGGTGACGGTGATAAGAAGCCTCTCGGCATCCTTGCGGATACAGGCGGTGCGGAGATTGGTGTAACCTCTGCATCGCAGACGGCGATCACCTTTGACGAGATTTTTGACCTTTACTACAGTCTGAAATCCCCCTACCGCCGCAATGCACAGTTCGTCTGCAACGAAACAATTCTCCTTCAGCTTATGAAGCTGAAGGACAAGAACGACAACTATATCTGGAAACCCAGCCTTGACATTGCAAAACCCGACACACTCCTCGGCAGACCTGTCCGCACAAGCTCTTTTATGCCTGCAATCGGCAAGGGCGAGCGTGTTCTCCTCTTCGGTGACCTGAAAAATTACTGGGTGGCAGACCGTCAGAACCGCACCTTCCGCCGTCTGAATGAGCTGTATGCCCGCACCGATCAGGTGGGCTTTATGACCACCCAGCGTGTGGACGGTCGCCTGATCCTGCCGGAATCCGTGAAGGTGCTGAAAATGGCAGGCAATAAGGCAACGACTGGCGGTACAACTATAGGCTGATTGCTCTAAGATAGGAGGTCGGCAATGAATTTAATTTCGCTGCCTGAAACAAAAAATTATCTCCGTGTTGACCACTGTGAGGATGACAAGCTCATCCTCACGCTGATCGATACGGCACAGCGGCTTGTGATGGACGTTGGCAGAATGAATGAAAATCAGCTTGCGGAACATGAGGAAACTTCCCGGCAGGCTATGCTGTACACGGTCTCTTATCTTTATGAGAACCGCAATACTGCGGATTATCATGCATTAACGCTGACACTCCGGTCGCTGCTTTTCGCTCAGAGGGAGGGTGTTGTCTGATGGAAATTGGCAGATTAAATCAGCGAATCACCTTTCTGGAGCATCGCACCAGAGTTGACAGTATCGGCAACCATAAGGCTCAGTGGGATGAGGTTTTCTCCTGCTGGGCTGCCGTTTCTGTGAAAAGTTCGGCTGAAAACAGCGATAACGGAACGACAAAAGAAGTTTTGTCGCTGGAATTTGCAGTTAGGCAGACTCCCGATACCATGCGGATCAATCCGACAACGCATAAAATTTCTTTTCGTGGTCTGACTTACAATATTGACAGTATTTTGCCAAATTATCGCTCTCTGGACTATATGAAAATTACTGCTGGGACAAGGAAAGCCGGTGATTGTGATGACATCTATTGACAATATGGCTGACGAGATCATGAAAGGCTTAACGGAATACAGCGAACTTGCGGATACGGCAATGAAAAAAGCAGTCCGCAAGACTGCCAATTCTGTCAAAAAAGAAATCTCTGAAAATGCTCCGAAAGATACAGGCAGGTACGCAAAAAGCTGGACGGCAAAGAAAACTAAGGAAAACAGCCATACACTTGAAATGACCGTGCATTCTAAGAACCGCTACCAGATCGCACATCTTCTGGAACACGGTCACGCAAAGAGAAACGGCGGACGAGTTCCCGGAAAACCGCATATTGCTCCTGCGGAAGAAAATGGTGCAGAGTTATTGCAGACGCTGATTAGAAAGGAACTGAAATGAGTTATGAAGAAATTAACGAAATGATGCTGGAAATTGGGCTGCCTTTCGCTTATCACCACTTTGCAGAAGGTGAAAGTCCTAAACCGCCCTTTCTCATTTTTCTGTCACCCGGCGAGAATACTTTCAGTGCAGATAATCTCATGTATCACAGCTTCAAAAAGCTGGATATTGAGTTGTATACCGATGAAAAATCACCGGATACAGAGCAGAAAGTGGAGGAGATACTTTTCCAGCACAACATTTATTACACAAAAACCGAAACATGGATAGAGTCTGAAAAGCTCTATGAAGTGCTTTATGAAATGGAGGTATGAGCATGGCTCTGAAGAAAAACAAGGTGAAATTCGGACTGAATAAAGTCCACTATGCAAAAATCACGTCGTGGTCGGATGACGGAGTCCCCACATTCGCAACGCCGGTGAGAATCCCCGGTGCGGTTTCTCTGTCTATTGATGCAGAGGGCGAAGCAGAAAATTTCTTTGCTGATAACGGCGTGTATTATGTTATCAACAACAATGCCGGATATACAGGTGAATTGGAAATCGCCCTTGTTACGACGGATTTTGCCACCGAAATTCTCGGCGAAAAGCTGGATAACAATGGCGTTCTCGTGGAAAGGAACGATGCAGAACTGGCAGAGTTCGCACTTTTGTTCGAGTTCGAAGGGGACAAGAATAAGATCCGCCATGTGCTGTATCGCTGCTCGGCAAGCCGTCCTGCAACGGAAAGTGCGACCACCGAGGACGAAACGGAGGTAAAGACTGAAACGCTGTCGATTAAAGCAACGACTCTTCCCGATGGTCTGGTCAAGTCCAAAACCTGCGAAAATACGGACGAAACCACCTATAATAATTGGTACAAGAGTGTGTATATTCCTGTGGTAACAGCGGCTGCAAAGTCTGTTTCAACAACCAAGAACACATCCGCATCGTAAAGGAGAAGCATTATGGCTATCAAGAAAAAAATTACAATCGACGGGATCGAAGTCCCTTTCAAGGCGAGTGCGGCAGTGCCTCGCCTTTATCGTCTGAAATTCGCTCGTGATATCTATAAGGATTTTGCATCGTTGCAGAAAAATGTAAAGGACAGTGATGAGGGCGAATCTACGCTGGATATCGAGAGCCTTGAGGTGTTTGAAAACGTGGCGTATATCATGGCAAAGCACGCTGATCCTGAGAATGTTCCGGATAATCCCGATGATTTTCTGGAGCAGTTCAATACGTTCAGTATTTATGAAATTCTTCCGCAGTTGATCGAACTCTGGGGGCTGAATACTGCAACGCAGGTCAAGTCTAAAAAAAACATCGCCAGACTGACAGAGAAATGACGACTCCGCTTTTTCTCCTGAGATGCAAACAGCTCGGTTTTTCTATGACCGAGCTGGATTTGCTGACGATTGGTTTGATCAATGATATGTTCACCGAGCGTGAAAACGATGATTATTCAGGCTGGACAGAGATAGCAGGACAGGATGATTTCGACCAATTTTAGGCGTATTTTCGGTGCTGTATGAACGGAGGTGAAACCGCATGGCAAACAGAATCAAGGGCATCACAATCGAAATTGGCGGCGATACTACCAAGCTTTCTAAGGCTTTGGAAGGTGTCAACAAAAATATCAAAAACACCCAGTCACAGCTAAAAGACATAGAAAAGCTACTGAAACTCGACCCAACCAATACGGAACTTCTTTCCCAGAAACAAAAACTGCTTGCTGATGCTGTTTCCTCGACAACCGGCAAGCTGGAGACACTCAAAAAAGCAAGCGAACAGGCGGCAGGAACGAAGGACAACTACGATGCATGGAAAGCAAAATACGACCCGATCAAGCAGAAAATTGGTGAGACGGAAGCCAAACTGAAAGACCTCAAAGAGCAGTCAAAAACTGCCGATGAACAGCTTGCAAAGGGCGAAATATCGCAGGAAAAATATGATGCCTTGCAGCGTGAAATCAAGGACACCTCCGACGAATTAGCATCTCTGAAGCAGTCCGCAAAAGATGTTTCTGACGAATTCGGAAATCCAATCAGTCCTGAACAATATGACTCATTACAACGTGAAATTATTGAAACGCAGCAGGATTTGCAGAATTTACAGCGTGAAGCTGAAAATTCAAGAACTGCCCTTGTGAAAATCGGTGAAGCTGGAGAGGTACTGGAAAAAGCCGGAGACAAAATTTCCGGCACAGGAGAAAAACTACTGCCGATCACCGCAGGTGTGGCAGCCTTGGGAACGACCGCCTCTGTAAAATTTGCTGAAGTGGACAAGATCATGCAGCTCACCAACGCCACGATGAAAAACACCGAAGAACAGGCAGATTTGCTGGATAAGGCGATGAAAGATGCCGCATCAAATTCCACTTTCGGTATGAATGATGCGGCAACGGCAACCCTGAATTTTGCCCGTGCAGGCTTGACGGCAGAAGAAGCCGCAGCAGCCCTTGCTCCTGCCATGAACTTGGCGGCAGGCGAAGGCGGAAGTCTGGATACGGTTTCGGCAGGACTTGTCGCTACGATCAACGGATTTCACGGCTCTTTTGACGATGCCGCAAATTATGCCGATGTGTTCGCTGCCGCCTGCAACAATTCCGCACTGGACATCGACAGTCTGTCGGAAGCAATGTCCGTCGCTGCACCGATTTTCTCAACGGCAGGCTACGAAGTAAATGACGCTTCCCTGTATATGGGTGTGATGGCGAATAACGGTATTGAGGCGGAAGTTGCCGCCAACTCCCTGAAAACAGGTCTTTCCCGATTGGTAAAGCCTGCCAAAGAGGGTGCGGCGATGATGGATGAACTGGGAATTTCCGTTACCAACGCTGACGGCACAATGAAAGACACCATCACGATTCACAAGGAACTGAACGAAACTTTTTCACAGCTTTCCGAGTCCGAGCAGATCGCCGCAGCTTCCGCTATCTTCGGCAAAAATCAGATGGCACCGTGGCTTGCTTTAATCAACACAGCCCCTGCTGACGTTGAAAATCTAAGCGGTTCTATCAATAACTGTGCAGGCACAACCGACGAAATGGCTGCTGCCATGATGAGTGGTTTTGGAGGTTCGATTGAGCAGTTGAAGTCCTCCATTGATGTGCTTATGACTTCTTTGGGACAGCTTTTGGCGGAGTATTTAACCCCAATTATCGCAAAAATTCAGGAATGGGTTACGAAGTTTAACGCACTGGACGACAGTACCAAGCAGACCATTATCAAAATTGCTTTAATTGCGGCTGCTTTAGGGCCTCTGCTCATTATTATCGGCAAAACGATTTCTACAGTCGGCACGCTAATGCAGTTTATCAGCAATATTCCGACTTTAATTGCAGGTGCTAAATCAGCTTTTGCGGCTTTAAGCGGTGTGATCGGCGGGATTTCCGCACCTGTTGTGGCGGTTGTTGCAGCAATTGGCGTGCTGATTGCTGCATTTGTGAATCTGTGGAAGAACAATGAAGAGTTCCGCAATAAAATGACCGAGATCTGGGGAAAAATCAAATCTGTTTTTGAAAACCTGACCTCCGGAATTGTTGACCGCCTGAACGCCTTAGGCTTTAATTTTGAGGATTTCGGCGATGTTGTAAAAACGGTATGGCAGGGATTATGCGATATTCTTGCACCTTGGTTCGAGGGCGTTTTCACCTATATTGCGGAAACTTTCGATGTTATCGTTGATGTGATTCTTGGAATCCTGGATATTTTCATCGGGCTGTTTACAGGCGACTGGGAGCAGATGTGGAACGGTGTCAAAGGCATTTTTATTGGCATCTGGGATTTCATTAAAAATAGTTTCACGAATATTGTCAACACGCTGAAAGGCATTGCCGATGTGTTCTTAGGCTGGTTCGGAACGTCATGGAGCGAAGTCTGGACTGCGATTAAAGATTTCTTTATCAATATTTGGAACAACATCTCTGCCTTCTTTACCAGCATTTTTACCTCTATCAGTAGCTTTTTTACAACGGTATGGACGGGAATCCGTGACTTCTTTGTGGGGATCTGGACAGCGATTTATACCAGTATTTCAGAGAAAATCACTACAATTCATACCGTCATTACAACCGTCTGGAACGCTGTATCAACGGCAATTTCTACTGTTTTAAATGCGATCTGGACAACCATTACCACAGTCTGGCAGACGATTTACGACTTTATTTCTCCGCTTTTGGAAGCATTTAAATACCTTTTTGAGACTATTTTTCAGGCGATTCACATTATTATCAGTAATGTGATGGATTGGATCCATGAGAAGATTCAAGCTGTCTGGAATGCGATCGTTGGCTTTATTACGCCAATTTTAGAGGGCATTAAGTCATTTTTTGAAACGATCTGGAACGTTATTTCTACGGCAGTCTCAACAGCAATTAACACGATTCATAATGTGATTACTACCGTGTGGAATGCTGTTTATGGCTTTATTTCGGGGATTTTAAATTCTATCTGGTCAATAATTTCTTCCGTTTGGAATACAATTTCATCAACTGTTTCCGGAGTTCTGAACGCAATTTCCACGACTGTATCAAACATTTGGAACGCTATCAAAAATACTATCACAAATGTAATGAACAGCATCAAAACAACAGTTTCAAACATCTGGAACAGCATAAAATCAGCAGTTTCCAATACAATCACTGGCATCAAAGACACGATTGTCAACGGCTTTAATAACGCTGTGAACTTCGTGAAAAACCTTGCAAGTGAGGCGTGGAGCTGGGGTTCTGATATCATCAACGGCATCGTTGACGGCATCAAATCCAAAATTCAGGCTGTAGCCGATGCTGTAACGGGAGTTGCTGATAAAATCAAAAGTTTCCTGCATTTCTCCGTTCCTGATGAAGGTCCTCTGACCGATTTTGAGAGTTGGATGCCGGACTTTATGCAGGGCTTAGCGGACGGTATTTCGGCAAACGCTGGACTTGTTGGCGATGCTCTCAGCACTTTCGGAACGAGTATTACAACGGCTCTGACAGATACTTTCAAGACGGCGATGTCAAATATTGTTTCCGTGGTCGGGACATTTATGCAGGACACGCTGACCGAAGTTACAAATATCTGGAACAGCATTCAGGCGAATATGAACGCTGTGCTTGCCAATATCGGAAACGGCGTAAAATCGGGATGGAATGCAATTACTACAGCAATTAAAACTTCTCTTGACAGCATTAAAACCGCTATCACAACCAGCTGGAATGCAATCAAAAATATCGTTACAGCATCGGTAAACGGCTTGAAAGAGGTTATTTCAGCAGTTTGGAACGGCATGAAAATGCTTATTTCAACGGGACAGATCGACATAAAAAACACTGTTAGCTCAACATGGACGGCAATTTCTGACAGCGTTAGAAATGTCGTAAATTCGGTAAAAAATACAGTTTCCGATGTCTGGAACGCTATGCCCGATGCCGTTCACAGAGCGATGAACAACGTTCAAAATACTGTGCTGAATATCTGGGATAACATCAAAAACGGCGTATGGGACAGGGTCTGGAATATTCGTGATACGGTGACAGACGCTTTGAATTCTGCTGTGGATTCTATCCGAAATATCGCCAATTCCTCGTGGCAATGGGGTTATGACCTGATGCAGAACCTTGTGAACGGCATTCGCTATATGATGGCAGATCTGTACAATTCCGTCTGCGATGTGGCGAACGTGATCTGGGAGCATCTGCATTTTTCTGTTCCTGAAAAAGGCCCTCTGACCGATTTTGAATCTTGGATGCCGGACTTTATGGGTGAACTTGCCGACGGAATCAACCGCAACAAAAAGCTCATCACAAAGGCAATCGGCGGTGTGGCAAGTGCGATGCATCTCACTTTGGATACGGATATGAGCGGTATTTCTTCTGCGATGCAGAACAGCAGTCCGGCAGGAACGGTCATCAACAACTACAACAACGACAACAGCCGGACAGTGAATCAGACGAATAACTCACCTACATCGCTGTCACGGCTGGAGATCTATCGGCAGACGAGGAATGCGCTGAATGTGTAAAAAGGAGCGATTTTCGGTCGCTCCTTTCGCTTGGCAAATTGGAATTTTACTTGTTTTTTCTTTGTACTATCCAGTCACTTTTTTCATCTTCAGCTTCTGCATATTCACCATAATCCAATTGTGCTAAATCGGTCATAGTTGCATCTATTTCTAAAATATCAGCTAAAGATACTATTCTTGCATCACTCTTTATATGTTGTCCACCACAAAGAAATTGCCAATAACCATCTTCATCATGAGAAACATACAATATTGGTTTATTCTCGTTCAGAACATGACAACAGGTAAAGCAAGCAGTGTTTGGACAATCTTCAAACGGAAAATTATTCATAATATAACCTCCACAACTTCCGATTTACACCTTATCAGTCTGCTTTTGAAAACGGACAGCGTTTTCCGATGCATTGATTGTTTTGGGACGAGTAGTGACAAACGATTTCAGGCTTGTCCATTTTTACACCGAAATGCTGATCCACAAAATCAATTGCAGCCAATATAGATAAAAAAGAATCTCTCTTGCAGCACCGAGGACCGCCAATTTCTCCGATTTTTCCAAGTGCCGTTGATGTCATTTGATGCGATAATGCAAAGGGCTGGTTTGCAAGAGGCGTGGATTTTGATATGATGGAAACAAACATACCCGTACTGATACCCGCTCCGCAAGCACCCCAGAAACCACAAGCACCGCCGGGAACACTTTTTCCGCGATTCATCATTTCAATCAAGGCGGCAGAAAGATCAATATCACCGCCTGCATTTTTATATGCTGTCAGAAGTGCAGATCCAACCATAATGTGATGTTCAGGACCGTGCATATGACAAAACGGCTGCGACATCAGTTTTTCAATAATATATACAGGATTTTTAGACGTTTCATTCAGACATGTTCCAATGATACTGTCAATACCTTTCGTATGACATTCATTGCAGACATAATGCCCATTCACACATCTTGTCTTGCTGTTTTCTTTCTTATGACAAATTGCACATACCATTGGTTCATCTGTTTCCAGATATTCCAAAGCTGCGTTGCAAATCAAGCATTCATCTTTCATATAGGTTCTCCCCCTCACATTTTGATTTAAAGAGGAGTTACCCCTCTACTTATTTTCTCTATTATATCATTTCCAAGTGAAAAAGTCAATCTTCTGAAAGAAGGCGTATCTCATGTTTTTCACCCTGATTTTAGAAAACCAAACCGGCGACCGTGTGAACCTTACCACGACCGCCAATCAATATATGACCTCAAAAATTGAGGGCTTATCGCCGCCTGCCGGAACAATTAGCACCTCCGGCTATGCAGGAATGGACGGCAGCTATCTGAACAACGCATTTATTGAAAAGCGAAACGTGGTCATTTCTTTTGAAATGCGAGGAATCAATATTGAATCAAAACGGCATCAGCTTTACAAGGTGGTCAAGCCCTCACGCTACATCAAAATCTACTATAAAACAGCAGGCATTGATGTGTTTGCGGAAGGCTATGTTGAGTCCTGTGAGGTGCAGAACTTCGAGATGCTTACAACTGGACAAATTTCCATTCTCTGTCCCGATATTTATTGGTACTCGACCGTTTCGCAGATGGCGTATTACAGCCATGTTACGGGCGGATTTACGTTCCCATTTCCGACAGAAGAAAATCCTGAACCGTTTACACTGGGCAAATACAACACGCAAAATATCATGGAAATCATCAATGACGGCGATGAAACGGGATTTACTCTTGAGATAGAGGCAACAGATAATGTCCGTTCACCTACGCTGTACAATGCGGATACGGACGAGTATTTGCAAGTTTCCGGAGAGATTCTTGCAGGAGATATTATCACAGTCACGACCAAAACTGGCAATAAGACCGTAACTCTCAACCGTGGCGGTGTCAAAACGAACATCATTAACCGTCTTGTTTCCGGCTCGACATGGCTGACGCTTCGTGAAGGCAAAAATCGCTTTTATCTCCGTGGAACTGGGCTGAATAATCTGAAAGTAAGAATCGTCCACACAAACGCATATCTGGGGGTATAGCAATGCAGATCGAAGTTTACAAAATGACAGCAGACAGCGAAAATCTCACGATTACTCTAGAAGCAGTATGCGATAGTTTTTCAAGTCTGCTGTGGGATATTGAGTATTATCAGTGCGGCAGCTTTGAGGTGTATATCGCCGCCAATCCGCAGAATATAGCTATTTTTCAGACTGAAAGAATTGTCGGGCGTGATGATGATAATGAGCATTTCGGTATTATTGAATCCGTCAAAATCGAAACAGATGCGGAAAATGGCGACTATCTGACGGTTACAGGAAGATTCCTCATGTGTCTGCTGGAACGGAGAATTATTTATCCGACTTGCTTTTTTACAAAACAGACAAGTTACTCGGATATTATCCGTTCAGTCATTTCACAGAATGCTTTGAGGAGCGATAACCGCCGTATTCCGGGACTTTCTCTCGGCACTGTGTCCGGCATTTGTTGGGACAAAACGGCAACCTTGCAGGTCAGCTATGAAAACCTTATGGAATGGGTGTACACGATCTGTGAGAAGATTGGCGGTACTGCGAATATCCGACTTGAAAAAAGCAGCGGCGAAAAATACAAAATGGTTCTGGATTTATCCGAGGGCATCAACCGAAGTATAGAACAAGACGAAAATCCTCACATCATATTTTCAGATGCTTACAGCAATCTGCTGTCATTTTCCTATGCGGAAGATTGCAGCATTCAGCGGAATTTTGCCTACATTCTGGGCAAAGGCGATGGCGAAGAACGCAAGAGAACAGTGTATTTTGACGGCGATGAGCCGTCTTTTTTGGAGCGTTACGAGGTTTATGCAGATGCCAAGGATATGGCTGACGAACAACAGGAAAACGGCGAAACAAAGCCGATTCCGGAAGAAGAGTATCTTGAACTGCTAAAAGAAAGAGGCAAGGAAAAAATCGTTCTGCCACTGACTGCTTCGGAATCGCAAATTGCTGTGCAGTCAATGCAGTTTCAGTATAACACGGACTATTTTGTCGGTGATTATGTGACAGTAGAGCATCAGCGATTTGGCTTGATACAGCCGAAAATTCAATTGATCGGAATGATAGAAAGCTTCGATCAGAATGGAAGAAATTTGACACCAACTTTTAAGGGAGCGTGATTTTATGGCTTTTTACAGCGGATTTTTCAACTCAAAAGGGCTTGACAGAACTTATACTGCCGAAAATTTCTGTGACTATCTCGGCAGTATTATTTGCAACGGCATTCAGGATAATTACGGCGACTGTTTTGCTATTACTGCGAACGGAGATTTAACGGTTACAATCGGCTCAGGTAAGGCTTGGATCAATGGCCATTATTTCATTAATGATTCTGTGTATACCCTTGATTTATCCCGATATGTGGACGAATCCCTGAGCAAATACCTTATTATCGGAATTTACTGCGACACGAGCGATTCTGTACGAAAATGTGACATGGAAGTGAAGGCGGGAACGGCGGCAACATTGCCGATTATTCCGACTTTTGCCAACTCTAAAACAAGGACGTATCTTACGCTTACATCCATTTATTTGCGTGCCGGAACGGCTGAAATCAAGCAGTCGAATATTTCAGATTACCGTGAAAGTACGAGCAAATGCGGCTATGTTAAGTGCATTCTGGGAAAGTGCAAAGTGTCGGAAATGCTTGCAGAGCTGGTGCAGATTCGCAAAGATTTAAGCGGTCTGAAAGACGGTTCTCTCTCCGATGCGGTGAAAGAATTGCAGCATCATGCGTTTAATACAGCGGATAAAATCACATTAAAAAAAGATGAGGACGGCAGACTTTTCTATCAGGATGCTGACGGAAACAACGTCACCGGAGAAATCAAAATCAACGGCATTCCGTATCTTTTTGCCACTAACGGTGTTCTCAAAACCGACTGGCGGACTGTTTTCGGCAAGCGATATTATTATGATCAGCAGACAGGAAATATTCAGCTCGGCTGGGTGGACTATATGGACAAGAAATATTATGTTACGCTTTCGGAGGGCAAGCTAGTCAACCAGCACCGCACTATCGACGGCAAACGTTACTGGTTTGACAGCTATGGTGTGGCTACTGAATCGAACTGTATCAACTATCCTGACGCAGACGGTGATGGCGCGGTCACTGCCACCGATGCCTCAACTGTTCTTCAGTTCTCCTCAGCTTGTGGTGTTGGAGAGTATACAAATGATGAGAATGGATGGGAGCAGTTTTTGGCAGACAGAGCAGCTAATGCTACAAGTGAAAATACAGCAAGTGAAAACAGCGAAAATGGGGGTGAAAGCTGATGTGGAAATTTCTTGTAAAGAACCAGAGTATTGAGATTCTGGAGCGTGAGGTGCTGGCGGATCACCAGATCCAGTATGTGCAGTTCAAATTCACCTTTGATGGCGACTGGAAAAAGTTTCACAAGGTTGTGCAGTTCTCGCAGTGTGACGAGATATATTCTATCGTTCTCGGCTTTGACAGCACGACTTGCTATCTTCCTGCGGAGCTTCATGTGGGTGCGGTGAAGATGAGCGTTTTCGGATATGATGCAGAAAGCGATACGACCGTCCGTGCAACAACGGTTCCCGTTACGCTGAACATTCGTGAATCGGGATTTGTGGGAGATGACGATACGCCGATTCCGCCAACGCCCGATTTGTACACGCAGTTGTTGCAGAAAATTTCGGAGATTCAGGCAGGTGTGAACGGTAAAGACGGACTTTCAGCTTATGAGCTTGCCAAAGAAAACGGCTTTGTGGGAACAGTTGCGGAATGGCTGGAAAGCCTGAAAGGTGCGGACGGACTGCCGGGTAGGGATGGCATTGACGGTAAAAATGGCACAGATGGAAAAGACGGCAAGGACGGCAGAGATGGTGTGGACGGAATTACACCGGATATGTCAGAATATCCGACAACTTCCGCCGTTGAACTTATCATTCAGAAAATTACAAATCCGCTGTTGCTGAAATCCCACGAGCATGAAAATCAGTCTGTTTTAGATGAAATCACGGCAAGCTATACACTGGAAGAACAGCGTAAACTTGCGGAAATTCAGCCGTCCGACTATGCGACAAAGCAAGCTCTCGCAGATGAGGCACTTGCCATTCGTGAAGCAATGATTTCACTAACACGGGAACTGCATTCACATGAAAATATGGCAATTCTGGATATGTTGACGGCTGAACAATTGGCTCTATTGGAAGGTTTACAACAGTTTGAGGACAGCACGAAATATTATATTCAGACCATCAGGGAATCTGTTGAACCTGTCATTTCGCAGGCACATTGGCATCATAATTTAACGACGTTAAACAGCATTACCGCTGAGAAAATTACCAAGTGGGATAATTATGGCACGCAGATAAACGGGCTCAGCACGAGAATTACCGTTTACTCTGATTTAGTGGAAAACAGCGTTACACGAATCGGCACGGCTGAGGTGAATATTGAGAATCTGCAAAAGCAAATTGATGCTCTGAAAAACGGCAGTGAACCTGTTATTCTTTTCCGTTCCGGACAGGATGCAATTGGTGTGTATGCACCGGAAATTGGCGTTATCCTGAACAACGGCTATCATCTGATGACGGATTTTATAACGGAATATCCTCATTTTTGCAGTGCCGAAAATGACTACGCTTTGTCTTATTCACAGGACGATTTCGGCTGGGACGCACAGATTCTTACGGTCTGCACAACGGCTGTTTCTCTGACAGAGAAATCTGGAATCATGATCAGCTATCTTTCAGGAGCAACAGAGGACGGAAGTTTATATCTTGTGCCGAAACCTGAAAAAATTGATGTTCCAGTTACGATTTATACGAATAATCAAATTACTGCAAACAATGCAATAACGCTGAATTTTAAGTGGCTGCAATCGGAGAGTTTTATCACAACAGTTACGGAATGCAGCGGTGTTTCTGACGGCAAGTATTATCTTGCTTGGGTTGGCAGGAGCAATAACTCGCATCCGTTTATCCGAAATATTAAAGTTTTGGAGGTTTCGTAAATGAAAAATCAGTCAAGGAGGAATCATATGAAAGAAAATATTTGCACTGCCGCCGGGATGATCGGCGGCTTTTTTGCGGCTTTGCTTGGCGGCTGGGATACAGCTTTGATCACGTTGGTGATTTTTATGGCGGTCGATTTTACAACAGGCGTGATCAGTGCGGCTCTCGGCAAATCCAAGCACAGCAAGACCGGCAGGCTCAGTTCCAAATCCGGCTGGTATGGTCTGGCAAAGAAATTCTGCACACTGCTTATTATTGTCGTTGCAGTGCGTGTGGACATTCTCATTGGCACGACCTACGTCCGTGATGCGACCTGCATTGGTTTTTGCATGAATGAGCTGCTGTCAATCATTGAGAACACCAGTTTGATTGGAATTCCCTATCCTGATGCAATTAAAAAAGGGATCGAAGTTCTGCAAAAGAAAACAAGCAAAATGGACAGCAGTTTTCAGCAGATGATCGATGCTTTGGACGAAAACGAAGAGGAAAATAAGGAGGACAAACAGCATGATTAAAAAGTTTGAATCCGGCGATAAATCGCAGCTTTCACCGCATTTCAATGTGCAGGAATTTCGCTGTAAATGCGGTAAGGAGCATGAAATTTTACTCAGTATGGAACTTGTGGATAAGCTGGAAAAACTCTATTCTGCATTGAACTGCTCTAAAATTATCGTGACTTCCGGTTACAGATGTACTGCTCATGATAAAAATGTGGGAGGTTCTGGTTCCGGACAGCACACCAAGGGCAATGCGGCGGATATTTGCTGCTACGGTCAGGATGGGCAGCCGATTTCCAGTAAGACCGTTTGCTGTAAGGCTCAGGACATTGGGTTTGGCGGCATTGCCAATATCACGACCGAATACAAATACACCCATGTGGATGTTCGCACCGGTTCAAAATGGTACGGCGATGAAACCAAGGGCAACAGTACCGTCACAAGCGATTTTTACAGCTATTTCGGCGTTTCAAAGGTCAATGAACATCTGATGAAAGGCATTGATGTCAGTGTTCACAACGGCAGTATTAACTGGCAGAAAGTAAAAAATGCCGGAATACAGTTCGCCATTCTTCGTGCAGGCTACGGGCGTGAACTCTCACAGAAAGATGCAAGGTTCGAGGAGAATTACAGAAATGCAAAAGCGGTAGGTATTCCGGTTGGGGCTTACTGGTATTCCTATGCCATGAGTGAGGACGAGGCAAGGCTGGAAGCGGATGTGTTTCTCTCGGTTATTAAAGGAAAGCAGTTTGAAATGCCTGTATACTTCGATCTGGAGGAGAAAAAGCAGTTTGACCTTGGCAAGGAAAAGGTTTCTGCAATTATGAGAGCGTTCCTTGAAAAGGTTGAAAAAGCCGGATATTTTGTCGGATTGTACGGTTCTGCATCTTCGCTCACGACTCATACTGCTGATGATATCAAATCACGCTATACGATCTGGCTGGCACACTGGACAGAACAAACCAATTACAGTGGTGCTTACGGTATCTGGCAGTATTCCTCTGAGGGCAAAGTTAATGGTATCAGTGGAAATGTGGATATAGATATTTGCTACAATGATTTTCCGACAATTATCAAGAATAAGAAACTGAATGGTTTCGGTAATGAGCAGATTTCCACACCTGAACCCGGCGGCACGACCGCCAACGTCACTGTAAAAATCGGCAATGAAACCTACAAAGGCACGCTTATCAAATCTTAATTTTTCAAGGGCAGAGTCTCTCCTCTGCCCTCTTCTTTTTTGTACAAAGGACGTGATAACAAAATGACGAAACAGCAAAAACAAGTTATAACTGAAATGCGTGAATGCGGTGTACCAATTCATTCTATTGCAGAGCAGCTCGGTATTTCGGCAAATACGATAAAATCCTTTTGCCAGCGACATAACATTCAATCGTCCAATCAACCAAGCAAAAATGTCCGTTTCTGCCTGCAATGCCATGCGGAGATTCCACAGATGCTGCACCGCAAAGAGAAAAAATTCTGCTGCGATAAATGCAGACAATTGTGGTGGATAGCACATTCCGCCATGATTCAGCGTAGTTCTCAAATCAAACTCACCTGCCCTGTCTGCGGCAGAACATTCCAGTCCTATAAAAGTAAACATCGAAAATTCTGCTCCCGTACCTGCTACGGAAAATCCAGGGAGGCATCGCATGAAAAATGAAACTGTCGATAATTTGTTTCGCTATCAGACCGTCATGGCGTGGGTACGTTCCCTGCTTGAAAAGTCCCTCATCACAAGGAAAGAGTACGCTAAAATTGATACAATAATGACCAAAAAATACGGCGTATCTTCGTGCAGTATATTTCGCTGAAAATCGTTGACTTTTCGCCGATTTAGAGCGAAAATGTTAGTCGAGGAGGCGATGTTATGGAACGAATTGTGGAAAGAGTTCAGTTCCCCGATGCACAAAAAGTAAAGCTGCTGAGAACGGCGGCTTATGCACGAGTTTCAAGCGGAAAAGATGCCATGCTGCACTCGCTGTCGGCACAGGTAAGCTATTACAACGACCTGATTCAAAGCAATCCGGAATGGCTGTTCTGCGGCGTTTACGCTGACGAAGCCCTGACCGGAACAAAGGATAACAGGGAAAATTTTCAAAAATTATTATCTGAATGCAAGGCTGGTCGCATAGATCTTGTCATCACAAAGTCAATTAGTAGGTTCGCCCGGAATACGGTCACATTGCTTGAAACCGTCCGTGAGCTGAAAGAAATCGGCGTGGACGTTTTCTTTGAGGAGCAAAATATTCATAGTCTTTCGGCGGACGGGGAGCTTCTGCTTACCATTTTAGCGTCCTATGCTCAGGAAGAGAGCTACTCGGCAAGTGAGAATCAGAAGTGGAGAATCCGTAAGGATTTTGAGCAAGGCAGAGTTGGAAGTATTACCATGCTCGGCTACAAAAGGAATCGTAACGGAGTGCTTGAAATTGTGACGGAGGAAGCCGAAATTATCAGAATGATTTTCAGCGATTATCTCAGTGGCATGGGGAAAACTGCAATTGCGAACAAGCTGTTTGAGATGAATATTCCTACAAAAGGCGGCGGTTTATGGACAGCGGAATCCATCCGAAGAATTCTAACAAATGAGAAATACTGCGGCGATCTTTTATTGCAAAAATCATTCCGCAACAATCATATTGAAAAAAGAAAAACAGCTAATCATGGCGAACTTCCGCAATATTTTGCGGAAGATGCTCATGAGCCGATCATTGAAAAATCAATGTTCCTTGCGGTTCAAAAGCGTTTGCAGGAAAGAAAAGAACGCTTCACCCCTACAAAATCTACTGCTGTCGTTTATCCGTTCACAGGCAGGATTCAGTGCCAATGCTGCGGCAAGAATTACCGCAGAAAAACAACGCCGACGGGCATTGTGTGGTGCTGTGCGACTTACAACACAAGGGGCAAAAAATACTGTCCGAAATCCAAACAGATTCCCGAAAATACGCTGATTTCGGTTTGTTGTGAAGTGCTTGGATTGCAAGAGTTTGATGCGGATATTTTTGAAAATCAGATCAATAAAATCCTTGTTCCTGCACCCAATGAATTGATTTTCGTTTTCCATGACGGACACGAAATCTCAGCACATTGGAAAGACCATTCACGCTCTGAAAGCTGGACTCCCGAAATGAAAGCAAAAGCCGCAGAACACAGTAAAAAGAGGTGGAAAAAATCATGACGACAACAGATAAACAAGTGACAAAGATACCTGCAAGGATAAACAGAGCTACGCTGATGCCGCTGGACGCTCCGACCAAACTCAGAGTTGCGGCATATGCGAGAGTTTCAACGGATTCTGAAGAGCAGCAGACTTCCTATGATGCACAGGTTTCCTACTATACCGATTACATCAAAAGTCGTGCAGACTGGGAGTTTGTCAATGTGTACACGGACGAGGGAATTTCAGCGACAAATACCAAGCACAGGGACGGTTTTAACGCTATGATTGCGGATGCCCTGGCTGGAAAAATAGACCTCATCGTGACCAAGAGTGTGAGTCGTTTTGCCCGAAATACCGTGGATTCTCTGACGACTGTCAGAAAGCTGAAGGAAAAAGGCGTTGAGGTATATTTTGAAAAAGAGCAGATTTATACGCTGGATTCCAAGGGCGAATTGTTGATCACGCTGATGTCCAGCCTTGCACAAGAGGAATCACGCTCTATTTCGGAGAACGTGACATGGGGACAGAGAAAACGCATGGCGGACGGGAAAGTTTCCATTCCCTATGGACGATTTCTCGGCTACCGCAAGGGAGATGACGGACTTCCTGAGGTCATTCCGGAAGAGGCGGAAGTTGTCCGCCTGATCTACCGCAGCTTTATGGAGGGGCTGACTGCGGGCAAAATCGCACAAATGCTGATGGAAAAGAATATCACCGCTCCGGGTGGCAAAGAAAAATGGCACAGCAGCACGATTGAAAGCATTCTGACAAACGAAAAATACAAGGGTTCGGCACTGTTACAAAAGAAGTTCACTGTGGATTTCCTCACGAAAAGGGTAAAAATCAACGAGGGAGAAGCTCCGCAGTATTTCGTGGAACACAGTCACCCGCCCATCATTGATCCGGAGGAATTTGAACTGGTACAGGCTGAAATAAGTCGTAGAAAGGCAATCGGACGGATTTACAGCAGCAGT
The DNA here is from genome assembly GCA_910584195.1 of uncultured Ruminococcus sp. Lineage (GTDB taxonomy): Bacteria > Bacillota > Clostridia > Oscillospirales > Ruminococcaceae > Ruminococcus. The sequence continues at coordinate 66,398 of CAJTYV010000007.1, read as the reverse complement.
AACATTTTCTCTGCAAAGATCATCTGCTCCTGCTGTGGTGGATTCTTCGGTTCAAAGGTCTGGCATAGCACCAGCAAGTATCGACGTGTGATATGGCAGTGCAATCACAAATTTAGCAATGGCGAAAAATGTATGACTCCGCATTTGTACGAGGATGATATCAAGAAAAAATTCATTGAGGTGTGTAATAGAATTGCCCCTGATAAATCTGATTTTATAGCATCCTGCCGTGAGATCGTTACTCTTCTTTCCGACTACACAGCACTGGACAAGAAAATTGAAGAGCAATATGTGCATCTCAACGGACTTGCTACATCCATGCAGAATTTTATCAAGGAAAATGCGATGCATCCGCAAAGTGAGGATTTCTACAAAGAGAAAATGGCGGAATACGGGAAGCTGAAAACTAAAGGCGAGAAAGTTTTGAAAGATCTGCAAAGTAAAAAAGTGGCAAGACTTTCACGCAAGGAACTGCTGGAGGGGTTGGTTCACACACTTGAAGAAAACGAAATTCTGATAGACAGATTCGATGAAAAGCTGTGGCGGCTGATGGTTGAGAAAGTTATTGCGGAGACGGATGGAATGTTGACGTTCACATTGCGGAATGATATGGAAATTGAAGTGTAACAAAATTTACAAGGGGCTGCGGTACTGTGATTGAGATGATTCTCACATGGCTACCGCAGCCCCTCTTTTTTATACCCATGTATCGCTCTATGGTGTGGATATCTCATTTTTGTATCTAAATTATAGTACATTATCCCCTTGCGAAAGAGGGATTTGAACTTTGTGTAAAAAAATCTGCAAGTTCCGTCAGTTTCTCCCCTCAGACACCGTGCGAATGTATGAAACGTTCTTAAGCATTGAATTTCCCCCTATTCTACGCACTTTATAAAAATGCACCCTGAACCTCAGAGTTTCGTTACAAAAGTCAACGATTACTTTGCTATCGTTTTCCTTTTGACGGTATCATGAAGATTTGAACCTTAAATCTCCCATTTCAGGGCTGTTTTTAGGGGGTATTGCAAAACCTATCGTTTCTTTTAACCCTCACAAATTACGCTGTTTCGGCATTTGGGCATAAAAATGCACCGCAACTTTAATTGTATCAAAATTACGGTGCAAATATGGCAGGGGCAGAAGGACTTGAACCCTCGGCACGCGGTTTTGGAGACCTTTTGTCACGGTCAGATTATTAAACACTTTAATAATACGCCATCTACAATAACTCGCCTCCTTTTCAAAGCCGCTCCGACACGTTCTGATCGGAGCGGCAAGAACTTAAAGGCGAGTTTATTAATAAAAAACAAAGGAGAATCCAAATGGAAATCAAATACTATGACAAAGTTCATCAGGAACTGTTTATTACAATCCTCGATAAAATGAAAGTGAGAGACTGTTACCATATATCGTTAGCTTATCTAATTGCACTCGATAAGGTGTGCCGCGAGCATATTGACGATCTGTTTGATTTTGAAGAAAATCTTATCAAACCCGATACTGCCTTTCATCACGGTTGGCAGACAGGAACAAGTGTAAAAACAACAAGGCTTGCCTATAACCTTTGGAACGGCTACTGTACTGACGGAGAAACGTATATTGACAAAAACGGTTATAAATCGTTTTTAATAAGCAATGAATACGCCGTAGACAACATTTTCTGCTGTTCATATGCGCCATACTATTGGCAAGCTGTGCAGCTCAGGTATCCTGAGTATACACAAGGCTAATTAAGGTTATTCTTTTCTCCAAATGAGAAATGATAGCTGCATAAGAATACGGTTGCAAACGTATCGGGACGGAGATGCCTTCACCGTCCCATTTCTTATGTATATAAATATGAGGGCAAAAAAATAGTACCGAATGGTACGAAAGGAAGGCAAAAAATTATGAGATCCATAGCTTTTTTTAACAACAAGGGCGGTGTTGCAAAGACAACATCAGTAATCAATATCGGTTACATCCTCGGCGAAGTTTACAAGAGAAAAGTTCTTGTAATTGACTGTGACGGTCAGCAAAACGCTTCAAGATTTCTTTCTGACGAGATAAGCACAATAGGAATTGAAACAATTCTTACGGATTCAAACGTATCTCCTTTCAGCTCGCTTTCAGAAACAAGATACGAGAATATAGACGTGCTTACTTCAACATCCAAAATGAATAACTGCTGTGAAATCTTTCACCAACTTACTTTAGATGAACAGAAACGCAACTTGAACAAACTCGCAGACTTCTGTGAAGAAAAATATGATTATGTTTTGTTCGATATGCCTCCTGCACTAAATCATCTGACGGAAAGCATTATCGGTATTGCAGACGGAGTTATCGTTCCCGTGGAACTCGGCTCTTTTTCAATTCAAGGTATTGCAAAAGTAACCGATACCATAAATAAAGTCGGAGCAAAATTCATCGGATGTTTCATTTCCAAATTCGATAAAAAGAATAAGGCAGACTTCGAGTTGAAAAAACTTCTTGAACAGAATTTAGGAAACAAGGTTTTTGAAACTGTTATCCCTTACAGCAACATTATTCGCAACAGCCTTATTTACCGTATGACAGCTTATGAGTATATGCACTGGTTAAATCCTGCAAGAAAATATGTTGAGCTTACAGAAGAAATAATCCGAAATTGACAACTTTTATGGAAGAGGAATGATACATATGACAAGAAAAGAACTTGAAAGAAAATACGAAGAACGTGGCTGCAAGGACTATAAGCTGCGTAACTTAGCAGATCTGAAAATAATTCATGGTGTGAATATTTCGGAACTGCCCGGATATACCGATTTGTCGGAAAAACATATGAAACTTTTTGAAAGCAGCATTATCAGATTCTTCAATGCACATGGACTGGACAGCAGAAAATGTTTACAGCCTAAATGTATTCATTATGTTCGTGAAATTGAATATGAGAAAAACATTAGTGACAATGAAGCGGTACTTGCAGGCAGCGAGGTCAACATTATTGACAGTAAAACCGGTCTTAAAAAAAGATGTTTGTATAAAAATGTGATTGAAAAAGATATTTCTTTCAAGGAATGCAGAAAATACGTTAACGAATATCTGTATTTTGAACTGAAGAATGAGTGGTTTCACATCTTGGATAATGGTGATTGGTATTAAGCAGTAATGATAATAATCAGAAAGGTATAACGATATGGCTCGTAAATTTCAGATAGACAATTCGATAGCAGCTGATATAAAATCGGCTGCTTCCGACAGTTTTAAGGATAATATTCGTATGATCGAAATAAATAAAATCAAAGCAAGCATGGACAACTTTTATTCGCTGAGCGACATAGAAATTCTCGCTGACGACATTGAACGTCAAGGACTTAAACACAATCTTGTTGTTTCGGAAGATGTTGATAACCCTGATACTTTTTTCATAAAAAGCGGTCATAGAAGATTTACGGCAATTCAGCATCTTGTTTCAGAAAATCGCTACGGTTCAAAATTTGTTCCCTGTCTGATCGACGGCGCAAAGAGCCGCATGGAAAATATCCTTGACCTTATAATGCTCAATGCGACTACAAGAGTTATGACAGATTCTGAACTCTTTAAACAGTATGAAACGCTGAAAGAAACTCTTGAACAGCTTAAAAATGAGGGTATAAAGGTCAAAGGACGGCTGAGAGAAAAAGTTGCTGAAATGCTTAATGTTTCTCCTGCACAAGTCGGCAAGATCGAGAACATAAAGCATAACGCAGTTGATGAAATAAAAGAAGCTGTTGAAAACGGAGATATGTCGATCGCTGTTGCAGACAGCATTGCAAAGTTACCTGAACAGGAACAGGAAGAACTTATTTCTGAAACTCCAGTTGATAAGATAACGACAAAGGCTGTTAAGGAACGTAAAGAAAAAACAGAGAAAACTTCTTCAAAAAAATCGAAAGAAAACTACGTTAGCGATGACGATATTTTGAAAATGGAATTGGCAGACGATTTCGAAGATGAAGATCTTTCGTATGAAATTACAGTCGATAACGATGAAGAAGTTATTCCCGATGAAACAGAAATGTACCGCAGTAAACTTCTTGAAGCTAATGCAGAATTTGCTGAACTTGTAAAAAACGCAGTTACTGTTCAGGAGATTCAGAGAGCTGCTGTGGAAATAATTAATAAAATTACAGACATACAAACGGAGGTACGAAATGGCTAAGCTTACACTTGAACAAAAGATAGCGAAAATTGAGGACGCTATCGCAAAGGAAGAACTTTTGATTGAGGAAAGCAAGAAGAAAATCAAAAAGTTTAAATCCGAACTTAAAACCGCAAAAGCTGAAAAAGAGCAGTCTTTCGCTAACGAGATACTTAAACTTATGAAGTCAAAAGGAATATCGCAGGAGAATCTGATCGCTCAACTAAAATCGGCAGAAAATCAAGTTACTGATGAAACTTTATCTTCTCCGAATGTAACCAAAAATTCAGTAAATTTTGCTGAAAATAATTCCGTCAAAGACGGCGTATGAGCGCAGCGATTTTTAAAAAATGCCGATACCCAATCGGCATTTTAGGGTCTTAGGGAAAGTTCCCTAACAAGCGAATGAGGTATAGCCATGGCTATACCCATTCTATGCTTGCCACTTCGTGATTTTATATGCCACCAGCATATGGAATTATGAAGTGGTCGGGGTGCAGGGGAAGACAGTCCCTGCCGCTCTCCTTGGAGAGCGAAACATTTTTGAGAATCAAAATTTATTGAAAGGCGGTTACTTATGTCGAGAACGAAAACCATTCAAGTCGCATTAAGACTAACACCTTTGGAAAAAGAAAAATTATCAGCAAAAGCCGCCGAAGCTCGCATGAATATGTCGCAGTATCTGCTTGCTCTTTCGGAACAGAAAAAAATAATAGTCGCTGACGAACTTCCCGAACTCTGCCGACAAATAATCAGGATCGGAACTAACGTCAATCAGATCACCGCTGTCGCAAATACTCATAAGAGCGTTTCAGAAAAACAACTTGACATTGTTAATCTGAATCTGATCGAGATTCAGAATTTGCTCGGCAAACTGATCGACACAATAAAAAATTCCGATGACGAGATAAAAGTATAATGGCAACTGTAGGTCAGACTTCGATCAAATGCGATTCTCATTTGGATAATGCTATCAGGTATATCACCAAAGAAGAAAAAGCTCTTTCACTTAAAGAAATGAAAGAGCATCTTGACAAACGGCTGAATCATCTAAGCGATATTAATTCTTCTATTGGCGAAAAAGCAACATACTTGAACTGCTCCTCTCAGAATACGTACAAGGATTTTGAGAATATGCGAAAGGCATTCGATCAGGACAAAGGAGTGATCGCACATCACTATTATCAATCGTTTCAAAAGGACGATAACGTTACTCCCGAACAAGCACACCAAATTGGTGTTGAGCTTGCAAAGAGAATGTTTCCAAACTTTCAAGTGGTAGTTGCTACTCACATTGATCGTGAGCATATTCATAATCATTTCATTGTAAATTCCTGCAGCATTGTTACAGGTCAGAAATGGCACAGCAATAAGAAATCACTTTCGGAGATCAGAAAAGAAAGCGATAAACTTTGTCTTGCAAACGGTCTTGGAATTATCACCAAAGATTCAAAGTACAAGGGAATTGACAGAACTACTTATCAGCTTGGTCTGAAAGGCAAGTCATGGAAAATAAATCTTGTCCGCGATCTTGAAAAAGCTGTCGAGTGCTGCAAGAGCAAAGACGAATTTATTTCTTTTCTGAATAAAAAAGATTATTCCGTCAGATATACCGACAGGCACATCACGATCACAAAGAACGGAGAGAAAAAAGGTATCAGAGTTGATACTCTTGCAAAAACATTTGGTGAGAAATTCAAAAAAGAAAATCTCGAAAGAAAAATGGGTTACTTCAAAGAAAGCGCACCCGAACCGCAGAAAAAAACAGACATTACAACTGCTCCAAAAAAATCTCCCGAAGTAAAAAGCAATTGGGAATATTATGAGCAGCATATTTTCAGAGAAAATAATTATCTGCCGTCTGCAAGAAATAATGTAGTGCGCGAATCTCATGCAGTAAGATTCAATCAAATAGCTGCAAGATCACTTTTTTATTCGAGAAATATTTTCGATTTCGTTCTCCGCGCTATGATATTTCTTTTGTCGCTTAGGCAAAGAAAAGTTACACGGCATAAACCAGTACGATACAAAAAAGTACAAACTTTGCCGATGAAACGTTCTGACTATGTTACATTCGGAAATATAAAATATCGGGAATTAGTTTCAGCGGCAGGAGAAAATTACTCCGTAAAAGTCAGTCTTGATAAGCTATTGCTTCTTGCAAATCAGCCGCTCCTTTTCTCTGGGAAGATCAACAGGATAAATAACAGCGTTACTATTACCGTTAAGAAAAAGGATAAAGATTTTCTAAGTAAAATTCTGAATCTGCAAGATAAACAGAAGCAGCTTGACGAGCAAAGCGAGAGGATCTCAAACAGAAATACATATCAGAAACTAAAGGAAATTGCTGCACAAAGCAATGAAAAATTAAGTTATCTGATCGTTACTCAGGAGCAAGCAAAAATTCTGAAAGATAATTATATCGAATTCGCTTATTTTGAAAAGGAAGATAAACTGAACATAGCTTTTCTTCCCGAAAAAGCAGAGTTGATAAAAAAGCTGATCTATCCTAAACAGGAAAAGAAAACAGAAACTCCGCAGCAGCTCAACAGCAGAATTTATGTTCAGCTAAAGAAGAATGCCGCGCTTAACGGCGAGAAGTTAAAGTACAGAACTCGCCTTACCAAAGAGCAGCTTACAGAACTGAATAAATCCGAAGCTGTATTTGCTTATTTTGTAAATTCTGATGATAAATCACTCTATAACATCGCCTTTGAACAGAAAGACGAGGAGAAAATTAAATTGGCTTTAGGTAATAAGAATGCTCCGAAATTATCGTGATAATTTCTACAAACTATTGAAATTTTCAGAAGAATGTGGTATAATAAATTAAAAGGAGGAGTGGTTATGACTGATAAAATTTACACATTCGATGAGATTAAAGCAATTGTAACTCCAATTGCTCAACAGTATAATTTGAAGGAAGTTTATCTTTTCGGTTCTTATGCTCGTGGCGAAGCTACGGCTGAAAGTGATATTGATCTTGTTATGAATTTTTATCAACCAATTGATTTGTTTACTTATTCAGAAATAATAGAAAATCTTGAAAATCAATTTGGTAAAAAAGTTGATATTGTATCTCATAATTCAGCAAGTCCGAGACTACTTTACCATATTATAGACGATGAGGTTTTGATGTATGCTTAACAGAGACATTTTAATACTGGAACACATATTAGAATATTGCTCATCTTTAGTTACTTTTCGTAAAAGATTTGGAAATACCATTGAAAAGTTTTTGTCCGATGTACCTTACCAAATGGCTTGTAATATGGCTATATTGCAAATCGGTGAATTGTCAACAAAACTTTCTGATAATATAAAAAAAGAAATTCCTGATATTCCATGGCATCAGATCAAGGGATTAAGAAATTATCTTGCTCATGATTACGGTTCGATAAGACTTGAAGATATGTGGGATACAATTATCAATGACATACCGTTGCTTGAAAAGGCTATCCGATCTAATCTTTCAGAAATTTACAGATATAAGACTGTAACAGAAGCAGAACTTAAACTGCTTCAAGATTCAGATTTTAAATTTTCATCAAAGAAAAAAGATGGCTTAATAATTATAAAATATTATTTCGATGATGAAAATAAGATCAACAATCTTTTAAATCAAAAACCGCCCACCATGAAAAGATGATAATGGATATTAATAATACAATTTAATACCGAGCAAAAGCTTCTGAAAAACAGGAGCTTTTTTCTTTTTCCAAATGTAAATCGTGCTATAATAGCACAATAATTAATCCTAATTAAAGCAATAAGGAGATAAGTTATAATGAAAATCAAAAAATCAATTGTCATTTTGCTGTGTATTGCAATGACTGTGCCATGCAGCGGATGTGAACTGAGCGATTTACTTAAATCTGATATAAGTGAAACAAATACTACAGAAGATGAAAACATCACATTGACATACGAAGCGATGATGTATGACAATACAGGAAACAACTATGCAACTTTCAAGGGAAACAGCTTTAATATCACTCCCAACAAGGTAAAGCAATATGGTTACAGTACAAATGGTTCGTGGGACTGGTGGTATGAAACAAGCTCTGTCGTTACAATCAAAATCGACGGTAATTATGTTCAGTCTTGCGGAAGTACAGTTATTTTTAAGGATTCTCGACTTGAAATAACACCTTTGGAAACAGAAATAAAAGCGACAGACAGTTCAGGAGATTCAGAATATACGGTAGATGTTCCTGATGAAAATCTTGACACTTATTTCTCACTAAAAAATTGGTGGTATAATTCAGCAGAAAAGGGACAAGGAGGTGAGAAAGTAGTCCTAATTCAGTCTCAGGACGGTTATAACATTGGCATAGTCGAGGGAGATGACGTTACATGGAAAGTTGCGGGAAAACTTCCCAAGACAACGCTTATTACGGTTGACGGAATGCCTTTGTACTTACATCGTTGCAATTTTACTATAATAGATACAGAGTTAATTGCAGAATAATTCTTTTTTTCCAAATGTAAATCGTGCTATAATAGCACAAATAAAAAAGGAGAGTGTATATGGAAACTCTATATGAAAATGCCAAACATGACGATCTTAATATGCCTGCTACGGTATCATTTTCAGCTGAAAATGCTGAAAAAATCGTGGAATTGATGAAAGAATCGGAAGTAAAGTGCATTGTAAAAAAAGATGAAAAGAAAACCGACATAACGTTCGGTATCGACGATATTGAAAAGCTCAACAAGATACTTCAGCCGATCGGAATCGAAAGGCAGCTGAACAATTCCGCAATACAGCTTCACAATATCGAAAAAAAGGAAAATTTAATTCCTGTGGCAAACGCCTTTTCGAATCTGTACGACCGCAAAATCAACGGAAAAAACAGCCGTATAGAATCTCACAATAAGCACATTTCTGTTCTGTCAAAAAGTCTGAAAAATCACACTGCCAAGTCAGAAGCTTTAAAGGATCAGAAGCTTATGCTTGTTAAAACTGCAATGACGTTCCCCTTTTTTAAGTCCCCGATCAACGCGCTTATCAAACGCAATGAAAAGAAGATCGAACGCCTTAACAATAAAATTCCAAAGCTTGAAAAGCAGATAAAGATACATCAGACAACTATTGACAAACTCAGCAAAAGCGCGGAAAAATATAAGGTCAGAAAAAATGCCTGTAAACATTTGAGTGAGGTAATAAAAAGCTTTGTGATCAGCAATAAAAAGGATCGCAATCAGAATTACCTTACGGCTCTTTTGTCCTTAAACGGCGATATACAGCAGATAAACAACGAGAGGATAAAAAACTGTATTGATACTATTGGCAAACTGGAAACAAATTTCTCGGAACTTCCGCTTGTTAAACAGCAAAAAGTACAGGAACGAATTTCAAATCTTATCAAAACACAAAACAAGCTTGCTGAAAGAAATAAAATTCTGCAAGCTGCTCATCCCGATATATCTGCAATGCTCGCAAAGCTTAACGACAACAGCGTTACTGAAAGGATCGATAAAGCGGAAACGGCGTTAGACAAAACAATTGCTCAAAACAACACCATTTCCCTTGATTCTGCCATTTCATTGACTTCTGTTGAAAATTCATGCGCTGTAAGTCCGACTGCTGCTGAAATTGTTCAAACGGAAGTCAGGGTAATCAACAATGTTAATGATAAAGACGGAGATATGATTGCTGACAGTATCGACAGTACATTTGATCCGAAAGATGTGGAAAACAGCGAAACTCAGACTGACCAAGAAAAACAGAATACTGCAACAGATATTCGGGAAAAACAAACCGAAAGTAAAGAGACGCAAGAAGTTCTTACTGAATCTGATGACAGCTTTGATGAAATGCTTGAAAAATATAAAGATCAGATACCGCCGCTTTACGATGATCACGAGCCTGAACCCGACGACTATATACCTCAAGCTGCTGCGAATGTTCCGTCTGAGCATATCAATAAAGAAACGGATACACGGAAATATCTTGTTACGGAAAACGAACTTGAATCCCTGAAGAAAACCGATTTAAGCTTCAAAGTCAACAGAACCCGTGAAAAGGAAGACGGAAGAATTTCAATTCTTATCAATGCAAAAGATAAGGGGAAATACGAAAAAATTATGGGTGATCTGAAGAACTCAAATAAAAATAAGGCGGTGCGTAAATGAACAAGCACATATTTATAAACCAAAAGCTATATGTTTATACTGACAAACAGATGCGTTTACTTATACCAAAAATTTTCTCTTATAAATTTGGAAAAGATCCCAAAGTATACAGTCTCTATTATATTGGCGATGATACTATCCGCGCTTTTATCGAGAAGGAGTCAAGTTATACTAAGGATTCTACAAGATTAACTATTCCACGCAGCATACAAAAGATCATGAACATACAAGTTAACGATCTTTTTGAAGTAGAGCCATGCGAAAATGGTTTTCTCCTGAAACGAGTAAATAAGGAGGATATAGAGTGAATCAGAAAAACAAACTTAGGCGTGGTAAAAACGTCAAAGTTATGATTTACATGGGAATTATTGGTTTTGTTATTCTGTTATGCTGCGGACTTTATCTTGCTTTCATGATGCTCGATTTTAAGGCTGCAACAGGCAAAGAAATTGCAATGGATGTTGACAGCTTGATGAGTTTTTTTACTTATTTAGGCTCGCCTCAACTGAAAGTTCCTATAAGTCTGTCAACGATTTTTACCTGTTTTAAATATCAGATCACAAAGCTGTGGTGGCTGTATGCTTCCGCCGCTTTTTTTGTATTCCTCGCTGCAACATCAAACACAAAGGATGAATTCAGAGGAATGGAACACGGTTCGGCAGCATGGGCAGATAAATATGCCGAAAAAATGTTCAGAGATAATACAGGCGTTCCCGTTGGTTTGAATACCTATGTTACTGTAAACAATCCAAAAAATCAATCCTATTCCCCACATAATCTGAACGAAGTCGTTATAGGCGGTTCAGGCGCAGGAAAATCATTCAGAAAAATTCAACCCGATATTATGCAGATGTACGGCAGCTATGTTGTAACAGATCCAAAAGGAGAACTTTACAGAAATACCGCAAAATTTCTTCAAAAAAACGGATATAAAATTCGTGTTCTGAATCTTGAAAATATTAATCTTTCCAATGCGTATAACCCCTTCGCGTATATGACGGAAGAACAGGACGTAATCAACATTGCCGATCTGTTTATGAAAAACTCCGCAGGCGAAGGTGAAAAAGAGGACTTCTGGACTGGCGCGGCACAAGATATGCTCGTTGCCATAATGGTATACTTGTGGAAAACAGACTATGAATTAAAAACATTCGGGCGTGTTGTAAGGCTTGTAAACAGCGTACAGTACAAGGACGGAAAAATAGATGAATTATGCGAACTCGCCCGATGTCTAAAAAATCATGCTATTGAATACCCGAATGACGTTACATCAGTCAACTGGGCAAGTATTCAGGGTACTCCACAGGAAACGTTAGGCTCGATCTGCAAAACGCTTTCTACAAGGCTCAGGCTTTGGGCGATCGAGGACGTTGACGAACTGACGGCAACGGATGAAATGGACTTTGACAACATCGGCAAGGAAAAAACGGTAATTTTCATGATCACTAAAGTTCCACGAAATCCGTACAAAGTCATTTCCAATATGTTTTATTCACAGCTTTTTGAAAGATTAATGCTTGTTGCTAACCGTGACTGCAACGGCAAACTTCCGTTACTTGTGTCATGCGAACTCGATGAGTTTGCAAATCTTGGTAAGATTCCGAGTTTCAACGAAACGCTTGCTGTTGTACGTTCTCACAATATAAGAATTTGCATTGTTCTTCAGGGATTATCACAACTTAAATCGCTCTATGAAAAAACTTGGGAAAGTATTATCGGTAACTGCTCAATCTTTACATTCCTCGGAACTAACGATATGGACAGTAAAGAATACGTTTCTAAAAAACTCGGCAAAACTACTGTAAGAGTTGATTCGCGTTCATATAACCGTGGTTCAAGTCAGGGCGGCGGCGGAGGCTCTGACAGCGAAAATTACATACAGCGAGACTTGCTTATGCCCGATGAAATATCTCAGGTTGTCAAACCAAAAGGAAAAACCAAAAGATACGGCGGCAGCTGCATAATATTTGTTGATGAATTCAGACCGTTCTATATGCCAAAATTCGATACCATGTCTCATCCGTTATTCAGTATTACGGGCAGCGGATATCCGAAAGGCATACCGAATAACACGTATATACAAGATACATATGCTAAGGTCAAAGCCGCAAGGAGCGCTAAATACAAGCAAACTCTGACGGACTTCTTTGATTCAAATAAGGAAAAAGAAGAACAGGCTAAAGCAGAATATGAAGCAGAAAAACAAGCAAAGGAAGATGCCGAACAGGCTGAATTAAACAGTATGTTTTCAATTGAGGATTACAAGGATGAACCGCTTGAAACTGATACAGCGGACGAATTCGACGAAAGTATCCTCGATGATGTAAATCCTGTTTTAGATAATTTTGATTTTGGAGATGACGATTATGTATGATGAAAACGAACTTTATGAGGAGTGTAAAAAAACGGTCACAACTGTCGGTCAAGATATTTATAAAATTATCGACCAGTTAAACAGGCTTAGCAGCAATGCAATCGAACCCTCTGTTCCGACAGCTACAGAATATAAGGCAGCAGCTGTAAATAATGATTTTGTATTTACAGGTCAGTCAACAGATTTAAGGTATTTCGTAAACTCTGAAACAATGCCTGTTTCAATGATTGAAAACATCCCTGATGAATCAGTAAAATATGCAGTAAAAGATGAATTCAACAAAGCCTCTCTTAGTGGCAAAATTGAAATCGACAATCAAAAAGGAATTATCTCAATAACCGAAAAAGGCAGGGAATTTATAAATCGTCCCGAATTTAAAAAAGCGGCTGCGGAGAATATTTCAAATATGGCGTTTCAGCAATCTCAGACAATGGGATTTGAACTTAATGGTACTGTTCAGGATTTAAATTTCTTTAATCATGCAGACGAGCTTCATTTGGCTGACATAGTCGTAAGTCCCGATAAAGAAGCTGTTCAGAATGTACTTTCTAATCTTCAAAAAATGAAAGAATCGGGACTTATATCCGTTTCGGATTCCGTTGTAAAAATAACCGATAAAGGAAAAAATATTCTGAACAGCGATCTGTTTAAGCTTGCTTCTAAAAGTGCTGCAAAAGGCGCAGCAAATGCAGCTGTCGAAAGCGCAGTCGGTGCTGTAGGTTCAGTTCCGGGTGTGGTTGTTGTAGCAGTAAAGAAAGCGGCGGAAGTTTCATTAAAGGCAGCTTCTAACCTTATAAAAAAATAATCTCCATTCAGGAGTTTACATAGATATTCCAATTAAGAAAGGACGTGAGAAATTGTGCTATTATAGCACTTTTTTATTTTCCAAATGTCAAAAAAATACTTAGATCAAGGAGGAAACTAATAATGGTTTCAAAAATTACAAACACACTTACCTCAAGAAAGTTCAGACTTATGACGATAAAACTCGGCATTATTGCCTGCACTGTTGCAATGGCAATGTGCAATGCGATGTTTACTTTCGCTGCTAATGATGAAAATACAGCTCCTTCCGATGCATCCAGCGGCAGTCAGACAATGAGTTCATTAACCAAAGTTGTATTTTGGGTTGTTAGAGCTATAATACTTGCCAGTGGAGGCATTCCGGGTATTATAAAAATAAATCAGGGACAGACTGATGAAAATCCGCGTGACAGAAATGCAGGTATTGCGTGCTGTGTTGTTGCTGGATTCTGCTTTGCAGCAACATTCGTTGTTGAGAAACTTATCTAAAATAATTTTCCCTTTCGGTATTACGCTAAATAGCATGGCGGCAGTCTTATAAAACGTCTAAAGACTGCTGCTGTGCTATTATAGCACAAATTTAAGAGGTGATAAAATGACAGATTTTATCGAAACAGTTATAAAAATCACACCGATTATTGCCACATCAGATTACGGAATTGGCGATCTGACGGCTATTTTGTTTTGGATTGCGAGAGCAGTAGTAATCGCTGTAGGCGGCGGAGTTAGCTTGATTATGATAACTAAAGGCAAAGCAGACGAGAATCCCAAACAAATGAATGAAGGATATGTAATTTTGACTTCAGCAGGAATTATTTTTGCCGCCACATTTGCTGTTCAGGCAATTTTTTAGTCGAGGAGGAAATTATGAAAAAAATAATTATTTCTGTCCTGACTGTTCTTTTTTCCATATGTATGATAGTTCCGTTGACTGTCGAAGCGTATACCATTGACGATATTTATGACGGAACTCAAATGGATTATGAGATATGGAACTATATCAATAACTCCCTTATGCCCGCAATAGAAAGCAATGGTAATGGAAACGGAGCGTCTCAGGAATCCGTTAATAACGTTCAGAACTCTATCAATAACGTTCAGAATTCCGTCAATAGTATTGACGTTAAAAAGGATATTGACGAATATATCAATGAAAAATCGAAAGAAAATGCTGAAAAACCAGGTGATCATCCTGCCAAAAGCTTTACGGATTCCGTGATTAAAGTTATTGAAGATATGTGGGGAGAAATACCAGATTATCTAATGAACGATAATAAACTTCTTAACAGCTTTACCTTAGATATAAAGGGTTTAAAAAATTCCACTATATATGGTATCTTCGTAAATGTCGGATACAGCCTTGTACTTCTCTTCTTTGCGGCAAATCTTATTGAAAATACAATCAAATACGAAATTTTCACATTAAAAGGCGGAGCAATGCTTTTCGGTAGACTTATAATTTCTAAAGTTGTTATTGATCTTAGTGGAACTATCTGTATTTATATACTAAACATTTGCACAAAAATAACAACGGCAATATTTGATGAATCTGGAAACATGCTTAAATGGAATATACCCACTATTGGTGAAATTGCAAAAAGTGTGTTACCGTTTGGTGTTGGTGAACTCGTTGATTTGATTACCACAATTATTATGATAATACCAGTTATAATAATTGCTATTGCGATGATAAGCGCAGCATCGATTATAATGATAAAACTCGTACTTCGTTCATTAGAACTATCACTGCTTATTGTTGTTTCACCTGCTTTTTTTGCCTGTTATTCATCAGAAATCACAAAACCATACTTCAAAAACTTTATAATAACATTCATACAATGTGCTGTACAACTTGTTTTTATGGCAGTTGTATATTATATTGGAACAAGATTTGGTGTAAGTGCCGCAACTCCTGAAACATTTGTCGATTTAGTGGGATGGTTCTTAGCCAGAAGTCAAGTAGCAATAATTGCATTAGCAATAGCAATAATGATGGTAAAACCGCCAAAAGTACTTACAAATCTGATAAAGTGAGGTTGACGTATGATAAAAGCTAAAATAACCAAAAACATAATCAGGAAATCGTCCAATTCTCTTGGACTTAGCATGAAACAGATCATCATCGGTATCTCAGCAGCGGCAATTGGAATTATTCTTTTCGTTTTGTTGAAAAATGTATTGCCAATGCAGGTTTTAATGACGATAATTTTCATCTTTCTTGCAGTTGTTATAATGTTTGGCTGCGTAAACATTCAAGGTCAGAGTCTGTTTGGATTTTTCCTGAAAATGTTCAAGGGTGCAGATGTAAGATACTATGATTCAAAAGGAGTATTCAGCAATGATATTTCAGAAAAAGAAAAATAATGATTCACTGTTTTCGGGCGGTATGCAAATACCGAAAACAGCTCAGGACACTATCCCTTTTTGGGAATGCTATGAAAACGGACTGTTTCTCGTTGGAAAAGAAAGATATACTCTTATCTTTGCCTTTGAAAATCTCGATTATTCGCTTCTCCGCGAAACGGAACAGCAGGACACCTATGAGGGTTATCAGAAACTTCTTAACGCTTTGCCAACGGATATTTCCTATCAGGAATTTATAATGAACTCGTCTATAAACGCCGATAAACTGCGTAAAGCCATGATTCCGAATGAACGGAGATATGGCGAACTATACGACGATTACTGTGGAATACTTGAGGAAAACATTAAGAAATCAGAACAGGCTTGCGCTAAAAAAATTATGCTTGTTGCGCTTTCATATCAGCCGCAGACCAAAATTGACAACGTAAACGTCCTGTTTAAATATTTCAGAGAATTGCAGACGTTTTTTAACAATCTCGGTGTGGAAGTTCGGCAGCTTATGCCCGAAGAAGTTTTTAAGATCGTCCATGAGTATTATCACCCATTTGATGAGATCGAATTTCTGCTGCCGTCAAATCTTTATGCAAGAGGCGGACGTCTGAAAGACTACATAGCTCCCTCGATGTTTGCTTTCAAGGGTAAAGAAGTGGAGGTAGGAGCTTCGCTCACTCGCATCATGTATGTTCACAGATACGACCGTGAACTCGATGACGGATTCATTTCCGAATTGCTTGACAACAACTTCAAAATTGCTGTTTCAAAGCACGTTGTAAGAGTTGATAAAAGCGACGCCTTGGAAAAAGTAAGAAAAGAAATATTTAATGTTCAGGGACAGATTCAGACTCGTATGGAAAACAATCATAAAAAGGGCGGCAACTTTGTACCGTTCAGACTTACGGATAAACTCAAGGAACTTGAAGAATTACAGCAGCGTCTTGCAGGAAGCAACATTGAGCTTTTTGAAGTTGCAATTTTTATCAGTCTTTCAGCTGAAACAAAAGAGGAACTGGAAGAGTTGACAAAACACATTCGCACAAAGGCAACAAAACATCAGGTAACCATAAATTACCTGACAAGACAGCAGGAAAAGGGCATGAACAGCGTATTGCCGTTCGGTGTAAATCATCTTGGAAATGCCGTAAGTACATATCTTCTTACTGATGCAGCAGGTATACTCATCCCTTTTTCCTATCGCACCTACTTTAATGACAGCGGCGTTTTTTACGGTATTAATAAAGTTACAAATTCGGCGATAATCCTTGACAGAACGGAGGAAATGAACTCCAACGGTTTCGTACTCGGTCCGTCCGGTTCGGGAAAATCAGTTTTTGTCAAGCTTGAACTTACCGATGTACTTTTCAAATATCCCGATGATGAAATAATCGTAATCGACCCCGACAATGAGTATGGTGCGTTAATTCAGGAAGAAAACTTCGACGGCGAGACCTTAAAACTCTCGCCGAACTCCCCGACTAAATACAACATTTTCGATATTGATCTTTCTTATACCGAAGATGGCAGAGATGCGGTTGCTATAAAGTCTGAATTTATCATGACTGTTATCGAAACTATGAAAGGCAATCCCCTAACTTCGGAAGAAAAATCAGTCCTTGACCGCTGCATACATACAGCATACCGTGATTTTCAGATTACAGGCGGTACAGATAAGGATAAGCTTCCGACTCTGACTACACTATATAATCTTCTTAGATCACAAAATGAAACGGAAGCAACTCAGCTTGCGCTCATTCTTGAACTTTATGTCACTGGTTCATTGAGGAACTTCGCTGATAAAACAAACATCAATATCAATAAGAAATTTTTGGTTATCGATATTTTCGACATGGGCGAACAGCTCAGACCTGTAGGGTTGCAGATCGTGCTTGAATTTGTATGGCAGCGAGTGATCGAGAACAAGAAACGAGGAATCAGAACTTGGCTTTGGTGCGATGAGTTTTCAATAATGTTCAATGACGGAAACAACAGCGCAACGTCTCAATCGGGAAAATTCTTTGTAAAAGTATACAGCCGTATTCGTAAACATGGCGGAGTTGCAACAGGTATTACGCAGAATATTATTGACGTTCTCGCATCTCCAGAAGCGCGTTCCATGCTTGCAAATGCTGAATTTAAAGTTTTGCTTCCTCAAAAAAGGGATAACCTTGAAGAAATATCGAAATTGTTTGAACTTTCTCCGTCACAAGAAGCATTTCTGAAAACAGGCGAAAAAGGAACTGGACTTATTATCTGCGGAAAGAAGATAATTCCCTTTGATAAAAGAATCTCCACAAAAGGAAGAATTTATGAAACAATAAGTACGAATTTCAAGGAATATCAGCAGAAATACGGCAGAAAGGACATCAAATGAACGAACAGCAGATCATAAAGCAATTTGCGGAACAGGTTTGCATGGAGTTTAATACAAACGGCGTTACTGTTTACAGAAACAATGACAGGATATATGGTAATGAAATTGACGGTACATCTTTAGAAAGATACCTGTCAATTTCTTGTACAACTGTGTTTCGCAGTACAACTCAGAGCTGTTTTGTATCACATATTTCTGTTAATAATATGCTGTTTGTAATTATTCTTTTTTCCAAATGTAAAACCGCATTTGACGGAATTGAATCACAGTATATTATTGATGAACTTAAAAAACTGAAAAAGAAATTAGGTGAAATTGAATGAACGTTGTATTGCTTGCAGATAAAAAAGTTCGGAAGAATTTTGAAGCGGCAGTCAGAAAAAAGCCTGATATTACGCTGCTCGGTGTGGAAATGGTTATCCGCGGAAATACGATGACAAGGATTTCGGAACACCATAATCCGCACGTCCTGATCATCTACAGAAACGTTCCTGCAAAGGACGGTCTTGAAGTCAACGATGTTATTTCGTTTCTCAGAATAAAAAAGCCGAGTATGCGAATCGTTTATGTTTATGGAACAATTACTGATAAAACAGATTTTGCAATGACGGCTGAGTTTTTAATGCAAAACGGAATTAATGACATTGTTGCTGATCATGACATTGAAAGGATACTTGAAGCTGTTGAAACTCCTATGGAAAAGAACGATATTATGGAGTTCATCGAGGAACTTTTTACGGAGGATACTCCCGAAGATGTCATGGAAGTCAGTGACGAGATCGTTGAAGAACAGAAGTTTGAAAATCTGCATATCGACTTTCCAACGGTGACTGAACTCGCCCCTTTTAACATTGACAGAGTTATGTATATAACTTCGGAATCAAAAGAAAAAGAAACAATCGTTATAGGTATCGCGCAGCTTCAGCATCACAACGGCTGCACGCATACGGCTTTGGAAATCGCTTCAATGCTGTCACGGAAAAACAGTACAGCAGTTGTGATCGCAGACGATTCAACTTTTGAAAGTTTAAGCGTATTTCACAAAATCAATCCTTTGGCAGCAAAAAACGGATTGAATTTTCAAGGAATAGACGTTTATCCTTACGGAAAATACAGCGAGATCTCTAAAGAATACGGCGTTGTAATATGCGATTTCAGCTATCTGAGGGAAGCGCAAAGAAAAGCTTTTGCGAACTGTGATGTAAAGATAATGCTTAGTTCATCGGCGGAATGGGATATATCAAAATTTATAAATTACATAGAATATGGTTCGGAATCGCACGCAAGAGACATACATTTTCTTTTTCCGCGTGTATCTTCAACTAAATTTATAAAGTACAACAAGCAGTTCCTCAAATCGGGAATAACCGCATACAGGCTTCACAACAGTCCCGATTGGACAAAACCAAACAAAGAAAATATAGCGGTTTATAAAAGCATTCTGAACGCGTACACAACGAATACAACTCCCAAACCTAAAAAACGCTTACTTAAGATAAAGTGAAATTGTGATATAATAGCACAATTTACGGAGCTGATAATTATGAACAGCAAAAAAGGGAAACAGCTCGATCAAATTACGACCGAGCTGCTTTCCAATAACCGTCAGACAAAAAGTCTGTAAGATTATTATAAACTATTATTTACAAAATGTCAAGTAAAAAGGAAAGGATTTTAAATATGCCCGAAGAAAATAACATTTCTGTTGAAAATGAACAGCAGACAACTGACAACATCAACAAGGATTTTCAGATTGAGAAAAACGTTCTCAAAAAATACATAGGAACTGACAGTCATGTCCTCGTTCCTGATACAGTTACTGCGATCGGAGACGGCGCATTCAAGAACCAGAAGAAAATAATCACGATTACACTTCCCGAAAGCATTACGTCAATAGGACACTACGCTTTTACAGGCTGCCGAAGTCTGACGAGTATCGAGATTCCCGATAAAGTAACTTCTATTGGCGATTATGCTTTCAAAGGCTGCAAAAGACTTCCAGTAATCGATATTCCCGAATCCGTTCGCAGAATCGGCAGAGGGGCTTTTGATTCAACTATGCTTATGATACATTGAAATTTGCAAATCGTGCTATAATAGCACAAAAACAGGAGGAAAAAATAATGGTTGTAATTTACGCAGAAAAGAGCAGTCTTGCAAAAGCAATTGCTCATACACTTAAAGCAGGAAAAAGACAAAGCCTTAAAGATGAACCGACAGTCGGATATTATGAGTTTGACTTCAAAGGTGAAAAAGCAGTCTTATGTCACGGTGTCGGTCACTTGGCACAGCTTGTGCCTGCAAAGATGTACGATGAAAAATACGGTAAATGGGATTTAAGCGTGTTTCCTTGTATACCTGAAAATTTCAGGACTGCTCCGAAAGCACAGACGGCAAAATGCCTTAAACTTGTAAAGAGCTTTTTCGATAAGGCTGATTGGGTAATCAACGCTACTGATCCCGACAGAGAGGGCGAGCTGATATTTTCGTATGTTTACGATATATGCAAATGTAAAGCTCCTTTCAAGCGTGTGTGGATAGAGGATTTGACCGATCAGAAAATACAACACGCTTTTGATAATCTCAAAGAACCTGATGAAGCATTATCACCTACAGTTTCGGGAAATGCACACGATCTACAGCTTGCAGGACGGGCGAGAGATATATCAGACTGGCTAATCGGCACGAACTTGACCGTTGCTGCTACAAAAAAATTCGGCGGCTATGATAATCTGCTCACTATAGGCAGAGTTCAGACACCAACGCTTAATCTTGTGGTTGAACGTGAAAAAGCGATTCTCAGCCACAAGAAAACTCCTTACTGGAAACTAACAGCAAATTTTTCTTCTCCAAATGCAACCTTTGAAGCTGATTATGAAAAAGGAAACTTCACTGTCGAATCCGAATCCAATGCAGTTCTTGCGGAGTGTGAGGGAAAAACAGGCATAGTCACTTCTGTTGAATCGGAACATAAAACGAAATCAGCACCGCTGCTTTTCAATACAACTCAATTGCTGATAGCTGCAAGCAAAACATTCGGTTGGGATTCCGAAAAAACGTCAAAAATAATGCAGTCCCTTTATGACAAAAAGTTTATGTCATATCCACGTACAAGCACGGAACATCTGACCGACGCTATGAAATCAGAAGTTACGCTTACTATACAAAAACTGCTGAAAATTCTCGAATACTCAAAATACAGCCTCGATAAATGGACAGCGTTTACAAAACGTCACTTTGACGACAGTAAAGTTGGAAGTCATACGGCGATTATACCAACACTTAATGTGCCTGAAAATCTTGATGATTTCAGCGAAGATGAAAAGCAGCTTTATGATCTGCTTGCTAAATCGGTTATCAGAATGATATATCCCAAAGCGGAATTTGACGATACAACAGCTATAATAACAGTTGACGGTAAACACACGTTTAAGGCAACTGGCAGGGTAATAACAAATGACGGCTGGTACGCAGTTGACGCACGTCCTGCAAGCGATAATGCACTTCCTGTTTTAAGCGAAAATCAGGAATTATCGGGAAATTACACACTTAAAAAAGGAGAAACAGAACCTCCAAAGAGATACACAGAAGCTGCTCTGCTGAGTGCAATGGAAACGGCAGGACAAAAGATCGAGGACGAAGAAGCACGTACTCTTATGAAAATGCAGAAAAAGGGACTCGGAACAGATGCTACAAGAGCGCCTATTCTGAAATCCCTTTTTGCAAAAAATTACATAGCTTTAAAGGGCAAGTCGATTTACCCTACAGAACTCGGAATGTATATTATTGACAGTCTCCCTGTAGCCGATCTTAAATCCGCCGAAATGACAGGAGAACTTGAAAAGAAACTCAATGACATTGCCGTTGGAAAAGCGGATTATGACGAGTTTATCCGCAATATAAAAGAAACTGCCGCTAACTGGTTTAGCATAATTGCTAAAGCTGAAAGCAAGCAATTTATATCTGAAACTGAAAAGCAGCTCGTTTGTCCGTTCTGCGGAAAAAAGCTCCATAAATTTGACTGGGGTTATGGCTGTTCAGGTCATAAGGATGGCTGTAAATTCAGCGTAGGAAGTACTATAGCAGGAAAGAAGATCACAGAAAATCAGGTAATACTGCTATGCAAAAACGGCAGAACAAATATTATCAAAGGCTTTAAAAGCAAGAATGACAAAGAATTTGATGCTTACCTTGTTGCAGATAAGAAGAAAAATTCTGTGGTTTTTGAGTTTCCTAATAAAAAATAAATTGTGCTATTATAGCACAAAATATCAATAGAAAGGTTCTTTAAATTGGGATATATTTATGGAGAAAATAATGATAGGCTCATATGGAATAGGCAAAAAGATTGTTACTTTTGCTTTGGATGAGCGACAGTACGATAAATTCAAGAAATATTGCACTACTAACAATTATGAGTTCCAAATGCCGTTGGAAAGGAAAAACGATAAAATAGTTATTAGCTGTGAAGAATCAGTATTCAGTAAGTTCAAATCGAAGTTCTTTTATTTGTTCTTGAAACCATTCACTTATTAAAATCTGATTATTGAATTGACTGTTAATATCAAAGAAAAACCAGTAAAAAGCCCAATCTATCGCAAATCCAAAATCCTTAACATATATAGGAGAATGCAAAATATATCTTGTAAAAGGAATATGATATTTAATATTTGTAGCAAGTCTTTTATTTCCATCTATTACCAAAAAGCTTTTCTTTAGTGAAATGTATGGGACAATTATTATTGGCGAAAGATGCGGCAATTTATGACCTTGTTCATCTTGATTATAATTCACTTTTTCAATAAGCTGTTTAGTTCTTATTAATTTGGCTCGGCTCTTATGTTTTAAAATGATTCTATTTATATCGAAATGAATAAGATAATTTGCTTCAACCTCTGGAAACGATTGGTTGCATACAAAGCATTCAAATCTTTTATTTTCAGCCGCATAACTATCGTGTTTTGTACGAAATCTCAAATAATCTTTGTTTTGAAATCTTTGAATAAAGCGCAGAATATGGTTCCATTCATCAAGATATGATGTCAATGCTTCATTACTTTCGCATTTATTTTTTATTATTTCAATTAACTGTTCATATGGAAAATCATAGATTAAACTGCTATAAAAATCAATTGGCATAAATACACCGCCTTAAATTTAATCTATATACATTGTAACTTGAATTTATGAGAATGTCAAGTGAAAGGAAATAAAAATGCTGAAAACAAACAATTTATTTAAATTTCTTGGAGAAAAGGGAATATCCGCAAAAAAACTATCTGACGATACAGGCATTTCAACAGGAAACATTAGCGATTGGAAAAGCGGAAGATGTCTCCCTTCAATCAATTCTTTGATAACAATAGCTGATTATTTGAATGTCAGTATTGATTATCTCATCGGACGTACAGACGATCCAATACTTCATAAAAAATCAGAAAAACAGGACTAACACAGTCCTGTTTTTAAAGGAGAAAAAAATGGTAGAAATAGTTTATGATAAAGAAATTGCATTTGCCGAAGCAGATGTAATAGTCAATGCAGCGAACGGCTGTGGTTGGATGGGAGGAAAACGATGCCAATCAGAGTTACACAAAGGAGTAGCAGAACATCTTAATTATTATACTCATGGAGCTATTGAAAACAAGGCATTGACAGCGGCACGAAAATATTCAAAAATAACGTCATGGTTATTTGGAACAAAAGCAGGAGACTTTTTCGTAACAGAAAATTTCGGACTGAAATGCAAAGAAATTATTCATGCTGTTACAATGCGTTATCCTGCAAGTTACAGCAATATAAAAGATGTTTCAGAGGTCATCAAAAAGATATTTGAGTATTGTCACAATTCTGACTACAAAAGTCTCGCTATTCCATGTCTTGGCTGCGGAACAGGCGGTTTAACAAACGACAAGGTTATGGAACTTATTCGCAATGAAGCTGAATTTTATCCGAAAATCAATATAATGATTTACTTAATGAAATAGATATAAGAATAATACCTACTAAAATACACGCAGCACTTAAAGGTACAGCTCTATTCTTTAATTTTAAATATTTGCTATTATTACAAATAACTTTATCAAATGATTTTAAGCATTGTATTGAATTATTGGGTTCGATAATAAAATCATTTTTATATAACAAAGCATGGTCATTTTTCCTTATTCTTAAATTATTTATTTGCTTTTCCGACAAATTACTAATATTTATGCAAATTTCCGTTGAAGATAAGTGATTATATTCAATGATATTTAAAGGAATATTCTGATTAATAAAGAAATAGGAAATATGGCTGCTGTCCGATTTAACTTTAAGTGAACTAAGAATATCTTTTGTAGCATTTTCAGTAGTAAAATGTATAATACCATTAGTTTTAATGCCATGTATCTGTTTGGCAGAAAGGTGATGAGGTATAACCAAAATATATAATTCAAATAAACCAAAGCAAAATAATATAATTCCTAAAATAAGTAATACAAACATATTCATTCTCCGTCCCATGTAAATATTAAAAATATTATAACACGATAAATTCATCGTGTCAACAGAAAGGAATAAAAATGTTTAATGAACGTTTAAGAGAAATTCGCAAATCTCAAAAAAAGACACAAAAGGAAGTAGCAAACTCTATAAATTTTGCAGAGAGAAATTATCAGGCATTGGAATACGGTCAGTGCAAACCAGCATTTGATACTCTTATTGCATTGGCAGACTGTTTCAATATCAGCCTTGATTACCTTGTCGGACGTACAGATGATCCAATACTTCATAAAAAATCAGAAAAACAGGACTAACGCAGTCCTGTTTTTAAAGTTAAAAGTGTACTTAAATGTGTCACGGTGACACACTCGGAAAGGAAAATAAAATGAAAAATTATAATGGAATGAATGATTTTGATGAAACAAATAAAAATACGAAAGTTAGCGAAAACACGGAGAAGAAAAACAAAGATGGCTTTGCATTTTTCGACTTTAACTTAGGGATTTTTGCTAAGGCAATATCAGCTTTATTTGTATTGTTTTGCCATGCCATTGCGTTTGCACGATGCTTTAAAACTTTGGAGGCAAATGACGATTCTGCTATAAAGTTTTTTATGGTAGTTTTGATGTTTGCGGTAATTGTATCAGGCTTACTTTTTATAATATCATTTGCTAAAAATGAGGTAGAAAAATGAGAAAAATTGACGATATGAACAACACCACTGATGTAAGTGAATAAACCAAAAAACAGGGCTAACGCAGTACTGTTTTTTATTTCAGAAACGGAGGTACATAATGCAAGTCACAAAAGAACAAAAGGAAACAGCCAATCAGGTTGATCTTGTGGATTATCTGACTTCAAAAGGCTATCAGCTTGAAAAGAAAGGCAGCAGTTATAAAATAAAAGTCAAGCAAAAGTTTTCAGGCGATCTGTCAAGTCTTTCAATTTTTGAAAATCGCCGAGGTTGGAAACGTTGGAGCAGCGGAGAGCATGGCGGTGACGCTATTTCTTTTCTCCAGACTGTAATGGGCATGAACTTTCAAGACGCAGTATTAGAGCTTACAGGCGGTTCGGGAGTTTCGCATACACCAACGCTGCCTAAAACAGAAACTCCGAAAATTCCCGAAGTTAAGGAACTTGTACTGCCTAAAAAATGCGAAGGAAAGTTTTCAAGAGCTTTTGCATATCTTAACAAATCCCGATACATAGACAGCAATATCATTTCGCAAATGATGATTGATAAGAAAATCTATCAGGATGAAAGAAATAACGTTGTTTTCGTCGGCTACAACGAGCAAAACGAAGCTGCGTTTGCTTGTGTGCGAGGAACGAATAATCAAGTACAATATCGTGGAGATTGCAGCGGAAGCGATAAGCATTTTTCTTTTTCTATGGAGGGAACTTCAAAAGGCAAGCTGTACGTTTTTGAAGCTCCGATAGATTTGCTTAGTCATGCAACAATGGCAAACCATATTACAAAAAGTTCGGAAGCATGGAAAATGCACTCACGAATATGTCTTTCGGGAACGTCTGATGTTGCGTTGGAGCATTATCTAAAATCGCATCCCGAAGTAAAAGAAATACATTTCGTCCTCGATAACGATAAGGCAGGTCGTGAAGCTGCTGCTAAATACGTTCCAAAATATGAAGCTATGGGATTCAAAGTCGTGGATCACGTTCTTAAAACTAAAGATATGAACGAGGAGCTTATCGCTTACATTACCAAACCTCCGCCCGAAAAGAAGAAAACTTCTCCTTTAAAAAGGTGAATCACTTAAAAGCATGATTCACAAGAAGATCATACTAAATTGTGCTATTATAGCACAAAAGAAAGGAAAGAAAATTGTTTAAGCGAAGTAAAGAAATTCAAGTAAAACCATATTACTACAATGATGAAAAATACCACATTGTACTTAGAGATATAACGACATTACAACCAAAAGGCATACTCAAAAAATACTCTGTAGTAAAGAATGTAAAAGACATAACTCCGTGTACGATGGAATCAGATTATCGTTCGCAAGCGATTGACATTGCCACTAATGAATGCGTTGAATTTTATGGATACGAAAGGTCAAATATCAGACTTGACGAATTTCTAATCGAAAATTACGATATTCTGAATGAAAAAGAACGAGAAAAATACGTAATAGCAGCGGTAAAATATGAAAAGGCTTCAAAAATTAGTCTTGCATGGTTTTCCGTTATAACACTAATAGTATTTTTTTCACAGATAAGGTATTACGAAAGCCTGACAGCTTGTATTGCCTTGGTATTGTTAAAAATACTTCATATATTGACGGCTTGGATAAGACTGAAAAAAATCAAAAATGCAATCAAATTAAGAGGAAGTAAAGAATATGTTAAACTTTATTCATAACGTCTTTAATGAGCGTTATTTAAAGAAAACAATCATGTCGAAAGAAAAATCTGAAATGTATAGACAAGACTTTCAGGAACGTCATGAAAAAGCGTTAAGACAGGATATAGATAATTTATCTGATGTGATTAATGCTTTTCATGATGAAAAAGTTACTGTATGGCATTGCTGTACCAGTGATGGATATGGATATTACACGGTTTCAAATGGTACAAAAAAGCGTTTTGTCCATTCAGAATACAGATTAGAGTGTGTAGGCGGTTGTTGGAGTTTGCACGTTTATGAACGTCTGTATATGGGACAAGTAAATCTAATGAAATTCCTTGATGCAATTAAGGCTGAAATATGCAAAATTCATCTTGTAGAAATGACTTTAAAAACTCTGTATATCGCCTATATTCTCACTGATTTGGATAAATGGGAAAAAAGTTTAAAAGACGAATATTATCGTGAAGAAGATAGACATGATTTTGAAATTGCAAGAGGATATCAAAAAGAATTTACAGAACAATATCCCAAACAGATAGAGATTTACAATGATACTGTGTCAAAAGGCGGAAACTTCTGGAGCTATTACAACGGTGCAGACAACTATGAATATTCCTATGTAGCAGACATTCTTGAAAATGCTGTAAGTGAAATATATGAAAACAGAGAACAGCTTGAAACCTGTGAATTATGGGATAAATCAAGAAAAGTAATTGATACGCTGAACGAAATGATGATAAATATGTATATATCTCCTCAACAAAATTCATTTATTGAAACTGAAAGAAAAGCCAAAACAAACGGCTTTATTTTCGGACACTCAGGAGTGGGAAAGGCATCACATCCTTGGGATAATTTGAAACGTTGTCCAAAATGTGGTTACTATCCATGGATAGTTGGAAAAGATCTGAAAAGTTATGAAAGCGGTTCACCATATACGATAATCTGCATGAATAAAGCAAAGTGCGATTGTAGAAGTTTGCAGTCATACAATGTAGAATTGTGCATAGAAGACTGGAATCAAAAAACATGAAAGGTGTTTTGAAAATCCTCGCCATATCGGATTTGCATTGGTACACAGATGAAGAATTAAGCCAAATTAAAAATCTCGATTATGATATTTGTGTACTGCTCGGCGATATTCCTGTCAATGCGATTCGGTTGATAAAAGAATATGTTTACAACAAACCAATTCTTGCTGTTGCCGGAAATCATGATGACTGGAATACGCCAGAGCTTGGCGGAGCAGAAAACATACATGAACAATGCGTGGAACGCTGCGGTTACAGCTTTGCAGGATTTTCAGGTTCTGCTCGATACAAGCATGGTGACTATCCAATGTTTTCACAGCGTGAGAGTTTGAAGCTTGGCAATAAGCTTCAAAAAGCGGATGTTCTGCTTTCTCATGATTCCATGTATCATTTAATCGGCAATGACAAGCCGCATTCAGGATTGCTCGGAATTGATTTATACAACCTGAAGAACAGAGTAAAGCTAAATATTTGCGGACATCATCACACCCCAATTGTTAAAAAACGCTTGGGAACAACAACGGTTTGTGTGTTCAGATGTGCTTTGATTACATTTCCTGATATTTCAGTTGAGAATATTTTTTAGCATTGTAAGGCAATGAAACGAAAGGAGCATATATGTTTAAACGAATTACTAACTCTTATATATCATCTGTATTAGAGCGTTCGGGATTAAAACAAGAGGACATTATAATAACAGACCCGAAAGCCGAGATACTTTCAGGAATGTCAAAGATGGCAGAAGATGAAATTCGTTCTGTGATAAAAACAACTGACCTTTCTCAGGTAATAGGAATTGATCCTGAAAGTTTATAAAGAAAGGAAAATAAAAATGTTGGAAACAAGAATATCTGCCGAAATCGAAAAAAAATCTTTCAAACTTGCACTGGAGATATTAAAAAACAGCATAGGAGAAAATCAAATTATAAATCTAAACGACATCGACTGGTGTGATTTGCGCACTCATCAATGTTTGATTTCCGCTTGTAGAAAGGCGATAATTGACGATTTCCCTCTGCATGATTATGCAATGGGTGAAATTACGTCAGTAACCGATAAATATATGATAATGTATTTTGAAAATAAATACGAATATGGTATGGGCGAAAATTATAATCCTGATGCTCATGAAATTATTTTTCAATGCTTTTTCGGTAATACTGTTGCTGTTCCTTACAGAATGTGCAATAATGGCAAAGGCGATTATATAAAAGAATGTAATAATTGCTTTGATGCACTTTATAAATGCGGCAATTATTGATTTTAAAACTTGTATTTTGAAGAGAGCAAATAAATTAAAATATATCAAAAAACATAAAATAATTATTGATTTTTCATTTCCAGTATGATATAATCATATTATAAGAAATTATTATTCGAGGTGATACCAATGCAGGAAGAAATATCAAAAACCAAACGAAAATCAAAAGACAGCGTATTCGTTGACCTGTTTGCGAATGAAGAAAACGTTTTGCAGCTGTATAAGGAACTGCATCCCGAAGATACTCAGGTAACGATCGAGGATATTCAGATACAGACAATTAAATCTGTACTTGTCAATACGCTTTATAATGACCTTGGATTCTTGGTCAAAGACAAGTTTGTAATGCTCGTTGAAGCACAAAGCGTATGGAATCCTAATATGCCGCTGAGAATGCTTTTCTATTTAGCCGAAACGTACCGCCGTTATTTGACCGATACGGTGCAGAGTGAACATTCGTCATCAAAAGTAAAGCTGCCGAAGCCTGAATTATATGTGGTATACAGCGGCGAACAGAACTGCCCTGATATAATATCGTTCAGTGACAGCTTTTTCGGAGAAGAATCATCTGTTGAACTGAAAATCAAAGTACTGAACGAAGCAGATATGACTATTCATGGACAGTACATCGGTTTCTGCAAAGTGTTCAACGAACAGAGAAAAATATATCGGGACAGTATTATGTGCGCAAAGGAAACGATCCGCATTTGCATAGAGAAAGGGTATCTTGTATCCTATCTCCGCAACCACGAAAAGGAGGTCATAGATATGATGGCTGAATTATTTGACGAGGAATATCTCAGAGAATCCTATAATAAAGCTGATAAGAAAAAAGCATTAGAACTGGGCAGAGCTGAGGGCAGAGCTGAGGGCAGAGCTGAGGAAAGAAATCTCATTATCGAAAAAATGAGAAAAAGTGGAATGTCAGAGGAAGAAATAAATAAGATTTTTTCGAATTAATCAAATGATCGAAGCAATGCGTAAAAACGGCATACCTGAAGAACAGATTCAGATGATGTTGAAAAACATAAAATCATAAAATACTCAAAAAGCACTCGCCTGAAAACGAGTGCTTTAAATTTTGTAGAAAGGAGCAAGAAAATGAGCGTATTCAAATTAAGCAACAAAATATTTGAATCAGGACTTACCGCACAGGAAATGGCAGTATATGCATATATGAATAGTCTGCCGTCTGAATATCCGATGCTCGATGATGCGGCAGCCGTTAAGGTAAAGCAGTCTACGATCGCTCAGAAATGCGGTATAAAGGCTGTTCAGACTGTTGCAAAAGTAATCGCATTACTTAGCGAAAAAGAGCTTGTAACGCCTTTAAAACGTGAAATAAAGGCAAATAAGCACAAAGGTACATATGTATATACAGTAAAGAAGCTGCCAACTGATGACAGCTTCTTTTTTGTTGACAGACACGTTTTCGGACGTCTCGTTCCGCGCCAAATGATGATCTATCTGTTTCTCTGCAAGGCTTACAGCAGTAAACTGAAAGATTCGTGGAACAGCTACAATGATATTGCAAATCAGACCGGAATGAAACGTGAAACAGTTATCAAAACCATATCGGAACTTGAAGCAATGAAGCTGATCGCAAAGAGCAGACGCAAGTCAAATCATAATAAAAGAGTTTATGTTGATAATCATTATCAGATAATTTTCTTTGTCCGTGGGAAAATACGTAAAGTTTGCAAAAAAATTGCCCGACTGCATTGCAAGTACAGTCGGACAGAAAAGCTGTTAAATAACAGCCAAAAGCTCAATTCAAATAATAGCACTTATTTGCAGAATTGTCAAGTGGTTTTTGGAAATTTTTTTGAAAAAGGGCAATTTTTTTTAAACAGGGGTAGTCCCTGAGATTAAAGTCTATATCTTAGTACCCAATGATATAATAAACCTAATGGGATTACATTTGGAAAAGAAAGAATTATGGGTATATATAATTATCTATGTTTTCAACATATTACAAATAGTATAAATTTATATTATGTAGGCAAATAGTATTTTAAGATGTTGAAATTGTTAAGATTGTTGAAAAGTGCCGCCTTTTCTTTTTTCCAATGCGTAAATAAATTTCAGAAAATTTCAATCAATCTCTTGAGACAGAAATATAATCCCCTTGGGGTTATAAAATATAAAAAACAAAGGAGTAAAAAACATGAAAAAATTCAAATAACATTTTTTTAAATTCGATTTGTGTGTCACGGTGACACATCTAAGGGGGGACATTATTTTGATAATTAATTCAAAATCTAAAAATCCACTATATATGCAGATAGCAAATCAAATTAGAGAGCAAATATTATCCGGAGAAGTCAAATCAGGAAATGCAATCAAATCAATACGCTTACTTGCCGCTGAAAAAAAAGTAAGCGCTATAACAATAAAAAAATCCTATCAGATTCTTGTTAATGAAGGAGTCTTGATTGCTTTAAAAAATAAAGGATATTTTGTAAGCGAATTTGCAAAAGAAATATCCGTTGAATATTATCTAAAAAATATAGAAAATGATTTCTCTGCTGTAATATACTCAGCAAAGTCAATAAATTTAGGAATTAGTCAAATTCATAATTTATTAGAAACATGTTGGAAAGATGATGTGTGTCACGATGACACACTGCGAAAGGAGTAAATATGCCAAAATTTACAGATGAACAGATAGAACTTAAACCGACTTCTGAAAAGTCTCAGGAGAACATTGACAAAAGCAAGGATAAAAAACATAACATAAGTATCTAATACTATTTGTACAAAATGACAAAATGCAAAGTCAAGGCGGAAAAGCCTTGACTTTAGCACTTTAATGTGGTACAATAAAATGGAGGATTAAAAATGACAAAAAGCAGCAAGCTCAATGAAGCGCGTTCTTTGTATGAGAACGAGATCCTTAGAGTGCAGGAAACTCCCGAAAAATGGAGAAATTTTCTTGACTTTACAGCAAACACCCAGATAAGCAAAGTTCAGGACGAGTTTGAATTTTCTACAAAACTGATTATTCATGCTCATAATCCAAATGCTGTAGATTGCAGACAATTCAGAGAATGGAAAACTTCTGACGGAAATCATGTTAATTACGGTGAACATGGTATTACTGTACTTTCTCGAGACAGCAGAGGAAATCAGTCTGTAGCATATCTTTTTGATGCAAGTCAGACAGCGTTGAAAAAAGAGCCTGAACTTCTCGAAATTCCCGAAGAAATTAAGGAAAATCTTAAATCAACTTTGAGTAACATGGTTGAAGAATTTTCAAATAACACTTCATTTTCTGAAGAACAAAAACGCATTTTTAAGGCAACAGCCGAATACAAGCTGTGCAAACAGTATGGACTTGAAATAAACAATAATGCTGAAAGATTTTCGGGAATCGAAAATCTTTCGGTAAAGGAAGTCGCTAATATTGGTGTTTCTCTTAACAGATGCAGTCAGTCATTTTACGAAGTTGTAAATAATGAGAGGAGAATTTTTTATGATGCACACAGAATCAATGACAGTCAATCAAGAAATGATAGGACTGAATTACACGGACGAGAATCACGTGGAATGGATTTGGGTAGAGGAAGCTCAAATGCACATGAAGAAGTACGACTTCAACGAAGATCAGAACGAGTGGAGCAAACTCAACGAGGAACAGGGAGTATACGAGCCGATGTTTTGGGTACATCAGCCGAAGCCAACGGCGGCAATGGGCAAGTACGGCAGCATGAGGCTGAAATTCATATGGAAAACTCCATACCTGATAGAAGCGATAATGCTGAACGAGGAACTGGAGACGGACACGGAGAAACTGAACCGTCACTGCGAGGAGATGAACGAGAGAGTTCTGAATCTGATCGAGGAGATAGTGGAGAAGAAAAAGCAGTCGGAGGAGTACAAGGAAACGATGAAATCGGGCAAATACATTCCGATGGTGCAGTTACTGGAGAGGTACAAAGCGGAAGCGGAGGAGGAAATACTTCCCGTGACGGTTTACGCAATATAACGGATAAAACGGCAGAGCCTGATATGGTTTCTGCCGTTTCTTTTTCAGAAAAGGTTCATACAGCTTTTGATGAGGTTGCCAAAAATCACAAATATACCGAAAAACAGCAGAAATTTCTTGACCGTCTCGAAAAATTCATGGTCAAACACCATGTGACAGAAAATATGATCGACGAAATGGCGAAGCTTCCTGCATTTCATACGCATTACAATAATCGTAACACTCTGAGCCGTTCTGTTTTTGCAGGTCGGCTTGGTTCTTTGGAGCGTGAACTGACGAACGCTCTCCAAAAGCAGCTTGCGGAAAATGCTATGGACAAGGCGATCAGACTTATCCATGAATATTGTGAAAGTGAATTTGGAACAAAGGCGAATTTATCCAATATAGATCATGTTGACCTTGCCTACACTACAGATGAGTACAGCGAACTGCCAATTGAAGTATACGCTGACCTTGAATCTTTCCGTATTGTAAAGGAATATGACGGCGTTGTTGTTAGTGAAACGCTGTATGATTCTTTGGAAGATATGCACGGCGATTTGGCTAATCTCGAATTTGATGAACTTGTTGCTTTGTCTGATGAAGAAAAGAATATAGTAAAAAACGCTGAAGAAAAAATTGACAATAATGATAAATCTGCACCAACGGTTAATGATTTATCGGTAGGCGATATAATTCTTTATGACGGTAAGCGCAGAGAAGTTGAGCAGATAGATGAAAAACGTATCAGTCTGAAAGATTTGGACGCTCCCGATTTCGGCGGTGTTCTGCTCAGCACAAGCGACGTATACGCATATAACGGCTGGCAGCAAGATATGAATGAAAAAGGCTTTGAGATTCTTTCAAAAGCTGAACCAATAGCAAAAAAAGAATTTTCCGAAATAACAAGGGATATGTACCAAACAGAAAATCCCGACATATTTGTTGTAAAGAACAAGGGACGTATCAAAGGCAGTCTTGCCAAAATTGACATTTCGGTAAATGAAGAATTATGGGACAGACTTGCGGAAAAAGGACTTGTCAGAAGTGAGGACAGTGTTGACAGGCTTATTTTTAACACAGACGGAAACAATTGGAACAGACTTGTAATTCCCGATAAATGGGGAAATATGACCAACAATATCAAAATCGAGGACGTTCTGACTCGTGAGGAATTATTGACAGCAAAATACGTTGCCGACCTTGTAATCAAACCCGAAAATTCGATAGAAGCCGTTGAGAATAACGAGAAAGCGGAACTTTCAAACGAAATTGTGTGGACGCCAATTTCCGAAACAGAGGACGAAAATGGCAGAGCAACAAGCTATTCCACAAAATACAACGATAAGTTTTACTGGATTTCTGAAAATGCTGACGGTAAGTACGACATTGAAGCGGATTTCGGTCACAGTATTTTAAGCGTAAGCGAGGAATATTCTAATTTTCCTACAAGATTTCTTGCAGAAGAAGCATTTGAGGATTATATTGCAAATGTTCTTTCAGCAGAACATGAAAAGGAAATAACCGAACCGCATGAAGCAGCTATAAAAAATACTCCCGAAGAAAATATTGCAGCCGACAATCTCCCCGAAACAAAATTTACGGCTCTTTCGGAAGAAGCAAGGACGTTTTATGAACTTTATTCATCAAACATTCCTATAAATCCTCCCGAAAAAACGCCGTGGGGCGAGGTTAATTCCTATCGTGAACTGAATAAAGGTATTTTTAAAGTTAATACACCAAGTCACGGCGGTATAATGATTCGCTCCGATATTGCGGACAAAATTCTTTCTCCCGAAGCAAGAAAAATCGGATTCAGGGAAAAAGGATTTCATTGTTATGAGGAAGATTGCGACGCCTGTGTTCCCGAAAGAGAACTGCTTGACAAGGGAATTATGCAAGTCCCCGATTATTATACGGACGGCGCAGAAAAGTACAACAAAAGTATCAACGAGGAATTGCAGGAATGGCATACCGATTATTGGGATAAGCGTGAACAGGCTATTTTTAACGCACGTCCCGAAGAAGAACAGGCGGCAATAACAGGTCAGATGTCCCTATTCGGAGATATTCCCGACCTTGAGGACTTCCCCGATTTTACGGAAGAAGAAAATATATCAGACAATACTGTTGCTAAATCTATTGAAAAATCCGATTTAATCCAAACCGAAAAAAATGCTCCTGTGAATGATTTATCGGAAGCATCGGCTGAAAATCAAGAAAAAGAGCCTACAGCCAAAAAAGAATATTTCCGCATAACCGACGAGCATTTGGGCGAGGGCAGTAAGCGTGAAAAATTTCAAAACAACATCGAAGCTATCAGAACGCTGCAACTTATAGAAAATGAAGAACGTCCTGCCACACCTGAAGAACAGGAAACGCTGTCAAAATATATCGGCTGGGGCGGATTGCAGGAAGCCTTTGACGAAAATAATTCAGCATGGAGCAAGGAGTATTCCGAGCTGCTAAATCTTCTTTCAGAGGAAGAATACGAAGCCGCACGTTCTACCGTAAACGACGCATTTTACACATCTCCCGTAATTACACAAGCAATTTACGAGGGACTTTCCAATATCGGCTTTGAGGGCGGAGAAATTCTTGAACCGTCAATGGGCGTGGGAAACTTTTTCGGAACTATGCCCGATAGTATCAGGGAAAACAGCAACCTCGCAGGAATCGAAATAGACAGTATTTCGGGACGTATCGCTCAAAAGCTTTATCCCGAAGCTAATATTGCAATAAACGCCTATGAAAAAATAAAGCTTGACAAAGGCTCTTTTGATTTGGCGGTGGGCAACGTTCCGTTCGGAAATCACGGCGTAAACGACAAAACAAAGGCTTATAAGGGACTTCTGATACACGACTATTTCTTTGCCAAATCACTTGACAGCGTTCGTCCCGGCGGCGTTGTGGCGTTTGTCACATCAACGGGTACTCTCGATAAGGAAGATACAAAAGTCCGTCAAATGCTTGCTCAGAAAGCGGAGCTTATGGGTGCGGTACGTCTGCCCAACAATGCATTTCAGAAAAATGCAGGAACGCAGACAGCAACGGACATTATCTTTCTGAAAAAGCGTGAAAAACCGCTTAATATCGGCGAAATGCCTATGGACAAGTCCTGCGATTGGGTACATACAAAGGAAAATGCGGACGGTCTGAAAATCAACAGCTATTTTGCCGATAATCCCGATATGGTTTTGGGAAAACTGTCCGATAACGGTAGGTTCGGCAGTATAATTTGTACTCCGTTTGAGGGCGCAGACCTTAAAGCGCAGCTCCATGAAGCTATGAAAAACATCAAGGGCGAATATATTCCGCTTGAATTTCAGCAGGAACTTGACGAACGTGCAGAAGATAAATACCTGACCGCAACTCCCAATATTGAAAATCTTACCTATACGGTGGTTGAGGATAAGCTGTATTACCGTGTGGACGATAATCTGATACCGCTGAAAGAAAGCGAACAGCATGGAATAGTTGCCGATCGCCGCAAGGCTATGTGCGGTCTTGGCGAAACTGTCCGTGAACTTTTACAAGCGCAGGTGGAGGACAGACCCGACAAGGAAATAAAATCTCTGCAAGCGGAGCTGACCGTTAAATACGATAAATTCGTAAAGAAATACGGTCGCATAAATCCCATAGAAACGCCAAATTCACGAAACGCAAGCGGAGTATCGAGGAAAGCTCCAAACAGCAACGTTTTCAAAAACGACGTAAGACTTCCCCTGTTGCAGTCCCTTGAAAAAATGGAGGACGGTCAGTTTGTAGGAAAAACGGAGATTTTTACCGAAAGGACCATACGTCCCCACAAGGTGGCTGAACACGTTGAAACTGCCCACGAAGCGTTGATTTTGTCAATATCGGAAAAGGGCAGAATTGATTTTGACTATATGGAGCAGCTTACAGGCTTTGAGAAAAACAAAATAATCGACGATTTACAGGGTGACATCTTCCCTGTTCCCGAACTTTCCACGGAGGACAACACGGTATATCAGACAAGCGACGAATATTTGTCGGGCAACATCTATAAAAAGATAGCGCAGGCAGAAGCAAAAATATCGGAAAATCCCGAATATGAAAAAAATATCGCCGCCCTTACGGAAGTGATACCCAAACCGCTGAAAGCTACGGAAATTGATATGCAGCTCGGCATGACTTGGATAGACCCGAAAATAATTCAGCAGTTTATGTATGAAACCTTTGAAACGCCAACTCGCTTTAAGGAATACGACAGCGACGTTGCGCAGGAAAATCCCAATGCAATCACGGTAAATTATTCCGGTTCGGGAAAAGGCTCTTGGAAAATCGAAAACGCACGTCTTGACAATTCCGTAAAGTCAACCAAAAACTTTGGTACAAAGGACTTAAACGCTTATGAGCTGCTTGAAAAAATCCTTAACGCTAAATCCGTAGCAGTTACAGAAGTAGTAAAAGACCCTGACACAGGCAATAAAAAAACCGTTATTCTTGAAAAAGAGACAAAGGCGGCGGAGGATAAAGTCAAGCAGATAAACGCCGCTTTCAAGAAGTGGATTTTTGCAGACCCCGAAAGACGTAATGAACTTGTCAAGACCTATAACGAGAAATTCAACTGCATACGTCCCCGTGAATATGACGGCAGCAGCCTTAACTTCTTCGGTTCAAATCCCGAAATATCATTAAAGCCACATCAGAAAAACGCTGTCGCACACGCACTTTTCGGCGGTAATACGCTGTTTGCACATCAGGTTGGCGCAGGAAAAACGTTCGAGATGATAGCAACGGCAATGGAGGGGAAAAGGCTCGGACTGCACAACAAGAGTATGTTTGTAGTTCCGAATCACCTTACGGAGCAGATAGGCGCGGACTTTATGAAGCTGTACCCTAACGCAAATATCCTTGTGGCAAAATCGGACGATTTTTCACCGCAGAAACGCAGACAGATGTGTGCAAGAATAGCAACGGGAAATTTCGACGCAGTAATTATAGGACATTCGCAGTTAATAAAAATACCGCTTTCCGCTAAGCGTGAGGAGGAATTTATCCGCAATCAAATAAATGAAGTTGTTTCAGCTTTAGAAGCTGCTACCGAAACAGACAGCAAAAGCTATACAGTAAAACAGCTTGAGGCAACTAAAAAAAATCTCCGTGACCGTCTTGAAAAACTGACTAACGGTACTGTCAAGGATAATGCGGTCACCTTTGAGGAGCTTGGTGTTGATAAGCTGTTTGTAGACGAGGCTCACGAGTTCAAAAACCTCTATGTTTCGACAAAAATGGAGAACGTTTCGGGACTTTCAACCAATGCGGACGTTCAGAAAACACAGGATTTATACATGAAATGTCAGTATCTTGATGAAAAGACGGGCAGCAAGGGTATAGTTTTCAGTACGGGAACGCCTGTGACTAATGCCCTTTCGGAAATGTTCACCACAATGAAATATTTGCAGTCTGACTTACTGAAAGAAACAGGTCTTGACAGCTTCGACGCATGGGCAGGAAATTTCACAAGAAAGTCCACAGAAGCGGAAATATCGCCAAGCGGCAGTGACTGGAGAATGAAAACACGTCTGAAATTTACCAACGTCCCCGAACTTGTTACCATGTTCAAAGAATGCGCCGACATAAAAATGGCTGACCAACTCAGCCTCGACGTACCCGAATGCGAAAAGCACATTGTTTCCGTAGAGCCTACAGAAGCGCAGAAAGCCGTTGTTGAATCCCTTGCGGAACGTGCGGAGAGAATAAGCAAGGGCGAAGTTTCCAGAACAGAAGATAATATGCTCGTTGTTACGGGTGACGGACGAAAGCTCGGTCTTGACCAACGTCTGTATGACCTTAATTTGCCCGATGAGCCGCAGACTAAACTGAACGCCTGTATTCAGAACGTTTATGACATTTGGGAGAAAAATTCCGATAAAAAGTCAACGCAGCTCGTATTCTGTGATTTGGGCGTACCGCAATCTAAAGAGGACTTTAAGAAGAATGGCGAGCGATTTGACGTATATGCCGATATTCGTTCAAAGCTTATAGAAAAGGGTATTCCCGAAAAGGAAATAGCGTTTATTCACGACGCGGCAAGCGAAACGGAAAAGGCAAAATTATTTGCCAAAGTCCGCAGCGGAGACGTGCGTGTGCTTATCGGTTCTACGCAGAAAATGGGCGCAGGAACTAACGTACAGAATAAACTGATTGCGCTGCACGACCTCGATTGTCCGTGGCGACCTGCCGACCTTACTCAACGTTTGGGACGTATGGTACGTCAGGGCAATGAAAATGACAAGGTTGATAATTACAGATACGTTACAAAAGGTACGTTTGATGCCTATCTGTATCAAATGGTCGAGAAAAAGCAGGAAAGCATAGCGCAGATATTTACATCAAAGGCTATCGCCCGAACCTGTGACGATATTGACGATATGGCTGTAGACTTCATGCAAGTCAAAATGGCTGCTGTCGGCGATGACCGTATCAGGCGGCAAATGGAGCTTCGTGAGGATATCCGCAGTCTGAATATGCTGAAAAATACATATTTGGAAAACAAATATGAGATTGAGAATAATATAATGAATCTGCCCGAAAAAATAGCAAAAACCGAAAAGATAATCGAGGGTATTGCAAAAGATACAGAAGCGATAAAAGCTTATGTACCCAAAAGGGACATTGACGGAAAAGAAATTTTTGAAATGAAAATCGGAAATACCCTTTATACCGACAAAAAAGAAGCGGCAGAAGCCTTTATGACTGCCATGACAAAGGCTGTTATAGGTAATCCGAAAAATCCTACGGATATTGCGGAATACAAAGGCTTTAAAATTGCAGTTTCCTATGACAGCTTTTTGAAAAGCTACACGAGACATATAAAGGGTGCAAACCGCTATCCGTTTGATTTGGGCAGCAGCGAAAGCGGTAATCTCACAAGAATCGACAATGCAATAGCTTCTGTTCCTATGAGAATAGAAAGATACTGCAATGAACTTGACCGAATAAAGACAGAACTTGCCGACAGCCAAAAGGAAGTTAATCAGCCGTTTGAGCATGAAGCGGAGCTTGAGGAAAAAAAGCAGGAACTTGAACGTCTTACCGATGAGATAAATGCGGATAAAATAAAGGGGGAAATTCCGCCCGAACAGCTTGATTCCAAAATAAGTGATCCTTATTTTATGAAAATCACTCCCGACAAACTTTCAATGCTCCAAAACAGCGATCTGAAGTTTGAGCATTGCGAACGCAGCGGAGAAATAATCATAAAATTAAATCGCTGTGACCGTGAAAAAGCTGAAAATCTTTTTAATGCTCGTTCAAAACAGATTAAGCCTAAATTGTGATATTATAGCACAAATTTTTTTAAAAACTCTTGACATTTCAAGAAATATAAGCTATAATATATTTAGTGATAGGTTTAGGCTTATCGTATGGAGATATTTAATCTCTGTAAAAAGAGGTAGTCCCTACCGTAAGTGGGAGTTTTAAAAGCAGTAGTCCCTACTGTGAGTGGGAGTTTTAAAAGCAGTGGACCCTACTGTGAGTGGGAGTTTTAAAAGCAGTGGACCCTACTGTGAGTGGGAATTTTAAAAGATAGGGCTGCGAGAAATCGCAGCCTTTTGTTTTTATTGGAGGAGTATATGAAAAAGAAAAGATTAAATTTATATACGCTTGATATGAAATATGTACGCAATTTAGCCAAGGTCGATGATAGAGTTATGTCGATTTCACCTCAAGAACACAAGGAAAACCGTCCCTTTGTCGGAATAATTATAATTATGGAGCAAAAAAAGTATTGCGTTCCTCTCACCTCTCCAAAATCTAAACATGATAAAATGAAAAACGATTTGGATTTTTCAAAGATGTTTGATAAGAAAAACAAACTCATTGGTGCATTAAATTTTAATAATATGATTCCTGTTTCAGAAAATTTCATCAAGCCAATTAATATAACTCCGAACAAAAATGATTCTCCAAAAGATAAAATTTATAAAGAGCTTCTTAACAATCAGCTTGACTGGTGCAATGATAATGTTGAAAATATTGTTAAGAAAGCTAATAAATTATATAAATTTGTAACTCAAACTCCAGAAAAATCTCGTAATCTAACACGCCGCTGCTGCAACTTCAAAAAACTTGAAGAAGTACTTGCAAAATATATCATGAATAACAACAAAAATGATTCCCAAAATTATTACATACTCATCGAGAATAATGATCAGCTTGAACGTCTCAGAAACAGCAATA
This sequence comes from uncultured Ruminococcus sp., assembly GCA_910584195.1. GTDB lineage: Bacteria > Bacillota > Clostridia > Oscillospirales > Ruminococcaceae > Ruminococcus. The sequence continues at coordinate 24,888 of CAJTYV010000007.1, read as the reverse complement.
TTTCGTTTAAAATCAATGAAGCTAAAACAGTTGTTATTGTTGATATTTCAGACAAGGACAAGGCTCTTGAATGTATTAGACCGCAAAAAAATCAGCATAAAATTAAATTGTGATATTATAGCACAATTTTATAAAAAATCCCTGACTGTTTCAATCGAAATGGTCAGGGATTTTTGTGCTATTATGGCACAAATATAAATATGTGTCAAACATTGGTTACTTCATATGGAAGAAGCATATTTTTAATAATATCATCTAATTCCATTTCTCCATTAACGTATTTTCCAAAGAGACTCATCGCTTCATCAGTTGGAGGGAGAGAGTCTAAAGTGGAAAGAGCAATTCCATCTTTTACAATTCTTTCACGCTGTTCCTTGGTTGTATCCTTGATTAAAAAGCTCATAATGATCGTCCATTCGTACATTCATATCAAATTTTCTTTTCTGAGTTTATATTCAATGAGATCAACCACATATTGGGGCGGTGTTCGCTTGTTGCATTCCCAATCCTCTATTGTTCTCTTGGGAATACCAAAATACTCAGAAAACTGTTTCTGCGTCATGTGGGACAAAGCCCTTAATTCTTTAATTTCCATTGGTTCTTCTCCTTGCATTAATATATTTTCTTATGCTCATTTTAATCTTAATATGCAAATTTATATAATTTCATTATACCACGCATTGCGTTAAATGTCAAGTATTTTTTTGAGATTCATGCACTGCATTGTGCCAATATTGAAAATTGTGCTATAATAGCACAATTTTAATTTACCATAGTATTTTCGCTTTCTCCCCGTTCAGCCGTTAGGTCATCTTATTTGTTAATTATAAGCAATAATCATATTTTGTAATATCAAATCGTTTGAGTGCTAACTTTCCAAATCTGTTTGTGTACCAACATACAAAGGTCTTTCCATTATCCTGAACATCAGACACATATACTTTAATCTCTTTGCGAGCTTTCTTTGTAATGAGCGTGATCTCCTGATTTTTTACCAATGCACTAACCATTTCTGCGTTCATTGCAGTCCTCCTCTATGATACATTCATCTGTATTATAATTTTATCCTTTCTGCGGAGCTGTGCAGCTCCGCTTGGCTATTATCACTCTTCCATAATTTTTGCCATTGCTATGATTCTCTTGTTAAGCTTATCAAGCTTTTCCTGTGCCTTCCTATATTTCTCGAATTGCTTACGATAGAAAATAAGATATTCCTCTTGTTCTTTAAGCTGTTCCTCGTACTCCGCTTTTTGTTTGTCAAGAGCGTTCCTTAATCTGAGTTCCAATGTCCATTTGCCGTTCTCTATATCTTTAAGCCACTGTTTGCAAAATTCGTCTTTGTTTCCGTCAAAATCATAGTAGCTCTGCTCTATGTAGTGATATTCCTCGCTGCTCGGTGTAATATTTGTCCGTGCTGTAAACTCTTGTATCATCATAGCTCTGCTCCCATTCTCCCCGTGTAGCCGATAGGACAGCTTTGATTGATTAACAGAATTCTTTTACAAGTGTGTTATAGACTTCTTCGTAACTCTGCTCTGAGCAAATCCAAATTATAGTCGCTATCTTCGTTAAGTCTGCGCTGTCCTCTCTAACAACATCAAAGAGCTTGTTGTACTGGTAATTTGAACCGTGTGTAAAGAAGTCATATTTGTTGCATACTCTGTACATATCTGTCACTGTGATATTCATTATTCATCTTCCTCCTGTAATTCCTCGATTGTTAAGTCGTATGAAGCTTCGAGTATTCTTGCCGTGTCAGCTCCGAGGACTGCCCTTGCAAGTTTAAGAATACTGTCTTTAAGTTCCATACAGCAGCTACAAACAAAGTCATGATTGTTGTGAGCGATTGTGTCAAGCATTTCTTCAAGAGTATATCGTATGATTTCAAAATTATACATATTGATTTCCTTTCTGCCTTAAGGCTCTGTTGTTGTTTCCGTAATTATATTATACCACGCATTGCGTGATAAGTCAAGAGCTTTTTTAAAAAATCACGCAATGCGTAGAAGTTTGTATACTTATACAAATTTATGCAGTATTATTGTAGCAAATCTAACGGTTTGTAAAAATGTATCAAAAGATATTGACTTTTTAAGAAAATAGAGCTATAATAAAAGTAGCAAAAATATTGTTCGTTAAAAATAGTATAATTGGAGATGATAATAGTGATATTCGGATATTGCCGTATATCTAAACCACAACAGAATATAGAAAGACAAGTGCGAAATATTATCTCTTTATTTCCAAATGCTTGTATCATGAAAGAAGCGTATACTGGAACTGCACTTACTCGTCCTGTCTGGAACAGGCTGTACATAAGCTTGAAAAAGGGAGATACCATTGTATTTGATAGTGTTTCGCGAATGAGCCGTAATGCAAAAGAGGGATCAAAGCTTTACATGGAGCTGCTTAAAAAAGGTATAGAGCTTATATTCCTTAAAGAACCTTATGTCAATACCGAGACTTACAGACAAGCTTTGAGCAGCGGTGTAGAGCTTGTTGGTAACGACATAGCTGACATATATATAGAAGCAACAAATAAGGTTTTGAAACTTCTTGCAGCAAAGCAGATAGAACTTGCATTTGAACAGTCCGAAAAGGAAGTCAAGGATCTCCGGCAGCGTACCAAAGAGGGAATAGAAACTGCACGTCTTAAAGGGAAACAGATAGGCTGCGTTAAAGGCAGGAAGCTGAATATAAAAAAAGAAGCTCCTGCAAAGGAGCTAATCAAAAAGCACTGTAAGGCATTCGGCGGTACACTTAACGATATAGAGTGTATTAAACTGGCTAATATCAGCCGAAACACATATTATAAGTACAAACGCGAAATAAAGGAAGAACTATTCAGCAAATAAAATTGTGCTATTATAGCACGATTTTTAATAATCTTTTTTAATCAAAATTTGACACATAAAGGAGAATAAGATATAATAAAAGAAAGTTTTTAATTGATGTAAAGGAAAAATATGAAAATTACAGATCTTCTAAGTCTTAACAATATCAAAAGTATAAGTATTGAAAAAGAAAGAATTATTAGTACCGAATTCACCTCAGCAAATGAAAAGATAATAAACATGAATTTAGTTGTACAAATTATCTACAATAGCGAAGATAATATGGAAGATCCTCAAGTGATAACTGTAGGCGAGTATATAAAAAAATGGCTTTATAATATTAAGTTGAATGAATTAAAACCTTCAAGTTTTGATCGTATAGAACAGACTGTAACTCATCAAATACTGCCATATATAGGTGATATTCCTCTCATTAAACTCAGATCCGATGATATTCAAGATATGATAAATACACTTAGAAACAAATACTCATATTCAACAATAAAAAAGACTTATGAGGGAATCAATAGTTGCTTAAAGTACGCTCTAAGAAAGCATGATGTGAATTACAACGCTGCTGAATGTGTTGTAATACCTAAAAATATGGAAAAATCCAAAAATGATATTCATTTTTTTACCGCTGAAGAAACAGAAAAAATAAAGAACGAATCAGTAAGCTGCTACAGAAACGGAAAGCGAATATATCGTTTGGGCGAACTGATAATATTTCTTGTTAATACTGGTTTGCGAATCGGTGAAGCACTTGCCTTAAAATGGTCGGATATAGATTTAAAAAAACAAACAGTCAATGTTAGAGGAAACGTTGTATACGTAAAAAAAAGAGACAAAGATTCTCCAAAAGAAACATCAGGGTATAATTGGAAAGAACAAAGTACGACCAAAACCCGAAGTGGAAGTCGGATAGTTCCGTTAAATTCAGAAGCTATAAGAGCATTGATAAGCCTTAAAGGAATAAATGGCAGATATGATTTTGTTTTTTCCAATGCGAAAGGCAATAGAATATATGCACGAAATGTCGATAGAATGTTTAGGGCGATACTTAAACGTTGCAGCATTGCTCCAACAGGAGTTCATACACTTAGACATACATTTGCAAGTTGTTTATTCGCTAAAGGAGTAGATGTGAAAACTGTAAGCGAACTTCTTGGGCATTCGGAAATTGGAATAACATATGATACATATATTCACTTGATTCAGGAACAGCATATAGTAGCTGTAGAAACTTTGGAAGAGGTGCTATAATAGCACAATTTTATAATTGTTACAGTAATTTGAATAAATGTAATATAATATTTGTATATTTAGTTAATAGAAATTGGACGAATAATATGATAGAATTATAATAATATCACATAACCAAATATAACCGTCAACAGAAAGGATATTTAATTATGAAAAAAACATTATCATTAATTACAGCACTTCTCCTCGCAGCAGCTTTTACAGGCTGTGGAAAATCTTCCAATGACAAGGTTTCGTCAGCTCCGACAAGCAATTCATCAGAGAGCAGCAATTCTGAGAAATCGGATAAGGAAGAAAAGGTTGTTGTCGATGCGTTTGATAAGGTAGCGTATGGCGTACCCAAAGAGGATTATTTTGGAAACAGAAATGTATATCCTGAAAAATTCACTATTGAGATGAACGCTTCTGAATCACCATTCGGCGAACATATGACGTTCACTTATTTCATCGAAAGCGCAGATGAAAATGAAATAATCATTAAGGCACGTGCCAATATTGATGAAATTCAGGATTTTCTTAATGAGTACAACTATACTGTTGAAGAAACTGAAAAGACTTTTTCTATAAAAGTCGCTGATCTAACAACAAATTTGATCTCATCCGACCTGATCTCAGGCGAAAACAAGACAAAAATTATTAATACAATGCAGGACTACATCGAATCAGAACTTAAAATGTCCGAAGATGATGAATACGAAGATCCGCTTGCAGCTCTTGGCATAAGCAGCAATAATCCCGATTACAAGAAACAAGAGGAAGAAAATAAAGAAGCCTTTGAAAAAGAAAAAGCCGAAAGCCTGCAAAAGGAATTCACTCTTGAAAAACTTTATACAGTCATGCCATCAACAATTCAATATAACATGGAAAAAAGAAAGGCAGATTCAACAATCACTTCAGTATCGGATGAAAATTCATTTGAAGATAAGGAAATTTATTCCAACAAGGCAAATTTGGAGATCACCTCCAACATTGTAAACAGCAACTGCAACGTTCTCGGTGTATTCAAAGATACATCCGACAAATATTACTGTGTCAGAATTACCGGTATGTCAGATCATATATTGTTTGACAAAGGCGTAATCAATCTCGACAATGTGAAATTTATGCTTTCAAAAATATATGATTCGTCAAGCGGTGGAATTCTTGATACATTTGATGATGAAAAAGCCGCATATGAAGCAGGTATTAAATCGTTAGACGATATGGCAGACATAAGTGAATACGAGATCGTAGAAATCCCACTATCATAATATTATTAAAAGCAGCATATAAGTAGAAATCAACTACTTATATGCTGCTTTTAAAATTTTAAAAAATATTTTATTTTCCGAAAAAAGGTTGACAAATGGAAAAAAGTATGGTATAATTATAAAGTAAAAGTAAAAAGCACCCCCACAAAGCCTTAATTGCTTGCCGGCAACTAAAGCTTCGTAATCAGACAGATGACCATAAACATCTGAATGACTTAGTGAGAATGCTATTTAAGTGCGTGTTATACAGCATACTCTGTATTATACCACTACAAATAGATTTTGTCAAGTCCTTCAGTTTGTTTTCAGCAGTCTGAGGGACTTGGATTTTTGCATGGAAACTTGAAAATCGAATAGTTTCAATTAAGATTGATTCGCGTTTTATGACGTCAAAACAACGTCAGCACATCTGCGTACACGCCATGACTACCTGCTGCGAAAGGGGAGTAAGATAAGTAATCATGCAGTCAAACCGATAATTCTGTTGTTGCTTCAACAGAATGGAAAGGTACGAGCGATAAAGTACGGCAGAAAACAATACTGTGAATATTGCTTGCAATGAAAGTAAAACGCTATGCAGATAATGGGAAAATTATACATTATCTGTCGGCTCACTACCAGCAGTCTTTCTTGAACATCAATTTTCAAATAATGAAAATCAGTCAAAATGTTCACTTGCGTGTGCCTTTTGACTGGTTTTCGTTGGCAGGGGCAGAAGGACTTGAACCCTCGGCACGCGGTTTTGGAGACCGCTGCTCTACCAACTGAGCTATACCCCTAAAAATATCAAATCAACTTCTTAATGCAACAATAATATTATATCAGATTTCAAAGTAAAAGTCAAGGGGTTTGCTGATATTTTTATTATTTAACTTAAATTAAAGCAACATTAAAAATTTCTCTGAAAATCGGATATAAATTTTCATTTGGTGGATAGCAGATGATATATTAAAATCCAAACCTGTCGATATCAGTATTCATGCTATAATTTGTTAAAAACCATTTATTGTGGAGATTTTTCGATACATTTCCAGTGTAATAGTGTTATTTAGTCGGAATGGAAAAAGCTGCTATTATGAAACAAAAAAATGGTTACATTTCACTCTATTTAGAGTCATTTGAGGATTTATTGATCTACATATAAAAACGTTTATCAGTCTGTAAAAGCAACTTTAGATCAAACAATAGTAGTTCGTGTACAGAGTGTCCTATAACAATTGGTGTTCATAGGATAAGTTACGCGTCTTTTCGATAAAATTTTATACTTGCTTACTTTGGAATATGTCGGTATTCTTGCGTCCTTTCGCCTTGCAATCATAAAATTTTCTTAAAAATGTGCATCCCTTTCTTATGAACACCAGTTTTAATTATATTGCGTTTGTATTGGTTGAAAGTATTTTCATTGATTTTATCTGATACGAACCGTTTATCTCTGTGAGGACATATTGAACTGATTTTGATGAAGTTTTGGGAAGCCAAGATGGAAGTTCATCAATATAATCGACCAAAACTATATATTCGTTGCCTGATTTTGAAGCTTCCCGAATCTCAGGAGAATATGTGTAAGTTACAGGAGCTACGGGAACATTATACGATTTTGTTTCTTCGTTATAATAGAATCTCGACTCAGCCGGTCCTACGGTAGTATGTTCAAGCTTTGGTAATTCATCTCCGAACAGTTTAACAGCATAAGATTCCACGTCAGCTGCGGGTATAATGACTACATCGAAAGTAAGCTCGTACTGTTCCGTTACCCCGTCTTTCATTATCATTGACCAAATTGCGGCAGTAATAATTTGTTCTGACGACAATTCCGAAGGAGAATTGAACGACTCTATATCCATAATTACGGCAGGGTATAACACACTTTCAAAACCTTCTTTTCGTGATTCTCCTGAGGTATAGCTGTCGAACATATTGATTCCTTTAGCAATAACAGTAATTAAACCAACACAGGCAAGTAAAGCAAAGATTACGCCGAATATTGCGTAAAAACCTTTCTTAACACGTCCTTTTGGAGGTTTATCATCTGATTCGAACTGTTCTTTCCTCTGATTAATTATTTCTTGAGGATCCTCATCTAAAATATTTTTTAACGCCGAAGTAAACTTATTTGTCTTTTTTTCAATATGATTATCGGTTTTATCAATAATATCTTCGGAAACTTTCAAATTATCAGTTTTTTTATTTTTAAGACGGATTTTCTTTTCATGAACCTTTTCAATGTTTTCTGCTTCGTCTATTTCTGCATCGGAATAAACTGCTATTGCTTCTTCTGAAAATTTATCGGACTGAATTACATTTTCTGCGTTCTCAGCGGCTTTTTTCTCAGCTTCAATGCGAGCCTTTTCGGCATCTTCAGCAGCTTTTTTCTCAGCTTCGATACGAGCCTTTTCAGCGTCCTCAGCGGCTTTTTTCTCAGCCTCAATGCGAGCCTTTTCGGCGTCCTCAGCGGCTTTTTTCTCAGCCTCAATGCGAGCCTTTTCGGCGTCTTCAGCGGCTTTTTTCTCAGCCTCAATGCGAGCCTTTTCGGCGTCCTCAGCGGCTTTTTTCTCAGCCTCAATGCGAGCCTTTTCGGCGTCTTCAGCGGCTT
>CAJTYV010000007.1:0-16848 GCA_910584195.1 uncultured Ruminococcus sp. | reverse complement strand
TTTCGGCGTCTTCAGCGGCTTTTTTCTCAGCCTCAATGCGAGCCTTTTCGGCGTCTTCAGCGGCTTTTTTTTCAGCCTTCATCTCAGCTTCAAGATGCCTTTCTTCTTTTTGTTGATTTTCAGCCCTTATAGCTTCATAATCAGGAAGTTTATGAGAAATTGTGATTTTTTTCTTTGGTTTAGATTCGCTTGATAACGTTTCGGAAACTGATTTTTTTTCGTCTTTATCCGCAGTCAGGGATGAAAGAAGTTCATCTACGGACATTTTATCAATTTTATTGTCCGAAAGTTTTGGGATAGGCTTAGGATCTTTTTTCGGCGATTCAAGAGGTTTGCCGCTTTTCAGGTTATTAAGCATATCGTCAATATCTTTTCTGATAGCCATAATTTTCTCCTTCATAAAATAAAACAAAAAAGTGCTTTTTTAATTTTTGTATGATTTAAAATGTTTTATAAAAAGTATAATAAACAATTTTACTTCTATCTGATCTGACCGTTTCCGTCTATCAGGTATTTAGCAGTGGTCAATTCCGTAAGTCCCATAGGACCTCTTGCGTGAAGCTTCTGTGTAGAAATTCCGATTTCTGCGCCAAAGCCAAATTCTCCGCCGTCTGTGAAGCGTGTGGAAGCATTGACATAGACTGCCGCAGCGTCCACCTCAAGCTGAAATTTTCGAGCTGCGTCCAGAGATTTCGTTACAATACACTCCGAATGTCGTGTGCTGTATTTGCGGATATGAGCAATAGCTTCATCAATAGAGTCCACGACTTTTACAGCGATAATATAGTCGTTAAATTCTTTGGCATATTCTGCGTCTGTGGCTTTTGTCACTGAGTTTCCAAGTATGGCAATAGTTTTTTCGCAGCCGTATATCTTTACATTGTGAGATTTGAAACGCTCTGAAATTATGGGAAGAAATTCTGCAGCTACAGATTTATGGACAAGCAGGCTTTCAATAGCGTTGCATACCGATGGACGCTGAGTTTTCGCATTGTCCGTTATATTTGCCGCCATATTAAGATCGGCTGATTCGTCAACGTAAACGTGACAGTTTCCTGCGCCTGTCTCGATAACGGGAACAGTAGCGGTTGTTACCACAGCTTGGATCAATTTTGCGCTTCCGCGAGGGATAAGAACATCAACGTATCCGTTGAGCTTCATAAGCTCGTTGGTAGTTTCACGTGAAGTATTTTCGACGACCTGAATTATATCTGACGGAAGACTGCAGCTTTCAAGAGCTTCACGCATGATTTTTCCGAGGCATACGTTGGAATAAATAGCTTCTTTGCCTCCTTTAAGAATAACGGCGTTTCCTGCTTTAAGACAGAGCGCAGCAGCGTCAACAGTAACGTTGGGACGCGATTCAAAAATAATGCCTATAACTCCCAGCGGAACACGTGTTTTGGTGATCCTGAGTCCGTTGGGACGCGTAAAGCCGTCAATAATTTGTCCTATAGGATCATCCATGGCGATAAGCTCATCAATTCCTTTGGCTATCCCCGCTATGCGTGATTCATCCAGTTTAAGACGATCCTGCAAAGCTTCGGACATTCCGTTTTCCTTAGCTGCCTGCAAGTCTTTTTCGTTTTCTGATATTATCAGAGCTGCGTTATCGATCAAAGCGCGTGAAATAGCAGCAAGAGCCTCGTTTTTTATATTTGAAGAAGCAGCGGCAATAAAAGGTTCGACAGATTTTGCCTTTATGCCGAGATTTTGTATATAGCTCATAATTACACCTCTTTATTTATTATTGTCAGCTAAAAAAATGGTTCCGATTTCTTTGTTTTCAAACAGATCATACAAAAGATCAGGATTTTTACCGTTCATTATAACCATGTCGATACCTGATTCGGATGCAATTTTAGCGGCATTAATTTTCGTGGACATGCCGCCGGTTCCGAGAGTTGTGCCTGCGCCTCCCGCTGCGTTTTCTATTTCGGCAGTGATTTTGTTTACAACGGATATTGGCTTTGCATCAGGGTTGGTACGTGGGTCGTCGGTATACAAGCAGTCTATATCTGACAGAATAAGCAACAGGTCTGCACCCGAAAGAGACGCCACAAGAGCTGACAGGGAGTCGTTTTCGCCGATTTCAAGTTCCAGTTCGTCTATAGAAATGGAATCATTTTCGTTGACGATGGGAATAACTCCCATACTTACGAGAGTTTCAACAGTATTCTTGAAATTTTCGCAGTGACAAGGATTGCTGATAATAGTTTTTGTCAGAAGGATCTGCGCTACGGTAACACTGTATTTCTCGAACATATCGTCGTATACATGCATAAGTTCACACTGTCCGACTGCTGCAACAGCTTGTTTCAGTTTTGTTTCTTTAGGTTTGGCTGAAAGTCCGAGCTTTCCTGTGCCCAGACCTACTGCTCCGGACGATACCATAATTATTTCCTTGCCCGAATTATGCAGGTCGGAAATCACACGGACAAGATTTGTCATTCGCCGTATATTGAGCTTTCCGGTGCTGTGAGCAAGAGTAGATGTGCCTAATTTTATTACGATTCGCTTTTTATCCGAGATCGTTCTCATTTGTATCAAACATCCTTAAATCAATTAACTTTATTTTGCGGAATTCCGTTGATCCAGCAGCGGATATTTTCGCGGACAATGTTCAGCAGACGTATTCTGGTTTCGTGTGCCGACCATGACGTATGCGGAGTAATTACGCAGTTTTCAGCGTGCTTAAGCGGAGTATCCGGAGACATCGGTTCTTTTTCGAGGACATCGAGATACGCCATGGCAAGACGCTTGCTGTTAAGAGCGTCAGCTAAATCCTGTTCGTTTACGACCGCTCCTCTCGAAGTATTTATAAGCACTGCCGAATGCTTCATTTTACTCAGAAAATCGGCGTTTATCATAGATTTTGTTTCGTTTGTGAGAGGACAATGGAGCGTAAGAAAATCTGCATTTTTCACAACTGTGTCCAAATCGCAGACATCATAAGGGCAGTTTTCAGGAACAGTCCTTGTGTTCACAAGCACACGCATTCCGAAAGCGTTACCGATTGCCGCTGTACGTTTGCCTATAGAACCGAATCCGATGATAGACAAAGTTTTGCCTTTCAGCTCAGCGGTAGAAATAGGAAAATATGAGAAACATTCAGCTTTTTCCCATTCGCCTTTTCTGACAATGCTGTCATAGCTTCGTATACGGCAGCAAAAATCAAGTATATAGGCAAAAACCTGCTGTGCCACGGCATCGGTGGAATATTGACCTGCGTTACAGACTGTTATGCCTTTTCGAGCGGCGTATTCAATGTCAATATTGTTGAAACCCGTGGCAAAAAGTCCGATGTACCGCAAATCGGAACATTTATCCATAATTTCCTTTGTTATTTGTACTTTGTTGCAAAGCACAATTTCAGCATTTCCTATGCGCTCTGCAACACAGTTCGGTGATGTAAGCTGAAATACAGATATATCACCGAATTCCTTGAAAATTTCTGGTGACAGATCGCTGTTGAAGCACATAGTCGCCCAATCAAGTATAACTGTTTTCATTATTCCTCTGACTTTGCTTCGGGAGCGTTTTCTGATGCAGCTTCAGCAGCAGGTTCAGGTTTTTCGGCGATTTTTTTCTTGAACGCTATGGATGTTATGGCGGCGACTATGAGAAGCAGCAATTCAATAGCTCCGACAATGTAAAATCCCTGACGGCTAAGTTCAAGACGAAGGAGTAAGGAAATAGGAACTGCAATCGCCATTATAAGCTGAAACGGTCTTTTATCAGTAAAGAATCTAAATAAAAAGAAAATAACTGCAATAATAACAAATCCGATATGAAGAGGAGCGGGAAACGGAAAAAGACTTGGATTTTCAATTTCAGTAAGCTCCATAGTTGTCAGCATATTAAAATTTAACATAGAAACTCCCATCTGAACTGTATTTGCGGCACACAGTCAAGCCAAATTTTCAAAACAGCCAAAAGCCTATCAAAAGATATTATATCACAGCAGAAAGAATTTTTCAACCTTTTTTATAAAAAAAGGCGCAATAACTGTTAAAATGCACAATAATTCAATTTTGCGAGACAAAATTTGCTTGTGCAGAACATATTGTGAATTTGTTACAAAAATTAAATTTTGCTGTTTTGTAGTGATTTGACGAAAAGCTATTGACAATCCTGTGAAAAAAGTGTATAATAAATATGTTGTATTTTGCAGAAATATTGCTTTCAGGCAGTAATGCAGCTTTGTTTTAAATCATTTCGATTGGGTATCCATTCGGGAGAAGGTATATAACAAAATCAGGACTTTTGTCCAATGATCCGATAAACTGAATAGTCGGATTCTAAATAAAATATATTAAAATAAAATAATGCAGCATTTATCGCCTGCGGCAATATAAGTTATATGATACAAACTAATATATTGCTAAGGATCTTTCGAAATTTCGAAATTTCTTTAATGAAGGAGGTAATGCACTGTATGGATCCTGTTATTGCTATTGTATTGATCCTTGCCGCCTTGATAGCCGGTGCGGCTGTAGGCGGTTTTCTTGCCTATAAAAAAGGCGTGACTGCCGGCGTTGAACAGCGTAAGCGTGAGGCTGAGGCTGTTATCGGTTCTGCGGAAAAGCAGGCTGAACGCATCGTTGCCGATGCTGAAAAAGACGCCGATAATAAGAAGAAAAGCGCTCTGATAGAAGCCAAGGACGAGATACACAAGCTTCGCAGCGAGGCGGATCGCGAAATAAAAGACCGCAGATCCGAGCTGTCCCGTCAGGAAAGACGCATGCAGCAAAAGGAGGAAAATCTCGACAAGAAAACCGATAACCTTGAAAAAAAGGAGGACGCTCTTAATCAGAAAATAAAGAGTGCCGACGAAAAGCTCAAGGAAGCCGAGCAGATAAAAAAATCCGAAATGGATGTGCTGGAGCGTATTTCGGAATTTACCAAGGAGCAGGCTAAGGAATACATACTCTCCAAATTGGAGGACGATCTTGTACACGAGAAAGCTGTGAAGATAGCGGCTTATGAACAGCAGCTAAAGGATGAATGCAACGAAAAGGCAAGAAGTCAGATTTCGCTTGCCATTGCAAAGGTTGCGGCAGATCAGGTTTCGGAAGCGGCAGTTTCCGTTGTTCCGCTGCCCAGCGACGAAATGAAGGGACGTATTATCGGACGTGAGGGACGTAACATCAGAACCCTCGAAACTCTTACGGGAGTAGATCTTATTATTGACGACACACCCGAGGCTATTACACTTTCATGTTTTGATCAGATTCGCCGCGAAGTCGCGAGGATAGCTCTTGAAAAGCTTATAGCCGACGGAAGGATTCATCCTGCTCGTATAGAGGAAACGGTAGATAAGGCGCGTCGTGAAGTAGAATATCGTATAAAGCAGGAAGGTGAACGCGCAGTTATCGAAACAAATGTTCACGGCATCAATCATGAGCTTATCAAGCTTCTTGGACGGCTTAAATTCCGTACAAGCTACAGACAGAATGTTCTTGATCATTCTATTGAGGTTGCTAAGCTTTGCGGAGTATTGGCAGCCGAATTGGGTGTTGACGCAAATGTGGCAAGACGCGCAGGACTTCTTCATGACATCGGTAAGGCTTTAACTTCCGAAATAGAGGGTTCGCACGTACAGATAGGCGTTGACGTATGCAAAAAATACAATGAAAGCCAAGTTGTTATCCATGCTGTTGAAGCTCACCACAATGATGTTGAGCCGAAAACGGTTATCGCCTGTATTGTACAGGCAGCCGATGCAATATCCGCTGCAAGACCTGCCGCGCGAAGCGAAAATTACGAAAGCTATATCAAGAGACTTCAGAAGCTTGAAGAAATCTGCAATTCCTATAATGGAGTTGAAAAATGCTTTGCCGTACAGGCAGGACGTGAAGTCAGAATCATGGTCGTTCCCGAGGTTATTAACGATGAGAAGATGGTGCTTGTTGCGAGACAAATAGCACAGCAGATCGAGGCTGAAATGGATTATCCGGGTCAGATCAAGGTCAATCTTATCAGGGAGAGCAGAGTTACAGACTACGCGAAATAAGCGAAATACTGCGGATGGTATGCGTCCGCAGTATTTTTTAATATCGGTTTCCTGACATTCGGATATCATTTCAATGAACGGAGGGTGGTTAAGTGATTAAAATACTAAAAAAATTTGCAGTTTGTTTAGCTTCTGCAGCTGCGGCAACTGCTGCCGCGTTTTCGATAAATTCATTCGCAGGTTGGGAGCAAATCGGTCTTTTGGGAGATTTGAACAGCGATAAGAAACTTACCGTTGCGGATATGGTTATAATGACGAAGCATCTTCTGGGCGGTGAAACTCTCACGGAAAAGAACGGCTATGACCTTGCCGGTAAATTTATCGGAATACGTGGTGAAGAAGGTTTTCTTGCCGAGAAATTTCTTGAAACAGCCGATGTGAATCAAGACGGACGGATTGATATTTACGATCTGATTCTTTTAAGGAAAGCTCTTTTGACAGGCGGTCACGGAATGGATGTATGGGAGTGGAAGGAAGAAGTTACACAGACGCAGACTACCGCATCAACTTCAACACAGACTACGTCAGAGGTTACGACTGCAACAGCTGCTTCTTCGTTTATTACTCCCCCGATCTATGAGCTTTACGGTTCTATGCCGTCTCAGGGCGAGGCTAAGGCAGCGGTATTTTATGTTGATTTTCCCGACTGCAAATATGAATATATACCGTCAGCTTCGGAAATTGAAAATGTTGTCTTTGGAACTTCCAATGAAAACGATCAGAATTATCCTTTTGAGAGTATGAGCGCATTTTACGAACGTTCCTCAAAGGGTGCAGTAAAGCTGAGCGGAAAAGCCTATACCTATACTACTAAGCAAAATAAAGCTGCCTACGAGGGAGACGCATGGCATGTTGCCCTTGTGGATGAAATAATCGCCGAATTCGATGCGTCTGTTGATTTTTCGGAATTTGACGGTGACGGAGATAAGGTTATAGACACCATACTTATAAGTGTCCCAACTGCTGCCGGAGATGATAACTGGTGGGCATCTGCCGGAGCTTTTGGCGGTGAGTCACGCAGCAGAGCTGATGGAATGGACATCGGTCATGTTATTGTCGGCAATGCTCAGATAGAGTCGGCAGACGATCATAGAAACTTTAATAGTTCATATCTGCATGAAATGGGTCATTGCATGGGACTTCCCGATTTTTACCTTTACGGCGCCGATGACTTTCAAGGAATGCACGGATCGGCGGGCTTTGAAATGATGGACGATGCTATATGCGATTTCGGCGCAGCGTCAAAGCTTATGCTTGGGTGGTATACTCCTGAACAAGTGCAGATTTACGGAAAGTCAAGCGGTACGAAGACATTTACGTTAAAAAGCAGTCAGACGAATGACGGAAATTGTTTGATTATACCTGTAGGTGATTTGAATAAAAATTATAATTCTGAATTTTTTATATTGGAATATACAGATTTAAGCGGAAACAATAAAGGTCTTACTGATGAATGGTGGCGTTCAACAGGCAGCGGCGTGAGAATGTATCATGTAGAAGCCTCTATTACAGGAGATCAGTGGTATAATACTTATAAATACTCCAGCGGAAATGATGAAGCAACTAATAATAATAACGGAAGACGATTTATACGGCTTGTCGGAGAGGGTACGGACGAAACGGATAATTTGCTTCGGACCGGCGATGTAATTGACAGCAATATGCCTGACTTTAAAGCCTATGATGCTAACGGCGGACGAACGGCGGATATGGGAATCACAATTAATATAGGAGAAAAAAACAGTGATTCTTACGAAGTAACAGTTTCTGTAAATTAAAGAAACACAATACGATCTTGTTTTTGAAAATAAGTTTTAATTGAGAGGAAAAATAACAATGGCAAAGCAGCTTTTCAATTCATCGGAAAAATCAAATTTTATACTCAACATGACCGAGGAAAAATACTCGAAAATCGCTTCGTTCGGACTTTTAGCGGCATGTCTCTGTACATCTCTTTCAACTGCTGTTCCCGTAATATCAGGAAATAAGGTCTATACTATAATTTCGGCAGGTCTTTCCGTGGCAGGCGTTATATGTATGGTGCTTGCGCTTATCGGAGTTATAAAGAGGTTTGTCGGAAAAAAAATGCTCATACCTTTATGTGGATTGAGTTTTTCTCTTGTATGGGCGGTGATTTCACTTGTTAATTCTTATGACAGATATGTTTCTTTAAACGGCTATCCCGGACGCGGTGAGGGATTGCTTGCTATAATTTTTTACACAAGCTTTTTTATTACCGCAGCTTCGATAAAAATTGACAAAACTCGGAAGATCCTTGTTTACGGAATTCTTGCAAATGGATTGCTAAACTGCGTTTTTGCCGTTATACAAGTATTTTGGGGTAAATTTACAGACTTCAAGTGGGTTTCGGTTAGAATCGAACTTCATGCAGCAGCCGGACTTTCTCAATCTCCTTTGTTTCTTGCAATGGTACTTAGTCTTTCCATAGCGGCAGCTCTCATGGGAGCTATATTGTTTTCGGGAAAAAAAGAAAAAATCTTCTGTATTTGTTCTGCTTGTGTATTTTCATTTGTTATAATGTTTACCTATTCATTTATCGGTATCTGCGGAACGATCCTTTCTGTTGCGGCGGCAGTTATAACCGTATTTTTCGTAAAAGCTCCGAAAATCAATTTATTGTTGATCTTGTCGGTAATTCTGCCGGCAGCAGCTGCAATTATAGTTGTAAATGCGGGCATTATTGGTAATGTAAAGGGCTATAGACTTTACGATGGCCGTATTTTATGGTTTGCGGACAGCTATACCAGAATAAATACAAGCGGAAATTTTGATTCGGATTTGGTGGATATTGACGATACCTACGATGTTTATTATACACTTAATCGCAAAACTCTCGATATTATCAGCGGTTGTCCGCTGACAGGCACAGGACCCGATCAGCTGATATATCCGCAGATATACACCTATGGTCCTGCTGGTTCTGAATCTTCTTTGATCGAGGATATACTGATATTTAATAAAGGTACGTTCGACAAGGTGTATAATGAGTATCTTAATACGGCGGCAACACGAGGAATTCCGTCTGTCGCAGCTCTTATTGCAGTTTTGACAGGCGTGATCACGATTGGTTTCAAAGGCTATAGAAAATCAAAGAACCCAATGACGCTCTGTATGACTCTACTTACATCTATGGGGGCTCTGCTCTTTTTGATAGGGTGCAGCAATACGGCGTTTTCACCTATATTCTGGGTAATTTCTGGAGCAAGCGTTTCATTGGTCGATAAATCGGAAAAATAATTTGATTTTGAAAAAGTCAGGCAATTGTCTGACTTTTTTGCATTTAAAGTTCCGGCTCAGGTAAAATTGATTCAGACGTTATAGTGTGTTCTGAAGAAGTTCCTTTTTACAGATGCGCATGACATAGCCTGAAATAATAGGGCATAACTGGGAAAATTAGCAGGGTATATTTTAATCTTGAAAGCATATTTTAAAATTACAAATGTCACTCGACAAATTACAGATGTTATCTTGATACATATTATAATATAATGTATAATTTTTACAAAGGAGGAACAAGTTATGAAACTGATAAAAGATTTTTTTTTGGAAACTGTTATTCTTACCGCTGCTGTTATCGGATGGGGAATTCTTAGACTTATCCGTACTGTTAAGTATTATTCAAAAAATAATTCGAATTAAATGCGATTATCTTATAACCGCAGACGATGCCCCCCGAGTCTCGACTGTCGTCTCGGTCGGTGCTTCTGCTTCGCAGAGGTGTCCATCGGACACCCGCACCCTCTTAGGCGGCGCACATCTTTAGATTCAGTCGGAGATGCAATCTCCGACTGAATCCGGATTACTATCGTAAGCCTTCTGCTTGTTGAAAGCAGAGCTTTGAAAAAATTATCCTTGACAATACTATTTTTTTATGGTAAAATAAACAAGTAAAAGGGAGTAGCTTCGCTGAAATCAAATCGGCGCTGTCCGCATCGCCATACCCACAGTTTTAAGCTGTCGGGCGGACAAAAGCTTATAGGCTTTAAGCAAGACTTTTATTGCATAGTACCGAAGTTAACAAAGCTGTATTATCTTTCGGCATTAAGCAATAAGGGTCTTTTTTGCTTATCTCTCTGAATTTAAGGAGGAAAAAATGAATTATTTTAATCAGGACAAAGAGACTGTACTGAAAGCTCTCGGTTCATCAGCCGATAAAGGTCTTACCGATGCTCAGGTTACGGAAAGCCGCAGACAAAACGGAGAAAACGTGATTTCTGAGGAAAAGCAGAAAAGCCTGCTCATGGTATTTTTAGAGCAGTTCGCAGATCTTCTTGTAGTTATTCTTATTGCAGCGTCTGTTATTTCCATGATAAGCGGTGAGATCGGTTCAACTATTGTAATACTTGTTGTACTTATTATGAATGCTGTGCTTGGTACGGTTCAGAACGTTAAAGCACAGAAATCTCTTGCCGCATTGAAAGCTATGGGAGCGCCTGCCGCACGGGTTATTCGAAACGGAAATCAAGTTGAAATACCCGCTTCTGAAGTTGTTGTAGGAGATATTCTTCTTATTGAAGCCGGAAACGTTGCCGCTGCCGATGGACGTCTTATTGAGGCAGCATCGCTTCAGGTAGACGAAAGCGCGCTTACCGGCGAATCGCTGAACGTCACAAAATTTACCGATACTATAAATTCCGAAGAACTGCCTTTGGGTGATCGTGTGAATATGATATATTCAGGCTCAAACATTTCAAACGGACGTGCCGCGGCGGTAGTTACGGGTGTTGGCATGAATACGGAAATCGGAAAAATTGCGTCTTTAATGCAGAACGCAAAAAAGAAGAAAACTCCTCTTCAGGTCAGTCTCGATAAATTCAGCAAGGTGCTTTCTGTTGCAGTTATCGGAATATGCGCGGTAGTATTTCTGCTCACATACTTTATAAACAAGCAGCCTGTAGTAGACGCTCTTATGTTTGCTGTTGCGCTTGCCGTTGCGGCAATTCCCGAAGCTCTCAGTTCGATAATCACGATTTCCCTTGCTATCGGAACTCAGAAAATGTCCAGGCAAAAAGCGATAATCAAGGACTTAAAAGCTGTTGAGGGACTGGGCTGTGTGTCCATAATCTGTTCCGACAAAACAGGTACGCTTACTCAGAATAAAATGACTGTACGCGATTTGACATTTCCCTCTGAAAGGGCAAAAGAGCATCTTCTTATTGCTATGGGGCTGTGCAACGATGCCGCAAAGGCTGATAACGGCTGGCTTGGCGATCCAACAGAAACTGCGCTTTCCGACTACCTCGGCAATGACGAGTATACCCGAATTCGACGTGAATATCCGAGAATTGATGAAATTCCGTTTGACAGTGACAGAAAGCTTATGACTACAGTACACATGATCGGCGGTAAGCGTACAGCGTTTACAAAGGGCGCTATGGACGTGCTTATGCCGCGATTCAAATTTGTTATGGACGGCTCTGATATACGACCGATAACAATTGACGATATGGCGGCTATCAAGGCTGCAAATCTTAATTATTCCAACAATGGTATGAGAGTTCTTGCATTTGCGGAAAAACTGCTCGATTCGGATAAAGCCGTTACGCTCGATGATGAGGGAGACTATATTTACATCGGACTTACAGCAATGACGGATCCGCCTCGTGAGGAGAGCAAGGCGGCTGTTGCGGAATGTATTTCGGCAGGTATAAAGCCTGTTATGATTACCGGCGACCACAAGCTTACGGCAGTAGCTATTGCTAAGGAAATAGGCATATTCAATGACGGTGATATTGCTATGGACGGTACGGAGATCGATGCGGTTTCAGATGAAGAACTGTCGTCTAAACTTGAAAAGGTTTCGGTATACGCACGAGTTTCACCTGTCCATAAAATACGTATTGTTGAACTTTGGCAGAAAAAAGAAATGGTAGTTGCCATGACAGGCGACGGAGTAAATGATGCTCCTGCTCTTAAAAAAGCAGATGTAGGCGTTGCGATGGGAATTACAGGTACGGAAGTTTCCAAGGACGCCGCTTCCATGATTCTTGCGGACGATAACTTTGCGACTATAGTAAAGGCTGTTGCAAACGGAAGATGTATTTACACCAACATAAAAAACTCCATTAAATTCCTGCTTGCAGGAAATGCGGCGGCTATCATCGTAGTTCTATTAACTACAATTTTAAATCTGCCATTGCCGTTCAATCCGGTTCATCTTTTGTTTATAAACTTGCTTACGGATTCCCTGCCGGCGCTTGCTCTTTGTATGGAGCCTATGCTGCCTGATGTTATGAAAAACAAGCCGCGTGCATCAAGCGAATCTATTCTTAATAAGGAGACAATTATTTATATTGTTTTACATTCAATAATGATAGCTGGAAGCGTTATGGCAGCGTTCTTTATAGGAAAAAATTCCTCTTCGGATGCTTCGGTTTCGGCTGCTATGGCAAGTACTATGGCATTTTCGGTGCTTTGTATGGCAAGACTTTTTGAAGGATTTGACAGTCGTGGAAAATATTCTCTTTCCCGACTGAAAATAATGACAAATAAATTTTCGTTAGGCGCGTTTTTATCAGGTACAGTTTTGCTTGCTGCGGTTCTGATCATTCCTGCATGTCATGGATTTATGAAAATATCCGATGAAATAACGCTCATTAATTTAGCAGAAATTATTGGACTGGCGTTTATTCCATTTGCTATTACTCAAATAGTTCGAATGATAAAGGAATCTTCAAAATGGTACGGAATTCTGCAATACAGCAAGGATTTGTTCGGAAATAAGTCGGAAAAATAAAAGAGCCGGCATTGCAGCATGATTTATAGACTAATCCCGCCGAATCGGTGGGATTTTGTCTTGTTTACAGTGTAGGTCTATTATAATTTGGAGGGACAACAAATGGAAATCAGACATTTAAATCAAAATGACAGTAAAGTTGAAATAAGTAATGTGTATGAAGAAAGTTGGAAATATGCCTACAAGGGTATAATTCCGCAATGTTTCCTTGACAGCATTCCAAGAGGGAAATGGGCGGCTTCTTTAGAAGAAAAAGGTCGTAACACTCTTGTTATGCTTGATAATAAGCGAATCGTGGGAACGTCAAGCTACGGCGGTTCGCGTTTTGAAGATTTTAAAAATATGGGTGAAATTATCTCAATTTATCTTTTACCGCAATATATCGGTAAAGGAAATGGCAAACTCTTGCTTGACGCCGTACTGGAGAATCTTGTGACGCTTGAGTATCATGAAGTGTTTTTATGGGTGTTAGAGGAAAATTATTCAGCAAGAAAGTTCTATGAAAAAAATGGTTTTGTAAAAACTGATAAATTTCTTGATGACAATATCGGCGGAAAACCATTGCGGGAAATTCAATATATTCTGAATTTAGATAGGAGAGCTTATAGCCATGGTTGATAAGAGCATTGACGGCAGCAAGTCGTTTGATTGGGGAAGAACATCAGAGGATTATGCAAAATTCCGAGATATTTATCCGCATGAGTTCTATAAAAGAATTATAAACAGAGGACTTTGTATCAAGGGTCAGAACGTGTTGGATATTGGTACGGGAACAGGTGTTATCCCAAGAAATATGGCTTGTTACGGTGCAAAATGGATCGGTATAGATATATCCGAAAATCAGATACAACAGGCTAAACTTCTGTCAAAGAATATGAACATTGCGTATCATGTCCTCCCTGCTGAGAAAATCAATTTTCCTGACAATTCATTTGATGTGATCACTGCCTGTCAATGTTTTTGGTATTTTGACCATGCAGCTCTTATGCCGAAATTTTTCAGAATGCTGAAACCAAACGGAAAAATACTCGTTTTGTATATGGCGTGGCTTCCATTTAAAGACAAAATTGCAGGTGCAAGTGAGAAACTTGTGTTAAAATATAACCCTGAATGGAGTGGGGGAGGAGAAACTATGCATCCTATAATTATTCCGGAATGTTATAATGAAAACTTTGAACTCGTTTTTCATGAAGAATATCAATTGAACGTACATTTTACACGTGAAAGCTGGAACGGAAGAATGAAAGCATGCCGTGGAGTAGGCGCATCTCTTTCGGCACAGGATATTGCATCATGGGAGGAAGAGCATATGGATTTATTATCTGAAATTGCTCCGGAAGAGTTTGATATTTTGCATTATGCGGCAACGGCGGAACTGAAAAGAAAAGTTTAAAATCAAAATCATTTAAAATTGAGGTGCGATGCATGAAGATTGACCGAATTATAGGGATATTGTCTATCCTTCTGCAAAAGGAAAGGGTAACGGCATCAGAACTTGCTGAGGAATTTGAAGTTTCACGGCGAACTATTATCCGTGATATTGACGACATCGGTAAAGCAGGTATTCCAATTACTACTTTTCAGGGACAGGGCGGAGGCATTTCCATTATGGAAAGTTTTCGTCTTGACAAGACGCTGCTTTCTGCTGCGGATATGAATGCGATTCTTTCGGGACTCAGAAGTCTTGACAGCGTCAGTGAGACAAAGCGTTATCATCAGCTTATGCAAAAGCTTTCGGCAGAACATACCGATACAGTCAATATTGGAAATCAATTTATAATTGATCTTTCATCATGGGATAAAACAATTGTTTCTTATAAAATCGAACTGATAAAAAAAGCAATCGACAGCCGAACAAAAATCAGTTTCGACTATTTTTCTCCGACAGGAGAAAGCAAACGTGAAATTGAACCGTATCATCTGATTTTTCAGTGGGCAGGCTGGTATGTTTGGGGTTTCTGTACGCTTCGGAATGATTACCGTATGTTCAAGCTGACTCGTCTGACAAATTTGAAATGTACGGATATTCCTTGTGACGAGCGTGAAATTCCCGTGTATACCTGCGATAGACTGCGTCATACACAAGGTGGAATTAAAGCGTCTGTGAAATTTGATAAGTCGTTGAAATGGCGTATCATAGATGAATTCGGTACGGAGCTTCCGAAATTTTGCGAAAATGGTAATATTATTCTTGAATTTACATGGACTGATATTCCGTCATTTTACAGATATATTTTATCATTTGGAGATAAGGCAGAGATAATATCGCCGAAAGAATATCGTTTTGAATTTCAAGAATTGTTGAAAAAAATTTTAGAGAAATATGAAACATGACATACAGATGTCATATTTGATATGCTATACTTGATTTATCAAATAGAAAAGAGGTACATACCATGAATTATGAAATCGTAAATTTAGAGGAAAAAACAGTTGCGGGATTTTCTGCGAGAACGAATAACGCTTCTCCCGACATGAAAAAGATAATCGGCGGGCTCTGGCAGAAACTTTACTCTCCCGAGGGTTGTTTTACGCTGAAAAACAGAGTCAACAATAAGGCTCTCGGCATTTATACGGACTATGCCGATGACGAAAAAGCTGATTATACAGTCGTTACCGCCTGTGAAATAAACTGCGGAGATGTTCCTGAGAATTTTGAACTGAGAATAATTCCTGCCGGAAAGTATGCGAGATTTATTGTTAAAGGAAATATGGTGACCGCTGTTCAGCAGTTTTGGAAAGAGCTTTGGCAAATGAAGCTTGAACGTAATTTTATTTGTGATTTTGAGGAATATCAGAACGCTGATCCCGAAAATGCAGAGATTCATATTTATATCGGGATAAAGTAAACTGTAATGTTCAAGAAAAATTTTTTAGACTTATGGAGAAGAATAGGTACTCATGGCATAATGACTTTGTCCACTTGTTCTGAAAATCGTGTTACATCACGTCCTATGAGCATAGTTGTGATAGACAGTAAATTTTATTGTCAGACAGATATAACGTATATGAAAAGCAGGCAGATCGCCGAAAATCCAAATGTCGCAGTTTGTTATAAGAATTTTTCGATAGAGGGAATTTGCCGTATGCTTGATAATCCTTTTCAGTATGATTTTTTCATAAATGCAATGAGATTACACTTTAATAATGCCGTAGACCGTTGGTCCGCACTTCCAACGGAACGTGTACTTGAGATTACTCCGACTATGATTTATATGTGGGATTATGATAAGGACGATCCGTATATTGAATACTGGGATTTTAAAAATACTGCATATTGTAAAAAACATATGCTGAAAAAGTAAAAATAAGCAGGATAAATGTATCCGGGGCTTTCATAAAACAGCGTGAACCGTATTACGGCTTACGCTGTTTTAATATTGTAAATATTTGTTGTTTAATTTTTATTGACATTTTTAACTGATATTGCTATAATTGTGGCTTGCCACACAAAACGCAAAAAAGTGATACGCAAAATACAAATAAATTTACTTTGGGTAAAAAAACGGCTCTTGAATTTTTCCAAGAGCCGAATTTATTTACAGAGTTAAAATATCTGAAATTTCATAGTGAAGAATGATGCAAATGTCGTACAGGAGCTTAAGCTTTATACTCTCGACATTATTGTTGCACAGATTACATTGACTGTGAGGAAAAGGAATATTGCAGAATGCTTGACTAATTTAACCTCAATTAATTTTTGAGTTCAGCGGTATGAAAAATATATTTGACTAATATCTAAAAAACGGCGTAGAATAGGGATAAAACGATGTCGTCTATTTTGTTCCAGTAGTACAGTTATATTTTTATAGAAGGTTAAAATATAATGGGATATTTTAAACCATCGAGTTATCAAATTGAAAATGCACTAAAAGAGACTGCGAGATATGATGAGTCACTTGTATATCTCACACTTTTTATTCTATCATATTTTTTCTATGTGAACAAGTTCAGAAAAAGAAAACGAGCGATTATGTTCAGCATTCTGCTGAACATAATCGCTCGTTATTTATAATCAAATTTTAAGTCCAGCTAAGAAAAGTCAATAGCCGTGGAGCAGAGTTTACAAAAAATT
>CAJTYV010000006.1:110743-155796 GCA_910584195.1 uncultured Ruminococcus sp. | reverse complement strand
TCGCTTCTCTTTCGCTCCGCCTTCCGTCCCTCTTCCGCTTTTCCCAAAGCTTTCCGAACTTCTTCGCTTCGCTCTCCGCTCCGTCCGACAGCTTTTCTATTATATCACCCTTTTCCTTCTTTGTCAAGTAAAATAATTTTGCTCATATCAAAAGTTTTTTGTCAAATTTGCCTATAACATATATACAGCTTTGGTGGTTATGCCTTTTTTAAATATTTCTGTTCAGTAACCTGCTAAATACAGGACTTTGTAGGTTTTTTGTATCTCCAAAGACTCTGTCTTTCAAATTACTAAACAAGTTTAATATTTTACTCTTAATGCCCCGATTCTAACTGAGAAATCGGGGCATTCTTCAATTCCATGCTAAGTTTTACGTATGTTTTATCAAATTGCATATCAATCTTTAATTTCTGCCATTTCCTTATTCAGCACAATGTCATTTTCCAACTCGACTGTTTCCGTATAAGATGTTATTTCTCCAGCGGCTGAAAACTCTTCATATTTAAGTAAAAACCCGTAATTAGTATCCACAAGCATCTTAAATGTTCCGCCGTCTTTTGCACCCTCAATAACAGCACAATCTCTGCCGATAAACTTTTCACATCCTGCAATTGTCCAATCGTCAAAATCATAAAGCTTAGACATTGCATACTGCTGAGGAAACAAACATGAATTTCCGGAAACAGCAAGGTTTGTCAAGTCTTTTCTGTTTATTCTCAAAAGCTCGCCCTCATCAAGCATTACAACTCTGTTATTATCGCTTATATTAGAGCCACTCGGTTCGCCGCAGTAAGAAACATCATTAATTCCCAGTTTCTCGTTGATCGTGTACTCTTTTCCGTCATAAACATGCAATTCACCGATGCCTCCGTCAGTGTAATACTCTTTCTCGCATGCATATTGTTCCTCGATATTTGTCATAAACTCGGTCTTTACCTGTTCGGAATTACCAAATGAATAGACCATTGACCCTCTGGCAGTATTGAAATAATCCACACTGTTCAGCATCATATGGTAAATATAACTTTTGCTTTCGAGCAGATCCACATTATTTGCGCGTGTAATCTTTGCCGCTTCTCCAGTTACTTTCCTGGCGTAATCCGAATTGTCAACAAGCCTTATTGCTCCGATTTTTTCATAGGAATCCTCGCCGTCCTGAATCATTTCATTGGCTTCGTCCATACTGCAAACAGTCAGTGTGTTATTATGAAGTTCAAGTTCGTTGATTTTTTCTTCATCAGCCACTAATTCAACTGTCTCCGCTTCATTTTCGATCGCTGCGTCTTGTTCTTTAGTAATCGGCTCTTCCGAAAAATTCGCCGAACTTTTTGAACTTTCACTTGCAGAATTCCTTAACAAGGTTACTGCCGGCGGAACTGCAATTACTGCTGCAGCCAATACAGCTGTAACGGCAGTTTGAAATTGTTTTTTCATACAATACAAAACCTTTCTTAAAAATATACCCTAACACCGTCAGCTCCGGTATATCTTGAAGGACCGTTTGTTTCAACGCCAACAGCATTACAGGTAACTGATGTATATCCATATTGTGTTAATGGTTTAACCGTAGCTTCTCCTACATAATTCCATCCGCCGGCTGCTAAATCTTGATTCAACGTACCAAAAGTATAGCTGCTGCTATTTCCGTAGGCAACATACTTTGCTGACGGGTTTGTAAACGTTGCATCATTTAAATATGCATACATTTTAACCTTAAAAGATGTCTTGGTGGTTTTTCCATCACCCGCAAATTCATAAGTATAGTTTGCATACGTAGAATTATAATTTCTTCTTGCATCTCCTCTAAAATGAGAATTTCCTGAAAGATAAGTATCAAAACCGTTGTTAAAATTCGAATACCCTTGTGAATCGTCATTATCAACCTCTACATAGGCAAATGAATTAACTGTTGTCATAGCTGCAAACGCAATGCCTAAAGCTGCAATATATGAAATTATTCTCTTTATCATTATTTTCACCTCCTTGGTTTAACATTAATAAGCGATCTTAAAAATAAATTTGTCTTATTTGATCACACATTGCAGAATACATGTATAACTTATTATTTTGTAACAAGTTACGCTTATTACACTTTTATTATATCATATCATATACCAGTTGTCAATAATAATTTTACCGTGTTTATTTTTTATGTTATACTAATATAACAATTTTTTACTTCGGTAAAGAAGCGCACAGTCTCTGCCAAGCGTTTTAACACCAAAATAAAAATCCGATATAGAAACCGGATTTTTAAATATAACCATATTATTTAGCATAATATTCACGGAAAAATTCTATGAACATATCAGGAATAAACTGCCAGTGCCCCGAATCCTCGTAAATCTTACTCTTTGCCGTAGTTACCCCGTGGCTTTCAAGCCGCTTCATCAGATTTTCTATTCCCTCGAGGGTAGTATCATAACCGTCATAATATTCTTCATAATCCGGATCTTCGTTTTCACCGCCGCAAAGAAAAATCGTTTTATCAAGCGTATCGTTTCTGTCCCAGTAATTATAATCGTTTACGTTTGCATCAGGATATTTTTCGTTATCGAGCCTAT
The DNA here is from genome assembly GCA_910584195.1 of uncultured Ruminococcus sp. Lineage (GTDB taxonomy): Bacteria > Bacillota > Clostridia > Oscillospirales > Ruminococcaceae > Ruminococcus. The sequence goes on along the minus strand of CAJTYV010000006.1, from coordinate 153,232 downwards.
GCAATTGCCATAACGCCGGACTTCCTATAATATAATACTGAAACGGCTGATTTTCATATTTATCTGAATTGAACACGGCATGGTGAGTAAACAAGCCTCCCGCCGAATGACCGTATATTCCTGAATGAGCAAAGTCTATGTTGTAGTTTTCGCTCAGATACGGGGAAAGATTATCAGTAATAAAATCAAGAGTTTTTTCTCTTTCTTCGTAGAAATATTTTGATCTGATATGCATTGACGTTCCGTCAAAATTATAATTGTAGCCTAAAGTCACAAGTATAACGTCCTGTATCTCGCCGTTTTCCATTAGCTTTCTTATAGACGGAACATTTCCAAATCTCCATACCCCGTCGGTAAACATGAACATCGGATAAGTTTTTGAACTGTCAAAATTCGGCGGCAAGGTAACATGAACAAGAAATTCCGTATCAAGTTCCTCGTCATAAATCGAGATTTCCTTTACGGAATCCTTGATTTCCTCAACCTCGCTGCGAACGTATTCCCATTTTGACTTGTAATCTCCGTCAAACGGATCTAAACCTAACGTTCTTTCATATTCATCTTTTGCCTTATGAGCTTCTTCTTTGGAAATTTTCTCATAAGTGCCATCGATCACGCTCTGCCACAAAGTTACCGTATCTTCATAGATCTGCTTGACCTGTTCTTCGGTATATATTCCTTCTTCTATTTCATTTGCATAACTCTCGGAAATATTTTTTTCCAAACGTGATTTGTATTCGTCAAAATTTTTATATTCCTCCGTCCATTCTTTCGTGTGTTTTCCTGTTTCGTCTTCTGAAGTTTGAGCACAAGCAATACTAAATTCTCCGCCGTCGTAATCAAGAGCAGGTATATTACTAAGCACCTCTCTGCCGTCAACCAGCGCAGTTTCAATATAATTGCCTCCAATAGTATCTGCTAACTTTAACTGTTCTTCATATTCCTCAGGGCTTTCATAACAATCCTTAAGACTCTCGACCAACTCTCGCCAATCCTCCGCTGTGCCAATATAGATCTGCACCTTTCCAGTACCTTCCGGCTGAATGTCTGTATCGTCCGCATCGAGCAGAGTCAGCTCTCCTACCTTGACGCATGAACGCTCGTTTTCCGTCATAAGGTTTTTAAGCTTAGTCGGAATGATTTCCTCAATAACGGCTGAACTGCTGTTCCCGATGCTGTCATTGTCCTTTGTGTTGCTTTGGCAGGCAACTGAACTCAGTAAAGCAACTGCGGCTGTTAATAAGGCAATCGCTTTTTTTGTCATCATTTTCTTCGTCATTTTTTTGACCTCCGTTGAATAAATTTTTCGAAACTTCACGTTCCTAATTATAAGTGATTTGAAATGCCAAAAAAGACGAAGTTCAAATAAATTTTTATTTTTTAACAATATATTGACCACAAAACTCAGAACCTGTCCGCATAAGAAATTGTGTACGGACAAGTTCTTAAAGCAGCGACGCACAAGATCTGTGCGTCGCTGTCTTAAAACTATCTTTTTTCAAACCATTTTCTTATATCTGTTTCGGTTCCTCCCACAGAAAGATATGAATAAAATTCAAGTATAACAGAAGCATCAACAGAGTCAATAACTCCGTCTGAATTAATATCGGCTATTTTTCTCGTTTCATCGCTGAATGTCGTACCTCCGCCAATCAATGAAGCCGCATATTCCTTAAGAATACATGCCGAATCACTGGAATCTATGATATTATCGCCGTTTACATCTCCGAAAACAGGCTCTGAACTTTCCTGAGGTTTTATCGCGATAAAGTAATCATAAATTTCCTTAGCCTCCGCCTTTGCAAGCTTTTTAAGGTTATTATCGTTATAAAGCCAGACCGATGAACGATAATTTGTATGAAATGAATGCTCCATAAGTATTCCGGGTGTTCCTACGAATCTTGAAGCAAACAGCACGCTGTACCATTCGTCATCGTTTATACCGTTTTTATCCCAATCGCCGGTTCCCTTTTTTCGCTCTGTCGAACCCTTTTGGGTGGTTTTCATTACCTCCGCCGTTTTCTTGGCAAGCTTCAATCCGAGTTCACGGCTTATATCATCAATATCAGTCCACGGCAGATCCTGATAAACAAACGCAATCGGAGCGTCCATATATTCATAAATTCCGGCATTGCTGTGCATTGATATAAAGAAGTCATATCCTTTGGAACTGAATCCTCTGTCATTAAAGGACGGGTCTTCATCAAGCGAGCTTTTGGTAAGATCTGCATGAACGCCTAATTTCTGAAGCTCCTCCTGCAAAAAATTTGACAGTTTCCACGTCATCACGCTTTCCCAATACGGAGAATATACCGTGGAACGGTTGTAATACGAAAAATGACCGGGATCGATCATGACTTTTATTACATTTTCATCCAGATCTTTAATTTTTTCATTTATCGGTATCTCGTCGGGCGAAAGTATCTCAGTCGCCTGAAAAGCTTCATTTCCGTCAATAATATAGTCAGCAGACAGTTCAAATTGAACGGCATTTGCATTCGGAATGGTAAAAATCCCCGCACAAAGCGCTGATAAACCTGTTATCACTGAAATAACTTTTTTTAACATATAAATTGTTACGCTGCTCAAAACGTAAAAACTATGCAGTCTGCGCTGCATTTTTATGTTTTACTATAACTTTCCCGAGCAGCTTCCTCCTTTTGAGATTGTGAATAACTCTTATTTATTTAGTAAGTTTTTATCTCCGAATATTTTACATAGTTTTAAAAAAACAGCTTAAATCGCAAAAATTCGTACAAATGCCCAATAGCATTATTTAAATCAAAGCAAAAAATGTTAATATGCACAATCATTTTCCCTGATTATCAGTTAGCGATATAAAACAGACGCCAAAGCTCTGTCCTATATAACAAAAAAGGCAAATCTTATTACAATTAATATCGACATTGCAATGAGAACCCCTGAAATTATCAGATTCTTGTTGAGCGCCGTGGTATATTCGAATTTTTCCGGCGATGTTCTGCTGCATGTTATTTCCATCATATCACCCTTGGAAAACGGCTGTGAATAGCCTGTTTTATCGTCCTGTTCAACGATTTTCCCATTATGATCAAATCGCAGGGTATGAACAAAATAACCCTGCTTCGGTTCTTTTACTGCTATTACTTCGGCATTTGTCCGAACTCCTCCGATTCGAAGTATCAGCAGCTTTATAAAGAAGATCAAGCCGCCCAACGCTGCCAAAATTCCTGCCGATGCAACAATAATACGCTCCATTTTAATCCTCCTCAGGGTTTACATGCACCATGATATGCTTGACTTTCGGGAAATTCCTCTCAATTTCATTGTGAACCTTTTCGGCAGTTTCGTGACCCTCGGAAAGAGTCTTGCCGCCGTCCATTTTTATTTCTATATCGACATATATTTTATTGCCGAAAATTCGCGTATGAAGCAGATCTACGCCCTTCACGCCGTCTTGTGACATGGCGCACTGACGCAAAGCCTCCTCTGTTTCATCGCCGCATGAATGGTCAACCATTTTGTCAACGGCGTCCTTGAAAATATCGTACGCCGCTTTAAGAATAAATACGCATATTACAAGGCTTGCAATAGGCTCGAGAACAGGTATGCCCATTCTTGCCCCTGCAATTCCGATCAGCGCACCGATAGAGGAAAGCGCATCGCTGCGGTGATGCCAAGCGTCCGCCATAACTGCGCCCGAATCAAGAAGCTTGGCGTAGTGACGTGTATACCAAAACATTGATTCTTTAACGGCAATAGAAACTGCCGCCGCTATCAGTGCAAGTACTCCGGGAACTTCAAGCTTATTTATCTCTCCCGAAGCAAGAGTTTCAATAGTCTCCTCACCGATGAAAAGTCCGGTAACAAGCAGAACAACTGCCAGAATTATCGCCGCCACACACTCCATACGTTCATGACCGTAAGGATGCTCTTTGTCGGACTTTTTCGCAGACAATCTTACTCCGATTATAACTACGATACTGCTGAAAACATCCGAAGCCGAATGAACTGCATCGCTTATCATAGCGCCGGAATTGGCTATGATACCTGCCAAAAGCTTCAATACCGACAATATGATATTTCCGATAATGCTCACCATTGAAACCTTAACGGCTGTTTTCTCAAAATTAATCTCACTCATATAATCCCACCTGTCGTTATAATAAAAGGCAAGAATATATCTTGCCTTTTACTAATCCCTTGAATAACATCAGACAAACCTAACGCATTCAATTGATTAGTATATACTCGCCTCTGTTACAAAATATCCAGTAATGCTGACATAAATTTTTTCTGTCAGCGTTGTCGTCGTCACCATACGTCAGTATGCTTTCCTCCTCCGCCTTGACATACAAAATTTCTGTTCACCGTTCTTTGGACATTTGGCAACAGAGGCAAGTATAAAAATCAATTTTCCAATCCGAAAAATTCCTGTCTGCTGTGATCGAACAGCCACATCCAGTAGTAACCGCTTGACGGGCTGTCATACGACGTCTCGCCGACCTCGGTACTGTAACCCAAACCATTAATATTTACTTCCGAAATAAAGTGCTGATTCGTGTAATTTGCGCCGTTCCATTTTTCAAGCATATACACATCATATCCCATATATGCCATCATTTCTGCAAACGCGCCGTTGTACTGGATACACTGTCCGAGCTTTTCCCCAAAACACGCCTGCACAAAAGTCATATTCGCGATCTTGTCATATGTATTCCACCCCTGTGAACCGTTCGCATAGGTAATATTAAAATGCAGCCACTCCCATGTATATTTCAGCCTGTCGTAGTTCGTCATATCATCTGTGAAATGCTCCTCAGCAAAATCGTTAAGGAGCTTTTTATCCTCCTCGGTGACGGTATAATTCCGCACAAACATAGGCTTTCCGCCGTTGGAGTTATTTCCCTTTATATTGTAAAGCGGTATATCGTCATGAGGTTTCAGCTCGGCAGTGTTGACAATATACTGAATAGTTCCCGGTTCACCCGGATCAAATCCTGCCGGGGCAAGAATATCATTTTTGGGGGAAGCTTCTGCCGGAGGTTCTGCTATACCTGCAACAAAATCAAGTATAGGCAGGATCTCCTCATCTTCCGATAGTGTTTGAAGATAAGAATAGTAGGCGAGAATATACGATGCGTCCGATGAATCCGTTGTTCCGTTCCGGTCCACATCTCCGGCAGCAATGCGTTCATCGTCCCAGTCATGCGTTTTTCCCGTGGAAACGGCAGAATAATATATCAATATATCAGACGAATCCGTGGAATCAACAATACCGTCTCCGTTAACGTCACCCAAAGAATACTCTGCACTTGCATTGGCTGAAAACATACCCATAAGCGCAATGCACAAAACCGCAAAAACAGCGGAAATCAGCTTCTTCATTACAACTCTCCCGATTTTGAACAACCCTGATACTCAACAGCGTAAATTGAGTTAATCAGCCATTAATTTTACCATAACAGCTTTCTGAGCGTGCAGACGGTTTTCTGCCTCCTCAAAAATTTCCTTAGAGTGAGCCTCGAACACCCTTTCGGTTATTTCCTCCTCGCGGTGAGCAGGCAGGCAATGAAGCACCATAGCGTCATTATTAGCCTGAGCCATAATATCATCGTTTATCTGATAGCCCTCAAATGCGGCACGACGTTTTGCAGCTTCGTCCTCCTGCCCCATTGACGCCCATACATCTGTGATAACCACGTCCGCGCCCTTTGCAGCCTGCATTGGGGAATCGGTCATCTCAAAGCAATCATACCGAGCTGCAAAATCAAGTATTTCTTTTGGAGGCTGATAATCAACGGGACATGCTATAGATACGGACATACCCATTTTCAGACCGCCGACAATGAGAGAATTAGCCATATTGTTGCCGTCGCCGATAAAGCACATCTTTAATCCCTCAAGCTTACCCTTAAACTCACGGATGGTCATGAGATCTGCAAGAACCTGACACGGATGACAGAAATCCGTAAGACCGTTTATAACGGGAATACTGCCGTATTCCGCAAGATCCTCTACTTCCTTCTGTTCAAACGTACGAATCATAATTCCGCTGAGATAGCGCGAAAGAACCCGTGCGGTGTCCTGAACAGGTTCTCCTCTGCCTATCTGCAAATCGTTTGAGGAGAGAAACAAGGGGTATCCGCCGAGCTGATACATTCCCGTTTCAAAAGACACACGTGTACGTGTTGACGCTTTCTGAAAAATCATTCCAAGCGTCTTGCCTTTCAGATGCGGATGAGGAATATTATGCTTCAGCTCGTATTTAAGCTGATCGGCAAGGTCAAGTATTCCTGTAATATCCTCTGTTGTGAGGTCGAGCATTTTAAGTAAATGTTTCATATGTATTTATCCTTTCCGTATTATTCTGCTTAGTCATTACGGCAATGACCGCGCCTTTGCCCTTAGAAGCTATCCTCTGTTCATATCTCCGAACGTAAGATCTACCGCAAGGGCAAAAAGAGGTATATAATCATCGAATATCTTATCATCAATTACAAGGTCATATTGCAGTTCCTTATTCATATTTACGTTAGTTATAATAGAGCCTACCGAGATTCCGTCTTTAAGAAGCTCAAAATTACGGTGATCCTTGCTGGCAATATCGTATTTTATTAAAGTTCCCTGAATATCCTTTCCCTCAACGTTGATTGTGGGATCAAGAAAAAGAGACTTACATGCAAGCTGCATTATCGAAACATCGTTATGGCTGATTATAAAAGACGGCTTACGCTCGCCGCTGATCTGCATCAGCGAATAAAGCTGATAATTGCTTGCGTCCATAAGGAGAAAGCGGCCGCCGCCGAAGCCTTTCTTTTTTATGGTGTATATCTGACGAGCCTGCTTTTTATCCTGAACGATATATTTGCTTCCCTTAATTGATATAGTAAGCTCCATAAATCAACCCTCCAGTATTGCTGTAAGTATATCCATTCCGCTTTCAAGCTCGGCATAATCAATATTAAGAGGCGGAAGAAGTCTTACCTTTGTTTTGGCAGTAAGTACAAGAAGTCCTCTTTCAAGAGCTTTTTTTGCTGTTTCAGCAGCATTTTTCGTTTTAAGAGAAATTCCTATCATCAGTCCGAGACCGCTGACCGACTCAACCTCATCGCACTTTTCAAGACGGCTTTTTATGTATTCGGCTTTTTTATTCACCTCGTCGAGGAAACCGTCGCTTGTTACCTTTTTTAAAACTACGTTTCCGCCTGCGCACGCAATAGGATTGCCGCCGAACGTAGAGCCGTGCGTTCCGGGAGTAAGCACATCCCTGACTTTTTCTCCGAATAAACACGCTCCCATTGGTATTCCGCCCGCTATGCCCTTTGCAAGAGTTGTAATATCGGCTTTTTTGCCATAATGCTCGCCTGCAAGAAGCTTGCCGGTACGTCCGATCCCTGTCTGAACCTCATCCGCAATGACCAATATATCGCGTTCGGCACATATATCGTATACGGCGTCCACAAACTCCCTGTCAAGAGCGTTTACGCCGCCCTCTCCCTGAATGTATTCAAGCATAACAGCGCAGACCGTATCATCGGCTTTTTTCTTTAAATCGTCAATATCATTGGCAGCGACGTTTACAAATCCCTCAAGAAACGGGAAAAAATAGTTGTGAAAAACCTCCTGTCCCGTAGCGGAAAGAGTTGCCATAGTACGTCCGTGAAACGAATTAACAAGAGTTATGATAGTATGTCTGCCCCTGCCGTATTTATCGAAGCTGTATTTCCTTGCAGCTTTAATGGCGCATTCGTTCGCCTCAGCGCCGCTGTTGCAGAAAAATACCGATTCATAGCCGGTCTGCTCGCACAAAGTCTCGGCAAACTCCGCCTGTACCGCCGTATAATAATAATTTGAGCTGTGCTGGAGCGTTCTCACCTGACGGCATACGGCGTCTGCCCATTCGTCATCGCAGTAACCCAGTGAATTTGTTCCGATTCCGCTGCCGAAATCAATATACTCCTTATTATTTTCATCTGTGCAGCGTCTGCCGGAGCCTGCGTCAATTACCAGCGGATACCTTCCATAGGAATGCATAACGTGCTTATCAAATTTGTTTATAGTTTCCATAATACTTCAACCTCGCAAGAGTTCGCAGACAAATATCCTGCTTTTATCACTATCCGCATTAATGCGGCTGATTTTAATCACCTTTTTATTATAACTCTATTTGTACGGCAAAATCAACATTTAAGTCAATTATTTTTGTAAACTTTTAGTTTATACGTTCAAAAATTATACAAACTGAGTTCCGACACCCTCGTTTGAGAGTATTTCAATAAGTATAGAATGAGGCACTCGACCGTCTATTATCACTGCTCCGTTTACTCCGCGTCTTACGGCTTCAACGCAGCAGTCGATCTTCGGTATCATTCCTCCGGAAACAATGCCCTGCATTTTAAGGTACGGCACTTCGCTGACATTAACCTTCGGGATAAGCGTGGAGGGATCGTCCTTATCACGCAGAAGTCCTGCAATATCGGTCATAAGTATAAGATTTTCCGCACCCAGTTCGGCGGCAATGCGTGCGGCGGCAGTATCGGCGTTAATATTATATGTATTTCCTTCGTCATCTGTTGCAACGGTTGCAATAACGGGGATATTTCCGTTGCCGAGGGCATCGAGGATAGGCCTAGGGTTGACCTTTGTTATCTCGCCCACGAAACCGAGATCCTGACCGTCATCGGTAGTTTTTTTCTCTGCGACAAGCATTTCGCCGTCAATTCCGCAAAGTCCCACGGCAGAACCCTTGTGCTGTGCGAGAAGCTGTACAAGCTCCTTATTGACCTTTCCTGCCAATACCATTTTTACTACGTCTATAGCCGCTTCATCAGTATATCTCAGACCGTTTATAAACCTGCTTTCAATATTCAGTCTGTTCAGCATATCGTTTATCTCAGGTCCTCCGCCGTGAACCAGCACTACCTTTATGCCGACAAGCGAAAGCAGTACGATGTCTGTCATTACGGCATCTTTAAGGTCTTTGTTTGTCATGGCGTTTCCGCCGTATTTTATAACGACTATCTTATCCGAGTATTTCTGAATATACGGCAAAGCGTCTATAAGTATACGCGCTTTATCCGTATTCGTTACATTTTCCATTGTCTTAATTCTCCTTTTCAGCTTCTGTAATCTCCGTTTATTTTAACATAATCATATGTCAGGTCGCAGCCCCATGCAGCTGCCGCGCCTGCTCCGTCTCCAAGAGAAATAATGATCTGTATCTCGTCATGTTCAAGGATTTTCTTAGCGTCCTCTTCTGAGAACTCCACACCTGCACCGTTATGACATACATGAACAGAACCGTTAGCGGAAGCAATTTGAACGTCAATTTTACCAATATCAAAATCGGCATCGGCATAACCGACAGCGCAAAGGATACGCCCCCAGTTAGCGTCCTCTCCAAACATAGCGGTTTTGAAAAGGCTGGAACAGATAACGGATTTCGCAACTATCTGGGCAGTTTTTTCCGAATCCGCGCCGTTTACGACGCACTCGACAAGCTTTGTTGCGCCCTCGCCGTCCCTCGCCATCATGCGAGCGAGATTCATCATAATATTATACAGCGCGTTCGCAAAGGCTTCGTAGTCCTTATCCTCGCGGACAACAGGCTTATTTTCCGCCATACCGTTCGCCATAACGCATACCATATCGTTTGTTGACGTATCGCCGTCAACGCTTGCCATATTCAGCGTGACCTTAACGCAGTCGCTGAGAGCGCGCTGTATCAGTTCAGCAGAAATATCCGCGTCAGTCGTGATAAAAGTAAGGGTAGTCGCCATGTTGGGATGTATCATGCCGCTGCCTTTGAGCATTCCTCCCATTGTGCAGAGCTTTCCGCCCATTTCAAATTCAACGGCAGCTTCTTTCGGCATTGTATCCGTGGTCATGATGGCTTCCAGCGCACGGCTGTTTCCATCGTATGTCAAACCCTCCGCGAGCTCTTTCATGCCGTTGGCTATCGGCTCGATAGGAAGCACCTGTCCTATAACTCCCGTAGAAGCTACGATAATATCTTCGGGAACGAGACCAAGCTCCGCCGCCGCAAGCATGCACATCTTGTTCGCTTTTTCCACACCGTCGGGATTGCAGGTGTTAGCGTTTACGGAATTGACTATAACAGCCTTTGCCGTGCCGTTTTTAAGATGCTCCTTAGTCACAAGAATGGGCGCGCCTTTCACCTTATTTGTGGTGTAAACAGCAGCAGCCGTACACTCCTTATCCGAAACGATAAGAGCAAGGTCATTCTTCTTTGAAGTGAGCGACGCTCCTTCGTGGACAAGTCCGCATTGTATTCCGTTTGCTTTGAATCCCTTGGCTGCGCATACTCCGCCCTTTACAAATTTAACACTGCCTATTTTTTTAAGTTCCATATATATCACCCTATCATTCTAATTTAAACGTATAAGAAAGCGTTCCCGTATCGTAGGTAGGACTGAGCATATACATTCCGTTGCCGTAAACTCCGTACTGACAATTCACTGTCAGCAGACTTTCGTCTCCGCTTACAGCGTAAGAATACATACCCTGCTCTATGCACCTGACGGAAAACAGAGTCTCGTCAATTTCTCCGAGCTTACGGGCAAGCCGACCTTTCACACGGTAAACTTCTATATAAGTATGTCCGCTTTTCTGCGTAGATTCACAGAGAAAAACCTGCGTAGCCTCGTTTATTTCAAGAACGCCTTTGACCTTTGATTTTCCGAAATCCTCGGCAATACTGTTGATAAAGCATGCCGCCGTTATTCCTCCCGCGGCTGTCATAAGCCAGAATTGATAGCTGAAATTTTTCCCGTTTTTCTTTAACAGAGTAAGTATCCGGACTAACAGGAATATAAAAGCCGCCGTGAAGCATATCGTATAACAGCCGATAATACGGTCAAAAACGTATATCTCGGTATCTGTAAGCTTCATATAACCGAAAAATCCGAACCCTGCAACCGCCAGAGTCATTTATGTAATAAAAAGTTTCGTATGCCTTCGAATCTTTTTTCTTTTCTTCCGACATAGTATCTACCAATAATGCAGCTCATACAAGCCCGGCAGTTTCATCAATGCCCATCATGATATTAAGACATTGAACAGCCGCGCCGCTTGCTCCCTTGCCGAGATTGTCAAGTCTTGCACAAAGAAGTATCTGTTCGTCATTTCCGAAAACGAATACCTGAAGCTTGTTTATGCCGCTAAGAGTGTTTGAAGCGAGGAAAAACGACTTCTGCTCATCGGCTGACATAAGGGGCATGACCTCGACCATTTTCGCACCTTCATAGTGTTTTGCGTACATTTCATGAACCTGTTTTGCTGTTACGGAGCTGTTGAGAGTTCTTGTCTGTATAGGCACGGAAACAACCATACCGCTGAAATAATCGCAGACCATAGGATTAAACATCGGCTTATGAGTAAGACCCGAAACTGCCTGCATTTCAGGGAGGTGCTTATGCTGCTGAGAAAGGGCATACTGACGCGGACTGTTGAACTCATAGGGCTTGTCGTCGCCCTCATATACAGCGATAGCTTTTTTTCCCGCTCCGCTGTACCCCGAAGTCGCGTAAGCAAATACGGGATAGTCCGCCGGTATGATGCCGTTCTTCACAAGCGGATAAACGACAGCGGCGAAACCGCTTGCATAACAGCCGGGAACAGCTACTCTGTTTGACGTCTTTATTTTTTCCCTGTGTTCGGGGGAAAGCTCAGGAAATCCGTATGCCCAGCCGGGGTTGGTTCGGTGCGCTGTGGAAGCGTCTATGATGCGGACATGGTCGTTGTCCACAAACGAAACAGCCTCTCTTGAAGCTTCATCGGGCAGACAAAGGAACACGTAATCGGCGCTGTTGATAAGCCTTGCACGTTCGGCAGGATCTTTCCGCTTTTCATCGGCGATGCGAATAAGCTCGATGTCGTTTCTGCCCTCGAAACGCTCTAAAATTTTCAGTCCGGTAGTACCCTCCTGACCGTCTATATAAATCTTTATCATAATAAACTCCTTAATAAAATTTGTACGATAAGATCACTTTTTCCGCTTATTTACCTTTCTTTCGTACTTTTCACGCTTGGGATCACTTATATCCGATTCGTCCTCTTTCATGGAATGCCATATATTCACGGCAAGCGTCACGACTACTATACCTATAAGCCAAAATACATGCGCCGATGGAATAACGGCTAACCACAGTCCCATTACGATCTCGCCTACAGCCCATATAACACCCATAAGCAGACATAATCCCAAAGTGAACACCAAATCTTTTTTTGTCATATCTGTCCTTTCAGTTTAAGCTCCGCATTCTCTATCTGCACTTTCACCGCATCGGGAGACGGTCCGCCGTATGACTTGCGCTCTTTTACGCAGGCGGAAAGGTCTATAGCGTCATAAACGTCCTCCGTGAAAAGCTCCGTCATTTTACGGTATTCCTCTATCGGCAGAGTTTCCAGCGTAACGCCCTTTTCGATGCACTCAGCCACAAGAGTTCCCGTAATTTTATACGCGTCACGGAACGGCATTCCCTTTTTAACAAGGTAGTCGGCGCAGTCCGTAGCGTTGATGAATCCCTTAGCGGCGGCGTTTCTCATATTATCCTTGAGAACACGCATTGTCGCAAGCATGGGAGTAAACGTCCTCACGCACAGCTTCACGTTGTCCACGGTGTCAAAAATAGCCTCCTTGTCCTCCTGCATATCCTTGTTGTAGGCAAGGGGAAGTCCTTTCATCATGGTGAGCAGCGTAACGAGATTGCCGTTCACTCTGCCTGTCTTGCCGCGGATAAGCTCGGTAATGTCGGGATTTTTCTTCTGCGGCATTATGGACGAGCCTGTTGCGAACGCATCGTCAAGCTCGATGAACTTAAACTCCCACGAACACCACATAATGATCTCCTCGGAAAATCTCGAAAGATGCGTCATGAGCAGCGACAGCGCACAGTTCAGCTCTACGCAGTAATCACGGTCTGAAACGCCGTCAAGACTGTTCTCCATAGGTGCGGTAAATCCCAGTAAATCGGAGGTCTGCTGTCTGTTGGTCTTGTAGGTAGTACCTGCAAGCGCACCGCAGCCCAAAGGACAGTAGTTCATGCGCTTAGCCGTGTCGCCGAGACGTTCAAGGTCACGGAAAAGCATCTGCACATACGCCATAAGGTGATGCGCAAGTGTTATAGGCTGCGCTCTCTGCAAATGGGTATATCCCGGCATTACCGTCTCAGTATGCTCCTTTGCGATACTAATTATCGTTTCTATGAGAGTTTTCACAAGCTCCGATATTTCGGCGATCTCGTCTCTGAGGTAAAGTCTCAGGTCAACCGCTACCTGATCGTTTCTCGAACGGGAGGTATGCAGTCTCTTTCCCACGTCTCCGAGACGTTTGGTAAGCTCAGCCTCTACAAACATATGTATATCCTCGGCGGACGGGTCAAGCTGTAGGTCGCCCGATTCTATGTCAGCGAGTATCTCTTTAAGTCCGCCGATTATCTGCAAACTGTCCTCTTTTGTGATTATTCCGCAGTCGCCAAGCATAGTAGCATGAGCGATACTGCCCTGTATATCGTGACGGTACATTCTGCCGTCAAATGCAATGGAAGAATTGAAAGCGTTGACGTTCTCGTCAACTTGCTTTGAAAATCTTCCTGCCCACATCATATCTGCCATAAATTTTCTCCTATCGTTTTATCAAAACAATATTTATGTATCAATCCTATTCATGTCATGAATATTTTTATTTCTGTATACAAGATCATTACGAACCGTAAATCCTATATTCTCCCAAAAAGCGTTTCCAGTCGAATTTTTTTCAAACACAACCAATGCAGCCTTATTTATGCCCTCTTTCTCTAAAGCTCTCATTGTATTGGCAACAAGTTTTTTTCCGATTCCCTGTTTTCTGTAATCCGGATTTACTGCCGTATGATAGATATAACCTCTTCTGCCGTCATTTCCTGCAATAATCACCCCGATTATTTTTTCATCTTTTTCAGCAACGAAGCAAGTTTCAGGATTTCTTTTTAAAAATCTTTCTATTCCTTCTCTGGAATCATCTAAATTATTCAATCCCATTCCTGCACAAGAAAGCCATAATTGATAAACCTGTTCATAATCAGATAAATTCATTAATCTGATAATCATATCATTCGACCTCCATTAATCCCGATTCATTTTAAAAATGCAACAGGCAGGAGAATTTCGCCTCCCCTGCCTGAAAAATATTAATCAATCCGTCAAAGTGTCAATGTTCAAAAAAATAAACGTAAAGACTATGAGGGAAATAACATAATAGCCTATGTCCCACTTTATAGCATTTTTCGCAGACGCGGCTTCGCTTCCGTCGGCAAGCAGAACGTTCGCCGAATTATAGCTGTCATAAACGAGCTTTACGGTATCGCCTGCTTTGAGATTTTTCATAACGTCAACGAGTGCAGCTTCTTTGGTGAACGTAATACCGTCCACCTTATAGCTGAGACTTACTATATTGATATGCTGAGCCATACTGTCGGAGCTTACTTTTTGGTTTTTCAGGAGCATCATTGTCTGCTCGGTCACGACCGCTTCGACCTCCACAGGCTCGCCCTCGAAACTTTTTACGCTGCTCTTTCTGAGTTTAATGATATTTCTTACCAGATCAAACGTTATGCCGCCGAAAGCGGCGATAACGATGATCCGGAACAATATCATTAAAAAAGTATACATTACTTATTGTTACGCTTCTGATCGAGCTTAGCCTTGACCTTGATAGGAAGTCCGAACAGATTGATGAATCCTGCGGAATCCTTCTGATCGTAAACCTCGTCCTCGTCGAATGTAGCAACTTCCTCATCATAGAGAGTATAGGGAGAAGTTACGCCTGCGTTGATGATATTGCCCTTGTAGAGCTTAAGACGAACGTCGCCTGTAACAGTTTCCTGAGTTTTGTCAACGAAAGCAGTCATAGCCTCGCGGAGAGGAGTGTACCACTGACCGTTGTAAACGATGTCGGCGAACTTGATGCCGAGGTACTGCTTGATACGTGCAGTTTCCTTATCGATAGTAATAGTTTCGAGAACCTCGTGAGCGTGGTAGAGGATAGCGCCGCCGGGAGTTTCGTAAACGCCTCTTGACTTCATGCCTACGAGACGGTTCTCCACGAGATCGGCAAGACCGATGCCGTTTTCGCCGCCGAGCTTATTAAGAGCCGATACCATTTCAACGCCGTTAAGCTTCTTGCCGTCCAGCATTGTGGGGATACCCTTTTCAAAGTGGATAGTGATATAAGTAGGCTTGTCGGGAGCGTCTATAGGAGAAACGCCCATTTCGAGGAAGCCGGGCTTTTCGTACTGCGGCTCGTTTGCAGGATCTTCAAGGTCAAGTCCCTCATGAGAAAGATGCCAGATATTCTTGTCCTTTGAGTAATTTGTTTCTCTGTTTATTTTAAGAGGAATGTTATGAGCCTCAGCGTAGTCGATCTCCTGATCGCGGGATTTCAGTTCCCATTCACGCCAAGGAGCGATAATAGCCATATCGGGAGCGAAAGCCTTGATAGCAAGCTCGAAGCGCACCTGATCGTTGCCCTTGCCGGTACAGCCGTGGCAGATAGCGTCTGCGCCCTCTTTTATTGCGATCTCGGCAATTCTCTTTGCAATAATGGGACGCGCAAAGGAAGTGCCAAGCATGTATCTGTTCTCATAAATCGCGCCTGCCTGAACGGTTGGATAAACGTACTCCTGAATGAATTCTTCTTTTAAATCCTCTATATAAAGCTTTGAAGCGCCTGTCTTGATAGCCTTTTCTTCGAGACCGTCAAGCTCGGTACCCTGTCCAACATCGCCGGAAACAGCGATAACCTCGCAGTTATTGTAATTTTCTTTAAGCCACGGGATAATAATAGACGTGTCAAGTCCTCCCGAATAAGCAAGAACTACCTTTTTTATATCCTTTTTATTCATTTTGAATTCCTCCCTGAGAAATAAATTTTTCAACAATTCTATTATACACCATAAAAAAATATTGTCAATAGGTTTTGAATAAATATTCAGTTTTACAATAAATATTCAGAAATTAATGAATATTTATTCTCAACTACAATTTGGAACTCATCTGAAAAAACTACCGAAAATTATTGCCTCGCCTATTGCAATTTTTAAGCCGATGTGATATAATGTATTAAGAGCCTGTTTAGTATCTCACTGCGCACGCCTTTTCGGCAAAATTTGCCGATTACTGCGTTGAAAAAGCTCACCATACGACAGTATGCTTTCACTTTTTCGCCTTGTTCTCGTCAAATTTATACTCAAAAATCCGCACACATTGAGATACTAAACAGGCTCTAAAACGTTATTGCGAATTGTTGAAACATCCAAAGTTTTTTCGCAGAGCAGGAACTGTAAAAGCGAGGTAATTATTATGAAAATGCAGCAGCTGGAATACATTATAGCCATTGCTCACGCAGGCAGCATAACTGCGGCGGCGAAAAATTTATATCAGGCACAGCCCAATATCAGCATATCGCTCAAAGAACTGGAAGCAGAGATAGGCATGCAGATATTTTGGCGCACTCCCAACGGAATGGTACTTACCCCGGAAGGAGAAAATTTTCTCAGCAGGGCAAAGGATATAGTTGAAAGCATGCACAGCCTTGAAGCCGATTATACAAACCGCGGAGACGATGGCATATCCATAAAAATTTCCGCCGTCCGTTCAGCGTATATTCCCGGAGTTCTCAGCGAATGGGTAAACGAACTTGACAGCGATGAAAAACTCGCCATGCGTTTTTACGAGACCAATACAAATAAGGTAATAGAAGACGTCAACAGCGGAAAAGCCGATATAGGCATTATACGAATCCCTTCCGATCAGCGCGAAACTTACACGGAACAGCTGAAAAACCGAAAAATGCAGGCGCGTCCGCTTGTTGCCTTTATAATGCAGCCTATAATGTCCGCAGACCATCCTTTAGTAAACAGTTCGGACGTCACAATGTCAGAACTTGAAAAATATCCCGAAATAGTGCATGCAGACGATGAAATGAATGTATTCGAGCGTAATTACATCAACAGCGATTACGAAAGCAGCGGCGCAAAACGAATATACGTTCAGGATAACGGAAGCAAAATGATAATGCTTCAGGGTATAAAAAACGCCTATATGTGGGCTTCTCCCAGTCATCGGAAAACTTCGCTGCCTTCTTCCGCTTCGCTTAAGCCGGTGAAATGTTCCCAGGCGAATATAAAAGTAATGGATATGATAATCTGCAAGAAAAGCGGAGAGAGCAGCCGTACGATAAAGGCATGCATCGATTATCTTATGGAAAAATGCGCAGAGCTTCCGGGAGTTATGCCGGCGGAATGAAATTTTACAATGATTTAAGAGCCTGTTTAGTATCTCAATGTGTGCGGATTTTTGAGTATAAATTTGACGAGAACAAGGCGAAAAAGTGAAAGCATACTGTCGTATGGTAAGCTTTTTCAACGCAGTAATCGGCAAATTTTGCCGAAAAGGCGTGCGCAGTGAGATACTAAACAGGCTCTAAGGCATCACCGCACAAAGATTGTACGGTAATGCCTTTGTAATCCTATTTTTACTAAAGTCTGAAGCTCCGCATCTGCGGAGCTTTTCTAATGATTTTCTTTAATAGCCGCTTTTGCTTTGGAGACAATAGTTTTATCGTTATCGTATGAGAGTATGCTGCAGGCGTAAGATATATCGACCCAGCGTATCTCAGAAATTTCATTTTCCTGCGGGTGAAAATCAACATTTTTTGCACGTGCAAGAAAATAAACCACTACCTTTGTGGTATCCTTTTTGGGGGAATATGTAACGGTTTCCCTAAATGTAGGGTCGATTATAACATCAATGTTTGTTTCTTCCTTGATTTCACGGCGAGCGGTTTCGGCTTCCGACTCTCCGGCTTCAACATGACCTTTCGGGAAAGACCAATGACCGCTGTTGATATGCTTTATAAGGAGAATCTCCGTATTGCCGTGATATTTACGATAAACAATAGCTCCGCATGATTTTTCGTGAAGCATAATGATCCTTTCTGTCCGGCGGACGTGATGCACACATGAGTGTGTTTGTATGTTCATATACATTATACCACTTTTTTTCACTATTGTCTATAGGTTTTTTTGTATTTTTTAGAAAAAAAGAGATGAAAAACGTTTTTTGTTTTAATGTCTGCTCGGGGCATATTTTTTCGCACATTTATTTTTTCGGAGCTTCATAAATAATTTACTCACCGAAAAACTGCTGATAAGCATACATGACATTGTGCAAATTAACGGTAAATTTTAAAAAAATCAATATCCTCTTGCAAAACCGATGTTTTTATAGTATAATAAAATGGATATTAAATTGGAGCGATATGCGCTTCCGAAAGGAAGTTCTCCGCTCTCAGAAAAAAGGAGGAAATAAATTGGCAAAATCAGCATCTGTCAGCAAAAAGCCTTCATATGCCGTCGCTTACGAACCTGCACGGCATGTAAAGCTTAAGCCGCTGTATTACGCCGCGGCATTTATAATACCGGCTCTGCTGACCTTCATCTCATACGTTTACTTCGGGGTTTACCCATTCGGCGAACGTTCCGTTCTGACACTCGATCTTAACGGTCAGTATGTCTACTACTTTGAAAATATCCGCCGATGCTTCTGGGAGGGCGAAAATCCGCTTTACAGCTGGGCGAGGAATCTCTCCGGCGGCTATCAGGGCGTTATCGGATATTATCTGGCAAGTCCTTTTACTTTCATTGTGATACTGATGCCGCGCAAGTTTATCCTTGAAGCGCTGATGATAATGCAGATATGTAAAGTCGGAGCGTGCGGATTGACTTTCTGCGTCTACGCTCAGCATTCAAAGGGCGTAAAACCGCTGCAATCTGTAATATTCTCAACAATGTACGCTCTTATGGCGTTTGTTGCGATCCAGCTCATCGACCCTATGTGGATAGACGGTCCTATATTCCTGCCGCTTATTATGCTCGGCGTTGAGTACCTTGTCGATGACGGAAGAAAAATCAACTATATTATCCCACTGGCGATAATGTTCATCGCGAACTTCTACATCGGCTTTATGATAGCCGTATTTACCGCGCTTTACTTTGTTTATTATCTGTTTTTCGGCGCTAAAAGACAGTTCAGGGAAGCAATGGACTATGCAAAAGTATTTGGCAGAATGGTACTTGCAACCGGCGTTGCGCTTATGTGCAGCTATATTATGATAATGCCGGTTTATAACGCTCTTGCTTTGGGAAAATTCGATTTCTCCGGCAACCCCGACTACAGCATGAAAACTATGTTCAATCCCATTGAACTGCTCCCCACTCTGTTCCCAAATCAGTATTATTCCGTAAACGTGGACGAGGTTACCCGTTTGTACGGCAGACCCGAAATATACTGCGGCGTACTTTCATTTGTGCTTACTCCTCTTTACTTCTTCAATAAGAAAATTTCCAAAAACCGCAAGATAGGCTACAGTATGCTGCTGTTCGTAATGTTTTTCAGTATGTGGGTAAAGCCTCTGAACATGATGTGGCACGGCGGACAAGACCCCAACTGGCTTCCTTATCGTTTCAGTTTCTTAGTTTCCTTTATTCTCTTATCAATGGCGGCGGAAACTTTTTCAAATCTTGAGGGTTACAAGCTCGATTTCAAAATTCCTGCCGGTATTTTCGCTGTAATAACCGTGCTTACTTTTGTTTTCGATGCGCTTATGAAAACATTTAACTACAACGAAGAAGATTACAAATATGTTGCCGTAGGTCCGTATTCGGAAAAAGTCACCATAAACGGCGAACAAACAAATCACCTGTTTTTGGGAACTCTTGTGTTCGGCGTTATTCTTTCGGCTATATACCTGACCTTTGCCTATCTTATCAGCCACACGAAAACCAAGAAGCAGCTCAACGTTATTTCCGTTTTCTTAGCGGCGTTTGTGTTCTTCGAAGCCGGATACAATATGTTCGATACCATTTTTAAGATAGATAAGGAGGTTTACTATTCCTCCAAAAAATCCTACAGCGAAATAATGTCCGCGCCCGATGTTAAAGCCGCGCTCGATAACGTTGACAACGGATTCTACAGAGCTGAAAAAACCTTTTTCCGAAACGTAAACGATAATCAGGCATACGGACTTAAAGGCATTTCACATTCAAGCTCCGTCATGAACACAAGAATACTAAAGTTCATTGAAACTCTGGGATATACAACTAAAAGCTATGAAACAAGATATGACGGAAATACTCCCCTTGCGGACTCTCTTCTCGGAATCAAATACGTTCTTGACGACCCTGATAACTACGATCCCGAAATAAATGCAAAAACACTGCTCAGTCCATATTACAATAAAGTAGCCTCCACAACATTTCAGAAAGAGGACGGCGAACATACGCTCGATATCTACGAAAATCCGGATGCTCTGCCAATAGGCTTTATGGCGGATGACGATATACTCAGGCTCAGTTTCCTCGGCAACGATAATCCGTTCAACAGTATGAACAATTTCCTCAGCTCTATGACGGGCAATACTCCCGATTATTCAAACCTTGAACCAAAGGCTTATTTCTACCGGCATGTGTTCGATCCGACCGCTGATATAGAGCTAAGCGAATGTACTGTAAAAGATTATAACGGTCAGTACTGCTATGACGCAATGCCGGGAGCAGTCGATCCTACAGTAAGAGTTCACCTTACTTCACAGAGCGAGGACAACCTCTACATGTACCTGCAATCCGATAATCCCAAAAAGTGCAATATTTGGCTTTCTACGACAAAAGATCCCGAAACAGGAGAATTCAAGGATTTCAAAGGCTTCGGCTCCTATTATGACGGCTACGATTATTCTATCGTCAACCTCGGTTCGTTCCCTGTCGGAACGGAGATAGAGCTTCGTATGACTATCCTCCAACAGGATAAGACGGGCGCAAACGAGTATATAATGGTAAAGGATTATCAGCTTTACTATTTTGACTATGACGTTTTCCACGAGGACATTCAGCAGCTTAAACAAAATCCGCTTATACTCGATATGGACAAGACAACAGACAGTCATATCGTAGGCGAGGTAGACGCGCGCCCCGGACAAATTTTCTATACCTCTATCCCGTATGAACCCGGCTGGACAATTAAAGTTGACGGTAAAAAAATGGAGGAGCAATTTAAAGACGTTATAAACGATGCGGGCAAAAGCATCATGACTAACTATACGGACGGCGGCGTTGGCAGCGTAGTTATACTAAACGCCATGATAGGTTTGAGACTGCCCGAAGGACATCATACCATTGAAATGACGTATTCTCCGCCCGGCTTCAAAACAGGAGTGATACTGCTGATTTTCGGCATAGGAGCAATCGCGCTGTTTTGGTGGTATGACAGAAAAAATAATCCCGCGATAATTCAGAAGCTTGCGGCAAGGGCAAACCGTAAAAACGGCATATACAGCGAATCCGAAACCGATTCTGCCGAGAAAAAATCAAGCGGCATACAGATAATAAAATCTAAGGGAGCAGTTGCCGGGACAGAGCTTTCGTCAGCCGCAAAAGAAAATGCGTCTCAAAAGACTGATACAGAACCGGCTAAAGCGAAAAAGTCCGAATCCGGAAGCGAAACTGCCGTTTTCACTGAAAAAGAGCTTGCCGACGTTTCCATAAACGAAACAAAGCCGAAAAATACTAACAGCGCAAAAAAGAAAAAGAAGAAAAAATAGTAATACTAATCCCCAAAATGCCGATAGATAAATAAAAACCGTTAAAACTTGGATATTCCGAGCTTTAACGGTTTTTTAACTTGTTCTGTTACCTTACTTTTTTAGCAATATCGTCAATAAGTTTTACAAGTAAATCGTTCTGCGACATCGAGCCTAAATCGCCCTCGCGTCTTGAGCGTACCGAAACAGTACCGCTTTCAACTTCCTTGTCTCCGACAGTGAGCATGATCGGAAGCTTTTCAACAGTAGCGGAACGGATCTTATATCCTACCTTTTCCGCCCTGTCATCAATAGTCGCACGGATTCCGGCAGCTTCAAGCTTAGCAAGGATCTCATTACAGCATTCAAGATGACGGTCTGCAACAGGAATGATCCTTACCTGTTCGGGAGCAAGCCACAACGGCATAGCGCCTGCGTACTTTTCAATAAGATATGCAAGCGTTCTTTCATAACAGCCAAGCGACGTTCTGTGGATAATATAAGGACGTTTCTTCGTTCCGTCCACGTCTACATATTCCATGCCGAATCTTTCAGCAAGAAGCATATCTATCTGTATCGTTACAAGGGTATCTTCCTTGCCGTACACGTTCTTATACTGAATGTCAAGCTTAGGACCGTAGAATGCGGCTTCATCTATGCCTATGGTATAATCAACGCCGAGATGATCGAGGATCTTAGCCATTATATCCTGAGCCTCCTGCCACTGTTCGGCAGTACCCTCATATTTGTTCTTCGGATTTGCAGGATCCCACTGAGAGAAGCGGAATGTACAATCTTCAAGAAGTCCGACGGTTCCGAGCATTTCCTTTGCAAGCTCCAGACAGTCCTTGAATTCCTCTTCAAGCTGATCGGGACGCAGCACAAGATGTCCCTCGGAGATAGTGAACTGACGCACTCTGATAAGTCCGTGCATTTCACCCGAATCCTCTTTACGGAAAAGCGTTGAAGTTTCTCCGAGCCTCATAGGCAGGTCACGGTAAGAACGCTGTCTGTTAAGATATACCTGATACTGGAAAGGACAAGTCATGGGACGGAGTGCAAAACATTCCTGTGTTTCGTCGTGTGGGTCACCGAGAATGAACATTCCGTCAAGGTAGTGATCCCAGTGACCTGAAATTTTGTAAAGCTCTCTTTTTGCGAGATAAGGAGTTTTCGTAAGGAGATACCCGTGCTTCTGCTCAACATCCTCTACCCAGCGCTGAAGAGTCTGAATAACTCTTGCACCCTTCGGCAGAATAATGGGAAGTCCCTGACCTACAACGTCAACTGTTGTAAAGTATTCAAGTTCACGGCCGAGTTTATTATGGTCACGGAGTTTTGCTTCTTCCCTCTGCTTTATGTCCGCTTCAAGGTCTGCATTTTTTGTATAAGCAACAGCATATACTCTTGAAAGCATCTTGTTCTTTTCAGAACCTCTCCAATATGCGCCCGTACATGAAAGAAGCTTGAAAGCCTTTACCGGAGCAGTCGTCATGAGATGCGGTCCTGCACAGAGGTCAACAAATTCGCCCTGTTTATAAAATGAAATAGGCTCGCCCTTATCCGCATGCTCCCCGCAAAGCTCAACCTTGTAAGGCTCGTCCATTTCTTTAAGCTTTGCAACAGCTTCTTCGGGAGAAAGCTCAAACTGTTCAAGAGCAAACCCCTCTTTGACTATTTTTTTCATTTCCGCTTCGATTTTTTCCAATTCTTCCTGAGTGAAAGGTTTTTCAAGGTCGAAATCGTAGTAAAAACCATTGTCGATAGCAGGACCTATTGCAAGCTTTGCCTCGGGATAAAGTCTCTTTACAGCCTGTGCAAGAATATGCGAAGCCGTATGCCAGAAGGTCTTTTTACCCTCGATCGTATCGAAAGTGCAGATCTCAAATTCGCAGTCGCTGTCAATAACGGTACGAAGATCTCTGACTTCGCCGTTTATCTTCACGCAGCAAGCTGCTTTGTAAAGTCCCATTCCTATGCCCTTGATTATTTCATATGCGGGCACGGCAGATTCTATGGTTCTTACGCTGCCGTCCTTTAACGTTAAATTTATCATATTTATAACTCCTTTTCTATATATTTTACGTATTAGGGTGTGCTGACACTATCCGAAATGCTCGGATTGCAGGTATATTTTTCGTATTTCAAGGCAAAAATCCGCTGGCATACTGTCCGTATGGCAAGGATTTTTAACGCAAAAAGACGGAAAAGATGTCTGTAATACGGGCGTTGAGCGGCAGTGTCAACACGCCCTAATAAACGCTGCCGACAATCTCAAAATCCGTCTCATAAAGTTCGATATTCTGCGGTTTCATATAACCGTCCGCACTCGATACGACAAAACAGAACACTATCCCGTCCTCGTCAATATCCGCATAAATATCATCGAGGACTATTGATTTTGCAAGCTTCTCCGCAGCTCCCTCATAAATCCCGTCATCGGCGAGCATACGGGAAAGCTTGCCTTTTCCGCCGTTTATGGTTTCGAGCTTCACGGCTATCTCGCTGAGATTAGCCATTATATCTTCCTCGCTTTCGGTATAAAACCGGACGTTTATCTCCCGATTCCAAAGCTTGTAAGGCAATTCATATGCTTCCTGCTCCTCGCTGTATTTTATGTTGCTCACATTCTCACCTCTCTTTATTGATTTTTTCATTTACCGCACGTTCTGACCATATCACTAAAAACAAAACGCCCCTCATGCCTAAAACGGCACAAGGGACGATAAAATCGCGGTTCCACCCAATTTCATGCGGAAAATCCGCACATCTCATCAGCTCTTTAACGGAAGCTGCCCGTCGTGTATTAAACGCACTCGGAGGCGGTGTGCCGTATCCTTAACGTTTTGCCTCGCACCAAACGGCAAATCTCTGCGAACGCTTCGGCGGATAAAGCCTTCCTCGTCATAGCTTTGAACTTATAAATTTATATTAGCATATTTTTTTACGATTGTCAAGAGTATTTGGATATAATTAAAAAATTGCTCTAAAGTCTCACAATTCCAGACCGAAGCTGATCGACAGAGCTGTGTTGACCTTATCCATAGAGCGAAGGTCGAGCTCCCCCATTTTATCTCCAAGACGCTTTTTATCTATAGTTCGTATCTGTTCAAGAAGGACAATGCTGTCACGGGCAAGTCCGCATTTATCTGCCTGTACTTCTATATGGGTCGGAAGGCGGTTTTTATCCTGACGGCTTGTTATAGCTGCCGCTATGACCGTGGGACTGTGCTTGTTTCCGACATCGTTCTGAACTATAAGTACAGGTCTTATTCCGCCTTGCTCCGAGCCTACTACCGGGCTTAGATCGGCATAATATATTTCTCCTCTTTTTACTGACATATATATTCAGCTCCCTGTATGATTAGTATCAGAGCCGCGTTAAGCTCTTGTATCAATATTATTGTTCAGCAGCTGTAAATTTATTCATTATTTTCAAAGCATTGCTGACCGTATTCAAAGCTCTGCTTTCAACAAACAGACGGCTTACGGCAGTAAGCAGGATTCAGGAAGAGAACGTGTCTCCGATTGAATCTAAAGATGTTCACCGTCTGTGGTTATATTATATGCTAATTTGAGCGGAATGTTTTAGAGCCTGTTTAGCATCTCATTTCGCACGCCTTTTCGGCAAAATTTGCCGATTACTGCGTTGAAAAAGCTTACCATACGGACAGTATGCTTTCGCTTTTTCTCCTTGTACTCGTCAAATTTAGGCGCGAAAATCCACACACATCGAGATACTAAACAGGCTCTTATGCCCTTAAAGAAGTAAAAAAAACATAAAAACGGCTTGTTAATTTTGTGACAATTTACGATTTTACAGAAAAATAACATACAGACTCTTGATATTTTCCTATTTTATGCTATAATAGAAGATAAGAAGCTGTATGCGGACGCAATGCGGGAAAACGCGCGGTTCGCTGCGGTTTTTGTCCTAATAACTAAATTAAAAGGTGGTTTTTTTATGGCTAACATTAAAGGCGGAAAGAAAATTGCTGTCCTCGGCGCAGGAAACGTCGGCGCAACATGTGCGTATACATTTGCCGTGGCAGGAACTTGTTCCGATATTGTGCTTATAGATATTAATAAAGAAAAGGCTAAAGGCGAAGCTATGGATATTCGTCAGGGCGTTTCATTCAGCCATAATGTCGAGGTTTTCGACGGCACTTACGATGATGCGGCAGGCGCGGATATTGTCGTTGTTACTCTTGGTCTTGCACGCAAGCCCGGTCAGACGCGTATCGACCTTGCACAGGCAAACGTAAATATCATTAAGGACGTTATGCCCAAAATAGCCAAAGCTGCCCCAGATGCAATATATATCGTTGTCAGCAATCCTGTTGATATTATCACTTACGCTATACTTAAGTGTACCGACCTTAAACCCGAACAGGTCTTTGGTTCCGGCACAGCCCTCGACACTTCGCGTCTGCGTTCAAGCATTGCAGATCATCTCGACATTAGTCCCAACAGCGTTCATGCCTATGTTTTCGGCGAACACGGCGACACTTCCATGATACCGTGGTCTATTACCAATATTGCCGGAAGCTCTATGGAAGAATACTGCGCGGAACAGGATCATCGGGAAATTGACGAGGAGGAAATAATTCAGGAAGTCCGCAAAGCGGGCGGAGAAGTTATAAAGCGCAAAGGCGCGACTTTCTATGCAATTTCTTTGACCGTCAACAAGCTTTGCGACGACGTTCTCCGCGATTCCAATAATATCCG
This sequence comes from uncultured Ruminococcus sp., assembly GCA_910584195.1. Taxonomy (GTDB): domain Bacteria; phylum Bacillota; class Clostridia; order Oscillospirales; family Ruminococcaceae; genus Ruminococcus. The sequence continues at coordinate 126,888 of CAJTYV010000006.1, read as the reverse complement.
CACCGTTTCGAGCCTTATCAGCGGAAGATACGGCATAAACGACGTATGTCTCAGTCTGCCGGCGGTCATTGGAGGTCACGGTATAGAGAAAGAGGTCTCGCCGAATCTTACGGACGCGGAGATAGCTAAGCTTCAGGCAAGTGCAGCCGCATTGAGAAAGGTTCTCGACAGTCTGAATTTTGAAAATTCCTGAACAAATGGGAGTGATCTTATGTATATTCCTGAGATACCGAAAAATAGCCTGAAAGAGCGTATCGAGACTATCGTGGGATACAGCAAAGAGCTGTCTGATGAATTTTTCGAGTTCGAAGAACCTTTATCCGACACTGAAATTGCGGACTGGGAGAACAAAAATGATATAAAGATCCCTGATTCTTATAAGGAATGGCTGCATTTTTCAAGACGTGCAACACTCGGCAGCGGTGCGGCTGATTTTTACGAGCCTGACGAATTTATCGTTGACAACGATGAAAAACCCGTCGGCATCCCGGACGAGTGCGTTGTTATCGGCGAACTCGGCGGCTGGGGCGTGAGCGTATGCTTTTACAAGGAAACCGGAGAAATTATGTATATAGATCACGACGACGAGTGCAGAGATCTTGACTTCGGCGATATACTCGATTGGGTCATCGACCGTTTAGAGGGCTGTATGTAACTGGAGGTAATTATGAGCTTAAATGATACGCCGTCCGGCGAAAGGCTTCACATCGCCTTTTTCGGAAGAAGGAATGCCGGAAAATCCTCTTTAGTGAACGCTGTTACAGGGCAAGAGCTTTCGGTAGTTTCCGATGTTAAGGGGACTACCACCGACCCTGTTTACAAAGCAATGGAGCTTCTTCCGCTCGGACCTGTTGAAATAATCGACACGCCCGGCTTTGACGATGAGGGCAAGCTTGGCGAGCTTCGCATCAAAAAAACGCGTATGATATTAGCTAAAACCGATATTGCCGTACTTGCCGCCGATATTACGCAGGGGTTCGGAGAATGCGAAAAGGAGCTTACAGCGCTTTTTGACGAACGGAAAATTCCTTATATCATTGCCTACAATAAGTCCGACTTATGTGAAAAAGAAATCGTCTCCGAAAATGAAATAACAGTAAGCGCTAAAAATAAAACTAATATAAATGCCCTCAAAGAAAAGATAGCGGCCATTGTAAAGGTGAACGGTGAAAAAAGGCGTATTATCGGAGATATGCTCAATCCCGAGGATATAGTCGTACTTGTTACGCCGATAGACGCAGCCGCTCCGAAAGGCAGAATGATACTTCCGCAGGTTCAGACGCTCCGCGATATACTCGATGCTGACGGCATGGCTGTTTTCGCTAAAGAATTTCAGCTTGAAGCCGTTCTGAACGGACTTGCCGCACCGCCGAAAATGGTCGTAACCGATTCACAGGCGTTCGGCATGGTAAGCAGGATAGTTCCCGAAAGTGTTCCCCTGACCTCCTTTTCTATTCTTATGGCAAGATACAAAGGGTTTTTAGATACTGCCGTTAAAGGCGCTGCGGCTGTGAAAGATTTGAAAAACGGCGATAAAATCCTCATCTCAGAGGGATGCACTCACCACCGTCAATGCGGCGACATCGGCAGCGTGAAGCTCCCGAAGCTGCTGAAAAAATACACAGGTGCAGAGCCGGAGATAATTTTAAGCTCGGGTCGCGATTTTCCAGAAAACCTTTCGGAGTTCAATCTCGTTATCCACTGCGGCGGCTGTATGCTGGGCGAAAAAGAAGTCCTCTACAGGAAAAATTCCGCCGAAGCACAAGAAGTTCCTTTTACCAATTATGGTATCGTTCTCGCTATGTTCAACGGCATTCTGAAACGCAGTCTCGGAGTTTTCCCCGAACTGGCGGCGTTGGTGGATTGATATGAAAAAAAGGCTTCCTTACATTATATTGCTTATTCTGCTGATTGCTGCCGAAGTAGCTATCGCTCTTACTCAGCACGGCAACTGGCTCAGAAACTACGGCGGTGATATTATTGTAGTCTGGGTTGTATACTGCCTTGTGCAGTCATTTCTCGGCGGTAAGAACAACCATTATATCGTACACATCGGCGTGTTGATATTCGCATTTTTGGTGGAGTTTTTGCAGCTTATAAATATTGTTGACCTTATCGGACTGGGCAACATTCATTTTTTTCGTGTGCTTATAGGCACGAGCTTTGCCGTTGAAGATCTGCTCAGCTATGCTGCCGGTACGGCAATAGGCTGCATCGGAACTTTTATTTACAACAAGCTCCATTAAAAACTGCTGCCGATATTCTATTTTTTAAACATAAAACTAAAAAAATATATTGACAAGTCTGCTTGTTTATGATATAATGTTAATGTAAACGTGTATGCAGATTTATGCTAATGTGGCTCAGCAGGTAGAGCAGCTCACTCGTAATGAGCAGGTCGCCCGTTCGAATCGGGTCATTAGCTCCATGTCAAATGGCGGTAAATAAGCACTTTCTCAGTTTGAGGAAGTGCTTATTTATTTTTACTAAATGCGAATTGTGCGCTGTTGAGACCAAAAACACCGAACAAGACCGTATACCACGTTCTGTTCGGTGTTTGATATTATAGATTAATAAGCCTTTCCCCAATATACCATATGCTTTGCAGGCTTGCCGCAGCATACGCATACGTCCGAAAGCTTTTCCTGCTCAAAAGGAATACAGCGTGAGCCAACGCCCGTTTTCTCTTTCACTTCATCCTCGCAGGCTTCTTCGCCGCACCACATAGCCTTGATGAAACCATCGCCGTTTTTCTCCAGAACCTTGACGATTTCCTCCATATTCAGGCAGGAATATGTTCTGTTTTCCTGATTTGCGAGCGCCTTTGCATACATACCGTCACGTGCTTCAATAAGCTTGGCAGCAGCTGTTTCTTCAAGCTTATCAAGCGGAACAATAACCTTTTCACCATTCCAGCGCGAAGCTATAACGCACTGACCAGCTTCAATGTCCTTAGGTCCGATCTCGACCCGAATCGGAACGCCTTTCATTTCATATTCTGCGAACTTCCATCCGGGGGAATTTTCGCTGTCGTCAAGCTTAACGCGGCATCCGGCTTTTGCAAGACGCTCTTTAAGCTCGTTAGCTTTATCGAGAACCCCCTCCTTATGCTGAGCAATAGGAATGATAACAGCTTGAATCGGCGCGACAGCCGGAGGAAGAACAAGCCCGTTATTGTCGCCGTGAGTCATAATAACCGCGCCGATAAGACGCGTTGTAACGCCCCAGCTCGTTTGATGAGGGAACACTCGCTTATTCTCTTTGTCAGTGTACTCAATATCAAATGCCTTAGCAAATCCGTCGCCGAAATAATGGGAAGTTCCTGCCTGAAGCGCCTTTCCGTCGTGCATAAGAGCTTCTATAGCATATGTAGACACAGCTCCGGCGAACTTATCGCTCTCTGTTTTTCTGCCCTTTACAACCGGCATAGCAAGAGCATTTTCGCAAAAATCGGCGTAAACGCCCAGCATACGCTCTGTTTCCTCTACAGCCTCCTCAGCAGTTGCATGGATAGTATGACCCTCCTGCCAGAGAAATTCTCTTGAACGGAGAAACGGACGCGTAGTCTTTTCCCAGCGAACCACGCTTACCCACTGATTGTAAAGCTTCGGCAAGTCACGGTATGAATGAATAATATTTGCATAATGCTCACAGAAAAGCGTTTCGGAAGTCGGGCGGACACACATACGCTCCTCAAGCTTTTCATTTCCGCCGTGAGTTACCCACGCAACCTCCGGAGCAAAACCCTCAACGTGATCTTTTTCTTTCTGAAGCAGACTTTCGGGAATGAACATGGGCATACAAACGTTTTCATGACCCGTTTCCTTGAACATTCCGTCAAGTATTCTCTGAATATTCTCCCATACAGCATATCCGTAGGGACGTATTACCATACACCCCTTAACGCTTGTATATTCTACAAGCTCAGCTTTTTTGCATATATCGGTATACCACTGAGCGAAATCCTCGTCCATCGAAGTTATCGCCGTTACCATTTTCTTATCCTTTGCCATAAAAAAATCCTTTCGGTCAAAAATCGCATATTCCGCCGTTAAACAGCGTTATTAATATTATTATAACATCATTTCTCACTGTTGTCAATTACAGATTCAATATTTTTATATAAACTTTAAGCAGCGTGTCGCTGCACCCAACTCACGCTGCCGCTCACAAGTTCGCTGAATTTACAAAACTCAAATTATTTCCGCGCTCCTTACAATTTCAAACACAATATGATACAAGCAGCGTGTCGCTGCACCCGAGTTCGCGCTGGAAAAAATATTAACCATAATTTATTTCCGCGTATGTTGCAATTTTAAGCACAATATGCTATAATCATATTCGATGATATTTGACGTATCTGATACAAATAAAAATTTGCGAGGTGCAGCAATGTTCAAAGGATTTTCAAAGGAAGCCATTGATTTCCTTTTTGAAATAAGAGTTAATAATAACAAAGAATGGTTCGAACCCAGAAAAAAAATTTACACAGAGAAAATTTACGAACCGTTGAAGGAGCTTACAGAAACAATATATAAGCCCTTTGAAAAAACGGGAATGATATGCAAGACCGGCAGAATATATCGTGACGAAAGCTTTCCGCCGTATCTTCACTATCGTGACACACTTTGGATATATGTCCGCTATCAGGCGTATTACTGGAACAAAACGCCGACCCTGTATTTTGAGCTTTCTCCCGAAGGGGCGGAATTTGGCTTTCGCATAGCAAAACCGGAAGCGGCAGTCATGGAACGTTTCAGACAAGATATATCTGACGAACCGCAAAAATTCCTGAATATGGCGGAATCCTTGAAAAAGCAGGGAATAGAATTCGGCGGTGAGGAATATAAGCGCAAAAAGAAATGCTCCGTTCCCGAAGCGGAGGAATTCTTCATAAAAAAAGGGCTGTCGGCATACCGCAGAATAAGCGATATACCGCAGCTTAGCCGTCCCGATTCAGCAAATGAGGTAATTGAAGTTTTTAAGCTCGTAATGCCGCTGAACGATTACTTTCACGAAATTGCTGAAAGGATTGAAACAGAAAAAGCTATCGGTAAAGCTAAGGAACTTATTCAGGCAGAAAAACCTGTTACGGATTCGGTTAAAGCTCCCGACGTGGAATTTATGTGGTGAATCTAAGAAACTGTATCCATAGAGGACGCTCAGCTTATCCTATGAATACAGCTTAAAAATATAATTGCTGACGATGTAAAGCCGTCTGCTTGTTGAAAGCAAAAGGGAGTCCCCTCCTTAGCAATTACTTTTCCGATACTATTAATTTTCTTATCATAATCATGTCGAAAGCGTCTGTTATGCCGTCGCCTGTCAAGTCGGCATATTTGAGCTGTTCGGCTGAAAGCGGCTCAATACCGAGAATATATTTTTGCAGAATAACTCCGTCGGCTATCGTTATATTTCCATCGCCGTTAAGGTCGCCGGGAGCATTCGGTACAGACAAGGATTTCTGTGTAACCATAAAGCTTTTTCCGATAAAGTAGTATACCTTTCCGCTTGAATCCTCCGCCTCAACTTTATAAACGTATGTACCCGGTTCAAGCTTATTGAAAAGCATATTATTGTCAAACTCTCCGGAAAGATCGTATTTCAGAGAATTCGGCGCAGTCTCGTGAACGTATACGGGCGATGCTCCGTCAGCCTTGTAAATACCGCCCGTAAAACGTATTATCGGCAGATTTGAGGTAATGATACCTTTTATTTCAAAGGCTTCCCCTTGAGTTATTTCTCCGTTTGGAACTGTTTCCCCGGAGATAGTCATAGCAGATTCCGGATTTTCCTTTCGCTGAATATATTCCATAGAGCAATAACCCGATACTCCCTCGTATTCAACGTGCGCCCAGTTTCCGTCTGCTTTTGTTACCGTAAATTCGCTGTAGGGGTAAAGCTGCCCCACTATCGAAAATTCCGAACCATGACCGCTTCTGACGTTAAGATATGTATCAATATTTTTAGTAACGTATGTTCCGGCATAGTCCTCCGTACAGCCGCAATCCTCCTTGGCAGGTTCTGTTTCGTAGGTGAAATAGGTAAGAGGGTCGTAGTACATAATATCAGGCCAGCCTCCGGTGAGGGTGTCGCATATGCCGAAGTGAAGATGATTGCCGTCGGAATTTCCCGTATTTCCGACATGACCGATTATATCGCCTGCGGAAACTGTTTGCCCTGCCGAGACATTTGCATAAGAGCAGTGCGCATAGAACGTGTAGATGTTTAATTCCTCGTGACGCAGGATAATGAGGATTCCATAGTCGTCCATCCAACCTGCCGAAACGCAGACTCCGTTTATCGGCGCATAGATATTAGCATTGAAATCAGCCGGAATATCAATAGCGTTATGACCGGAATTAATACCTCCCGTGTTCCTGTTAGGGTCAAAAAATGTGGTGACCTCGCTGAATTCCAAATCTACAGGCCAAAGCGCAGCAACAGCGGCATTAGCAAATATCCCGTCCTCAGACCAAAGAGGCACGACAGAAAGTGATAGAATAACAACGCAGAGATTTACAAGAAATTTTTTTATCATTTTAATAATCATACCTCCCTATTTAGCAGCGTGTCGCTGCACCCAGTCCGCGCAGCCGCTCACAAGTTCGCTGAATTTACAAAACTTAGCTTATTCTACGCGAACAAATTATTTTTTCAATTTATCGAAAATACCGCCGAGCTTATCTCCGAGGTCGTCAAAGCTGACCTTGGCTTTAACGCCGCTGATTATCTTTTCAATCTGATCGTCGGGAAGATCTATTCCGATAACGCTTTCAACGGCTTTAACGGGAGCTTCCTTGAAATTTTTTCCGAATTCTTTATCGTTTTTGACTTTAGAAACGATTTCCTCAATTTTTTCTTTAATATCCATAAAGAATCTCCTTTACAAAATTTTCTGTGAACACGGGTTCTAATAATATTGTAGCATAACATAAAGTAAAAATCAAGTCTAAATTTAATAAATCTTAAAGAGATTGTAACAAAAAATTAACACTTTTTTAGTGCATTCTGTATATACTGTTTAATTTTTAAGGATTTGCAGACCCTTTTGAGCACAAAAAACAGGGCGGCTGAACCACCCTGTTTTTTAGGCAGCGCCCTGATTTTTTGAGTCACTGTCATTTCCGGCGATGTTATGTCGTCCGCAATTTGTTTAGAGCCTGTTTAGTATCTCACTGCCAAAGTAGTCGATACTGTCGGGCAGTGTAACATTTTCAAAAATGCAGCCTTTCGCTTTGCTGTTAGCAAAAGCACCGTCATTAATGCCGGTGACCGTCAATCCCTCTACAGTTTCCGGTACTATAAGCTCTCGTTCATTACCGTAATAAGTTTGTAACATGAGTTCATTAGGTCTGTCTTCCCTCGGTACAAATATCATGTCATTAAAATCAATTTCATAATAATCATATTCAGTATCGGCATTTTCTGAATCGTCATCAACTGCTAAAACATTTGCAGGCATAATGAAACAGTTCATATTAACAGGAATACCAGACAGCAACGCTGCTGAAAAAACTGCCGGTAAAATAAATTTTTTCATATGTATTTCACCTTTCGCAAATAACCAATGTCATTAAAATTGTCGATTATTAACAGGGACACGGCGTGCCGTGTCCCTCGTTTTGTCATTAGGGCAACACCGCACAAAGATTGTGCGGCAGATGCGCAGTCAGATCTTTCGTCAGATTGCATAAATTTGACGCAGCAATACTGTCGTATTACAAGGAAAATTTGTGTGATATGACGGAAAATATGCAAGCAGATGACGTGCAAAGCCGTCAGGCGTGCTTTGTGCGGTGTTGCCTTAGATCAGTCAATATCTCTGTGGTGTTCCTGCAGGGACTTGACCTCTATGTGATGATTGAGCTTAATAGCCTTGATGCCCTCAAGGCTTGCTTTAGCCGCAGCCATTGTGGTGATATATGGAATACGGTGCTTGATAGCCGCCTTACGTATATAGCTGTCGTCATGAACAGACGATTTGCCGGCAGGCGTATTGATAATAAGCTGAATTTCGCCGTTTGCGATTTCATCGGCAATATTCGGTCTGCCCTCATAGATCTTGAATATTCTTTCGCAGGGGATTCCCTCCTGTACAAGAAGCTTATAGCACTTATGTGTTGCAATAACGCGGAAGCCCAGCTCGTTGAATCCCTTTGCTATCTCCGTAAGTTCGGGCTTGTCTCTGTCGCATATACTGAGAAGTACCGTTCCGCTGTCCGGAAGAGGATTCTTAGTAGCTTCCTGCGCCTTGTAGTAAGCCTCGCCGAACGACTGAGAAATTCCCAGAACCTCGCCTGTAGAACGCATTTCGGGTCCAAGTACGGGGTCAACCTCCTGAAACATATTAAACGGGAATACGGCTTCCTTTACGCCGTAATGATTTATGCGGCGGTCTTTAAGCTCCGGAACGGGGGACGGTTTGCCTGTAAGCGAAGATGTAATTATTTCCGTGGCAATACGAACCATATTGATGTCGCATACCTTTGAAACAAGGGGAACTGTTCTCGAAGCTCTCGGGTTAGCTTCAAGTACGTATACTGTGTCTCCCTCTATAGCGTACTGCATATTCATAAGACCGCATACGTTCATTTCCACGGCAATTTTTCTTGTATAATCCTTGATAGTCTCAACCTGCTTTTCGGTGAGATTCTTTGAGGGAAGAATACAAGCGGAGTCGCCTGAATGAACGCCGGCAAGCTCGATATGCTCCATAACGGCAGGTACGAAACAATTCGTGCCGTCGGAGATAGCGTCCGCCTCGCACTCGGTAGCATGGTTGAGGAAACGGTCGATAAGAATCGGTCTGTCGGGAGTTACGCCTACAGCCGCATTCATATAAACTCTCATCATTTCATCATCGTGAACTATCTCCATTCCGCGTCCGCCGAGAACGTAGGAAGGACGAACCATAACGGGGTAACCGATGCGGTTTGCTATTTCAATAGCTTCGTCTGCATTTACAGCCATTCCCGCTTCGGGCATGGGGATTCCCAATCTGTCCATCATAGCGCGGAAGTGATCTCTGTCCTCTGCAAGGTCGATAGTCTCCGGAGTAGTTCCGAGTATATTTACGCCGTACTTTTTAAGGTCGTTAGCAAGGTTAAGAGGAGTCTGACCGCCGAACTGAGCGATAACGCCCACCGGCTTTTCCTTTTCGTGGATAGCGAGAACGTCCTCGAGAGTAAGCGGCTCGAAATAGAGCTTATCGGAAGTATCGTAGTCGGTGGAAACCGTCTCGGGGTTGCAGTTTACGATAATTGATTCAAAGCCGAGTTTTTTCAGTGCAAGAGCCGCATGAACGCAGCAGTAATCGAATTCGATACCCTGACCGATTCTGTTGGGACCGCCGCCGAGTATCATAATTTTCGGTCTGTCGCTGTTTGAGGGACTGCTGTCCTTGTCGAGGTGATATGTGCTGTAATAGTAAGCCGCGTTCTGAGTGCTGCTGACGTGAACGCCCTCCCACGCTTCGCATATGCCGAAACCTATACGTGCGTTTCTTATTTCCTCCTCGGTAACTTCAAGGAGCATGCTGAGGTAGCGGTCGCTGAAACCGTCAAGCTTAGCCTGTCTGAGAACGTCCTTTTCGGGAACGCCGCCTTTCAGCGTGAGAAGCTTTTCTTCCTCCTGCACAAGCTCGAGCATCTGTTCAAGGAAATAGCGCTTTATCTTTGTAAGCTCGAATATCTCTTCTATGGACGCGCCTTTTCTGAGAGCCTCGTAAATAACGAACTGTCTTTCGCTTGTAGGATATTTGAGCAGACCGAGAAGCTCGTCCTTTGTCATATTATTGAAGTTTTTGGCGAATCCAAGACCGTATCTGCCTGTTTCAAGACTGCGGACAGCTTTTTGGAAAGCTTCCTTGTAGGTTTTGCCGATGCTCATGACCTCGCCGACAGCGCGCATCTGAGTACCGAGCTTATCCTCTGCGCCCTTGAATTTTTCAAACGCCCAGCGAGCAAATTTGATAACAACGTAATCGCCGTCGGGAACGTATTTATCGAGAGTGCCGTATTTTCCGCAGGGAATTTCGTCAAGGGTAAGACCGCAGGCAAGCATAGCGGATACAAGAGCTATGGGGAAACCCGTAGCCTTTGAAGCGAGCGCGGAAGAACGTGAGGTTCTGGGGTTTATCTCGATAACAACGATGCGTCCGCTTTCGGGATCGCGTGCGAACTGACAGTTACAGCCGCCGATGACCTGTATAGATTCTATAATTTTGTAGGACATTTCCTGAAGCTCTTTCTGAACGTCCTCGGGAATAGTCAGCATAGGCGCGGAACAGAAAGAATCGCCCGTGTGTACGCCGATCGGGTCGATATTCTCGATAAAGCATACGGTTATTTTATTATTGGCGGAATCACGGACAACTTCAAGTTCAAGCTCTTCCCAGCCGAAGATGCACTCCTCTACAAGAACCTGTCCTACCAGTGAAGCCTGCAAGCCTCTTGCGCATACGACTTTAAGCTCGTCAACGTTGTAAACCATGCCGCCGCCTGCGCCGCCCATAGTATAAGCCGGACGGAGAACAACCGGATATTTGAGAGTTTCAGCTATTTTCACTGCCTCGTCAACGGTATATGCAACTTCGCTTTTGGGCATACCGATCCCGAGTGCGGACATAGCGTTCTTGAACTCGATACGATCCTCGCCGCGTTCGATAGCGTCAACCTGCACTCCTATAACTCTTACGCCGTATTTTTCGAGAACTCCGGCTTTATCAAGCTCCGAACAGAGGTTAAGTCCTGACTGTCCTCCGAGATTCGGAAGAAGAGCATCGGGACGCTCTTTCTCGATTATCTGAGTTAATCTTTCGAGGTTAAGCGGTTCAATATAAGTTGTATCGGCAATATCGGGATCGGTCATGATCGTTGCCGGATTCGAGTTTACAAGCACTATTTCGTAGCCGAGGTTTCTTAACGCTTTACACGCCTGAGTGCCTGAATAGTCAAATTCGCAGGCCTGACCGATAATAATAGGGCCCGAACCGATTATCATGATTTTGTTGATATCCTGAATTTTTGGCATAGTAAAAATCTCCCTTGTTAAAATTTACAATTGATAACTGAACATTACAGCGGAAAATTATTTATTCTTATATAGTATACTACATTTTTCAGGAAAAAGCAAGGGGAAATTTCACTTTTTCACAGAAATCAACACAGCAGACCCCAAGAACTTGTTATAACAGCGTCATTATAATAAATTATTAAGCCATTTAGACATATCAGTCACCGTACCGCCGGTGGAAACGTATGAATAGAAACGGAGAATAAAAGAAGCGTCGGAAGCATCTATTTTTCCGTCTTTATCTATGTCTGCGGCAGATTTCTGAGCGTCTGTAAGTGCAGAACCTTTTCCTGTAGAGGTTAAGGAATAGTCGATAAGAACAACTGCGGCGTCACTGGAATCGACAGTTCCGTCGCCGTTAATATCGCCTTTATTTAATCTGGGAACAGAGGATTCTCCGAGAGAAACAAATTTTCTGTCGTATTTTATAGCATATTCGTGAGCGGTTGAGTTTTCATAGCCGTAAATAACGGTATATGCCGGGAATGTATCGTCATCGTCATAAATTTCGCAGTTGGGATTCAGTATCTTAACATAATCGAGGGAATAATCGTATCTGAAGCAGCCCTGACCTATCAGCTCAACGCTTGCAGGTATTACGATGTTTTCAAGCTTGTGGTTTTCGCTGAACGCACAGCCCTCGATGATCTTGACGCTATCAGGAACAGAGACCTCCGTAACAGCCATACAGAACTTAAACGCGCTTCCGCCGATATATGTCACTCCGTTCGGGATATTTACAGATGTCAGATTTTTACATGACCAAAATGCGCATTCACCGATAGAGCTGACGTTTGAGGGAATAGTAAGAGGTCCGCTGAGACTTTCGCAGTACGAAAACGTCCAATTGTTTATTTCAGTGATGTCTTTTGGAAAATTAAATTTTTCCAGCGATTTGCAGCCGTCAAAAGCGTGCGGGGCGATTTCCTTAACGGAATCGGGAATATATACGCTTTTAACAAGTTCGTTGTCAGTGAATGTGAAAGAGGGAATAGTTGTCAGAGTGTTTGGAAGAACAACGTCTCCCGAAGCCGTTTTAGCGTCCAGCAAAACGTTATTTACAATGACAACGGGGTTTTGTTTGCGCAAATTATCAAGATAAGGGGTTTGGGAAAAAGCAGATATTCCTATTGACGTTACGCTTTCGGGAATAACGCAGTTTGTAAAATTGCACAGATAAAAAGCGTCTTTGCCAATTGAAGTGATACTTGACGGAATGTTAACGGTTCCCGTAATATAATCGAAATTATTTGTGCAGAACGCATGATCGCCGATACTTGTGACAGGCTTTCCTTTAAAAGACTTGGGCAGATAAATATCGGGCGATGGGGTAAATACAGGATTTTCCTCTATTTCACGAATATATCCGCTTATTTCATACGTTCCGTCGTTTTTGAGAGTGAATTCGTACTCTTGTTCAAGCGAAGCGTCAATATCTATAACAATATCGTCTAAATTTACCGCATTTGCATACAGCCTCGATGAGGACGGCGTCCCGGCAGCAAACGCACACGTTGTGAGCAGTACGGCAATTAATTTTTTTATTTTCATGTAGAATATCTCCTTAAACAGATATTGCCGTTTCGAGAGAAATCTCCATCATATCGCGAAAAGAAGTCCGACGCTCCTCGGCGGTTGTGGATTCTCCTTTAAGCGGACAGTCCGAGACTGTAAGAATGCACAGAGCATTTTTTCCTGCCCGCGCGGCGTTCATGTACAGCGCAGCAGCTTCCATTTCAATTGCGAGAACTCCCATTTTATTCCATTCGGCAAGACTGTCCGCATCATCGTAAAAAGTATCTGAGGAAAGAATATTTCCCGCATGGAAAACGCAGTTCTTTTTTTCTGCCGCCCTTACCGCCGCCGAAACGAGTTTCCATGAAGCTGTCGGTGCGTATGTTCCGGGCAGACGGTACTGCGATGCAAAGTTTGAGTTAGTGCTTGCGCTTACTCCGATAATAACGTCTCTGAGGGAAACATTATCGGCGATAGCTCCTGCCGTACCCACTCTTATGATATTTTCAACGTTGTATTCGTTGTACAGCTCATAGGAATATATTCCTATCGAAGGCATACCCATTCCGCTGCCCTGAACCGATACGGGAACTCCCTTGTAAGTACCCGTAAATCCCAACATACCGCGTACTTCGTTATAACATACCGGCTTTTCAAGATAGTTTTCAGCTATGAATTTCGCTCTCAGCGGATCTCCCGGCATAAGAACGGTTTTTGCAATATCGCCTTTTTTAGCGTTGTTGTGAGGTGTAGGCATAAAAACACTCCTTTTTGTAATTATCGTTTTCTTGAGACTATTTTTCTCACCGTAGCCATCATAGGCTTAAAGTTCATAATGGTCACTGCCGCAAATATCAGAAACAGCCATACGCCCCATAAGGGAGGAGCTTTTATTACAATAATGCTCATAAGTACAAGCAAACCTGTATTTGTAAGGGAACGCGCTCCGCTGAATTTAAAAGGAACATAGTAACGCGCGTCAATTATTCTTGCCCAGAAACACAGATAATAGCTCAGCAGAGTGGCTGTGGCAGCTCCCTGTATGCCTATCACAGGTATCATTACGTAGTTGAGGATAAGATTTGCCGTACATGCCGCAAGACACGTCCAGAAGCTGTTCTTAGTATGCTTTGTTGCGGAGTAAATGCCTCCGAGGAATTGATTGAGAGCTGTAAAAACCGCAGCGATTATCAGCACGGGCGTATAAAGGTAAACCGCGCTGTACGCCTCGTAATTATCGGAATTGGCAAGAAACGACGTAATAGGCTTTGTCAGCAGCATAAGTCCCGACGCGGCTATAAAAAGAATGGCTTCATATGTTGAGTAAACCTTTTCGTAAAAGCTGCTTCTGTCTGCGGAATCGTTTTCGGCTATTGCGGAAATATTCCATGCCTGAAAGAAAATTGTGGAAACCATAGATATAAGGTTGGGAATTTTATTTGCAACATCGTAAAGTCCAGTAGCGGAATCGCCGAGTTCTACGCGGCTGCTCCTCATATTGCTGAGGAAGATACGATCCGAAAGGCTTGTTACAGTCCACATAACAATAGTGGGAACAAGGGGCAGGGAAAATCTGAGCATCTCAAATACAAGCTTCACGCTGAAATATTTTCTGCCGAGAAATTTTTTCAAACCAGCCGTTAAAAAGAGGAAAACTGCCGATAAAATATCGGAAAGAATAACCGACAGGAAAAATCCTTTGATCCCCATTTTCAGTTCCGAAATAAATATAACATTAAAAATAAAAAGAGTAAGCGTTGCTAAAATTCCGTCCAGCGAAAAAAGCTTGACCATATCTCTTGCGCGTACAAACTGAGCGCAAAGCATTCGCAGAGACGATGTACAGATATACACCGCAAGCATCATGGAATAGCCGCTTATAAAGCTGAAAACAGATATGAACCTCAGCCCCGGAACTAACAGTATGACCGCTGCCATTCCGATAAGGGTCATTGCGGCAGAAGTAGTGAATACCGCGCGCTTGTCATATTTTTTATCAATTCCGAATCGTATAAGATACTCTTGAAGTGCAAATGTAAAAATAGGCTGAAGAAGCAATGCTATTGTTTCCAGATTGCTTTTTATACCCATATTGCCCGGATCAATTTCTTTTGTATAAAGACGGGTCAGCAATATTACAAGAATTTTTGAACCAAAGCTGCCTATCCCGAATATCAGCGTATTAAACGCAAGCTTTTTGTATTTGTTCATTTTTCTTACTATCTCCGTTTTACTTTTGTATACGGCAGAGATTCGCCTCTCCCGATATAAGATTTTTGTGGGTTCCATCGTTAAGCTCGATGATAAGATTGGCGTTATCGTCAATACCGACAGCTTTGCCGATAATTGTTTCGCTGCCGATATTTGCAGAGATCATGTTTCCCGTCAGCATTTCCCTGCGGCGGTATTCATCAAGATGTCCGTGATCTTCGATGCGTCCGAGATAATATTCAAGCCTGCCGAGAATTTCGCCGCAAAGCTTATTTCTGTCAATTTTTCTGCCTGATTCGTCCTCTACAGTGGTCGCGCGCTGTTTAAGCTCATCCGGAAATTCTGTGTGCCGAACGTTAATTCCGATACCGATAACGGCGTATTCGGGAGAGTTCAGTTCAAGATTCAGAGAAGCTTCGGTAAGTATGCCGCATATTTTTCTGCCGTTCATATAGAGGTCGTTGACCCATTTTATATTTACATCGCAGCCGCACAGCTTTTCCACAGATTCGGCGGCAGCCACTGCGGCAGCCGAGGTAATCAGCGACGCATAGGAAATATCGAATTTCGGTCGTATAATAACGCTCATATAAAGTCCCGTTTCCGACGGAGATTCAAAATGTCTGCCGAGCCTGCCCTTTCCTCCGGTTTGAGTATCGGCAGCGACTACGGTTCCGTGGACAGCGCCGTCTGCGGCAAGCGCTTTTGCATAAGTATTGGTGGACGATGTTTCGGACAGAACTATAATATTTCCGCCAAGCGACTCCGCAGTATTTTCAGCGGAAATGATCTCGGCAGAAAGTCTCATATTATGTTCTGAGATACGGTATCCCTTAGCCGTAACCGATTCTATGGCATACCCGTCTGCTTCAAGAGCCTTAACAGCCTTCCATACGGCATTTCTTGAAACCTCCAGCTGCCTTGAAAGTTCAGCTCCGGATATAAATTCTCCTCTTGCCTGAGCAAGTCTGCTTATAAGTATATTTTTAACATTCATTTTTTTATCCTGTTCAGTTTATTTGTTATTATTATATCATATTGTGTTTGAAATTGCAACAGACGCGGAAATAAATTTCAGCTGATATTTTTTTAGCGTGAACTTGGGTGCAGCGACACGCTGCTTATATCATATTGTGTTTGAAATTGCAGCAGACGCGGAAATAAATTTCGGCTGATATTTTTTTAGCGTGAACTCGGGTGCAGCGACACGCTGCTTATATCATATTGTGTTTGAAATTGCAGCAGACGCGGAAATAAATTTCGGCTGATATTTTTTTAGCGTGAACTCGGGTGCAGCGACACGCTGCTTATATCATATTGTGTTTGAAATTGCAGCAGACGCG
>CAJTYV010000006.1:0-110643 GCA_910584195.1 uncultured Ruminococcus sp. | reverse complement strand
GAAATTGCAGCAGACGCGGAAATAAATTTCGGCTGATATTTTTTTAGCGTGAACTTGGGTGCAGCGACACGCTGCTTATATCATATTGTGTTTGAAATTGCAGCAGACGCGGAAATAAATTTCGGCTGATATTTTTTTAGCGTGAACTCGGGTGCAGCGACACGCTGCTTATATCATATTGTGTTTGAAATTGCAGACACCGAAAAATTTTTTAATAATTTTCCAGCATGATCTTACCTGAATGTTTTACAAAACTCTTTACTTTAATTTGAAAATATGCTATAATAATTATATCAAAACTCCGGGAGGTTTATATGAAGATAAAAAAACTTTTAGCTTCGCTCCTTACTATAACCGTTATGGGAGCGTACATGTCCGCATTCGCAGAGATTTTCCCAATACGCTCCATAACCGCAAATGCAGGCGAAAACTTCGCTTCCAAAGAATACGGTGACTTTACGATCCGGCAATTCAGTAACCATATTGAAATCGACAAATATAACGGAGAATCAACGGAGGTCGTTATTCCCTCCGAAATAGACGGTCTGCCTGTTACGAGCATCGGTGACAGCGCGTTTTACAAATGCATAAATCTAAAATCAGTAATTATACCCAATTCCGTTACAAGTATAGATGATTGGGCGTTTAAGAACTGCACAAGCCTTGGATCAATAACTATACCCTCAGGCGTTACAAATATCCCTGAGGAAACGTTCAGCGGCTGTACAAGTCTTACGTCAATAACCATCCCGGATTCTGTTACAAGTATCGGTTATAGAGCGTTTTTCAGGTGTTCAAGTCTTGCGTCGATAACTCTCCCCTCAGGCGTTGCAAATATCCCTGAGGAAACGTTTAGCGACTGCACCAGCCTTACGTCAATAACCATACCCGATTCTGTTAAGAGTATCGGCAATAGCGCGTTTAACGGATGCCAAAAACTTGCATCGGCAAATATACCGGATTCCGTTACAACTATTGGCGTTCGGGCGTTTTCTTGGTGCTTTGTCCTTAAATCAATCACAATACCCGATTCCGTTACAAGTATCGGCGATTATGCGTTTGATGGATGCAAAAGTCTTACATCGGTAACGATACCCGATTCCGTTACAAATATCGGCGATTATGCGTTTGTAAACTGCACAGGACTTACGTCGGTAACTATTCCCGATTCTGTTACAAATATCGGCGTTCAAACGTTTTCCTGGTGTTTAAGTCTTACATCGGCAACGATACCCGATTCCGTTGAAAGTATCGGAGATTATGCGTTTGTAAACTGCACAGCTCTTAAATCAATAACTATTCTTAATTCAAAATGTGAAATTTATGATGCTGATTATACAATTTCAAACGGTTATGACAGCGATGGAAAGTTCCATTATTTTGACGGCACAATTTACGGCTATGATAACTCGACCGCGCAGGCATATGCGGAAAAATACAATAGAAAATTTGTATCTCTCGGCAAAGCTCCCGAACCCGAAACGGCTATAGGAGATGTAAACGGCGATAAATCCGTTGATTCCAGCGATGCCGCAGTTGTTCTTGCCGATTATTCTCTGACCTCTACAGGCAAGGCGTCACTTCTTACCGATGCTCAAAAAGCTGCTGCCGACGTTGACAATGACGGCAAAATAGACTCCTCCGACGCATCGTATATTCTTCAATTCTATTCATATATCTCCACCGGCGGTACTGTTACGAACATGGCGAAGTGGCTGAAAAACAACTCCTAAATAAAAACCTGTATTCATAGGGAACGTTCTCTCCTGCCGAACGTTTCCTATTATTTTTTTAGAACCTGCGTTCATAGGATACAAAATGCCGATTATCATATGAAAGACGATTATTCATATTTCAAATGTTGACATTAAGAAATTTATTTGCTATAATAATTCTGTTCAAGGATACGAAACTTATTCACACTGAAAGAATGTGAGACTTTATGCTGAAAAAAATATTAAGTGGAAGCGTCTGTGCAGACTGCCGTCTGTGCTGCGTTTTCGACAGGTACGATATATGGGAAACTCCTCTTTTCGAGGAGGAAACAACGGCAAAAATTAAAGCCGCTTTTCCTGATGCGAAGTTTGCAAAAAAGGGCGGCGGATTTGTTCTGAATTCAGGAGAAATTACAGACGGCGAGCTGTTTTCCTGCCCTGCGCTCACTGACAGCGGCTGTATGCTTGGAGACGATAAACCGTTTGACTGCCGTATATGGCCGTTTCGCATAATGAACGGCAGCGGTCAGCGTGTTATTGCTGTTTCTTCCCTGTGCAGCGCAGTTTACGAGCAATCCCATGACAAGCTCCGCAGCTTTCTCAAAGAGGAGCTTGCAGAAAAGATCTTCGATTATGCAGACAAATTTCCGGAAGCCGTTCATGAACTCTACGACAATTACACGGTTCTGCTGAACGAAAACGAACTTTAATGAAAACGGTGATATTGTGTTCGCGGAAAATCTTAAATTCAGCCTGAATGCTTCGGTCCCCATATTTTTAATAATGGTATTCGGCTATATATGCAGGAAAATTAAATTGCTTGACGATCATACGACTGCCAAGCTGAATAAGTTCACATTTACCGCTACCCTGCCCGCTCTGCTTTTTGAGGACTTATCTTCAGCCGACTTTCGCGCTGTATGGGATACTAAATTTGTCCTGTTCTGCATATGCGCAACTCTTCTCAGCGTATTTGCAGCTTCTCTGTATTCCATGCTCCATAAGGATAAAGCTGAGCGCGGAGAAATAATTCAGGCTTCTTACCGAAGTTCGGCGGCAGTTTTGGGTATTGCGTTCGTAAAAAATATTTACGGCGAAGCGGCTATGGCGGCGCTGATGATAGCCGGAACAGTTCCGCTTTATAATATTATTGCTGTAACTGCGCTGTCTGTATACTCCCCAAAGAGAAAAAACAAGAACGGAAAAAAGCTCTTTCTCGATACGCTGAAAGGTATCGTTACCAACCCTATCATAATAGGTATAGCGATAGGTATTGCATGGTCGCTGTTAAGGATCCCTCAGCCTGTGATAATAGCAAAATCCGTATCTTATCTTGGCAGCATGGCAACGCCCCTTTCGTTGATAGCTCTCGGAGCATCTTTTAAAACAAGCGAAGTCAAGAACAAAGTAAAAGTCACGTTGGGAATATGCTTTATGAAGCTTGTATTTTTTTGCGCCGTTTTTCTGCCAATAGCTATACGAATCGGTTTCAGAGACGAAAAACTTATAGCTATACTCGTAATGCTTGGCAGTGCGACCACGGGAAGCTGCTTTGTTATGGCGAAAAACTTCGGGCATAAGGGAACTATTACTGCCTTTGCGGTAATGCTTACGACCTTGTGTTCAGCTTTTACCCTGACATTTTGGCTGTTTATTTTAAAAACGCTGAATTATATATGACACCCCAAACGCTGACTTAATAGTCGGCGTTTCTCTATGCAAATACAAAGAATATATCGGCAAATATACTTAATCTCAGATTCATTCTTTGTACTATTTTCACAAACTATATATTATTTTATGCATTTCTTGACATTTCGACTATTATGTGCTATAATATAAACAAGAAGCACATTATTTAATTTGCATTTGTGTATATAAAAATCCTGTGCTTTAAATTAATTGTTCATTTAAAAAAGCATGAAAATAGAATAAAAAGGAGAAATTGCCATGAAAAAAACATTAACCGCTGTTATTTCTGCCGCAATGCTCGTTACAGCTGTTTCAGCCGCAGGTTTTACAGCCGTTGAACTGTCAAGCATTTCAGCTTCTGAAAACTCCGTTATCTCATCAACTCTTTTGGAAGCTATGGAATCTTCGACAAATGAAAAAATTAATGTAGACATATGGCTGAAAGATTCCAACAAACCTGATCTCGACGCTTTAACAGAAGAAAAAATCCAACCCAAAACTGCCGAAGAAGCCGAAAAGTTCAATTCCCTTTCAGAGTATGAGCTGACAGAACTGCGAAGAACAACGCGGTTGGAGGTAGTTCAGGAATATTATTCATCCATAAAACGCGATTTTATGAACGCTCACAATATTTCGCAGGAAAACGTTATTTTTTTAAGTAAGTCAACAGCCTTGATAAGATGCAGTCTCACTCCCGAACAAATAAATCTGATAGCAGGTGACGAAAATGTGGAATCAATAAGTCTGTACGAAGCTGAAATTCCTACAGAAGCTCCTACAGAACCTCAAACAAATACTCCTGCCGAATACGAAAAATATCCGAATATAACTGATTTCAACACAAATGACGAATATTATCAGGAGCTTTCAGACGGAATCAAAGACGGCAGATACTTTGCAGACTTTGACGGAAACGGCAAATTTGACTTGATCGACACACATTTGCTTATGTATTATATGGCTACAATAATGACAGATAATACCCCTGCAGACTGGGAAGGAAGAAAATGCATTTGTTCGTTCGTCAAAAACGGAAGATACAGTTTTTTGAACGATTATAACGTTGTTGAAAGAGACGGAATGCTGGATTATTATGTGACGCTTAACAACGATATGCTCGAAAACGTCAAGAAATACGGAGATGTAAACGGAAGCGGAGTTATTGATACCGAGGACGCATCTATATTTATGACCGCTTACAATTATAATTTTGAAAAGGGAGACGTAGATAGGGACGGCTCTGTTGATGCTTCCGACGCTTCTTTTGTTTTGGAGCATTATTCCATGTGCCAGACAAGCAAAGAAGTTCCTGAGGCGGAAATTCAGGATATGATAGAGCTTGCCGATATGAACGGCGATTCGGTTGTCGATGCATCTGACGCTTCACTTATACTAATAGCTTACGCTGAATCGTTAACATCATAATGATAAAAAATACGCCTTGTGAACAATTCGCAAGGCGTACTTTCTGATTTTCCCCGAGATAACATGTTCTCAAAACGCCGACAAATATTTTGGAAAATATTACAAAAATATGCACTCATATTTATAGTATTTTAATAAAATTTAAAATATATCTTGACATTTTACCTGTGATTTGATATAATATAATTTGGAAACAAAACATTACTTTAAGTGATAAACGGGCTTGTAGCTCAGCTGGGAGAGTGCTGCGTTCGCATCGCAGAGGCCGAGGGTTCGATCCCCTTCAAGTCCACCAGCGGCGAGTCGCTGCAGACGGTTACGTAAACCGTCCGCAAGGCTCGCTTATTTTTTTATTTTCGCGTATGAAAGAAAGGTTATTTCGTAATTGCAGCGCAAGAAATTATCAATCGAAAAAGAAAGCAGCGGTTTCAAAACATGTGCAGCTTATCATCTGAACACAAGTTCCTATACTTTTAATGTTAAATTTATCTTGACAATTATGTAAATTAAGTGTTATAATATACCTATTGGATATTAATAATCGGAGATAAACAAATGAAAAAAAACAAAGGATTAGGCAAGCTGATACTTGCCCTGACTATTATAATGGGAGGACTTACCGTTCTTCTGCTTTTTATTCAAAGCAAACAAAACAAAAACAATACCTACATCACCATCGACCCCGAAACTATGCAGCTTATACAGCTTGAACCGCCAAAATCAGGCGACCCCATTGCTATTGTCGACACTACCCTCGGAGAATTCCGCTTTGTACTGTATCCCGAACAGTCCCCAAATGCTGTTAAAAACTTTGTCGAATTGGCTGAAAGCGGCTACTATGACGGCACTTATGTATTCAATTCCGACAGCGGCGCTTATTCCGCTGCCGGCAGCAAGCTGAAAAACGGCGAAATGCCTGAAGGCTACGATATGGCGCGCGAGCTTGTGGAACGTGAACTTCATCAGGATCTATGGCCTTTCAAGGGAGCGATTTGCAGCCTGAACACCACTATCGACCGTACCTTTAAGGAAAAAGTGTTCGGCGGCGGAACATACTTTAACGGAAGCCGCTTTGCAATAATAAACACTATTGAATTTGACGAAAAAACAAAAAATCAGCTTTTAGAAGTTTCTGACAGCGAAAAACTCGGTCAAGCCTTCATAGACCACGGCGGCATTCCTAATTTTTCTCAGCAGCTTACTATTATCGGTCAGACTTATGAAGGACTTGACGTGGTGGATACGCTCGCTAATCTCGAAACGGATACAAACGGCGTTTATAAAATTCCTAAAGATGATATTATGATAAACTCTGTTGTTATTTCTGAATTTACAGAGTAAAATTAACCTTTTTTACATCATTTGGCATTGCTGTATCATCTATATTTACCAAAAATTCGCAGAAACTATTTACAAACGGCTGATAATGATGTATAATTAATTGTTGAACAATACAGAATAGCAATTGGGATTCTTTAATAGAGAGGTATTTATAATGAATAAAAAATTATTGGCGTTGTTTATGTGCGGAATCACAGCGGCTGCCGCATTTACCGCCTGTGGTAAGGATATCGACCCGTTGTCGGGCAATTCAGGCGCGGATTCTTCTTCCAATATTCCAATGGAAAACGTTGAGATCGCAAACTTTACCGCGCCTCAGAACGGCGATACTATTATCGAAATGACTATCAGAGATTACGGAACCGTAAAATTCCGCCTTTTTCCGGAATATGCGGAAATGGGCGTTGATAACTTCATAAAGCTTGCGGAAAGCGGCTACTATGACGGTCTGACATTTCACCGTGTTATAAAGGATTTTATGATACAGGGCGGCGACCCTAACGGCAACGGTACCGGCGGTGCGTCTACATGGGGCGGCGAATTCGACGGAGGTACAAACCCTCATCTTATTCACGTTTCGGGAGCTTTAGCTTACGCTAATTCAGGTTCGACCGCTACAAACGGCAGTCAGTTCTACATTGTAACAGGCAATCAGAATATTACCGATGATTTTTTCACAAACTATGAAAGCCGCGGGTATTCTTTTACCGATAACCAGAAAACCATGTATAAACAAATTGGCGGAACTCCTTTTCTTGACGGAAACTACACCGTTTTCGGACAGGTTATCGACGGTCTTGACATTGTGTACAAGATACAATATGCCGCTACCGATGCCAATGACAAGCCTCTTCTTGAGGATGTTATCATAGAATCCGTAAAGGTTTCTCAATATAACGGCGAGGAGATAAAGTGGTATATAAGCGATTACGATTATGACGACCCTGCGGACGCCGTTCCTGTAAACTTTACTGCTCCGGAAGAGGGCGACGATATTGTAGTAATGGATATAAAGGACTACGGCACGGTAAAATTCCGCCTTTTCCCCGAATACGCGCCAAAGGGAGTTGAAAACTTCACCGAGCTTGCAAAAAGCGGCTACTATGACGGTCTGACATTCCACCGCATTATCAGCGATTTTATGATACAGGGCGGCGATCCGAACGGCAACGGCACGGGCGGCGAATCAGCATGGGGCGATTCTTTCGACGGCGGCACTTATTATAATCTCATTCATGCAGCCGGCGCGGTATCTTACGCAAATTCAGGTTCTACCGCTACGAACGGCAGTCAGTTCTTCATAGTAACCGGCGAAGTTTTCAACGAAGAAGGATATGAAAGTCTTGCGGCAAGCGGATACTCTGTAAGAGACGCTGCAAAAGAAATTTACAGCACTGCCGGCGGTTCACCGCACCTTGACGGCGGATATACCGTTTTCGGACAGGTTATAGACGGTCTTGATATAGTCTTTGAAATTCAAAATGTTGATACAGATACAAGCAGCAAGCCTATCGACGATGTTATCATCAACTCCGTAAAAATTGAAAAATACGACGGCAGCGATTTGAAATGGTATATTTCCGACTACAATAACAATGACATCTCAGACGATTCCGATGAAACAACAGAACAAACCTCCGAGGATAATACAGAAACAGATGAAACATCCTCAGAGAGTGAAGAAGCAAAGCCGACAGATTCGGCTGAATAATACTGCTTCACATAAATTGCAGTAATTATGCTTTTAGGCAGTCAGTTCAGATAAGTGGATATATCAAAAGCTCTTAGCAGCGATTTGACTTTTAAAAAGCGACAGGCACTAAACTGACGATGCTATGTATATTTATTGCAGCAAAATTAAGGAGAGAATTTAGTTGGATAAGTTTGTGATAAAAGGCGGTCGCCGCCTTACGGGAGAGGTAACGATAAGCGGCGCCAAAAACGCTGCCGTAGCGATACTTCCCGCAGTCATACTGTCGGACGAGCCATGTATTATTGAAAACGTTCCGTCTATAAGCGATGTAAATATATGTCTGCGTATTTTAACGGAAATGGGAGTTGGGGTTACTCCGCTCGGAAACGACACTTATAAAATTGATCCCACTTCTATAAAAAATTTTGTCGTTCCCTATGAAACGGCAAGAAAAATGCGGGCTTCGTATTATTTTCTCGGGGCACTTCTCGGACGCTTCAACAAAGCAAGAGTTTCTATGCCGGGCGGATGTCCTCTCGGTGCAAGACCTATCGACCAGCATTTAAAAGCGTTTGCATCTCTCGGAGCGGAATATAATCTCAGCCAAGGTATGATAGACCTGAACGCTTCGAAGCTTTGCGGTAATCAGATCTTCTTTGACGTTGTTACGGTCGGCGCAACAATGAACGCAATGCTTGCCGCTGTCAAAGCGGAGGGACTTACGGTAATCGAAAATGCCGCAAAAGAGCCTCATATAGTGGATTTAGCGAATTTCCTCAATACCATGGGAGCAAATATCATGGGCGCAGGTACAGACGTTATAAAAATACGAGGCGTAAAAAAGCTTCACGGAGCAACATATTCAGTTATTCCCGATCAGATAGAAGCAGGTACGTTTATGGCTGCAATTGCTGCTACAAAGGGAGACGCGCTTATAAAAAACGTTATTCCGAAACATCTTGAATCCATTACAAAAAAAATGGAAAAAATAGGAATAAATATAGAACAGTTTGATGACAGCATACGTGTGTGGGTAGACGGTCCGCTTGTCAAGGCGAACATAAAAACCGCTCCTCACCCCGGCTTTCCTACCGATATGCAGTCTCAGATAGCAACCCTGCTGACTTTAGCCGAGGGAACAAGTATTATTACAGAAAACATCTGGGAACAGCGTTTTGGATACGTAGACGAGCTGAGACGCATGGGCGCAGATATTACGGTAAACGGCAAGGTCGCGCTTATCGAGGGAACAGGCAAGCTTATGGGCGCTCCCGTAAAGGCATGCGACCTTAGGGCTGGCGCTGCTCTCATAATTGCAGGTCTTGCAGCGTCGGGAGTTACGGAAATCGAAGATATTTTCCATATTGAGCGAGGTTACGACTGTATGGAAGGCAAGCTTCGTCAGCTTGGTGCAGATATAGAAAAAATCAGCGTTCCCGATGCCAAATCGGAAAAAAACTCCGAACAGGGAAAGGCTGCGGTATAGCGCCAATAGCAATTTTTATACTAATAAAATACAAAACGGCTGCTGCGGCAGCCGTTTTTCTTATTCTTTGTTTATTTTGACTTTCCTATCTTTTCGCCGTACTTAACGACAGTTTCAATGCCGTTTCTGGAGTTTTCAAGAATATCGCTGTCTATCGTGACCTTATCTTTCTCAAAAAGCAGCACGACTGTCGAACCGCCATATTTAAACATTCCCTTTTCCTCACCTTTTCGGAAACGATGAAGATTTCTGTTGCATATTTTACCCACCAGCATCGCTCCAACCTCTGCATGAACAACGTCCCCGAAGTTATCAGTACGAAGAACCGTATATTCACGGCTGTTGCGCTTGTATATGTTGTAATGTTCAAGAGCTACCGGATTTACGGTATGCAGCTCGCCCTTTATATAAACGCTTTCAGATTTGATTCCGCTGTCAATGAAGCAATATCGGTGATAATCGTCTACACAAAGGCGGAATATCATACATGTTCCGCCGCAGTAACGCCGAGCCGTCGCCGGACTTTTCAGCAGATTGGAAACGCTGTACATCGAACCTTTTATTTCAAAAATACTTCTTTCCGAAATCGGATAAACCGTAAGCTTTGAATCGCAGGGACTTATCAATTCATCCAATCCGCCTGCAATCGGACGTGCGGATGATTTTATTTTTCTTGTAAAAAAGTCGTTGAAACTGCGGTACTTCTGTTCCCGATACTGTCTCATATCAATTTTATTACGCTCTATAAAAGACTTTACAAGAAAGACCGAAAGCGCCGAGTCCATAAATTTTCCAACAATTTCCGATACGATCGGCAAAACAAGAACTTTCAGCAGAATACGTCCGAAAAACGTTTTATAAAGTATGCCGAGAACTTCGCTTTGTCCTGAACTTTCAGGTATAACCCTGCCGTTTCTGTCTTTTATCATAATCAAATTTCCTAACTTACGGCGTTCGCAAGCATAAGCTTGATCCGGTTTTCCTGATTTACGCGCGTTGCGCCGGGATCGTAGTCGATAGCGACAATATTTGCGTTTGGATTATCCGCCTTTATTGCTCGGGACATCCCTTTTGCCACAATATGATTCGGCAAACACCCAAAAGGCTGAGCGCATATTATGTTTTCGACGCCTGTCTGAGCCAAAGCCGCCATTTCAGCAGGAATAAGCCACCCCTCGCCCATAACAACTCCCTGATTTATATACTTGTCCGCCAAGGCGCGTAAATGTTCAAAATCGTGAAGCGGCTCAAATTTGCCGTTTTTCTTCATAATTTTAATAAGCTCTTTCTGTTTAGAGTAAATGAGTTTGTAACCCAGCTTGAATATAGCGGAAGTAAGCGTCTTGCTGTCATAAATCTGAGCATTGAAAAAATTACTTGATGCACAGTACATGACAAACTCAAGAAGCGACGGAACTACCGGCTCACAACCCTCGGAAATAAGAAAATCCTCAAGATGATTGTTTGCAAGGGGCGAATATTTTACATATATCTCGCCGACTATACCGACTTTTACTTTTTTTTCGCCCGAAATCTTTATTGCACCGAAATCCTCAAGTATTTCCGCATAAAGCTGCTTCGTATGAGTGTATCTGCCGCCGGTGCGGAACATCTCCCCGAGAGCGTCCTGCCACTTATCGAGAACGGCTTTCGCTTCGCCTTTTTTGACTTCATACGAACGGCACTTATTATAACATGTCATAAGCAGATCGCCGTAAAGAACCGCATACATCATCTTGAAAAACATCGAAGCGGTGATCCTGAAGCCGCTGTCTTTTTCAAGTCCGCTGAAATTAAGGGAAACTACGGGCACTTGCGGAAAATTCCTGTTTACCGCCTTTCTGAGCAGATGTATGTAATTGGACGCACGGCAGCCTCCGCCTGTCTGGGTAATAAGCAGAGCAGTCTTATCAGGGTCGTATTTTCCGCTTTTCAAAGCGTCCATAAACTGCCCGATAACAAGCAGCGCAGGATAACACGCATCATTGTGTACATTTTTCAGTCCCTCGTCTACAACGGCCCGCGAATCGTTCCGAAGCAGCTCCATATGATAGCCCTTGCTCTCAAATATTGCTATAAGAAGCTTGAAATGTATCGGCAGCATATCAGGAACAAGTATTGTATGCGTATGTATCATCTCTTCTGTGAATTTTGCGTATTCTGCCATTTTTTCCTCCTTAGACATTGTACTCGCCGTTAATCTCCCATTGCTGCTGCGAGACTTCTAAGTCTGATCCTTGCCGCGCCGAGATTATTTATTTCGTCTATTTTGAGCTGAGTATAGAGCTTTCCGGCATTTTCCAAGATATTGCGAACCTCGTCGCCTGTTACGGCATCTATGCCGCATCCGAAGGATACGAGCTGTATAAGCTGCATATCCGGCTGTGTTGTCACGTACTGCGCCGCGCGGTAAAGTCTTGAATGATACGTCCATTGATTAAGCACGCCCAGCTTAGGAGTATGAGCAAGCTGAGCCACACTGTCCTCGGTAACTACAGCCATGCCAAGACTTGTAATAAGCTTATGTATACCGTGATTTATTTCTCGGTCAATATGATATGGACGACCGGCAAGTACAATTATATTTCGTTTTTCTTTCCGTGCCTGTGAAATTATTTCCGCTGCCTTTTGGGAAATATCAGCTTGATGACAATAGTACGCTTCATAAGCCTTATCAACGGCGGCGGCAATTTTTCCGTTTATATTGTAATGCTTTAAAGTCTGCTTCATAACGCGGATAACATTTTTCCGATTGTTCATATCCATATACGGATGACGGAAATTCTCGCCGTTCAGACGCGGATTGTTTGCCGTCAGAAGCTCCGGATAATATGCTACCACGGGACAATTAAAATGGTTATCGCTTTCTCCCTCATCAATGTTGTAGCTCATGCATGGATAAAAAATAAAGTCAACGCCCTTATCAAGAAGATTTTCAATATGACCGTGCGTAAGCTTCGCCGGATAACACACTGTATCGGACGGTATCGTATGCTGTCCGAGATAATACATATCACGCGAGCTTTCCTCGCTTATGACCGTTTCAAATCCGAGTTCGTTAAAAAATGTACGCCAAAACGGAAGCTGCTCGTAAAAACTGAGAGCAAGGGGCATACCGACTTTTCCTATCGGCTGCTTCGGCTGTTCGGCTGTTTTCAATGCGATAATACTGTTATATTTATATTCATAAAGATTCGGGAACTTGTTCGTTTTTGCCTTTCCTCCGCCTTTTTCACAGCGGTTTCCCGAAATGAAATTCCTGCCCTTGCCGAAGTTAATTATATTAAGCTGACAATTCGCCGTACATCCGCCGCATTTTGCTGATTTTGAAGTATATGAAAATTTCTCAAGTTCTTCAAGCGAAATGAGCCTCGACGCTCCCTCGGAACGTTCTTTAGCATACAGCGCGCACCCGAATGCACCCATGAGTCCCGATATGGCAGGACGAATAACGTTTCTGCCAAGCTCCTTTTCAAAGGAACGCAAAACCGCGTCGTTGAGGAACGTTCCGCCCTGAACAACTATATTTTTTCCCAGTTCATCAGGAGAATTTGCACGAATTACCTTGTAAATAGCGTTTTTGATTATAGACGATGACAACCCTGCCGAAATATCCTCTACGGCAGCGCCGTCCTTCTGCGCCTGTTTTACAGAACTGTTCATGAATACGGTACAGCGCGAACCGAGATCTACAGGATGCTCGGCAAAAAGACCAAGACTTGAAAACTCGGCAATATCGTATCCGAGAGCCATTGCGAATGTCTGTATGAACGAACCGCAGCCGGAAGAACACGCTTCGTTCAGCATAATGCTGTCGATGCTGTGATTTTTTATCTTGAAGCATTTAATGTCCTGTCCGCCTATGTCAATGATGAAGTCCACTTCAGGACAGAAATATGAAGCCGCTTTGAAATGCGCGACAGTTTCAACTATTCCGAAATCCACCGAAAGTCCTGCCATAATAAGATCCTCGCCGTATCCTGTGACAGCCGACCCTTTTATCGTGATATTCGGATTCATTGTTTCACGAATTATCTTGACCTGAGCGGCTATCTTATCAAGAGGCTGGCCTTGATTAGAGGAATAGTGGTGGTAAAGAATACGTCCGTCCTCTGTAATAAGCACCAGCTTAGTCGTGGTCGAGCCCGCATCGATTCCAAGATACGCATCGCCTTCGTATGTACGAATATCAGCATATCCCAAATCAAATTTTTTATGACGTTCAATAAACTCGTCATACTCGTCCTTTGAGGAAAACAGCGGTTCTCCTGTTATGATATTGTCGGCAGAGGCTGCATTCTTTACTTTGGAGATAAGCTCGTCTATCGTATGACGTTCACCCAACCGAGCAGCGTGAAGAGCGCAGCCGTAAGCTACAAAAACAGGTCCGTCCTCCGGAAAAACCGCACTGCTTTCGTCAAGTCCGAGAGTTTTCACAAAAGCTCTTTTAAGTCCTTTCAGAAAATGCAGCGGGCCGCCCAAAAACAACACTTTACCTTCTATAGCGCGTCCCTGAGCAAGTCCGGAAACAGTCTGATCAACTACAGCCTGAAAGATGCTCGCGGCAACGTCCTCGCGCATAGCGCCCTGATTCAGAAGCGGCTGAATGTCAGATTTGGCAAAAACTCCGCAGCGTGAAGCTATCGGATAAATTTTCTGAGATTTCAGGGAAAGCTCGTCCAGCTGATCTGCGGTTATACCGAGAAGCGTTGCCATCTGGTCAATAAATGCGCCCGTTCCGCCTGCACACGAGCCGTTCATGCGCTGTTCAACTCCGCCGGTAAGAAAAATTATTTTAGCGTCCTCACCGCCAAGCTCGATAACCGCATCGGCATCGGGAACTTTTTCATGCACAGCAAGAAAAGCCGCATGAACCTCCTGCACAAATTGCAGACCTGCGGAATTTGCAAGTCCAAGACCTGCCGAACCCGTAATGCAAACGGAAAATTCCTCATTCGGGTATGCGTCCCGTATAAGGATAAGCTGTTCAGCAACAGTTTCTCTGACTTTAGAGAAATGCCGCTGATAGCGCGAATATATTATATTTTGGGAAATATCGGCTATAACTGTCTTAACGGTAGTAGAGCCGACATCAATTCCGAGAGAATAATTATTTGCCATACTTTTCCTCTTATTTAAATTGTATTTCTATAGCGTGTATATAATAATTATACACTATTTTGTCGGAAATGTAAAGAAGAAAATCACATTTCCAAGATATTGCTGATATTGCTCACCATCTTTTACTAAAAACCCGTCCATATAGAAATTATGTACGGGTTTTCAAGTATAATTTGACAAGTACAAGTCAAAAAATCAAAAGCATGCCGATGCATGGCGAAATTTTTCAGCGCATCAACCGGAAAAATTTTCCGAAAAGACGTGCAGAATTTCCTATGCGGACAAATTTTAAATCTTACTGATCCCCAAAAGCGCCATTAACATATTAAGGCAAATGTAAATTATAAGAAGCGGATTTGCAAAAGTCCGGATGTAATATTTTTCGGAAGTCTTGTAATTTTTCCTGATATAACCGATAATTTCACGCCGCTTAACTATAAGCAAAATAAGTCCGCCGATAAAAAACGCTGTTATAACTCCGTAATTAAGTATGTTTGCGGCAAATTCGGGGATCCTGTTTGATATAAATACCAATACGTCTCCAAAAAAGAAATTATTGGCGATATGCAGGGCAATCGACCACTTTATGCCAAACTCCATAGCGGCATAAGCAAACACGATCCCCGCAAAAAAAGCATACACAGACTGCGTAAGATTAGCATGCATAACTCCAAATATAACAGACGATACCAGAACCGCATAGCCCTTGCCGCACTGCATTTTTTCCAATGTCATCATAGTAAAGCCGCGGTAAATTATTTCCTCTGCGACAGGGCCTATAAATCCTGCATAAAGCATCATTGAAACCGTTGTACTTCCCGCCTGCGAAGCTTCTATAGATTCCCTTGCAGAAAAACCTATAAAATTCAATAGTATTTCAACAATTTCATCAAAAAAAGCAAACGGCAGCTGGACGCTCATAAGCAGCGTAAGCAATATAAAAAACGCCGCCGGAGTCATTTTATTTCTCCGCGTAAAAATCTGCGGCAAAGTAAGTCTTTTAATAAAAAACAAAACCATAAACAAACAGCCTGCCGTTACGCCGAATATCATTCCGCCGTCTGTTTCAATGAATTTATCCAGAAAGACTTCAACATTGGAACTGCCGTTGCTGAACGATGAAACTATGACAAAAATAATAAGCGAAACTATCATTACCGAGATAACTGCGGCATATAAAATTCCTTCGTATATTAAAAGTCCGCCGAAAAGATGATAAAGAGTTTTCTTGAAACCTGTTCTTTCAACCGATTCCGTCTGCAATTGCAGATCCTGTTTTTTCATACCGAGCCTCCTTGTAAAAAATTCCCCTTCCAAAACAGAAGGGGAAATTCATTATTCAATCGTAACTGTGACCTTGAGATCCTGCTTGGCAGCTCCGGCTCTCATAATGGTTCTGAGAGCTTTGGCTATTCTGCCCTGCTTGCCGATAACGCGCCCCATATCATCGGGAGCTACGGAAAGTCGGAAATTTATAACGCCTTCCTCGTCCGGTTCGTCCTCAACGATAGTAATAGCGGTCTTATCCTCTACAAGTCCTGCCGCAATTGCATAAAGTAAATCTTTCATAAGTCCTCCTTAGCTTCGGGAACAGAGCATGAGACTTTTGTCTCCGCTCCTCCTAAGCTATGCAAATTAAAGGATTCCTTCTTTTTTGAGAAGTCCCTTTACTGTGTCTGTAGGCTGCGCGCCCTTTGCGATCCAATCCTTTGCCTTATCAGCGTCGATCTTTACAACAGAAGGTTCTTTTGTAGGATCGTAATATCCGATCTCCTCAACGAATCTGCCGTCTCTGGGGTATCTTGAATCCGCAACAACTACACGGTAGAAAGGAGCTTTCTTAGCGCCCATTCTTCTCAGTCTGATTTTTACTGCCATTTTAACTCACCTCGCAAAATAAATTTCTATATATTCAAACAACATAAGCTGTATGAAATCTTGTTGATTCTGAGCTGCCTGCAGCGGTTTACCGACATCTCCGAAAAATAATTTGTATATATTCAAGCGGCTGACCGCATTGAAAGCTTTAAATTCGCTTTGACTCTGCAATTCCCGACAGTATAACAAATATGAAACAAGCGATATATGCAACCATTCTAAGTATTTTCCGAACAGCTTCGTTATCGGTAACTTTTTCCCAAATCCTTTTATTGCCGCCAACAACTAAGAATACAAAAGCGAGCGCAAAAAACAGCCAGCCTCCTGCTGTTGTCGGCATCCTATAACGCCGGAAATACTGCACGCACATTGTATTAATATCCATATCTTACCTCAAAACGGAAGATTTCCTCCGCCCTTGCCTGTCATTTTGTCAAAATTCATTCCGGCGATCTGTTTTCTTGCCTTGCGCAGGTTCATTTTACCGCTTTTTCCGGTGAACTGCTTCATCATCTTCTGCATCTGGTCAAACTGTTTTAAAAGCCGGTTGATCTCCTCGACCTTAGTACCTGAACCAGCGGCAATACGTCTTTTTCGTGACGGATTGATTATCGAGGGTTTCTCGCGCTCCGCTTTTGTCATCGAGGTTATCATAGCTTCTATCCTGTTGATCTGACTGTCGTCAATATCAGCGTCTTTAAGCTTATCCCCAACTCCGGGAAGCATTCCGATAATGGATTTCATACTGCCCATTTTCTTTATCTGCTTCATCTGAGAAAGCAGATCGTTCATATCGAATTTATTTTCCTTGAACTTTTTAGTAAGCTTCTCAGCGTCCTGATGCGTCATAACGTTCTCGGCTTTTTCGATAAGCGTAAGAACGTCTCCCATACCAAGGATTCTCGAAGCCATTCTTTCGGGGTGGAATTGTTCAAAGTCGTCAAGCTTTTCACCCATTCCAACGTACTTGATAGGCTTACCCGTTACGGACAGAACGGAAAGAGCCGCGCCGCCTCGCGTATCGGAATCAAGCTTCGACATAAGCACGCTTGTAATGCCGACCGCCTCGTCAAAGGCTTTAGCTACGTTTACAGCGTCCTGACCTGTCATAGCATCCACAACAAGCATTATCTCGTCGGGATTGGTAAGCTCTTTGATTTTCTTCAGCTCATCCATAAGAGCTTCGTCAACATGGAGACGTCCTGCCGTATCTATAATAAGAACATCGTGACCGTAATCTTTAGCATGAACAAGAGCTTTCCGGGCTATGATCACAGGGTCGATCTGTCCCATTTCAAAGACCTTTACTTCCGCCTTTGCGCCTACGACCTGTAACTGGTTTATAGCTGCAGGACGATAAATATCGCAGGCTGCCAAAAGCGGACGATGTCCCTCTTTTTTAAGCATCTTTGCAAGCTTTGCGGCATGAGTTGTTTTACCCGAACCCTGAAGTCCGCACATCATAACTACCGTAGGCGGCTTCGATGCGAAATTTATTCTTGAATTGCTGTTACCCATAAGCGAGCAAAGCTCTTCGTTTACTATTTTTATTACCTGCTGAGCCGGCGTGAGACTGTTAAGAACCTCCTCGCCCACCGCGCGCTCCGACACCTTAGCCACAAAATCCTTAACAACCTTATAGCTTACATCGGCTTCCAAAAGGGCAAGCTTGACCTCGCGCATTGCTTCTTTGACATCCTTTTCCGTGAGCTTTCCCCTTGATTTCAGCTTTTTAAAGACGTTATTCAGTTTTTCGGAAAGACCCTCGAATGCCATAGACAGACCCTCTCTTTCAATTTATCGTGCTTTTCCAATCAGCGTGCCGCTGCATCCAACTCGCGTTTCAGAATTTTACAGCGATTTACAACAGCTTCATTCCGTTGGAAACTTCGTTTTTTATAGTATTTCTGACAGTACAATCAGCGATAGAATCCGCAGCGGCATCTATATTTTCAAAACACCGGCGCATTGACCTCAACAATTCGGCAAACCCCAGTTTTTCCTCACAATTCAGCAAAATACTTTCGGTGCGCTTTATTATATCCCGTACTGCCTGACGAGTAATACCCATAGGATTGGCAATCTCTGCTAAAGAGAGATCTTCGCAGTAATAAAGCTCCATTAAATTCCTCTGATGCTCTGTCAACATTTCGCCGTAGCAGTCAAGAAGCATAACGAATTTAAGCTCTTTAGCCATTTTCAGCCTCCGTATCAGGTGTAATATGAAATTACTTTACACATTATACAACATTTAACCGGATTTGTCAATAGAACCGCAATATTTTAAATTTATTTAATCAATTTCCGCATAACAGAAAAAGAAAAGGGCCGTACCTGCGGTACAGCCAAAAGAGCTTAACAAATGCTCATATAAATAAATATAGAAGGGGAATTGGGGGATTTTTAATCCTCTTATATTATATTTTGATTTCCTTAAAATAGTCTTAAATTTTCTGCTATTTAACAAATTTTGCAGTTATTACAGCGTAACCATAAGGCGAAACCGTAACGCAGTCGTCCTCAAAGCTGCCGTTATATGAATGAAAATCCGTAAAACGTCCAAGCTTATGCGAAATATCCGTTATTCCAACCTCATCGCCGCTTCGGTTTACAAATATCAGGTAATCTACAGGCGATCCCTGCCTCGTAAACGCAACGATACGTTCGTCTATCGTTTGTCCGTCGTTTATTACAAAATATGTTCTTCCGCTTTTCATGTTGGGAATGGACTTTCTCACGCGGCTAAGCTCCGATACGTATTCAATAAGCTCCGTATCTTCCTTGCCCCATGGGTAACAGCGGCGGTTGAACGGATCTTTATAGCCCTGCAATCCGGCTTCATCGCCGTAATATATACTCGGTACGCCCGGCAGGAAAAACATAAGCGCCATAGCTACCTTTAACATATTCTTGCCATTCTTATACTGCTCGTCGGTCAGATAACGCTCCGCCATCCAGTCCTTGCTCTTATCGTCGCAGTAATCTCCTGCAAGACGATTAATAGCACGTTCAATATCGTGAGTGGACACGAAATTCATAAGAACATCAATTGATGGCTGCGGATAATTTTCAAGTATCGTCATGATCGAGTAAATGAAATTCCTTGCGGAATCGCCCTTTACAAAATTTATGATCGCCTCACGAAACGGGTAATTCATCACGGAATCGAGCTGGTCGCCCAGAAGATAACGCCTTTTTACGCCGTAGCTTTCCTTATTCGAAGCGTCCTCCCATACCTCTCCGATAACGATTTTATCCTTTCCATAGGCTTTTACGGACTTTCTGAGATTATTAAGAAACTGATCGGGCAGTTCGTCCGCAACGTCAAGGCGGAATCCTGCCGCTCCGCAGTCCAGCCAGTAGTGAAGAACGCCCTCCTCTCCGCAGATAAAATCAGTATAGTCATCGTTGTTTTCCCAAACATTGGGCAGAGTATCAATGCCCCACCACGCTTCGTATTCGTTCGGGTAATTTATAAACGTGTACCAGTTGTAATAGGGACTTTCCTTTGACTGATATGCGCCCGGCTCGTCCTTATAACGTCCAAATTTGTTAAAATACCGGCTGTCCGCGCCCGTATGCGAAAACACGCCGTCGAGAATTACCGAAATACCGTATTTTTTAGCTTCGGCACACAGTTCCTTAAAGTCATCGTTTGTACCGAGCAGGGGATCTGCTTTCATGTAATCCGCAGTATTGTAACGATGATTTTCGTGGGATTCGAAAATCGGGTTCAGATATATGCATGTAACGCCCAGATCGCTGAGATATTCAAGTTTTGATTGTATTCCCTTGAAATCGCCGCCGAAGTAATCGTTGTTCCAGACGTGACCATTGTGATCGGGCTTATACCAAGGCGTACCGTACCAATCTTCGCGGAGTACGCGTCCGTCGGGAATACTTTCATGCACCTCGCCGCTTTTACAGAAGCGATCAGGGAAAATTTGATACATTACACCACCCTTAAGAAAATCAGGCGTTTCGTAATCGTGGGCGTAAACGGTCAGCTGAAACAGTCCGCCGTCCCGTTCTGCGCCCTCATGGCAATTGACTTTCTTTATATAATGTCTCATGCCTCCGCAGGTATAGGAAAAATAATAATAATGAACATCGCTGTATCGGGGAGTAAATTCGCATGAATATACGAAGCATTCCTCCTCCTCGGCGGTCACGCTCATGGGAAGAAAACGCTCCTTGAAGCCTGTTCTGAAAAGCACCAGCACAGGCGGAAAATCGGGGCGTATGTCCTTTGAAAGCCTGATTGAAAAGCGGCATGTCTCAAACTGACGCACCGCTCCAAATACAGATTTATATTCAAGACTCCAAGTATCATATATTGGTTTCATTGTAAACATTCTCCGTTTTCAGAAAATTCCGCAAATCAGCATTGATTATACGCTGTCTGCTGCTTATCGGGTATGCTATTCTCCTGCATCTTTTGTCAAAGGAGCAACTCGCGGAGTTCAATTCACGACTACCGGGGTCACAAACCTTTGGCAGGAGATACGGGGGACAGCGTCCCCCGCTAAGTCTGCACACAGTGGATTTTTATTAAAGTCAAAACCGCACAAGCTCTGTGCCGGGTTGCCTAAAAGCTTATCTGAGATGCCAGATATTATCTGCATATTCCGTAACCGCACGATCGGCTGAGAATATGCCTGCGCCTGCGATATTATTAAGAGACATCTTAGCCCACTTCATCTTATCGTTATAGCATTCCGTAATATATGCCTGCGCTTTGCGGTAGCTGTCAAAGTCGGCAAGAACCATATATGGATCACGGTCTTTGAGGGAATTTGCAACATCGTTGAACGTGCAGCCGTTGATTCCGTGGTACATACGCTCGATAGCCTCTTTGATACGTCCATCGCTGTTGAAATAGTTAACGGGATTATAGCCGCGCGCTTTAAGCTCGTTCACTTCGGGAGTCGTCATGCCGAAAATAACGATATTATCATCGCCGGCAGCCTCCTTTATCTCGATGTTTGCACCGTCAAGCGTACCGAGAGTTACAGCTCCGTTGAGCATGAACTTCATGTTGCCCGTACCGGAAGCTTCCGTACCGGCAAGGGAAATCTGCTCGGATATATCGGAAGCCGGCATAAGTCTTTCGGAAAGCGTTACACAGTAGTTTTCGAGGAAAATGACCTGAAGCTTCTGCGAGATCTTGGGATTCTTGCGTATTTCCTCAGAAATTGCCCATATCATCTTGATTATCTGCTTTGCAAGATAATATCCGGGTGCAGCCTTAGCCGCAAAGATATAAGTCTTGGGAGTAAACGGCGCATCGGGATTTGCAAGCAGATAAGCATAGTCCGCAAGTATATTCATAACATTCAGGTGCTGTCTCTTGTATTCGTGGAGACGCTTTACCTGTACGTCAAAAATTCTGTCCGTATCAAGAACTATTCCGCTTGCCGATTTCACATGCTTTGCAAACTTCTGCTTATTCTCTTTCTTAACATTCATAAGTTTTTCAAGAACTGCATTATCGTTCTCAAAAGCACGGAAGCTTTCAAGCTCGGAACCGTCCTTAATGAACTTATCTCCGATCGTCTCTGTAAGAAGCTTCGTAAGACCGGGATTGGACTGATACAGCCATCTTCTGTAAGCAATACCGTTTGTTACATTTTTAAACTTATACGGAGTAAGCTCGTACTCGTCATGGAACACTGAATCCTTGATTATCTCTGAATGAAGCTTTGAAACTCCGTTTACGCTGTGTGAAGCCGCAACGCAGAGAGTAGCCATGTGGATCATATTATCCTTGATAATAGACATGCGCGTTGTCTTAGCGCTGTCTCCGCCGTTCTTCTCCATAAGAGACTGACAGTAACGATTGTTGATCTCTACGATAATGGAGAAAATTCTCGGGATAACCGTTCTCACGAGGTTAACGTCCCATTTCTCCAGCGCCTCAGCCATTACGGTGTGGTTTGTATAAGCGAACGTCTTTGTTACGATGTCCCACGCCTGATCCCAGCCGTAGCCGCAGTCGTCAAGAAGGACTCTCATAAGCTCCGGAATAGCGAGAGTGGGGTGTGTATCATTTATGTGGATAGCTACCTTGTCGGCAAGATTTTCAAGAGTTCCGTAAACCATCATATGACTGTTTACTATATCTCCGATAGACGCCGCACAAAGGAAGTACTGCTGTCTCAGACGGAGACTCTTACCCTCAGCGTGATTATCGTTAGGGTAAAGTATCTTTGAAATAGCGTTTGCAGTAGCGTTCTGCGCGAGAGCCTTCGCATAGTTGCCCTCGTTAAAATCTACCATATTGAAACTGGGAGCTTTTGCTGACCACAGCCGAAGAACGGACACTCCCTCGCCGCCGTAACCCGACACATACATATCGTAAGGAGTAGCGACAACGGTATTGTAGTTAACGTGCGAAATATAGTGATAACGATCGTCCCAGTATTCCTGAAGATCGCCCTCGAAATGAACTTCAATTGCAAGCTCCGGCTTTGGTACGAGCCATACGCTTCCGCCCGGAAGCCAGTTGTCGGGAAGCTCGGTCTGCCAGCCGTCCTCAAGCTTCTGCTGGAAAATACCGTATTCATAACAGAGCGAATATCCCATTGCAGGGAAACCGGTGGTTGCAAGTCCGTCCAGATAGCATGCTGCAAGTCTGCCCAGACCGCCGTTTCCGAGACCGGCGTCAGGCTCGTGATCGAACACCTTATCAAGATTAATGGTATGCTTTTTAAGCATTGAACGTACGTCTTCTGCAATTTCGAGATTATAGAGACTTGTTTTCAGCGAGCGTCCCATAAGGAACTCCATTGAAAGATAATATATCTGTTTTCCTCCTACGGAATGAGTATGATTGATAAAGCTCTGTCTTTTGTTTCCGAGAATTTCTACGATTATAGACGAAAGCACCTGATAGACCTGTTTATCGGAAGCCTCCTCCGGTGTTACGCTGTAAAGTGACTGAAGCTTTTTGGGAAAATCTTCCTTGATCTTATCGAGAATCTGCGCTTTTGTAGCTGTCATAAACGATCTCCTTTCTGATTGCGGTGTATCGGAGACACCTTAAAAAATTTTACTGAAAGTATACATTCGCAAGACTTATACGAAACACAATCGGAATATAACTAATTCCTTGTACAATCAGTATATAATATTATTCTACCATATTTCCCGAGAATTTTCAATTGTATATTTATACAAATATTTATCCACGGAATTTACATATTACTGCAAATGGGTAACATTATTACCAAAAATTAAAGCGTTAATATGTCTAAAATATCTTAAACTTGATTTTTCTGTTGAAAATTATGTGCATTAACACAATAAAGTAAATTATTAACACAGTGTTGATTTGATAAATCTATAATTAGTTATACTTACAAT
This sequence comes from uncultured Ruminococcus sp., assembly GCA_910584195.1. Classification (GTDB taxonomy): domain Bacteria; phylum Bacillota; class Clostridia; order Oscillospirales; family Ruminococcaceae; genus Ruminococcus. The sequence goes on along the minus strand of CAJTYV010000006.1, from coordinate 86,927 downwards.
TAACGTTTGCCGCCGGTTCGTCAAAACCCTGTATGCAAAAAAATTGAAAAAAATAAAAAAAAAGATTGAAATTTCCGAAATAATATGATATAATAAATAAGAAAGCACTTTTCGGAAAACAAAGTGCGTGTGTAGAAAGTAAAAACGAAAGGATTACATCAACATGGAAAGAAAAAAAAGATTTTCCGTACTGAAGCTGCTGATAACGATCATCTGTATCGCTTCTATCATAGTATCAGCCGCTGTCAACATTTTATTCGCAGGGGGCAAAACTCCCAAGCTCTTCGGAAGATACATTTATGTAATCGGAGAGGATAACCCCATGGCAGGCGAGCTTACCACAGGCGCCGCTCTTATTTCCATGGACGCTTCTAAAGTGAGCATCGCTACAGGCGATATTATTCTCTGTTACCCTGCCGATAATCCCGGAAATCTTTGCCTCAGAAGCGTGAGCTTTGTAGCAGAGGCCGAGGACGGTTCGCTTTCTTATTACACTAAAGACTCTTTCCACGAGGATACAGAAGGTTCCATAACCAAAGATAAAATTGCAGCTGTATGCACCGGCTATCCCGAAAGCAAAGAGCTCGGCAGATTTATCTCATTTGCACGCAATTTAAATGGAAGAATAATTCTTCTCGGCGTTACGGGTCTGATACTTGTTATTTTTATAATTTCTTCTATTCTCAGATCGCGTTCTTCCGACGATGAAGAGGACGAGGAAAACTTCGGATTCTATGAATACGATGAGGACGAAGATGATTCAAACAGGAAAGCAAAGTCCGCCGATCCTCTCTATGAGCCTAATCCTGCCGTTTCGGTTAATCCCGAATTTGAACGTAAAAAAATGTCCATCGCAGAAAACTTCACACAAAAACAGGTAAATCCGGAATCGCCCTACCAGAAGGAAAAAGAGCGTACAATGCAGTTCAAAGCTCAAAAAACCGGAAACCTCGGCAGCACAATGTCTTTCTCGCCTACAAGCACCGCCGAATCAAGCTTTGCCGCAAGAAACCCCGGAAATATTTCATCTCCCGCGCCCACAGCCGAAACTCTCCGTGAGGAAATGCTCAGAAAGACAGCCGAAGCTGAACGCACAGGCACTTACAACATAAGAAGACCTTCCGAGCCTATTTCCGATAACACAGGTATACTTTCCGCAGCTCAGGTAGCGGAACTCCGAGGCGGTAATCCTACCGCAAGAACAACGGAAACAAAGTCCGCTGCGCCCAAAAAGAGCAGTTCACCCGATATTTCCGATATTCTCGGCAAAAGCAGTCAAAAATCTTCAAGAAAGCCTTCGGATATGTCCGTTGACGACCTCTTGAAAATGATAGAGGACGAGAAAAACAGATTATAAATTTCAGCGGTGTGCCGTATACGAAGCGCACCGGTAAATAATTCGGCATTTTCCTTAAAATGGAGAATGCCGAAAATATTTTGATCATACAGGAGAATTGAAATGACAAAGGAAAAGACTCTTTATATGGTCGTTCCATGCTACAATGAGGAGGCTGTTCTCCATGAAACGGCTAAACGTCTGAAAGAAAAATATATTTCTCTTATCGAACGGGAACTTATTTCAAAAGAAAGCCGTGTAGTTTTCGTAAACGACGGTTCTAAAGATAAAACATGGGACATAATATGCGAGCTTCATACTGCCGATCCGCGGTTTTTTTCCGGAATAAATCTTGCAAGGAACAGCGGTCACCAAAATGCGGTGCTTGCCGGACTTATGACAGTCAGGGATATTTGCAGCATGGCAATAACAATGGACGCCGATTTACAGGACGACATAAACGCTATTGACGCCATGGTAGAAAAATATCACGAAGGCAATCATGTGGTTTACGGCGTAAGAAGCGCAAGAAAAACAGATACGTTTTTTAAGAAATTCACAGCAGAGGGCTTTTACAAGTTTATGAAAGTCATGGGAGCGGACGTAGTCTACAATCATGCAGATTTCCGCCTCATGAGCAGCCGCGTACTTAAAGAGCTTTCCAATTACAAGGAGGTAAACCTGTTTCTGCGCGGACTCGTTCCTCTTATCGGATTCCAAAGCTGCAATGTTTATTACGAACGCGCGGAACGTTTTGCCGGAGAAAGTAAATATCCGCTGAAAAAAATGCTTTCTTTTGCAATTAACGGAATTACCTCGTTCAGCACTAAACCCCTGAAGCTTATCACCACTGTCGGATTTTTAATGTCTATTATCAGCGTTATTGCCATTATTTGGGCGTTTGCGGTCAAAATTGCAGGACATTCCGAGCTGGGCTGGTCAAGTACTATGTGCGCTATATGGTTTATCGGAGGTTTGCAGCTTCTTGCCCTCGGCATAATCGGCGAATACGTAGGAAAAATTTACGCCGAAGTCAAGCAGCGTCCGCGGTTTATCGTTGCCGACTTTCTTAATGAAGCTGATAACGAAAAACGATAATTTTAAGGCAATGACATTAACTTATTAAATGTGTATGAACACGGCAAGTCGTGTCCGTACATAAAAACATTGTCCTTTTGAGATCCCGATGTTAGCTTCAACAGCTTTTAGGAAAAATTTTTCTTTCTTGCGCAACAAAAGTGCAAATTTCAGACACTTAATTATTAAGAGCAGCACCGCCCAAGACAAAAAAGGAAACGATAGTTATGATGATAAATAAGCTGAAAAATTTATTTGCACTTAGTATCTGCGGTATTACGATGTGTTCATGCGGCAATACCGCGATCAAAGACCACCCTCTCTCCGAAACAACCCCACTACCCGAAACAAGCGAGATATTTCTGATCTCACGTTATGTAAATTACGCATGGGGTTATAATGATATGGGCATTTTTGCCGACACCGGCGGAGACGTTTATGCTTTTGATTTCAGTATGGAGATCGGTTCAGGCTCGTACAAGGAGAATATGATAGAAAAATTTGATATTCTCAGAGACTGCACCGAACCGATATTCACTATTGACAGCGACGATGTTTCGCAGCTTTATTCCCTCGGCTGTCTTATTGATACGAACAGCGAGCTTAAATCCGAATTTACTGCCTGCGACGCAGGCTCACGCACTATCTCTTTCCGCGACCCCGACAGCGGAAAGATCACGGTATGTACAGAATCCGGCGATTCTACAGGTACGCTGAATGATAAATATGCAGAAGATCTTGTGAAGCTTTTTGAAAAAATCATTGCCGGAAAAAGCACAAAAAATACAGAATATCCGCTCATTTATACCGCTGATGCTGTCTACATGGATTCTATTGAATGCAATACGCAGACAAACGGAAAATATCTGCTTTCAAATGACGATCAGCTTCATATCCTTGCAGAACAGTTAAATATACCTGTAGATAACATTCTCGATGATTATAACGAGTATGAGTACGGACGATATGTATATTTTGTGGAACTTAACGCTCCTCCTGCAAATGCGATACTGAAAATCGGAGATGAATACGGATTTTCACATAAAGAGGGGGCGGGATACTGCAATATTGCGGCTTTTCCACGTAAAAGCGGTATTTTCACCGATGAGATCATATCATGTACCGACGGCGGAGTCTGGGAACGCTTAAAAGACGGCGACCTTAACTATGACCCCGACTTTATAAAAGGCGAGGCATACGGTTTTTCTGAATCGGCGATGCGTAATGTCTGGAAAGAAACTTATATGCACGGTTTCAAAGGTATTTACATTCCCGATAAGAAGAAATATGAGGACTTCGTAAAACTCTGCGATGACAACGCTCTCTCGGAAAATGGCAGTATAAGCGATATTTTAGAGAAAAACGGAACTATTGATTTTGAAAAATACGCCCTGTGTGTAAAACTCGACAGCCATAACGACAACACGAAATACAGTTGGAATCGTACCGAGATCGGTGACAGATATATTGTTATGGGCAGCTCAATATCCTTGAACTGGGATAATACTGAGGGAGAGTGTACTCTTGCCTATGTTCTTATCCCCAAAACTTATCTATCGGACGATGAGTACACTGTTTCCTGTCAAAATCCAAATGAATAGATCACAATACTGCCAAACCGAATTTAAGCAGAAATACTTGATATAAAAGGAGAACGCCATGAATACATCAGTTGTTATCGTATGTGCAGGTAATTCCACACGCATGGGCGGCGTAAACAAGATACTCATGCCGCTGGGAGATCGGCTCGTTATCGGACACACTATGCTCGCCTTTGAACACGCTCCAAGCGTTAAGGAAATCATCATAGTCGCTCGTGAATCCGACTTCTCCGCTATAGAAACAGAAGCACGTAGCGCAGGCATCTCAAAATTCAAGACCTGTACGGCAGGAGGAAAGACCCGTCAGGAAAGCGTTATCAACGGTATTCGCCGTATCTCTCCCGATACGGAGCTTATCGCCGTTCATGACGGCGCAAGACCTCTCGTAAAACCCGAGCATATCGAAAAGGCTGTCAAAGACGCTTCCGTTTTCGGCGGAGCTGCTCTCGGCGTGCCTGTTAAGGACACAATCAAGGTCGTTGACGGCGGACTCATTACCGATACTCCGCCGAGGAATTCGCTTTATATTACACAAACCCCACAGATTTTCAAGAAAAAAATCTACTTTGAAGGCGTTGATTTTGCCCTCGAACACGGTCTTGATTTTACGGACGACTGTCAGCTTGCGGAGGCTATAGGCTGCAAGGTCTGCATGACTGCCGGCGATTACACTAATATAAAGATAACTACGCCCGAAGATATTAAGATCGCCGAAACGCTGCTTAATCTTTAATAAGGAGAGTATATATGTTCAGAATTGGTCACGGTTACGATGTACATAAACTGGTCGAGGACAGAAAGCTTATTCTCGGCGGCGTGGAAATTCCCCATTCTGTCGGTCTTTTGGGTCACTCCGATGCCGACGTTCTTCTCCATGCCATAATGGATTCGATGCTTGGCGCGCTCGCCCTCGGAGACATCGGCAAGCACTTCCCCGATACCGATGAGGAATACAGGGGTGCGGACAGCATGAAGCTCCTCGAAAGAGTTTCCGCTATTTGCCGCAAAAACGGCTATTCTGTCGGAAATATCGACGCTACGGTCATCGCGCAGGCTCCGAAGCTTGCGCCTTATATCACTGCCATGCGCGAAAATATCGCTAAAGCCTGCGGCTGCGAAGTCTCGCGCATCAGCGTGAAAGCCACCACCGAGGAGCATCTCGGCTTCACCGGCGAAAAACTCGGTATTTCCGCACATGCAGTTTCTCTTATGACCGACGAATTTTAGCAGGGGACTCTGTCCCCTTGCAATCCCTGCCAAAGGTGTGACCCCTTTGGAATCTCAGTTGTCGTGTATTTGTTATAGCCCTTTAGTCTTTTTAAAGCTGTATTATTATGGCTATATGCCGACAAATACACGAGGACGGACACCAAGAGTTACCTCTTTAACAGAGAATATAAGAAACAAAATCTCCGTTAACTTGACACCATAAGATAATTGCATTTCCCAATATGTAAAAAATCCCGTCAGAACCAAATTTCTGACGGGATCATTTTATTCCTCGGGCATCTTTATCTCGCCCACGATAGGCAGAGGGTCTACGCCCTGACGTGTGTAATAGTCAGACAAAGCCGAACGTACCGCCTGTTCCGCAAGAACTGAACAATGTATCTTGACTGCCGGAAGTCCGTCCAAAGCCTCAACTACCGCATCATTCGTAAGCTTCAGCGCATCGTCTATGGACTTGCCCTTTATAAGCTCGGTAGCCATTGACGACGTTGCAATAGCAGCTCCGCAGCCGAACGTCTTGAACTTCGCATCTGTTATAGTACCGTTATCTATTTTCAGGTACATCTTCATAATGTCTCCGCACTTGGCGTTGCCTATCTCGCCCACGCCGTCCGCATTTTCAATTTCGCCCACGTTGCGCGGATTCGTAAAATGATCCATTACCTTATCACTGTACATCATAATATTTCATTCTCCTCTATATTAATTATTCGTACTTTTCGCCTTTCATCATCTTTTCCCAGACGGGAGACATGGCGCGAAGTTTTTCAGCCACTTTCGGAACAGTCTCGATAATATAGTCAACGTCCTCCTCCGACAAGTCCTCCTCTATTGAAAGACGGAGAGAACCATGCGCAACCTCGTGCTTCAAACCTATCGCAAGCAGCACATGTGACGGATCAAGCGAACCCGAAGTACACGCCGAGCCTGACGATGCACATATACCGTACATATCCAGCATGAGCAGCAGGGATTCACCCTCGATGCCCTCAAAGGAAATATTCAGATTTCCCGGCAAACGCTTGTCCCTGTCGCCGTTGAGACGAGTATATGGAATTGTCAGCAGTCCGTCAATTATACGGTTTCTCTTTTCAGTTACTACAGCCGCCTTTTCCGCAATATTCCTGCACGCTATCTCAATTGCCGTACCCAGTCCCACGATAGCGGGAACGTTCTCCGTACCGGCGCGCTTTCTTCGTTCCTGACCGCCTCCGTGAATGAGATTCGGCAGAACTACGCCCTTTCTCACATACAGCGCGCCTATACCTTTCTGCGCGTGTATCTTGTGACCCGACAGCGACAGCATATCTATACCCTGACGGTGTACGTCAATTTCAACATGTCCTACCGCCTGTACAGCGTCGGTGTGAAAAAGTACTTTCTTTTCCTTGCATATAGCCGCTATCTCGTCTATCGGCTGGATAGTTCCTATCTCGTTGTTTGCGTACATTATCGAAACGAGAGCCGTATCATCGCGTATAGCTTTTCTGACATCTTCCGCATTGATAAGACCCTTTTCGTCAACAGGCACATACGTTACCTCAAAACCGTGTTTTTCAAGATATTCTGTGGTATGCAGCACAGCATGATGCTCGATAACCGAAGTTACGATATGTTTTTTTCCTTTTTTTGAAAGCTGCTCGGCAATACCCTTTATTGCCCAGTTATCAGATTCCGAGCCGCAGCTTGTGAAATAAATTTCAATCGGATCTGCACCGATAGCCGCCGCCACCTTTTCACGGGCGTTTTCAACATCGCGCTGGGCGTTCCGTCCAAGCTCGTATATGCTCGATGCGTTTCCGTAGGACGTGCGGAAATGCGGCATCATCGCATTCATAACTTCCTCCGAAACGGCTGTCGTAGCCGCGTTGTCCGCATATATAAACCTTTTTTCCATTTTATTTTGACCTCCGTTAGCTGTATATATCCCTCTGTTCAACGGCAAGCCGGTCACATCTTTCGTTTTCAGGATGACCTGCATGACCCTTTACCCAGTTGAATTTTACATCATGTTTTGCAAGAAGCGGCAGCAGACGTTCCCATAGGTCAACGTTAAGAGCCGGCTTGCCGTCCGACTTCTTCCAGCCTTTTTTCTGCCAGCTATATACCCAGCCCTTTGTTATGCTGTCTACAACGTACTTGCTGTCAGTAGTAAGTATCACGCCGCACGGCTCTTTCAACGCTGAAAGTCCAGCTATAACGCCCATTAGCTCCATGCGGTTGTTGGTGGTATGAGCTTCTCCGCCTGACAGCTCCTTTTCGACTGTACCGAAACGGAGTATCGTGCCGTACCCTCCCGGTCCGGGATTGCCGCTACACGCTCCGTCGGAAAATATTTCTACCTGTTTCATCGCTCACCGCCCTTAGTTGAATATTATAATATTTGCAGTTTCAGTGGGTGACCCCTTTGGCATCTCTGTTGTCGTAAGTGAGACAGTATAAAGCCACCATATTATTTTAAAGCTCATATTTGAGGAGGCTTATACTGTCTCACTTACGATAATGGATTCTAAGAATTACCTCTTAACAGGTAGTACAGGAAAAAGATTCACTTACTAAACTGCGAATTTATATTATACCCAACCTCATAGTCAAGAGATTCATACTGTTTCACCTGCGGTAACAAATGACCTTTTATACGTGACGTTGCCCATGCAATCCCATACAGAATCCAATGTCATATATTCAAATATTTTTAGTACTCTGCAATACAATTTATATTATACCAAAAAATCTTCATTATATTGGAAATGTTTACCCTCGGAAACTGATTTTTTGTTAGCACATACTCACTATTTCTGCCTTGCTGTAGTAATGCTCCAATATTTCGCGCCACGTACTGCCCTGCTGCGCCATGTGATTTGCACCGTACTGCGACATTCCTACGCCATGTCCGTAACCCCTTGTGGTAAAAATTATTTTTCCGTCCTTACAGCTTACCGTAAAATCCGCCGAACGCAGTCCGAAAGCTTCACGTATTTCTCCTCCCGTTACCTCTATTCCCCCCGCTTCTGCCTTAATAACCGTCCCTGATGGAGATTTTTCCTTGATCGTTATCCATTTTTCAGGATCGTTTTCCAACTTAATGCCTTCAAAAACCCTTTCAAGCCTTGTTTTGACAAACTGTTCGTCTATTTCCGTTTCCTCGATATAACCGGGAGCCTCTGTATCCGCTTCGCTGTCCGTAGATACAAGATAATCCACAGCAGCTCCCCACACATTTTCAGCGCTTTCCGTCCTGCCGGAAGACATCGAATGAAAAGCGGCAATTATCGGCTCGTCCTCATATGTCATTATATATGGAAGTACCTCGTCAACGGCTTTCGCTATTTTCTTATAGTAAACATCATAATTTTCTCCAAAATAATGATGTATCATGTCGTTTGTATAAAATCCCTGATATTTATTGGGATCGTCCGAAAAATCAGCGTTTCCGAGGGCGGTATCAGGCGATTTCTTCTGTAATCCGCGCTGTCTTTCGGCATATGTATGTGCTGCTACAGCCTGAGCTTTCAGCGCTTCTTCCTCAAAAGAAGCAGGCATTTCCGCGGCGACCGCGCCTATAACGTAATCTCGTACGCTTACCTCACTGACAATTCCCGTTGAGCAGTTAAGTACCTTATAAGGTTCATCGGCAGCGCTGTCACATTCATCAAAAATGTACTCTTTTACGGCTATATCCTGTGATTTAGCCAAAGCTTCCTTCTCCGTATTTCCCATAACCGATGGGATTGCCGGAATAACTGCCGATAACGCCAAAAATACCGATGCCATTATTGCCTTTTTCATAAATATCTTCCTTTCATAATACGATATTGACTTTAGTCAGCCCTGTTTCTGAGGAAAATTAACGGCAAATAATTTCACCGTTTTATCACATGTATTACACATCTGTCACAGAAAACTAATTGACACGGAACAGATAATGATGTATAATTAATATGTATATTTATTTTAGGAGTGATTTCTATGCCGTCATTTAATTCAAGTACCAATATAAAAAACTTATGCAGAGACGTATCCGAAAATGCTATTATCGATCCTGCTCTTTATCAAAAATATCATGTCAAAAGAGGTCTGAGAAAAAGTGACGGAACAGGCGTTGTTGCAGGTATTACCAAGATATGCAACGTTCACGGCTATGTCATAAACGAGGGGGAAGTGGAGTCTATCCCCGGTCAGCTTATCTACAGAGGCTACAATATAAACGATCTGGTACAGAACGTTGAAGAGGAAGACCGCTTCGGATTCGAAGAAACCGTGTATCTCCTCCTTTTCGGCCATCTCCCCACAAAAAAGGAACTTGAAAACTTCTGTACATCTCTCTCTCTATGCCGCGAGCTTCCAAGCGGATTTGTGGAAGATATGATACTTAAAGCTCCCTCAAAAAACATTATGAACAAGCTTTCGCGTTCTGTTCTTGCTTTGTATTCCTACGATGATGAATGTGAAAATAAATCCCTTGAGAACGAAATGAGGACTGCTGTCAGCCTTATTGCAAAGCTTCCTGTTATCATGTCAAACGCTTATCAGGTAAAAAGACGTGTCTTCGACAATCAAAGTATGATAATGCACCCGATAAATTACGAAGAAAACACCGCGCAGTCTATTCTGTCCCTGCTGCGCCCCGACAGACAGTATACTAAAGACGAAGCGCAGATGCTCGACCGCCTGCTTATGCTTCAGGCGGAACACGGCGGAGGAAACAACTCCACATTTACATGCCGTGTGCTGACCTCGTCAGGTACAGACCCATATTCCGCATACTCCTCTGCTATCTGCTCGCTTAAAGGTCCGCGTCACGGCGGAGCGAATATACAGGTAATAAAAATGCTGGACAATTTCAAGGAAAATATTAAAAACTGGGAGGACGAATCAGAAGTCGCCGACTATATGAGAAAAACTATCCGTAAGGAAACCAACGACAGATCGGGACTTATCTACGGTATGGGACATGCCGTATATACTATCTCGGATCCTCGTGCTGTCATACTCAAAAAGAAAGCTTTCGAGCTGGCAAAGGGCAGGGAAATAGAAGCGGAATTCAGACTTCTTGAAACTATCGAACGGCTGACTCCCGAAATATTCAAGGAAATCAAAGGCAGTGACAAAGCGATGTGCGCAAATGTCGATATGTATTCCGGGCTTGTTTACCGTATGCTTGGGATTCCGGATGAGCTTTTCACGCCGCTTTTCGCCGTTGCAAGAATGGCAGGCTGGGCAGCTCACCGCATGGAAGAAGTTCTTACGGGCAACCGTATAATCCGTCCCGCATATAAATCTATAGCCAAGGAGCTTAAATACGTAAAGCTTAATGACAGAACGGCTTCGGAGAATGAATAAATATCTGAAAATATCTGCCGCTTTGATATTTGCCTCCTCAACAACGGGCTGCACTTTCGGAACGAGCATAGACAATCTTATGACACCCCCGAAACTCAGCATTGAACAGGAACAGATATACAGCGCGCTTACCGATGCCGCCGGCGGTACTGTAAGCCTTAAATATCCTAAATCGGGAAAATATCTTTCCGCTTTCATCGTTGAAGACATTGACGGCGACGGCGGCAACGAGGCTGTGGTTTTTTATGAAAAAACAGGTCTTGCCGCCCCTGAAAATACCCTGCGGATCAACATTCTCGACCGTGAGAACAACGGCAAGTGGAGATCTGTATACGATACCCCTGCGGACGGTTCCGAAATAGAACGCGTTATTATTTCGCAGCTCGGAGAAAACAGCCGCATGAACATGATAATCGGCAGCAGCCTTATAAATCGCTCCGAAAAAACCGCCGCAGTATACAACTACAGCGAAAACGGTCTGGAGCGTACGTTTTCCGAATCATATTCTTTTATAGACGTTACCGACCTTGACGGAGACGGACAAAATGAATTTCTTCTGCTCAAAGGCTCTGCAAACGATTCTCCGGCAGCAGCGGAAGCATACAAACTGGATGCGGACGGAAAATATCATCGCTACCGTGCGGAACTCAGCGGCGGTTTTACCGAATTCGACTCCGTAAATTACGGCAGTCTTTACAGCGGCGAAACGGGTCTGTATATAGATGCTGTTTCCGGAAACGGCTATATTCAGACAGATATAGTTTTTATGAACGAAAAGGGACTACAGAAAGCTTTTTCGGATCAAAATCAATCGTTCATGACTCTCAGACCCTCCGGCTGCCGTTCTATGGATGTGGACGGCGACGGCTCTCTTGAAATACCCGTTCAGACCATAGCTCCCGGATATAAAGACGTACCCGCAGGAGAACAGCTAATGCTTACGGAATGGCTTACCGTTTCCGCCAACGGCAGCGGAGAATCAAAATACGTCTCATACTACAGCGTAGGAGACGGTTATATATTTATTTTCCCGGAAAAATGGCGGGAAAAAGTTACGGTAAAAAGAGACGCCATAAACGATGAGATAGTTGTATGCGCATTTGAAAATGATAAAATGGGCAGAGAACTTTTACGTATATACTGCGCAGAGGACGAAGCGTCCCGCGAAGATCGCCTGACATCCGGATATATGCTTCTGCGAACCAAGGGAGATTCGGCATATCTCGGCTATATACCGCGCTCGGACACTTCAGACGATCTTTCGATAACAGAAGCGGAAGCCGCAATAGGATTTAAGTTTAATTAAGGGAGATTTTTATGAAACGTATATTGATATGCGAGGACGAAGATACCATAAGGGAATTTGTTGTGATAAATCTTAAAAGAGCAGGCTACGATGTGGTCGATGTAAACTGCGGTGAAGCGGCTCTGAAAACTTTCGATTCCGAACACGGAAATTTCGATATTGTTCTGCTCGACATCATGATGCCCGGAATAGACGGCTTCACCGTATGCAAAAAAATACGTGAAAAAAGTTCTACTATAGGCATTATAATGCTTACGGCAAGAACTCAGGAAATGGATAAGGTCAGCGGTCTTATGATAGGCGCGGACGACTATATAACAAAGCCGTTTTCCCCCTCCGAGCTGACTGCAAGGGTCGATGCAATATACCGTCGCGTCTGCATGAGCTTTATAAAAAACGAAAAGCACAGCCTTGTAGAAAGCGGACCTTTCGTACTGAATCTCAAAAGCCGCACAGTCACTAAAAACGGCGAGCCTATCGAGCTTACTCAGGTAGAATACCAGATACTCGAATACTTTATGAACAACAAAAATACCGCCCTTGACCGCGCAAGTATCCTCAATCACATATGGGGAGAGAGCTATTACGGCGATGATAAGATTGTAGACGTCAACATAAGACGCATTCGTATGAAGATCGAGGAAGAACCGTCAAGTCCCAAATATATAATAACTATATGGGGCTACGGTTATAAGTGGAACGACGTTCAGTAATGGCAAGAAAAAGTATTACCAAGCGTTGGGTCGTAAATAATCTCGGCGTTATCGTACTCGCTCTTATAGTTATCGAACTGGTCGTCATATACGCCATACAAAGCTATTACTACAGCTCGGCAAAACAGTATCTTATCTCAAAAATAAACGCCGTTACAAGCGTTCTTAGCATACATTCGCAGGACAGCTCCGCCAACTTTTCCGCCGAGGTACGCAATATGCTGGAAACCTTCAACGAAAAGGACAAAATTGAGCTTATGGCGATAAATTCAAAGGGTCGGGTCGTGCTTACTTCATCGGGCTTCTCACCCGATGCGGACGCGCTCATGCCGGACTATGAAGACGCTATGAACAACGGGCAGGGCAGCTATATCGGCAGACTTGAAGGCGGCGAAAAAATTCTCGCGGTATCTGTTCCGCTGTCATCTTTCAACAGCGAATTCAGCTCAGTCCGCATGGTAACGTCCCTTACGGAGATAGACAATACGATAAAAGGCTATATTCTGTTTGTTACTGCCGTATGCGCGGCGATAATCCTCATTATCGTAGTCACGGGACTTTATTTTGCAGGCTCTATCGTTAAACCGATACGACAGATAAGCGGAATTACCCGTAAATTTGCTATGGGGGATTTTTCCGTGCGTATACAAAGCAATACCGACGATGAGATCGGAGAGCTTTGCAGCTCTATCAACCATATGGCTGATGAACTCTCCTCGGCAGAAGCTATGAAAAATGATTTTATTTCTTCTGTCTCACATGAATTGAGAACTCCGCTTACCGCTATCAAAGGCTGGGCGGAAACCCTCATGGTGGACGGCGGCGAAAACCCCGATACCATGAAAAAGGGCGTAGGAGTTATCGTTAACGAAACGGAACGTCTTTCTCAAATGGTTGAGGAGCTTCTCGACTTCTCACGCATGCAGAACGGTCATTTCACTCTGCAAAACGCCACTCTCGATATTCTGGCTGAACTCGGAGACGCTGTTCTCATCTATTCCGATAAGGCGCGCCGGGAACAAATAAAAATTATATATGACGAACCTGAGATGCTGCCCTTTGTTTACGGCGATAAAAACCGTATAAGACAGGTTTTCATAAACGTTATCGACAACGCCGTTAAATACTCCGAGCCGGGAGATACCGTTACGATAAAGGCTTGGGAAAAAGACGGAAAAATTACTGTTTCGGTCAAGGACACGGGATGCGGCATAAATGAAGGCGATCTCGCTAAAGTAAAAACTAAATTTTATAAGGCTAACCATACAAGACGCGGTTCGGGAATCGGTCTCGCCGTTGCAGACGAAATCGTCGCCATGCACGGCGGAAAGCTCGACATTTACAGCGCAGGCGAGGGAAAAGGAACTACCGTTACAATTACGCTTCCTCCTAAATAAGCGATTTTACTGGTTTATAAGTTTATGGGGGAACGCTGCTCCCATAAATTGACCGCATAGGAAAAATAGCAGCATCTGTAAGCGAAAGGAGATCATAATGGCTGAAAATAACAGCAAAGAAAAATTTAAATCTAAGATCGGCGGTCAGGCTCTTATTGAGGGGATCATGATGCTGGGCCCTGTTAAGGGCGCAATGGCATGCCGTTTGCCTGACGGTACGATAGACCTTGAAGTATGGGACGAAAATAACGGCAGGCAAGCTCCGTGGTACAGAAAAGCTCCATTTGTTCGAGGGTGCTTCAACTTCGTTGCTTCTCTTATTAAAGGCTACAAATATACTATGAAATCTGCCGAAAAACAAATGACCGAGGAGGAAAAGGCTGAGGAACACACTAAAAAAGCCGCTAAATCAAGTTCGCCCGATAATATTAACTCCAATGACGAAAAATTGTCAAGTTCCGCTTTCGATATTATTATGATAATAGGCTCTGTCCTCGGCGTTGCGATAGCTATGGGTCTTTTCTTCTTCCTTCCCAAATTTCTGGTGGGTCTCATCCCCGGTGCGGCAAATACGGGAATACTTCGCTCTATGCTTGAGGGAATAGTTAAGATCGCTCTGTTCGTCCTTTACATGTGGGCGGTGAGTCTCATGAAAGATATTAAACGTCAGTACATGTACCACGGTGCAGAACATAAAACCATTGCCTGCCACGAAGCGGAACTGCCTCTTACTGTCGAAAACATCCGTATGCAGTCCAGATTTCATAAACGCTGCGGCACAAGTTTTATATTTATCGTTCTTATTATAGGTATTTTTGTAATGTGCTTCGTTCCAAAGGGACTTATATGGTGGCAGAGGTCTCTGATAAGCCTTGCCGCTCTGCCGCTTGTGGTGAGCATTTCTTACGAATGTATAAGAATTGCAGGCAATCATGACAATCTTTTTACAAAAATTCTCTCTGCTCCGGGACTTGCTATGCAGCGTATCACAACACGCGAACCCGACGACAGCATGATTGAAATTGCAATAGCTGCCATGAAACCCTGCATTCCCGAAGATAAAGAGGAAGATAAATGGTAAGCCGCATTGAACTATACAAAAACTGTGTCCGCAAACTAAACAGTTATGGAATTACAGATGCGGAATTTGACGCTATGTGCATTTTTCAGGACGTATTCCGTGAAAGAAATCCCCTTTTCAAGCCGAATGAAGATGTTGACAGTCCGCACATCTATAAAATATATGACGATATTGGATTTCGCTGCGATGGCAAACCCTTACAATATATTTTAGGCGTATGGGATTTCTGGAAATATACTTTCAGAGTCGGCGAGGGCGTGCTCATACCGCGTCCCGATACTGAGACCCTGATTGAAAATGTTCTGGATACAGTGAAAAAAAATCAGATAAAAGCTCCGAAAATACTCGATCTGTGCAGCGGAAGCGGCTGCATTGCGATAACGCTGGATAAGGAACTGTTTGATTCCGCCGTTTACGCTGTGGAAAATTCGGATAAAGCTTTTGAATACCTTGAAGAAAATATCAAACTGAATAACTCGGGAGTTACTGCTGTAAAGGCAGATGCGCTTGTACCCGGTAACGCTGACAAATACGGCGATTTTGATATTATCGTCAGCAACCCCCCGTATCTGACCGCAGACGAAATGAACAGTCTGCAAAAAGAGGTTCAGGCTGAACCAGCCGAAGCGCTGTTCGGAGGTAAGGATGGTCTTGATTTTTACAGAAAAATTACTCCGATATGGAAAAATTCTCTGAAAACAGGAGGCTTCTTCTGCTATGAATTCGGTATGGGTCAGGATTCGGCAGTGGGTGAAATACTTAAACAAAACGGATTCGATATTTTGAAATTCTCACAGGACGGCGGAGGAATTATCCGCACTGTTACTGCTAAAAAAACGGAGGACAATAATGGCTAAAAAAGAACTTAAACAAAAACCGGCTGTTGTACAAGTTACAGCAAAAGAGGATAAAAAAACCGCACTTGCCAGCGCATTGAAACAGCTTGAAAAAAAATACGGCGCGGGCGCGGTCATGCGGCTCGGCGAAACTAAAGTACTGAATGTTGACGCTATACCAACAGGCTCTATGACGCTCGATCTGGCGCTTGGTATCGGAGGCGTTCCGAGAGGACGTATCGTTGAAATATACGGCCCCGAAAGCTCCGGTAAAACGACCGTTGCTTTGTCTGTTATCGCTCAGGCTCAGAAGATGGAGGGAGAAGTCGCTTTTATTGATGTTGAACACGCTCTCGACCCCGTATATGCAAAGGCGCTTGGCGTTAATATCGACGATCTTCTCGTTTCTCAGCCCGACAGCGGCGAACAGGCGCTTGAAATTGCCGAAGCTCTTATACGTTCGGGCGCGATAGACGTTATCGTACTTGATTCTATCGCCGCTATGACCACACGCGCGGAGATCGACGGAGAAATGGGCGATCTGCACGTAGGTCAGCTTGCCCGACTTATGTCGCAGGCTATGAGAAAACTTACAGCAGCTATCTCCAAATCAAACTGCGTTGCTATTTTTATTAATCAGATACGTGAAAAAATCGGAGTGATGTACGGCAGTCCCGAAACTACACCCGGCGGACGCGCTTTGAAATTCTATGCGTCCGTACGTATCGAAGTCCGCAAAGGAGAACCTATTAAAAACGGCAGTCAGATAATCGGCGCAAGCACAAAGTGCAAGGTAGTTAAAAATAAAGTCGCTCCGCCGTTCAAGGAAGCGGAGTTCGACATGATGTACGGACAGGGTATCTCGCGTACAGGCGAAGTCCTCGATATTGCCACAGACCTTGAAATTATTAAAAAAGGCGGTTCGTGGTTCAGCTACGGAGACCGTAAGCTTGGTCAGGGACGCGATAACGTTAAGGAAGTCCTCAAAAATGAACCAGAACTTATGAAAGAAATAGAGGAGCTTATTCTCAAACGCAAGGACGAGGTCATTGAAAAAACCGCCGCCAAATCCAAGAAAAAGGGCAAGGCCGCAGCAGAGGCAGCGGAAGCCGCCGAGGGTGATGAAGCGGATACATCTGACGACAGCTTCAAAGAATCTTCCGAAAATCTGGATATTCTCGAAAATATTGATGATGACTTCGAGGAATTCACTCCTGCCGAATAAGCGATGAATCAGACCTCCTCGGAAACTAAAAAGTGCCGGATAACGCAGGATTTTTGGTGTCAGGCAAAGTCAGGTTTCCGCAGGAATACTGTATGTATTGCAAGGAAAGCTGACGAAACATGACACAAAAAAGACAAGTCAGACAGTGCGTTTTAGTTTTCGAGGAGGTCTACTAAAGGCAGCATTGCGCAAAACCGTAAAATTTGCTATGTGCGGAGCTGCCGCTGATTTTGAAATATAACGAAATACATGGAAATAACGTCATTAACACAATACAAGGGTACTACCTATGAAATGGAACTTGACGGCGAAAGAAAGCTGTATCTGCATATCGATATTATCACCGATTTCAGTCTTGCAAAAGGAATGAAACTGGAACGCGGAGAACTTAGAAAAATCGTTTATGCATCCAATTTCCGCAGAGCTTACGAATACGCCCTCTATCGTCTGGATTACCGCGACTATTCGGCTGAGGAAATTTTCGATAAACTCGTTAAGACCTACAAAAATGAAGCCCTTTGTCTCGAAGTCGTCAAAAAACTTGCGAGAGCAGGAATTATCAACGATAAACGCTATGCCGAAAAACTCGGCAGACGATTCGTAGAGGGCAAAAAATACGGTTACCGCCGAGCAAAACGCGAAATGCGGCAAAAAGGTCTTGACGAGGATCTGATCGAAACAGTTTTACAGCAATACGCAGATCTTTACGAAGAAAATCTGACAGAGCTGCTGAACGCCAAATACAGCCGCTATCTTACCGACAGCTCCGACCGTAAATCAGTAGAAAAAGCGAAAAGCGCCCTTGTCCGATACGGCTACGGCTATGATGAAATAAACAGAGCCGTGAAAGAATATTTTGAAAGAGGAAATACAGACTATGCCTATTAAAGTTGGAATGGTATCCCTGGGCTGTTCAAAAAACCTTGTGGATTCCGAAAGAATGCTTTACAAGCTGAAAAAACACGGCTATGAACTTGTTACGGAACCGGGGCTTGCCGATATTGCCGTAGTCAATACATGCGGATTTATAAAGTCCGCCAAAGAAGAGGCTATTGAAACTATCCTTGAACTTGCCGCGCTGAAAAACGACGGAACTCTGAAAAAAATCGTTATTACAGGCTGTCTTACCGAGCGTTACAGGGAAGAAGCCGCAGAGCTTTTTCCCGAAGCCGACGCCGTTATCGGAATCGGGAACAATAAAGACATTGTTGACATTTTAAACGAAGTAATGGCAGGCGAACGTATTGTTAAATTTGCTCCGAAGCTTGACGCAGAACTTACGGGCGACAGAATAATTTCTACTCTGCCGTTTTTTACTTATCTGAAAATCGCCGAGGGTTGTTCTAACTGCTGCACCTACTGTGCTATACCTATGATCCGCGGAAAGTTTCGCAGTGTTCCTATGGAGGACGTTCTGGCAGAGGCTCGAAAACTTGCGGAAAACGGAATAACAGAGCTTGTCGTTATAGCTCAGGATACCTCGCGTTACGGTGAGGACTTATACGGAGTACCGAAGCTTCCGGAGCTTCTCAGAGAGCTTTGCAAAATTGACGGCTTAAAATGGATACGTACTCTTTACTGCTACCCTGAACGAATTACGGACGAACTTCTGGACGCTATCGCTTCCGAAGAAAAACTCGTGAAATACCTTGAAATTCCTATCCAGCACTGCGAAGGAAATATTCTCAGCAGCATGAACCGCTGGGGCGATGAGAAAAAACTGGAAGATCTGTTCCGTCATATCCGTGAAAAAGTACCGGGAGTTATTCTGCGTACAACGCTGATAACGGGATTCCCCGGCGAAAGTGAAGAGCAGTTCAACAACTTAGCGGAATTTGTTCAGAGAATTCGCTTCGACAGACTTGGCTGTTTCCCATATTCCGCTGAGGAAGGCACAAAGGCTGCCGATTTTCCAAATCAGACGGACGAAGATACCGCCGCTCACCGCGCCGACATTATTATGCAGCAGCAGCTTGAAATCAGCTGTGATAACAACAAAAAACTCATGGACAGCGAATTTGAAGCAGTCGTTGAGGGATACGACCGATTCGGCGAATGCTTCTTCGGGCGTACTGCCGCCGATGCTCCGGATATTGACGGCAAGGTGTTCTTCACCTCGGAAACTCCCCTTACCATAGGCGATTATGTGAAAATCAGAATTACGGATACCCTTGATTACGATTTGATAGGAGAAGTGATAGAGAATGAATCTGCCAAATAAGCTGACCTTGCTGAGAGTTGCGCTGATACCGTTTTTCCTCTTATTTATATATCTTGACATCCCGTTTCATTTTCTTACAGCATTATTGATTTTCGCCGCCGCCTCTATAACCGATGCTTTGGACGGAAAAATCGCGCGGTCAAGAAACCTTGTTACAAATTTCGGAAAGTTCCTCGACCCATTAGCTGATAAAGTACTTGTGCTTTCCGCTCTTACGGTTTTTGTAGAGCTTGATGAGGTGCATATGGGCGCTGTTCCCCTTATCATTATTAGCGCAAGAGAATTCATGGTTTCGGGACTTAGGCTTCTTGCGGCTGACAGCGGCGTTGTAGTTGCCGCCGGAATATGGGGAAAGCTGAAAACCGCATTTACAATGGTTACGATAATCGCCGCACTGTTTTGGCTGAGCGTCTGCCACGATTTCAGCTTCAATATTCCAAACTTCATAGTATCGGCAGCCGATAAACTGATAATTCCTGCTCTTATCTGGATCTCCACAGCCCTGACGGTGATTTCGGGACTTATTTACCTTAAAGGCTATTATCACCTTATAGATTCGGATAAGTAAAACGCCGGTTCAAAGATCTGCTTTCAACAAGCAGACGGCTTACGATAGTAAGCCGAATTCAGTCGGAGATTGTATCTCCGACTGAATCTAAAGATGTTCCCCGCCTAAGAGGGTGCGGGTGTCCGGTGGACACCTCTGCGAAGCAGAAGCACCGACCGAGACGACAGTCGAGACTCGGGGGACATCGTCTGCGGTTATACCCGTCTCTATTGCAGGGTATAATCGTTAAAATTACAATAGACCTTTAGTAAAGGAGGAAAAGTGAAAATGAAATACTGTGCGGCACAAGTAAAGTACATTATAGCAATTCACGAGCTTGCGGCAGTATCGGACGAGGTAAAAAGCGTTGATATAGCGCGTCACCTTGGAGTATCAAGGTCAAGCGTAAGCAAGACTCTGCGCTGTCTCGCAAATTCCGGACTTGTATACGAGGATTTCGGAATAAGCGTTGCCCTTACTTCCGAGGGCGAAGATGCGGTAAGCGATATTTTCCGCAATTTTAACGAGGTTTATATTTTCTTCCGCCGATTCCTGAAACTCTCTCACGAAGAAGCGCATAAGCAGGCTCTTACTTTCGTGACCACTTTTCCGGAAGAAACATGCGACAGACTAAGAAAAATAATTCGCAAAAACGTTCATAAAAATAACTATTAAATTGTTCCATAAAACCGCCGTCTTTATATAACGGCGGTTTTTTTTGGACGAACAGGAAATTATGCGAAACGTTCCTTACGGATTTTCTAACTTCCTGTAAGAATTCGGACTTACACCCGTTTGCTGTCTGAACTGTCTCAGAAAATATTTATCGTCGTCATATCCGCATCTCTGCGCTATTGACGGCAAATTCAGCGCAGTTGTCATTAGCAGGTATTTTGCCAATGTTATCCTGCTTTGTATAAGATCACGGTGAAAACTTATTCCGAATATCTTTTTATAAGCGGCACGGAAGTGCCCGCAGCTCAGATGAAATTCACGGCATACCTCCTCGGCGTCCCATTTTTTCTCGGGAAACGCGTATACTGCCGTCCTAAGATCTATATAGCTTCCGTAACCGCTGCTTTTCCGTTTTTCGTACAGTTCAGCGGTCATATCGTTTATCTCCTCGGAAAGCTTCTTAATGATTTCCGGGAGCGATGCTTCTGAAGCAGGAACGGTAACTCCGCTGCTGACTATCATATCTAATTTTTTAAATGATTTAAACGTCGGCGAATGCATAATAAGAGCCTTTAGCCTGTCTGCGGTAATTTTATCATGATCCTCGGCAATTTTTCCGATAACTGCATACACATACCTTCCTCCCGACAGTCTTGCACAGAAAGCTCTGCCGTCCATTGCAAACTTTTTCAGACTTCCTGCCGTCTCCATATCAAGCTTTACCTGCTGCTCCTTTTCATCGATTCTGCTGTAGTCGGAAAATACTCCGGATTTAAGCATAACAGCGGAAAATCTGTCTTCATTTTCCGCCTTGCCCAAAGAAATTTCAAGTTCGCGCAAAAGTCCTTCCTTATTGTAAAGACCTGTCAAAGTATCGTGAAATGCAGAAAGATTATTGTATTCCAGCAATTCATTTATATCATTTTTCATTCTCAGCACGTTAAGTGCGTTTACCGCAGCGTTAACCCAGCCTATTGTTACAGGGTCGTAACCGTCAGGTTCGGTGTACTGAAAAATAAAGTATCCCAATTCTATGCCATCTGTAAACATCGGCACAAAATATAGAAACATACGCTCCCCCGCACCGTAAAGTTCTTCGGTAAAAAGATTGCTTCGTCTGAAAAAATGAGGCTCCGATTCAACTTGAATCGGACTGATAATTCTGTACAAAGTCATCATTTTATCATTTGAACTTACATCAAGCTGCGATTCTTTCTTCAGATTACACCAATTTTCGTAAAGACAAAGATACAGTCCGCTTAAATTACGGATAAGGTAGGTGTAATCCTGCAATGCCCTTATATAGTCATTCAGCGAACGGCAAAGGGCTAGCTGCTGTTCGAAATTTCCGCATATAGTCATACTGTTGTGGAACTGTTCACGGCGTACTTCCTCCAATTCCTCACGGAGATACTTTTTATCAACGCCGCATGAACACGTATCGCCGCTTATCATACAGCCGTCAAGGGAAATTTCCTTCGGATTCTCTCCTGTAAGGATATTATGCAGCTCGCTTACCGCCCTTTCTCCGATTGCAGCTCTGTTGCGAAAATAAGTTGTAAGTATGGGTGAATGATAAAACCGATCGCCCGAATATTCATATCCGATAACCGTAACTTTGTCCGGAATGTTTATATCATGTGCCAAAAATGTATCTATAAGTCCATACGCCATATAATCGTTGCAGCATATTATCGCCTGCGGAAATTTCCGTCTGCCCTCTATGTATTCCTTTGCGGCAGCTTCGCCCGAGGTCGTCCAGAAATTGCCGTATATCACGTTTTTCTCAGGCAGCTCAATACCTTTATCCCGAAGTTCATCGCGTATACCCTCAACTCTCTCGTGAGAAGTCTCTATATGCTCCTGACCTGTAAGAACATGTATATCCGTAAAACCGTGTACATCTGTAAGATGACGGGCAATATTTCTGAAATCTTCCCGAACATCGTTATTTATACATATATGACCCTCGTCTTCCGTTCCGGTAATTATCACAGGCACGTTATTATTTTTAATTTTATTATAAATAAACCTGTGCATCTGTGTGCCTACAATTGATTCCGCCATGTAAATTATACCGTCTATCCTGTCGGATTCCGCAAGCTCGTATATCTTGTTTTCCACCTCGATATGACCGAAATACTCATTAAAATCCGTAAAATTATAAATATTTGATATAACTGCCGTATAATACCCCAGTCTGTCAGCGCGATTCATTATCCCGTCAAGCATAATACGCTGCTCACGCTTCGATACACGAGTCGCCACTACCGCTATCAAAGGTTTTCCGTTCAACATAAAACAACACCCCGTTTCACTTGGTTACAGGAATTGCTGTAACTCTATCGATCCAATAATACCTGCAATTTATTATATCACGAAATTTTAAAAAAATCAAGAAAATATCTTCATTTTATCCACCTATTCTGCAATTTGTGGGTTGTGAATATTTTGTGAATGTTGTATAATAAGAATGCGATAAAAACGAAACGCACAAAAAGAAATCTAATTGCAGAAAAATTATGTCTATTTTAACCTCTTTCTGCAATTCGGTTTCTGAAATTTTAATGAAGGGATGATTAAATTGAACAGAAAAAGGCTTATAGCAGCTGCAACCTCGGCAATCTGCTTGGCAAGCAGTTTCACTGTTATGCCGCAGCTTGCAAGTATGCAGACCATAGCGACCGAAGCAGTCCGCAATGACTTCGAAGTCACCTATGAGGGCTGGCACGGAAGCGATATTGATTCATATGTTGAAGCCATTGACGGCATTGGTTTCGATAATTCAAGAGGTATGCTCGTAAGTGATCGTACTTCTTCAGACGCAGGCGCAGTATCATCAAAAGGATTTTATCTTTGGGGCGGAGTAAAGTACGATTACAGCGTACAGGTAAAATCCGAAAAAGATGAAGTTTTCCACATTTCACTTCTCTATAAAGATGAGGCAACAGAAGAGGCTTCAACTGTTGAACTCGCTGAAAAAAAAGTAAAAGCCGGCGAATGGACAGAAATTTCCGCTTCATATAAAGCCCCCAAAAATACTTACGAATACGAAATAACAATTACAACAGAATCTACAAATGATTTTGTTTTTGACAATGTTGTCATCTCATCAAAAGACAATAAAACTATCGAGGCTTATGCGGCGGATGGCGGTCTTAAAGACGCTTTCAACGGATACGGCTTCCGCGTAGGTAATATCCTCAACGGAGGAACTATCAGAAATTCCGCAATCACAGCAAATTTCCTGAAGGATTACAATGCTGTTGAATGTGAGAACGAAACAAAGGCTGACGCTGTTCTCAGAGCAAACGGTTCTACAGATACAAATATCAACGTAAGCCTTGACAATTGTTCTGCTATTGCCGACTTTGCGGCAAAGAACGGTCTTGCGTTCCGCGGTCATGCGTTTGTATGGCACAGTCAGACTCCCGCATGGTTTCTCAAAGAAGGCTTTAACGGCAACGGCAACTGGGTATCTCCTTCTGTAATGGATAAGCGTCTTGAAAGCTATATCAAGAACGTATTCAACGCTTTTGCTACACAGTATCCTACGCTTAATCTTTACGCGTACGATGTTTGTAACGAATGTATATCCGACGACAGTAGCAGAACTGCAAACAACGGCGGTGCAAGAGAACCCGGCGACAACAACGTTGAGGGCGGTAAATCAGCATATGTTGCAGTATACGGTGACAACAGCTTTATTGAAAAAGCTTTCACATATGCAAGAAAATACGCTCCCGAGGGCTGTAAGCTTTTCTACAATGACTACAATGAATATTGGGATCATAAGCGTGACTGTATCATAAATACTATTCTCAAACCTCTTTCAGCAAAAGGTCTTATTGACGGTATGGGCATGCAGTCTCACATTGATGCAGGCTATAACACATTTTCAGGTACGGTAAACTACCTCAAGGCAATGGATATGTTCCTTGATCTCGGACTTGAAGTTCATGTATCGGAACTTGATATTTCCCTTGATAACGGTCAGACGCTTAATGACCAGGCTGATAAGTATGAAGCAATCTTCAAACACGCTATGGAAGTAAATACCAAGGGTACTCATCCCGGCAGAGTTACGCTTCTTCAGGTATGGGGTCCAAACGATGCCAATACATGGATCCAAGGCGACAAGAGTCCTACACTTTACGACAAGAACAATCAGCCTAAAGCTGCTTATAACAAGCTTATGGCGCTCGGTGACGGCAACGGTCCTCTTGAGGGATTTGAAGGCGGCGAAACACCGGATCCCAAGCCTAACGACTATGGCTGGTGGTTCCAGTGCGGCTTTGAGGACGGAGTTCAAAACTGGTCCGACAGAGGCGGAAACAAAGTTTCTCAAAGCAATGCAGAGCATTACACCGAATGGGGCAGCAATTCTCTCCTCGTTTCAAACAGAGAAAACGCTTGGCAGGGCGCGTCCTACTCCCTTAACTCGCGTATCTTCAAAGCAGGCGAGGCGTACAGCTTCTCCGCTCACGTTAAGCAGAAGTCCGGCGAGAACGTTAAGTTCATGATGAAGATAGAATATAAGGACGGCAGCGGCGAAACAGCATATGATGAAGTCGCTAACGTAATTGCTCCAGACGATACATGGGCTCAGCTTATAAATACAAGCTATACTATCCCTGCTGACGCCTCCGATGTCAAGATATACATTGAAACGGAGGAATCTCTCACCGATTTCTACATTGACGAAGCTATCGGCGCTGTTGACGGTACGGGTATCGCGGGCGAGGGTCAGCCCGATGTTCCGATAGATCCCAGTCTTATCATTCTCGGCGATACCGATTTTGACGGTACTATCGAAGCTCTCGATATGGTTAACGCCCGTAAAGCTGTTGTCGGCGAGATCACTGACGCTGCAATTCTTAAAGCGGCTGACGTTGACAGAAGCGGAAAGGTTGAAATTAACGATCTCGTTCTTCTTCAGGAATATCTCCTCGGAAAGATCTCCGCATTCCCTGATAACAGACCCGCTATTGATACTTCTGCTATGGAAGCGGTTTTCAAGGGCGTTAATATAGCCGAAAGCTGGAAAAAAGAGGGTGAAAACAACGTCCTCTGGACGCATAGATTCGGCGCAGACCCCGGTTTCATGGTTTACAAAGACAGACTTTATGTTTTCACAACAAATGATGCTGTCGAATACAATTCAAACGGAGAAATTCAGACTAACACATACAATTCAGGTACTATCAACTGCTTCTCGTCAGCAGACCTTGTAAACTGGACAGACCACGGTGCAATTCCGGTCGCCGGCAAAAACAGCAGAACAGAAAACGGCGCTGCTAAATGGGCTTCTTATGCATGGGCTCCTGATGCAGCATGGAAAACTATCAACGGAAAAGATAAGTTCTTCCTCTACTTCGCAGACAGCGCAGGCGGTATCGGCGTACTTGAAGCCGACAGTCCTGAAGGTCCTTACAGAGATCC
This sequence comes from uncultured Ruminococcus sp., assembly GCA_910584195.1. Lineage (GTDB taxonomy): Bacteria > Bacillota > Clostridia > Oscillospirales > Ruminococcaceae > Ruminococcus. Next base: position 60,897 of record CAJTYV010000006.1, on the reverse strand, counting down.
AATAGGCAAGGCTCTTATTAATAAAAGCACTCCCGGTTTCAACGATGTGCTTTGGCTCTTTGATCCTGCCGTTCTCGTTGACGACGATGGCACAGGTTATCTCTACGTTGGCGGCGGCGTTCCCGACGGCAAAGCGGCAGATCCCGGTACTGCAAGAGCAGTTAAACTCGGCGCTGATATGACAAGTCTGTCAGGCGAATATGCAAGAATGAATCCCCCGTATCTCTTTGAGGATTCTTCTATCCTTAAAGTTGGTGACACATACTACTATTCTTACTGTACAAACTGGTCTACGGGCGGAAATCCTTACGGATTCAATAACGCGGAGATCGCTGTTATGACTTCAAAAAATCCCCTCGGTCCTTTCACATACAAGGGAATTGCTCTTAAAAATCCTGCCGCTTATCAGCTTGACGGCGGCGGAAATAACCACCACTCGATAGTGGAATTCAAGGGTAAATATTATGTACTCTATCATAGCCGCAATCAATCGAGAGCTATGAATATACAGGCTAAAAATTCCGACGGAACTACAGATCTCGGCGGAAATTACCGTTCATGCCATCTTGATGAAGCTTCATTCTCCAACGGAATGATTTCCGCATCAGGTTCAATGAAAGGCGTTTCGCAGATAGAAACTCTCGATCCATACAAAACAGTTCAGGCTGAAACAATGTCAAGCCAGTCCAAAGGCATCAGCGTTAAAGGACTCCAGGATACAAAGGTTATAGGCAAAAAGGGCGAATGGACAAAAGTAAGCGGCGTAAACTTCAAAAACGGCGTTGATTCCATTACTATTAAAGCCTCATCTTCAAACGGCGGTAAGATAAAAATTTGTGCCGGCTCTCCCAAAGGAGACGTTATAGGCTACGCTGAACCGTCATCAACTATGGAAGCTGTTACAGTTCCGGCAGTTTCAGATATATCCGGCACAAAGGATATATACTTCGTTTTCAGCGGCGATGTTGAATTCGATTCATGGAGCGTTAAATAATTATTGATTGTATTCCGGCTTCGTTATCTGCACAATTACGGAGCCGGATATAATAAAAACAAACATTATTGTAAGGGAAAGACAAATCAGAAAACCGGTCGATTGGGTTACGACCGGCTTTTTCTTTATCCGTTAAAATTTCAAAGCTCTGCTTTCAACAAGCAGACGGCTTACGATAGTAAGCCGGATTTAGTCGGAGATTGTATCTCCAACTGAATCTAAAGATGTTCGCCGCCTAAGAGACAAGGGACATCGTCTGCGGTTATATCGACTTTAAAACATGCAAAAAGTCCACTATTTCTTCAAAAAATGGGTTGTAAATTTTTTGTGAACATGATATAATATAAATAATGATTACGAAATGCACAAAAAGAAATATGACTTGGGGAAATTATCTGAACCCTTGTCAAATATTATTAATATTTTATGAAGGGATGATTGATCTATGAAACTGCACTCAATAATTTGCAGAATGGTTTCGGCAGTTACCGCTTCGGCTATAATAATTACCGGTTTCGCTGTAATGCCGCAGACAAACGATGTCATTGACACATATGCCGCTGACACTGTGGTCATTGATACTACTAAAGAATACCAGACTATCAGAGGATTCGGCGGTATAAACCACCCGGAATGGACAGGTCAGGATATGACAGAGGCTCAGCGTAAAACTGCGTTCGGTAATGACGCCGGCGACCTCGGTCTTACGGTTCTTCGAGTTTTTGTGAATCCTGACAAAAATCAGTGGAACAAGGCTCTCCCTACTGCTCAGTATGCAAGCAAAGCCGGAGCATATGTTTTTGCTTCTCCGTGGGAACCGCCGTCAAATCTTGCCGAATCAGGCGGAAGCAACGGTAAGCTGCATATTCCTAAATCGAATTACGGAGCTTATGCAAAGCATCTTAACGATTTCGGCACATATATGAAAAACAACGGTGTTGATCTTTACTCTATTTCAGTTCAGAATGAGCCTGACTACGCTTCCGAATGGACTTACTGGTCGACCGATGAAACAGTTGACTTCATCGCAAACTACGGCGACCAGATAACAAGCACAAGACTTATGTCGCCCGAATCTTTTCAGTACGCTCCTTTGACTGCATCATGGGTCAAAGACGGAGGAAAGAAATTTTATAAAAAAATAATGGAAAATCAAAAGGCATTTGCTAACTGTGATCTTTTTGGTACTCATATGTACGGTACTACAAGAGACTGGATGGACTATCCCGAGCTTGAAAATTGCGGCAAGGAAATATGGATGACCGAGGTTTACGTTCCGAACAGCGAAGCCGATTCAGCTAACCGCTGGCCCGAATCTCTTCAGGTATCTGAAAATATTCATAACGCTCTTGTTGTCGGAAATATGAACGCTTACACCTGGTGGTATATCAGGAGAAGCTACGGTCTTATGACAGAAGACGGAAAGATCAGTAAGCGCGGCTATAACATGGCTCAGTATTCCAAATGGGTTCGCCCGGGAGACATTCGTATCGAAGCTACGGAACAGCCAGCAAAAGACGTTCTCGTCTCAGCTTACAAAAATGACAATAAGCAGGTTACTATCGTTGCTATAAACAAAGGTTCGGAGGCTTATGCACAGTCGTTTACTATCGGCAGCGGTGAAAAAATCGTTGATGTTGACCGCTACAGAACCTCTCAAAACGAAAACATTGCTCTTACGGAAAATCTCGAAAATGACGGAAATGGATTCTTTGCGCAGCTTCCCGCAAACAGCGTTTCAACTTTTGTCGTTTCTCTCGAGGGCAGCGGTACGGTAAAAGACCCCGAACCTAACGAATACGGCTGGTGGTATAATTGCAGCTTCGAGAACGGTGACGATAACTGGACTAACAGAGGCGGCTGCAAAACTGCTGTTACAGATACCGAGCATTATACACAATACGGAAGCCACTCTCTCTTAGTTTCAGACAGAACAAGTTCTTGGATGGGCGCTTCGCTTTCTCTTGATTCACGTATTTTTAAAGCCGGCGAGGCATACAGCTTCTCTACTCACGTTAAACAGAAGTCAGGTAAAAACGTTAAATTCATGATGAAAATAGAATATAAGGACGGCAGCGGTGAGACAGCTTATGATGAGATCGCAAGCGTAACTGCTCCCAACAATACATGGGCTCAGCTTGTAAACACAAGCTACACTATTCCTGCCGATGCCTCCGATGTCAAGATATACATTGAGACTGAAGAATCTCTCACGGATTTCTACATTGATGAAGCTATCGGGGCTGTTGACGGTACCGGTATCGCAGGCGAAGGTCAGCCTGACGTTCCCAGAGATCCAACCGACTTCATTGCAGGCGATGTTACTCTTGACGGCGTAGTTGACGTGTTTGACCTTGTAGCTATGCGTAAGGGCGTTGTCGATAAATTTGCAAGCGATCCCGCAAGATACGCTGCTGATGTAAACGCCGACGGTGAGATTGGTGTGGCTGACCTCATATCGCTTCAGAAGTTCCTTCTCGGCATGGACGAAAAACTCCAGAAACCAGTTATAACAGAACCGCCTACAGAAGCTCCTCCGGTTCAAAAAATGAGAACTATTTCAGAATATACTCCAACTGTTCAGGTTTCGGAATTTGAAACAAGCGATTCTAAATCCGAAAAAGCAGGAGTTCAGTACGGCGAACTTCAATCCAAAAGCTATTATTCGGCTTTCTGCGGAAGAGAAAAAAAGTACAACGTACTTCTTCCGGCAAACTATTCAACAAATAAAAAATATCCCGTTCTCTATGTTATGCATGGCTACTGGGAGAATCAGGACAGAATGATCATAAAAGGCAACGACACTATGTATACTAAGCAGATCATTGGCAATGCTATTGCCGAGGGAGCTGCTAAAGAAATGATAGTTGTGTTCCCTTACATTTACTCAAGCCAGACTCAAAATGACTGCTCAGCTATGGACGATGCTAACAATGCCGCTTATGATAACTTTGATACTGTTCTTACCACTGAACTGATGCCCCTTATCGAGAAAGAATACAGCGTTGCAACAGGCAGGGAAAATACGGCTATCACAGGCTTCTCAATGGGCGGCAGGGAGTCCCTCAATATAGGAATGAAACATCCTGACCTTTTCGGTTATGTCGGAGCTATATGCGCTGCTCCGGGAGCTTCAGGTGCATTTAAATTTGAATCTGAAGAAGCTGCTCCTTCTTTGATATTCCTCACAGCCGGAAGTAACGACACTGTAGTTTATACCACTCCCGAAGGTTATCACAATAACTTTACTAAAAACAATGTTCCACATATTTGGCACTATGTAAACGGCGGTTATCACGGTGATAACAGTATTCACGCTCATATCTATAACTTTGTAAGGGCAATATTCAAAGCCTAAGCAGAATGTACGGAAACAGCCGCACTTAAAATCTGCTTTAAAAATGAAATCTTCTAATCATCCCTCATAATGCGGTTACACTTTGGTGTCGCCGCATTTTTGTTTTTAACATAAACTGATCTTTGTTTTCATACAAATAGTAAAAGATGTGTTCTTAACTTAGAACCTGCATTCATAGGTAAAATATGCGGATTTTTAAGCATGATTTTATTGATGACAAGTCTAAAGAACGCAGCAATTCTTGATGTATTGCAACGACTTTTCAACACAGTCAGCGGCAAACCTTGCTCCCAAAACGTGCAGCTTATTATGAATACAATTCTTATAAAAAAGACCCTCGCCTGTTGCTGCGAAGGTCTTTCTATCAAAGCACGCTAATACCGTACTTTGATTCTGATTTGCTTTTGCACGAATCTGCTGCAAACCCGGCAGCCAATTCATGCGATCGGTTCTGCTGCAACCGATCCAGGCTCTAAATTGAAATCTCTTCCACAGTAAGATTTCAATTCAAAGCTCCCCCTTTACTGTCTATATTATAACATATGAGTAAAATCTTTTGTACCTGAAAATTCCGTGAAAATCCTATAAAATTCCGACAAATGCAAGTGTGAGAAGAAGTAACAAAAGTCCAAAGTTAACTGCTGAAAACACTGCCATATACCGTCCTGTTTTTGCACCGCCTGATACCCTGTAAAATTTAAATGATATAAGGCTTGCAAGCGAAGCAATAATAGTTCCGAGTCCTCCTAAGTTGACTCCCAAGAGAAGTTCTCTGCCATTATCGGTAAAGCCTGACAGCATCACCGCAGCCGGGACGTTGCTTATAACCTGAGAAATTGCGGCTGAAACTAAAACTTCCCTGTCTTCGATAATATTTGAAATAAAATTGCTTACAGATTCAATACGTGAAATATTTCCCACAAAAATGAAGAAACATACAAATGTCGCCAACAGACCGTAGTCAACCTTTAAAAGCAGTCTTCGATCAACAATCAAAGCAGCAGTCACAGCCGCTGTCAGACATATCCAATCGGGTATTACGCGAAAAACTGTCAGCAGACACATGACAAAAACTCCGAGGTATACTGCTCCCTTTGCTTTTGAAATTTTGCAGTTTTCTGCAGAAACTGCCGTACATCGGTTCTTCGGAAGTATCAGACATAACAGCATAAGCGCGGCAAGACTTACTGCCGCCGATGGCAGCAGCGTTTCAAAAAAGTCCGCCAATGTCAGATTATACTTATCATAAATATATAAATTCTGTGGATTTCCGAATGGAGTCACCATACTGCCAAGATTAGCCGCCGCCGTTTCAAGCACTATTGTTAAAATTTTGCTTTTTTCATCATTGATTTTTTCATAAACCATTAATGTAAACGGTACAAAAGTTATAAGAGCAACATCGTTTGTTACGATCATCGAGCAAAAAAAGCATATGAGAGTAAAAATGACTCCAAGCCGCCGAATGTTTCCCGTTTTTTTCAAAAGGGCTGACGAAGCATTCTCAAATACTCCAATACTTCTGAATCCGCTGACTGATGTCATGAGACAAAAAAGCTGTATCAGCACAGTACGATTTATATATCCGCTGTAGTTTTTATCCGGCGGAATTATAAAAATCGTTACTAACGCTGCCGCAAATGCAATCACAAGAACAGATTGTGATTTTATAAATTCCAATGTTTTTTTCAATTTTTCTTCTCCATGTACTTGTAATAACAAACCTCATCAAAAATCCAACTTTACACAACGCAACAAACTTGCGCCGCTCTGCATTTTTTAGTTTACGAGGAGATCTGATGTTTTTATAAAATTTATTATTTCTGAAACGCATTCTTCCACTTTTCCATTGTTTGAAAACCGCATTTTTATGCCTGAAGATTTTATATTCTCCTCAGAAAAATCCTCGCTGTCCGCAAGAAATCTTCTGCATAGTTCAGCGTATTTAGGAGAAGCTTCAAGACGTTCGCGTTCCAATGCGCGGCTTAACCGAATTCCGTCCTCAACCTCAATGTATATAGGAACAACAGCTTCTCCAAATTTTTCTTTCATTTTGACATAGCTTTCCAGCGTACCAATACCGAGGCAGCTTCCTGATGAAAGGTCAATGCTGCTTCTGGCAGTAAAATAAATCCATTCTCCGTGGATTGTATTATATATGCGCTCCTCAATAACATCTCCCATTCTTTTCATTTTCTCAAAGCAATCTCGTTTAACAAAATGATATTCTCTGCCCTCTTGTTCATTCTCACGGATAGGGCGAGTAGTATAAAGAACTATGGGCTTTAACCCCATTTTCCAAATAAGTCTTTTATATACAGAATCCTTTCCGCTGGAGCTTTTTCCAATAATATAAAAAATGCGGGTCATTTCAACTTTTCCTTTTTTCCAATTTTAAACGTATCAACTATATCAATTTTATCACATTCATATTTTCCTGTCAAGTGTTTCACGTGAAACTTATTTATTCTTGTTGCCATGTAAGATGGATAATTCAAAGCTCTGCTTTCAACAAACAGACGGCTTACGTCAGTAAGCCGGATTCAGTCGGAGATCGTATCTCCGACTGAATCTAAAGATGTTCGCCGCCTAAGAGGGTGCGGGTGTCCGGTGGACACCTCTGCGAAGCAGAAGCACCGACCGAGACGACAGTCGAGACTCGGGGGACATCGTCTGCGGTTATATTGTCAGGGATCTATAGCGCAATATAGTCCAATTATAGTACCACTCCCCCACTCCCCTGTACGCAAAACAGCTTATAGTACCTTTAGCAATATAATTCAAGGGGAGTACCTCAGGGGACTTTAATTCTCTCAATAAATTTGCTTTGCAAAATTCAACCATGAAGCAAGCCAATACCGGTTATGTGCGTGAAAAAATTATTCTACGGAAATTATTTCTGAGAATGTTGCAATTTAAGAGCAATTATGGTATAATTAAATAGTATTGAGATAATTAAGTATACTTTCTGTTTCAATGCACATAATAAAGAAAGCGAGGAATGTAAAATGAATAATGTTACAAAAGATATTTTTTACGTTGGTGTAAATGACCATAAGGTCGATTTGTTTGAGGGAATGTACGATGTCCCGAATGGAATGGCTTATAATTCTTATGTCGTTGCTGATGATAAAATAGCCGTCATGGACACAGTTGACATTAACTTCGGTGATGAATGGCTTGCCAATATTAAAGAAATCCTCGGAGATCGCTCCCCCGATTATCTTATCATACAGCACATGGAACCCGATCATTCTGCATGTATAGATAAATTTTTGGAAATTTATCCCGAAACAGCAATTGTCGGTAATGCAAAAACATTCGCAATGATGACAGCATTTTTCCCAAATCTTGAAACGCCAAATAAAATCACGGTAAAAGATGGCGACAAGCTAAATCTTGGCTCTCACGAACTGACATTCATTATGGCGCCTATGGTTCACTGGCCTGAGGTTATGGTAACATACGACAATACCGACAAGGTTCTTTTCTCAGCAGACGGATTCGGAAAGTTCGGAGCGCTTGATGCTGACGAGGACTGGGCGTGTGAAGCTCGCCGTTACTACTTCGGCATTGTCGGCAAATACGGCGCACAAGTTCAGGCTCTCCTCAAAAAGGCAGCTGCACTCGACATTCAGACCATATGTCCGCTTCATGGTCCTATCCTTAAAGAAAATCTTGGCTACTATCTTGGACTTTATAGCACATGGTCAAGCTACGGTGTTGAATCCGAGGGAGTATTTATTGCGTATACTTCGGTTTACGGCAATACCAAAAAAGCTGCCGAACTCCTGAAAGAGAAACTCCTCGAAAAAGGCTGCCCCAAAGTTGCTATAGCCGATCTTGCTCGCGAGGATATGGCAGAATCCGTTGAAGACGGTTTCCGCTATGGAAAACTTGTTCTTGCTTCGCCTACTTATAATGGAACTCTTTTCCCATTTATGTCTCAATATATTGAGTGGCTGATCGAAAGAAACTATCAGAATCGTACAATCGGTATTATCGAAAACGGTTCATGGGCTGCAACTGCTGCAAAATGTATTAAGGCAAAGTTTGAAAACTCCAAAAATATTACATGGGCAGACACTACAGTTTCCATTAAGTCCTCATTAAGTCAGGAAAATCTTAATCAAATAGAAGCTTTGGCTGACGAACTTTTGAAATAAGGAGATAAAATGAAAGTTACGCTTAATCCTGATAAAGAAGTCGTTGCAAGACTTAAAGACGGCTTGAAACGCAAGGACGGCTACTGTCCCTGCAAGCTTTCAAAAATTCCGGAAAACAAATGTATGTGCAAGGAATTTCGAGATCAGATCGCCGACCCTGATTTTGAGGGATTCTGCCACTGCATGCTATACTACAAGGAGAAATAAAATGGCTGAAATAACCATAACAAAAGAAAATTTTGACGCTGAGGTGCGAAATTACGATGGTATCGTACTGCTCGATCTTTGGGCAGGCTGGTGCGGACCTTGTATGATGCTATCCCCCGTTATTGCTGAAATTGCCGAAGAAATGGACGGAAAAGTCAAGGTCGGCAAGATCAATGTTGATGAACAGCCTGAACTTGCCGCTGCTTTTCGTTGTGAAAGCATTCCTATGCTTGCTGTTGTAAAGGACGGCGCAGTTCACAATATGACTGTTGGCTACAGAAAAAAAGCAGATATAATTAAAATGTTAAACGTTTAATAAATGATTACACCTCCCTGATATAGCGCATACTATAATAGGGAGGTGATTTTTTGCTTGCTTTTATTTTAGGAAGTATGTTCGGCGGAACTGTAGGAGTTTTTACGATGTGTCTATGTACTGCTGCAAAACTCGGCGATCGTGAATAAAAGCGGTACAGTTTTTACCGTACCGCAAATCTATCATTTTATTTTTTTTCGGGAACTGCTATTATATCCTTTCTCATATAAGGACGCAGAGCTTCAGGGATTCTTATACTGCCATCCTCATTAAGATTGTTTTCAAGGAATGCAATAAGCATTCTCGGAGGAGCAACTACCGTATTATTAAGAGTGTGGGCGAAATATTTCTTCTTATCAGCCGTTTTTACTCTTATACCAAGACGGCGAGCCTGTGCATCTCCAAGATTTGAACAACTACCGACCTCAAAGTATTTTTTCTGACGAGGAGACCATGCTTCTACGTCAATACTTTTTACTTTAAGATCAGCTAAATCCCCCGAACAGCATTCAAGTGTACGAACAGGTACGTCCAATGTTCGGAAAAATTCAACAGTATAGCTATAGAGTTTATGGAACCAATCCATGCTCTCCTCCGGCTTGCAGACAACAACCATTTCCTGTTTTTCAAACTGATGTATTCTGTAAACTCCGCGTTCCTCAAGACCGTGTGCCCCGACTTCTTTTCTGAAACAAGGGGAATAGCTTGTAAGTGTCTTCGGAAGTTCGTCTTCGGGAATAATCGTATCAATAAATTTACCGATCATGGAATGTTCGCTGGTACCGATAAGATAGAGATCTTCGCCCTCAATCTTGTACATCATATTCTCCATTTCCTTAAAGCTCATAACGCCCGTAACAACGCTGCTTCTTATCATGAACGGCGGAATGTAATACGTAAAACCCTTGTCGATCATGAAATCACGTGCATAGGACAAAATACAGCTCTGTAACTGTGCAATATCACCGCAGAGGTAATAAAATCCTTCGCCTGTGGTTCTTCCCGCACTCTCCTTGTCAAGTCCGTGAAGCTTCTCCATAATATCAACATGGTGCGGAACTTCAAATTCAGGCACAAAAGGCTCGCCAAAACGCTCAACTTCAACATTTTCGCTGTCATCCTTGCCTATCGGAACACTGTCGTCAATAATATTCGGAATAACAAGCATGATTTTATTTTTTTCTTCTTCAAGTTCAGTTTCAAGTTTTTCAAGTTCAGGAAGTTTTGCCTTTATTTCAGCTACTTCTTTCTTAACCGCTTCGGCTTCCTCTTTTTTTCCCTGTGTCATAAGACTGCCGATTTGCTTACTGATCTTGTTCATTTTATTGCGAAGCTCATCACACTCTACCTTAGTTTTTCGATAATTTTCGTCTAACTCGATTACCTTGTCAACCAATTCAAGTTTATCGTCCTGAAATTTTTTTTTGATATTTTCCTTTACGATTTCCGGATTGCTTCTGAGAAATTTAATATCTATCATATTTTACTCCTTACTCCTCAACGACAAGTTTATCTGCAATTGCCGCGAGATCATCTTTATCATAAAATTCAAGAATAAGAACTCCCTTATTCTTGCCATAATCAACCTTTACCTTACGTCCAAGTCGTTCCTTAAGAGAAATTTCCATTTCAATAAAATAATTGTCGATCTTGCTGTCGGATTTTCGTTCTGCTTCTTCACTTACTTCTGCCGATTTCTGAGCAAGCTTTTCCACCTGCCGTACTGTCATTCCGCCATCAGCAGCTCTGTTAGCTATAGCCAAAAGCATCTCTTCATCTTCAAATCCAAGCAGAGCCTTTGCATGACCTGCCGATAACTCGCCGTTTTCAAGCATTTTTAGAACACGCTGCGGCAAAGATAGCAAACGAACCGCATTTGCTATCGCAGATCTTGATTTACCGACCATTTTTCCGACCTGTTCCTGAGTCATACCGTAATTTTCTATAAGCTCGCTGTAACCAGCCGCTTCTTCAACAGGATTGAGATTTTCACGCTGAAGATTTTCTATAATTGCGATCTGCATAGTCTCAGTATCGGAAATTTCCTTAATATTTACAGGTACTTCGTCCAAACCAAGCATTCTTGCTGCACGCCATCTTCTCTCTCCAGCAACTATCTGATAACCGCCTGTTGACAGTGGACGCACAAGAATCGGCTGTAATATTCCGTGATCTCTTATGGAATCTGCCAATGCTGATATTGAATCGGTACTGAAATGTTTTCTGGGCTGATCACGATTCGGCTCTATTTCAGAAGTACGCAAAGTTGACTTAATCTGCACATCACTTGAATTATCACTGAACAAAGAGTCAAGACCTGCGCCTAATCCGCCAATTGCCATATATTTCACTGCCTTTCTTTCTTAAAGTTAAAGATACCTCGCCTTTTTTTCTGCGGAAGTTCAAGCGGTTCGCCCAGCAATTCCAATCCAAGCAGAGTATATGATTCTGTTCCTTTTGACGACTTATCGTAGTACATGACGGGCTTGCCATGGCTGGGTGCTTCAGATATACGTACATTTCTCGGAATTTTTGTTTTGAAAACCTTATTCGGAAAGTATTTTTCAACCTCCGCAACAACATCATTAGCAACATTAAGACGTCCGTCAAACATTGTAAATAATATGCCCTCAATATCAAGAGAAGGATTATAGTTATTTTTCACTATTTTTATGCTGTTGACAAGCTGTGAAAGTCCTTCAAGTGCATAAAACTCCGCAAGCATAGGTACAATAATACTGTCGCTTGCAACAAGAGCGTTTATAGTCAATGATCCAAGTGCAGGGGGACAGTCAATTAATACAAAATCATAATTCTCCTTTATTGACAAAAGCTGCATTTTTAATCGATTTACCCTATTTTCCATATTTATAAGTTCCAGTTCGGCTCCGGCAAGCGTTTCTGTTGCAGGAATAATGGAAACATTTTCAAATTCAGTTACAATCACAGCCTCATTAATACGATTTTTTCCAATAAGAACGTTGTATGAAGTCACATTTACAGTTCTTTTTTTTATACCAAAACCTGTCGTTGCATTACCCTGCGGATCTAAGTCAACACAAAGCACCTTTTTTCCGCGCGAACCGAGAAAAGCAGCAATATTTACAACAGTAGTGGATTTTCCTACACCGCCTTTCTGATTGGCTACAGATATTGTTTTCCCCATGGAATCATCCTTTCTTTTATACCTGACAATAAACAATTTAATTATATTTAACTAATTTAAATTGATTTTTATCAATAAGCATACATATCTATGCTAATATTATATCATATATTCTCAAAAAAGTAAATACATACGAAGATTTTTTTCAAAAAAAGTTCCACGTGAAACGTTATTTTTGTTTCACATGGAACATAATATTTTTATTTATGTTTTGTTTCACGCGAAACACAAAATCTAAAGTGTAAAATGTTTCATGTGAAACATTATGTAGTTTTCATAGGGATTCTTACTCGGTACTCTATGTAATCTTCGCTCTGTATTCTGCGTGATTCGGCATGAATTCCGGAAGATTGCATTGTTTCAATTGCTTTGTTAATTGTATTGAGAAAAAAAGTTACATTTTGAAATGTTCCCGTCTTTTTCTTGTATCGCTGAATATCCTTACGCCTTCCTATGTATTCATCAATGAGGAGTTCAGTTTTCTCAACATTAAGATTATTTTTAACAATTTTCTCTAAAACAGAGATTCTGTCCTCTGGACTTGCGAGTCTCAATAACGCGCGTGCATGCCTTTCAGTCAAATTATATTTTGTAATTATTTCTCGTTCATCTGGTGTCAGACGAAGAATTCGCAGTTTATTAGCCACTGTACTCTGGGCTCTGCCAAGCTTTGAGGCAGCTTCCTCCTGCGTCAGACCGTAATAAGTTATAAGCTTCTCTATTGCTGACGCTTCGTCAAAAAACGGCAGATCCTGTCTTTGAATATTCTCCACAAGTGCAATTATTGCCGAATCTCTGTCGTTCATATCATGAACAATACATGGAACATATGTCAACTCGCACATTTTTGCCGCCCTAAGTCTGCGTTCTCCTGCTATAAGTTCATATTTTTCTCCAACACGTCTTACCGAAAGAGGCTGCAAAATTCCGTTTTGTGAAATTGATTCCGCTAAAGAAACTATTTCCGCCTCATTAAATTGTTTACGAGGTTGATTTGGATTAGGAATAACCCGTCCGATCTCTACCTCAATGACTTTATTGATCTGTCTCTCTTTTACCGCATTAAAAAATCCTGCCATGTTTTTGTTCCTCACATTTCTATAATTAGCCGTCCAGCGGCTCTATATTAATAATAACATATTTCGGAAATAAATACCACAAAAAAATTCCGCCTGCATTCGTCTGCATAGCGGATTATTCGTCATTTTATTTTCTAATTAAAGCGGTTTTTTCTTAATTTGACTGCTGTTTCGAGGATACTTTGTCGGAGTCTGCGATATTTTTCTTATTTCTACTATATTTCGAATATCATCTCCAAGCGTATACCCGTGTATTGATTTAATTTCCGCTCCCAGAAGTTTAATTGCACTCTCTGAATCCTTTGTAGACTCCGAAGGACCTTTCATTGATATAAAACATCCATCTTTCTTTACAAAAGGAATACAATATTCCGACAATACGGACAACTTTGCGACAGCTCTCGCACATGAAAAATCAAATTTTTCACGATATTTCGAGAGTTTTGCAAAATCTTCCGCTCTTCCGTGAATACATTCGGCATCAATTGATATTTTTTCGCATAGTTTTTGAAGAAATACAATTCTTTTTGCAAGGCTGTCTAATAATGTAATTTTTAGGTCGGGTCGCATTATTTTAAGCGGAACAGAAGGGAAACCCGCTCCTGTCCCGATATCAATTATTGTCGAATTAATTGGAATATCAATATGCTTTAAAATTAAACAACTGTCAATAAAATGTTTTACAAGTATTTCTTTCGGCTCAGTTATCGCTGTAAGATTTACATTTTTATTATACTCCACAAGAAAATCAGCATACAAATCAAATTTCTTATACATCTCGTCCGTTAACTCAATAGAATATTTCCCATATTCATTACGGCATACTTCAAAATCCGGCAGCATTCAGTTCACTCCGTTTCCTTTTTTAGCCATACTATGAGCATTGAAACATCAGCAGGAGAAACTCCGGAAATCCTCGCCGCCTGACCAATAGATGCTGGCTGTACTTTATTAAGCTTTTCAGCTGCCTCAAGTCTTAAACCGTGAACTTTACTGTAATCCGTATTCTGAGGCAAAATTTTTCTTTCTAATTTACTTGCCTGTTCTATTTGTACAAGCTGTTTTTCAATGTATCCCTTGTATTTTATTTGAAGTTCGACTTGTTCGCAAACATCATCAGGCAAAGACGAATGATTTATATCATATGGCATTAAATCGCTATACTTAAGTTGTGGACGACGTATAAGTTCAGCAATTTTACATCCTGTTTTAAGTGAAGCAGTACCTTTTTCTTCAAGCATTTTATTCAGTTCAAATGTTGGTTTAATTGTTTCACGTGAAACTCTTTTAATTTCAGATTCAATCATTTTGATTTTTGTATTAAGTTTCTCAATTCTTTCATCAGACACAAGGCCAATTTCATGACCTATGGGCATCAAACGCTGATCTGCATTATCCTGCCTTAATATAAGTCTATATTCACTTCTTGACGTCATCATACGATACGGATCTGAACACCCCTTGGTAACAAGATCGTCAATAAGTGTTCCGATATATGAACCCGATCTTTCAAAAATTACAGCATCTCTGCCTTTTATCTTCAAAGCAGCATTAATTCCAGCAACTAATCCCTGTGCCGCCGCTTCCTCATATCCTGAACTTCCGTTGAACTGTCCTGCACCATAAAGTCCCGAAATATTCTTAAATTCCAATGTCGGCATAAGCTGAAGCGGATCACAGCAGTCATATTCAATAGCATAAGCAGGTCTCATTATTTCAACATTTTCCAGACCATTTATAGTCCGAAGAAATGCGAGCTGAACATCCTCAGGCAAAGATGATGACATTCCCTGCAAATAATATTCTTCTGTTGATAGTCCCATTGGCTCGACAAATAACTGATGTCTCGGCTTATCCGAAAATCTTACCACCTTGTCCTCAATAGACGGACAGTATCTCGGTCCAACACCTTCTATCCTGCCGGCATACAGCGGAGATCTGTCTAAATTTGAAAGTATCACTTCATGTGTATTACTATTAGTATAACTAACGTAACAACTTACTTTATTATGCAGATCATTAACAGGCGTATCAAAAGAGAAAGGAATAATATTATCATCGCCATCCTGACGTTCCATAACTGAAAAGTTTATGCTCCTCTTATGAACACGACATGGAGTTCCGGTTTTAAATCGCCTTAATTCTACCCCATTTTCTGTAAGACTTTGCGACAGCCCAATACTTGGAAGAGCCGAGTCAGGTCCGCTTTCATAAGAAGACTCGCCTACGTGAATTTTTCCCTTTAAATATGTTCCTGTTGCTATAATTACAGCTTTAGCAGAATATTCAGCGCCAAGAGACGTCACAATTCCCGTAACTTTTCCGTTTTCAGTAAGAAGTTTAGAGACTTCTCCCTGCTTAATGCATAGATTTTCCTGATTCTCACATACATTTTTCATATAATTATGATATTGAACTCTGTCTGCCTGAACTCTTAGACTATGAACGGCAGGCCCTTTTCCACGGTTTAGCATACGGCTTTGTATAAAACACTTATCAGCAGCCTTGCCCATTTCTCCTCCGAGAGCGTCAATTTCACGAACAAGATGTCCTTTTGCAGTACCGCCTATTGATGGATTGCAAGGCATATTAGCAATTTGGTCAAGCGAAATCGTAAACATTGCAGTTTTACACCCAAGTCTCGCAGCAGACAATGCCGCTTCGATTCCTGCATGTCCTCCTCCGACAACAATTACATCAAATTCTCCCATTTTATACGTCATATTTTCACCTCTTTCATGTTTCACGTGAAACACTCTTTATTTTCCAACACAGAAACGCGAAAAAACCTCGTCAACAACAACATCCGTTATTTTTTCACCTGTCAATTCAAGAATTTTCTGTTCGGCTTCATCAAGCAAAACATTTACAGCATCAAGCATTTCACCGTATTTCAAAGCATCAAGAGCTTCTTTAACCGATTCTAATGCTCCTTCAATGCAAAGCCGCTGCCGTTCATTCGCAGCGGTAGTCATGGAAATACTTTCTGGATTTGCTTCAAATACTTCTTTAACTGCCGATTCAAGTTCGGAAATACCAATATTATCTATAGCAGATATATATACCAAATGTATAAAATTTTCTTTCAGAATTTGCTCTTCAATCGCTGTATCTTTATCTGATTTATTGATTACCGCAATACATTTTTTATTTTTAATTTTTTTAATTAACTCTATATCGTCCGCCTTGAGAGGACAACTCCCATCAAAAACAGCAATGATAAGTTCCGCCGCTTCTACTGTTTTCCATGCTATCTCAACACCAATTCCCTCTATAACATCATCTGTATCGCGAATTCCAGCAGTATCGGAAAGTCTGAGCTTAATATCTCCAAGATTGATCGATTCTTCCACCACATCACGTGTAGTTCCCGCAATATCGGTAACAATACTTCTGTTGCATCCGCTAAGACAATTAAATAAAGTGGATTTGCCGACATTAGGTCTTCCTACTATAGCAGCAGCCACTCCTTCGCGGAGAATACGTCCTCTGTCATAATCAGAAACAAGCGCTGAAAGATCATTGTAAATTTTTGAAAGCTCTGCTAAAAGCGCTTTCGGCTCGACCTCCGGAATATCCTCATCAGGATAATCCGTCCATGCCGCAAGACCGCTCAAAAGCTTCAGTATTCTTTCCGAACATTTTTTTGCAGCTTTGTAAACAGTTCCCTCACGAAGAGATTCAGCCATCTTCAATTCAACTTCACTTTTTGCGGCAATGATGTCCATAACCGCTTCAGCCTGTGTAAGATCAATTTTTCCGTTTATATATGCCCTCTTTGTAAACTCACCCGGTTCAGCAGTAACAGCTCCGTTTTTTAATGCGGCACGAAGAATTTTCTTAGAAACAAAAAGTCCCCCATGACAGGAAATTTCCACAATATCCTCGCCGGTATAGCTATGAGGACTGCGAAAAACAGTCAGAATGCAGTCGTCGATACGCTCGCCGCCGCTGTGAGCAATTCCGTAAGCGCAGGTATATCCCTCCATAGTATCAATGCATTTTTCTCCGAATGGGATAAAAATACGCTTCGCTACAGCAATTGCATTGTCGCCCGATATACGTATAACAGCTATTCCGCCTGCCGCATTCGGGGTAGAAATTGCAGCAATTGTTGACATGATCTTCTCCTTAAATAATATCTGCAAATAAGCAGGGAGATGACGTCCCCCTGCTTATTTTAAATCTCAATTTTAAAATTCAATTTTACCGTAGAGTCCGCCTTCCATAGAATCCTCCGGCTTTGGCTTCTTATAATCCTTTTCGAAGCTTGTTGAAAGTCCTGTCGAGAAATCCATAGCCTTAGGCTCGTAATTATCGCGGCGTCTGTCATTTCCGCCATGTCTGCCGCCTCTGCGGTCGTCACGGCGCGGACCTCTGCCCCCTCTGCCGCGGCTGTTCTTGGGATTGGTGGAAGAAATAATTATCTTTCTGTAAGGCTCCTCGCCTACAGAACGTGAAGAAACGCCCTCTATTTCTGAAACTGCGGAATGAATTACACGTCTCTCATAAGGATTCATAGGTTCAAGCTGCTGTGATCTGCCAGTTCTTATAACGGATTTAGCAACCTTTGCCGCCAGCTGCTCAAGAGTTTCCTTTCTCTTGCTGCGGTAACCGAGACAATCAATAGTAATGCGGAAATAATCCTTATCGCCTTTATTTGCAATTATTGAGCAAAGATACTGAATAGAATCCAGGGTTTCTCCCCTTCTGCCGATAATCGTTCCGTTATTATCGCTTTCAATATTTATGATCGCGCCAGTTTCATTCTGATAAACCTTAAACTGTGCTTCAACGCTCATAGCATTAAGGATACTTGTAATGTAATCCTTTGCTATTTTAACCTTAGGATTCACAAGAGATTCGTCCTCAATAAGCTCGAACTCTTCCAAAGAAAATTCTTTTTCTTCCTCGCTTGCGGGAGTTTCTCTTAAC
Source organism: uncultured Ruminococcus sp. (assembly GCA_910584195.1). Taxonomy (GTDB): domain Bacteria; phylum Bacillota; class Clostridia; order Oscillospirales; family Ruminococcaceae; genus Ruminococcus. The sequence goes on along the minus strand of CAJTYV010000006.1, from coordinate 42,676 downwards.
TCCTCCGATTTTGTTTCAACCGGCTTTACAGATTCTGTGTCAGCCTTAATATCAACATTATTTTTCGGAGCGTCGGCTTTCTTCTGAATATCCTTTGCTTCCTCTTTTTTCGGAACTTCCTTAATAGCAGTCTCGGCTGCCGCGCTTTTTGACTCTTCTTTTTTCGTCTCGGGTTTCGGAACAGCGGCAACGTATGTAGCTCTGACCTTTGCATCAGTCTGACCTATGCCAAAAAATCCTTTCTTCCCCTCTTCAATGATCTCGAATTTTATCTCTCCTGCTTTTTTCCCGAATTTTTTTTCCGCCATAACCTTAGCTTCTTCGACGGTTTTAGCAGTAAATACTTCTGTCATATTATTGCCTCCCTTATTAATCATCGCTTTCGCTGCTTTCATCGTAAATATCGCCATATTTTTCAGCCATTTTACGTCTTGCTTCATTAATTGAGTCACGATTCTGCTTATTCTGCTCGGAACGTGACAATTTCTCACCCGAATTATTTACGGATGTGCCGTTCTGCTGCTCAAGAGCCGCCTGCTGTTCAAGCATTCTCTGCATAAAGGTTTTCTTTTCAGGATGTTTTTCAGCGTAGATACGAGCCTTTTCCTTTTCTTTCTCATTCATTGCAACAATTCTATCCTTATTGAAGTAAAGATTCAGAGAAAGCGTAACGAGGAATGAAAATATAGACGACCATATCCAATAAAAGCCAACGCCCGCGGGAACTTCAAAAGCAAACCATATAGATACGATCGGCATCAGAAGCATCATAACTGTCATACAGCCTCCGCCTGCCTGAGCTGTGGGATTTACTTTTTTCTGATGTATCATAGAGTAAAGCGACACAAGAAGCTGTGAAAGACCTGCAAGAAACGGTATTAACATAAGAATGACCGCTTCGCTGTTCCAGACATCAGGGTGAAGAGTAGGCGTCTTTCCAAGATTTGCGCCAAAGACCGAGAAATTCTCTGAAAAATTCGATACTACATCCCTGAAATTTTCTCCGAAATTATTAAACTCGTCGGGATGCTTAGTAAGCGTTTCCATTGTCAGAAGCTCATTTCGGAGATTGCCGTTAGTTATGGCGTTTCCGCCGTTTACATCGCCGAATTTCTCAGCAAGCTCGGAAGCCTTTGATATGGCGGCTGTGCGTATGGATTTCGTTATGTGAAGAATATGTGTTATCGGCTTGTATACAACGTCGATAACACCGAACAGCAGAAACATCTGTACAAAAGCGGGCAAACAGGAACCCATCGGGTTTATGCCCTCCTCCTGATAAAGCTTTTGCTGCTCTTCCTGCAAACGCGTCGGATTATTTGAGAAGCTTTTCTGAAGCTTTTGCAGCTTAGGCTGAAGCAGCTGCATTCTCGCCGCTCCCTTTTGCGTCTTGTAATTGATAGGGAACATCAGCAGCTTCGTTACAAGAGTAAAGATAATTATAGCCAATGCGTAATTCGGAACGAGCTTATATATCCAGCTCATAAGGTATCCGAAAGGGACACCGATAATATCATAAAGTGAATTCAATTTACAATTCTCCTAATCAGATGCGGAAATTCGAATAAAGAAAACCAAACCGTCTCTTTCACACTTTTCCGCCCGTATCGTTTTCTTCTGCGGCAGTATCGCTGTGAATATTTTCATAGTCGTATTTTTTTACTTTAAACGTAAATTTTTCGGGAACGTAATCTATCCCGCCCAGCGACCATGGATTACACCGAAGTATGCGCCATCCTGCTAAAGCAGCGCCTCTTATTGCTCCGAATCTTTTAACGGCAGTCAAAGCGTAGCAGCTGCATGTTGGATAGTATTTGCATTTCGGCGGAAAAAGCGGCGATATAGCCTTCTGATAAAATTTTATCAGGGTAATCAATAAGTATTTCATTTTTTTAACAAGAGCTTGACCGCCTTATCTATTTCCATTACGCCGTATTTATCGAAATAAGCGCAGTATTCATCGGATTTTATACCGAGTATACCGCTTCTTGCGACAATAACGATGTCTATGCCGACAGGCAGCTTTATCTCCGAGTTTCGGTAAGCGAGACGAATAAGCCTTTTAGCGCGATTGCGAGCTACGGCGTTTCCTATTTTTTTTCCTGCGGTGATCCCGAAACGGTTAAATGGTCTGCCGTTGGGCTTAACATAGATCACCGAGTATTTTGACGGGATATACCGCCCTTTTTTATAAAGGGCAAGAAAATCCTTGTTTTCTTTTAAAATTACAGTATACAGCATAATCAATACCGATTCAGCAGGACATAAAACATGTCCGCATGGAAGTAAGGGATTAACAAAAAAGACCACAAAAACGTATTTTTGTGGTCAGCATCGTCAGTGAGTTAATCTTGCTCTGCCCTTAGATCTTCTACGAGCTAAAACCTTTCTGCCGTTCTTAGTAGCCATTCTCTTCATAAAGCCGTGCTCCTTTTTTCTGTGAAGCTTCTTAGGCTGATATGTTCTTTTCATTTCAAAATCCTCCTCTCTCAACAATGGATAAGAGAGCCTTTTGGCTCTTATTTACACATTACACTATAAGATTATACTTCAAAATATGGAATATGTCAAGGGATTTTTAATTTTTTTTTTTCTAAAAATAAAATTTGATACTTTTGAACAATTAAATCACGTTTTTTTAGTATAATCTATTTAAATCACTATAACCTCAGACAATGTCTTCCATCTCTTAGACAGTGAACATCTTTAGATTCAGTCGGAGACACGATCTCCGACTGATTACGGCAGTAAACCGGAAACATTGGCTATGTGTGTACTTGATGCAATTTCAAACCGCCAATTATATATTTTCCTAACATTATTACGGACAAAGCGATGTTGAAAAGTTGAATCCAATGTTAAAAACCTGTCGGTTTTATGTAGATTTGATATTTTTCAACAGCATGCGACTTAGTTCATCATGCTGAAACTAACCTTTTTTCCACATTGAAGAGTTGATTCAACAGTGTTTTCAACAAAGTGTCAAAAGAGCTGTTGAAATCATGCCTTTTTTCTATGTTTTTTTTATACTAATCGCTTGCTTTTTCAACAAATCTATGCTATAATGTTATTATATTATTATAGGAGAGTATCGTTATTTTGAAATTTCTCCCTAATTCTTCTACGGAGGTCAAAAATGAATTCATTCAAAGAATTATTTGATAATGTAAAGCAATACTGCCTTGAAAACGGTAAGATCCCCGCTATCGGAATAAAAACATGGATTGATCCCCTTACACCCGTAAATTTCGACGGTTCAAACGCAATATTCAGCGTGGGTACAGAATTTCAGAAAAATATAGTTATGGGTACTTACGCTTCCGTTTTGACAGACGCATTTCTCAATTTGCTCGGACTTAATGTAAATATTATAATTAATGTTGAATCAGATTCGCCCGATACTCCCACACCTGTTCCCACCGAAGCCGAACTGGAAAAGAAAAATGCCGAGCTGGAAAAAACATATAAATTTGCAAATTACGATTATACTTTTGATACTTTCATCGAGGGACCTTCAAACAGCTTTGCCCTCGCATGCAGTAAATCAGTGGCAAAAAACTGCGGAGAACACGAAATATCGGGATATAACCCTTTGTTTATCTACGGTCCGTCGGGAATGGGCAAAACTCACCTTATTACCGCTATCGCAAACGAGGTCAGAAACACACGCCCGGAATACAACATCGTATATACAACAAGCGAAACCTTCGGAAACGATCTTATAGCAGCAATACAAAAAAATCAGATCTCCGATTTTCATGAAAAATACAGAAACGCCGATATGCTCCTTATCGACGATATACAATTTCTTGCCGGAAAAGAACGTATGCAGGAGGAATTTTTCCACACATTCTATAAGCTTCATCAGGAGGGCAAGCAGATAGTCATTACTTCCGATAAACCGCCGAAAGAGCTTATCACACTTGAGGCGCGTCTGAGAACACGATTTGAAGGCGGACTTATCGCCGATATTTCCGCGCCGGATTTTGAAACACGTCTCGCTATCATCACCAGAAAAAGCGAACTGCTCGATCTGAAAATGCCTTCGGAAGTCTCGGAATTCATGGCAAACCGCCTAAAATCAAATATCCGTCAGTTAGAGGGAGCTGTGATACGCCTTAAAGCTCTTAACCATTTTGCGGGAAGTCCCATAACTATTTCAATGGCTCAGAGCGTTATCAGAGACGTTCTGACAGACGAACAGCCTATTCCGATAACAGTTGAAAAAATTATCAGCGAAGTTTCCACGGTATACGGCGTATCGCCGGAAGATCTGCGCTCTAACAAACGTTCGCAGCAGATCTCTATAGCCCGTAAGGTTGCCATATATGTGGTTCGTGAAATAACAGACATGCCGCTTGCCTCGATCGGAACCGAATTCGGCGGACGCGACCATTCTACTATTGTATACTCTGTAAACAGCGTTGTTGCGGCAATTCAGAAAGACGCAAATCTGAATAATCTTGTAAACGACATTATAAAAAATATACGTGACAAGAGCAAAGGGTGACCCGGCATTCCATTGAGAAAATCAATGGATTTTTCAACCTGTTTCCAACCGCTTTTTATTGTTGAAAACGTTAATTCCGAAACTTTCAACCGAGTTTTCAACAGAGTGTTTAAAGTTCGGTTGAAAAATAAAATCCCATAATATTTTGAAATACGGGGAAATAAAGGAAATATAAATTAATGATAATTCCGGATTTTAAACCGTATGAACTTTTCAACAACTAACAAACTGTGCAAGAAAATCATAAAAAATTAAATCAGATTCCCGTATTCCACATATTTATCCACTTTTCATAAACTTCAACTCCACAATCATAAACCGATTCCACATAAAAAACATGCTCTGCCGCAGTTTTTAACACATCGAACATTTTAGCAACAGTTGTCTGTGGACGAGCTATCGGCGAATTACAGGTAAAAAACGGACATACTGACTTTTCAACACCCCCTACTACTACGACTATATATTTATATACTTATCTTATTATTTTTCATTTCCTTTTTCTTGCTCATATTTTATTTCAGATTAATCATAGCTTATCACATCATTATTAAGCTTACTTAACGGAAAGACTGAACATCTAAACTCAAATACCTGTATCCGCATTTGCTTAAACCTAATTAAACCAACTTAAACGGAGGCAATCTTTAAATGAACTTTATATGCAGAAAATCGGAACTCAGCGAAGCTATAAGCAACGTTTCAAGAGCAGTTCCTCAGAAATCCACAATTCAGGCGCTTGAAGGCATTAAGGTAAAGGTAATACCCGGCAATGTCGAGCTTACCGCATACAATCTTGAAATGGGCATAAAAACTACAATACAAGCAGAGACAAACGACAATTGCGAATTCGTAGTAGATGCAAGGCTTTTCAGCGAGTTTACGAAAAAAATGGCAGGTGAGGATATAAAGGTTGAAATTGACGTAAATAATACTGTCCGAATTTCTTCCGAAGCGACAGAATGTACTTTTTCTGTTATGTCCGCAGAAGAATACCCCGATCTTCCCGTAGTGGATGCTAAAAGAAGCTTTACGGTTCCTCAGAATATTCTCCGCTCTATGATAAATATGACGGGATACGCAGTCTCTCAGAACGAAAGTAAGCCTATTTTTACCGGAGAACTTTTCGATATTGAAAACGGAACGTTTACCCTCGTAGCAATAGACGGATTCAGACTCGCTATCAGAACCGAAGCTATCAATAATGAAGAAAAATTCAATTTTGTAGTTCCTAAAAAAGCATTGCAGGAGGTTTCCACGCTTATACGCGATGACAGCTCCGAAAACTGCACCATCAGCGTAAACGACAGGCATATAATTTTTGAGATAAACAGATTTTTTGTTATTTCAAGACTTCTTGAGGGAGCTTTTCATAATTATAAGATGAGTATTCCAAACGGTCATAAAACGGAAATTTTTGTGAGCAAGAAAGATTTTTCAGCTTCTCTCGAAAGATGTTCGCTTATTATCAACGAAAAAAACAAAGCTCCGGTTAGATGCGAGATAGGCGGCGGAGTTATGAAAATAAGCTGCAAAACCGGTATAGGTAAGGTAAATGACGCTATATCTGCGGATATTACCGGCGAAACTGTTACGATAGGCTTCAACAACCGTCTTGTTCTTGAAGCTCTGAAGGCTGCCGAGGGCGATAAAGTCCGTATACGACTTAACGGCGCTATGAAAGTAATAGAGATCCTTCCGCCAATGGGGGAGAGTTATATCTTTCTTGTAATGCCTATCCAACTGAAAAATTAAAAGGAGAGTTAAAATGTTTTTTTATAAATATTATACTTTTTCACCGCTTGCAACATTATGCTCGGTAGGAATAAATCTTGCCGCAGCATTGTTTGCGATTTTTGGTATAGCAAAGATCACGGTCAACGTTGTTGTCGGAGTTATACTTGTTATTATCGGTCTTGCTCTGTACTTTTATGTGGGAAAGGTTATCCCTGATAAGATAGCCGAAACAAACGGACGAAAAAATATAGAAACAAAGGCGAATTACGCCCTCACTTACTGCGTTCAGAATCCCGGAGCCGCTGCCGAAATTATGGAGGTAAACGAAAGTTTTGCTCATAAAATGAGAACGGAAGTTTCCTATACTCACAAGATCGCATCTTCAAATCCCGGTTATTTTGATGCTCTTGCGGAGATAAACCCTGAGCTTTCTGAAAAATATTTCATAAACGAAAAAGGCAGAGTTGCGAAAAATAAGTAAAAAATATTTCTGATGAAAGGCGGTCGCCATGACTGAAAATACGGTTCATATTACTACGGAATTTATAAAGCTCGATGCTCTTCTGAAATTCGCTGCTTTAACAGGTTCGGGCGGCGAGGCAAAAATGCTCGTGCAAGACGGTAAGGTTAAGGTGAACGGAGACGTCTGTACTATGAGAGGAAAAAAAATCAGACCCGGAGATACTGTTGCAGTTGACGGCATTGGGGAAGTTACTGTCGAAGCTGCGGAAACGGCGTGAAGTATGTAAATGGGTCAGAGTCACCTTTACGTGAGCAAACAAGGAGGCTTTTGTGGTTATAACCTACGCTGAAATAGACGGATTCAAGAATTTATCGGATATATCTTTTGCTCCTGACTTGAAATATAATATCATAGTAGGAGCAAACGCACAGGGAAAAACGAATCTGCTTGAGGCTTTATGGATATTATCGGGATGCAGGAGCTTCCGCGGCTCTAAAGAGCGGGATTATATTGATTTGAACGGCAGCCGGATGACTTCTAAAATAAAAATAAGAGATGTCGTTCGCGAGCAGAAAATAGAGTTTGAAATGCTGAAGTCGTCTAATATAATTAAAAATATTGCATTAAACGGCGTAAAACAGAAGGGTACAAGAGCATTGTTCGATGTGTTCAAGTGCATTGCATTTATACCCGATGATGTGGATATTATCAAGGGTGCGCCCGAAAAAAGAAGAAATTTCATTGATATGGCGGCTTCTCAGCTAAATCCTCTTTTTGTTGTTCATATCAACAAAAACAACGCCGTCATGAATCAGCGCAACGCTCTGCTAAAATCCATAATGCAGGGGAATGCGTCCGCTGACGTTCTCGAAATATGGGACAGACAGGCGGCTCACGAGGGTGCGCTGATCTCATATATGCGAAATGAATACGTCCGTAAAATAAATGAAATATGCGGACGGCTTTATTCCGCCATTTCGGGAGGAACTGAAATATTAGAACTTGAATACAGATCAAACGTTTACAAGTCAGAGGATTTTGAATTGCCGTGCAATGAGGCGGCTCAGGAAAAATATTATAACAAGCTTCGTGAGACTGCCGAATATGATATACGAACGGGTTCTACGCATTCGGGTGTCAATCGTGACGAAATAATAGTAAGGATAAATGGCGTGAGCGCGAAGGATTACGGCTCTCAGGGACAGATAAAGTCTGCCGCGTTGGTTATGAAGCTTGCTCAGGCTGAAATTTTCATGAGCCGCAGCAAAGACGCTCCCGTAGTATTTCTGGACGATGTAATGGGTGAACTTGACGAAAATCGTCAGCGGTTCGTGTTTGAAATAATCAAGGATATGCAGGTTTTTATAACAACTCCCAACGAAAGTGCATTGCTGCCCGAAATACATGGAAAAATTCTGCATATCAGCGGAGGAACTTTAAGATAAATTATGCTGCTAAGCGGCAATGGGATGTGTTCAATGAAAAAAACCGTGTATCTTCATATAGGCAATAATTATTCTGTGGATGTCCGTGAGATAGTCGGCATTTTCGATATGGACAACACTACGGTAAAAGACTGCACTAAAAAGCTCCTTGATAAGGCTGAAAAGGAAAAAAAGCTGTTTTTAGCCACTTATGAGCTGCCAAAAACTTTTATCGTCACAAAAAAACGTATATATATATCTCAGCTTGCCGCAAGTACGCTGAAAAAACGGCTTGTTAACGGCGGCGGTTTAGGCTGCTAAAATATTGTCAATTGATTTAGGAGGTATTCATGAGCCAACAGAATAACAATTACGATGAAAACGACATACAAATTTTAGAGGGACTTGAAGCTGTACGCAAGAGACCGGGAATGTACATTGGCTCGACAGGTCCAAGCGGTCTGCACCACCTTGTCTACGAGATCGTTGATAACTCAATTGACGAAGCTTTGGCAGGCTTCTGTACCGAAATAAAGGTGGAGCTGCTTAAAGGCGACATTATACGCGTTTCAGATAACGGACGCGGTATTCCCGTAGGTATACATCCAAAAGAGGGAATTTCGGCGGCTACCGTTGTTTATACGATACTTCATGCGGGAGGAAAATTCGGCGGCGGCGGATATAAAGTGTCGGGCGGACTTCATGGCGTTGGCGCGTCTGTTGTAAACGCATTGTCGGAATGGCTGGAGCTGACTGTCAAGGACGGTGAAAACGTGTGGTTTCAGCGTTTTGAGAGGGGACACTACAAAGAGGAACTTAAAGCTGTAGGTAAAACCTCTGAAACAGGAACAAGCGTAATGTTCAAGGCTGACGGAGAAATTTTCGAGGAAACGGTATATTCTTATGATGTTCTTTTGCGAAGATTGCGTGAACAGGCGTTCCTGAATGCCGGAATAAAAATTACTTTTTCCGATTTGCGCAGCGAGGACGACATAAAAGGCGAAACGCTTCACTATGAGGGCGGTATACGCCAGTTTGTAGAGCATATACATGAAAAAAGAGGGCTTGACCCAATTAATAACGAGGTAATATACGTTTCCGGAACTCAGGGAGATTCTTTTGCCGAGATAGCGTTGCAGTACAATACTGATTTTAACGAGATAATCATGTCCTTTGCGAATAATATTCACACAAAGGACGGCGGTTCTCATGAAGTTGGTTTTAAATCCGCTCTTACAAAGGTAATTAACGAATACGGCAGAAAAATGGGCTTGCTGAAAGATAAGGAGAAACTTAGCGGCGAGGATGTGCGAGAAGGTCTGACAGCTATAATTTCCGTTAAGCTTACGGAGTGCGAGTTTGAAGGACAGACAAAAGGACGTCTGGGAAATCCAGAAGTTAAGCCGTTTGTGGATAAGCTCGTTACCGAGAAGCTTATGAATTATCTTGAGGAGAATCCCGAAATCGCCAAAACCATTTTCGATAAAAGCGTTTCCGCGCTAAAAGCTCGTGAAGCAGCCAAAAGAGCGCGTGAAGCCGAGCGAAAGAAAAACGCTTTCGGCAATGCTTCTATGCCGGAAAAGCTTGCAGACTGCTCCGAACGTGACAACCGTTATACCGAAATTTATATCGTTGAGGGAGACTCAGCCGGAGGTTCTGCAAAGGATGGCAGAGACAGACGTTATCAGGCTATACTTTCTCTCTGGGGAAAGATGCTCAATGTAGAGAAATCGCGTATTGACAAGATATACAGCAACGAAAAGCTTGCCCCTGTAGTTACCGCATTAGGCGCCGGTATCGGAGAGGATTTTGACATAGATAAGCTCCGATACGGTAAAGTCATAATTATGGCTGATGCCGATGTTGACGGTATGCATATCCGCACACTGCTTCTGACCTTTTTCTTCCGTTATATGAGACCTCTCATTACTAACGGCAATGTCTATATTGCTCAGCCGCCGCTGTTTAAGGTGTGGCGCGGCAAGCAGGAGCGATATGCTTTCTCGGAAGAGGAACGCGACAGATACATTGACGAGCTTTCCGAAAACGGCAAGTATAAACCCGATGTTCAGCGTTATAAAGGTCTTGGTGAAATGGATCCCATGCAGCTTTGGGAAACTACTATGGATCCGGAACGCCGTACTATTGTTAAAATAAGCATGGAGGACGCTTTCAAAGCGGACGAAACTTTTTCGATACTGATGGGAGATAAGGTAGAGCCTCGCCGCAATTTTATTGAGAAAAACGCAAAGTACGCCAATAATTTGGATATTTGATAAAATAATACTAATCCCCAAAATGTTGATATATATAAATAACAGCAGAAATTTCGTATGTCAAGGAAGACAACGAAGGCATACTGTCGTATGGTGAGGAGGATGACGCAGACAGACGGAATTTCTGCTGTCAGATTTGGCTATTGTTATTTTGAGGATTAGTATAAGTAAAGGAAAATAAAATATTTGCTAATTTATTAAAATAGGAGAATAGATGAAAGAAAAAATTTTACTCGAAAAAAAATATAATATTCCGATAGAAATTTTCAGCGCAGGTTATAAAGCCTATCAGCGAAAATTTGCGGACACAAGAAGATATTTCTTCACGGCAGTCTTTTTGATTCTGACCGCAAATTTTGTGTACGGCGCGGTAAAGGACAGCGACAATTATTTTGCGTATATACTCATAGTAATATGTCTTGCTCTTGCATTCAGAGAGTGGTTTAACCCTGTAAAGATGCGTAAAAGCGTTATCGAAAGCTACGGGCAGCTTGGAGATCCCGTTTACTGTCTGACTGTAACAGAGGATGAAATTACAATTGAAACGGAAAACGAAATAACCGAGGAAGCGGAAGAAGCTCCGCAGCCTGCAAGACTTCCCGTAAATGATGAGTTGAGCGTCCTCGAATATGATGATTTTTTTCTGATAGTCTATGGCAAACAGATATTTTATATAGTTCCAAAAACGGATTTCACAGAAACAGAGCTTGAAGTTATAAGAAAAATAAATAAATAAATAAATATAGTCCGCAGAGACAGAAATACTGCGGTTATTCAAATAATATCCTGAAATACAGGAGGTAAATAAATTTGTTATATAACGATAACTCAAAAATAATTCATTCTGATTTAGTGGATGAAATGGAGAGTTCGATGCTCCAGTATGCAATGTCTGTTATTGTGTCAAGAGCGCTGCCTGACGTAAGAGACGGTCTGAAGCCGGTTCACAGGCGTATTCTATATACTCTCCACGAAAACGGACTTACGCCCGAAAAGGCATACCGCAAGTGTGCCGATACGGTCGGAGCGGTTCTGGGACGTTATCACCCTCACGGCGATGCGTCTGTTTATGATGCGCTCGTGCGTCTTGCACAGACATTTTCGCTGCGTTATCCTCTTGTTGACGGTCATGGAAACTTCGGTAACATTGACGGCGATAAAGCGGCGGCTTACCGTTATACCGAAGCAAAAATGGCAAAACTGACCCTTGAAATGCTTCGTGACATCAACAAAGAAACAGTTGACTACATGCCTAACTATGACGATCGTCTGCAAGAGCCTGTTGTGCTTCCCTCACGTTTTCCAAATCTGCTTGTAAACGGTTCTACGGGTATTGCCGTAGGTATGGCGACTAATATACCTCCGCATAATATGGGCGAGGTTGTTGACGCTTTGCAGCTTCTTATTGACGACCCCGACTGTACTCTTGACCAGCTTATGGAGCATATCAAAGGTCCGGATTTTCCTACGGGCGGTATTGTTATGGGAAAATCAGGCATACGTGCGGCATACGGTACCGGCAGAGGAAAGGTAATACTTCGCAGCCGTACTCACTTTGAGGAAATTAAGGGCAGAAACTGCATTATAGTTGATGAAATACCGTATATGGTCAATAAAACGCTTATACTTAAAAACATTAATCAGCTTTGCAAGGATAAGCGTATCGAAGGTATTTACGCTCTCAATGACGAATCAGATAAGGAAGGCCTGCGTATCGTTATCGAGCTTAAAAAGGACGCAATTCCTGAAATCGTGCTTAATAAGCTTTTTGCTATGACTAAGCTTCAGGATACTGTGGGTATAATTATGATCGCGCTTGTTAACGGCGAACCCAAGGTGCTGACCCTTAAACAAATGCTAAGCCATTATCTTGATTTTCAGGTTGAAGTTATTCAGCGCCGTACACGCTTCGAGCTGAGAAAGGCTCTCGAAAGAGCGCATATCCTGCAAGGATTTATACTTGCTGTTGATAATATCGACGAGGTTATCGCCATACTGAGAAGCAGTAAGACGATTCCGGAGGCTAAGGCACGCATGATAGAGCGATTTAAAGACGTTGATATGTCGAATCTGCTTGACAGAGCCGAATACGACCTGTCCAACATACATCACCTCGAGCATGAAAAGGGACTTTCCGAGGAACAGGCGGAGGCTATCGTTCAGATGCGTCTCGGTGCTCTGACAGGTCTTGAGCGTCAGAAAATCACCGATGAATTATACGGATTGTTGACCAAAATTTCAGATTTAAAAGATATTTTGGCTGATGTTAACCGCGTGTATGAAATTATAATGGAGGATCTGAACGTTATCCGCAAAAAATTCAGTGATGATCGACGCACCGATATTGAATCAGTAAGCGGAGAGGTGGATATCGAGGATCTTATTCCTATAGAGGAATGTGTAGTAACCTTAACAAATAACGGTTATATCAAGCGTATGCCGGTTTCGGAATATAAATCGCAGCGGCGCGGCGGACGCGGCATTTCGGGCATGAAACAGCGTGAGGAGGACTTTGTTGAGGAGATGTTTATCTGCGGAACTCATGATAACATTCTTTTTATTTCTAACAAAGGAATCATGTACAAGCTGAAATGTTATGAAATTCCTGACGGTTCAAAGGCTTCAAGAGGATTTAATCTGATAAATCTTTTGCCGCTGACGGAGAATGAAAAAGTTACGGCAATGATAAAAACCTGTGATTTCAACGATGATAGATTTATAACTATTGTTACTAAAAATGGAAAAATAAAGAGAACAAATCTGTCGCTTTATCGGAATGTCCGTAAAAACGGTCTTATCGCTATTGGTCTTGATGAGGGTGATGAGATTGCCGGTGTACGAATGACAAACGGTCATGAGCAGATATTTGTGGCTACACGCAACGGAATGGCAATACGCATAGAGGAGGACAAGGGCAGGGCTTTGTCGCGTTCGGCTCATGGCGTAAAAGCTATAAAGCTGCGTGAGGGCGATTATGTGGTAGGTGTTGCAAGAATACGCGAGGGCGCTTCTCTTTTGACTGTCACAGAGAACGGTTACGGAAAGCGTACAGAGATCGAAAGCTATCGAATCCAAAACAGAGGCGGTTACGGTCTGACAAATTATAAGGTTGACGATGTGCGCGGTCATGTTTGCGGAATCAAAATTGTCGATGAAAGCGATGATGTAATTATGGTTTCAAGCGACGGCATAATTATCAGGATTCATGCGGAGGACGTAAGGATCATGGGTAGAATTGCCAAGGGAGTTCGTGTTATGCGTGTAGGAGAGGGCGCAAAGGTAGTCGCATTTACAAGAACTGAACGAGACGATTCGGTAGAGACAGAAAAGGTAGAGCAGCTTACAGAGGAGCAGATAAAAGCGGCTGAGGCAGAGGCTGCCGAGGAGGAGAAGAAGGAAGTCGTTATAGAAGCCGATCCGGAAGATTCTGAAGACGAAGAATAAAAACGAGTTGATTTCACTGTATGCGGTCAGAATTAAAGACAGGAGATACGACGCAAAATGAAAAAAATTATACACACAGTATTATTATCAGCCGGAATATTATCTGTCTGCGTAATGACGGAAAATAAATTTATGCTGAGAAAACGCTGCGAAAATTTAGGCGGAGAACTGAAAATATTTCATATTTCTGATAATCATAAAAGAAATAATCATGTTTTCAATAAAAAGATAGTAAAACTGGCAGCGGAAGAAATGCCGGATCTGATATTCGTTACAGGAGATCTTGTGTCCCGTTATGAAACCGAATTTACAGAAACGGAGAAGCTTCTCAGCAGACTTGGCGAGATTGCTCCCGTATATATGTGCATGGGAAATCATGAGCAGAGCCTGCCGCAGCATAAACAGCGCGAATTTTTGGATATGGTAAACGGAACTGCGGCGCGTCTGCTGAGAAACGAAAGCGAAAATATAAACGTTCGCGGAAAAAAACTTTGTATATGCGGAGTTGAACAAGATTACTCTACGTATAAAAACGATGACAGTTATAAGGCTCTTGACGAATTTACCTTAAAGCAAATGAAAGCTCTCATGGGGGAATGCTCGGATAGAGAAACGCTTCTTTTGGCACATAATCCGTTGTTTGCCGAAACTTATGCTGAATGGGGCGCTGATTTTACTTTCAGCGGTCATGTTCATGGGGGAGTAGTGAGGATTTTCGGAAAGGGACTGCTTTCTCCGGAAAGACGATTTTTTCCGAAATATTCTAAGGGAGTGTACAGTGTAAAGAATATGAAGCTTCTTGTTTCAGCGGGAATAGGAAAGCTCAGATTGTTTAATCCTCCTGAAGTAGTCGTATATAATATGTCATAATATAAAGCAGAGCTTTGAACCTAAAAGACGAAATTTTTATTAATGCGATGATAGATTTTCAAAAACAGCAAATCCAATGAGGGCAGCTCCGCCGAGCCAAGAGAGATCATGGTTCATTGATGCTATTTTCCGTCCGGCGAGACTGCCGAATAATATAGCTGCAAATCCTGCAATAAAGGCAAAAATTGCCGATATTGCGGGATTTATTTCATTATATCCGATGCTTAATCCCGTGGATATGGAATCAAGAGAGCCTGCAAGTGCAAGCGCTGCCGCTTCTTTTGGGGAAAGAACTTTTGAACAATCAAAATCGGCGGCTGTATCATCGAGATAAAGCTTTACTACAATACCGCTGCTGCCCGTATGAAGCGATAATTCGCCTCTCTGTGAAAGTCGGCGTACAAGATTTCTGATAAGACTTTTGAAAATTGTAGTTATTCCAATGGCTGTAAGTATGATAAATCCTGATATTTCGCATATACGAGCAGGTATAAAGTCACTCAGAAAGCTTGAAAGAATAAGGGAAAGACCCAGTGAAAGAGAGCTTACTGTAACGATGACAGCAGCTGACGTAAGTGGAATTTTTATGCTGCCGGAGCGGTAAGCGGCAGAAGCAAGAAAAGTATCAATGCTGATTATTACAGCCAGTATAGCTTCTTGAAGCACAGTATCACCTCAACTCAATATATGAAAGCGGCACCTTTCGGGTTCTTGAAAAATTTAATTTTTTTGTATTATTATAAAAATCAGAGAAATAATAGCAATATAATCCGAAAAAATTTCCACATCAATGTCAATATGTTTTCAACAGAGTGTGGAAAGAGCAGTTGAATATTAACCTTAACTGTTGAAAACTCTGTGGAGAATGTGGAAACAGACGTAATATCCATGATTTCACAGGTCGAAATTGTTAAAAACTTGGTGGATAAAAGGGGAAAGTGCGGAAACAATAAAAATGTATTGTGGAAAACCATTCTGCAATAACATCAAAAAAAGGAAATGATTTGTATGAAAAAGATTTTAATATCTGCTGCACTTCTTTTAACCATACCTGCGGCTCTTGTGGGGTGCGGCGCCGACCGTGGAAACACTTCTTCTGAAAGCAGTCATTTTGAACAGCATGACTACGGAAATAATGCGGACGGGAGAGACAACAACGACAACAATAGGGACGATCATCCCGTTGGGGACAGAGTTCACGATGCGATCGACGGAGTTGAATCCGCTGCCGACGACATTGTGAGCGGTGCAGGCGATGCCGCAAACGACATCGTGGACGGTGTTGAAGGAGACGTCGATAATTCAGACAATTCAAGAGATACGTCATCGGAAAGCGCAGCAGACAAAACCGAAAACGACAGTGACAGAGCAAGATAACCGTTTCAGTAAAAAATAATTTGCGTACTTTTCAACAGAGCTTCGCGAAAATGTTGAAAACTCCCCCTGAATCCATATAATGGAAACAAGGGGAGTTTTCTTCTGTCTATATTAAATGTAAATAATTATGTCCAAAATTTTTACTGATCTATATAACCATCATAATAATAAACGGAGTAAATATAATTGCCCTCGCAGTCGTAAAGATTGAGCTTATACAGCAGTTCTTCCGTCTCGCTCGGCTCATAATACTGATGAGTATCATTGCCCTGAAGCCATTTCATATTTCCACCGGTCTCAATAAATTCGTCAACATTTATAAATCCGTCACTAAATGCTAAGTAGTCAGGCAGTAATTCACGATACGATTCGTGCATAGCAAAAACAGTTTTATATGCATAAGTTTTTCCGCTGCTGTTCGTTAAGAAATCGTAATTCATGCTGTCGTTATACTCAGTGTAATCGTTCATGTCAATTTCGGGAACAGGCTCGGCATTTTCATTTATCTTAAGATCGTGAGTAACAAAGTAATCGTACAAATTGCCCTCATCGTCATACTCTGTGTAGGAAATTATCAGTCCCGTTGCGCAGTCTACCGTTATCGTAAATGTGGTCGGAGTATCGAATCTATCGTAATGAATTGTTGAGCCATTTATAACTACTGCGTCGCCGTATTCTGTCGTGGTCGGCTCAAAGTCCCAGTTTTCAAAGTCGGAAAGACATACGGTTATAAATACTGATGAATTCAGTTTTGGGAAATTGGGATTTTGTGTGTTAAAATCTGCATCGAAAAGTTCGGAATTGACGAATTGAGGATCATTTTTAAAGTCTTCAAGAAGCTTTTCAACATCGACCGTATTCACGGGAGCTTCATATTGTACTTCTTGATCCGTAAAATAAACATTCGGCATTTTCTTGAAATTCAGACAGTATATATTGCTTCCGTCGCAATAATTTTCTGAGTTAGTATATTTTCCGCCTTCCCAGCCCTCCGGGAGACTTCCGCCAAGAATATCGTCCAAACTGTTCGTAAGGTTGAGGCAGGAAGTATAAGAGTAAGTTTTTTCTGATTCTACGTCATATTGATAGGTAACTGTTAACGCCTTATCTGTGATTTGCGGACAGTAAGCAGTAACATATTTACCCGAAATGCTATTATAGAAATTTCTGGTATTGAGCATTTTAGCAAAAATGCCCTCTTTGGTGGACATATCGTAAGAGAGTTCGGGGTAATCTGCCTGAGTATCATCTTCTGTAATTGCCTCTGTAGCTTCTTCATTGACCGTGTCAGAAACTTCTTCAGGAGGTACGCTTTCGGCTGATGACTCGCTTTCAAGTTGCGTAGAAGATTCCGGGTGACTTAAAAGTCCGCTCATTGCGGCAGCGCTTCCTCCCAGAACGGCTATTGCGGTAAAGCATGCCGCAAATGCTCCGACACGTTTTACAAGAGTCGGTTTTCTGTGTTTTTCAACAGGAAGTATGAAAGTCTCGCCTGTTTCATGGTCGTCACGCTGATACTTTTCCTGCGCATATTGCTGTGCAAGATTTTGATTGATATTAGAGCTTATTTTCGGCGTGTTTTTCAATGCGTCTTTAATGTCTCTGTCAATTTTACTCATGGTATAGTCCCTCCATTTTCTTTTTTATTTCTTTTCTTGCCTTGCTTAGCCTGCTTTTGACCGTTCCCTGCGGAATATCAAGCTGCTGCGCAATGTCGGCTACAGACATTTCAGCATAGTAGTACATATAGACAACATTTCGCAGTCTTTCAGGCAAATTGCCGACAATTGTACGCAAATCTTTGTGAACGCTTTTTCGCTCGGTCTCATGAGCTATGTCAGAATCGTCCATAGCGTTTCCGAGTAGTAATTCGCCGTCTGACACAAAAAAACTGTCATTCAAAGATCTTTTTCGCATGAGGTTACGGTTGAGTTTTACGGCAATACCAATAACATAATTTCTTGCCTGTTTTAAGCCATTTTTTGAACTTCCGTCAATTCTTCCCAAAAGCTCGAATGCTTTAAACACAGCGTCCTGATACAGATCCTCTGCGGTATTTCTGCTGCCTGTAATATGACAGCAGAAACCAAAGATTTCATTTCCGTGCTGTGAAAGAAGTGTTTCAAACTGCTCCTGTGTCATTTATGCACCTCCTTTCGTGTGCTTTCACTTATATATTGTCACGAAAAGAGAAAACGGTTCACTAATTAGATAAATTTTTATGGGGGACAATATTAACTTGCAATTTATGACAATACCGCACAAACTTTAAGAACATATTTCAATGATAGCTTCAGCCATGATTTCTGCGTTTTTTAACAAACTTTCAATTGTAATAAATTCATCTGCACTATGCATATTACCGCTTCCGCCAGGGTATTCGGCGCCGAATGCAACTCCGCCGTCAATTTCATGGACGTAAGTTCCTCCTCCGATTGTGATACATTTACCTTTTTCTCCGCTTACTTTTTCATAAACTTTAATAAGTTTACGTACAAATTCGCTGTTTTCGTTAGTATAATGAGGTTCGCTGCCTTCGCAGCTTTCAATTGTCAAACCTGATGATTGCAGTTTTTCGCATATTATTCGGCTTACGTCGGCTTTAGTTCTATCGAGCGGATAACGAATGTCAACTCCCCCTTTAAGAGAGTTTTCAACAGTATTCAACATTGACAATACACAGGTAAAATTGCCCGAATTATAGCCAAAAATTGATTGTCCGCCAACATCGCCGTGTTGAAAACATTGTTGAATACTTTTAATAGCGCGGCTGTTTCCCCTATAGTCGGAAAGAAATTTTGTAATAGCATTTTCACCTTTTTCGGGAGTAGACGCGTGAGCCGATTTTCCGCTATATACGGTAATATCGTCCCTTATTTTCACGGAACACATACTCGGAACGGCGTTGATGACTTCGCCTGCTGAGATTTCAACATTTTCATCAAGAATTGTTGAAAAGTATACTCTCAACATTCCCTTTTCTCCGTTAATAACCGGATATTCTCCGTCAGGTGTGAAAACCATAGGCGGAAGTTTTCGTTTGGTACGATAGTAGGAGAGATCAGACGAACCGTTTTCCTCGTTTGTCCCAAAAATTAAACGAACGCCTTTTTTCAGCGGTATCTTAAGTTCACGAACGGCACGGGCAGCAAAAACAGCGGCAGCGGCAGGACCTTTATCATCGATAGTTCCTCTGCCGATAAGCTTATTGCCGCGGCGTGTAAGCACATAAGGATCACAGCTCCAACCTGAACCTGCGGGAACAACGTCAAGGTGAGTGAGAATTCCGAGGGCAGGTTCAAGATCGTTAATATCTGCTGAACCTGCATAGTTTTCAACATTATCAACAGAAAAACCATACTGTTTGCAGCGGTTAAGCATTAAAAGAAGCGCATTGACCGGATTTTCTCCAAAAGGCATATTGTCGCTTGATTCTCCCATAATGCTTGGAATGGCAACCAGTTCACCGAGGAGTTCGATCATTTCATCTTTGTATTCTTCCAAATATTTTCTTATAGCCGTCATAGAAATTCCTCCAAAAAATTATTTTTTCCGTATACAGCAAAAAAACCGCAGGGATACTGCGGTTTTTGCTCAGCCGTATATTCATACGGTTGAAGAAAGAAAGGATAAATATGAAAATTGAATATGTCAATTAACAATTGCTCTCTCTGTCTCTTTATCAAAGAGATGGATTCTGTTGGGATCGATAGCAACCTTAATATCATCGCCAGGCTTAGCTGTAGTTCTGGGACTTACTCGTGCTGTAAGGCTGTTGCCCTCGCATGTAAGGTAGAGGTAAGTTTCAGCACCCATCATTTCGGTGATCTCAACATATGCGTCAATAACGCCTGTTGTAGCATTTGAGAGATACATTTCTTCATCATGTATAGACTCGGGACGAATACCGAGAGTGATTTCTTTGCCAACGTAGTTAGGAAGCTCGTCGTTAACCTTTGATTCGGGAACGATGATCTGATATTTTACGCCGCGGTGGTTTTTACTGTCTTCAGAGCCGAATTCAACGATAAACTGACCGTATTCCTCTTTAAGAACTGCATCAATAAAGTTCATCTGAGGAGAGCCGAGGAAGCCTGCAACGAATTTATTTACAGGGTTTTCGTAAAGATTCTGAGGAGTATCAACCTGCTGAACAAAACCGTCCTTCATACAAACGATTCTGTCTCCCATTGTCATAGCCTCGGTCTGATCGTGTGTTACGTAAATAAAAGTAGTACCGAGCTTCTTGTGGATCTTGGAAATTTCGGTTCTCATCTGCGCACGGAGCTTAGCATCGAGGTTTGAAAGAGGCTCGTCAAGGAGGAATACCTTAGGTGAACGAACTATACATCTACCCAAAGCAACACGCTGTCTCTGACCGCCTGACATAGCCTTAGGCTTTCTGTCGAGAAGATGCGTGAGGTCAAGTATCTTAGCAGCCTCGTTTACCTTTCTCTCAATTTCATCCTTAGGAACCTTACGAAGTTTAAGTCCGAATGCCATGTTGTCGAAAACAGTCATATGTGGGTAAAGAGCGTAGTTCTGGAAAACCATTGCTATATCTCTGTCTTTGGGCGCAATATCATTAACAAGGCGGTCGCCGATGTACAGCTCGCCCTCTGAAATTTCCTCAAGACCCGCGATCATACGGAGAGTTGTAGACTTACCGCATCCGGAAGGTCCAACGAGAACGATAAACTCCTTATCTCTGATTTCCAAGTTTACATCTGTAACAGCAACAACACCGCCGGGGTATTTTTTATAAATATTTTTAAGTGTTAAGCCTGCCATTTATTCCTGTCCTCCAGTTCATTTTTCTTGCCGACTCTGTCTTAACGATTTACAGTACAGTATCAGCTATAATAATATAATACCACTTTTCGCAAAAAATTTCAAGATACTAAATTGACAAAGTTACAATTGGTTGTTTAGCATAAATGCCGAAAAATCGCCAATAAAATCAGAGCAAAAATCGTCGAAATCGGGAGGATAAAACAAGTTTTCAACATCTTTGTGCAATAATTCCATACATTCGCCAAACTTGAGTTTTTCGGGAAGAATCAGTCCTCCCACCGTTAATCTCATTAATTTTTCAACATGGTTTTCAACAGCGGCAAACATTCGCTTGACTTGATGATATTTTCCCTCGTGAAGCTCTATAAATGCCAATTTATCGGACATTTCCGAGCATCTTACTTTTGCCGGGAGACATTGTGTACCATCTGAAAGCAATATACTGCCGCTAAATATGTCAATATATTTACTTTTAAAGGGTTTGTCAAGTTTCACAATATAGATTTTCGGTACATGGCTGCGCGGAGAAAGCAGTTTGTGAGCGAGTTCTCCGTCATCGGTTATCAGCAGTGCACCCAGCGAATCCTTGTCAAGCCTGCCGGCAGGAAAAAGTCCTTTTTTTCTGAGTTCTGGAGGGATCAGACGCATAACGCTTATGCCATCGTTTTCTTCGGTAGAGCTGATGTATCCGTCAGGCTTATTCAAAAGAATATATCTGTATTTTGACACTGAAACAGGAGTTCCGAGAACCTTGACCAATGCAGTTTCGGGGTCAATTTTTGTATCGCTTTTTTTAATGATAATATTGTTTACGGTAATCTTACCCTTGGCGGCAAGTTCTTTTATTTTGCTTCTGGAGTATTCGGTACGTTCTGAAATATATTTGTCAAGGCGAATAGGCGTCATATTTTTTCCTTTCGGTATATATTCAACGATATTGAAAATATCGCAGTGTTGCTGATGTAAAATCCGTTTTCCTGCGTCTTTCTCAACATTGGAATTTTTTGAAGCATTTGCAATAGAAGTGAGCATAATTGCCGGTATTGTGAACATACTATTGAATGTCAAGTTTGTTTTGGAGGAATAATATGTCAAAAAAGTTTATTATTGCGTCAATAGCAGCGGCAGTCATATTGGGAGCAGTCATAATTGCAGATCCCGATAATAAAAATGTACAGAATATTCCCGAAAGCGCGCCGGTTGACGCGTCAACGGTAAGCAGCAGAGTAGATTATTTTGCGGCTCACGGCTGGGAGGTAGAGGAGCTTTCGGGAAAGGACATTACGATTCCTTCCGATTTTTCAGAAGACTACGAGCAGTATGCAGAATTGCAGGATAAGCAAGGGATGCCTTTGCGCGAATATGCCGGAAAATCTGGAAAGCTGTACGTTTATGAAGTAAAAAATTACAGTCCCGGAAATAAAAAAATGCTTGCCGAACTTATTGTATGCGATAATACGGCTATTGCTTCAATGGTTTACAGTGACAACGGCGACGGTACGCAAATGAGCGTGAGTTAAAGCAATGTTCGTAAATAAAATAAATTTACTCATTCCGGCAATATATTTTTTTCAAGGTCGCTTATTATGGCTATAAAACTGTTCACGTCCGTAAAATCTTCATATACCGAAGCAAAACGAATATAAGCAATTGGGTCTATGATACGGAGCTGTTCCATAACAAGTTCGCCGATTTCTTTTGATCGTGCAACGTTTTTAAGCTCGTTAGCGTAGTAATTTTCAATATTGTCAGCAATTTTTTCAACCTCGTCTATATTTACGGGACGTTTTTTTATGGCGCTGAAAATGCCCTTTATCAGCTTGCTGCGGTCAAAAGGTTCATAGCTGCCGCTGCGTTTTTCTACCATCAGCATAGGTTTTTCCACAATTTCAAATGTGGTAAATCTTGCACCGCACTTTATACACTCACGGCGGCGTTTGATACGATCGTCCTTTGGTCTGGAATCTACGACTTTAGAATCCGGAAATCGGCAAAAAGGGCATATCAATGCAATCACTCCTTGTAGTTTTTATTATCTGTACTGTTGTGCCATTTTAGTTAAAACATTATAACTTGAAATGAGGTCGCTTATACCGCAGAAGCCGCTTCTGTACAGTTCCAAAATTACGTTAACATCTGGATTCAGAGCGTTCAGTTTATCAAAAAATGGTTTGAAACGGAAATTTCCCCTGCCTATAGGAAGACAATCGCCCAGTTCGCCGGAATCGCTTATATGAACGTGAACAACGCTTTTTCCTGCTGCATCAAGAAAGGCAAATGGAGTTTCTCCTGCTCTGACAGCCTGTTTAGTATCGAGAACAAAGGCAAATTCATTTCCGAGCATAGACGATATATCGCGAATAAATGCAGATGAATGACTTTGACATCGGCTGACGTTTTCAATTGCTGTGATTACCCCGAATTCCTTTCCGAGACGAAAAAGCTTGGAGTATCTTTCACAGTAAAATTCTTTGCCTTTGTCGGCTTTCCCTCCATGAAAAACAAAAATTTTTGCTCCAACAATGTTCATGAACTGAAAATACAATTTGTAATATTCAAGAATATCATTAATTCGACGTTCATACTCCGAAAAAAACATAAGTTGTTCAATTTCACAGGTGAACGGGTGAACGGAAACACATCTTACATCAAATCGTTTCAACATATTTGCCAGGCTGTGCGCAAAACTTTTTTTAAGTTCAGAATGAGTATTGATAAACAGCTCTGTGCATGCGGTTCCGTTTACAGCAAGTTCATAAAGACTTTCTTCGATTGGTTTTGGAAAAAGACAAGCTGTGGAAATACCGATTTTCATTTTGCCACCGCCTTAATTAAAGATTTTTATTGTATTAAGGAAAATTGCATTAAGCAATCCTTACCACTTTAAACGCTAAATGCATGCATATTTTACGACATATCATATAAATTATTATTGCAATATAACGATATTACTGCATAAAATTTGGCAGTGTGCTTTCTGTACAATCTATATGAAGTGTTACTTTAATTATATAATTTTTCTATAAAAATGTCAAGCGGCAAAGGTTTCGCATTGTTAAATTTTTGTAAATTTTTACCTGACATATAATAAGCAGAAGATAAGGAGTTTTATTTTATGAAAAGCGCAAGGAATTTTGTTGATTTTATCTAAATTTTAAAACAACAATTGATTAAAACTGTTTTAAAAGTCGAATTTTATTTTTTTGCTTGACTTTTGAGTTGTTTTGGTGTATACTAATTAAGTCGCAGGATATTGCTGTTTGACTAAACGGCGGCATAGCTCAGTTGGCTAGAGTACTCGGTTCATACCCGATTGGTCGTTGGTTCAAATCCTACTGCCGCTACCATTAAGGCCCGTTGGTCAAGAGGTTAAGACATCGCCCTTTCACGGCGGAATCATGGGTTCAATTCCCGTACGGGTCACCACACACAAGGCTCTCAAATGACGATATGTCGCCATTTGAGAGTTTTTATTTTACCCTGATACGGCTTCTGTCCTTTACTTGTCCTTTATACAGCTTCGGGCTGTCCTTTGCCCGTGTCGTGCTTCTTGAAGTCAAGCACCGATGCGATAGCATCTCCTGCTCTCGCCTGAGCCTGATTAAACACATGACAGTAGATAGAAGTCGTTGTAGTTATCGTCGAGTGACCTAACGCTCCCGACACGGTGGCTGCGTCTACGCCCTCATTGATGAGAGCCGAGGCATAGAAGTGTCGCAGGGAGTGTATATCACAGAAACGGAAATTGTTTTCTTCACAGAATTCTTTCAGCCAGAAATACGGTGTGTTGTTGTTCATCGGTCTGCCGTCCCACTTCACGAACAGTCGGTCATAGTCCTGCCACTTCGTATCGAGCTTCTCACGTTCCTCGTCCTGTTCTGCCTTATACTCACGGAGCAAGTCCATGACGCTCTGAGGGAATTTCAGCGAACGCTGAGACTTCTTTGTTTTGGTAGTGTCAGTGTAGATACCCTTTGAAGCGGTGTAATTGCTTGTCCTGCGGACGCTGATAACGTTATGCTCCCAGTCAATGTCCTTCCATTCAAGACCGAGCATTTCTCCACGTCTGAATCCGCTGTATATCGCCAAAGTAAAGAAAGTGCGGTATTTCAGCGGTGCGGTTTCAAGGAGCTGAAAGAGCTGTGCGACTTCTTCCAAAGTGTAGATGTCCTTCTCCTTCTTCTCGCCCTTCGGAACGGTAACACGCTTGCAGGGGTTATCGGTAAGCATTTCCATCTTCACAGCGTAGCTGAACACATCGCTGATGAAGCTGAGATGATGAACGGCTGTCTTTCTCGACAGCGGTCTGCCGTTTTTCAGGCTTTTGCCGTTAAGTGCCAGATCGTTGATAAACTTCTGGATATGACGGCTGGTGATTTTGTCAAGTCGCAGATGTCCGATCGCAGGATACACTCTCACCGTGAGCTGTTTCATACGCTCATAGGACGTATTTCTGAGGTTGAGCTTTGCATATTCCTCAAACCACTGCTCAGCGAAGTCCTGAAACTTGATGTTCGCAGTGACCTGACCTTTCATGCACTTGTCCTCAAACAGTATCGCCTGCTTCTGAAGCTCTTTCTCGATCTGCTTCTTGTTCATACCGTCCGCAGGCTTCCATGTCATAGTCTGCACGACCTGATTACCTGATGTATCATATCCGCAGGAAACTCTGATCTGATAGGAGTTTCCTCTTTTTCTTATCGTAGCCATAAGTTGATTCCCTTTCTGTCAACATAGATTTTATGGCATACTCCTGTTACTTTAATGTTAGCGCACTATCGGGCTTTTGTCAAGAGTTTTTTCTATCTTTTTCGGGAGTATGCCGAAATCTATGTCCCTTGTTCTATGGTGTTTGTGGATTTTCTGTATGCTGACGCTCAAACAGCGTAAAATCGCCGTTCTCAGCGTACAGAATTATCTGTTTGCTGTCTGTCCGTTGAAGTAGGCAAGCAAGTCTGCCTTGTTGATGAGCATTTTGCCGTTCACACCGTCACCCGTTCTCAGATACGGCAGTTTTCCCTGCTTGATGAGCTTGCGGACGGTATGTTCGGACAGCCCCCTGACCGCTTCGGTACATTCCTTGACGGTCAGCATCTCAACAGCTTCGGACTTGACCTCAGCCACCTGTTCGGAATCATTGGCTTCGATAAGTTCGCTCAGGATATTTACGAGCTGAGCGATAAGCTCGTTCTTTCTGTTTGTTGTCATAGTTGTAAAAACCTCCATAGCAGGTACTTCCCCTGCTTTCTATCTTGTTTTATGTTTATTCCAGCACGTTTTTTCTTGTAGTGATGTTGTACTTGTACTGCTGAAAGTCGGAACTCAGTCCGCAGGCAGAAATAAAAGCCTTAGCCTTCCTCAACTCACGGGATAGCTCATCCTCACGGCTGATTCGAGCCGCTTCCTTTTTCAACTTCTCACGGGTGAAAAGTCCCTTTTGCTCCTCGGCTTTCTTGTAGGTGGCAAGCTCCGAGGAAGCAGCGGACAGCTTCGCTTTCAGTTCATCACGCTCCCGTACAGCATCATCACGTTCCTTACGGAGCTTCTTAGTCTGCTTCTGCGACACGACTTCTTTCTTTGCAAGGTCAGTGACGTTCTGCCAATCCTCCTGCGACACTGTAACCTTACCGCCGAACACGGTCTTGCCCGTTTCAATGCTGTCGATCTCCGCAAGTTTAGCAGTTTTCTCCTTGACAGCTTTAAGCATTTCTCGCTTCTCGCCAAGTTCCGCTTTGACCTGAGCATTTTGCTCTGCCAGTTCGTCAGCCTGCCGACGCTGTTCCTTGTACTCCTCAACTTCAAGCGTACCTCTCGCCTTTTCGGGAGCAAGGGGCTTGATACCGTGTTCAAGGCAAATAGCGTTCAGCACCTCGACCTCGGCAGCTCGCCAACGGGCAATAGCCATTTTACCACCGCCGTACCCCATCTCTTTCAGAGCCTGGGCGATGCCATTCTGAACGTCCTGACCTCGCTTGTAATGCCCGACAGGAATGTAGTCAAAGTGCAAATGGGGAGTCGCCTCGTCCATGTGCAGGACAGCGTTAAAAACGTAAAAATTTGGGTTGCGATTCTGGAAACCCTCCATGTACTCTTTCAGGCAATCAGCCACAAGCTGTTCATCTTCCGTTCCGATGCCCGAATCCTCACGCTTTCCGATCTGCACCACCACTTCGTAAAAACTCTTTTGGTCGAGAGCATTGACCTTGACCGTGTTGCAGGGCTTACAGCCGAAAAGGTGTTCATAGTAGTCACCGATCTTGCGATCATTTCTTTTCTGACGGGCATTATATCGCTCGGTCGATTCCTTGAAAAGCTGGTCGTATGCTTCTGCTATCGGCTGCTGTACAAAGATCACATTATTTGGAGTTCGGAGAGGGTCAACATTCGCCGCCATGAACTCTCTATTGTTGTGAGCCAGAGAGCCGTGTCCCTGACCGAATGAGATTCTTTTCTGTTTCATAATTTCGCCTTTCTTGTTCAATGGATTTACTTCTTTCTCTCTACGAAATCCAATACAAAAATCATAGGCATCAACTCCTTTCTTGACCGCTGAGGCGGAAAGGCTATCGCCCGTCCTGACGGACAAATTTTTCCTGAACGACACAATAGAGGGTCGCAGGAAAAAAGCTGCGTAGCAGCGATTACAAGGGTGCAGAGCACCGCTTGTAACTCCGTAGTACTTGCGGCAGCATCAGACCGCCACAAGAACTACTCCGCCCTGCGGGGCTATCCCTTACGGGAGAAGAACGGCTGTCGGAGCAGCCGGAAATGTGGGCGCATTTATTCAAAAATCCGCATTACATTTTTTCAAAATCAGCATTTCAAAAATGATGATTTTACTCATGAACTTTCGCTCAAAAGTGAGCTAAAGTCTATGCGATTATCCTCAATTTTAACTCGGACAAAAATGTCTAAGTTCGCTATCCTGAATCAGAACGGCAGCTCAATCTCAACACCGAGCGTGTCAAGCAGATAGTCTGTCTCCTTATCATAAATTCTGGTCTCCTCGATTGATAGATAGTTGTAGAAACGAACTACCGCTTCACGAACATCAAGACCGCTTCTTTCTTCAAGGATAAAAGTCAGCTTTTCAACCTTTTCCATATCGGGTATATACCTCACCTCCTTTCCGCCAAAATGTTGATTACTTTTATAACCTAACGGACAAAAACGTCCATTAGCCTATCCTCAGAAATACTCAACCACCATCAACTGCCGGCAACCAACATTTAGGTCTGTCCCTTGCAAAAGTCGCTATACCGCCATTTCAATGTCAGCCACCACAAAAACCACAAAATCCAACGTGATTCAGATATGAGGATTCACATGAACCATCTGAGCCTTTTTGTTGTTGGCAGCGGTGACATCTTCATAAGCGATATACCCATACTCCGCAAGAGTATCGAGTGCCGAATAGAAGTCCTTTGCCGTTGGGAAAAGATTGCATCGGCAGGAATGATACAACTCAGATTTCAAGCCCTGTTTAATATTCTTGGTCTTGATGATCTGAATGATCTTCTCAGCTTTGACGATGTTCCCGTCGGGGGCATTCACGCTGAAACCGTAAATCGCCTGATAGCGGTAGTAATGGGCTATGCTGAACGACCTCACAAGCGTATCGTGGTTCACGCTTACATCAGATGGCTCAACACCACGAGAACAACAGTCGGCACAATGAAGAATACAAGCTATCCGAAGTATCAGCCCGTGAAACTTACCGCCCCAGTCCTGACAGCAGCACATGGATTCCTTGATCTCTTTTTCGATATAGTTATTACAGTAATCTATGTACTCCTCGGAAGCGTGATGAGACAACTGTAATATCGTTTCTTCTCCGTTGTGATCCTTCTTTCCTCTCAGGAGCTGATGAATGAAATCGTGATACTGCTCCCTGATCTCTTTAGATATAGGAGCGGTATCATATCTACGCTTTCCCACGTCGCTTGTTGCAAAGCAGGGAACAAAACGTGCGATAAGTCCGCTTGACCTGAAAGCAGTATCATTCATCATGTTGTCCCATATATACGGCTGACCTGCAAGAGCGACTGATAGATAAGGACGGGGAATTTCCGTTCGCCCTCTGATGACCCTGTTGCAGATGTACTTCTCACCGTTCCACGATTTCAGAAGTAAGTCGAGGTTCGGAATACCGCCGTTGTACTTGCCGTTGAAGTTGGAAAGCATTCCTGCTTCGTCAGAGATCATCAGCAGAGAGTCGTTCTCACTCAGCTCTATCACAAGGGATTCGGGTGTAATATCGTCAACGGCTATTCTTATTGGTGAAGTGTTTCGGATATTATCCGCCTGCACACGGAGCTTTGCTATGGCTGCGGTATCAGGCTCGTCCTCTTTCTCCATAGCCTTGACACGAGCTTCAAGAGCCTTAACGTCCTGCTGTGCCTTGTACATTTCCTCTCGGTGACCCTTGTTGTACTTGCTCTCAAAGGTATCGAACGGTGCTTTGATAAAGTGCATCACAGGGCTTTTTCTTTCAGAAGGCTGTGCTATGATGATCGAATACAGCACAGGCGGTTCGGTGTGGTCTGCTTTTCCTGCAAGTCGATACAGACCTGTAAAACAGTAGCCCACGGCTGAGAGCATCGCCGTCCCTGCCATTCCAACATCGGTGGAAGTCGTGACTGAGATCGCCTGCGCCATATTTCGCAGGACAGTCGGCAACGCATCGAGCGGAAAAGGGATAGCGTCCGCACTCTGCCGAAGCGGTCGGGGTTCTCCCCATTTGATTTCATTCATAAGTTTTGTTTTCCTCTGCTTTTGTAATTTATCTTGTATTTCTATTGACAGATTGCGTTTAGTGTGCTATAATAAGAAAAGAAATGACATGGTACGATCTCTAAATCATATTATATGCTACCTAAGTAGCATTTGTCAAGCAAAAATAATCGAAACTGAATAAGTTCCGCTTTTTGCACAAATTGGAGGGACACAAAATGACTATCTTTTGGAGAAAATACAATGAATTATGTGATGAACGAGGAATCAAGCCGAGGACATTAGCAACTGAGCTGGGCATTTCGGCTGCGACCGTCACCAAATGGGTGAATGACGGTATGCCGAATCTCGACATGATAACAAGAATAGCGGAATACTTCGATGTTCCGATAGATTACCTGATAAACGAGGACGATACACCCATCATTCCGCAGGCAAACAAGAAAAGAAGCGTGTTCAAGTCGGTCAGCTCTCTGTCTCAGCGTTGGGTGAGCCTGCGCCGTGGAAGCGAGATCAGCCTTGAAATGCAGCTCAAGATCATTCCCTATGTGAATTGTACGGTGCAGTTTCTCAATAATGATAAGTATATTGAGTACGTCCCCGAAACAGCATACGATACCGAACATTTGAAGGACACCGAAACAATATTCGATATACTGGGCATTCTCGATCACTGTGCCGATACTGAGAGCTACCGCATCGTGCAGGTGCAGCTCTCACGCATCGTGCTGTATCATCTGAAAGAAAAAGGCTTTGACCGTGAAGCACTCCGCACCGAGCATCTCGATCAGGAGAAGATGGAGTATCTTTACACGGGCAAGGACAGCGGTAAAACGCATAACTACGGTCTGAACTTCTCGGATATGGACTTTCTCAGGGAGTTTACAGGGCTGAGTTATCAGCTTATGTTTACGGGGTGTGAATAAAATATAGTAAAGAAACCTCCGCAAGATTATTTTCCTGCGGAGGTTTTGGGTATTACAATAGCATAATCAAACTATACTAAATAACTTAATTTGCTTTCAGTGAATCTAAGCAGATAGTAAAGTTTATCAATAACTCTGTAATCATTTATTGTTTTAATTTGCGATTGGCAATAATCAATTATTTCATTCAAAAAATCAATACTTGAAGAATAGCATCCTTGTAATACAATATTGTTTTCTGGATAATGTAAATAATTTAATATATACTTTTCGTCGATGTCCTTTTCAACAACACCTCTACCAAAAGATGATTCGCCTATTATAGGAAGTAAATTAGCCTGGGGAGAGTTTTGAAGAAAAGCATCGATTGCCTTTTGAACGCTCTCATCGATCTTTTCAGCAACAAAACTGTCAATTAAAATGCGAGGATGTACCGCAACTTTTGATTCCAACTTATATGCCTCTACTACAGCTGGACCAAAAAACATATTTCTTTCGGAATCAACGTAAGCATCTCCGTAATATACGCCTCCACGAAACAGTATCTTTTCTTTTAGAAGTCTTAAAAATATAGGTTCACAATTACACAATGCCACCTTAAATAATGCGCCAATATCCTTGCGTTCTTCTTCAATATCCTCTTTGAATTGATAAAAAATGTAAGCACAATCTGAAAAAGTAAACACCTTACGCTGATATGCGGTATGTGGCATATCATTTTTGAGTTGTGATTGGAACTCTTCATGAAAAACAGTGTTTATAAGATAGGATTCTTGAAAATCTGTCTTATTCTGACTTCCAAGGACATCAACGAAAATTATTAGATACTTCGAGTAATTTCTCTGTTTATTAGTCATATTAACCTCACATTTCAATGATATGGTACAATTTCAACTACATACAAGCCAATTACTTGCACATTCCTGTATGTAATCATACCATTCGGTTTCATTTTCAGAAGTATCAACTTTGTTTATTATCATATCGAGAAGTCTGCGAACATCTGATGATTTTGGCTGTGTGCTGTAATTATATGAGTTTTCAACCAGTTTCATAAACAAGTCTAAATCAAGTGGAACAATCTTAGATTTTCCACCATAATAGGAGATATTAGTCCTATTCAACGTGAAGAAATGTGCTACTACCGCAGGATTGATATTCGGAGCTATAAACAGGCAATATGTATCTTTGCCTGAACGCTTCTTCAATTGACCATAGTGTCTTGCAACAGGTTCTCCCTCTGTTTCATATTGTCTTTGTCCTGACTGCAAGGTGACCTCTACCGACATTGAATAATCTGAGTAATCGCACTCTATGTCCGGCATATTGCCCTGTGCAGTAGATAACGGCTGTCCGGAATCATCAAACTTAAAGTTACCCTTAATATCTCCGCCATCAAGCATAGTCATTGCTCTCCATGTATTATACTCAAACATTAACGGTGCATCATAGTACTCATCAGATATAATTTCATTGAATGTATCAATAATTTCGGAATATAGAGCATACGACTTTATTTCAGCAACCTGTTCGTGAATGACAGCTTCTTTATGCCTTTGGACAATATCATCACGCAAATCTTTGAGCTTCTCAAGCTCCATTCCACTTAGTTCTCTTTTTGTATAAGAACCTATCTTCATAAGAATATCAATGATATTATCTTTGTTATCCGTATAAAGAACAGGGGTATCCTTTGAAAATAAATGCTGCTTATATTGTACTGAATCAGTAACAAACACTGGATTTCTGTCAACATTAGCAAGAATAAAATCTGCTTCTGTAATTTTATCAGCAAAAATAGAAATTGATCTGTTTTTATGAGAAATAGATATTAAGCCTGTATATCTCAGATATCTAAAGCAAGCATCTGTGTAATCTCGCATATTGCTCTTTTTAGTAGAAATAAACTTTTTAAGACTTGCATCTGTTGTTTCTCTTGTTTTTGTTTTGCCCGATGCGATAGTGTCAGAGTATAGTTCTTTTATTGCCGAAGTCCATGTTTCATCTACTAATTTTTTGTATTTTCCACGATATTCTTCTTTCTTTTTTCTGAAAGCAAGTATCATATTTTTAATTGTATCAAAGTTATGATAATCCGTTAATTGCAGAGCAAATATTTTAATTTCGTCAAACGTTAAGTATTCAAGTGTGCGTACTAATCTAAGAATTTCAAGGTATGGGCGAACACAAAACGAACCTGAAGTATCACCATTTTCAACATGGTAAGGTGATGGTAACTGATATTTCAATAGTTGTCTGAGGAAGATTTCTTGAGGTCTTTTGCCATAAACTAACGCTTTTCCAGCTTCTGTCAAAGAGATAGAAGGCTGTAAGTCTACAAAACCCAATGCTTTAGGCGCCCTGTTTATTCTATCTCTTGCACTAAATGCTTTATCAGAAGGAGAGCCATTACCTTCAAAGAAGCTGGATTTTGCAAGCTCGTCAATAAAAGCCTCCTGAGAGTATGCATTCCATTCTTTACCCTCAAACTTTTCGTGTAACAAACGAATTTCAGGGATCATCTTTTGAGGTGATCTTGGTGAAGTAGTAAAGAACAGAACTTTATTTCTTAAAACAGCCATATATTCGCTCCTTAATAATTCTTTACAACTATGTGCATTTTATCATTGTTGAATCTATTCTTAATATTCACAGAATAGTTTTTATAATACTCATCAAAAATATATTCACCATATAACTCTTCTGTCAACGGAGTTTTACCTATAATCATTAAGGCACGACAAGGAAGGTTTCTGAAATCAGCAGCCAGACGGCGATGTTCAGCCTCATCAAACCCGTTCATCAAATCAATATTTCCATAATCATTAAATACACAATCATATGGGGGATCGAGAAAAATGAAATCTTCTTCCTGAGCCATGTCAAATATTCTTATATAATCGAGATTATATAACTCAGCACGTTGCAAAAGTTCACTGTGTTCTGGAGTAATCAAGTGAGTATTGAGGTTAGGATATCTGCCGAACGGTACGTTATATTCACCGCTATTATTATATCTTATCATTCCTGAATATGCAGTCTTATTTATGAAGAAATAAATAACACCATCTAAGTATGACCCATCAGGATGATTAAACAATTCTCTCATATGATAATACAAATCTTCGTTTGCATTTGGTACTCGCTCGTCAGGAGTTAAGGCTTTTAATCTTTTGAATTCAGCCTGATTACGCTCATAAATCGCTTGAATACCATCAAGTTGCGTTCTCATATCAGGATATTGATCTCTTAATTGCGTATAAAAAGTCATAAGCCTTTCATTAACATCATTTAAAATGGCATTATCAGGCTCCAAATAGAAAAAAACAGCTCCGCCACCAAAGAAAGGCTCAATGTATCTATTAAAATCATCTGGTATATATTGTAAAAAACGTGGAATCTCTCTCGATTTTCCACCTCTGTACTTTAACACGGGATTCATAATCATACCTCCAGACCAAACACTTCCCCTATTATTATAACATAGTTATAATAATAGCACAATACAACATTTGAAAAATCTCCTTTTTGCACAATAAAGTCCCTTGAAATTGTCTGTTTCAAGGGACTTATGGTTAAACGTATATCATACACTCAAACACCGCTTCGCTCGCCATACTGACGAAGCAGTTTTCAAGACCGAGCATCTTCACGGAGTCACCGCTGAGGACAGCTTTCTGATAGCAACTGTCGGTCTGCTTCCAAAGCTCTACCTGACGGGAGATTGCTTCACTAACTTTTCGTTCCATATCATCGAGGTACTGCACGATCCTGCCCTCGTTGACGAGCCTGCGAAGCCTGTCGGGGCAATGGCTGTCAGAGAAATGAAGATGATACCTGATGAAGTCGGTATGGTACGTCTTGCTCTCCTTGGTCTGCGTAACAGCGTCGAAGTGTGTGACGGTCACGGTGTTAGTATCAAGTTTCCATAACGGAACGTATTTCTTTTTCAGTGGGCTGTATGCGGTCTGCTCGCTCTTGTATCTGCTCATAGTTATTCCCTCCTGTTAATGATTACTCACGGATAACAAATCTATGATCCGTGACATGAAGCAATATTCCTTTTTTAGGGTTATGGACATTTATGTCCATAACTCTGCTCACTTAATGGGCTTTATCATTTCAAGGACAAGCTGTGCACCGACCTTGAAGCCCTTGCGGAACTCATTACGGTTGGAAAGATTATGCAGTTCAATGTCCGCTGACTGGTACTCATCGAGGATTTCGTCATTGTCGGGATAGGCTTTTTTCAGTTCGGCTTCTGCCTTGACGAGCCTGTCGAGGGCTTTCTTGTATGAACCGTCCATATCCTCAATTTCGGTCAGGTGGAACAGGTCATAGTCGTAAAGTTCATCGAGAATATTTCTCATTTTCGTGTCCTCCATATTATTTGGTTGATGTTCTTCTCAAAAGAAAATAACAGGAGTATGACCATAACGTTGTCCTTTGTCTGTCCTTTACAAGTTTCAAAAAGATAGAATAAAGGACAGCATAATAAAACGAGTTAAGGTTAAAAAACACCGTAAATACGGGATATTTCCCATATCACGGCACGTTAAAAAATCTGAAAAATTTAATTCAATTCCCGTACGGGTCACCATCTTGTTGTAACAAAATAGATGACAACGCCGAAAAGCCCGAATTATCGGGCTTTTTTGGTGTCCAAGTGCCAAAAATTTTATAGTAAAAACCGTAGATGACATTTTGAAATTTGGGGAATTGAACCTTCGATTCTGGCAGTTCAGAACTAATTATGAGAAAAATCAGAGGGTTGAAAAAGACTTCTGAGAAAAATAAGAAGAAAATATTTGTAGAAATTTAAGGGCTGAATTTGTTGGTTTCTCACAAAATTTGAGAAACAGCAGATTCAGCCTTTTTATTTATATATATACAATTAAAAAGGAGGCTGATACCAATGAACGGATTTCCGTCCGAATCTACATTAAAATACTACAGAACGATCTATCCGCCCGGAACAAGGATATAGCTTGATGAAATGAACGATCCTCAAGCAATTCCTGCCAGAACTAAGGGAGAGATCCTCGGAATCGACGATGCCGGAAATGCCTTAATGAAGTGGGACAACGGCAGATCGCTGTCACTCGCTATCGAGGTTGACAAATTCCATGTACTTCAGCTCGAAAATAACAGAAAGCTGATAGGTCAAGCTGTTGACGGGAACAGAAATCTTCGCAGTATTGAAGATGTGGCGGACTTCATAATTCATCACGGTCAGTACGGCGATATCGAGATCGTTACTGAATACCATACACCGTTTATGAAAACCCAAGGCATATATATCAGCAGTATCGCCGATACCGAGTATCGTGATGAGCTTCAGAAAATTCTCACTCCAATGCAAAATGAGATCGAAATGCAGAATTCAAGTTCTGACGATGAGGTTCCGGAGGAAGAAGCTGATATGGATATATCGCAAATATAATATGAAGGGATGATGTTATGAAAAAATTGATCTTTAACGGTATGCTCAGTCATAAGCAAAGCGAATATCGTCCTATGACGATCGAAGTTGAAAAGGTTGTGGAACTGCGCAGCAAGGAATTTAAAAATCTCATGGAGCATACACTGAGAGATAATCCGCATGTCAAGAAATTCCGTGATCTCATGTATATCAGCGGAAAAACCGCGCACTGCATTCTTTTCCTTGACACAGACAGCAAAGACGGTATTATCGCGGAATCCGAGGGAGCTGATTATGCCCGTAAATCTCAGTTTATACCGAATGCAAGAGCATTGGTTGAGTATAACGAGTTCGCTCCTATGGAAAAGCAGCTCCACGGAATCCTTAAGGGTATGGCAGATAAAATAGCGGAGCTTGCACATTCAGGCTACAAATCCTTTTTCTTTGAGGAAATGCTCGGTGATACCGATATTAAATCGGTAATGCTTTCTGCTGTCGGACAGCTCATTGAGCAGCGAGGAGATATGCAGAGCGTAAGAATTCACGACCTTGACATTGCAGGACAGCCGGAATTCACAGTTGAGCCGAAACAGACTAACAAGCTGAAATTCTACTCTCCCATTGTTGTAGAACATGAAGCCGATTATGAAACAGATTGGGATAGCATCGGAGATCTTGAACAGCTCAGCGAAAGCGAGAAGCTAAGATGCTGTACCAAGATAAATGAAGCTATAAGGCAGTCATTTGATTCAAAAGAGAAACGCAGAGGTCTCATGGAATATTATAATGAGCATTCTGCTGTGAATGAAAAAATCTATTCCGCTTTCCCCTCAGTAGAGGATGTAGACGGAACGCTTATGGGAGTGCTGACCTGTGAGGTAATCGGTAATCTTACCAAATCAGAGCTTGAAGAAGTCCGCAGTTGGTGGAGCAGTCAGTGCAGCGACGGCTGGTCGGATTGTCTGGAGCAGAACGGTATAAAGACCGAAGAATTCGGCGATATATATGTTCACTTCCGGAATGCCGGAAATGCATGGTCGATAAAAACTGAAGCAGAGCTGAAAGGAATAGCGGAAACCGCCGATACCGAGGAAACAGAAAGCCTCGATATCGGCGGTATTTCTATGTAACAGATGAAAATTTAATATGAATAGTTAGCCGTTCCGAGAAATCGGGGCGGCTTTTTAGTTTCGGAAAGGAGAATTGCCTATTGATAAGATTTTTTGATATTTTTGCAGGGATCGGAGGATTTCGCTCAGGACTTGAAAAAGCCGGAGGATTCAAATGTGTCGGTTACTGCGAGATAGACAGATATGCAAAATTAGCATACGAAACGCTCTACGACACAGAAACGGAGGTGTTCTATGATGATGCAAGAAAAATCGAACCGGAAGAATTACCCGATTTCGACCTTATTTCAGGCGGATTTCCTTGTCAAAGCTTTTCAATCGCTGGAAAAAGGGGCGGATTCGCCGATGCAAGAGGAACTCTGTTCTTTGAAATTGTCAGAATTGCCGCCGTTAAAAAACCTAAATATCTGCTGCTTGAGAACGTACCCGGTCTCCTATCGCATAACAAAGGCTGGACGTTTGCAGCCATCCTCGGTGCGCTGGATGACCTGGGGTATGATGTCGCATGGCAGGTGTTTAACAGCGCAGATCATTATGTCGCCCAATCCCGAAAGAGAGTGTTCATTGTCGGATTTCTTAGAAGTAAATGTTCCGGAAAAGTATTGTCTTTCACAGACGCAAATCCAAAAACTCTTGCACAACGCATTCCCGGACGAGAAGGCTGCAGAGTCTACTCTCCCGAAGGACTGAGCATAACGCTGACGGGAACAGCAGGCGGATTCGGGGGAAAAACAGGATTGTATGAAATTTTTGGTCTGCCCATAAAGGTAAAAACAAAATCAGGCTATCAGACGGCATTGCCCGGCGACAGTATCGACCTTGCATATCCGAATCTTAATTCACGGCGTGGGCGAGTCGGGCATGATATCGCTCATACTGTGACACCCGGAAATACGCAGGGATCGTATCAGATGTACTGTATTGATCTGAATCCCGATCCTGATGTTACCGAACTTGCAAGATGCATAACTACAAGACAGGATAATGGTATCACACATCGCAAGGGTGAGCATTCGGGAGCTTTGATGATGTCGGATGCACCGATCCCTGTTTTAACTCCTGCGAAGGAAAATGTACGTCAACAAGGAAGAAGATTCAAAGGACCTGATGAGCCTGCTTTTACCATTACCGTAACAGACAGGAACGGTGTCGTATACTGCGGTCTGATAAGAAAACTGCTGCCTATAGAATGCTGGCGGCTTCAAGGATTTACGGACGAGCAGTTTCATAAAGTTCAGGCGATCGGAATGTCCGATGCACAGCTTTATAAACAAGCAGGAAATGCTGTTACCGTAAATGTCATAGAAGCTCTTGCGAAGTTTATTTTGGAAATTGAAAAGGAGAGTGAAAATGGAACAGATAATCAAAATTTTTGAAAATGAGGAATTCGGCAAAATCAGAACTTTGAAAGAAGAATGCGGAAAAGTTGTATTTTGCGGCTCGGATGTTGCCAAAGCGTTGGGATATAGAAGCCCCAAAGACGCAATTTCGGCACATTGTAAGGGGGCGGTAAAACACCGCCTCCCTACATCAGGCGGTACTCAGGAAATAAAATTTATCCCGGAGGGTGATGTTTACAGACTTGTTGCTCACTCAAGACTGCCCTCTGCAGAAAAATTTGAAAGTTGGATTTTTGATGAAGTACTTCCGATAATCCGTAAAACAGGCGGTTACGTAGCCAACGAAGATATATTCATAGAAAACTATCTCCCCTTTCTTGACGAGCCGTATCAGAATCTTTTCCGTTTGCAGATGATGGCGATAAATCAGCTTAACGAGCGAATCCGCCACGATCAGCCGCTGGTGGAGTTCGCAAATCATGTTTCCGATACCACCAATCTCATTGATATGAACGCTATGGCAAAGCTGGCAAGGGAGGAAAATATTCAGATCGGTCGAAATCGTCTGTTTCAGTGGCTGAGAGAAAAAGGTATTTTGATGTCAAATAATCTGCCCTATCAGAAATATATCGAAAGCGGATATTTTAAGGTCAAAGAGTCTGTTTTTGAAACTTCTTCAATGATGAAAACTTATCAGCAAACCTTTGTCACTGGTAAGGGGCAGACATATATCATCGGAAGGCTGAAAAAAGAATATGCGGAGGTGTAGTGATGCCGAATCATATTACAAATATTGTCGCTGTTTCGGGAGATGAGAGCCGTATACAGGCGATGTTGAAAGAAATTCAGACAGATGAGTACGGCTTGGGTTCGGTGGATTTCAATAAAATAATTCCTATGCCGGATGATAGCGACAGCTATGACTGGTGTATAGCCAACTGGGGCAGCAAATGGAATTCTTACGGATATACTGCGGATTCAGGCTTTAAGGACGGGAAATTGACGTTTCTTACAGCGTGGTCAGCTCCGCATCCAATAATGCAAAGACTGTCGGAAATGTACCCTGATATTGAGTTCGAGCATAAGTGGGCGGACGAGGATATCGGCATGAACTGCGGCAGATACGCCTATTATGACGGCGAAAGAATAGAGGAATACTATCCTGAAAGCAACAAGGAACGAATTGAGTTCGCCGCCCGTGTAATGGACAGCGATCCATCAGAATGGTGTTTGTATTTGAATGCAAGCGAGACAGATTATGTGAATTTTTCCGATGAGGAATTCGAGGTAATTGAGATAGAGGGGCAGACTGCAATGTTCACGAACAGCAGAATGACCGACGCTGATATCCCGAAAGGTCTGCACTGCTATCATCTCAGGCATAACGATGACGGTAACTTCTGCGCTCTTGAAAAAAGCGTTGCTGTAAATCATGGAGGTTCGGTAATTGTAAACGAGCCGATAGATCTTGGGAAAAATGGCTGTATATCGCTGAATAGTGACAACTCTCCCAATTTTACAGGCGAAACAACACTTATGGAAGAATTCTTTACAAATGAGGAAGAACAGTCCGAAAGTATGGAAATGGAGATGAACCAAATATGAGTATAACTCCGATCAGTACAGAGCAGCTTCGCAAAATGAACAACAGCGAAGGTCTCATAATTCAGGGCTGCGGCGGAGATTTGCAGGAATGGGTGGACGGAATAAATGAAATGCTGACGGAGGCTGAAATACTGGAAAACGGCAGTAAATTCACGAATTGTTACTCATTTCAGCATGATGATCTGACGTGTATTTTGTTTCCGTTTGGAGATATGCAGCTTAATATCGGCAAGCTGGCGATGTGGAGAATTCAGACTCATGAAACATTCGGCGGAACATGGCTTACCGATTATGTTGATAATAAATTAAATGGATTTATTCAAGAGCCGGTCAAGCCTAAATGCCCGATAATAGGGGCAGATTCAAATATTTTCAACATCATGGGCATTGCCTCAAAAACGCTGAAACGTAACAATATGGCAGAAGAATCAAAGGAAATGTGCAGCCGCGTGACTTCATCGGGCAGCTATGAGGAAGCTCTCGGAATCATTATGGAGTACGTTGAGCCTTGTTCCGAAGAAGAAATTAATGAGGAGTCTGAGGAAATCAGCATGGAGATGTCCTGATTTTTACTGAAATTTAGAAAGGGAGGTCATATGCAGAAAAGAAAAAAACATAGAAATGACGTTATTCTTTGCGGCAGCGTTCCGTCAATGCTTAAAAAAGCGAAAACTGTGCTGTCAGACAGGCAGTACCGTGAGCTGTGCCATGCCGTAAACGATGCGGCAGACTATAACGAAAAGAAAGGGTTGATAAAAGCTTGTATTCAGGCAAAAAATACTATTTAAGGCCGTTTGTCGGGAGCAGAAAATGCTACGTCAAACGGCTTTTTTGTTTCCCGAAAGCGGCGGAAAGGGGGAAAAATGAATAGTTTTATGTCATGGGTCGGGGGCAAAAAGGCTCTCCGTGACGATGTTATTATTCGTATGCCTCCATTTTATGAGAAGTATATCGAGGTTTTCGGCGGCGCAGGCTGGGTGCTGTTCAGGAAATCTCCGGAAAATGAGATCGAGGTTTTTAACGATTTCAACAGCAATCTTGTGAATCTGTATCGCTGTGTCCGCGATAATCCCGCGAAGCTGAAGTACAAGCTGAGGTACGTTCTGAACTCCCGTGAGGACTTCAGATGGATCGCATTTCTGCACAAAAAAGGCTTGTTTCCGAGGTTTCACGACTACGACAGGGCAGCAAAATTTTACCAGCTTATCCGTTACAGCTACGGCAGCACGCTGGACAGCTTTGCAAGTCAACCACATTCCATATGGGGCGATTTTCCGCAGATTGATATGGCTTCACGACGTTTACAGAGAGTAATAATTGAAAATCAGGATTTTGAAGTCCTGATAAAGCATTACGACAGTCCCGTCAGCTTTTTTTACTGCGATCCGCCGTATTTTGCTACCGAAAATTACTATAAGGACGTGGGATTTACTGCCAAAGACCACGTTAGGCTTTGTGAAACTCTTGCCGGAATAAAGGGAAAATTTCTTGTTTCATACAACGATTGCCCAGAAATTCGAGAACTATGGGATCATGATGGAATACGCATTGAAAGCGTGAGCCGTGTGGATAATCTCCGACAGCGTTACGAAAAGGGCGCAGCTTACGGCGAGCTGTTTATCAGCAATTACGATACAAACGAACGGCAGAATATGCATCATCAACTGTCGTTTCTGGAAGAAGAATATACGGGAGGTATAATATCATGAAGAATATAGTACGCACAAAAGGTTTTGTCAACGATGACGGAAACATCGAAATTCCTGGTGTTTTTCTTGAGGACGGTGCGGAGGTCAATGTTACAATTAGCGTAGAATCGGGAAAATTTGAGGTTGCTATGTTCCCCTCGAAGAATGACGATAAAGAGGACAAATTCGAGAAATTCTGCCGTGAATACGATAACTGTGATGAATGTCCTGTGAAGGATGAATGCTCAGAGGATCTTGAAATATAAGGAGGATTTTCATATGTAAAATGCAATAAAAACCGCTGTGTAAACTGTCAGAAAGGTCGATTTTTCGGGAAAGGTCTGGACTTTGGAGTTCCTTTGTGGTATGCTAAAGAAAAACCGAAAGGAGCTTATCCCATGAAAGAGATCACCGCAATTCTGATACTGCTGACGCTGCTAACAAGCTGCGGAGAACGGCGAAAAACAGCCGAAAATCCGGCATCGGGGACTACTGCAGAAAATAGCATCGGGGAAATATCATGCGAAGTCACAACGACCTGTTCGGATATGATATCCCCGATCACTACAACTGCGGAAATTCCCGAAATATCGCCGAAAACTACGGAATCACAGACAACCGTCACGGTTAGTGAGAATGCAGAAAAAAAGAGGTCTGACGATTCCGTAACAACGGCAAAAATCCCCGAAACACAGCCAAAAACGGAATCACAGGAAACTGTCACGGTTAGTGAAATAACAAAAGAAAAAGAGCCTGTCGATTCCGAAACAACGACGGTGCAGACGGAAACATCAGTTACGGAAATTCCCAATATACCGCAGAAAACCGACTATGAAAAGGCAGAGGAAATATACAATTTCATGCGAGAAAACGGCAGCGGAACGGGCCTGCGGACAAAAAGTTGGACATCAAAATTTGACGTATCCAGGCAATTTTG
>CAJTYV010000005.1 GCA_910584195.1 uncultured Ruminococcus sp. | reverse complement strand
TCGAATTTGCTTAAAGAATTTACATCAGATAGCTGCACAAAGCGTTAAACATAGATCCTGTGCTTGAACTCGGAGACATGATAACGGTTACAGGAGGGATCAACGTAGAAAAGTCTGCAAACTTCCTGATAACCGCCTAAATGTCTACGCGGAAATTCATAATAAAATCGAGTCATTATTATGAAATCGTTACGGTGATGAAACGGTTACGACTATCTACAGCGTTACAAAAAGAATATGCTCTCGAATTTGAGTTTGAAATAATGGGATAAACATATTAATTGAACACAGTTTTTCTAACTAAATGAATAAATTTTATGTAATCCATTGACAAAATATTCATAATGTGATACAATATATTTGCAGTAATGCTAATTTTATTTGAAAGGATGTTTAATATGCGTAAATTTAAAAAGACCTTATCGGCAATTGCGGCGGCTGTAATGTGCGCTGTGCCGATGATTAACGGAATCACAGCCGAAGCTGCCGAAACGGAGCAATACCAGACGTTTCGTCTTTATCATGAAGTAACCAATCCCTCGGTGGCTTATTTTGACTTTTCGATAAGCTATAATTCCAATATAAAAGCCGAGCCAAGCATGAAAACGAATCTTTGCGAAAAAGGAAATTTCAACTCGATTCATTACAACTTAAGCAGCAAGATTCAGACAAATTACAACGGCGCGGCTATAGGTCGGACAGGAACTGCGGCTACAACAAAGCTGCTCGCGCCAATGTCGGTAACAAGTATCTTCGATGAGATCAGTTATACAATGCCTGTTGCAAAAAACGCAAGCGGAGCAACACTGAATCCGTTTTCGGTTACTCATGATTATGTTTTGGTTGGAGATTCCAACAACGACGGTGAAATTAATCTTGCTGATGCTATTTATATTCAACAATTTTTGGCTAATCCAAATAAATATAGCAGTCTTGACGAACGTGCAGCTGATGCTGATGGCGATGGCATAGTTACCACTCAAGATGCAAAGATTATTCAAAATTACGTTTTGGGTATTATAACGCATTTTTAATTTAGCGTACATAAGAAGTTTGTAATAATTTAAAAGTCCCGTCAAAGTCTTATTTTGTGGCTTTGACGGGATTTTTATAAACTTATCGAGAGTAGCTCGCAATAATGGAACTCTCGTAAACTGCTTACAGATAAAAATAAGATTAGTTCAATGTGTAATACAGTGTTTA
Organism: uncultured Ruminococcus sp.; assembly: GCA_910584195.1. GTDB lineage: Bacteria > Bacillota > Clostridia > Oscillospirales > Ruminococcaceae > Ruminococcus. The sequence goes on along the minus strand of CAJTYV010000005.1, from coordinate 191,566 downwards.
ATAGTATAATTCAATAAATATAAATAAAAACCTTATAGAAATTTATTCTATAAGGTTTGGCGCGGATTGAGAGATTTGAACTCTCGCGCCGGTTTCCCGACCTACTCCCTTAGCAGGGGAGCCCCTTCACCACTTGGGTAAATCCGCAATCTAATATTCATTATAAAAATAAATTGGCGGAGAGGGTGGGATTCGAACCCACGTGACCGTTAAGTCAAACGGTTTTCAAGACCGCCTCGTTATGACCGCTTCGATACCTCTCCATAATCATACTGAACATAAAGTTTAAAATCACTCACGTTTCAGCTTTATTATTATACCACGATAAAATAAAAATGTCAAGAACTTTTCAAATTAATAACAGACAAATATCTTTCAACATTTTTGTTGAAAACAAACAAATAGCAAAAAATATTGACAAAAGCTTATATGTTAATATGTAAAAAATATAAAATTATATTTATTTTGAAAAATACACTTTACATCATAAGGATTTTAGTGTAAAATATATATAGTAATATTTTCATTAATTAATGTGCATAAATCAGTAAAACTGATATATGACCAGTTGTGAGGTAGTAAATTATGAAACCAAAGTATAAAAGAGTTTTATTAAAACTCAGCGGCGAGGCTCTTGCCGGTGACAAAAAAAGCGGACTTAATTATGATGTTATAACCAATATATGCATGAGTATAAAAAAAGTGGTTGATGCAGGCGTTCAGGTTGCTATCGTCGTAGGAGGCGGTAATTTTTGGCGTGGACGATCCAGCGGTGCTATGGACAGAACACGTGCGGATCATATCGGTATGCTTGCTACGGCTATGAATGCTCTCGCTGTTGCAGACGTTTTGGAATCGCTCGGATGCGAAGTTCGCGTACAGACCGCTATTGCAATGCAGGCTGTTGCAGAGCCGTATATACGTAACCGCGCTGTTCGTCATCTTGAAAAAGGCAGAGTTGTTATTTTTGGATGCGGTACGGGAAATCCGTTTTTTTCAACGGATACTGCTGCATCTCTCAGGGCAAGTGAGATCGAGGCTGATATTTTCTTAAAAGCGACTCTTGTAGACGGAGTTTACGATAAGGACCCACATAGATATGATGATGCGAAGAAATATGAGAGTCTTACTTTTTCTCGAGTTATTGCCGAGGATTTGGGAGTTATGGATTCAACTGCCGCTGCAATGTGCCGGGATAATAAGAAGAAAATGCTTGTTTTTGATCTTAGCCGTCCAGACAATATTTATGATGCCGTAATGGGTGAAAACATTGGTACTGTAGTTTCTGAAGACTAAGTAAATTTAACATTAGAAAGGATCGATTTCCATGAAAGAAACAATTAATTATGCAAAAGAAAAAATGACCAAGAGCCTTAACGCTCTTGACAAAGAGTACGCCGCTATCCGGGCAGGACGTGCTAATCCCGCTGTTCTTGATAAGGTAATGGTTGATTATTACGGTTCTCCCACACCTGTAAATCAAATGGCCGCCATTTCTGTATCAGAGGCGAGAATTCTTGTTATTCAGCCTTGGGATAAATCATCACTGAAACTTATTGAAAAAGCCATACAGGCATCTGATATTGGTATTAATCCAACAAATGACGGCAACGTTATACGTCTTGCTTTTCCACAGCTTACAGAAGAAAGACGTAAGGAGCTTTGTAAATCCGTCAAGAAGCTTGGCGAGGACTGTAAGGTAGCTGTTCGCTCAATTCGCCGGGACGCTATGGATAAGCTTAAAGCGATGAAGAAAAAATCTGAGATAACCGAGGACGAGCAGAAAGAAGGCGAAAAGAAGATTCAGGACATTACCGATAAATTCTGTGACGATGCTGATAAGGCAGTAGCTGCCAAAGAAAAAGAAATAATGACGGTTTAATGGTGAATTATGGCTATATTCGGTAAAAAAGAAACCTTAACGTTTCCGTCTGAGCTTCCGAAACACGTTGGTTTTATCATGGACGGAAATGGCAGATGGGCGAAAAAAAGAGGTTTGCCGCGTCCTTTTGGTCATAAAGAGGGTGCGAAGCAATTTAAAAAAATTGTCCGTTACTGTAAAGACATAGGATTGCAGAATATTTCATTTTATGCTTTTTCTACGGAAAATTGGCAGCGTCCGACAGATGAGATAAATACCATAATGGAGCTTTTTCGTGAATATATCGTTGACGTCCGAAACTTTCTGAGTGAAAATACGCGTATGATATTCCTTGGTGATAAATCGGCGTTTGACGAAGATTTGCAGGAGAAAATGCTCAAGCTTGAGGCGGATACAGCTCATTATACGGAAATGACTCTTATGATGGCTGTAAATTACGGCGGACGAGCTGAAATTACACATGCTGCTAAAATTCTTGCTCAAAAGGCTGTAAACGGAGAGATAAAGCCTGAGGACATAAACGAGCAGTCGATAGCAGACGAGCTTTATACAAAGGGTATTCCCGATGTTGACCTTGTTATACGCCCAAGCGGTGAATTGCGGCTGTCTAATTATCTTATTTGGCAGTGTGCCTATGCGGAATATTATTTCACGGATGTACTTTGGCCTGATTTTACACCGGCAGAGCTTGACAAGGCTCTTATTGAGTTTGACCGACGCAACCGCCGTTTTGGAGGTGTGTGATTTGCTTACACGTATTATCACAGCAGTTGTCGGAATTTCTGTTGCTATAACGGTGCTTTTTCTCCATAAAACGGTTGTTTTGCCGATCGCCATTGCGGTTGTTATAGGAATAATGCTGTTTGAACTCGTCAGGACGGTTAAACTTGAAAAGTGCATGCCCATACTTGTATCGGCTGAAATATGCGGAATCTCATTGCCTTTGATCTATTATAACTATAGATCGTATAATATTATAAGTATTATTACATTTGGTATAACTCTTTTATGCTCGTTTGCTATATTTGTTACGTGGCTTAACAAACATAAAGAGATACAGTACAGTCAGGTATTTTTTGTACTTGCGTGTATGATTCTTGTTCCACGTGCAATGTCAACAATAATACTCATTGAAATCCTATCCACACATAGTGTATTTTTTATTGTAATGGGACTTTGCGGCGCATGGATAGCCGATTCGGGAGCATACTTTACCGGAGTTGCGATAGGCAAGCATAAGCTGTGTCCTGAAATCAGTCCGAAAAAAACTATAGAGGGATTTGTCGGCGGTATTATTTCAACGGCGGTCGTATTTGTTGCGTCATTTTTCGTATATAATAATTTTATAACTGAAAATCCGCTTGGACTTACGATCATACAATATATTCTTGTTGCATTGGCTGGAATGGTTTGCGCTGTTATCGGCACGGTGGGCGATTTGTCTGCATCTATAGTTAAAAGGCAGATCGGCTTTAAAGATTACGGCAAAATCATGCCCGGTCACGGCGGATTTATGGACAGATTCGACAGCGTACTTTTTGTATTGCCGGCTTTCTATGTTTTTATTCTTATGACAGGATTGATCGGTGGTAATTCTTTTCTTTACTACAAATTTTAAATATTTACTGAAAGGCGACTAAGACGTTGCCTTTCGTATTTTATTGAATCAAATATCATATAATAATTTTAGGAGAAGGGTATGAAAAAGGTTGCGATTTTAGGTTCGACAGGCTCTATCGGAACGCAGTCTGTGGAGGTTTGTGAGAAGCATGGACTGGAGATAACGGCGCTTGCAGCTCACAGCAGTATTGAGCTGCTTGAAAAACAGGCGAGGAAGTTCAAGCCGAAGTACGTAGGAATATACAGAGAGGATAAATATAAGGAGCTTAAAGAACGTCTTGCCGATACTGAAATAAAAGTCCTCTGCGGTATGGAGGGATTGTGCGAGATAGCGGCTATGAAGGATAACGACATCGTTCTTAATTCAGTTGTGGGAATGGTTGGACTTCTTCCTACTTTAACGGCTATAGAAGCCGGAAAGGACGTTGCGCTTGCTAACAAGGAAACTCTTGTTGCAGGCGGAACTCTTGTCACTGCGCTTGCAAAGAAAAAGGGTGTAACGATCTATCCGGTTGACAGTGAGCATTCAGCCATATTTCAATGTTTACAGGGAAATAAGAGAGAACAGCTAAATAAAATAATACTTACTGCTTCGGGAGGTCCATTTTACGGTTACTCTTATGAGCAGCTGAAAAGTGTTACAAAGGCGGACGCTTTGAAACATCCAAACTGGGATATGGGAAACAAAATTACCATAGATTCGGCAACTCTTATGAACAAGGGTCTTGAATTTATTGAAGCAAAATGGCTTTTTGACCTTGATCCTGATCAGATAGAGATAGTTGTACATCGTCAGAGCGTTATTCATTCTGCTGTAGAATATAAAGATTTTGCTGTTATAGCTCAGCTTGGCGTACCTGACATGAAAATACCTATCCAATATTCTCTGCTTTATCCAGAACGGGTCGAGTGTCCGACTAAACCGCTGTCTCTTACGGATTATGGTACGCTCACGTTCGATAAGCCTGATTATGAGACTTTCAAGTGTCTGAGCGCCGCTATAGAAGCGATTTCACGAGGCGGTGCGTATCCATGTCTTGTAAATTCGGCTAATGAAGAGGCTGTCAGGGCATTTTTGAATAATGAAATACAATTTATTAAAATAGGAGAGATCGTATCTTCAATATTAGATAAATTTCCGAAAACGGAAATTTCTTCCTATGAAGAGGTTGTGGCAGCAGACAAATTGGCAAGAGAGTATGTAAGAGGTCTTATAAAATAATTTTGAAAGGATATACTATGGGTATAGTTATTGCGTTATTAATTTTCGGCTTGATAGTCACTGTACATGAATTTGGTCACTTTATATGTGCAAAGCTCAGTAAGGTCAGGGTATTAGAATTTTCAGTAGGAATGGGACCTAAACTTATTCAGAAACAGATCGGGGAAACAATGTATTCGCTGCGGCTTCTTCCTGTTGGCGGTTTTTGTTCTATGGAGGGCGAGGATAGTTCCGAGGAGGATTCAAGAAGCTTCCGAAAGGCTAAACTTTGGAAAAGAATGATAATACTTGTAGCCGGAGCAATTATGAACTTTGTTTTAGGACTGATAACTGTAACTGCTATGGTATGTATGATGCAGGATATTCCTACTACTCAGATCAGCGGATTCAGCGGAGTTAAAAACGAAGATGGGTCAAAAACATATTATGCTCAGAGTTACAAAACAGGGCTGAGACACAATGATAAAATTGTCGAGATTGACGGAACTCCGATCTTTAGCAGTCTTGATCTTGATTTTATGCTTATTGCATTTAATGATGAAGTACATGATGTTGTGGTAAAACGTGATGGAAAACGCCTGAAACTTGATAACATTACTTTTCATGACGATAAAAACGGCGGTACGATAGATTTCGGACTTGTTTATCTTGAAAAAACGCCTATGTCCGTGATAAAACATTCGGGGGAAACGTTTCTTTCCATGGGACATATTGTAGGACTTTCCCTGAAACAACTGTTTACGGGCAAAGTGAATAAAGAAGAGGTGTCAGGTCCTGTCGGTGTTGTAACAACGATAAGCGAGACTGCACAGCAGGCGAAATCATTCGAAGACGCTATTTTTAAGCTTCTTTACATTACCTCTCTTATTTCAATAAATCTTGGTATTTTTAATCTGATGCCTGTTCCGGGACTTGACGGCGGACGCTTGCTTTTCTGTATTATTGAGCTTATTCGCCGCAAACCCGTAAAGCCTGAACACGAAGGTTACGTTCATCTGGCAGGATTGGTTCTTATTTTCGGAGTAATGATTTTTGCAACGTTCAACGATATTGTCAAATTATTTAAATGATATGATCTTCATTGAGTGTGAATTATTTTTGAACAACAAAGCGAATACAGGCTCATTTTAAAACTATATTCAAAAGGAGAAGATTATGAGAAATATAAAGCCCGTGAAAGTCGGCGGTTGTGTTTTGGACGGCAGCCGCATTTACATACAATCCATGCTTAACGTGCCTTCTTATGATATTGAGGGAAGCGTAAAACAGGCAATAGAGCTGGAAAAGGCAGGCTGCGAGATCGTTCGTGCAGCAATACCGGATAAGGAAGCGATAAAGCTGATTCCCGCAATAAAAGAAGCTGTAAAAATTCCGCTTGTTGCCGATATTCATTTTGATTATCGCCTTGCTGTTGAAGCGGCTGCGGCAGGAGTTGACAAGATACGTATTAATCCGGGAAATATCGGATCTCTTGACAGAGTAAAGGCTGTTGTTGACGCATGCCGCCTCAAAAATCTTCCTATACGCATCGGTGTAAATTCAGGTTCTTTGGAGAAAGAGATCTTGGCTAAATATGGTTCTCCTACACCGGAAGCTCTTGTTGAAAGCGCATTGAACCATGCGGCTCTTTTGGAACGTTTTGATTTTGACGATATTGTTATTTCTATAAAATCCTCTGATGTAAATAGAATGATAGCGTGCTACCGTTTGGCTGCGGAAAAATGCAGGTATCCGCTTCATTTAGGCGTTACCGAGGCGGGGACGGAACGCATGGGACTTATAAAATCTGCTGTTGGAATAGGTTCTCTGCTGTGTGACGGCATAGGGGAAACCATTCGTGTTTCCCTTACCGATGAACCGGTCAAGGAAGTCGCGGCGGCTAAAGATATTCTTAAATGTATCGGAAAAAGAAAGGGAGTTACTATTGTTTCATGCCCTACCTGCGGACGTACCCGCATTGACCTTATCGGTACGGCTAAGAAAGTTGAGGCTGTTCTTGCCGATTCGGAAAAAGACATTACAGTAGCTGTTATGGGATGCGTTGTTAACGGTCCAGGTGAAGCTCGTGAAGCTGATGTTGGAATTGCAGGAGGTGACGGATGCGCAATAATCTTTAAAAAAGACGGTACACAGCGCAAGATCAAGGAGGAGGACATAGTTTCCGAACTTCTTGCGGAGGTTGAAAAGCTTTGAATATAAATTTATCGGATTTTTTAAAGGAATACTGTCCTGAAATTCCCGATTCTGTCAGGAATGGGCGTATATATAAGCTGACATATTCGGAAAATTTAAAGCATTTTTCCTTTTTTGCAGAGTTTAAAAATATTGTGCCGTACAAGGATATTTCTGCGTTCGATAATGCCGTTGCCAAAGCTATAGAAGCCGAATCTGTTCGATTGAACCCACGGTATTCGAGAGAGCTTTTCGATCTAAACTGTATGAATGGACTTATCGAAATGCTTAAACGTGATGTTTCAGTTGTAAACGGTTTTCTCAATGATGCCGAAATGGCTTTAAAAGACGATATTCTGCAAATAGAATTGAAACACGGAGGACTGGACATACTCACGAAAGACGGTTTTTGCCGAAAGCTTTCTCAATTGATATATAATCAGTTTGGAGTAAGCATTGAAGTGAAACTGGGAGGAAACGAGGCTGTCAACCATGACGAATATGACGAAATGATTGAAAAAATGGCAGCTGAGCTTCCTGATTACAGTTATCAGCTTACTCCCGAAAAATCTCCTGAGCAGATTCATAATGAAGCTGCCGCTGCGGCTGTTCCGACGCAGACTGTTGACAGCGGCGGAGCTAATTTGATTTTTGACAGTGAATCGGCAGAAATTATTAAAGGACGCGCAATTCGTGAGATTCCCGCTGCAATTTCCGAAGCAGTAGGATGTCTTGGCAATAAGGTCACGCTTCTCGGAGATGTTTTCTCAAAGGAAGTTAAGGAGCTTAAAACAGGTAACACCGTCATAACCTACGGACTTACGGATTACAGTGGTTCTGTTCTGATAAAAATATTTGTCAAAAAAGGCGATGAAGAACTTGAAAAACTATCATCGTTCAAACCGGGAGCTACTTTCCTTGTATCGGGAAAAATAGATTATGATGATTTCGCACATGACATCTGTATTAATCCTAATTCCCTTATCAAGGTCAAGCGCATACCTAAAACGGATACATATCCTGAAAAGCGTGTAGAACTTCATTGTCACAGCAATATGTCTGCTATGGATGCAGTTACAGATCCCGTAAGGCTCATAACAAGAGCTGCCGAATGGGGGCATCAGGCAATGGCAATAACCGATCACGGCTGCGTTCAGGCATTTCCGGACTGTATGTATAATATGCCTAAGAATTTCAAGGTTATTTATGGCATGGAGGCTTACGTTGTAAATGATATTGATCGTGAGCTTATTCTAAAAAATCCCGACACAAGAGATCTTAACGGTGAATTTATCGTATTTGACGTTGAGACGACAGGTCTTAGCTTTTCAACGGACAGGCTTACAAGTATCGCCGCTGTAAAGGTAAAAAATTTACAAAATATTGACACCTTTGAGACTTATGTTAATCCCGGAAAGCATATACCCGAAAAAATAACCGAGTTAACCGGAATTACGGACGATATGGTGAAAGATGCTCCGGGGGAAGCCGAAGCTGTTCGTAAATTTATGGAATTTTGCGGAGATAAGCCGATTTTGGTTGCTCATAATGCTAATTTTGATATTACAATGATATCTGAGGTTTGCAAGAGAAACAATATAAATTTTGATTTTAATTGGCTTGATACCCTTATTCTTTGTCAGGCAATGCTGCCGGCTATCGGACGTCATAGACTGAATAATGTTGCAAAAGCGCTGAAATTAGGTAGTTTTGAACATCATCGTGCCGATCAGGATGCTCTCATTCTGTCTAAAATTTATATTGAGCTTGTGAGCCGTCTTAAATCTCAAAGAGGATATACTCACATTGACCAAATAAATGAACTGATAAAAGATATAGAAGTTAAAAAGTTGAAATCCTATCATCAGATAATTTTGGTGAGAAGTCAGGCAGGACTTAAGAATCTTTATCGTCTTGTGTCTGTCAGCAACCTTGAATACTTCTATAAAAAACCGCTTATTCCGAAATCTGTTCTTATGGAACATCGTGAAGGATTGATTTTCGGAAGCGCATGCGAAGCGGGAGAACTGTTTCAGGCTATGCTTGCTAAAAAACCTGAAAGCAAAATAGAGGAGCTTGCAAAATTTTACGATTATCTTGAAATACAGCCTGTCTGCAATAATGAATTTATGGTTCGTGAGGGAACTGCCGCAGACGATGAAGAACTTCTGGAGTATAACCGAAAAATTATTTCTCTCGGTGACAAACTGAATATCCCTGTATGCGCTACCTGCGATGTTCATTTCATGGATCCTAAGGACGCTGTTTACCGCAAAATAATTCTTGCAAGCATGGGATTTAAGGACGCTGAAAATCAGGCTATGCTTTATTTCCGTACAACTGATGAAATGCTTGAAGAGTTCGCATACCTTGGCGAGGAAAAGGCTAAGGAGGTTGTTATTGCCAATACTAACGCTATCGCCGATATGGTTGAGATAGTCCGTCCGATACCGAAAGGAACATTTACACCGACAATTGACGGGGCAGAAGAAGATCTTGTGCGCATAACGCATGATAAGGCTTATGAAATTTATGGCAATCCTTTGCCGGAATTGGTGGAAAAACGCCTTGACCGTGAACTTTCATCAATTATAAAACATGGTTTTTCGGTTCTTTATATTATAGCTCAGAAGCTTGTATGGAATTCTGTTGACAATGGCTATCTTGTAGGTTCGCGAGGTTCGGTAGGTTCGTCGTTTGTGGCGTCAATGGCAGGAATTTCCGAGGTTAATCCTCTTGCGCCGCACTATATATGTCCGAACTCCGAATGCAAGCACAGTGAATTTATTCTTGACGGAAAATACGGTTCGGGATTTGATCTTCCTCCAAAAAATTGTCCTAAATGCGGTACCGATATGCTGCGCGAGGGTCATGATATACCTTTTGAGACATTCTTGGGATTTGACGGCGATAAAGCTCCTGATATTGACTTGAATTTCTCAGGAGAGTATCAGTTTTACGCTCACAGATATACGGAAAAGCTTTTCGGTAAATCCAACGTTTTCAAAGCCGGAACCATTTCGGCTGTTGCTGATAAAACGGCTTTCGGCTATGTAAAAAAATATTGTGAAGAAAACGGAATATCTCTAAATTATGCTGAGCTTAACCGTCTTTCAATAGGCTGTACAGGCATCAAAAGAACAACAGGTCAGCACCCAGGCGGAATGGTAGTTGTTCCGTCCGATTTTGAGGTATATGACTTTACTCCTGTTCAGCATCCTGCTGATTCGGCAGACTCTGAGGTCATTACAACTCATTTTGACTTTAATTCTCTCCATGATACTATTCTTAAACTTGACGAGCTTGGTCACGTTGTACCGACCTTATATAAGCATTTGGAGGATTTGACCGGACTGAAAATAAAAGATATTCCCGCTTACGATGCTCAGGTAATTAAGATGTGTACCGATTGCTCTGTACTTGGAGTAACAGAGGAAGAAATTTTTTGTAAAACCGGAAGTCTGGGAATACCTGAAATGGGTACGAATTTTACTATAGGCATGCTCCTTGACGCAAAGCCAACACGGTTCAGCGATTTTTTGCAGATTTCGGGACTTTCACATGGTACGGACGTATGGCTCGGAAACGCAAAGGATCTTATTGAAAACGGCACATGTAAAATATCGGACGTTATCGGAACTCGTGACAGCATTATGACGTACCTTTTATATAAGAACGTCGAGCCTAAAATGGCATTCCAAATAATGGAATGGACACGTAAAGGAAAGGCTGCGAAGCAGTTTACACCTGAGATCATTCAGATGCTCAAAGAGCATGATGTTCCCGACTGGTACATAGACAGCTGTCTGAAAATAAAATACATGTTTCCGAAAGCGCATGCGGCAGCTTACGTTATTGCTGCTATGAAGCTTGGTTGGTTTAAATTGTATAAGCCTTTGGAATACTATTCGACATATTTCTCTGTACGCGGAGAGGATTTCGATTCCGAGCTTGCGGTAAAAGGAAAAGATGCGGTACGAGCGAGGATCATGCAGCTCAAAGAACTTGGAAACGATCGTTCAAAAAAAGAAAGCGATCTTTACGATATACTTCTTATAACAAATGAAATGCTTTCAAGAGGATATGAATTTTTGCCAATTAATCTGTTTAAATCCCATGCTGTCGATTATCTTTTGGAGGACGGAAAGCTGCGAATACCATTTGCGGCAATGTCGGGCGTAGGGGAAAATGCTGCCAGAGGGCTTTATGAAGCAGCTCAGGCAGGAGGATTTATTTCAATTGAGGAATTTCAGCAGATGAGCGGTGTATCAAAAACAACAATTGACGTGTTGAAAAATATAGGGGCTTTCGGCGATTTGCCTGAATCTACACAAATGTCATTCTTTTGACTTGACTTTATTATTGTATTGTGGTATCATGTTATTGTGTTAATACGCTAAAGTGAGAAAAGCTTAACAATACAGATGTGAAAGGAGTTTTTATGAAAAACTACGATCTTATCACTCCCGAAGGAACAAAGGATCTGCTTTTCGGAGAGTGCGTTGTAAGACGAAATATAGAGAATACTCTGCTTAAACTTTTTAAAAGTAGAGGCTACAGCGAAATGATAACACCAGGTTTGGAATTTTTCGATGTATTTAATATGAAATCACGCTATTTTCCTCAGGAAACACTGTACAAGATGACTGACAGCAAGGGACGTCTTCTCGTAATGCGCCCTGATTCTACCATGCCTATCGCGCGCGTAGTGGCGACTCGTCTTAAAGATGCGGAGCTTCCATTGAAGCTTTGTTACAATCAGACGGTTTACCGCAATGAATCAGCGTTAAAGGGAAGAAGCGATGAAACTGTTCAGGCAGGTATCGAGCTTATAGGTTCGGAGATGAAAATGGCTGATTTAGAAGTTATTTCAGCTGCAGTTGATTCACTTAATGCTTTCGGACTCGAGTATTCCCTTGAGCTTGGTCATATAGGCGTTTTCAAGGCGCTTGTAGACAGGCTTGAAGCAGATGAAGCTGATAAGGAATATATCCGTAAGCTTATAGAGAACAAGAATTTTCCTGCGCTTAATGATTTCCTCGATACGTTTGGCAATACCGCTGTAACGGCTGCTCTTAAAAAGCTCCCTGCACTTTTTGGCGGCGAGGAAATTTTTGAAAAAGCTGAAGAACTTATTCCCGATGAAAATGTTAAGCGTATTCTTGACGAGCTTCGTGAGGTTTATCGTGATACGGCGGAGATTTGCGGAAAGGACGGAAATATCACCGTTGATCTTGGTCTTGTAAATAAAACTGACTATTACACCGGGCTTATTATCAAAGGTTATCTAAAGGGTCACGGCGAGGAGGTCATTTCGGGCGGACGCTATGACAAGCTAATATCGGATTTCGGATATGATATTCCGGCGGTAGGTTTTGCAGTAAATGTAAACGCTGTATCTAAGGTAATTGAAAGAAACGGTATACTGCCTGCTGAACCCTCAACCGATGTTATTGTTTTTGCCGAGGAGGGCTGCGAGGTCGCGGCAATCAAACAGGCAAGAGAACTGCGCGAACAGGGATTTATAGTTGAAAATGCTTTGTTCGGTGATATAGAGTTTGTTCGTGAATATGCAAAAGAAAAAAGAATCGGCAAGGTCGTCGTTGTCAGCTGCGAGGAGGAAGATTAATGAATAAACCTATCAGAATCGCTCTTACTAAGGGCAGACTTGAAAAGGATACGGTAGGTCTTTTGGAGAAAATGGGTTTTGACTGTACCGCAGTCCGTGAAAAAGGCAGGAAGCTTATTCTTCCCGTAACCGATGCGAATCTTGAGGTCGTTCTCGCAAAGGCGAACGACGTAATAACCTATGTTGAACATGGCGTATGCGATATGGGAGTTGTGGGTAAGGATACGATAATGGAGATGAAGGGCAAATTTTTCGAAATGCTTGATTTAGGTTTCGGACTGTGCAAATTCGCTCTTGCCGTAAAAAAAGACTATAATTTTTACAGCGGCTACGGAATAAAGACTATTGCTACAAAATATCCCAATGTTGCACGCAGTTTTTTTGAGAAAAAAGGTATGGATACGGATATTATCAAGATCGAGGGTTCTGTCGAGCTTGCTCCCATACTCGGACTTGCCGACGGTATTGTTGATATAGTGGAGACAGGTACTACTTTGAAAGAAAACGGACTTGAAGTCATTGAGAACGTTGCGCCTATTTCCGCAAGACTGATCGTTAATACTGTAAGTTTAAAAATGCGTCAGAATGAAATAGAGAAGCTCATTAAGCTCATAGAGGAGAATATTAAATGAAAAAGATTTATGCTAACGGCACGGACGAGGTCATATTTCTTGCTGAACTCAATAAACGTGCAGGTGAAACAAATAAAAAAGTAACGGAAACCGTTTCCGCTATCATAGACAATGTCAAAGAAAACGGCGATACAGCAGTAAAAAATTACACTCTGAAATTTGACGGAAATCTGCCGCAGTATTATGAAGTTCCGCGCGAGGTGATAAACGACGCTCTCACAGAAGCAGAACCCGAATTTGTCACTGCTTTGCTTAATGCTCAGGAAAATATCGCAGATTTTCATAATCGTCAGAAAGAGCAGGGATTTATTGATCCGAAAGAAAACGGAGTTATTCTCGGACAGAGAGTACGCGGACTTTCAAGAGTTGGACTTTACGTTCCGGGCGGTACGGCGGCATATCCGTCAAGCGTGCTGATGAACGCGATACCGGCGAAGATAGCCGGTGTCAAGGAGATAATTATGGTAACTCCGCCGCTGAAAGACGGTACGCCGAATAAGGATATTCTTGTGGCAGCGGCAATATGCGGAGTTGACCGTGTGTTCCTTTCGGGAGGAGCGCAGGCTATTGCGGCTCTTGCATACGGCACTGAGGAGATACCTAAGTGCGACAAGATAGTCGGTCCGGGAAATATCTATGTTGCAACAGCGAAAAAGCTGCTTTACGGCGTTGTCGATATTGACATGATAGCAGGTCCGAGCGAGATACTTGTCATTGCCGATGAAACGGCAGACCCGAAGTTTGCCGCGGCAGACCTTATGTCTCAGGCTGAGCATGACGTTCTTGCTTCAGCGATAATGGTGACGACAAGCGAAAAGCTGGCTGATGCTACTATAGCCGAGATCGAACGGCAGAAAGAATATTTGTCACGTAAGGAAATAATCGAGAAGTCTCTTAACGATTACGGCGCAGTCATTATTGCGGACAGCCGTGAAAAATGCGTAGAACTGGCAAATGAGATAGCTCCCGAGCATCTTGAGGTACTTATGGAGAATCCCATGGAGCTGTTGGGAAGTCTCGACAACGCCGGTTCGATATTCCTCGGAAATTATGCCTCCGAGCCGCTGGGCGACTATTATGCAGGTCCTAATCACGTACTTCCCACAAGCGGTACGGCACGATTCTTCTCTCCCCTTGGCGTGGCGAGCTTCACTAAGCGAATAAGCTATACATATTATACAAGAGACGCCCTCGAAGAAGCTAAGGACGATATTGTCCTTATTGCTGAAAAGGAAGGACTTACGGCTCACGCAAATGCTATTAAGGTGCGTTTTGAGTAAAACGGCAGAAAGATGTGATATTGATGAATAAAAATAATTGGGAGAGCTGCGTAAGAAAGGTCGTTCCCTATGTTCCGGGAGAGCAGCCGCAGTTTTCGGACGTTATAAAGCTGAATACCAACGAAAATCCTTATCCGCCTGCTCCTGACGTAAGGAAGATATTAGACGACTTCGACTGCGGCAGAATGAGACTTTATCCCGACCCCGATTCAACTGTACTTACAGATGCTATTGCAAAAAGATACGGCTTGAAGTCCTCACAAATATTTGCAGGAGTAGGATCGGACGATGTTTTGGCAGTAGCATTTATGACATTTTTCGGAAGTGACAGACCGATACTTTTCCCCGACATCACCTATTCCTTTTACGATGTCTGGGCGGACGTTTACCGCATTCCGTACAGGCAGATACCGCTTAAAAGCGGCTTCAATATCGCGCCCGAGGATTACGTAACCGAAAACGGCGGCATCGTAATTGCTAATCCTAACGCTCCTACAGGAGTTGCCGCTCCTTTGGAAGTAATCGAAAATATTGTAAAAGTCAATCCCGATTCCGTTGTTATAATAGACGAGGCTTACGTGGATTTCGGCGGAGAAAGCTGTTTGCCGCTTATTGAAAGGTACGAAAATCTGCTGGTTGTCCAGACGTTTTCAAAGTCGCGATCAATGGCAGGTATGCGTATCGGCTTTGCTATGGGCAGCGAAAAGCTGATAAAGTATATGAACGATGTGAAGTTTTCCATAAATTCTTACACTATGAATACGCTCACTCAGCTTTGCGGCGCGGCGGCTGTAAAGGATGAAAAATATTTTAATGAAACAGTAAGCAAGATAATCGAAACCCGTGAGCGTTCTAAAAAGCGTCTTGCTGAGCTTGGATTTACATTTACTGATTCTAAAGCGAACTTTATTTTTGCAAGTCCGCCGAAAAAATCTGCTCAGTATGTATTTGACGAGCTGAAAAAGCGCAGGATATTCGTCCGTTACTGGAATAAGCCGGTTATATGCGAGTATCTGCGCATCACCGTTGGAACTGACGAAGAAATGGACAAGCTTTTCGAGGCATTGGAGGATATTTTAAATGGATAAGAAGATCAGGACAGGCGAGGTCACAAGGGCTACTCGCGAGACTGATATATACGTTTTAACAGAGCTTGACGGTCTCGGACGTTCCGAAATAGAAACTGGGATAGGTTTTTTTGACCATATGCTCACTGCTTTTTCAAAGCACAGCGGAATAAGCATGACTATCAATGTCAAAGGCGATCTGTACGTTGACTGTCACCACACTATTGAAGATACGGGGATAGCTCTCGGGCAGGCTCTTAATATAGCTTTAGGCGATAAATCGGGGATAGTACGCTATGGAACTTCGTATATCCCAATGGACGAAAGTCTTGCGATGTGCAGTCTTGACCTGAGTAATCGTCCGTTCCTCGTGTTCAACTGCGAGTTTATGAATCAATCCTGCGGAGAATACGATCTGTGTATGACGGAAGAATTTTTCCGTGCGCTTGCATTTAATGCCGGTATCACAATGCACGTAAATCTTATGTACGGCTCGAACGATCACCACAAGGCAGAGGCTGTCTATAAAGCAGCGGCTCATGCCTTGAAAACGGCAGTCGCATATAATTCCGACGGCTCTACGCTTTCAACTAAGGGGGTACTGTAAATGATAGCTGTTATTGACTACGGCGCTGGGAATATTTTCAGCGTAAAAAATGCCCTCGATCATTTGGGATTTGAGAATGAGCTTGTTTCCGACTGTGACAGCATCAAGTCGGCGGACGCGGTCATTCTTCCCGGAGTAGGCGCATTTCCGTCTGCTATGAAGATGCTGGAGCAGAGCGGACTTATCGAAACTATCAAAGAAGAAGCGGCAAAAAAGCCGTTTTTGGGAATATGTCTCGGAATGCAGCTCATCTTTGAAAAAGGATATGAATTTGAAGAATACAGCGGTTTGGGACTTATAAACGGCAGCGTCCGCTATATGGACGAGCCTAACCTTATAATCCCTCATATGGGTTGGAATAAGCTGGAGAAGCTCAATGATTGTCCGCTTTTGGAAAACGTTGGAGATGACGAGTACGTATATTTTGTCCACTCCTACAAGGCGCACTGCGATGATAAGAATATTGCCGCATACAGCGAGTACGGCGGATGCGTGCCTGCGCTTGTATATGACGGAAAATATGTATTCGGCGCACAGTTTCACCCCGAAAAAAGCGGCGAAACAGGTTTGAAGATACTTAAAAGCTTTGGAGGTCTTATATGATAATTTTACCTGCTATCGACATAAAGGACGGAAACTGCGTTCGTCTTTTCAAGGGAGATTTTTCAACAGTTGAAAAAGTAGCCTCCGACTATCTTGAAACTGCAAAAGGCTTTGAGCGGGCAGGTGCGGAGTGGATCCACATGGTCGATCTTGACGGCGCAAAAGAGGGCAGACCCGTAAACACAAAAATTTACACAGACGTTGCCGAAAAAACTTCTCTTAAAGTCGAGCTTGGCGGAGGTATAAGAAGTCTCGAAACTATTGAGGAGTACCTTAATATGGGTATAACCCGTGTTATTTTAGGCTCTGTTGCGCTGAAAAATCCTAAGCTCGTAAGCAAAGCTGTGGAAAAATTCGGCAGCGAAAAAATAGTTATTGGGATAGACGCTATGGACGGCATGGTCGCAACCGAGGGTTGGCTCGAAAGCTCAAATGTTGATTATATCGAGCTTGCTGACAAGATGATCTCTGTAGGAGTTAAATATTTTATCTTCACGGACATCTCAAGGGACGGTACTCTTTCGGGTGTAAACGTTGAACAGCTTAAAGCCCTTTCAGATGCAACAGTCGGACGTGCAAATATCGTGGCAAGCGGCGGCGTTCACACTATGGCTGATATTATCGCCTGCAAAGAAATGGGACTTTATGGCACTATATGCGGAAAGTCTATTTATAAAGGCACGCTGAATCTTAAAGAAACTGTTGAATATGCGAGAGATTAATATGTGGAACAAAATAAATTCAGACGAAGATATTAAAGAATTAATGGAAGTTGCACATATTTGTGACGACTTTTCTACTGACGTATTATCAGTTAGTTATAGTCGCACTGGTTATGAAAATAGTCTGTTGATTACTTTGGATAAGAATTTTTATTTTGATAAAATGGAAATGCTTTTTGAGGGAGTACGTCATTTCAGATTTTCGGGACGTAATGACAGTAATGTTAGTACAATAAACGGCTATTCTTTGGAAATCCGCACCGACCTGCTCGGAAAAACACGCAACAACAAGCTTATCGTATGGACGGACGACTGTAAAGTTGAACATCGTAACGGTTATTTTGACTTTGAAAAAGATAATTGTATTGTAATTGCAGACAGTCTTAAATATCGTTTCATAGTCTAATAAAAAAGGAGGTAAAAAATGCTTGCAAAAAGAATAATCCCATGTCTTGACGTAAGAAATGGCAAGGTTGTAAAGGGAGTAAATTTTGAGGGAATACGCGATGTGGGCGACCCTGTTGAGTGTGCTGAGGAATACGACCGACAAGGCGCAGACGAGATAGTATTCTACGATATAACGGCATCTTTCGAGGGCAGAGGAGTTTTCCTTGACGTTGTGAGAGAGACTGCCAAAAAGGTATTCGTACCGCTTACCGTAGGCGGAGGTATAAAAACCGTTGACGATATTCGCGAGACGCTAAGAGCCGGCGCGGACAAGGTGTCAGTAAATTCACAGGCGGTGAAAAATCCTCAGCTTATCAAGGAGGGCGCGGATATTTTCGGCAGCCAGTGCATCTGCGTTGGTATTGATGCTAAAAAGATTGCCGACCATAAGTGGACGGTGTACATCAACGGCGGACGAGTTGATATGGGACTTGACCTCATCGACTGGGTACATCAGATAGAAAAGCTCGGAGCAGGGGAGATATGTCTTAATTCCATAGATGCAGACGGTACAAAAAACGGCTTCGATATTGAAATGCTGAAAGCCGTGTGCGATAACTGTACGATACCTGTAATAGCCAGCGGCGGAGCAGGTAAAATAGACGATTTTTCGGAAGTTTTCGAGAAAACAGGTGCAACGGCGGCTTTGGCGGCTTCTCTGTTTCATTTTAAGGAATTGACGGTGCAGCAGGTCAAGGAGCATTGCAGAAGCAAGGGCGTAATAGTTCGCTGAATCGTGATGAACGGCAGATTTATCAAAGCTTTGCGCTTGACAGATATTTCACAGGACGATTCGTATATCAGCAGACTTTCGGTCGTAAAGAATCTTTCTTGTATCGAGAAGCTTTCATTACACGAAAAAGTGACGTTTTTTGTTGGGGAAAACGGTTCCGGAAAGTCAACTTTGCTTGAAGCAATAGCCGTAAAGTTTGGTTTTAACGCTGAGGGCGGTTCTCTTAACTTTTCGTTTTCAACAAAAGCAACTCATTCGGAACTATTTCGTTATATAAAGCTTATTAAGAGTTTTGAACGTCCTGACGATGGTTTTTTTCTTCGTGCAGAAAGTTTTTATAATGCGGCTACGTATATTGATAGGCTTGATGAAATACCCTCTTCACTTCCAAAGCTTATCGGAAGTTATGGAGGAATATCGCTTCATGAGCAGTCTCATGGGGAAAGTTTTTTTTCGCTTGTATCAAACCGTTTTGGTGGAAATGGACTGTATATTCTTGACGAGCCGGAAGCTGCACTGTCTCCCATGAGGCAAATGTCGCTTCTGACACTGCTGCATGATCTTACTGAAAAAAAATCCCAGTTTATTATCGCTACTCATTCACCTATACTCCTCGCTTATCCGGATGCTTTGATATATGAGCTTAGGAAAGATTCAATAACCGAAACGCTTTACGAGAATACCGATACTTATAATATAACAAGACGTTTTTTGGAAAATCCAAAAAGAATGATGAAATATCTTTTCGAGAAAGAGAAATAAAATGAATATAACTTATAAAGACACCCATGAATTCAGTCGTGAACAGCTTGAAAATTTATTCCTGTCTGTTGAATGGTCGTCTGGTCATTATCCCGATAAACTTGTAACGGCAATGAGAAATTTCAAGACAGTATATTCCGCATGGGATTGTGAAAAACTGATTGGAATGATTTGCGTCATGGATGACGGCATAATGACTGCATATGTTCATTATTTGCTTGTTGACCCAAAGTATCAGGGTATACACATAGGACGGAAGCTTGTAAAAATGGTGCGTGAAAAGTATGCGGACTATTTGAGGATAGCTGTTATCGCATATAATGAAGAACTTAAATTTTATGAAAACTGCGGTTTTAAAAAAATCTGACGATGCAAGTCCTATGTTTATAACATCGCTTTGGACTTAGAAAGGAAAACAAAGATGATAAAAATTGATTTGGACGATTTAGATAAGTTTTTTTTCAAGGGTGAGCTTATCCCCGCAATTTGTTACGATGTCAATACGAAAACAGTTCTTATGCTTGCATATATGAACAAAGAGAGTCTTAAAAAAACTATCGAAACAGGTTATACTTGGTTTTGGAGCAGATCAAGGCAGGAATATTGGAACAAGGGAGCAACTTCAGGTCATCTGCAAAAGGTTGTTTCTATATACGGTGACTGCGATAACGACACTCTGCTTGTAAATGTTGAGCAGACAGGAGCAGCTTGTCATACAGGAAGTTATAGCTGTTTCTTTAATGAAATATATAATAATGAGGAGAATTGAACTATTATGAGTCTTTACGAGGAAATTTTTGAAGTAATCAAGGAAAGAAAGAAGCAGTACGAGACAGGTACTGCCGCTGAAAATTCATATACCTGCTACTTATTTGATAAGGGTGTGGACAAGATATGCAAGAAAATCGGAGAGGAAGCCACAGAAACCGTTATTGCCGCAAAAAACAACGATAATAATGAACTTATGAACGAGATAAACGATTTGCTTTACCACGTTATGGTACTATGTGTAAATCAGGGGTTAGAATGGTCTGATGTTGAAAAGGTTCTTGATGAACGTAACGAAAAAATCGGCAATCTTAAGAAATTTCATACTGTTGATAAAAATACATAAGAGAAAAATTGGCTGTTACGCATGAAAATGCAATAACATTAGAACGTATTCTTACGCCATCTAATAGGTTTCCGAACATGTCAAATAAATAAAACGAGGTGTGATATGCCATGAGCGAAAAAATCAGGAATAAAAAAGTTTCTGAATCTCTTACCGAAACCACAAAGCTTTTGCAGTACAAGGAAATAAACGGACAAAATCGTTTATTCGGCGGAAGACTTATGGAATGGATAGATGAGGTTGCCGCTTTGACTGCGATGAGACATTGCGGCGGTTTGGTTACGACATGTGCTGTTGATAATCTTAGATTTAAATATGGAGCATATATCAATGAGGTAATAGTACTTATAGGTAAAATTACATATGTTGGTAATACGTCTATGGAAGTACGTGTAGATACTTATGTTGAGAATATTGATACCGGTATCAGAAGAGCAATAAATCATGCTTACCTTATATGCGTTCACGTTGACGAAAACGGAAAACCGCTGCCTGTTAAATACGGTCTTGAGATTGAAACGATTTCGGAAAAAGCAGAATGGGAGGGCGCTGTTAAACGTAGCAAAGCTCGTAAACAACGTTTTAATGATGGATATTAATATTATCCTTTTACGTTTTTAACATTTTAAGCGGCAGAATGTATTATTACAATAACAAGACCTCCTACGTTTTTCCATAGGAGGTCTTTTCATTATTATATCATTGAGCTGTTTGGCATTATTTGATCAATCATATAATAGTGCAATAATTTAACAGTTTCGTTTGGCTTCAATTTCCGCCAAAGCATCTTTTCTGGAAAGATTGATTCTTCCCTGACGATCAATTTCCGTTACCTTAACAACAATTTCATCGCCGATCGTGACTATATCTTCAACCTTTTCTACTCTCGATTTATCAAGCTTTGAAATATGAACGAGACCGTCCATTCCCGGAACTATTTCAACAAATGCGCCAAAATCCATAATGCGAACTACCTTGCCTCTGTAAATAGCTCCTACCTCAGGGCCGTTTGCGATAGTGTCGATAATCTGAAGAGCTTTTCTTGCATCGTTTCCATTTATACCGCTGATAAATACATTACCCTCGTCATTAATGTCGATTTTAACATTGCAGTCGGCTGAAATTTTCTGTATAATTTTTCCGCCCTGACCAATGACATCGCGTATTTTATCAACGGGAACCTTAGTCTGAAGCATCTTGGGCGCGTATTTATTTACTTCTGTACGCGGAGTCGGAATTGCTTTAAGCATAATTTCATCGAGTATATGGATACGAGCTTTTCTTGTCTTTTCAAATGCTTCCTTAATGATAGCAGGGGTAAGACCGTCAACTTTTATATCAACCTGAATTGCAGTGATGCCCTTGTGAGTACCGCCTACTTTGAAGTCCATATCTCCAAAGAAATCCTCAAGCCCCTGAATATCTACCATAGTCATGAAGTCATCACTATCGGGCAAGGTGATAAGACCACAGGATATACCCGCAACAGGCGCTTTTATAGGCACGCCCGCATCCATAAGCGCAAGCGTGGAGCCGCATATAGAACCCTGTGATGTCGAACCGTTGGATGAAAGAACTTCGGAGACAAGTCTCAAAGCATAAGGAAATTCTTCAACTGACGGAATAACAGGAGCTAAAGCTCTCTCGGCAAGAGCGCCGTGACCGATTTCGCGGCGTCCAGGACCTCTTGAAGGTTTGGTTTCACCTACGGAGTAGCTCGGGAAATTGTACTGATGCATATATCTTTTTGTATCTTCTTCATCAAGACCGTCGATACGCTGCGCATCGCTTACCGGACCAAGTGTGCAAATCGTAAGAACCTGAGTCTGTCCTCTTGTGAAAAGTCCTGAGCCGTGAACTCTGGGAAGTATACCTGCTTCAGCCGCAAGGGGACGTATTTCGTCAATACCTCTGCCGTCAACGCGCTTGCCTTCATATAACCATGCGCGAACGATTTTTTTCTGAAGCTTATATATGCATTCGTCTATCATAGCGACATTTTCGGGATACTGTTCGTCAAATTTAGCGTGAATATCGTCAACAATGGGAGCAAGTCTCGCATCACGTACTGTTTTATCGTTAGTATCGAGGGCGATTTTAACACGGTCGGAAGCAAAAGCTTCTATAGCATCAAACATATCATGATCGACATCCATAGATTCAAATGCGAATTTCGGTTTACCGATTTCCTTGCGGATACCATCTATAAATGCGACCATTTTTTTGATTTCTTCGTGACCCGTGAGAATACATTCAAGCATTTTATCCTCTGGTACTTCATTAGCTCCGGCTTCGATCATTACAATTTTTTCAGCGGAACCGGCAACTGTCAGAACAAGATCTGTCTTTGCACGCTGTTCAAGCGTAGGGTTAAGAACTATTTCACCGTCAACAAGACCTACATTAATGCTTGCAACCGGACCATTCCAAGGAATATCGGAGATGGAAATAGCTATCGAAGCAGCTATCATGCCTGCGATTTCCGGAGAGTTATCGGGTTCTACCGCAAGAACTGTCATAACGACCGATACATCATTGCGCATATCCTTAGGGAAAAGCGGACGGATGGGTCTGTCAACGCAGCGTGAAGTAAGAATAGCTTTTTCGCTTGGTTTGCCTTCTCTTTTAGTAAAAGAACCCGGGATCTTTCCTACGGAATAAAGTCTCTCCTCATAGTCTACGGAAAGCGGGAAAAAATCAACGCCCTCTCTGGGTTTAGCGCTTGCAGTAACATTAGCCATAACTACGGTTTCACCGTAACGAACCCAGCATGAACCGTTGGATAACCCGCAGGTCTTGCCAGTTTCAACAATAATCGGTCTACCGGCGTAAGTTGTTTCAAAAGTTCTGTAGTTTTCAAACATTATTTTTGCCTCCTGAATTTGATTTTCATCGGCTTTAGCAATAAACTCTGCGTTCTTAATAAAATTATATTGTGAAAGACGTACAGTTTAATGCTAAAAGCCGTTTAGGTATAACTTTATAGACGTAAAGGCAGAAGGGGAAACCCTCTGCCTTCGCAAACGATAATTACTTACGGAGACCGAGCTTCTCAACGATGGCACGGTATCTGTTTATGTCCTTCTTCTTAAGGTAAGAGAGAAGATTACGTCTGTGACCTACCATTTTGAGAAGACCTCTTCTGGAATGGTGGTCATTCTTGTGGATTTTAAGATGTGCGTTAAGATCGTTGATCCTTCTTGTGAGAATAGCGATCTGAACTTCGGGAGATCCAGTGTCGTTTGCGCTTGTTTTGTTAGCCTCAATAACGGCTGTTTTTTCTTCTTTCAGTAACATTGAAAGCACCTCATATGAAATAAATTCCGATAACATAGAAACAGGTGATAACTGAGGACACGCCCGTCTCCAAGTACACGGTGTTTTTATTGTACCACATAATTTTACATTTGTAAAGAGATTTTTTAATTTTTCCCAAAAAAATTTCCGTTTTTTTTGATTTCTTAAAAATATATAAGATAAATAAAAAAATCAATTAAAACGTATTGACGTTGAGCCTGAAATATTATATAATTAAGTGTGTAATAATGAGTAAAAGGAATGATAATATTTTGACTAATTTTATTTCAGCCTCTATATTGAGTGCAGATCTGCTAAATCTTGAATCAGAGGTGAAAAAACTTGAACGGTCGGGCGTTGATATGCTCCATTTTGATGTTATGGACGGAGTGTTTGTAAATAATATAACGTTTGGTATTCCTGTTCTTGATCAAATCAGCAAAATTGCAAGCTCATGCATGAAGCTTGACGTGCATCTTATGATAACAGAACCGATTAAATATATTGATGAATTCTACAAGGCAGGTGCGGATATAATAACATTCCACCTTGAAAGCGAAAGCGATGTAATGGAAACTATTCAAGCAATAAAGCGGACTGAATGTCATGTGGGAATTTCAATCAAGCCGAATACGCCTGCCGAAGCCGTTTTCCCGTATATCGAATATGCGGATATGATTCTTGTTATGACAGTTGAACCGGGGTTCGGCGGACAAAAGTTCATGGATATGAGTGAAAAAATCAGAAAAATCCGCGAATATGCCGATACAAACGGACATGAAGAACTCTTGATACAGGTGGATGGCGGAATAGACGATAAAACAGCAGTCACAGTTAAAACCGCCGGTGCAAATGTACTCGTTTCGGGAAGTTATCTTTTTAAAGCGGAGAATATGGCAGAGGCTGTCGAAAAGTTAAAGGAAGATATTTGAATTGATGCAGAATAAAGTAAAATCACAGCGTTTTATATGGATAGACATAATGCTTACTCTTATTACGCTTATTATCATGGAGTATTTTTATTATGGTGTACGTGCGGTATTCTTGTGCGGTGTATGCGCTGCTGTTTCTCTTGCGGCGGAAGTAATTTCTCTGCGTTTAATGAAACGTAAATTTACCGCTGACGATCTTACATGTGTTTCCGATGCTTTGATACTGTCGCTTATGCTTCCTGTCGTGATCGATTATTCGATTGCAGCAATAGCCTGCGTTTTTGCGGTAACAATTGCTAAGAACGTATTCGGAGGAAGAAAAAACATTATATTCTCTCCCGCTGCTGCCGGGTATGTATTTCTTCTTACTTCATGGAAAAGCAATGTGCTTATGTTTACTGAGCCGCACGTTCATACGGGAGTGTTTGAAAAAGCGACTGAACTTGTGAGTTCTGCAAGTCATACCTTTAACACAACCGGAAGAATGAATTATACTGATTTTGAAATACTAATGGGAAATGTAAGCGGACCTGCCGGAACTGTCAGTATTCTTTTGCTCGCAGTAGCGGCTTTGGTGCTTATACTCAGGCGGGATATTTCATTCGGCGCTTTTATAGGTACGCTGTTGGGAACTTTTCTGCTTTCCGGTACTGTGCCCATGTGCAGTAATCTGTTGGATTCGGTTAAATATACTTTTTCCACAAATATGGTTCTTTTTGCGGCTGTATATATTGTTTCGGATCGGCGTATAGCTCCGAAACGCAATTATTATGCATTTTTTTATGGTATTTTTATTTCACTTTTTTCTTATATACTGATTATCACTACGGCTGCGGAAAATGCGATAATTATAGCATCTATACTTTTTACTCCCGTTTCTCTGGGATTCAAAAATCTTGAAAAGTATATTGCACGTTTAGAAGCTGAAGAGGATGAAGATATCAAGAGAAATTTTGAAAAATATCTGGAGAAGTGCAGACAAAAACATAAATCCGCAGGGGAGGCTGAATAATGACGAATAAAAAACGTTCCCTGCTTGACGGACTTGTCAGCGGAAATACGGTTCTTTCGGGTTTTATGGTAATATCACCCATAATAGTTTGCGGAAATACGGTGATGAATGCGCTCGCGTTAATATATGCGTTTTCGTCAATAACTTTTATATCAGTAATGAGCGGTTCATTTATTCCTAAAAAACTTCCATACGGTTTGAAAATCATGATATATGCGATTATAGCTTCGATCGTATATATTCCTGTCAGAGCGGCGGCTGAGGAATTTTTTCCGGACATTATTCCGAGGATAGGAATATATTTTATGCTTATTGCTGTAAACTCTCTTATAACCGTTCAGACGGAAGCAAAATTCTATCGTATGACTAAGGGAAAAATGACGCTCTCACTTATACTCCATATACTCGGTTTTGACGCCGTAATGCTGATAATTGCCGCTGTAAGAGAAATACTTGCATACGGTACATTCTGCGAAAGGCTCGTTGATGCGGATATAATTATAAGCGGATTTGGCGAACCCTTCGGCGGTTTTATTCTTTTAGGATTATTCTGCGGAATTTATCGGGGTATATGCAATGTGCTGAGCCATGACGTTGATGTTTCTGGAGGTGATGCCGATGTTTCTAATATCTGAATTTGTTGTTCTTCTTACGACAAATCTTATTTTAACAAAGGCTCTTGGAACGAGTACGCTTTTCATAGCTGCAGGAAACCGAAAAAATCTCCTGTGGACTGCTATTACTATCACCATATTTACAACCGTTGGTTCTGCAGCTGCATATTTAATAAATAATCTGCTGCCGGGAAACTTTACTGATTTGAGACTTCTTTTATATGTTATTGTAATAGGAGTTTTATATGTTGTTCTGCTTTCGATCCTTTATTTTGCAGACGAAAAAAACTTTGGTACTACAAGAAAATATATTCACGTTTCAGCTTTTAATTGTGCTGTTATGGGTACGCTTTTTACGATCAGCGAATATGCGGAGACACGTCCTTCTCTGAATAATATTTTAAGTTTTGTTATAAGAGGCGCCGAGGCCGGAACCGGTTTTATACTTTCTGCTTTTATTCTTATGGCAGCTTTTAAAACGCTCAGTTCAAAGGAAGTTCCGTTGTCGTTCCGCGGATTTCCTGCAATGCTTGTATACCTTGGCATTATATCAATGGCAATGTACGCGCTCGTTTGAATGAAGCAATACTAATTGACGCTTCGGATATAGAAATAAAACATACAGTGCAGACATAATTTTTCAGGAGATAATAAATAAATGAAACGTAGAAACAAAGGAAGAAAAATTTATAAAACAAAGGAAAAAAATTATTACGGAAAAAGCCCTTTCGGAAAGTTCATGTCCGGAGCTTTGACCGTACTTCTAATAGGCGGAATAGGCTTTTTGGGTTATAGTTTAGCCGAACCTATTGTAAATTACACTCAGCATAAGGGTGATGAACCTGCAACAGAAGCGCCGACAACTGAAGCGGCAATGATTTCCGAAATACCTACTGAGGCAATTTCGGAAGAAGCGACAGTACCGTTTAAAGAAAGTTTTTATACGGCAGCTGCGCTTAAAGCGTCGGATATGATGAATGTTGGATCGCTTCGCTCTGCATTGGCGGCTGTTCCTCAAAACGAGGCGGAATATGTTGAGCTGCCGTTAAAAGTAAGCGGCGGCAATATATATTATGCATCGTCTGTGCTTGAAGCGCAGACAGCAATAAAGTCCGAGCTTACTTTACACGATATTATAAAAGAAATTGAAAATAGCGGTTTTAAGCCGGCGGCTGTAATAAGCGTGTTTCGCGACAATATCATGTCCGAAGCTTACCCAGAAGGGGGATATGTATTATCAGACGGAGGCGCACAATGGACAGATAGTAACGGAAAAAGCTGGACTACGCCATATTCTCAGCGAACGCTTGATTATAATGCAAATATTGTTTCCGAGCTTACTTCGGCGGGTTTTGAACAAATAATATGTTCCGATTTGGTATTTCCTGACTTCACTGAAAGCGATCTTCAGCTTCTTGATCCCGTGCTTGGACAAAATGACAGGTGCATAGCTTTAACTTCGGCGGCGAATCTTCTTTATGATAAAACAGTTTCAAACGGAGCGTCTATGCAGATAGAAATATCGGCTGAGGATATACTTAAAGGGAAAGCGGATGTGCTTCAGCCTATGCTTCTTTCATCCGGAAACATTATACTTAATATTGACCTTGATAAGCTTAGCGGAGGAATAAGCGATGGAAATACAGTGTATGAATTCAGCGGCACAAATACTGAAAAGATTGAAAAATGTCTTGATTTGGTGAACGACAAACTTGTGGATTTTAACGCTGCCATAAGACTGTCGGGAGAATCCTTAAATTATGACGAACTGGTTGAGGCTAAGAAAGCACTGTCGGATTATGGCTGCAAAGCTTATGTTATAGGATAAATAAATACCGATTTATCGGGGAACGGAGAAATTTATGTCACAAAATTTTACAGTATCTCTGCAAAAGGTTATTGATGAATTCAAGCTTGAGGTTATCTATATACAAAAGGATGCGGAAGACATTCTTATTGACGAGACCGAAGTCAACAGACCGGGATTGCAGCTTATGGGATTTTATGAGTATTTCAATGCGGAAAGAATTCAGATAATTGGAAAGGTAGAATTTGCATATCTTTCAACGCTTGACGAAACTACTCGTCGGGAAAGGCTACAGCTGCTTTTCGCTCAAAGACTTCCGGCTTTGATAATTACCAGAGAGCTTCCGTATTTTTCGGAAATGCTTGAGCTTGCCAAGGAATACGAAATTCCATTGCTTAGAAGTAAGGAAAGCACATCTAATTTTATGTCGGGACTTATTGCTTTTCTTAATCTCAATCTTGCCCCGAGAGTTACACGTCACGGCGTGCTTATTGAGATTTATGGCGAGGGCGTATTCATTACCGGAGAAAGCGGTGTCGGCAAGAGTGAAACTGCTATCGAACTTGTAAAAAGAGGTCACCGTCTTGTAGCGGACGATGCTGTCGAGATCAGAAAAGTATCGAATATAAGTCTTGTTGGAAGTTCGCCCGATAATATTCGTCACTTTTTGGAATTACGTGGTATCGGAATTATAAATGCACGCCGTCTTTTCGGTATCGGAGCTGTCAAAATGACTGAAAAGATAGATCTGGTCGTTGAACTGGAACAGTGGAATGCTGAAAAAATATACGATCGAATGGGCGTAGATACGGAATATGTAACGCTGTTAGGCGTTAAGATTCCATCTTTGACCATTCCTGTGAAGCCGGGACGTAATCTCGCAGTCATTTTGGAGGTAGCTGCTATGAACAACAGGCAGAAAAAGATGGGATATAATGCCGCAGCCGAACTTTTGAACAGACTTGGAATGGCATCAGATCCAAAGGAAACTATACGTAATTACGAAAATTTTTAAGCGATTTGACAGCATATCAATAACTTAGGAGAAATTAATAGTCTTTTGCTAAAATAAAGGAAATCAGAATATCTTAAGTTAGCAGCATTTATTTAATGTTTAATAATGATCGGAGATATGTTATGATTAATATAAGTGATTTGACCGAGTTATGCATAAAACTCGGCTGCAAGGTTCATACTGCTTGTTATCTAAAGGATTATACTACATTTAAAATAGGAGGCAGATGCTCCGCAATCGTTGATGCGGCTTCGGCAGAAGATGCGGCTGAACTTGTTAAATACTTTCGTGCAAACAATATAAAGTATACCGTACTTGGCAGAGGAAGCAACATTCTTGCTTCCGATGAAGGTTACAACGGAGTTATACTTCATTTGGGCGGAGATTTTTCTAAAGTGGATGTATACGGTACGAAGCTTACTGCTCAATCGGGAGCATCGCTTTCAGCCGTATGTGTTAAAGCGCAGCAAAACGGTCTCAGTGGGATGGAAAATCTTTATGGCATACCGGGTTCTGTCGGAGGCGGACTTTTTATGAACGCAGGCGCTTACGGGACAGAAATGAAGGACGTTGTCGTTTCTGCTGAATATATTGATGAAAACGGTGTATTGAAGGTAATATCTGTTGATGAAATGATGCTTTCTTACAGACGCAGTATATTTTCCGAACGGAATTGTATTGTAACTTCAGTCACTTTTGCGCTTACAGAGGGCGACCCGAATTCGATAAAGGAATCAATGAATGAATGCATGAGAAAACGTACTTCAAAGCAGCCCCTCGAATATCCCAGCGCGGGAAGTACATTTAAGAGACCGGAGGGCAGCTATGCATCGCTTTTGATAGAAAAATGCGGACTTAAAGGGCAGTCGGTAGGAGGCGCTCAGATAAGTGAAAAGCACAGCGGATTCGTCATTAACACAGGTAACGCAACTTTCGCAGACGTTATGGAGCTTTGCGAAAAGGTAAAGAATACGGTTATGGAAAAAACAGGCTACAGCCTTGAGCTTGAGCCGATCATACTTAAATAAGAGGTCGTTTATGAAAGTATTAATTGTAACCGGAATGTCCGGTTCGGGAAAATCAAGCGTTATGGACGTTATGGAGGATATAGGGTATTATTGCATAGATAATATTCCTCCGAAACTTATTCCACAGTTTATGGATCTGTGCCGCAAGTCTGAAAGAGGACTTGACAGAATAGCTGTTGCGGTAGATATACGAACCGGAGACATGTTTGCGGAGATTTTCCGTTCATGGCAGGCGCTTAAATCAGATGAAAGCGTTGAAGTAAAGGTACTGTTTATCGAAGCTAATGATGAAGTTCTTATAAAAAGATATAAAGAAACTCGCCGTAAACATCCTCTCGATGAAAAATTTAACGGTAATATGCATGATGCCATAGCATATGAACGAAATCAGCTTTCTCAGCTCAGGGAAATAGCAGATTATTATATTGAGTCTTCTCAGTATTCCTCCGCACAGCTCAAAGAGCAGGTAAAGCAAATATTCCTTGACAATTGTTCGGATTCCCTTGTTATAAAAGTAATGTCATTCGGTTTTAAATACGGAGTTTCTACCGAATCCGACCTTGTATTTGACGTTCGCTGCTTGCCTAATCCCTATTACGTGGAGGAGCTTAGGAATCATACGGGTTTGGAAGAATGTGTGCAGGAATATGTAATGACTTCGGAACAATCTCAGGAATTGTTCGGAAAACTTACTGAGCTTATAGATTTTCTTATACCTTTATACATAAGAGAGGGCAAAAGTCAGCTTGTAATAGCTTTCGGATGCACCGGAGGCAAACATCGTTCAATAACCTTTGCTGAGCTTATTTCCGCATATCTTGTGGAAAACGGATATAAAGTACAGAAATATCACCGTGATATTACAAAAGATAAAAAAATGTAATTTTCTTATGAATATCCGAAATGTTTTCATGTTTTCTATGTGTGTATTTTATGAAAAGAGTTGGTCGGAATGAGTTTTTCTGATGAGGTGAAAAAGGAACTATGCACCTATATCAATGATAAGGACAAGAGATTTGCCTGCCTTTACGGCATGCTTCTTTTCAGCAGGATTTTAGCATCGGAAAGAATATGCTTTCAAAGCAAAAACAAAACTGCTGCCGATACTTTCGGTGAACTTTTCGGAAAAGTATTCGGCAGCATACCTAAATTTAGGGAATCGACAGCCAAAAACAATAAGATCATGTATATATACGATATTACGGATACGGAACTTATTGGAAAAGTTTTTGAGAGATATCATTTTTCCACCTATGGACGGCACATGGATACGGAAATAGTTTCCACTGGAAGTCTCGGTGTTTTTACTGCCGGAGTTTTTCTTGCATGCGGCAGTGTCAATGATCCCGAAAAAGAGTATCATCTTGAATTTACAGCTCCGGAAGAAACCCTTGCCCACGGGCTTGCTGATCTTCTTGCCGATATAGGAGTAACTTCCGGACTTACTATACGCAGAGGGCAGTATGTCGTTTATATAAAGGGCAGCGAATCTATAGAGGATACTTTGACATTTATCGGCGCTCAGCAATGTACTTTGGAACTGATGAATGTTAAAATATACAAGGATGTCCGAAATAAAGCAAATCGTATTACGAACTGCGATAACGCGAATATAAACAAAGTCGTAACTGCTTCGATGAAACAAGTTGAAGATATACGTCTGATAGCATCAACTATGGGACTTGATGTTCTTTCTGAAGAACTGCGCGAGGTGGCGGAGCTTAGGTTAAGCAGTACCGGACTTAGTTTACAGGATATAGGCGACAGTCTTTCCATACCCCTAAGCCGCTCCGGTGTTAATCATCGTCTGAAAAAAATCGCAAAAATTGCTGATGAAATCAGAGCAGGAGGCGGATATGAGAAAAGATGAATTTGTCAATCTGCACGTGCACACAGAATACAGTCTGCTTGACGGAGCATGCCGGATAAAACGTTTTATGGAGCGTTTGAAGGAACTTGGTCAAACTGCCGCAGCTATAACCGATCACGGAAATATGTACGGAGTTATGGAATTCGGTCAGGCAGCTTTAAAGGCAGGAATCAAGCCTATTATAGGATGCGAGGTCTATGTTGCTCCGAGAACTCGTCACGATAAGGATTCTAAGCTTGACAGCCGTCCGTATCATCTTATACTGCTGTGTGAAAATAATGAGGGTTACAAAAACCTTGTAAAACTTGTTTCCGCGGCAAATATCGAGGGATTTTATAATAAGCCGAGAGTTGATACGGAACTTCTTAAAAAGTATCATAATGGTCTTATATGTCTTTCAGCATGTCTTGCAGGAGAAATTCCAAGGCTTCTTTCTGACAATCGTTATGATGCCGCAAAACAGAAAGCTTTGGAATACCTTGATATATTTGGCAATGGCAATTATTTTATAGAGGTGCAGAATCACGGTATCGGGGAGGAACTGCAAATTCTTCCTAATCTGTACAGGCTTTCCGAAGAAACAGGTATACCGCTTGCGGCGACCAACGACTGCCATTATATTAACCGCGAGGATTCGGAACTTCAAAAGGTTCTTATCTGTATTCAGACAGGTACTGTTCTTGGCGAGCCAAACGGTCTTGATTTCGGCACTGACGAATTTTATGTAAAATCCGCTGACGAAATGGCAATGCTTTTCAAAGGACATGAGGAAGCTGTTTCAATAACATCGGAAATTGCCGAAAGGTGCAGCGTTGATTTTAATTTTAACAGCGAAATAAAGATTCCCGAATTTAAATACAACGGTTATTCGGATAATCAAAAGCTCCTTCGACATTTGAGCTTTGAAGGACTTTACAGGCATTACGGAGATACTCCGTCAGCGGAAATCATGAGCCGTCTTGAATACGAACTGTCGGTAATCAATGACAAGCAATTTACCGATTATTTTCTTATTGTATGGGATTTTGTGCGGTATGCAAGAGGAAATAATATTCCTGTCGGACCCGGGAGAGGATCGGGAGCAGGAAGTCTCTGCGCTTACTGTATCGGCATAACGGGTATTGATCCGATAAAATATAATCTTATGTTTGAGCGTTTTCTAAACCCGGAGCGTGTCAGTATGCCCGATTTTGATATCGACTTCTGTATCGAGGGGCGGCAGTCTGTAAAAGATTACGTTGTCAGAAAATACGGTGAGGATAAGGTTTCTGAAATCATAGCATTTGATACGCTTAAAGCGAAAGCGGCAGTACGCGATATTGTTCGCGTATTGGGGCTTTCATATGGCTTGGGTGACAAGATCGCAAAAATGATAGATCCCAAAAATGACCTTTCATTTTCTCTAAAGAATAATAAGGAGCTTTCCTCTCTTTATGCCGCGGACAAATCTGTCAGGCGGCTTATAGATCTTGCACTGAAGCTTGAGGGTATGCCGCGGCATACCTCTACTCACGCGGCAGGTGTAGTCATCTCGGCTGTAAAGCTTGATGATCTTGTTCCTTTGCAGCGTAATGATAATACTATCGTAACCCAATATACCATGACATATCTCGAATCACTGGGACTGCTTAAGATGGATTTTTTGGGTTTGCGCAACCTAACGGTTATACGTGACGCTGTCAATGAGATTAAACGCATGAATCATGATTTTGATATAAACAGTATTCCCGAGAACGATCCGCAGGTATACAAAATGCTGTCAGACGGCGACACATCTGGAGTATTTCAATTTGAAAGCGGAGGAATGACAAAGTGGCTTACAGAAATGAAGCCTGAACGTATGGAGGATCTGATCGTAATAATTTCTCTTTACCGCCCCGGACCGATGAAGTCTATTCCTTTGTATATAAGTAATAAGAGAAACCCGGATAAAGCTGAATATCTTCATCCTGTTTTAAAAGAAATTCTTGAAGACACCTACGGCATTATGGTCTATCAGGAACAGGTAATGGAAATATGCCGAAAACTGGCAGGATATTCTTATGGACATGCTGATATAGTTCGCCGGGCGATGGCAAAAAAAAAGCACGAAGCAATGCTTGGAGAACGTGAGAGTTTTGTTACAGGTGCGGAGAAAAACGGAGTTTCGAATGAAACCGCAAATAAAATATTTGATGAAATGGTAAGCTTTGCTTCCTATGCTTTTAATAAATCTCATGCAGCCGCTTATGCATATTTGGCATATCAGACGGCGTATTTGAAATGTCATTACAGAGGAGTTTATATGTCGGCGCTTATGTCAAGCGTAATGAATGGCGGGGAGCGTTTAGCCGACTATATAAACGATTGCCGAAATTATGGACTTGAAGTGTCCGCTCCCGACATAAATAAAAGCATGAAAGGCTTTACTTATAACGGGGAACGTATTTATTTCGGACTTTTAGCGGTGAAAAATGCCGGAGGAGGTCTTGCTGACAGGATAATTTGTGAACGTGAGAAAAATGGCAGCTTTACAGGATTACAGGATTTTTGCGAAAGGGTATCAGGCAGAGAGCTCAGCAAAAAAGCTCTTGAAAATCTAATAAAAGCAGGAGCGTTTGACGGACTCGGACTTAATCGCCGTCAAATGCTTGACAGCTATGAGATGTTCATGGATAACGGCGGAAAATTCAGCAAAGAAATCATAGACGGTCAGATGAATTTATTTGAAACGGCAGGTACTGAATCTGTTAATATGAAGCTTCCGTACAAACCGGAATATGACCGTAAACGGCTTCTTGCCATGGAAAAGGAAGCGACCGGAATTTATCTTACCGGTAATCCTCTTTCTGAATACAGGCATCTTGCCGAGCTTTTGAAAGTTTATAAAACTGCGGAAATTGCAGGAAGCGACAGCTTTAAAGATGATGATAATGTAAAACTGCTGTGCATAATACAGGAAAAGAAACTGCATAAAACCAAAAAAGGCGGCGATATGTGTTTTTTGACTGTTTGCGATGAAACAGGGGAGCTTGACGCCGTTGTTTTTCCGGAACTTTATACTTTGTCAGGCACAAGATTAAACGAGGAGTCTATTGTATTTATAAACGGTAAAATTTCGCTTAAAGACGACAGCGTGACGGTTATATGCGGCAGTATAGCCGCAGAAAATGAACTTTTGCATATGATAGATACCATGAGACTATGCATTAAAACGAAGTCAGACAGCGTACCTGTTAAAGAAATTACCGAGCTTTGTACTTTTTATGGAGGCAATACGCCTGTATGTTTTTATTTAACAGATGTAAAAAAAATGGTGCGTCCGAAAAACAAACTTTCTCTGCGTATTACAGAGGAGGTATTTGAAAAGCTTTTGAAAATTGCAGAATCTGTAAATATAGGTCTTATTTAATGATTATCTAATCTATTTGACTTAGTGAAAACGATATGATTCAACATGATTTATTGTACAAAATCACGGAAAACGTATCTGAATGCAAAAAGGTATTGACTTTTTCAGGTAAAAGAGGTAAAATATATATGTATGAATTTAAGTCTTGAATGACTGAATATATTGCAGAATGGAGAAGTGTTTATGATTAAGAAAATCGGAGTGCTTACAAGCGGCGGTGATGCTCCGGGAATGAACGCTGCTGTAAGAGCTGTTGTAAGAGCTGCTCTCAGCAAGGGCATGGAGGTTTACGGTGTCCGCAGAGGTTATAATGGTCTTATAAACGGAGACATTTTTAAAATGGACGAAAGAAGCGTTTCCGATATTATTCATCAGGGAGGCACGATTCTCTATACGGCAAGATGTCCTGAGTTCAGAACTCAGGAAGGAGTTGCAAAAGCTAAAGCTAAGTGTGATGAATTCGGTATCGAGGGTCTAGTAGTTATCGGAGGTGACGGTTCGTTCAGAGGAGCTGCCGACCTTTCCGCTATGGGTATGCTTTGTGTCGGTTTACCCGGAACTATAGATAACGACATTTCATGTACTGATTATACTATAGGTTTTGATACGGCTATGAATACTGCTATGGAGCTTGTAGACAAGCTTCGCGATACTTCTCAGTCCCACGACCGTATCTCTGTTGTTGAGGTAATGGGACGAGGTGCGGGTCATATTGCTGTAAATACAGGTATTGCCTGCGGAGCTACTGATATAATTACAAAGGAAGTTCCTTACGACCTTGACGCTATTGCGAATACAATGCTTGAAAAAAAATCAAAGGGAAAGCAGAATTTTGTTGTGATTGTTGCCGAGGGTATCGGTCACTCTCAGGAAATTGCTACTACACTTCAGGAAAAAACAGGTATTGAAGCGCGGGCAACTATTCTCGGTCATGTTCAGAGAGGTGGAAATCCTACTGTAAGAGATCGTGTTGAGGCTACTCGTATGGGTTACTATGCTGTTGAGCTTTTGGAGCAGGGAATAGGAAACCGTGTTGTCGGAATCAAGGACAGCAAGATCGTCGACTATGATATTCAGGAAGCTCTTTCCATGAAAAAGCCTTATGATGAGAAACTTCATCATATTGCTGAAGAGATCGCATTCTGATAGATTTCATAAAAGCAATGAGGCTGCTGCATTTTTAATGCGGCAGCTTTTAATATTTTGTATTTTCAATTATGCTGTAATAAGAAATAATTATAGGTATAAAATTGTTAATTATGACTAATCAATATAGTTTTTTTTGTTTGAAATGCTGATTTTTTTGCTTTGGATTTAAACATAATTAAATATCTCTTGCAATTTCGGCAAACAAATAGTATAATTAGTATAAGTGAAAAACAAAAATACAAAAGAGGTATATCTATGTCAACAGTATTTCTCGCAGGCGGGGCAGGCTATATAGGTTCACATACGGCAGTTGAACTTTTAAACGCAGGTTATGATGTGATCATTGCCGATAACTACAGCAACAGTTCGCCGGAAGCCGTCAGAAGAGTGGAAAAAATTACAGGAAAAACTATAAAAACTTATGAACTCGATATAAAAGATTCCGAGCATTTATCCAAAGTTTTTGAATCAAATGATATTGATGCTGTAATACATTTTGCAGGTCTAAAAGCCGTGGGAGAATCGGTTCGTGAGCCGATAATGTATTATAGAAATAACATTGATACAACCTTGTCGCTTCTTGAATGTATGAAAAAGTACAGTGTTAAAAATATTATTTTTTCATCGAGTGCAACTGTTTACGGCGAGGAAAATCCTGTTCCGTATTTTGAAACAATGAAAAGAGGAGTATGTACAAATCCTTATGGCTGGACAAAAGCGATGATGGAACAGATATTTGAAGATGCGGCAAAAGCGGATAAGGGACTTTCAGTAATACTTCTCAGGTATTTTAATCCTATCGGCGCTCATGAAAGCGGAATGATAGGCGAAGATCCTCAGGGTATACCAAATAATCTTATGCCGTACGTATCACAGGTTGCAGTTGGAAAACGTGAATGTCTTACGATTTTCGGTAACGATTATCCAACTCCGGATGGTACTTGCACAAGAGATTACATTCACGTCAGCGATCTTGCTGTAGGTCATGTAAAAGCGGTTGATTATATTCTTAAAAATCAAGGCGTCGAAATTTTCAATCTCGGTACGGGAATTCCATACAGTGTAACGGAAATAGTAAATACCTTTGAAAGGGTCAATGGGGTTAAAGTAAATCATGTATACGGCTCAAGACGTGACGGCGATTTGGCAGAATGCTACGCAAACGCAGATAAAGCTTTAAAATTGCTCGGTTGGAAAACTGAAAAAACTTTGGATGATATGTGCCGTGATTCATGGAACTGGCAAAAAAATAATCCCAACGGTTACAGTAAATAATTTCTTGTCAACAGTTTTATCGTAGAACGCTGTTCCTTTGATAATACAGATCTCAGAGGCTGTTTTAAGCGAATGAAACTTATTTAACAATGAAAGCGGTAAATATTCAGTATCCCGATGGTTAAAGCTATCGGGAGTTTTGTTAATTGAATTCATGGAAAGGGTGTTATATGGATCATTTCAGATTACATTCTCAATACGCTCCCGCAGGCGATCAGCCCGAAGCTATAGAAGCGCTTGTAAATGGAATTAATAACGGAACGAAAGAGCAGATACTGTTGGGCGTAACAGGTTCGGGAAAAACGTTTACAATGGCGAACGTTATAGCTAAAGTGAATAAACCAACTCTTGTACTTGCTCACAATAAAATACTCGCAGCTCAGCTGTGTTCGGAGTTTAAGGAATTCTTTCCTGAGAATGCAGTCGAGTATTTTGTTTCCTATTACGATTATTATCAGCCGGAAGCATATGTTGCAAGTACTGACAGTTATATTGAAAAAGTGTCGGCTGTAAACGATGAGATAGACAAGCTTCGTCATTCTGCTACTACGGCTCTTGCCGAACGGCAGGACGTTATAATAGTGTCGAGCGTATCGTGTATTTACTCTTTGGGAAGTCCTGACGAGTATCGTTCAATGGTCGTATCAATTCGACAGGGAGCTGAAAAACCGCGTGAGC
Source organism: uncultured Ruminococcus sp. (assembly GCA_910584195.1). Classification (GTDB taxonomy): domain Bacteria; phylum Bacillota; class Clostridia; order Oscillospirales; family Ruminococcaceae; genus Ruminococcus. The sequence goes on along the minus strand of CAJTYV010000005.1, from coordinate 153,006 downwards.
AGCTTATTGCCGAGCTTATAAAGATACGATATGAACGCAACGACATAGCTTTTGAACGTAATCGCTTTCGTGTTCGCGGAGATGTTTTAGAAATTTTTCCTGCAATGTCAAGTGATACGGCAGTTCGAGTAGAATATTTCGGGGATGAGATCGAACGCATTTCAGAAATAAACGTAGTCACAGGAGAAGTTAAGGCGGTAGTGTCTCATGCAGCAATTTTCCCGGCATCACATTATATTGTAGGAGATGAAAAGCTTGAAGCGGCTTTGGAGGAGCTTGACAGGGAACTTGCCGAACGTATAGAATATTTTACACAAAACAATAAGCTTGTAGAGGCTCAGCGTATTGAGCAGCGTACACACTATGATATGGAAATGCTCCGTGAAGTCGGATTTTGCAGCGGCGTTGAAAATTATTCGAGAGTATTGTCAGGAAGAGCGCCGGGAAGCAGTCCTTTGACGCTTCTCGATCATTTTCCGAAGGATTTTCTGCTTATTGTTGATGAAAGTCATGTCACTCTTCCGCAGGTTCGTGGAATGTACGCCGGAGACAGAGCGAGAAAGACTACGCTGATAGATTACGGTTTTCGTCTGCCGAGCGCTTTTGATAACCGTCCTCTGAATTTTGACGAGTTTAACGCGCATATTTCTCAGGCGATATATGTCAGTGCAACTCCGGGACAAATAGAACGTGAAAAAACGGATATAATAGTTGAGCAGCTTATTCGTCCTACCGGACTTGTAGATCCCGAAATAATTGTTAAGCCTACGCAAGGTCAGATAGAAGACCTTTACTCTGAAATAAATCTGCGTATCGAACGAAAGGAACGAGTACTTATAACTACTCTCACTAAAAAAATGGCTGAAGATCTGACGGCTTATTATGAAAACTTAGGTGTAAAAATACGTTATCTGCATTATGACATTGATACTATTGAACGTATGGAAATAATCAAAGATCTGCGATGCGGAGTTTTTGACGTGCTTGTGGGGATCAATCTGCTGCGCGAGGGACTTGATATACCGGAGGTAAGCCTTATCGCTATACTCGATGCCGATAAAGAGGGATTCCTCAGAAGTGAAACGTCTTTAATACAGACAATAGGACGAGCTGCGAGAAATGTAAACGGTCAGGTAATAATGTATGCAGATGAAGTCACAGGCTCGATGGAGCGAGCGATAACAGAGACGGAAAGAAGACGCAGTTTACAGATAGCTTTTAATGAGGAACATGGCATAGTGCCGAAAACTGTAATAAAAGATATACGCGATGTGCTTGAAATTACGTCAAAGAGCAAGGTCGATGCAAAAACCAAAAAGAAAAAAATGACTGCGGCAGAACGTCAGCAGCTTATTGACAGACTTACTGTTGAAATGAAAAATGCCGCTAAAATGCTTGAATTTGAACATGCGGCATATTTGAGAGATAAAATTGCCGAGCTTAAAGAAAACTAAGAATCGTTATTAATAATGTCAGCGTACGGATCCTTGTTAAAGACTCGTAAGGATAATGCGCTGTATATTGTAAATACGTGTTCTGAAGTCATAGCAATAGCAATGTGATGTTAAGGTGAATGAATATGTTGAAAAAAATAGTTATAAAGGGTGCAAGAGCAAATAATCTGAAAAATATAGATGTCGAACTGCCGAGAGATAAGCTAATCGTTATGACCGGACTTTCAGGGTCGGGAAAATCTTCGCTTGCTTTCGATACAATATATGCGGATGGTCAGCGCCGTTATGTCGAAAGTCTTTCTTCATATGCACGAATGTTTTTAGGACAGATGGATAAACCGGATGTAGACAGTATCGAGGGATTATCGCCTGCGATCTCTATAGATCAAAAAACTACATCGAAAAATCCGCGTTCCACGGTAGGAACGGTAACGGAAATTTATGATTATCTTCGTCTGCTTTATGCAAGAATAGGAGTTCCGCACTGCCCTGTATGCGGACGTGAAATTTCCCAGCAGACTATAGATCAGATGGTAGACAAGATAATGGAGCTTCCTTACGGAACGAAGGTGCAGCTTCTTGCGCCTATAGTCAGAAATCGTAAGGGACAGTACGCTAAAGAGCTTGAATCCGCAAGAAAATCAGGTTTTGTACGTATACGCATAGACGGTATAATGTATGAGCTTTCAGAAGATATTAAACTTGAAAAAAATAAAAAACACAATATTGAAATAGTAGTCGACAGAATTATTATTAAAGAGGGGATAGAATCACGAATCACAGACAGTCTCGAAACTATTTTCAAGCTGACCGAGGGTCTTGCTCTTGCCGATATTATAGACGGTGAGGAAATATTGTTTTCAAGAAATTTCGCTTGTCCTGAGCATAATATCAGTATCGGAGAGCTTGAACCTGTTATGTTCTCTTTCAATAATCCGGTAGGAGCTTGTCCTAAGTGTACAGGACTTGGTTCACTGCGTCAGATAGACCCGAAAGCAATTGTTCCGGATAAAAGATTAAGCATACTTGGCGGAGCGATAAATGCAAGCGGCTGGAACAGTCTTGACGAAACCTCTATAGCTGTAATGTATTATAAGGCGATTTCAAAGAAATACGGAATTCCACTTGATGTTCCCGTAAATGAGCTTACAAAGGAACAGCTGAACATTTTTCTTTACGGCACAGGCAGTACGGAGCTTGAACTGCGGCGTCCCGAATCACTGGGCGGCGGAAAATACAAAAGTCCTTTTGAGGGAATTATTCCTAATCTTGAGCGTAGGTACAGGGAAACTAACAGCGATTACAGCAAGGCTGTTATCGAGGAATCTATGATCGAATGCAACTGCCCTGAGTGTAGAGGAAAAAGACTTCGTCCCGAATATCGGGCTGTAACGGTCGGCGGTATAAATATCAGCGACTTGACTGACTTATCTGTAAAAAAATCAATAGAATTTTTTGGAAAACTTCATTTAACAGAACAGGAAAAATTAATAGGCGAACGAATAATCAAGGAAATAAGTGAACGCTTATCTTTTTTAAGCAGTGTGGGACTGGAGTATCTCACTCTTTCTCGTTCTTCGGGAACTTTATCAGGCGGCGAATCTCAGCGTATACGTCTTGCTACCCAGATAGGTTCATCTCTTGTAGGCGTACTGTATATTCTTGACGAACCAAGTATAGGTCTGCACCAGCGTGACAACGATAAGTTGATAGCGACTCTTAAACGTCTCCGCGACCTTGGAAATACGCTTATAGTCGTAGAGCATGACGACGATACAATGCTTGCGGCTGATTATATTGTCGATATAGGTCCCGGAGCAGGCATAAACGGCGGAAATGTTGTATTTTCGGGGACTGTAGATAAGCTGCTTAAGTGCAGAAAGTCAATAACCGGACAGTATCTAAGCGGTAAAAAGAAAATACCCGTACCCCAGAAAAGGCGTAAAGGCAATGGAAAATTCCTTACAGTCAAAGGAGCATCTGAACATAATCTGAAAAATATAACCGTCGAGATACCTTTGGGTGAATTTATATGCGTAACAGGAGTTTCGGGAAGCGGTAAGTCATCGCTTGTCAATGAAATAATTTATAAGTATCTTGCAAACAGACTTAACAGAGCGAAAACCATTCCGGGCAGTTTCAAAGAAATAAAAGGAATTGAAAATCTTGATAAGGTTATATGTATAGACCAATCTCCGATAGGACGTACACCGCGTTCAAATCCCGCAACGTATACAGGCGTGTTCGATGATATACGAGAACTTTTTACTATGACTCCCGATGCTAAGGCAAGAGGATATAAGAACAGCCGTTTCAGTTTTAATGTAAAGGGCGGACGATGCGAAGCTTGTTCGGGAGACGGTATCATCAAGATAGAGATGCACTTTTTGCCTGACGTATATGTTCCGTGTGAAGTATGTAAAGGAAAACGTTATAATCGTGAAACTTTGGAAGTTCATTATAAGGACAAGTCGATTTATGATGTGCTTGAAATGACCGTAGACGAGGGTGTAAAATTTTTTGAACATATTCCCAAAATATTCAGAAAGCTCAAAACCTTGCAGGATGTAGGATTAGGCTATATAAAGATAGGTCAGCCTGCCACTACCTTATCGGGAGGCGAAGCTCAAAGAGTGAAACTCTCCACAGAGCTTTCCAGAAAAGCAACAGGTCAGACTATTTATATTCTTGACGAGCCTACTACAGGACTTCACACCGCGGACGTTCATAAGCTCATAGATGTACTTCAGATGCTTACAGATCAAGGCAATACTGTACTTGTTATCGAGCATAATCTTAATGTGATAAAGTCAGCTGATCATATAATTGATCTCGGGCCTGAAGGCGGAGATAACGGAGGTTCTTTGGTGGTAACAGGAACTCCTGAAGAGGTTGCCGCATGTGAAAATTCATATACAGGACGATATTTAAAATCATATTTGTAATGAATTTCGGAAAAAATACTTCGTTATTTTTCCAAAAATTATGTAAAACATGAGAAAAAATTGTTATTTATTCGTCTTTATAATATAAGAGCCTGTTCAGTATCTTGGCGCGTGCGGATTTTTCGAGCGTAATTTTGCTGAGAACAAGGAAAAAAACGCAGGCAGGCTGTTGCCTTACAAGGATTTTTGACGCAGTCATCGGCAAAATTTGCCGAAAAGATGTGTGTGGAGATTTTTAACAGGCTCTAAAAGTATGAAACTTTTCATACTAAAATCAATTGGATAAAGTGTTATGCTGAAAGGTTGTGTTTTATATGAAGAAAACCAAAAAAACAGTTATGACTGCAGCTTTATTCGCTGCGGCAATAAATCTTGCTCCGTCGGGAGCATTAGAGGCAGCTGTATCCAATGATATTATGGATACTGTATTTGCAGCTGACGAATCAGATGGTGAAAGTGCCATTGAAGAGTTTGAGAATGAGTTTCAGGGAGTATATGGTCCTCCATGGGCGATGCTGCCGGAAAGTCAGTGGCGCGGCGATGTACATGAGGATGGCGTTATAGATGCCTATGATATGATAACACTGAGAAAGTATCTGTTAAATGGTACAGATTCTGAGTGGGACGCAATGAGAGCAGATGTAAACGGTGACGGTGAAATTAGTATAGCCGATATGGTAATGATTCAGAAATATTTGTTGGGACAGATCAGCAGTTTGTACAAAGAACCGGCGCCGCCTGAGACTGAGATATTTTATCCTCAGACTACTGTTCCACAGCCTGTTTACGGTCCTCCTGAGACTTTCACAACGGCTGCGGTAACAACAGATGCAATTGAAGTCGAAACGCAGCCTCCGACTGTTCCGCAGCCTGTTTACGGCCCTCCGAGTATGTTTGAGTGAGGAAAATATAATGCTTGACGTAAATTTAAAAAAAGATAATATGAAAACGTTGGAGGCGTATCGTGCGGGTTTGATGGTAAAGCCTCAGCTCCGTCACTTGTTTTTGGAACTTACATTGAGATGTAACGAGAAATGCCTTCATTGCGGAAGCAGCTGCGGTGATGTTTCTTCCGAAGAACTTACGGCACAGCAGTACGCCAAATTTCTTGCCGAGGTCAAAGGTGACTTTGGAACAAAAGATAAAATGCTTTGTATAACCGGCGGAGAACCGCTTTTGAGAAAAGATTTTTTCGATATAATGGCATCAGCTCATGAACTTGGTTTTCGTTGGGGTATGACAAGTAATGCAACTCTTATTGATGACAGTACCGCTCGTGATTTAAAACGTGTTGGTATGGGAACTATTTCTGTAAGCATTGACGGACTGGAGGAAACGCATGACGCTTTCAGACGTACTCCCGGAGGCTGGAAACGCGCAGTAAGCGGTATTGAAAGTTTGTTGAGAGTGGGTGATTTTAAACATATTCAGATCACTACAGTTGTTACTCACCAGAATATAGATCAGCTCGATGAACTTTATAAAATTTTTAATGAAATGGATATAGACTCATGGCGTATAATTAACATTGAGCCTATCGGACGTGCAAAACAGCATCCCGATTTACTTCTTACTCCCGAAGATTATCGGTATATGTTTGATTACATAAGAAACAAACGTATTTCTGGAGAACCTGTGACATATGGATGCAGCCATTATCTTGGTTTGGAATACGAACGGGAGGTCAGAGATTGGTATTATTTGTGTACTGCCGGTACGTATATAGCAAGTATTATGGCGAACGGCGATATAACAGCTTGTCTTGATATTGAACGCCGTCCCGAACTTATACAAGGAAACATCCTTAAGGATCGTTTTAAAGATGTTTGGGAAAATAAGTTTGATATATTTCGTAAAAATCTTAGTGAGGAAAACGAAACGTGCCGTAATTGTTCGGAAAAATGTCGCTGTCACGGTGACTCCTACCATAGTTGGGATTTTGATAATCATGAACCGCAGGTATGTTTTAAGGACATTTTATTTTAATCTATGTATAATTAAAAGGCAATACCACGTAAAATTGGTATTGCCTTTTTTCTATTCTTCGTATTTTTTAAAAAGTTTTGGAATAATGAAAAGAACAACGACCAGCATAGAGCATAAGCCGACTATAATTAACATTATTGCAGTTAATGTCAAATGAGGTTCACCGTATTCCTGTTTTGTGTATGTAAAGCCTGTTTGTGCAAATGCTTTGTCTACGGATTCAGCTATGACTTTATGTCCTTTTTCATTAGGGTGAATGTCAAAGTTGGAGATTCGAGTCAATTCTGCACATTTTCCATTGAAATCAGATGCAATATCGATAACTGTATAGCGGTCGGATGCATTGGTTTTGATTATTTCATTGAATCTATTGATTTTTTCATTTGAAAACTCTACAACAACAGAAAAGTCAGTAAATGTTTCCAATGGATTGTAAAGAGTCTGAATATATATGACTCCATTCGTTTTGCTGTTCAAGAGCGAGGAGATTTCTTTTAAATTCGTTTCAAAGTTTGCGAGAGCGTTATCAATTTCATCCTCCATTGCAACAAATGCAGATGCTGCTTTGAATATATCTATACCTGAAAGATCTATCGACCCGTTTTCTATGGTAACTCCTAAGGATTTTATCAAATCAAAAAAAATACCAAGCAGATCGTTTCCTCCGATAGATACCACAACGGCATCGGTTTCATTGAGCGCGGAATCGAGTTTTTCGCTGTTTAATAGTTTCAAAAGATCGGAAGAAGTGTCACCGGAAACTGCAAAATTCTGCATTTTATGACCGCTTATTTCCGAAAGCTCCGTTTCATATCTTTTTTTCAATATATTTGCATAAGAATCCGGGCAGCTGTAATTATCATCAAGAGTGTACCCGTCAAGACCATATCCTGCTGCAATTGAGTCGCCTAAAAACATCATATGAGGAGGCGCTTCAAGATTGTATGATGTCTCGACAAGATCGCGCTTTATCATGGAACAGCTTGAAAATCCCAGAACAGAAAAGAAACAAACTGCCACGGTAAACATTTTTTTGATCATTTTATCACCTATCTGGTTCTGGATTTGATGTTACGGTCAATTTCACGGTCGGCAGCACGTTTTGCAGCGTCTGCCCGCTTGTCGTAGAGTTTTTTGCCCTTGCAAAGTCCAAGCTGCATTTTTACTCGTGAATCCTTGAAATATATACTCAGCGGAATAAGAGAAAGACCGTCTTGTTTAACTGTGCCGTAGAGTTTATTTATTTCGCGTTTATGCATGAGAAGCTTTCTGACCCGCATTGGATCTCGATTAAATATATTGCCCTTTTCATAAGGAGAAATATGCATTCCCTTAACATATATTTCTCCTTTTTCAATTGAACACCAAGCGTCTTTAAGGTTTACAGTACCTTGACGTATTGATTTAACTTCAGTTCCTACAAGTTCCATACCCGCCTCATAAGTTTCGAGAACAAAGTATTCATGTCTTGCTTTGCGGTTTTCGGCAATGGTTTTAGTACCCTTAGCTCGCATAGTTTTACTCCAATCAAAATCATTATAATATTTATAATTATATCGTATATTGAAGAAAATGTCAAGAAAATATCGTGTCTTAATTTGTTATAAAAATTATTTTTATAAAAACACTTGATTTATTTTTAGAAGTATGATATAATATTAAAGGTTCAATAAAAGAATATGCTTCGATGAATTTGATTTATGACTTTTTGGGAGCTATTCTTAAATTTATTATGCAGTGGTATCGAAGTGGTCATAACGGACATGACTCGAAATCATGATGCCCCTTGAGGGACGTGGGTTCGAATCCCACCCACTGCGCCAAAGGCAAAGTTACATAATGTAATTTTGCCTTAAGTTTTATAATTAATTAAGGAGATTGTTGTTTGAATAATAATAACAGACCTGAGATAGCAGTGTAAACGGGGAGGTTTGCAAATACTATCTTAAACAAACCTCCCGTGTTGTGTCAGCACTTTCAGGAGGAAAAACAATGAATAAAAATGACTATATTATCCGTTTGGAAACAAAGAAAGATTACTATGAAGTTGAGAATCTTGCCCGTGAAGCGTTTTGGAATTTAAGTGTTCCCGGTTGTGATGAGCATTATCTTATCCATGTAATGAGAAATCATGAGGATTTTATTCCGGAGTTGGCTCATATTATTGAAGCCGGCGAAAAAATTATCGGCTGTATTATGTACACAAAATCTAAGCTTACAGACGAAAACGGCAATATAAAACCGGTTGTCACAATGGGTCCGATTTGCATTCGTCCCGGTTTTCAGCGAATGGGGTATGGTAAAGCTCTTCTCGAACATACCTTTGAAATTGTAAAGAAAATGGGCTACGATACCGTGGTGAATTTCGGTAATCCCGATAATTATGTTGCTCGCGGATACAAAAGCTGCAGGAAATACAATGTATGTTTTGAAGGCGATATTTTCCCTGCTCCCTTGCTTGTAAAAGTTCTTAGAGATAACGCTCTCGATGGCAGAAAATGGTTTTATCATCCCAGTAATGTAGACGAGTTATGCGGCGACGTTGGGGCAGTGGAGGAATATGACAGGCTCTTTCCGCCTAAAATCAAGGCATGGCAGCCAAGTCAGGAGGAATTTTATATTCATTCACATTCAATTGTTGTACAATAACATATAAAATAAAAGCTTATGTCTGCACTCTCCCCCGATTCTAATTACAGAATCGGGGGAGAGTTTTAAAAAATGGAGACTGTCTTAACGAATAATCTCTGAAATAATTTTTTATGAAAAGAAAAATCCTGCTGTCATATCAAGATAATTTTCGCCGCTGTAATTTGGATACTGCTTATGGACTTCTGCCTTGAATTCATCGTCATTGGCGCATTTTTCAGCAATTGCTTTCAGATTTTCCAGATAGTCGATTTTGGTCTGAGCATCTTTCAGATCCTCCGGCGTATAGTGAGATGTCAAAATCAAGTCGTAACCTTTTGCGATATAGTCATTCAGCTGTGCAACAATGGCATCTGCGTGACCTGCACCTGCAACGATAGAGTGACAATCATGACCGAGCATATGTGTGTAAACTGCGTTGATTTCGGGAATCTCTACGTCAAATGCTTCAGAGGTCTGCTTGATGATAAAATCAATGCCGCCAATTGTGACTTTTCCTTCGCCAATGATGTTTGTGATCCAGTGAACAGAATTATCGAAAATCTCACCAAATGCTGTTGTGAAGTTATTGATCAGAGCCTTACCGCCGCCGTTTGCAGAGTAATCTGCTGCATTCTGCGTTGCATACTTCGGAACATCCGGTAGAAATGTTGCTCCAGCACCGTGGTAAGCAACGAGAATTCCCTCGACTTCAATGTCTTTCAGATACTCCGCAAGTTCTTTATTGTTATCAAAGAAACATGGAGATTCAATAACGACAGCTCTGCCGTTCTTTTCGACGATAAAAACCTCATCGTCAATAAAGTCGTTAGTCTTGTAAGCATGGAGCTTCACTGCTCCGAAGTCGTAAACGTTCATCTCGCCCTTTGCAAGCTTCACTGCTGTAAATGTATTCTTGTTCATAATAAATTCCTCCTGAAAATATGATTAATTTGTTTTTTCGGGAGATTTCAGCGCTGTATCTCTTTCCATGATTCTATGATACTACAGCTTTTTTCATTTGTAAAGTAGGCACTTTTTTGTGGCATAGTTACCTCGAAGTAACCTTTGTGGCGTTTCGGGAAAAATTCGCTGAAAAATTTTTTCTTGATTTTTTCTCGCGGATATGCTAAAATATATCTAAGAGAATATTACAGTCAATTTGATACTATTGAAAGGAATAGCATTATGACAAATAAAACTGAATTGCCGGCTTGTCCGGTAGAGACAACACTGATGCTGATCGGCGATAAATGGAAAGTCCTGATTCTCCGTGATTTAAGAAGCGGTACGAAACGTTTCGGAGAACTGAAAAAGTCCGTAACGGGAATTTCACAAAAAGTCCTGACTTCCAATCTGCGTGATATGGAGGGAAACGGCATCCTGACAAGAGAAGTGTTTCCCGAAGTTCCGCCGAGAGTAGAATATACCCTTACCGAATTGGGTCACAGTATGATGCCGATTCTGGACGCTATGGAACGATGGGGAATAAACTATAAAAAACGAGAGGCAGTTTAAATATAGTTACTCGGATTTTAGTTTAATGTTTTAGAATTAAGACGAAAAATATAGATGACGTAAAAGATAGGAATTAATTCTGTGTAAAAATGTTTTTGTTATATTTTGAGACTTTACTCGGTGGTAATTTTTTTGAAAATATCGTTAAAAATATAACATGGATAAATTGATAAAAAGTACTTGCAAATTTTTTTAAAAGCGGGTATAATAGAATAGAGAAAATGTTTCGGAGTGTGTATATGGAAACAAACAGAACAGTTAAGCGCGGAAAAGGAAAGAAAAAAGGGCATCCGAAAGTGAGATTTCGTTTTGGGACGCTGCTTATGATATTTATTTTATCTTTTGCAGCCTGCTTTGTATTATATATGTTGTCCGCTAATTTGAACGATAATTTTTTAAATGATGAGTTTGGAATATCTACTGTTGAGTCTTTTCCAAAAGAATCATCATTAAATTCAGATAAACCGTCCGATGCGGCTGACAATGAAAATAAAATCGAAAAAGCGGTTAACCCTATTCCGCAGTCAGAAAAGCTTGATATTTCTTATTTTGACAACTGCTGTCTCATAACGGACTCTACCCTTGCAGATATGAATTCAGGATTCGGAGAGGGTAATGTGTTCGGCGGCAATGATATAAACACCTCAAATATAATGTCGGTTAAGCTTCCAAGCAGCTTCGGTTCGCTTTCAGCGTATGATATAATTAAGCAAAAGAAACCCGAAACTCTTTATATAATGCTGGGAAGTGAGCTCGGCGCAGTTTCGGCTGATGACATGATAGTATCATATACAAGCCTTGTAAACGCTTTTAAATCATCGCTTCCGGATATGGAAATATATGTAATGCAGTATCCACCTGTATTATACGACTCGGACACTCTTACAAATGAAACTATTAACGATTATAATAATAAGCTTCTGATGATGTGCAATAATTTGGAAATTTATTGTATAGATACAAATACTGCTCTCAAATCAGAGGACGGAAAATTAAATGAGGAATACTGGTCATATGAGTCGCTGACTTTATCAAAGCGTGGATTTGACAAGATAATTGAATATATTTTAACTCATACAGTTTAATTTATTTTAGCTGCCACACAATATATTGTGGCAGCTTTACTTGTTTTTACAGCAATTTAAAAATGACGCAATATAGCCAATAAGTTATTTTTAAATGATTTTATTGTAGATGTAGCCTAAAAAAATAGTAAAACAAGGAGAATCTGTTGTTAAAATATACAATTGACAAATGGTGGATTTTCGATTATACTATTATAAGATAGAGAAACGGAGATACAATATATTGTGTTGGAGGTTAGATCTTATGATAATTCATATTATTAAGAGAGACAGAAGAAAAGTTCCTTTTAACGTTGAAAAAATAGCCAGCGCTATTTTTAAGGCGGCTCAGTCCTGCGGAGGCACAGACATGTCGACTGCTATGGAGATTGCAGCTGAAGTGTGTGATCTTTATGAAAAGAAGAACCCGGGTAAGATACCTACTGTTGAGGAGATCCAGGACTTGGTTGAAAAGGTTCTTATTGAGAATGGTCATGCAAAAACGGCAAAAGCTTACATACTTTACCGCTATGAGAGAACGCGTTCGCGGGAAATGAAAACAAATCTTATGTGTGTTCTCAACGAATTGACTTTCAGCGATGCAAAAGACAGTGATATAAAGCGCGAAAATGCCAATATTGACGGAGATACCGCAATGGGTACAATGCTTAAATACGGTTCTGTGTCTGCGAAAGAATATTACGGAATGTATGTTCTTGATCCAAAACATTCCAAAGCACACAGAAACGGTGACATTCATATACACGACCTTGACTTTTATACTCTTACCACTACATGTACTCAGATAGATCTTAAAAAACTTTTCACAAACGGTTTCTCTACAGGACATGGATTTTTAAGAGAGCCTAACGATATTTCAAGCTATTCTGCACTTGCGTGTATTGCCATTCAGTCTAATCAAAATGATCAGCACGGCGGACAAAGCGTTCCGACTTTTGATTATGCAATGGCAGACGGAGTAAAGAAAACTTATGCTTCAAAATATATTCAGAATGTCGGAAGAGCGCTGGAGCTTATTGGCGGTGTGGAAAACGGTATTGAAACTTCAAAGCTTATCAAAAAGGAAATGTCTGAAAAGTATGATTTGAAGCCTAATTTAGCTGATGATAACGGATATCGTGAAAAGGAACTCGAATTGCTTGTTTCATACGTTGATATGGATATTGCCTTGAAAATACAGGATTTTTCCCGCAGGAATGCTGAAAAAGAAACCGATCGCGCTACTTATCAGGCAATGGAGGCGCTTATTCACAATCTTAATACAATGAACAGCCGTGCGGGTGCACAGACTCCGTTCAGTTCAATAAACTACGGTACTGACATAACTCCAGAGGGCAGAATGGTTATAAAAAATGTTCTTCTCGCTCAGGAAGCAGGTCTCGGAAACGGTGAAACACCGATATTTCCCATACATATTTTTAAAATCAAGGATGGTGTGAATTATAATCCGACCGATCCGAATTATGACCTTTTCAAGCTTGCATGCAGAGTTTCTGCAAAAAGACTTTTCCCGAACTTTTCATTCATTGATGCACCTTTTAACTTACAGTATTACAAAGAAGGCAATCCCGATACGGAAATAGCCTACATGGGATGCCGCACGAGAGTTATAGGCAATAATTACGACAAGGAAAAAGAGATTGTCACAGGCAGAGGAAATCTTAGCTTTACTTCTATCAATCTGCCTCGTCTTGCTATCAAATCAAATCATAATGTTGGACTTTTCTTCGATAAACTTGATGAGATGATGGAGCTTGCCATAGATCAGCTTATGCACCGCTATCGTATTCAAGCTCAGAAACGTGTCAGAAATTATCCCTTTCTTATGGGACAAGGTATTTGGATAGATTCCGATAAGCTTTCCGCAGATGATACAGTAGGGGAGATACTTAAACACGGTACTCTTTCCGTTGGTTTTATCGGACTTGCAGAAACTTTGAAAGCTCTTATAGGCAGTCATCACGGCGAAAGCGAAGAAGCACAGGAACTTGGACTTGAAATAATTACGGCTATGAGAAATCGCCTTGACGAAGAATCCAAGCGTACCGGATTGAATTTCTCACTCTTGGCGACTCCGGCAGAGGGACTTTCCGGACGATTTGTACGTATGGATGCAAAAAAATATGGTATTATAGAAGGGGTTACCGACAGGGATTACTACACTAATTCTTTCCATGTTCCCGTGTATTATCCGATAAGCGCTTTTGAAAAAATAAAGATAGAAGCTCCGTATCATGAGCTTACCAACGCGGGTCACATCAGTTATATTGAGCTTGACGGCGATCCTTTGGAGAATCTTTCAGCATTTGAGAAAGTAGTACGCTGTATGAAAGAGTCGGGTATTGGCTACGGAGCTATCAATCATCCTGTTGATCGTGATCCCTGCTGCGGATATACCGGTATAATTGGAGACGTATGTCCCTGCTGTGGACGAAGCGAACATAAGGATAGTGTGGCTTTTGACCGTATCAGGCGAATTACAGGCTATCTTGTAGGAACTCTCGATCGATTCAACAACGGAAAGCGCGCTGAAGAGCATGACAGAGTCAAGCATAACGTATAACAGAGGAAATATATGATATTGAAAATATCAGGAATCGCAAATGATTCGATCGTTGACGGACCGGGAATCAGATTTACTGTTTTTACTCAAGGCTGCCCTCATCATTGTGAGGGCTGCCATAATCCTCAAACTCATGACCCTGACGGCGGTGAGGATAGAGATACGGCAGATCTTCTTGAAAAAATAAAAGCTAATCCGCTTTTGGACGGTGTTACATTCAGTGGCGGAGAGCCTTTTATGCAATCGGAAATACTCGCTTATTTTGGGCGCGAGATCAAAAGTCTCGGATTAAATATTGTGACTTACACAGGTTTTACTTTCGAGGAACTTTACTGTAACCGTGATAAAAATGGTTGGGGGGAGCTTCTCAAAGTTACTGATTATCTTGTGGACGGACCGTTTATTTTAGAAAAAAAAGACTGGAAAATAAAATTTCGCGGCAGCAGCAATCAGCGGTATATTGATTGTCAGGCAAGTCTTGCGGCAGGCCGCGCCGTTGAAGTTGAACCATAAACCTGTCGGGAGTATTTCGATGTTTCTGTTTTTATTAATTTTCCACTTGATTTTTATGTCGATATGGTGTATAATTGTAATATCAAGTGGCAGAGATGCCGGAATGGAGTAAAATATGTCAGAAATGAACGAATACACCCCTGAGCTTTTTGAGCTTATAGACAGTGACGGAAATAAGAAGAATTTTGAGCTTATAGACGCTGCTGAGCTTAAAGGAGAGCAGTATTACGCTATGGTACCTGCTATTGAGGACGAGGATTTTCTGAATGCCGATTGTGACATTGTTATCCTTAAAACAATTTGCGAGGATGGTGAGGAAATTCTTGCATCAATTGACGATGACGAGGAATTTATGGAGGTTTCAGAGTTTTTCCTTCGACGTATGGAAGAGGCGATGGATATGTACGATGACGAGTCGGAAGATGAGTGATTTTCTGTTCGTAAAAAATTAACAACTTTTTTTATAAAATACTTGATTTTTTTAGAAAAGTGTGGTATAATACATACATATCAAAGATAAAATATCTGCCTTGTTCGATACAATATAGTTTTTTATAATCCAACACATCTTATAAGGGAATTCAGCTCCGGCTGTGGACTGCAGACCTCCCGCAATGCGGAAGAAGGGAGCGAGAAGCATTCGGGCGTTTACCCACCTGCTTCGTGCGGGTTTTATTCGCTATATGAACGGCAAGGCGGATTTTTTATATTATATGCCAAACGCTATTGCAAACTATACATATTTTGTACAGCTTGCAATAGCGTTTAGTGTACATATAAATAGATTTTCAGCAGAATATAAATTCAAACAAGCAAACGGTTTATGAAAGTAAATATGAACCAAATTGGACATTGTATTTCGTTTGAATTTAAAAATGTTCTCTGCCAAATAAAATAAATCATATCTGCGGTTATATATTTTGAATGAAATCACGTTATACCATACTAACTTCTTTTATGTAAATCGCAGAAGTTTTTAATACACCCTTGACAATAAAAAAGAAAAATGTTAGTATATACAAAGATAGTTTTGTTATGCTAACAATATTTAAAAGAGATAATTCTAGGATATTAAGTTAGTGTGATAAACTAAATTTATCCTAAGGAGTGTCCTTTTATGAAAAAAGTAAATTTATGTTTGGCGGCTTTGGCAGTTACGCTGGAAGTTGTTCCGTTTGCCGCGAATGCAGAAGAAACTATATATGGAACAATGAATATTACTTATAGAGATTTTTATGCTTCAGAGTTCGGTGAAAGTCTCAATGCATATGAAGTTGATGCATTTTCATCGGCTACTACTGCTAAGTGGTCAAAAAACGGCAAGGGCGAGCTTTTCGAGGGAACTTACAATCAGCTAAATGATGATGGCACGGGTTCTATTTTGGGTGTAACATATCCTGTAGCCATTTCAAAATCCGACCTTGACTCTATGGGAGATGAAAATTACGGATTTACTTTACTTGAAACAGTTCCAGAAGCGTACAAAACAGTTACGGTTAACGATGGAAAGGTTGAATTTTCAGCCGTTCAGGATCATTCTCCCGAAATTGCTGAGAACGCTTCGATTAATCTTTCGACTGAAACACCGTGGGGCGATTATCTTATAGATGTTGAAAATCTGCCGGAACTTGGCTCAATATACGGCGCACTTCTCAGAACATCAGATGGCAGCACTTATGCAATGAAACATGAAGAAAACATATGGCGCGGTGAGCTTGCGTGGTCATCGGGAATAAATACCTCTGAGCCGCATGGAAATACTTTAAGCTATGAGAATTTCAAATCTCTTACGGGTTCGACTGTCAGCCAAGTGGTTTTCATAACATTAAGCGGATATGTTACAATTCCCACTGAGACATACATACCTGTTAAATTTATTTACGAAGCATTGGTTGAAGAATCTGCTGCCGGTTCAGGTGAAGCAGCCATGACTCTTGCAGGATTTCCCGAAAATTATGGAAAGGTATATTCTGTAAATGGTGGAAATTTCACAGTTTCAGATACTTCGCTATTATATTCGGATACACTTCCCGGAGCTTATACACTTTCTATTTCGGACAAAAACGGAAAATATGCTGATGCGTCAGTTGAATTTATTCTTTCAACAGATGAAGTACCTGCCGTTTATTCTGAAGGAAAACTTGTTACAGCGGATGGAACTTCAGATGACGAGCTTGATAACTACATTAAGAATATAATGTCCGTATCAGTAAATGGCAAAGAGTATTCCGCTTCTGGAAAAAGAGGGGTAAAAATTATTTCTCAGGACGGAACGATAGATTTTAATGCGTCATCGAGAGATACCAAGGTGTTTGACGGCAGCGGAAATTACGAAATAAAGGTAAATTCTGCCGGCTACACTAACGCTTTGGAATTTTCAGTAAAGAATGATGCTCCGGAAACTACCATAACTACTCAGGCTGAAAATGTAACAACCGTAAAATCAACAATTGTCAAAACCACATCAAAATTAACTGCGGAAAATGAAAAAAAGACTGCAAAAGCAAAGTCGGCTGACAACCCGAAAACAGGTGTTGCACACGCAGCAATTCCTATGGCTCTTATGGGACTTGCAGCAACAGTAGCTTTTGTTTCACGTAAAAGAAACCATTGATGTTGGAGTGTACTGAAAATGTTGTTTCTTACTGCTTTGATAAGCGCTTTTGCCTTTGTATTGATTTCAAAAAATGCAATGAAAAAATATCCTGCCATATTTTATATCGCTGCGGCTGTTCTCTCGGCAGGGGCGGCAGCGGCAACATGGTTCAATTTCCGTGTGACTTCAGAATTTCTGACATTTTTAATGGGTCTGTTTGCAAGAGGTACATTTGCAACCGCATTATGGTGCATCGTTATGTGGAGCGGAGCTTTACCGAACGGTTCATGGCTGAAAAAAAAGTTTATGCCAATACGAGGAGAATTGTCCATAACAGCGGCAATTCTGACATTCGGACATAATATAGGCTACGGTAAAACATATTTCAATATGCTTTTTACTAATGTACAAAGAATGGATTTGCATCAGTTTACGGCAAGCATTCTGACTATTGCAATGCTTATTATAATCATACCGTTAACAGTAATGTCGTTTCCGAAAATTCGCCGAAAAATGAAACCCAAGCTATGGAAAAATATTCAGAGAACGGCATATCTTTTTTATGCAATGCTGTACGTTCATGTAATGCTGCTGACATTTCCTCTTGCTCGGCGCGGACGAAGCGGATATTTGTTCAGTGTTGGCATTTATTCGGTTGTATTTATTGGTTACTTATATTTTCGTATAAGAAAATGCGTAATCAGAAAATGCTCCGAAAAAGGAATAATAATAATGAACGGAACGGCGGTTTTGCCTGTATCAGCAATGATTCTGATTATGATTGCCGGTCAGCCGCAAAAGCCGGACACACTGCAAAATAACGAGATTTGCATTACGGTTACTGAAACAACGATAACAAGTACGAAACTTTCTGATGTTTCGGAGAATGTTACGGAAACTTATTTTTCGGATGTTTCTGTAACTACCGCAGTCTCATTACAAACGACCGAACCGATCGAGACATCTTATCATGAGGATGAGGAGCCTGCGGATGACGAAAGTTCTGAAGAATCTGAAGAAATTGAAGCACCTCCTGCCGAGGATGAACCGCAGCCCGAACCTCAGTACGTGTATAATAACGGCGAATTTTCGGCAAGCGCATACGGATATGACGGTGAAATTTTTGTTACCGTAACAATACAAGACGATGTAATAATGTCGATAACCGGTTATTCTTATGAAAGCGATACGTAGTACTACGATAACGCCGCATCGCAGGCGATTCCCGATATTATAGCTTCTCAAAACATTTCGGTAGATGCGTATTCGGGAGCGACATACAGCTCGTAGGCTATCAAATCAGCTGTTCGTTCAGCTATAGAAAATGCAAGAAAGTAAAGTGATAAAATGAAAAGAATTTCCGCTGTTTTCTGCTTAGTTTCAGCGCTTCTTACAGGGTGCGGAATAAAAGAGCCTTTAAAGGGCAGCTGTGATATTTTTTCAATGGATACTTATATGAATTTACAGGCATACGGCGATGCTGCCGATGCTGCTCTTAAAAAGGCGGAATCCGAAATAATACGCCTGGAAAAACTTCTTTCTGTTACTGACGTTAACAGTGATACTTACAAGCTGAACGCCTCTCACGGTTCTCCCACAGAGGTGGACAGCGATGTAATGGAACTTATCCGTTATGGTATTGATATGGGAAGTAAAACTTCGGGAAGCCTTGATATAACTGTATATCCAGTTCTCCGAGAATGGGGATTTACTACGGGAGATTATAAAATTCCCACAGAAGATACAATAAATGAAATACTGAAAAATGTCGGCTACAATAAAATTATTTTTGATAATAATGAAGTAACACTTCCGGAGGGAATCGAAGTAGACTTTGGCGCAATTGCAAAAGGCTATACATCTGACAGAATTATGAAGATTTTCAGGGAAAACGGAATAAGTTCGGCGATCATAAGTCTTGGCGGAAACGTTCAGACGCTTGGGCGAAAACCTGATGGTTCTTTGTGGAAAGTTGCAGTTATTGATCCTTTTGATCCTGATAAGGCTGTCGGAATACTTGAAACTGCGAATAAAGCCGTAATAACTTCTGGAAATTATGAACGTTATTTCACAGGCGATGACGGTAAAAATTATTGTCATATCATTGACCCTTCGACTGGCAGACCCGCCGAAAACGGACTTGTTTCGGTGACTGTAATAGGGGAAAGCGGTATAATGTGCGATGCACTTTCAACAGCGCTTTTCGTTATGGGCAGAGATCGTGCCGAGGAGCTTTGGCGATCTGATCAAAGTTTTGATATGATACTTGTGGAAAGCGATGGAAGTATTGCGGTAACCGATGGAATTGCAGATTCGTTTAAAATTGAAAGCAGACATAATTCAGAGGTGATATCTAATGAAAGCTAAACGTTTGACGGAACTTGCTTTATTGACTGCATTGGCTTCGATCATTTTTATAATTGAGCTTCAAATTCCGAATTTAAGTCCGATTCCGGGAGTAAAACTGGGACTTGCCAATATTATCACTATCTACGCAGTTTATCGTTTCAAGGCTTATGAAACAGCTTTGATAGTTATTGTACGGGTACTTATAGGGTCAGTGTTCAGCGGAAATTTTTCTGCGTTGATATACAGCTTGGCAGGCGCTGCTGTCTGCCTTATCGGAATGCTTTTTATCAGCAAGCTGATTCCTGCCGGATATACATGGCTATGCAGTATAATAGGGGGAGCTTTTCATAATATCGGGCAGATAACGGCTGCTGTGATAGTCATGAAAACCACGGCAGTAATATCATACCTGCCTGTTTTGATATGTTCTGGCTGTATTGCAGGAGCTTTTACCGGGGTTTGCGCGGAATTTGTATTGTCAAGAAAGCCTTCTGAAAAAATTTGAAGAAGTAAAAATGCAATTCCAAAAGCAGTGATTCTGGTTGAGCGTGAGGCAAGACACGCATATAGCGTCAGATACTCTGTAAGAGAGAGCGTTCCCTTATTTTATCAGTTTTATCAACAAACAGAAGTGCCGTTGTACATTACAACGGCACTTTTAATATGTGATAACGTATATTGGAGCAATTAGGCAACATTGAACAAATACTGCATGACAGCTTTGCACTGAGTCACGAAATTTACATATATTTCACAGCTTTTATTCTTCTGCTAAAGTAGTAACTGTATTTGTAGTTTCCGAAGCTGCAGAGAGAGTTGTGAGTTCAGAAGCTTGAGGAATTTGAGGAGTTTCCGATACTGTTACTTCAGTAAACACTATTTTCAGCAGATTGTTAGGCATTTCAAAGCTGTGTATTAATCCTTTATCGTCTATGCTTAAAGTATAATCGCCGCTTTCAAGATTTCCGTTTATATTAAGTAGACCTTCGCTTTCTGTTCCATGAAGCTGTTCTTCACGTGCGGCTGTATCAACAGCGGAAATAAGATTAGTAAGCATAGCTTTAACAGGAAGGGCAGATTTTGGTACAGAAAAATTCAATCCCTTGTAGCTTGCATTGACTGTGTTGTCCTCAAAGCATAGTTTTACTCCGCTTAGGGTATTTGGCGATTCAAATTCCGCTTCCCAATTGCTGTCGCTGTTGCGTGTAATAGTACCCTCGGCTGTGAGTTTATCCAAAATGACGGTCATTTTCGCAGTAAAGGAATTGTTGAGATTATTGTCGCGTTTTGTTGAATTATTCATGGGTGAACTGCATGCTGTCATTACCAAAATGCATATACAAACAGCAACGGATGTAAAAAGTTTTTTCATGTGTTATATCTCCAATCAAAAAATTTTTTACTTTTAACATCCGTTTTCTTACTATAATTTTTATTTAATTTTCCTGTTTTTCTTTTAGAATTCTGAAAGCATCGGACAAACAGTCTATAATATCTCTTGGAAGCATTGCTTCCTGACCGAACTTTTCTGCCGCAGCATCTCCAGCAAGACCATGCATATAAACCCCGGCACATGCAGCGTCATATGGCGAAAAACCTTGTGCTGCTGCCGAACCGATGATGCCCGAAAGAATATCGCCGCTTCCGCCTTTGCTCATTCCTGCATTTCCCGTATGGTTTGCAGCGGTGTTGAACCGGTCGGATATGATTGTTCCCGCACCTTTTAGAACTACAGTGACCCCATATTTTTCGGCGTATTTTTCAGCCACCATGATACGGTTATCATTTATAGTCTGAGCATCGCAGTTGAGCAGTCTTGCCATTTCGCCCGGGTGAGGAGTGAGTATCACATCAGATTTCCTGTTTAATAATATTTCTATGTCTTTGGCTATGCAGTTTATACCGTCTGCATCAACAATTACAGGACAGGGTGAGTTGGCAACAACAAATCGAACGATTTCCATGGTATCATTTGTAACGCCAATTCCTGAACCTATAACGACTGCGTTTGCTTTTTCCATAGCTTTCATAAGCATATTTTTGCTGCTGTCGAAGAGCATAAAGCCGCGATCATCCGATTCCATTTCAAGATATGTAGCTTCAGGGGCAAGTATAGATATTGTATCTATACATTTTTCGACCGAGGCAACTTTAACAAGTCCTGCTCCGCTGCGAAGCGCACCCAACGCTGCAAATGCTGCGGCTCCGCGCATGGATGAACTTCCTGAAATTATAAGAACCGTACCGAATATCCCCTTATGTGCATCACGCTCTCTTTTGGGCGGAAATCCTGCCAGACTATTTCGTTCAAGACGATAGTAGCCATGCTCTCCCTCAAGAATATCATATGCTCTTTGAGGGATACCTATGTCTGCTACGGTGATTTTTCCACACATTTTTTTCAGCGGATATTGCGTCATGCCGAATTTCAGACAACCGAGACAAAGTGTTTCGTCTGCCTTGAAGCAGCCCGGAGAAATCGTTCCTTTTGAACCGTCGCCGCCGCTGGGAATATCAACTGAAAGCTTATACGCGCTTGTTCCTATCGCAAAAATAGCTATAAGATCGCTTTCAAGTCGTCCGCGAAAACCTGTGCCGAATACTCCGTCTATAAGTACATCTGCCGAGACAACGGCGCGTCTCACAGAAGTCATCCGTTCCTTTTCTTTAAGAAGAATTTTTTCAATAGCGGTAAGCTCTTTTTTGCCCTTTAATTCGGAAACATCTTTATCATGCATTGTCATGTAATCAAGTTCAGCCGCTTCCATAGCTGCTTCAAAGTTATCGCTTCGGTAGCCTGTGACAATTTTGACTTTATCGGGAAGCATAGAAAAGTATTCTTTAGCGATATCGGTGCTGGGTTCTTTGACAAGATTTACTACTGTAACATGGTAACCACGGTATACAAGTATATTTGCTGCTGCGAAACAATCTCCGCCGTTGTTGCCGTTTCCTGCTAAAAATACGATACTTGTCTTTTCTGGTTCGGGATGTTCACCGGCACAAATTTCCATAATACGCTCGGCAAGTTTTCTTCCGGCGTTTTGCATAAGCTTTTTGGGCGTTATGCCGAGTTTTTCTGTTTGTGCCTCAATTTTGGTCATTTGCTTAGTTGTTACGATCCTCATAATAAACACTCCTTTGTTAAAGTTTCAGAGTTATTTTAAATCTCGTCCCACATATTTGAGATATAAGAAGTCTGCAATTCACGTGACACTTTATTTTTTATTGAAGGGTGCAGATTTTTTTTAATATTGGAAAGCATTTTTTCATTAGGAGAAAAAACAAGACGTGCGCTGCCGTATTCCTCATGAGGAAAATCTGCATAAAACTCGTGAGAAGCAATGTTATCCGTAGCCAATATCACGGTCATATCTGAAGTTTCTTCCGGAGTTTTGTCATCGTATTTACCGAAGTTTGTAAATTTGCTTACTTGTATCGTCAGCATTTCTTTACGTTTTGTCTGTGCAATTATTTTATCAATATCTAAATCGCCGTTGGTGAAAGTATACTCGTATTCCACCTTAGTGCTTCTGAATAAAAAAAACGTTCCGTAACCTGATGCCGCAGCTGTAACAAGCAGTATGAATGTTATAATACCTCTGCCGAGAAATATAATACTGAGAGCGGCAAGTATCAAAGTAACGGCAATTCCTCCGACAAGATACGTCATTTTTTTAATTTTATCTGCTCCTGTTGGTTCTTTTTTTACAAGCTGTTCTGCAAAGTTATCCATAAAATAAATCTCCTGTCTCATAACTTGTATTCATAGACTAAGCTTTTCACGAAGTAAGGCAGATTATTCCTATGAATACAGGTTATTAATATTATTATAATTCAATGATAGCATAATTTCAAAAAAAATTCAATGTTTTTGGAGAAAATTTTCAAAAAATACTTGATTTTTTTTTTATATACTGGTATAATGTAATTGTTAAACTCTGTGACCAAGAGAGTAGATATAATATGATTTCTCCAGAGAGAGGCGTGTATGGTGAAAGCGTCTTGTTATTTTTTATATTGAAGTTCACTTGCGAGAGGTATCGGTGAAAGGGGATGATACTTTGTGTAGCCGATGTCGTATGTCTGCGTTAAGGACAAGAGAGTGTCGGCTCTCCGAACAATGGGTGGTAATAAGCAAGTTCATCTTGTCCTGTTGGACGGGATTTTTTTATTTACGGCACAAAAAATTTAACAGGAGTGATTTTTTTGAAAGAACAGCTTGAAAAAATTGAGTTACTGGCGAAGCAGGAACTTGATTCATGTACCGAGATCAAGGCGCTTGACGAATTAAGAATTAAATTTCTCGGAAAAAAGGGCGAGCTTACGGCAATTTTAAAGCAGATGGGAAAGCTTTCCGCTGAGGAAAGACCTGTTATCGGTCAGCTTGCAAATAAGGTAAGAGCAGATATTGAGGAAGCTCTGGGGTCTAAGCTTGCTTCTTTGAAAGCTGATGCACAGGCAGCCCGGCTTAAAGAAGAAACCATAGACATTACGCTTCCGGGAAAAACGGCTTCATTGGGAAAGCTTCATCCGCTTACAAAGGTCGAAAACGAGATACGTGAAATTTTCATGGGCATGGGATTTGATATAGCCGACGGTCCTGAAATAGACGATGATTATCATGTATTTGAAGCGCTTAATCTTCCCCCCGACCATCCTGCAAGAGATACTCAGGACACATTTTACATTGAGGGAACGGACGAAACCATTCTTCTTCGTACTCAGACATCTTCCGTACAGGTTCATGTTATGGAAACTCAGAAACCTCCTATCCGCATTATTTCTCCCGGCAGAGTTTTTCGTTCGGACGCCGTAGACGCTACGCATTCGCCGTTATTCCACCAGATAGAGGGACTTGTTATTGACAAGGGCATCACCATGTCCGATCTTAAAGGTACACTTGAAATGCTTATGAAAAAGCTTTACGGCAATGACTGTAAGCTTCGTTTCCGTCCGCACCACTTCCCGTTCACCGAGCCGAGCTGCGAAGTAGATATAAGCTGCTTCAACTGCGGCGGATGCGGCTGTTCCATGTGCAAGGACGAGGGATATATAGAGCTTCTCGGTGCAGGTATGGTTCACCCGAAGGTTTTGGAAAACTGCGGTATTGACAGCACGATCTACTCGGGATTTGCATTCGGTATGGGACTTGAACGTATGGTTATGGGACGTTACAATATAAACGATCTCCGTTTGCTTTATGAGAACGATGTAAGATTCTTAGAGCAGTTTTAATCTTAAGGAGATCAGACTATGAGAACTGTACAATCATTGGACGAAATCAAGAATAACATAAATGTTATTGATGATTATCTGAAAAGTATTGATAATGATAAAATTTCATTTGCAAAAAGACTTATTAAAAGAGGTATTTGTTTTATTGTAGTCGAATATAAAAACGAATATCGTTTTTATCCAAGCAGATTTATTGGTTATGCAAATAATAATATGGATAATCATGAAAAAAATGATGAAAAAGACGGTAAGGAAACCAATCCTGCAATTTCAAAAATATTGAATTGCAATCCAATATATGATGATAAAATGGAAGAAATTTACAAAGATTATTGTGAAATATTAGGATTTAAAGCAAATAAATCAGGGGCTTTTGGCGTACAAAAAAAATACTGGGTATTACCTGAATAATTTTTACGAAAGGAAGATAAGTTATGAATCTTTCAATGAAATGGCTTAACGATTACGTTAAAGCCGATATGCCGATAAAAGATTACTGTCATGCTCTTACAATGGCAGGACAGAAAGTAGAATGTTATGAGATTGAGGGAGCGGAAATCTCAAACGTTGTTGTGGGAAAAATTCTTTCCGTTGTTCCTCACGAAAATTCCGATCACCTTGTCGTATGTCAGGTCGAGGTTGGGAAAGAGAATCCGATACAGATTGTTACCGGAGCCTCAAACGTTAATGCCGGCGACATCGTACCTGTCGCTATGGACGGTTCGACTCTTCCGGGCGGAATCAAGATAAAAAGGGGCAAGCTCAGAGGAGTAGAATCCAACGGAATGCTTTGCTCTCTCGGCGAGCTTGGACTTGATAAAAGAGATTTCCCTTATGCTATCGAGGACGGTATATTTATTATGCAGGAAGATTGCAAGGTAGGTCAGGACATCAGATCTGCTATCGGTCTGAATGACACTTCCGTAGAATTTGAGATAACGTCAAATCGTCCGGATTGTCTGAGCGTTATTGGACTTGCACGCGAGACTGCCGCTGCCTTTAACAGACCGCTTACCGTGAACGCGCCTGAGTTTAATGGCGTTGAGGGTGATATAAACGAGCTGCTGAAAGTCGATATTCACAATGCGGAAAAATGCCCGAGGTACTGTGCAGGTATCGTTAAAAACGTTAAGATAGAGCCTTCTCCGCGCTGGATGAGAGAAAGGCTTCGTGCAAGCGGTGTCCGTCCTATAAATAACTTTGTTGATATAACAAATTATGTTATGCTTGAATACGGTCAGCCGATGCATGCTTTTGATTTGAGATATGTTGAGGGTTCACATATCAACGTTAGAAATGCTGTAAACGGCGAAAAAATAATGACTCTTGACGGTGTTGAACGTGAGCTTACAGAAGATATGCTCGTAATTGCAGATGAGAAAAAACCTGTTGCCGTTGCAGGCGTAATGGGCGGAGAATATAGCGGAATTATGGAAGATACAACGACCGTCGTGTTTGAATCAGCCTACTTTGAGCCGTCTCAGGTTCGCAGGACTTCCAAAAAATTAAAGCTCAAATCCGATGCTTCATCACGCTATGAAAAAGGCGTTGACCCTTTTATCAGCATGGTTTGCCTCAAAAGAGCATTTCAGCTTGTTGAAGAACTTGGAGCGGGCGAGGTACTGAATACAGTCATTGACTGCGATTATCTTAACTATGATGAAAAATGCATCGTTGAGTTTGATCACGCTTGGATCAATGATTTTCTTGGTACTGATATTCCCAAAACTGATATGGTTGATTATCTTACACGCCTTGGATTTACCTTTGAGGGCGATACAATCGTTGCACCGTCATTCAGAATTGACATAGAGGGCAGGGCTGATATAGCCGAGGAGGTCGCAAGAATTTACGGCTACAATAATATTCCCTCCACCGATTTCCGTGGAGTTGCCAAAGCGGAGTTTACTGAGGAACAGAAGTTTGTCAGAACTCTCAGAAATACGGCAGTATCGCTCGGCGGTTATGAGATAGCAACTTACTCGTTTGTTTCACCTAAATATTTTGACAAAATAAAGCTGCCCGAAAACAGCAGACTTCGCAAAACCGTTAAGATAGTCAATCCGTTGGGCGAAGACACGAGCGTTATGAGGACCTCGACTATCCCGTCAATGCTTGACGTTCTGTCGTTCAACTATAACAACCGCAACGAAAAAGCATGTCTCTTTGAGATCTCTAAGGAATATATTCCTGTTGAAGAAAAGCGCAGCTATCAGGGTGGCGATGCATTCCTTGTGAACAGCGGAAAACCACGCCATGAATATGAGTATCAGCTTCCCGACGAACTGCAGAGACTTACAATTGGTATGTATGGCGGAAACGCTGATTTCTACACCTTAAAGGGCATTATAGAGCAAATTTTTGCGGAACTCAACATTAAAGATGTTGAGTATATCCGTGCGTGTGACTGCGAGATTTTCGATGAAAAGTATGCTCTTCATCCGGGTAGAAGCGCAGTTATTCTGAAAAACGGCAAATATCTTGGCATTATGGGAGAAATACACCCGGAAGTTCAGGATAATTATGAACTTGGCGCAAAAACATATGTAGCCAAACTGAATATCCCGGAACTTATGGAAACAGCAAATGAGAAAATAACATACCGTCCATTGCCGAAGTTCCCTGCAACAACACGGGACCTCAGCCTTATAGTTGATGATGAAGTACCCGTTGCTGAGCTTGAAAAAGCTATCAGAGGTGCGGTAGGAAAAATACTGGAAAAGGTAACACTGTTTGATGTATACAAGGGTAAGCAGATAGAGGACGGTAAAAAATCAGTTTCATATTCTATCTTCATGCGCTCTCACGAGGGTACTCTTACTGATGAACAGGCTGATTCAGCTATGAAGAAAGCGCTTAAAGCTCTTGCAAATATCGGCGCGAAGTTAAGAGGTTAAAAATTCATACAGTATATACTGTTTTTATTTACATTTTTGAAAACGGCTGTATCGCAATATTGCGGTTCAGCCGTTTATAGTAACGTGTATGATTATCATTTTTTCTTTGAAGTTCCGAATATTCCGCTGATGATCGGAATTACTGCACTGAATCCCAATGCTGCAAAAAGCTGTTCGGAATTCAGCGGCACAGTAGTAAAAATTCCCTGAAGCTGAGGAAGAATTACAGCTGCCGCTAACGCTCCTGCTGAAACAAGAACGGCTAAAATAAGTTTAATATTATTAAAAAGATTTATACCAAATATTGATTTTGTTTCAGATTTGCACTCAAATACGTGAATTAGCTGAGATACTACAAGTGTTATTAATGCTGCGGTTCGGCAAGCTTCAATGCTTCCCCCCATACGCATTACCGAGGTGAATGAAGCGAGTGTGGAAAGTCCGATAAGTATGCCGCGAAGAACAATTTTCCACATTAGTCCTCCTGCGAAAAATCCCTCCGTTGATTTTCTTGGCGGACGTGTCATTATATCCTTGTCTGGAGGTTCAAGTCCCAGCGCTATAGCAGGCAGCCCGTCTGTTACGAGGTTGACAAGAAGGATCTGAACAGGAAGAAGTATGATCGGCATTCCCATAAGTATACCTAAAAACATTGTCAGAACTTCTCCAATGTTGCATGACAGTAAATATCGGACAAACTTGCGGATATTCGCATAGACACACCGCCCCTGCTCAACGGCGTTGACAAGAGTTGCCAGATTATCATCGAGAAGTATTACATCAGCAGCTTGTTTGGTCACATCTGTGCCGGTTATGCCCATTGCTACGCCGACATCGGCTTCCTTTATGGCAGGAGCATCATTAACTCCGTCTCCGGTCATCGTTACTATTTCGCCGTTACGCTTGAAGCTGCGCACTATTCTCAGCTTATGAGCAGGTTCTACGCGTGCAAATACTGTGTATTCTCCGATTTTTCTGTCCAGTTCCTCATCGCTCATACGGTCGAGCTCTGCTCCTGTTATGGTTTCTCCGTTTTTAAGCAAACCCGCCTTTTGTGCAATAGCAGCGGCGGTATTTTTATGATCGCCTGTTATCATTACCGTTTTTACCGAAGCAGATGCGCATTTTCTTATAGCGGTCTTGGCCTCTTCACGCGGAGGATCAAGCATTCCTGAAATTCCAAGAAATACAAGGTTTCCGCATTCGGGGTCAAAGGTATCATTTACACAATATGCAAGCGCAAGTACTCTCAATGCCTTATTCGACATTTCTGTTACTTTGGAAGCAATTCTGTTTCTGACAGATGAAGTCATTGGCAAAAGTTCGCCTTTTTCGCTGATATAGCGTGAACATTTAGGCAGAATTACTTCTTCAGCACCCTTGAAGTACATTCGCTTTTCGCTTCCCTCGCGGCAATAAACCGCCATATATCGTGTTTCACTGTCGAAAGGAAACTCCTTGAGTTTTTCTGTGATTTTGCCGAGAATATCTTTTGTTATACCGCCTTTAGCAGCTGCAACAAGGAGCGCTATTTCTGTTGGATCTCCTGTTACTGTCCATTCGCCTTTTCCTCTGAGTGACCCTCTGCGGCGGCTTGAGCCGAATTTATCGGAAGAAATTTCTGCTGTAGAACATATAACGCCGCATTTAAGCGCTTCAGTCAATGCTTTTTCAGTTTTGGGATTAGGAGAAATTCTATCAGAGCCTTTTGTTATTTCGCCGCTTATCTTGTATCCTGAACCGCTGAAAAAGTAATCTGAATCGGCGGTAGAAAGTTCTGTAACCGTCATTTTATTTTCGGTGATAGTACCTGTTTTATCGGAGCATATAACAGATGCGCATCCCAAGGTTTCAACGCTGTGCAGCTTATTGACAAGAGCTTTTTGTTTCAACATGCGGTTTACTGCCAATGCAAGAGCGATAGTAACAGTAGCGGGAAGCCCTTCGGGTATAGCTGCAATGGCGATCGTTATTCCTGTCATTGCCATTTCAAATATATCTTCACCCCTGAGAACTCCGGCGCCGAAAACAGCTATGCAGACTAACAAACAAATAATTGCAACAATTTTTCCGAGTTCAGCAAGTCTTTTTTGAAGGGGAGTAGGTTCTTTGTCAATATCAGAAAGAAGCTCGGAAATTTTTCCCATTTGGGTATTTTTTGCCGTTGCGATCACACGTCCGCGGCATACTCCCTTTACTGCCGATGTTCCGCAGTAAGCGATGTTCGGTTTGTTTATGCTGTTATCTTCATCATCGGAAGATGCGGCTTTTTTTGCGGCAGGTTCTGATTCTCCTGTAAGAATGGATTCATCGGTATAAAATCCCGATGCAGACAGTATAACGCAGTCGGCAGGAATTCTGTCTCCGGCTTCAAGTTCTATAATGTCTCCTATAACTATGTTAGATGCTTCTATTTCACGAAGCTTTCCATCGCGGTAGCACTTTGCAGTTGGAGCAGTCATGGATTTTAATGCTTCAAGAGTATGTTCTGTGCGATATTCCTGAATAAATCCTAATATCGCATTCAGCAGAACAATGAGAATTATTGTTACAGCGTCTGTGACCTCACCCAGCAGAACAGAAATAACGGTTGCTGCAAGGAGTATCATTACCATAACATCGCGGAATTGTCCTATGAAAATTTTTGCGGCGTTTGTTTTTTTCTTTTCCTCTAATATGTTTTCACCGTCTCTTTTCAGCCGTGCAGCTGCTTCCTTTTCTGTAAGACCCATATTATCACTCCTTTGGAAAATTGTTTATTGCTTTTACAAATTGATTTTAATGTTTTGCATAAAGTCAGTAAACAACGGTTTGTCTATACAGAATATGCGGACAAAGCTTTAAAAAGAACAGGCTGTAATAAAATTACCGCACAGAATACGGAATTTTGTGCGGATCTGAATAATTACTTTAACAGAGAAAAAGTCATAATGACAGCTCCAAGTATAACGAGTACAATGCCTGTGGCACGATTGAGGGTTTTAGGAGCGGCTTTATTTGCAAAAACTGCGGCTATCCTTGCCCATATCAATGTGAAAGCTATACATAATATCCATACGAGTGGGTCTGGAAGTTCACCTATGGCGAAATGCGATACAGCTCCCGTAAGCGCAGTAAAGGTCATTATAAATACGCTTGTACCTACGGAAGTTTTTAACTCATATCCGAGAATCGAGGTAAGTATAAGAAGCATCATCATACCTCCGCCAGCACCTACAAATCCACATATAAAACCGATAATTACTCCGCTTATTATTGACTGGATAATACGTTTTTTTAACGAAACCGATTCCATTGCTTCTTTGGTTGTCATTACAGGCTTTAAAATAAATTTTATTCCAAGCAAAAATGTCATAAATACCGAAAAGCCTCCCATTGCTGTTGACGGCACAAGACTGGATATGTAGCTCCCGATTACTGTAAAGACAAGAACGCTGAACATCATTATAAGTCCGTTTTTAATATCAAGATTTTTATTTTTTCCATATGTATATGCAGATACGGCGCTTGCCAATACATCTGAAGAAAGAGCAATACCTACAGCCGTATATGGTTCGATTCCCAAAAATGTAACAAGCATTGGTGTGATAACGGCTGCCGCACTCATTCCCGCAAAACCTGTTCCTAAGCCGGCTCCCATTCCGGCGAAAAAAGTAACTGTTATAATTAATAAAATCTTCAAAAAATCTCTCCTTATAGATAATAAAGTAATTATAACATAAGATAAAAATAAAATCAAGTTTTTTAAAGTCATAAAATATACGGACAGCTTTAAAACTGTCCGTATAATAATTATTCAGCATCAGAATCATTTGGAATCATTGGGGGCGGGGCGTTTAAATTTCCGTTTGAAGCAATTTTTCCGCCTAAAAATCCTGATAATATAGCTCTTATGTCAACACCTGTTGCTTCGGTAAGTCCATCGGTGATCTTAACGGTCGAATTAATAATATCGCCTACCATTTTACTTGAATTTCCGTCGCCGTACATTGTGATCTTATCGACCTTCTCAAGTGGCATAGCGGCATTTTTTACAACTTCCGGGAGAGCCTGGAAATACATTTCCAATACTGCGGCTTCTCCGTATTTCTTCATAGCCTCTGCTTTTGCGTTTATACCATCGGCTTCAGCAAGACCTTTGGCACGAATAGCGTCCGCTTCCGCCTGACCTACAGCGGCTATACCTTCAGCTTCCTGCATTTTTGCAAACTTTTGTGCCTCAGCTTCGGCTTTTTGTGCTTCAGCTTCCTGCTCACGCTGGAAACGGTCGGCTTCGGCTTCTTTTTTCAGCTGATAAAGTTTAGCGTCCGCTTCCTGCTGCGCTTTATAACGTTCAGCTTCTGCTTTTTTCTTAATATCGGCATCAAGGTATTTTTCCATTACCTCTGCCTGTTTAGATTTAAGCTCAACGTCTTTTTCAGAAGCGGCAATATTTGCATTCGCTTTTGATACTTCGATCGTTTTGCGTTGTTCTTCTTTTTGTATCTCGTAAGCGGCATCGGCGATAGCCATTTGTGTATCTGCTTCTTTTTTCAATTCAGCCTGACGGATAGCAAGCTCGTTATTTTTCTGTGCAATTTCCGTGTCAGCGAGAACTCTTGCATCATTCGCCTCTTTTTTTGCCTGAGCCTTGGCAATTTCGATTTCTTTTTCGGACTCAGCGCGGGCGATAGCGGCTTTCTTCTGAATTTTTGTTGTGTTGTCAATACCGAGATTTTCGATAAGATTCTGATCGTCAGTAAAGTTCTGAACATTAAATGAAACGATTTCCAACCCCATTCTGTTAAGATCGGGAGCCGCATTCTCCTGAACCTTTTCAGCGAAAGCTTTACGGTCGTTTACCATAGCCTCCAGAGTCATTTGACCTACGATCTCACGCATATTACCTTCAAGAACTTCACGAGCTACCTTAGCTATATAGATAGGCTCTTTGTTAAGGAAATTTTCTGCACCTAACTTTATAAGTATAGGGTCACTGCTGACTTTAACGTTAACGTTAGCATCAACATTTATATTGATGTAGTCGGCAGTAGGAACTGCGCTTGACGTTTTAACATCAACAGCGATGAGCTGTAGCTTCAGTTTGTCAACACGTTCGAAGAACGGTATGCGGATGCTTGCCTTGCCGATTATGATCTTTCTTCTAAGACCCGAAATTATGTATGCAGTGTCCGGGGGCGCTTTGATGTAACCCATAGAAAGAATGATGATAATCACCACAGCAATAATGATACCGATAGTTATCGGTACTACGGGAATGTTGTCCATAAAAATAATCCTCCATATCATTTATTTTTCCGGTTTGCGAATACCGGAATCGTTATCATTTTAAGAGAGTTCTTAAACAATAACGCTGAATATATTATATATTATTTTTAGGATTTTGTCAAGATTTGCAGAATAAAAGATGTTATTATAATCTAATTGTATTTTTATTTAAATGAGATTTTTGTAAAAGTCTTTTTAAAATATATTGACTTTTTTATACGAATATGATAAAATAACATTAAAATATATTTGCAGGTTTTTTGATTGATATGAACCTTTTAAAAGTCAAAGGGGAGAAATTAAATTTGAATACGCAAAAACTTCCGTTTATAATAATTTTCAATGCACTACTTGCTCTGACAGATGTTATTCTGCTTTCTCAGGGAATCACATCACTAAGCGGAAAAGTAAGATTCGCCGTAATTATTGTCAGCTTAATACTTTTTATTACAGGCAACTACATACTGTTGTCAACGGCTTTCAAAAAGCCTGTTATAAAAGATAAAGCAAATGCTGACGCTGATGATTTTGAGGTTGCTTTCAAAGGATGGAAAGGAATGAAAACGCCATATGGCAGGCAGATCGATCTTGCTCTTGAACAGCTCAGACAGTTCCAAAGCAGAAGAGAAAAGCTTAAAGCTCTGTCAGAGGACAGCACCTTTGATGCTGCAATTGACGAGGTGCAGACAAACATGTTTCAAAATTTCAGCCGAATTATAAACAGACTGCTTATTTATGATAAAAAAGATAATAATGACATCAATCGAAATGGTAATTATATAAATAGCATGCTTAATACAAATACGCAATATCTTGAAGTTTTTCGGAGATTCATTGATGAAATAGCTATGCTTGGCGATAATGGCGGCAGTGATGCTGCTACGCTCAGCTTACAGACCATAACTGATTCTTTGAGGGATATCCGTATAAACGGTTACGATTCATTTGAAGATATACAATAATTGATATATCAAAATTTTTGAAAGGGGATTATTAAAATGAACAACAATGGTAAAATTATCGGGACAATGACGGTTATTGGCGTGCTTGTGGCAGGAGTTGTGGGAGGCGGTATTTTTCTTACAAAAAATATCGGCAAAAGCGCAAGGGAAATTTCTAAGGAGGAGGCTATGTCAGATCTTCCGAAGCTTCTGAAAAAAATCAGTGTTACTTCTATCGAACCGAGAAAAGCTCAGGTTGAAATAGGAAGCTCGTCTCTTGCCGATGAATTGCCTGATATAAGCAAGTATCCGTTAAGCGTTACGGGAAACGGCGATATAAACATAGAGATTTTTTCCTCTACGGAAAAATCAAGCAAAGGTACGGACGGTTGGCTTAACGAAATTGCCGAGAATTTTAATGATGAAAATTATGAAATAGACGGATACGATATATCCGTGTCTATACGTCCTGTTGCTTCAGGACTTTCCGTGGATTATATTTCATCTGGAAAGTATGTTCCTCAGGCATATACGCCTTCAAATGAACTTTGGGGAGAAATGGTTGAGGCAGACGGCGTTGACATACATCTTATAGATGACAGACTTGTAAGCAATACAGCCGGAATACTTATTAATAAGGATACATATTCCGAAGTAGAATCTAAATATGGCTCGGTATCTATTAATACCGTTATACAGGCAACGGTTGACGGTACTATAGCTATGGGTTACACTAACCCTTACGCTTCATCAACGGGACTTAATTTTCTTGTTTCTGCCCTGAATTGTTTTGACAGTACAGACATGCTTAGTGCATCATCGGTTGAAGCTTTTGTTGAATTCCAAGCAAATGTTCCGTTTGTTGCATATACAACTCTCCAAATGCGCGAAGCGGCGGAATCAGGAGCTCTTGACGCGTTTATTCTTGAATCTCAAACCGTTTATAATGATCCGTCACTAAAAAATTATAAATTTGTTCCTTTTGGCGTAGAGCATAACAATCCTATTTATTCATTGGGAACTCTTTCCAATACAGAACAAGAGGTGCTTTTAAAGTTTGTTGAATACTGTAAGAATGATAAGTCTCAGAAGCTTGCCGATAAATACGGATTTAATCAAGATTTCGGTTATTCTTCCAATATTCCGGAAATAAGCGGAGCATCGCTTATCTCGGCACAGAAACTGTGGAAAGAGGAAAAGGATGCCGGAAAACCGGTTATAGCTGTATTTGTAGCCGATACATCCGGCAGTATGGACGGAGAGCCTATTGCTCAGCTTAAAAAATCCTTAATTAATGCATCACAGTATATCGGAGAAGATAACTACATAGGTCTTGTTACCTACAGCAGTGATGTTCATATAAATCTTCCTATCGACAAATTCAATCTGAATCACCGCGCATATTTTACAGGAGCGGTAGAAGATATATCGCCTTTTGGAAGTACGGCTACTTTCGATGGAGTTGCCGTAGCTGCGGATATGCTTCTTAATGCAAAGGAACAACATCCTGATGCGAAAATAATGATGTTTGTACTGAGCGACGGCGAAACCAACGTTGGCTGTTCGCTTAAGGATATTTCGGGAATTATTCAGGCGCTTGAAATACCGATTTATACTATCGGATATAATGCAAATCTTGATGAACTGAGTAAGCTTTCAGCTATAAACGAAGCTGCGAGCGTAAATGCGGATTCCGATGATGTAGTTTATGCATTGAAAAATTTGTTTAACGCACAGGTATGATAATGAATTAGCGTCATAAAAATGCTTGTAATTTTGCAAATTATATGTTATAATTGAAATATAAGAGAGAAAGAAAAAATATATTTAAAAACTTGTAACGAAACAGCAATTTGTAAGTCTAACCATATGAGCGGCTCTAATAGATCTTAACGAATGTGAGGAGGGGACCTTTGGAATTGGATTTTGAGAAGCTGTATAATACATACTACATGAAAATATATTCCTATATTATGACTATCGTAAAAAATCGGGAGCTTGCAGAAGAGATAACACAGGAAGTGTTTTTTAAAGCTCTTAAAACCGAAAAAAGCTTTGAAAGAAAGTCGGGAGAATTTACATGGCTTTGCGCAATCGCCAGGAATGCGGCTTTAGACGAACTTAAAAGACGTCAAAAACAAACCGAATTTGACGAAGACATTATCTGTGAAACGAACTTGCAGTATGCACTTGAAAATAAGGATACGGCTCTTATGATTCATATGTATTTACACAGTATGGACGAGCCTTATAAAGAGGTATTTCAGCTTCGGATTTTTGGTGAATTATCCTTTGCAGATATAGGCAGGATCTTTCAAAAGACAGAGTCATGGGCACGCGTAACATATCACAGAGCTCGTCTGAAATTACAGAAAAAATGCGATAGAAAGGAAAAATATGAAATACAATTGTGAAATCGTGCAGGATCTTCTGCCGTTATTTGTAGACGATATTTGCAGTAAGCAAAGCGGAGAGATAGTAACTGCTCATGTACAGGAGTGTCCCCGCTGTAAAGAGCAGTTGACAGCTCTCCGCGATAAGTCGGTAACACAAAAGCTGTCAAATGAACGTGACGAAGTTCTTAAAACACATATGAAAAAAGAAAAGAAAAGAAGTACAATGATAGCTATGATAATGTCGGCTTGTTTTACAGTGCCGATAATTGTATGCCTTATATGCAATCTTGCGGTTGGACATGCGCTTGACTGGTTTTTTATTGTTTTGACTTCATTGTTGGTTCTTGCGTCTGTAACGATAGTTCCGTTCTTGGCGTCTGATAATAAGCTGATATGGAGTCTTGGAGCTTTTACAGTATCGTCATTGGCACTATTGGGGACAATTTGTATCTATACAGGTGGAAATTGGTTTTATGTTGCAGCAATACCTATGACGGCAGGACTTCTTATTATATTTATGCCTTATATTATAAGACATGTGCCTATGCCTGTGGTTTTAAAAAAACATAAGTCTCTTATCGTGATGCTTATTGACACAGCGGCGGTATACAGCATTATTGCGGCAGCAGGATTTTATACGCGTTATCCGCGGTATTGGGATGTTTCTATGCCGATCACATCATTCTGCATGATATTACCGTGGATCATTTTGTTGATTGCGAGGTATTTACCTATTAAGAGAATGTTCAAGGGAGCTGTGATAAGTCTGATTTGCGGAGTATTCGGCGCATTTATCAATGATGTGGTAAGCATCGCGTTGAACGAATTTGATGGACTCAATTTATTAAAGGCTGATTTCAGAAATTGGAACTTATATACTAATAATGGAAATGTGGCTTGGCTCTTCATTATAACAGGCACAGCGCTTGCACTAATATTTGCAGCTGTCGGTATTGTCAGTTCTGCAAAAAAAAAGTAAGAATACCCTCCTGAGTTTGTCTCGGGAGGATTTTTCATAGAAATCAAATTCTTGATTTATTCGTAAAAATAGTGTATAATAATTATGAAAATAAATTTAAGTCAACACCGCACAAGGATTGTGCGCAAGATGTTCAGTCAGACTTTTCGTTAATTGTATACAAACGATACAGGAATACTGACAGATCTCAAAGAGTATTTGAAAATATGCAAGCAGATGACGTGACAAGTCGTCAGTCGTGCTTTATGCGGCGTTGACTTAAAAGGAGATCGATATGATAGTAAATACAAATAAAAGAAAAAGCATACGAGCAGATATTTCGGATTATACGGTAATTGATCTTGAAACCACGGGAATCAGCATATATTCTTGTGAAATTATTGAACTTTCCGCCGTAAAAGTGAGAGGAAGCAAAATTATTGATGAATTCAGCACGCTGGTCAAACCGCGCAGGCGCATAAGCTCTATGATAACCGATATAACAGGGATTACCAATGAAATGGTAAGTGACGCTCCGTATATAGAGGAGGTTTTGGGAGATTATCTTGAATTTATCGGAGACGACATAATTCTCGGTCATAATATAGCGTCCTTTGACAGGAATATTATAAAAATTTACTGCGAAAGACTGGGACTTACGCCATTTCTCAATGATACGCTGGACACATGTACATATTCAAGGAGATGTGATATTGACGTTCCCGATCGTAAGCTTACCACGCTTACGAGATATTTTAACATCGATCATAAAGACGCTCACCGTGCGTTGGCAGACTGTATTGCAAACTTTGAATGTTATGAAAAATTGAAAAGGTATTATAAAGAATAGATTTAGAACTCGCCTCAATTGCAAATCATACAATGATGCTTGCATAAAAATAAGAGTATCACGGTACTCATAACCTGTCCATATAGACAATTTTGATTGTTTCATTTGATTAAAATGACATATGTCATTTTAATAATGACATATGTCATATTGAAAAATTTTCCATTCTTCTATATACTAAATGTATGATGAAAGTAGAAAGAGATATGAACGTAAAAACTGACAAAATGCTGCTGTACAGAATAATACGGGGAATTTTCAAGCCTGTATTTAAGGTGATTTTCCGACCGAAAATAATAGGTGCGGAAAATATTCCGAAAACAGGCAGAGTAGTTATAGCGGGCAATCACAAATGCGCTCTTGATCCGATACTTGTTGATATATCGACAAAAAGAATTGTAAAAGCTCTTGGTAAAAAGGAGCTTCATGACGGCTTATTCGGATTTATTTTCAGAAATGTCGGAACGATTCCTGTTGATCTGCACAAAAGCAGCAATCCTGATGCTCTGAACGCTGCTGTAAATGCTCTCGGACATGAAAGTGCGATAAACGTTTCTCCGGAAGCAAAGAGGAACTACACTGATAATTTGCTGCTCAGGTTCAAATACGGAGCAGTATCAATGGCTGAAAAAACAGGAGCGCCAATAGTTCCCTATGCCATAACAGGGGAGTATATACTGTTTTCGCGGAATCTTAAAATAGTTTTTGGAGAGCCTTTTTATGTCAGCGGAGAACTTTCCGCCGCCAATGAATTGCTTTATAATAAAATTGCGTGGTTACTGCGTGAAAATATGGATAAAAATGAACTGGAAAAAAAGCGGTTTGTATCATTTGAGGAGTGGGAAAATGAACATAAAAAAACATCTTGAGTATCCTGATATTTCTCTGTATGACATGATTGTAAAAAGTGCGGAGCTGTATTCTAAAACAACCGCAATAGAATATTATTCACGAAAAATAACATATAGCAAACTTATTGAAAACATTGACAGGTACGCCTGTATGCTTGCGGAAAACGGCGTTAAACCAGGGGACTGTGTCACGATAATCCTGCCAAATATTCCGCAGGCGGCAGAATTGTTTTATGCGGTAAATAAGCTGGGAGCAGCGGCAAGTATGATACATCCGTTATCCGCTGATAACGAGATAACATCTTATATTAAACTTACAAAAAGCAAAATCATTATATCTCTTGACCAGATTTTTGATAAACTTAGCGGTGCAAAAAGTCTTGGCTGTAAAATAATGCTTGCATCAGCCGGAGATGAAATGCCGTTGCCTTTAAAAATGATTTATTTTAGTTTTAAGCATAAAAAAATCAAAGCTGATGGCATAAAAAAGCTTAATAAAATCAGTGTGAAAAATATACGGCAGCTCAGTATCAAAAAGTTTACAGGAGACGTTCCGGCGGCGATTCTTTACAGCGGAGGAACTACCGGAAAACCTAAGGGTATTGTTCTTACAAATATGAATTTCAATGCGCTTGCCTTACAAAGTATAGACGCATGCGGGTGTCTTAAAGCAGCGGATCGTGTGCTCTCGGTAATGCCGGTGTTTCACGGTTTTGGACTTGGCGTCTGTGTTCATACAGTACTGACATTTGGCGGAACTGCGGTAATGCTTCCTCAATTCAAGGCGGCTGATTTTCACAAGCTTGTGCTTAAATACAAGCCGAACGTTATCGCGGGAGTGCCGTCAATATATGAATATATGCTCAGAAGCGGAGGTTTTAAAAATAAAAATCTGTCATTTCTCAAATGTATTATTTCGGGCGGAGATTCCCTTTCGGTATCGACTAAAGAAAAGCTTGATAAAGTGTTTGCCAAACACGGCTGCAAGGCGGTCATAAGAGAAGGATACGGCTTGACAGAGTGTGTTACGGGAACTTGTCTTATGCCCGAAAAAAGCAAAAAAACAGGCAGCGTCGGACTTCCGTATGCGGATACATTTTACAAGATAGTAGATATAAAGAGCGGAGAGGAAGTGCCAAACGGTGAAATGGGCGAAATTATACTTCAAGGACCTGCTGTAATGAAATGCTATCTGAATGACGATGAAGAGACGAAGCGCACGCTAAGGCTTCATGAGGACGGCAATATTTGGCTTCATACGGGAGATATTGGATATAAGGACGATGACGGCTATATATATTTTTCACAGCGGTTAAAGAGGATAATTATTTCAAACGGATATAATATTTATCCGCAGGTTATTGAAAATGTTATAAATTCTCATGCAGATGTTGCTGTATGCGCAGTTATAGGTGTACCTGATGAAAGAAAGGGACAGCGTGTGAAAGCTTTCATAGTGGCTAAAGGGAACGCTGACAGGAATATACTGCAAATGGAACTTGAGGAGTTGTGCAAAAAAAATATTGCCGCGTACGCTGTTCCGAAAATATACGAATTTACTGAATCTTTGCCGCGTACGCTTGTAGGTAAAATAGCATATACGGAATTGGAATAAGGAGAATTTCTGACCATGATAAAAAAAGCGCTTCTTATACACCCTGAAATATCACGTACAAAGTACAATTTTGCAGGCGTTATCGACAACGAACCTTTGGAGCTTGAATATATTTCAGCAATGCTGAAAAACAGCGGTATAACCTGTGAAATATGGGACGGTCAGGTGGAAAAAATATCTGTTGTTAAGAAGCTCAGAGAGTTTCGTCCCGATCTGCTGTATGTCTGCGGAAGAACACGTCAGGAAAATTTCATGAAAGAGTATTGCCGTGCCGCAAAGTCGATCTGCGGAAGCATCACAATTATCGGAGGAATACATGCTCAGCATTGCTTTAAGCGATTTTATGTTCCTGAGGTTGACTATATTTTTACGACATTTGATATTTTTAAGATACTTGATATTATAAACGGAGTGCCGTCAGATAATATAAGCGGACTTTGCTTTAAGCGAGACGGAGTGTGGACTTCTAACGATGCCGAACCTTTTGATATTTCAAGACTTCCTGTTCCTGACAGAACATATTTTTACAGTCATTCAGACCGTTACCGCTATCTGGAACTGCTTCCCTGCGCCCACGTGAGAACTGCTTATTCCTGCCCGTTCAGATGTTCATTTTGTTACAGAAACAGGCTTAACTGCGGTAAATATACAGTCCGTCCAATAAGAGATGTGGTTATGGAGATTCGTGATATTAAGTGCGATAATATTTATATTATTGATGATGATTTTCTTGTGGATAAACGGCGTGTCGGAGAATTTATCCGACTTGTGAGAAAATTCGGCATAAAGAAAAAATATGTCTGCTACGGAAGAGCGGATTTTATTGCTAAAAACGAGAATCTGATGAAAGAGCTTAAAAAAATCGGTTTTTACTACATTCTTACTGGACTTGAAGCCTTTGACGAAAAATACTTAAGAAGCTACCGTAAGAAAACTACGTTAAACTGCAACGAAGCTGCTGTAAAAATACTTAACGGCACAGGAATAAATATAATGGGAATGTTTATAGCAGATCTTGATTTTTCGCCGTCGGATTTTACAAAAATGTATAGCTGGATTCGGCGCAATAAGCTAAAACATACCGCTGTTTCTATTTTAACGCCCGAGCTTGATTCGCCTATGTTTAAGGAATACAGTAACAGGATAATTTCCCGCGACCCTGCTGAATGGGATTATCTCCACGTTGTAGCAAAGCCGAAAAAAATGTCTGTAAAGGAGTATTATTTCCACTATCATATACTTATGATCAGACTTTTTATCAAGGGCTGGCGAGAGGGTATATATGATTTTCTTGATTACGAAAGTTATATAAAATCATTTTTGAAAAACATGTTTCGCTTCGGAGGGTAATTAAATTATGGAAGAATATAAAAATCCTGTGAAAAAAATTATACCGAGCAGGCTTGAAACAGGTTTTCAAAAACTGCTTTACCGATATGCGGGAAAATATATTCCCAAGTGTATGACACCCAATCAGATGACGCTGTTAGGCGCTTTAGGAGGGCTTTTTGCTATAATATCCACGTTTCTTACAAATATTTCTCCGTTATTTTTTATGGGAACTCTGACAGGTCTGTTTATACATCTCTGCGCCGATGATCTCGATGGCTACATTGCGCGAAGCAGGGGAATGTCCTCGAAAGCCGGAGCTTATTTTGATTTGATAACAGACGTTATGTTTTCAACATTTCTGATAATTGCACTGGGATTTTCTCCATATGGAAATCTTGCGGTAATGATATTCGCCGCTCCTGTTTACGGTATTGTAAACGTAACCGCCATGAATTATATAATTTATTTTAACGAATTTCTTTTTCCGCGCCTCGGACCTATAGAAGCTCACATAACCTACGGTTTAACAGCATTGCTTTCAATAATTTTCGGCAGCAGAGTTATATTCAGTCCATTTGGAATTGATTTGAGAATTGCGGATATTATAATGTGTATAGGCTTGATTCCCATGTATTATGAAATGATACGTCTGCAAATAAATTTATTTTACAGACTGAAAAAACAGGAGACAAAATGAAAAAATTATATATCGTTCTTATAAAGCCTCATACTCTGCTCGGTTCAGCCGCGCGTAAAATTTCCGGATATGAATATACACACATTGCAGTAAGTCTTGACAGCAGTCTTACAGATTTTATAAGTTTTTCGAGGCGCAGACATTATCAGCCGTTTGACGCAGGTTTTATGCATGAAAAAAGAGATTTTTATGCTTATGGAAAGTATCGGTATTTTAAAGCGAAAATTTTCCGCATAGATATTACCGATGAAATTTTTACTTGCGTTAATAAATTTATCATCAACTGCGAAAACGATTCAGAGCTTGTATTTAATTTGCTGTCAATGGTTACAATGCCGGTTTTTCACGGTATAAATATTTATAAAGCGTACAATTGTATGTCGTTCTCCGCGAAAATATTGCAGCTTTCCGGAGTAAATCTTAGTAAGCCGTTTTACAGATATTCAATTAAGGATATAGACAAATTGCTTGACGGTAAATGTGTTTTTGAGGGGAAAATTCCACGTATTCCTTCAGCGGAATATAAAGCTTACATGAAAAAATCAACGTTCTGCGAGTATATAAAAACCATGCTCGGCTTATCAGCAGAGCTTATCGGAAGATTGGTGAAGAAAAATGATCGAAAATCCATTAAGGGAGCTACTTGAAAAAAAATCCTGCCTTCGTGTTATAGAGAGCGTAAACGCACTTGAGGCAATAATTATCCGCAGACTTTCAGAGGATAATAAAGGTTTTGACGCATTATGGTTAAGCGGATTTTGTCACAGCGCATGGAAGGGTATGCCGGATAACGAAAGTATGCCGATTGAAACGAAACTTCGTACCATCGAAGAGATACGGCGTGTATGCGGTATGCCGATTATAGCGGACTGTGACACAGGTGGAACGCCGGATGAGCTTTGCCGCAGTATATCGCTGTTCAGCAGACTTGTAAGCGCAGTAGTTGTTGAGGATAAAAGAGGAGTTAAGCGAAACTCTCTTTATGGCAGATCCGTTTCTCAGGAAATGGAAGAAATCTCTGTTTTTTCAGACAAATTCAAATTGGCTGCTGAATCGGCTGAAAAATTTAATATTATGCTGTTTGCGCGTATAGAAAGCTTTATTTGCGGTGAAAATATGGAAACTGCGCTGAAGCGTGCGGAAAGTTATATTTCGGCAGGCGCGGATGGAATTGTGATACACAGCATATCCTCAGACGGAATGGACGCATTTTCTTTTTGTGAAAGTCTGCGAAAAATGTATAAAAATATTCCCATTATTATGATACCTACGGTCTACAACGGATACAGCTTCGATGAACTTTGTGATAAAGGTGCAAATATAGTGATATATGCAAATCAGCTTACAAGAAGCGCTGTTATGGCAATGGAAAGGACAGCAAAATCTATTCTTAATGAAGGATGCAGCAGATTATCTGATAACAGTTATTGTGTTTCTCCACAAAAAATACTTGCCATGATCGAGGAAGATATTATATGATAGATGTAAAAGATTTTTGCAAATGTTTATATAATAATGGATTTGACTTCTTTGCGGGTGTTCCCGATTCGCTGCTCAGTGGATTTTGCAGCTATGCAGAGGAATTTTTCGGAGAAAGATTTATAATTTCAGCTAACGAAGGCAACGCTGTCGGACTTGCGGCAGGTCATTATTTGGCGGAAGGCAGGCCGACGGTCGTATTTATGCAGAATTCAGGAATAGGGAATGCTGTAAATCCGGTTCTTTCGTTAGCAGATAAGGAAGTTTATAACATTCCGATGCTTTTCATAATCGGGTGGAGAGGTGAACCTGGCGTAATTGACGAACCTCAGCATGCAGCTCAGGGAAGCCTTACTCAGGAGCTTTTAAATGTTATAAAAATTGAAAATATTATCCTCGACGAGAATTATGAAGAGAAAATTTCCTATTGCAGAAAAGTTACAGATCAAGGTAAGCGAGTGGCCCTGATAGTCAGAAAAGGCATTTTTTCACC
Organism: uncultured Ruminococcus sp.; assembly: GCA_910584195.1. Classification (GTDB taxonomy): domain Bacteria; phylum Bacillota; class Clostridia; order Oscillospirales; family Ruminococcaceae; genus Ruminococcus. The sequence continues at coordinate 108,354 of CAJTYV010000005.1, read as the reverse complement.
TTATGAGTATGTTCCTGCCAAGAGCAGATTTTCCATGACCCGTGAGCAGGCTTTGGAAATTATTACAAATTCCCTCGGAGAAATGGACATCTTAGTTTCAACTACAGGAAAAACTTCTCGGGAACTTTACGAACTTCGGGAGCGATGCGGCATCAGTCACAGCAGAGATTTTCTTACAGTGGGAGCAATGGGTCATGCTTCGTCAATCGCAGCAGGTCTGAGTTTGTCAACCGAACGTGACGTGTACTGCATAGACGGCGACGGTTCATTTATCATGCATATGGGTGCAAGCGCTGTAAACGCTGATATTTCGGGTAAAAATTATAAGTATATCGTAATAAACAACGGCTGTCACGAATCCGTGGGAGGTCAGCCGACTACAGGATTTAAAATATGTGCTGAGGAAATTTTAAAGGGCTGCGGATTTGAAAATGTTTTCCGTGCTGAAAATGCCGCGGAGCTTGTTAGTATTATTGAAAAAATGAAACTGTCAGGAAAATCGGCAGCCGTTGTTTATGTAAAGCAAGGCTCGCGAAAGGATTTGGGCAGACCTGCAATTTCACCCGTTAATAACCGAAATTTACTTATGAAGGAGTTATCAGATGAAAGCGTTGATTTTTAATTCGGGAATCGGCAGCCGAATGGGAACGCTTACGGGAAACTGTCCGAAATGCCTTGTAAAGCTTGCAAACGGTGAAACTATACTTTCACGCCAACTGAGAATACTTTCTGAATCAGGCATAAAGAAAGCTGTTATAACTACGGGAAAATACATGCGGCAAATTATAACGGAAACTGAAAAATTCAGTGACATAAGTTTCACATTTGTTGAAAATCCACGATATACCGAGACAAATTATATATATTCAATGTATCTTGCAGCCTCGCATTGCGATGACGACGTTATTATGCTTCACGGCGATCTTGTCTTTGAGAAGAATGTAATTTCCTTCATGCTGAACAGCCCGTTAAAGGATATGTGCATGTTTGAAAATTCAGATACACTGCCTGAAAAAGATTTCAAGTGCAGGATAGAAAATAGTTTGCTTCGCTGTGTTTCGGTTGATATATTAGGGAAGAATTGTCATGCCTTTCAGCCGATCTACAAGCTTTCAAGGGAAACCTTCAAACGCTGGACTGACAAAGCGAGAGAGTACGTTTCAGACGGAAAAACATCAGTATATGCGGAAAACGCTCTCAACGACATTTTACCTCTTCTGTCTATTGCTGCGATTGAGAATCATAGCGGATATATTCACGAAATTGATAATGAGGAGGATTATTTTGAGGTCAACCAAAAGATATTTTTTTCTGAGCTGAAATGTTTTTCTGATATATGGGATTTACCTTTAATTATCGAGCGTTTAGGGTGCAGAAAACCTTTTATTGCAGTCGGCAGACATTGCCACAGTATGATAGAAAATATACTGATGAAAAATAAGAACCTTGACTGCTGTGTTTTTTCGGAATACTGTGAAAATCCGAATGAGAAAAGTATACAGTATGCATCGGAGATTTTTGCAGGACACAAGAGCGACATTATTATATCTGTAGGAGGAGGAAGCGTAATAGACACTGCAAAGGGTGTAAAATGGCTTAGCGGTTCAAATGTTCCGCACGTTGCAGTGCCGACGACGGCAGGTTCGGGAAGCGAAGCAACAAAATTTTCTGTGTACTATATAGACGGTGAAAAACATTCGTTTGACGCTCCCGAACTTCTGCCGGAATATATTATTATTGACAGTAGTCTGCTTTATACATTGAACAGAACTCAGCGGATGACAACTCTTCTCGATGCTCTCTGCCATTCTGCTGAAAGTCTTTTATCGGTTAATGCTGATAATGAGAGCCGCAGATATGCAAATAATTCAATACGATTAATAGGTGAATATTACCAACGTTACGCAAATGGAGACAAATCTGTTTACGGATTGATCGCGCTCGCTTCACATTATGCCGGAAAAGCGATAAATATTTCAAAAACCGCCGCAGGTCATGCTATGAGTTATGTGCTGACTTCAAAGTACGGTATAAAGCATGGTCAGGCTGCGGCAGTCTGTCTTAAAAATATTTTCGCTGTTTTATTCGAGGAAAATAGACTGCCTGATAATTTATTAAGTGTTTACAGACTTCTTTTGGAAATATATGAAATTGCCGAATTTAAAACCTGTCTGAGCTTTGAGAAGGTTTCTGCCGACGAGTTATCACATCATATTAATGCAGATCGATTGAAAAACTTTTCAATTTCACTTGAGGAAAAAGAAATTTTAAAAATTTACAGAAGAATTATGACAGAACTGTCGGAAAGCAATTGATGCCGCAGTATATGGAATTTTCTCCAAGTTCTTCTTCTATTTTCAAAAGACGGTTGTATTTTTCCGTCCGTTCGCTTCGGCATGGCGCTCCGGATTTTATCTGACCCGTATTTAATGCAACAGCTATGTCGGATATTACCGAATCGGAGGTTTCTCCCGAACGGTGCGAGATAACGGTGGTATATCCTGATTTTCGTGCCATTCTCACGGCGTCTATTGTCTCTGATAATGTGCCTATTTGATTAAGCTTTATTAAAATAGAATTTGCCACATCCATTGAGACGCCTCTGGAAAGTCTTTCGGTATTCGTTACAAAGAGATCGTCTCCGACAAGCTGAACTTTTCCTCCGATCATAGCAGTCATTTTCTGCCAGCCGTCCCAGTCTTCCTCATCAAGTCCATCCTCAATTGAAATAATCGGAAATTTCTGAATAAGCGAGTCCCAGTGTGAGATCAATTCATCTGATGTGAAGATTTTCCCCGATTTCGGCTGGCAGTAAAAACCTGTTCCTTTTTCGGAACATTTCCATTCCGATGAGGCAGCATCTATGGCAATCATAATATCCTTGTAAGGCTCATAACCGGCTTTCGTTACAGCCGTGAGAATTATCTCAACAGCTTCCTCGTCACTTTTCAGCTCAGGCGCGAAACCTCCCTCGTCTCCAACTGATACCGAAAGTTTTTTATCCGCAAGAATTCCCGACAAACTGCGGTAAATCTCAGCGCACCATCTTACAGCTTCTTTAAAAGAAGAAGCTCCCACTGGCATTATCATAAATTCCTGTGTGTCGATATTATTTGAAGCATGTGCGCCGCCGTTAAGAATATTCATCATTGGTACAGGCATAGTTATACCGCTTATACCGCCTAAAAAACGGTAAAGAGGTATATTAATAGATTTGGCTGACGCTCTTGCCGAAGCTATTGAAACTGCAAGTATCGCGTTTGCTCCGAGATGTGATTTATTCGCAGTGCCGTCCGCTGTTTTCATTATCTTGTCCACAGAGTAAATGTCCGAAGCATCGCATCCGACAAGACACTTGTTCAAAGTAGAGTTTATATTATCAACAGCTTTTGATACACCTTTTCCGTTATACCTTGACATATCGCCGTCACGAAGCTCCATTGCCTCAAATTTTCCCGTTGACGCACCGCTTGGAACTGCTGCAACGCCAACAGAGCCGTCAGTTAGTACAACCTCTGCTTCAACCGTAGGATTTCCTCTGGAATCGAGAATTTCTCTGCCCCTTACATATTTTATCTTTGTTGAATCCATAAAAATCACTCCTTTGGATTATTATTGTAAAAAAACGCAATATTATTTATAAAAAAATATGAAAAAATGCAAACTTAATTAAATATTTTATTTATTTGTGTTTCAAAAATCCCCCCCAGATATACTACGGAGGATTACGTTTGTTTCATTATATGGGAATAAAATTCTTATGAAAACAAGTTAATACTTTTATTGTACAGACAGAGTGCTTTTTTTAATAAGGAGTTTTCTCATTTTGATCATATCAAATACATCGAGCAGATCATCTTCACATAGATCAGCGTTTTTCCAGTTGACAAGCGCTGTATTTGATACGCCTAAAAGCCATTTTTGAAAGAGAACAACATCGGATATATTAAACTCACCGTCATTGTTTACATCGCCCTGTACGGAAGTTATTGTGTTTTCTCTTGGTGAATATTCCTTTCCGCCTATAGCAAAGAGTTTCTTTTGAAGCTCCTGATCCGTCATTTTATAAGTTTCCCGGTCATAATGTCCGCCCGGAGTTGACCACATAACAGGGCAGTGTCCTCGTTTATATGCTTCTTCACAAACGGATGACAAAAACTTCTGAACTGATTCAGGCTCTTTATTTTTGGTCGGACAGCCATATTCACCAATGATAACAGGAATACCATTGTCCGTAAAATTTATTTTCATCATATCCATTTCACTGCGAAGGGAAGCATAATCCTGCTCGCTTCCCCATGTAGGAATTGCTTTGCCCCAATCTGCGTCCTCTTCCAAAATGGCAAATCCCGCAGGAGAATAGTAATGCACAGAAACCGCCATTCGGTTTGCAGGATCGTTCGGCATTTTAAATAGAGTATCGCAGGTACGGTCAATGCCGGTGTTGTAACCGGAGATAAGCAGATGTCGTTTGGGATTGTTGCCGCCGGAACTTCTTATCGTATCGACGAAAGCCTGATTAATTTCATTGCAGAGCGCATAGGATTCTGCTTTTCCGGTATCATCCCCCCACGGATTCCATATGCTTTCCCAGCCAAGCTCTTCATTTTGCGATTCAAACATCAGATAATCGTCATATTCCTGAAAGCTGTCCGCAATTTGCTCCCACATATGAGTGTAGCGTTTCATGCTTTCCTCTTTGTCGTCCGGAAATTTGTTGACCCATCCGCCGTCCCAATGTATATTGATAATCGCATACATACCGCTTTCAAGTGTCCAATCGACAACTTCATGAACACGAGCATCATATTCGGCGTTAATTGTATATGTACCGTCATGTGCCATCATATTAGACCATGCTACAGGAATACGGAGAACTCCGAAGCCTTCCTTTGCAATGCCCTCTATCATTTCCTTGGTGATTTCGGGACTTCCCCACGCAGTCTCATAATTTTTTGGCTTTCCCTCGCTCCATTTTGCGATCCAGTCCTCTTCATACCAACTCGGACAGGCTTCAAACGTATTTCCTAAATTGATGCCAATTCCCATATCTCTGACTAATTCCATTGTTGAAATGTCACGCATTTCTTCTTCAGCAGACGCTGTTAAATTTACAGTTGAACACAGCATCAGACCAACTGTAACGACAGAAATAATTCTTTTTAATTGCATAGATTTCCTCCAATACTTATTAATATTTTAACGATTTTGTACGAATATTCCTTGTGTATTCTTGTTTTATTATACCAGTAATTTGATGCAATGTCAACTATTAAAAAGATATTTTCGGAAAAAAATATAGCTATTTCTTCTAATGAGCGTTTGCACGGTTTTAACTAAAGATAGAACAAATTATAATTTTTCTTGCACTTAAAAAAAATTCGTGATATAATATTAAAAAAGGTGGTGAAACTATGATAGATGTTACACTTATTGGTACGGGGGGGATGCTTCCGCTGCCGAACAGGTGGCTTACAAGCATGTGGCTCGAATACAACGGAAAGGCATGCCTTGTGGACTGCGGCGAGGGAACGCAGATTGCTATAAATCAGCATCATCTGAAGCTCAGCCGACTTGACGCTATACTTATAACTCACGTTCACGCAGATCATATATCCGGACTTCCGGGACTTTTGCTTTCTTTGGGAAATTACGGTAAAACAGAAACACTAAAAATTTACGGACATATAGGAATTGCAAATATAATCCGACAGCTTATGTGTATTTGTCCTGTACTTCCGTTTACAGTGGAAGTACGGGAACTCAGAAGTGACATAAATGTTGAATTTGTATGGAATGATATAATTGTTTCAACTTTGCCCCTGCGGCATGGAGTTGATTGTTTGGGATATTCCTTTGTTCTTAATCGAAAGCCGATTTTTGCTCCCGAAAAAGCGAAGTCTCTCGGTGTTGATGTTAAGCTGTGGAAAGAATTACATTCGGGAAAAAGCGTTGAGGTCAATGGAAAAATAATAACTCCGGAAATGGTGACATCGGGTGTACGTCAGCCGATTAAAGTTACATATATGACTGACAGCAGATATTTTGACGGAATGATCTCGTTTGCCCAAAGCTCTGATTTGCTTATTTGCGAGGGTATGTACGGAGACGATGAGTACATTGAAAAAATGTATGAAAAAGGACATATGGTTTTTTCACAAAGCGCCAAGCTTGCAAAAGCGTCTGATTCAAAGGCGTTATGGCTGACTCATTACAGTCCTGCTTTGGTAAGTCCAAAAAATTATACTGATAATGTACACGGTATTTTTCCAAACACTATTGTAAGCGTTGACGGCGAATGTATAAAACTCAAATGATTTCGCATAATAAAATGCAGCTTCGGCTTTTATCTCCGAAGCTGCATTATTTTTTAATCAGGAAAAATATGACCGCAATAACTGCATATCAATCGTTTTGTTTTCCGACAGATTCTTGTCTTACTCTGATATAGCTTTCAAGAAAATCTACAGTTTTCTTGATACCCAAACGACTGCTGTTTACAGTAAGATCATAAAGACGTGAATCGCCCCAGTGAAGTCCAACATGATAGTTATGATAACGTTTGCGCTTTTTGTCTTTTTTTTCGATAAAGCTTTTAGCTTCTGATTCAGACATTTCATATAGTTCCATAATGCGTTTGATTTTAGCTTCCATGTCGCCTATGATGAACAAGGAACATAAGCAGTCAAAATCACGGAGCTTTGATTCGGAGCATCGTCCCACAACGATGAACGATTCGCCGCTTTCAGCCTTTTTGCGAATAAAATCGAACTGCATTTCTGCGATATTATCCTCTATAGAATTACTGAAACCACGAACTCTTCTTGAAGTAAGACGGGATTTCGGAGCTTCGTCAAGCTTTTCAATATCAGAGGCTGTCATACCAGTTTTGGCTGCGATCTCTGTTATAAGGTGACGGTCATAAATCGGAAGTTCAAAACGCTTTGCAAGCTCTTCCGCAATGATTCGTCCGCCGCTGCCAAATTCTCTTCCTACCGAAATAATTATCTGTGACATTGAAAATCCTCCTTATTATAAATATCTTGCAAATATGTATACGGTTGAGATAATAAGCACAATAACTGTAGCCGGAGCAAGTTTTGCACAGTAGCGTCCCCAGCTTACAGGATAACCGTTTTTTGCCGCAACGGAAGTTCCTACAACATTGGCAGAAGCACCGATAGGCGTTGCGCTTCCTCCGATGTCTGTGCCTATAGAAAGCGTCCAGGCAAGAGTATTTATCGGAACTCCTGTAGATGCCGCAAGGCTTTGAATAACAGGAACCATGGTTGCCGCAAATGGAATATTATCCACAAACGCGCTTGCAACAGCAGAGATCCAAAGAATAATGGCTATCATAATATATGCGTTTCCGCCGCTTATATTACCGATGAAATCTGCAATGTATTCAAGTATACCCGTTTCTTCAAGCCCTCCGACTACCATAAACAGACCTATGAAGAATACGAGTGTTTTGTAATCAACTTTTTTAAGAAGAACCCAGGCATTTTTTCCGGCAGTAATAAGAGTTATAACTGCAATTACAGTACCGATAGTTGCAACTGTAAGGTGAGTAGCCGAATGCGAGACAAGGAGTATAACGGCAAGTCCGAAAATAACGGTACTTATAATAAAATCTTTTTTATTAGTTATAGCGCTGGAAGGAGAGGGAAGCTTAGATATATCAACGCTTTCCCCTTTATTAGAGACAAGCTCCTTTCTGAATGCAAAATAGAAAAATATTACTGTAAATACCAAACAAATACCCGCACAAACGCCTGTATTGGCAAGAAAATCAAAGAATGAGAAGCCGAGAGATGTTCCAACTATTATATTCGGCGGATCTCCGCACATAGTTGCAGAGCCTCCCAAATTGGCACAGAAAATTTCGGCCAATATCATGGGAACAGGGTTGAATTTCAGAAGCTGAGCAAGTTCTATAGTAACAGCAGCCAGGAACATAATAACAGTGATACTGTCAATGAACATAGACAAAACCGCAGCCATTATCATGAATGTAATAAACACAGGAATCGTTCTGCATTTTACGAGAAACGCAATTTTCATACAAAGCCAGCGAAAGAAACCTGCTTTTGCCATTCCCTCGACCATTATCATCATGCCCGCAATAAATACAATGGTAGCCCAGTTTATTCCTTTGCTTTCACTTTCAGTTACCTGATACCAAAAATCAGGTTTAACAAAGTCACGAATCGCAATAGTCTGCCATATAGCTGTGCCGTTTCTCATACATATGCCAAAAACCACAATGAGTGTAAGTATTCCGCATCCGAGAGTAACATAATGACGTTCGATTTTATCAAGCACGATCATTATAAACATCGTCATAAAAATTATTATGGCGAAGATCTGTGCAGCCAACATAAAAAAACCTCCTTATAAATATGCGTTGCCAAATGAGATTATAGCACAAATTTTAACTGAATTCAAGGAAAAAACAGATTTTTTTTATTTTCTACGAATTATATTTATTTAATTGTAAATTTAGAAAAAAATTGTGTATTTTTTCAGATATTGAGCTTTTTTTACAAAATTCTTGTTTGTTTTGTCACGAAGCGTACACATGTTTTTCACTGTAATTGTATTTTAAAATATTATGGTTTTAAATCAAGGGTTGATATTTTCTAAGCAGTATGATATAATGACATAAGTGTCTTTTCGGAAAATGAGGTTTAGTGAAATGATGTATTTATTGCTTGTTGCAGGATTTGTGCTTCTTATAAAAGGAGCTGACTTTTTTGTGGACGGCAGTTCGGCTGTTGCTAAAATACTTAAAGTGCCGTCACTTATCATCGGAATGACGGTGGTTTCTATGGGGACTAGTCTTCCCGAGACTTCCGTCAGCGTAAGCGCGTCATTATCAGGTAAGAATGAACTGGCTGTCAGTAATGCTGTAGGTTCGAATATATTTAATCTTATGGTAGTATGCGGTATTTGTGCTATACTTTGTCCTCTTGTTATAAATAAGGAAACCCTTAAAAGGGATTTTCCTATTTCAATTGCAGCAGCCGGACTTCTTATGGGATTGGGAGCTATGGGAATGGCTCTTGGACATATTGACGGAATATTCATGCTTATTCTTTTCGCAGCATTTCTCTTTGTTATGGTAATGTCTGCCCACCGTGCAAGAAGCGAGGCTGATGAGAATTACAATACAATGCCGGTGTGGAAACTTTTGCTCTGCATTCTCGGCGGCATTGCCGCTATTGCAGTTGGCGGTAAAATGGTAGTTGAGGGAGCGTCCAATATTGCACGGACATTCGGAATGTCCGATAATCTTATAGGAATGACCATCGTCGCGCTTGGAACAAGTTTGCCTGAACTGGTTACTTCTGTAGTTGCAGCACGCAAGAAAGAAATTGATATGGCGGTAGGTAATGTTGTAGGATCCAATATTTTTAATATTCTTTTTGTTCTTGGTATTGCTTCGGCTATTTCACCAATAGCGTTTTCTGTCAAAAATATTGTTGATACTTCCGTACTTATTGTTATGAGCGGTATTGTCATGGCGTTTTGTATGAAAAAAAAGCAGCTCGGACGACTGCACGGAATTATTATGCTTATAATGTACGCAGCATATACGATATATATATTTATTAGATAATAAGGCAAATTAATAGCGCCTCCGAAAATCGGAGGCGCTTATATTTATATTCGCCGGAAGCAGAATCAGTAAAGATATTTTCTTAATTACGATAATCTGCTTCCGGCAGGGGAGAAAAGTAGATGGCTTATTTAACGCCGAAAAGCAGTTTGTCGTAAGTCGGGAAAGGCCAGTATTCCTCAGATGTCACGGTTTCAGCCTTGTCAGCCGCCGCACGGAGAGCGTCCATTTTAGGAAGCAGACTGTCACGCACAAATTCAGAAGCTTTGATAACATTGTCAATGGATTTTAATTCAGCCACAGCGCCCTCAAGTGCTGATACAGCTTCGTCCATTTCATCCGTCAGATCGGACAAGGTTGTGATAAGTCTCTTTTCGTATTTGCAGGCTACAGAGACTACGCTTGTTTTACATGCTACGGCAGAGGAAGTATCAGCAGTAAATTTCATAACAGCCGGTATGATCTCCTTGCGTGCCATATCAACCATTGTAAGAGCTTCAATGTTAACCTGCTTGATATAGTTGTCAAGCATAATATCACAGCGCGAGTAAATTTCAGCTTCTGTGAAAATACCGTGGGAAGTGAGCATATCCACATTCTTCTTGTCACAGATACGCGGCATCGCATCAGCAGTAGTTTTAAGATTCAGCAGACCTCTTGCTTCAGCTTCAGTGATCCAAGCATCGTCGTAGCCGTTTCCGTTGAAAATGATACGCTTATGATCCTTGATAGTTCTGCGGATAAGATCATGCAGAGCCTTGTTGAAATCATCAGCCTTTTCGAGTTCATCCGCGAACTGTTTCAGAACCTCGGCTACAGCAGCGTTCAGGTGAATGTTTGCGCAGGAAATACTGTTGCTTGAACCGAGCATACGGAATTCAAATTTATTGCCTGTGAATGCAAAGGGAGACGTTCTGTTGCGGTCTGTAGTGTCTTTGCGGAACTTAGGAAGAACGTCAACGCCGAGCTGCATTTTTTCCTTTTTAGTACCGCCATAAGGCTCGTCTTTTTCGATAGCGTCGAGAACTGCTGTCAGCTCATCTCCGAGGAATATCGAGATAACAGCCGGAGGAGCTTCATTTGCGCCAAGTCTGTGATCGTTGCCTGCTGTAGCAACGGACAGGCGTAGCAGATCCTGATAATCGTCGACAGCTTTGATAACAGCCGCTAGGAACAGAAGGAACTGTGCGTTTTCGTGAGGAGTCTCTCCGGGAGAAAGGAGATTAATGCCTGTATCAGTAGAAATAGACCAGTTATTATGTTTGCCCGAACCGTTTACGCCTGCAAAAGGCTTTTCATGAAGCAGACAGACAAGACCGTGTTTTTTAGCGACCTTCTGCATAACCTCCATAGTGAGCTGGTTATGGTCGGTAGCGATATTTGTAGTGCTGTAGATAGGCGCAAGCTCATGCTGTGCCGGAGCTACCTCGTTATGCTTTGTTTTAGCGAGAATACCTAATTTCCACAATTCCTTATCAAGGTCTGCCATGTATTCGGAGACCTTTTGCTTGATAGAGCCGAAATAGTGATCCTCCATTTCCTGTCCTTTAGGAGGCATTGCGCCAAAGAGAGTACGACCGCTCATAATGAGGTCTTTTCTCTGTGCGTAAAGCTCAGCCGGTACAAGGAAATATTCCTGCTCGGGACCAACGGAGGTTTTTACGACCTGAACTGTATCGTTTCCAAAAAGATGAAGTATTCTCAAAGCCTGTTTATTGATAGCGTCCATTGAACGGAGCAGCGGAACTTTTTTATCAAGAGCTTCGCCTGTGTACGAACAGAAAGCAGTAGGGATATAGAGTGTGCCGTCCTTAATGAAAGCGTAGGAGGTAGGATCCCATGCCGTATAGCCTCTTGCCTCAAATGTTGCGCGAAGTCCGCCTGAGGGGAACGAAGATGCGTCAGGTTCGCCCTTGACAAGCTCTTTTCCCGAGAACTCCATAATAACTCTGCCATCGGGAGCAGGTGTGATAAAGCTGTCGTGCTTTTCAGCCGTCAGACCGGTAAGCGGCTGAAACCAGTGTGTGTAGTGAGTACAGCCATGCTCGATAGCCCAGTCTTTCATAGCTGACGCTACTGAATTTGCTACGGAAGCATCAAGAGGTGTACCCTTGTCGATAGTTTCCTTTAAGCTTTTGTAGACCTTTTCAGGCAGACGAGCTTTCATAACTCTATCGTCAAATACCATTGAACCAAAGTAATCTGTAATTTTTTCCATTATAGTTTCCTCCTAAAGATTTATTAACAATTTTCTAGACTTGCTTTTATAAAATCAGCAAATAATTTATGGGGTCTGTTGGGACGTGATTTAAATTCCGGGTGGAATTGCACTCCGATAAACCACGGGTGATCCGGAAGCTCTATTATTTCCACAAGGCGTTCGTCAGGGGAAAGTCCTGCAAGCTTCAAGCCTGCCTTTGTAAGAGCCGTTCTGTAAGCGTTATTGAACTCATAGCGGTGGCGGTGGCGTTCGTAAATAAGCTCGCTGCCGTAGATGCTGTGTACCTTTGAATCGGAACTGAGCCTGCACGGATAAAGTCCGAGACGCATTGTTCCGCCTTTTTGGTCGATATTTTTCTGCTCCTCCATAATGTGGATAACGGGATCGTTAGTCTTGCTGAATTCCTCGGAATCAGCGTCCGGCAGACCTGCTGCGTGCCGTGCAAACTCGGTAACAGCCATTTGCATGCCAAGGCATATCCCGAAAAACGGGACTTTATTCTCACGCGCATGGCGGATAGTTTCTATCATGCCCTCGATGCCGCGTTTTCCGAATCCTCCGGGAACTATTATTCCATTGCATTCCGAAAGCGTATCTGCTGAGTTTTCGGCAGTAATGTTTTCAGAATCTATCCAGCGTATGTCTACGGATGCATCGTTCACGATACCGCCGTGGCGGAGCGCTTCTGCTACGGAAAGATAGGCGTCGTGAAGTTCAACGTATTTTCCGACAAGTCCGATAGTAACTTTTTTATGAGCATTTTCCGCTCGTTTTACCATTTCTATCCATTCAGCGAGATCGGGGGTACGGTTTTCAATTCCTAAATGACGGCATACTGAATCCGCAAGACCTTCGTTTTCAAGCCAAAGAGGAACTTCATAAAGCGATGGCGCGGTAAGATTCTGGATAACGTCCTCAGAGCGTATGTTGCAGAAAAGCGCGATCTTTTCACGCATATCCTTTGGTATCGGCATTTCGCTTCGGCAAACTATGATATTCGGCTGGATACCGATAGATAAAAGCTCCTTTGCAGAATGCTGAGTAGGTTTGGATTTGAGTTCCTCCGAGCCTGCGATGTACGGAACAAGAGTAACATGGATATAGGCAACGTTATTTCTGCCCTGCTCCGTACCTACCTGCCTTATTGCTTCAAGAAACGGCGTGGATTCGATGTCTCCGACAGTTCCGCCTATCTCGGTTATGACAATATCGGCGTTTGCGTCTTTGGCGGCTCCGTAGACCTTGTTTTTTATTTCGTTAGTGATGTGAGGTATGACCTGAACCGTTCCGCCGAGATAATCGCCGCGGCGTTCCTTTGTAATGACGTTCCAGTAGATTTTACCTGTAGTCACATTGGAGTTGACCGTCAGATTTACGTCTGCAAACCGTTCGTAATGACCGAGGTCAAGATCGGTTTCCGCACCATCATCGGTAACGAAAACCTCTCCGTGCTGATAAGGCGACATAGTACCCGGATCAACGTTTATATATGGGTCGAATTTTTGTATCGTGACCTTATAACCTCTTTGCTTGAGCAGCCGTCCGAGCGAAGCTGCCGTAATGCCCTTGCCGAGTCCTGATACGACTCCGCCTGTCACAAATATAAATTTTGGTGGCATCTATTTTCTCCCTTTAGATGTAAATTTCGGAGGATAGGGGAGAGCGTTGGAACGCCCTGCCCCTTTCTCTATTAGACCTGTTCCGTAAATTATCAGCTTTTTGAAGGTATTCCCATGAGGACTTTATTTTCCTCTTCTGTATCCTGTAAAGCATCGTATCCTTCTTCGCCTGTACGTATTTTGAGAACGTTTTCAATATCATAAATGAAGAGTTTTCCGTCTCCGTAGTTTCCGGTATAAAGAGCTGCGCGTGCAGCATCAATAACTCGGTCAACAGGTACTGCGCATATCGCAATTTCAGCTTTAATTTTTGGGAGCAGATTCATTTCTATTTTAGCGCCGCGGTAATACTTCTGCTGCTGTCCTTTCTGCATACCGCAGCCGAGAACATTTGTTACTGTTATACCCGTTATGTGGATAGATTCCATAGCCTGAATGAAATCCTGAAGCTTCTGCTGCTTGAATACAGCAACGACCTTTGTCATCTTTGGTTTTCCGTCAACAGTGGGAACTGAGTAGTTCTTGACCTCCACAGACTCGTTTACGGGAACTTTTGTAACGCTCTTAGCATCGTCCTTTGTGTAGCCCTGCATTGAGATGTCGCCCATAGACGGTGCGAAATCTGCATAGGAGGAGATAAGACCATGCTCTGTTACGTCCAGACCGAGTATTTCTTCCTGTTCAGATGCTCTTAAACCGATAGTTTTCTTGATGACAACGAATACGATAAAGATAGTTACGGCAGTCCATGAGCCGACCGCAAGAACGCCAAGACACTGCTTTCCGAGAAGCTCAAGACCTCCGCCGTAGAAAAGACCCTCACCGGCTATTCCGCTTGCTCCTCCAGCCTGTGCGATAGCGAATCCGGGAGCGGATTCTGTAGCAAAGAGTCCGACTGCAACAGTACCCCAAAGACCGTTCATCATGTGTACAGCGACTGCACCGACAGGATCATCGACGTGAAGAACGTAGTCAAGGAACCATACGCCGAAGCAAACAAGGAATCCCGAAACAACACCGATACAGATAGCTCCGAAAGCGTCTACAACATCGCAGCCTGCCGTTATAGCTACAAGTCCGGCAAGAGAAGCGTTAAGGCACATTGAAACATCGGGTTTGCCGTATTTCAGCCATGTAAAGACCATGCAGGTAACTGTTGCGATTGCAGGAGCTATAGTAGTTGTAAGGAAGATAGTTCCCATCATTTCAACAGACGAAGAAGCTGCCGGGTTAAAGCCGTACCAGCCGAACCAGAGGATAAATACGCCAAGCGCGCCGATAGTAAGGTTGTGACCGGGGATAGCATTTACTTTTATCTCTCCGTCCTTTGTTTTTGAAAACTTGCCGATTCTCGGACCGAGGATAGATGCACCTACGAGAGCGGAGATACCGCCTACCATGTGGATAGCGCATGAACCCGAGAGGTCGTGGAAGCCCATTTGATAGAGCCAGCCGTCGGAGTTCCATATCCAGTGCGCTTCAATGGGATAGATAAGCGCGCTGATTATACCTGAATAGATACAATATGAGATAAACTTTGTTCTTTCAGCCATAGCTCCCGAAACTATAGTTGCGGTAGTTGCGCAGAATACTAAGTTGAATACGAAGTTGGAGAAATCAAAATTGTCATATGCAGTGAAAATATCAAATCCGGGCTTTCCGATAAGTCCTAATGCGTCCTCGCCCATGATAAGTCCTGCTCCGATAAGTATGAACATTACTGTGCCAATACAGAAGTCCATAAGATTTTTCATTATAATGTTGCCGGCATTTTTAGCTCTTGTGAAGCCGGTCTCGACCATTGCGAAGCCTGCCTGCATAAAAAATACCAAGGAAACGGCTATCAGAAACCATATACCAAATGCCTTGCTTGATGCCGCACTTTCAACAGCATCCAGAATTTCTTGAGACACCGCTGCGGCTGACATGGTTAAAAATGTCATATATATACCTCCCTTTTATAAGTCAAGAGGGTTTATGCCTCTTAACTGAAATGGGGTGTACGATTTCCTTGCTTATCAGAAAATCGCACACCCCATTGTGTACAACTATTTACTTTATGCGCATCAAATAAAAAAGGGAACTACAGAATGTTTTAACATTCCGCAGCGCCCTTGCTGTTTACAATGTTATTATATACCCTTACGGAAGATTTGTCAATAGTTTTTTGAGAATTTTTTTGTTTTTTATGTTTTCGACAGATTATTTTTGATTTTTTTATAAAATGAGTGATTGTTGACCAATATTATGATTCGCTTTTATGATCTTCAATAATCTTTCTATCAGCATTTTCTCGTACTCACGCTGCGATACGATAGGAAATTCGTCAAGAAGCTCCAGTCCTTTTTTCAACTGCTCCTCCGCTGATGCTTCATCTTTAAGAATATAGTAAGTATAATATGCAAGTGTCCTGTATCCGTTTGAATCGTGGTCTTTCATAAGGTCAGGCTTAATTATCTTGAATATTTTTACTGCACGATAATACTGCAAATCAAAATAGCTATAATAGAAAAGCAGATCGTAGTAAACATCGGTGAGACCAAGCATATATGATTTTTCGTGTGAAGCATAGTTCATATTTATGCAATCTTCCATAGTACGTACTGAAAAAAGTATGCCTGCTGAATCGTTGTTCCATACTCTGTTCATAAAAACCAGATGCTGATAGCGCGCTATACTTGCTTTATCATCTTTGCAGCCGTATGAACGGTGATCCGGTACTTCGATCTGACTGAACGGTACGCCGTCGAGCATCTTTTTTACTATAGCTTTATAATGGGGTGAAAGAGAGTTCTTTTCTTTGATAATGGTCTTGACAGTGAAATATGTTCTAAAAAAAATATCTCCTGCAAACCAGAGGGCGATACCTCCGAGCAGAGCCATAAGCTTTGAACCGACAGCATTGCTTTTGTAGAGCCGTATTGTCAGCAGCGCTGTGCCGACACATACGGTGAAGTAGAGGACTATTTTGATTATGTATGAAATAGCTGCTTGTTTTTCAGTATCGTTTTCTTTTTTCATAGTAATTTCACAGATCGGCGAAAAATTGCATATATGGAATCGAGTGCTTGGCGTATAGCTGAAAAACAGATACTTGAACGCAGCGATTTTTCTTCCGAACATACTCTCTATAATGAATGTAAGTAAACCGTATATGCCGTATGCAAGAGTAAGTCCGATCAATATTCCCGATGTAAATAAAATAATTTCCATAAAACCACCTCTTTAATTATTACTGTCTACAACTTTAGTGGGTGACGCTGTCCCCCACACCTCCTGCCAAAGGGGTGTCCCCTTTGGAATCTCAGTTGTCGTGAAATACACCTGTATAAAGCCTTTAGTTTTGCTGATACTTTAGTTTATATTGCTTTATACAGGTGCATTTCACGAGGACGGACACCAAGAGTTACTTCTCTGACAAAGAATATAGGAAACAAGTCCACGCTAAGTTGTTGATAGTATTTTAATTATATCACAATTAAAACAAAATGTCAATATATGTTTGAAAAATAATCGTATAAATGTTTAAATAGATTGTTGAATATCAACAAAATTAAAATTGGCTCTTGACAATAAAAAAAGAATATGATAAAATAATAAAGAACAAGGACGTTCCCAACAGACTAATTGTCTGTTGAGGATGTCCTTTATTTTTTATACCGTATACGATTCAGCAATGGGGCTGATTTCGGACATTCGGGGAGAATATTTATACGGAATAAAAATAATAATAACGAAAGGTCGTGAACCTAATGGACGATTTCAGAAACGAAGCTCCATTCAAGAGACAGGGACTTTACCGTCCTCAGTTTGAACATGATAACTGCGGAATAGGTGCGGTAGTCAATATCGGCGGAGAAAAGTCACGCAGAGTAATTGACGATGCGCTCACTATTGTTGAAAAGCTTGAACACCGTGCAGGTAAGGACGCCGAAGGTAAGACAGGCGACGGCGTAGGCATTCTTTCACAAATACCTTATGAGTTCTTTAAAGCTCAGACTGAAAAGCTCGGATTTGACATCGGCGGAGAGAGAGACTTCGGAGTTGGTATGTTTTTCTTTCCGCAGAGTGAACTGAAACGCAATCAGGCTAAGAAAATGTTCGAAATAATACTGAAAAAACAGGGAATGGAGTTCATCGGCTGGCGTAATGTTCCGTCTGATTCGTCCATACTCGGTCAAAAAGCGGTTGACAGTATGCCGTTTATTATGCAGGGATTTGTAAAGCGTCCGAGCGGATGTCAGAAAGGAATAGATTTCGACCGCAGACTTTACATTGCAAGACGCGTTTTCGAGCAGGCTAATGAGAATACATACGTATGCTCGCTGTCGAGCCGTACTATAGTATACAAAGGAATGTTTTTGGTCGATGAGCTGAGAAAGTTCTACACCGATCTTCAGGATGAAAGCTTTGTTTCGGCGATCGCAATGGTACACAGCCGTTTTTCTACCAATACTCAGCCGAGCTGGCAGAAAGCTCACCCTAACAGACTTATAGTCCATAACGGCGAGATAAACACTATTACAGGCAATGCTGATAAAATGCTTGCCCGTGAGGAAACAGTCCACTGTGAGGCTTTCGGCGACGATATGAACAAAGTGCTGCCTGCTGTAAATGCAGACGGCTCGGATTCCGCAAGACTTGACAACGCCCTTGAATTTATGGTAATGTCGGGAATGCCGCTTCCTCTTGCAGTAATGATAACTATTCCGGAACCGTGGAAAAACAACCGTGCGATTTCTCAGGAGAAGTACGATTTTTACCAGTATTACGCCACTATGATGGAACCATGGGACGGTCCTGCGTCTATACTCTTTTCGGACGGAGACGTTATGGGAGCTGTTCTTGACAGAAATGGTCTGCGCCCGTCAAGATATTGTCTGACGGCTGACGGATTCCTTGTTCTTTCTTCTGAAACAGGCTGTATAGATATTCCTCCTGAAATGATCGTTAAAAAAGATAGGCTGCGTCCCGGAAAGATGCTGCTCGCCGATACAAAGCAGAAGCGTCTTATTGATGATGACGAGATAAAGTCGTTCTACGCTTCACGCCGTCCCTACGGCGAATGGCTCGACAGCAATCTTGTAAAGCTCAACGAACTGCACATACCAAATAAAGGCGTGCAGAACTATACTCATGAGGAGCTTGAAAAGCTGCAAAAGTCGTTCGGCTACAGCTATGAGGATATTCGTACAAGTATTCTTCCAATGGCTGAAAACGGCGCAGAGCCTATTGCGTCTATGGGTTCGGATATACCGATACCTCCGCTTGACAGTGAAGATCCGCCGCTGTTCAATTATTTCCGTCAGCTTTTTGCACAGGTCACGAATCCGCCGTTTGACGCTATCCGCGAGGAGATAGTGACCGATACGAGCACGTATATAGGCGAGGACGGCAATATTCTTGAAGAAAAGCCTGAGAACTGCCATGTGCTCAAAGTTGAGAATCCAATTCTTACAAGCACGGATATGCTCAAAATAAAGAGCATGAAGGTTGACGGACTGAAAACTGCCGTAATTCCAATAACTTATTACATTGGAACTTCTCTTGAACGCGCTATTGAACGTCTTTTCATTGAGGCTGACAAGGCTTACCGTGAGGGCGCAAATATACTTATCCTTTCCGACAGGGACGTTGACGAGTACCGTGCGGCTATCCCGTCGCTTCTTGCGGTAGCGGCTCTCCAGCAGCATCTTGTCTCAACAAAAAAGCGTACAGCAGTTGCCATAATCCTTGAAAGCGCAGAGCCGAGAGAGGTACATCATTTTGCAGCTCTCCTCGGTTACGGAGCTTGTGCAGTCAATCCCTATCTCGCTCAGGCTACTATCCGTGACCTTATCGAAACAGGTATGCTTGATAAGGATTTCTATGCTGCCGAGGCTGACTATAACAGCGCAATTCTCCACGGTATAGTAAAGATAGCTTCAAAAATGGGTATTTCTACAATACAGTCCTATCAGGGTTCAAAGCTTTTCGAGGGCGTAGGAATCTCTGAGGAAGTAACAAATAAATATTTCAGAGGTACTGTTAGCCGTATCGGAGGAATTACTCTTGCGGATATAAGCAAGCGTACCGAAAAGCTCCATAATGCGGCATTTGACCCGCTTGGTCTTAACGTTGGCAAAGAGCTTGGAAGCTCGGGAAGCCATAAGCTTCGTTCGGGCAAGTCAGATCATCTTTACACTCCCGAAACTATCCACCTTCTTCAGGAAGCATCACGTACAGGAAACTACGATACGTTCAAGGAGTATTCCGCTGCGGTCAACCGCGAGGATAACGAGCTTACCCTGAGAAGTCTCCTCGACTTTAAATTCGATGAAAACGGCGGTATCCCAATTGACGAGGTAGAATCTGTTGAAAGCATTTGCCGCCGCTTCAAAACGGGAGCTATGAGCTACGGTTCTATCTCTCAGGAAGCTCACGAGTGTATGGCAGTCGCTATGAATAAGCTGGGAGGAAAATCCAACTCCGGCGAGGGCGGTGAATCGCCCGACAGATTGAAGTCCGACAGATGCTCGGCTATCAAGCAGGTCGCTTCGGGACGTTTCGGAGTTACCTCGGAATACCTTGTTTCCGCAAAAGAAATACAGATAAAAATGGCTCAGGGCGCTAAACCCGGCGAGGGCGGTCATCTGCCCGGAGGAAAGGTTTATCCCTGGATAGCAAAAACACGTCATTCTACGGCAGGCGTAGGACTTATCTCACCGCCTCCGCATCACGATATATACTCAATTGAAGATTTAGCTCAGTTGATATACGATCTGAAAAATTCAAACAAAGACGCAAGAATTTCCGTAAAGCTTGTTTCTGAGGCAGGCGTTGGAACTGTAGCGGCAGGCGTGGCTAAGGCAGGCGCACAGGTAATACTAATTTCAGGCTATGACGGCGGTACGGGTGCAGCTCCGAGAAGCTCGATCTACAATGCCGGACTTCCGTGGGAAATCGGTCTTGCAGAGGCTCATCAGTCGCTTATCATGAACGGACTTCGTACAAGAGTAATGCTTGAAACAGACGGAAAACTCATGACAGGCAGAGATGTGCTTGTTGCTGCACTTCTTGGTGCAGAAGAATACGGCTTTGCAACAGCTCCGCTGGTGACAATGGGCTGCGTTATGATGAGGGTATGCAACCTTGATACATGCCCTATGGGTATTGCAACGCAGAATCCTGAGCTGAGAAAGCGTTTTCAGGGCAAGCCGGAGTACATCATCAATTTCATGCGTTTTGTTGCACAGGAGCTTCGTGAATATATGGCGAAACTTGGCATACGCACTGTAAACGAGCTTATCGGACGCACCGATCTGCTTTATAAAAAATGCGAAAAGGGAAATATTGATTTTTCCGAGATACTTTGCAAAGCTGTTGATGACAACGGCAGAGGTCAGTATTTCAGGCAGGAGGATATTTACGATTTCAATCTTGAAAAGACAGCTGATGAAACTGTTATCATGAAAAAATTAGGTTCTGCTCTCAAAAATAAGACAAAGAAAACGATAGAAGTTAATGTCAAAAATACCGACAGAGCCTTTGGTACGCTGTTTGGTTCGGAGATCACCAAAAAATGGGGCGACAGCGTTCTTGACGACGATACCTTTACGGTAAGGTGCAACGGCAGCGGAGGACAGAGCTTCGGTGCGTTCATACCAAAGGGTCTTACGCTGGAGCTTATCGGAGACAGCAACGACTATTTCGGAAAGGGACTTTCCGGCGGTAAGCTTGTACTTTATCCGCCTAAAGACTCGGGATTCAAGGCAGAGGAAAATATTATTGCAGGCAACGTTGCGCTTTACGGAGCGACAAGCGGTAAAGCCTTTATCAACGGTATTGCAGGCGAACGTTTCTGCGTGAGAAATTCGGGAGCGTCAGCCGTATGTGAGGGCTGCGGCGATCATGGCTGCGAATATATGACAGGTGGACGTGCGGTCATTCTCGGCAGAACGGGCAAAAATTTTGCGGCAGGAATGTCGGGAGGTATAGCGTATGTACTGGACGAGAACAGGGATCTTTACATGAAGATAAACAAGTCGCTCGTTTCTCTTGAATCGGTAACAAATAAATATGACATCATGGAGTTAAAAAATATAATTCAGGAGCATTTTGACGCAACAGGTTCTGAAAAAGCCAAAAGGATACTTGACAACTTTGCCGGATATATCGGAAGCTTCAAGAAGATCCTTCCTCATGACTATGCCAAGATACAAAGTACCGTTGTAGCGTTGGAGGAAAAAGGCATGAGCAGCGAACAGGCTGAAATTGAAGCGTTTTACATTACCAAAAAGGAGGCGTGAGATATGGGAAAGCCTACAGGATTTATGGATTTTGACAGATGCGACAACGAGGCGGCTCAGCCATTGGAGCGCATTAAGAATTATAATGAATTTCACCAGCCGCTGACAGACGACCAGCGTAAAACACAGGCAGCACGGTGCATGGACTGCGGTGTGCCTTTTTGCCAGAACGGTAAAATGATGTGCGGAATGATCTCAGGCTGTCCATTGAATAATCTCATTCCCGAATGGAACGATCTGCTATATCGTGACCGCAAGGAGCAAGCTCTGCAAAGACTTCTTATGACAAATAATTTTCCTGAATTTACATCGAGAGTTTGTCCGGCGCTCTGTGAAAAGGCGTGTACCTGCGGTCTCGGAGGCGACCCTGTTACCGTTAAGGAAAACGAGAACGCTATTATTGAGTACGGTTTTGAGAGCGGACTTATAAAGCCTGAGATACCGAAAGTCCGCAGCGGAAAAAAGATAGCTGTTATCGGTTCAGGTCCTGCCGGTTTGGCGGTTGCCGATACGCTGAATAAAAGAGGTCATTCCGTTACGGTATATGAGCGTGAGGACAGACCGGGCGGTCTGCTCATGTACGGTATACCCAATATGAAGCTTGAAAAAACTGTTATCAGCAGGCGAGTTGAAATAATGAAAGCAGAGGGAGTTGAATTTGTCACAAACGCCGACGTTGGACGCAGCGTTTCAGCCAATGAGATACTTAACGGCTCGGACGCAGTAATACTTGCATGCGGTTCATCGAATCCCCGTGACATCAAGGCAGACGGACGTGATGCGGATGGTATCTTTTTTGCGGTAGACTTCCTTAAGGATACTACAAAAAGCCTGCTGGATTCCGCAATGGCAGACGATAATTATATTTCCGCAAAAGGAAAAAACGTTGTAATAATCGGCGGCGGAGATACGGGAAACGACTGTGTAGGAACGTCCGTAAGACACGGCTGCGCGTCTGTCGTGCAGCTTGAAATGATGCCGAAGCTGCCCGATGAGAGAGCTGAAAATAACCCGTGGCCTGAATATCCTATGGTGTGTAAAACGGACTATGGTCAGGAGGAGGCTGCCGCGGTGTTTGGCAGTGACCCGAGAAGATACTGCACAACGGTCAAGGAATTTATAAAGGACGCAGCCAATAAGCTTTCCGCTGTAAAAACAGTCCGCCTTGATTTTGTAAAGGATGAGGAAAGCGGCAGAAAGATGCCGAAAGAGGTCGAGGGCAGCGAAGAAATTATCCCATGCGAGCTTTGCCTTATAGCAGCAGGATTTTTGGGCGCTCAAGGATATATTGCGGATGCTTTCGGCGTTGAGCTTAACGGAAGAAGCAATGTTAATACCGAGAACGGAAGATTCCGTACAAATGTTGAAAAGGTTTTCACGGCAGGAGATATGCACATAGGTCAATCATTAGTAGTACGTGCTATCCGTGAGGGCAGAGATGCGGCTAAAGAAATTGACGAATTTCTTATGGGATATACAAACTTATAATTATGATGTACTGTTCTGAAATTTGAATTGTCATCGTAAAAAGGGGAGAGTTTATGATTTATACAGAAAATGAGGTTTTATCATATATAGACGAAAACGATGTTAAATTCGTTAAGCTTACATTTTGCGATGTTAAAGGAAAACTTAAAAATATATCCGTCCTGTCTTCGGAAATGACAGCAGCTTTTGAGCGCGGAGTACGTATAACTGCAAAAAAAATTTGTGGATTTTCCATTGCGAAAGGCCGTGATCTTTACATTTATCCCGATGCTCAGACTATGAAAGTACTACCGTGGAGACCTCAGCACGGAAGAGTTATCCGTATGTTTTGCTATATAAAATACGGTGACGGTACGCCTTTTGAAGGAGACGGAAGATACTTTTTAAAACAGGCTGCAAAAATGGCGCTAAATAAAGGCTGGTGTTTCCGCTTTGGCACATCAAGCGAATTTATGCTTTTCAGAAACGATGAAAGCGGAATGCCGACCAAGATTCCCCATGATTATGCAGGTTACTGTGATATTGCTCCTGATGATAAGGGCGAGAATTTCCGCCGCGATGTGTGCTTTACTTTGGAGCAAATGGGTATACACCCTGTTTCATCGCGTCATGAGGCCGGACATGGTCAGCATGAGATAGATTTCAACGCATCTTCGGCGCTTAAAGCAGCGGATACATTTCTCAGCTTTAAGTCGGCTGTAAAATCAGTTGCCGAGCAGCACGGTATTCATGCGAGCTTTATGCCGAAGCCTGTAAAAAATGACTGCGGAAACGGTATGCACATAGGTGTAAACGTATTCCGCGACAGCGATTTCTTTGACAATGATGCATGCAATAACAATTCTGATGAGGTTAATATGGCGGCAGCCGGCATTATGAACTTTATTCGACAGTATACGATCTTTACCAATTCCACTGTAAATTCCTACAGCCGTTTCGGAGAATTTTCATTGCCAAGATATATTGCATGGTCTGATGAAGAGCAGGAACAGCTTATAAAACTGAATATTGAAACAGGCGGAGAAGCGCCCATTGTTCTGAGAGCGCCCGACTGCGTGTGCAATCCTTACTTTGTCTTTGGTCTTATAATTTACGCGGCTGTTGAGGGTATTGAGGGAGAAATGAAAATACCGGAAAAATTCACACCTTCCTTAACAAGCTATGAGAAATTGCCTGCCAATTTGATGGAGGCGGCTGAAATTGCCGATAATTCGGAATTTTTGAAAAAATACATTCCTGAGGAGCTTTTAAAATTTATTGTAAGCAGCGCCAAGAATGAATGGAAAGAATATTCTTCTGAATACGATAAGGAATTGTATGAAGAAAAAAAATATTTTTACAATTTATAATGGAGGCTTACTTTGGAAAATGTTATTGTAATTTCAAGCAACAGCTCTGCAGCGGGATCCCTTTCGGCATTTATCAGAGAGTTCTTTCATTGTCAGGTTACAATAGCTGAAAATGCGGGTCAGGCAAGGAAGATATTAAGCAATAACCGAACATTTGATTTGGTGCTTATAAACAGTCCTTTATCTGATGAAGCCGGAATTGAGCTTGCCGAGTATGCAACTGAGACGACAGCCGCAAGCTGTTTGGTTCTTATAAAAAGCGAAAATTACGAAAAGATCAGTCCCAGAGCAGACCGCGGTGATATAATACTTGTTGTAAAGCCATTTTCAAAGCAAGCGCTGCATCAGGTCATAAAGGCGGTAGATACGGCATTAAAGCGTTCGTATGCGCTGTATGAAGAAACTGTACGACTCGAACGGAAGATAGAGGAGCTTAAACTCATAGACAAGGCGAAATTCAGGCTTATGCAGTACAGAAATATGACAGAGGAGGAAGCGCATTATTACCTTGAACAATATGCAATGAAAAACCGCAAGAAAAAGACAATAGCGGCATCGGAGATAATTGAAAAAATATCCGAACAGTATATGTAGTTATAAAACATACGAGCAGCGGCTCGGACTAAAAAGGCGGATTTAATATGTATAATGAAATTCATGAGGAATGCGGAGTTTTCGGGATATATGAGAAAAATTCGGCAGACGCAGCGTCCTCGGTTTATTTTGGGCTGTATTCTTTGCAGCACCGCGGACAGGAAAGCTGCGGAATAGCTGTCTGTGATGACGGCGTTTTCAGTCATAAAAAGTCGGACGGTCTTGTGTCGGATGTTTTCAGCAAAGGTGAGCTTGAACGCTTAGGAAAGGGGAATATAGCAGTAGGGCATGTCAGATATTCAACTTTCGGGGGAAAAAATCCCAATAATATCCAGCCCCTTGTTATCCGCCATATAAAGGGAAATCTTGCGCTCGTTCATAACGGAAATCTTATAAATGCCGCTGAATTAAGACGTGAATTTGAGATGTCCGGAGCAATTTTTCATGGAACTTCTGACACTGAGGCTATCGCTTATGCAATTGTTCGTGAACGTCTTTCAAGTCATTCTACCGAAGCGGCAGTAGAACGTGCAATGCCTCGGATAAAAGGCGCATATTCCTGTATTATTATGACAGCTACGAAAATGATTGCGTTTCGTGATCCGGACGGATTCAGACCGCTTTGCATTGGCAAAACTTCTGACGGAGCATTTGTTGCGGCATCTGAATCGTGCGCTTTGGAAACTGTGGGAGCAGAATTTCTCCGTGATGTTGAGCCGGGAGAGATCGTTGTGTTCAGTGAGGGCAAAATGAAGTCTATACGCACTCATGTACGTGAAAAAGGCAGTATTTGTATTTTTGAATATATTTATTTTGCCCGTCCCGATTCCGTTATCGAGGGAAAATCGGTTCACCGTGCAAGAGTCAGAGCAGGGGAAATACTTGCAGAATGCAGTCCGACAGAGGCGGATATAGTTATAGGAGTTCCCGATTCAGGACTTGACGCGGCTCTCGGTTATGCAAATAAAAGTGGTATTCCATATGGTATCGGATTTATAAAAAACAAATATATAGGCAGAAGCTTTATCCAGCCTCAGCAGAATCAGCGTGAAAATGCAGTTAAAATAAAGTTAAATGCTGTTCGTGAAAGCGTTGACGGAAAGCGTGTTGTAATGATAGACGATTCTATTGTCAGGGGAACTACAAGCGCGCGTATCATCCGGCTTCTAAGAGATGCGGGAGCAAAAGAAGTTCATGTAAAAATATCTTCTCCTCCTTTTCTGCATTCGTGCTATTTCGGAACGGATATTGACAGTGAGGAAAATCTTATAGCAAGTCACTGCAATTCAACTGAAGAAATCGCACGAATTATCGGAGCGGATACCCTTGCATATTTACCGACTGAAAAGCTGTGTGAACTTGCCGACAGAGAAAACTTTTGCAAAGGCTGCTTTACCGGAACATATCCGCTTGATGTATCCGGTGCAAGTCAAAAAAATAAGTTTGACGAAAAAATACATAAATAATCTAATTATTAATATTCGGAAGCACTGGCGAACGCTTCTGAAAGGGAGGAAATTCAGATGTGTACAATTATGGCTTATTGCGGCAGAAACAGCGGTATGGTTTATGTCGCTCAGGGACTTGAAGCTACTGTTTCAAGAGGACCTGATGATTGCAGAATTATAGAACTTGAGGACGGAGTTCTGGGATTCCAGAGACTTTCAATTATGGGGCTTACTCCGGAGGGAATGCAACCATTTGAGCTTAACGGAAATTACGCAGTCTGCAACGGCGAAATATACGGCTTTCTGAAACAGCGTGATGAGCTTCGGAAAAAAGGGTATACATTTAAAAGCGACAGTGATTGTGAAATTCTTTTACCTATGTATAAGGAATTCGGCGTTGATATGTTTGGAAAACTGGACGCTGAATTTGCCTGTATTATATATGATTCGAAAACGCGTGAGTTCATTGCCGCAAGAGATCCTATAGGTATACGTCCGCTTTATTACGGAAGAGCTGATGACGGCACAATGGCTTTTGCAAGCGAAGCGAAGAATCTTGTTAGGATATGTAAGAAAATCTCACCGTTTCCTCCCGGATATTACTATAAGAACGGAAAATTTACTTGCTATTGTGATATTACGTCGGTCGATAAGATAAATTATGATGATTTGGAAACAGTCTGTCAAAATATTCATGACAAGCTTGTTGCAGGTATTGAAAAACGTCTTGCTGCCGATGCAAAAGTCGGATTTCTTCTTTCCGGCGGACTTGATTCCTCTCTTGTCTGCGCTGTTGCGCAGCGAAAAAGCGATAAGCCTATAAAAACCTTTGCTATTGGCATGAATACTGATGCTATCGACCTTAAATACGCCAAACAAACAGCCGATTATATAGGAAGTGAACATACAGAGGTAATTATTACCAAAAACGATGTGCTTGCATCTCTTGAAACCGTTATTCAGATTCTTGGCACATATGATATAACTACAATTCGCGCAAGTATGGGAATGTATCTGCTGTGCAAGGCAATTCACGAACAGACTGATATACGCGTTCTTCTGACAGGCGAGATCTCCGATGAACTGTTTGGATATAAATATACCGATTTTGCTCCGAATGCGGAGGAGTTTCAGAAGGAATCAGTCAAGCGCGTTCATGAGCTTCATATGTACGATGTGCTGCGTGCAGACCGATGTATTTCCGTAAATTCTCTTGAAGCAAGAGTACCTTTCGGCGATCTTGACTTTGTAAAATACGTCATGTCGATCGACCCTGAGATAAAGCTTAATAAATACAAT
This sequence comes from uncultured Ruminococcus sp., assembly GCA_910584195.1. Lineage (GTDB taxonomy): Bacteria > Bacillota > Clostridia > Oscillospirales > Ruminococcaceae > Ruminococcus. The sequence continues at coordinate 80,423 of CAJTYV010000005.1, read as the reverse complement.
AAAGGCAAGTATCTTCTGCGCCGCGCATTTGAGGGCGATTATCTTCCTTATGAAATACTGTACCGCGAAAAGGCAGCGTTTTCAGATGCAGTCGGACACTCTATGGTCGATTATCTGAAAATGTATGCGGAGGAACAGTATACACAGACTGAATTTGAAGAAAGATCGGCAAAATACAGCCATGCAAGACCTTTTACTAAGGAATCGCTCCTGTATCGTGAAATTTTTGAAAAGTATTATCCGGGCAATTCAGAGATGATAGTGGATTTCTGGATGCCGAACAAAGAATGGGAGGGCTGCAATGTAAATGATCCATCAGCCCGTGTACTTTCAAATTATGGCGAAAGCGGAAAATAAACTGAAAATCAGATACAAACAACTGAGAACAAATTCTTATTACAAGTCTTGCAGAATTGCTGAAAACAACATTTCTGCAAGACTTGTAATTTATACTTAACTGTGGTATAATTATTGAGGCTGAGCCGAGATACTAAACTGACTCTTAAAAATATAATTAAAGACGATGTTCCGCATTTCTTAGTAGGCAAATGTCTTTAGATTCAGTTAGAAATACATATCTGAGTTTTGAAGGAGAATTTATGAATAAAACAATACTTATAGTTGAGGACGATACGGAAATAAACAATATGCTGCAAATTTTACTGAAAAATAACGGTTACGGAGTTATCAGCGCGTATTCCGGAACGGAAGGAATACTTGTTCATGATAAAAACGTAAGCCTTATTCTCCTTGACCTTATGCTGCCGGGACGAAGCGGAGATGATATAATAAAAGATCTTAAACAAAAGCATAATGTACCGATAATTATCATGAGCGCAGTACATGATGTAAGAAAAAAAGTTGATTTGTTCGCACTTGGCGCTGATGATTATGTTACTAAGCCCTTTCACAACGATGAACTTTTGGCAAGGATCGCTGCAAGGCTCAGAAAAAATACCGCTGCAGAAAACGATGTTCTTACATATAAGGGGATAGAACTGAACAAAAAAGACTTTTCCGTAAAATGCTGCGGGATAGATATAGAATTTTCAAAGCATGAGTTTGCATTGCTAAGTTTACTTATGGAAAACCCCAATCGCACATGTACAAAAAGCATGATCTATGATAATGTTTGGGACGATGAAAATTCAGCCGATGACAATACTTTGAATGTCCATATAAGCAAAATAAGAAAAAAATTTAAGCAATGTAACCCGGAATGCGAATATATAGAAACCGTGTGGGGAATTGGATATCGCCTTAAAAAGTAAAACATCTTCAAATAATCCACTTAAAATGCAAATAATCCATTGACACAAATGAATAAATTATGTACAATTTTAATAGAAGAATTATTTGTAGGAGTGATTTTATGTTAAGTTCCTTTCTTAAAAAAACTGCAGTTTGTTTTTGTTCATTAGCCTTGACCGCTGCTATTATTCCAATTGCCAATAATATTTACGAGGAAGAAGTCATAACAGCATCTGCCGTTTCATCAGCTGCAAATCCTGTTATATGGTCGGATGTTCCCGACTGCGATGTTATACGTGTAGGCGATACATATTATATGATAAGTACGACTATGTTTTTCAGTCCCGGAGCTCCGATCATGAAATCAAAGGACTTGGTAAGCTGGGAAATTTGTTCATATGTATATGACACTCTTGCTGATGGTGACGTTCAGAATCTTACAAATGGCAAACATGATTATGCACATGGGCAATGGGCTGCCAGCTTACGTTACCATGATGGAATGTTTTATGTGTTTTTTGGAAGTTATGGTACCGGAAAATCTTATATTTATAAAACCAATGATATTGAAAACGGCGTTTGGACACGATCTGAACTTAACGGTATGTATCATGATGCATCATTGCTTTTCGATGACGACGGAAGAAACTATTTGGTGTACGGAGGCGGAGGCGAAATCAAGATAAAAGAATTCAATTCCGAAATGACTGATTTTAAATTTGGCGGACTTGAAAGAACACTCTTTAAGACGGGTCTTGATAATTTGGCTGGCGAAGGTTCTCATATACAAAAAATCGGTGATTATTACTACGTTTTTATTATTGCATGGCCAAGTACAAGCGGTCGTATAGAGCTTTGTTACCGCAGCAAGGATCTCAACGGAAATTTCGAGGGTAAAACCGTGCTCAATTCAGGACTCGGAACATATGGTTCCGGAGTGGCTCAGGGAGGGATCGTTGATACGCCGGACGGAAAATGGTACGGTATGCTTTTTCAGGATCATGGTTCGGTTGGACGTATTCCGGTACTTGTTCCTGTAACATGGATTGATGGTTTCCCAATGATGGGTGTTAACGGCAAAGCTCCTGTTACTATTGAAATTGATGGAGATTTTAAGGGTACTCGGCTTGTCAGAGATGACGATTTTAGTTATAGTTCAAATAAACTTGCTCTTGAATGGCAGTGGAATCATAATCCGGATAATAGCGCATGGTCTGTTACGGAACGTGACGGTTGGCTGAGACTTAAAAACAAGACTATCGCCAAAAGTATTATAAACGCCAGAAATACTCTTACTCAGCGAACCGAAGGTCCTTCCTGTTCAAGTGTGATAAAGCTTGATTCAAGTAATATGAAAACAGGCGATCACGCGGGTCTTTCGGCGTTTCAGTACAAATATGGAAATGTCGGCGTTCGTATTGCAGACGATGGTTCGAAGAAAATTTACATGGCTGAAAACGGAGGATATTCTTCAAATGCGAATATAATGGACAGCTATGACAAAATTGTCGAAGAAGTTCCGCTTAACGGCAATGAAGTATACCTGAAAGTGGATTTTCATTTCAACGATATTGACGAAAACTTTAGTTCTTCATACAATATTGATAAAGCCAACTTTTTTTACTCATATGACGGAAAGAATTGGACCAAGATCGGCAGCGAACTGAGTATGTCATATGATTTAAAGATGTTTACGGGTTACAGAAGCGGAATTTATAGCTATGCCACTAAAAATACAGGAGGATATGCAGATATCGACTTCTTTGACTATGAAAATTACGGGTGGAACTCTCCAACAGTAATAGAACCCAATGAATTCGGCTGGTATTTCTGTAATGGATTTGAAAGTTCAAAAGAAGAATGGGTTCCAAGAGGCGGCGCAGCCGTTGAAATAAGCGGCAGTAATTCGTATGTCGGAGATAAATCCATCTATGTTGAAGAACGCACAAGCGCATGGAATGGTGTGATACGTCCGTTGAATCCCAATGCCTTTGTTCCCGGCAATGAATACAGTTTCAGCGCAAATGTCATGTTCAATGACGGCAGCTTAAGAGATACATTTCTTATGAAACTGCAATATACCGATGCAAACGGAGATGTCAATTATTCAACGATTGCGGAAGTACGTGCCAAAAAAGGCGAATGGGCTCAGCTTGCAAATATGAATTATAAAATACCTGATGATGCAAAGGATATATATCTTTATATTGAAACGGAAAATTCCGTCAATTCCTTTTATGTAGACGAGGTTATCGGAGCTGTCGGAGGAACGGGTATTCTCGGAGCAGGAGTACCGAAAGATGTTGTATTGGGAGACATTAATAATGATGAAGCAGTTGACGTTTATGATCTAATTATGGCAAGAAAGGCTTATCTGGAAAAGGACTCCGAAAGCTTTCCGGAAGAAGCCGATGTTGATCGTGACGGAACTTTCGGTGTAAATGATATTTTACTTTTGGCAGACTTTATACTTGGTTCTCTTTCCGAATTTCCGAATAACGGATGATATTTTCCTAATGGAATTTTACATCGACAATAAAACAAGCTGTTACGGTAATTCAAATACCATAACAGCTTGTTTTATTCCGTTTTATTTTTTTATAGAAAAGAGTTAGTATCAATGTGAACAATTCGGCAGCAGGGAAAGCAGCCCATACGCCATATATACCGAAGAAATGTGACAATATGAACGCAAAAAGCACAATGGAAGCAATACCTCGTGATATAGATATAAACCAGCATTCTTTGGCTGCACCCGACGCTCCGAAAAATCCTGCATTCACAATATTTATCGCGGCAGCAATGAATCCCGGAGTATATATACGCAGACCTGTAACGGCATATTCAGCAAGCTGTGTAGAATTTTCTCTGTTGAAAACAGATGTAATAAAAGGTGCAAATATAAAAATAATCGTTACAAGTACAATTGCTGCTTCTGTAGAAATTTTCAGAGAATATCGCAGAATACGCTTTTGAGAATCTTTATCTCCCGACCCTGACGCTTCGCTTGCCATTGGCTGTAAGCCTTGAGAAATACCATTGAAAACCGCGATTCCAACAAGCGAAATATTGGCTACAACGCCATAAGCAGCAACAGCCGTATTTCCTGCTATACCGAGAAGAATAAAGTTAAAGGAGAGACTTGTGACAGCATTTGAAATCTCTCCCACAAATCCTGATATACCTATTGTACAAGCGCGAAGCAGCCTCAACAGTGACGGAAGTTTCAGTTTAAAGCGAATAGTATTTTTTGGTGAAAGAAAATGAAACATACACACACACATGCTGATAACAGGAGAAATTCCCGTTGCAAGAGCTGCGCCTGTCATTCCCATTTTTAACGGAAACATAAAGATATAGTCAAAAATTATATTGAATATACTGCTTGAAAGAGTGGCAGTCATAGCAATATTGGGCGCGTTGTCGTTCCGTACAAAAGCTGTAAAAGTGTAATTTATCATAAAACACGGAGCAAAAATCAGAACGGTTTTCATGTAACTGCGGCCTGTTTGCAGAATACTATTGTCCGCTCCCATAAGTTTTAATACGCTTTCGGGAGTAATAACGCCTACTGCGACAAAAACAAGACTAAAAATAAAAGCCCATATTACTGAGTCGGAAAAATAATCAAAAGCATCTTTTTTGCCGATAGCTTTGAGAATACTGTAGCGTGTAGCGGAACCAAGTCCGATCATCGAACCTATAGCGAACATCAGTCCGAAAACAGGAAGAGTAAGATTCAATGCTGTAATTCCGTCAGTTCCTGCGGATGCGGATACAAAAAAAGTGTCAGCAAGTACATAGCAGGAAATACCTATCATCGCCAATATATTTGGAATAAGATATTTGTTTAGTTTTTTTTCGATCATGCGATTACCTCTAAATGCTGTAATTATTTCCGTTTTGAAAGCGTTCGGATATATCTCGTATGGTTATCCCGTCAAGGTACTCTGAAACTGTCTTGTACAATCCTTCCTATATAAAAAGCGTAGAACATTCTTTGGCTCTCGGACAACTGTTAGATTTGTATTCAAGGCAGGATACCGGAGCGAGAGTGCCTTCAGCAGCTCTGAGAATATCTTCTACAGTAAGTTCATCAGCAGATTTTGCGAGCATGTACCCGCCCTTATTTCCTCTGTTTGTACGTAATATGCCGCTGCTGCTGAGCAGTGGAACTATTTGTTCCAGGTATTTTTTTGATATTCCCTGTCGCTGTGCAATATCTTTCAAGGAAACGCAGGCGTTGTCATGAGCTGCAAGGTCAACTACCATACGCAAAGCATATTTGCCTTTTGTGGAAATTTTTATATGTAAACTCCTTTAGTTAATTAATTGCAGTTTGTTTTCTGCAAAGCAATTCAGACTGTAGAAAAAATAAAAATGGAATTTCAAAAGGACAATGTTCATTTGGCATGGTGTAGGGCAAAGCCCTGCATACAGCCATCGGTATCTCTGTAAAAGAGAGCATCCTCTTATTTTATCAATCTTTATCGACAAGCCAAATTGTTAATAATTATAATTAATAATCAACTCCTAAATAGTTGCTTTTTAATTATACACTAATATAATAATAAAGTCAATATATAGAATTGTATTTCATGAAAATTATTATCGCCTCGGGATTATTAAAACTTCCCGAAGCGATAATAATTTTATATGAGTTCACTTTGACTTACAGTAAGCTTTCTCAAAATAACGAGATCATATACGTCTATTATTCCGTCATTGCAGACATCTGCAAAATCGCATTGCTCTGATGTAAGCTTGCCGTCTTTCAGAAGATGTTTACTTAGAAGCACAAGATCAGCAATTCCTACAATTCCGTCATTGTTTATATCGCCGTCAGAACGCTTGTCATCGGATTCTGTAGTCTGAGGAACAGTTGTGGTTTCGGTAGTTACGATAGTTGTTTCAGAAGTTGTTGTCATCGTTTCTGCTGACCATTTCTGACAATTACTGTTTGTAGGCGACCATTGCTGAATATTAGCTCCGCCTTCAGAACTTGCGCCAGCTGTCTCAACAAGGCATGAATCCTTAGATGCTCTAGTCATAATGTAATATGTACCGTCCGGATTTTTAGAGAATTTAAACAGCATCGTACTGTCTTTTGAAGAAAATTTGTTAATGCTGATATTTCCGCCGTTGGCAGAACCTTCGGCTTTCAGTACATAATTTGTATCGGAAACGGAATGAATATAGTAATAATTTCCTCCGCCTGTAAATGCTTTCAGAATCCATTTCTGACAATCCAAGCCGTTAGGTGTCCATTGCTGAACATTGTTTCCCGATTCCATTTTTCCATTTACGATATCCATTATCATTTCGCTGTTAATATTTTTGAATTCATAAACAACGCTTGTATCCATCTTACAGCCGGGATTCGAAACCTCCTCCATGATCCAATCCTGACAATTTGCTCCGTTTACTTCCCATTGCTGTATATTAGCTCCGCTTTGAAGCGAACCGTCTGCAACTTCAACAGCCGATGTGTCTCCGCTTATTCTTGTTCGGATTTTATACGAACCATCAGAATTTTTTGTCAGCATAAACTGCTGATTTGTCCCGCCGTTATAATTATAAATATCAATATTTGTACCGTTTGCAGATTTTTTTCCTGCGACATCAAGCATATATGTGCCGCCGTCACCAATAGCTGAAACAATATAATAGTATCCGTCACCGGCATCGATAAGTTTCCAAATGTCGTGGACAGTCTCCTCAGACGTTCCCCACTGTTGTATGTTAGCGCCGCTTTCGGCAGAAGCTCCGGCAACCTGCATATAAAGCCCTGAATTAACGTTTTTAAATCTATATGTTGAACCATTATTAAAAATTTCAGCTGCGGGTTTCATAGGTTCACTTGGGAATTCCGTATAACCTGCACTTGGGATTCCTTTAGATGAGTATCTGAGATACATTATATTTATATTTGAAGTCTGACATCCACTGTATGAACCACAATAATTTTTTGCCTGATCGGCTGAAAGCGTAACGTAACTGTAATTGGTTTTCGGACGCCAAGTGCAGACTTTAGCCTGTCCCTCAATGCCAAGGCGTTTACAATTTACACCCTTTGATCCGGAATCTGCAAATGCTCCGGGATATGTGACCGAGTTCCAATCGCACACAACGTTTCCCTTTGTTGATGCGCCATCGTAGTAACAATTTTCCGCAAAAAGCTTACAGTCCGAATGAACCGTGTATGCCATACTGAAATTGTAAACATAGTTATTCAGCGAATGGTAGTAGCCGTATCGCATAAGACCGGGTGCTCTTGTCAAAGTGTCCGTGAATTTATTACTTATAAGCGTCATTCGCGGAAAGTTATTTTTATTCTTGTAGGAATCTTCCGTATCATCCGGATAACCTAATATAAGACCGTATTCGTGAAGTCCGAACGAACAATCAGAAACTGTGCAGTAATCAGCATCATAGCAGCAAGCAAGAAATTTATCCCAATCAGGGGTCGCTTCGCCGAGAGTATTGTAATCGGAGTGACCGATAAAAGTAACATGATCTACCCAAAGATTTTGTCCCGAACCGAAATAAACGACAATAGAATCATTTCCATTGGATTTTGCATCATGCTTCATTTCAAAGTTTTTGATAATAACGTTATTTCCTTTTCCGCTTCCTCTTTTTGTACAGAACTGCACGTTATTAAGTGTGTGATTTCCGTAACTTCCAACGATAGTCTTGTTGTTGCCGATATAGATTCTGCCATCAGGACAAAAATAATGATTTTGAGAATCCATTGAAAGGTTGGTAACGCTGATATTATTTTTTACAATAATTGTATAAGGGGCATCTGATTCGGCATACTTTTTTAAATCATTAAAATCAGATACTTCAACTGTTTCACCAAAAAGTCCTCCTATATTAGCCGCCTTAACATTTCCGGTATTGTCATTATAGCAATATCCCGCAAATCCCTGAAGTCCGTCTGCATTGAGAAGCCATAGCTGATTTTCAGCGCCTGTATATTTTGCAAGTGCAACAGAGTCTGAATTATGAGTAACAGCAAGATCGGGATTGGAATAGTTTACTATTTTATAGTAAAGATCGTTTCCGAGTCGATCTTTTTTTACAGGAACAACAAACCAATGCTGACATTGATGCGATTCGCTCCCGTAGATAATAACGTCTGTACCGTCCGAAACGTTATAATTTGCAGGAGTGATAAGTCTGCCTGACTGAGCGCTTGTTATTTTGAAAAAAGTACCTGTCGAATTTGCTCCAACACGATCAAAACGCCATGAAGGAGAAAGATCCCTGCCGAGAGATTCGACAGAAAGTGCTGAACCGTCAGTTATACCTTTTTCCGTAAGAACCTTTGAATTGTCGTTTACTGCAATGTTCATGAACTGAGCCGGATAGTCAACAGACGCTGCGAATGTTACTGTCTGTACTGAATGCTCAGCAGATTCAATAACAGCTCCGCATATCATTGTAAGACAAACCATAACGGCTGTAATCAGTGCTTGTATTTTTTTCTTCATATATCAATTCTCCTTTTGGTTAAAGAAATCCTTGATAATATTATACAAAATTTCAAGACTTTAGTCAATGGATTATAGTCTCTTTTTTAAAATATTATTGTACAAATACAAAATACCTGTATAAAATAATTTCTTTATTTTGAATTCAGAGTATTATATTCCATGAACGGTTTAGGAATAATGTTCACTAAGATAAATTTGCGCTCTGTTTTGTATGATCTCAGCAGTTTTTTCAGCGGAATGTTCGCCCTCAAAGTAGTACTCAATCTCTTCGCTGATAATTGAACTTAATGTATTATCCGTAAGATATACATTTTTTACGGCTTCACGTACAAGCGCTTCGTACTCTGTACGCTGTTCTTCGGTAAGCGGGAGCATTTCTGTTTGATGAAGTTCAGGAGGAGTTTCATTATTATAATACATTCCTCCGTTATCATACCATATGAATAACTCACCCGAATATTCTTCACCTGTTTCGGGATCGATTTCAATATGTTCTTTTACGGATTCAGCGGATTGCTCTTCAAATTTTTTCTTCAGACCGGAAAAATAAAATCTTGAATCTTTGTCTTCATCAATCAGATAATATTTCAAAAATTCCCATGCTCCCTCAATATTATCTGAACTTGCCATTATTCCATAACTGTTGTCTATAATACGATAATTTCCGCAGCCGCTTTCGGTTGGATAGCCGATAAAAGTAGTTGGTTCGCCCATATATCCTTGTTCAATCTCTTTTAATCCATAAAAACCTCTAATAGGCATAAAGCTTAAGGAAAGGGCTTTATCTGAACGGTGAATTTCAGCATAGTAATTCCCGGTGTATTGCATTTCAACGTTCCAATATTCATTTTCTGTCAATCCAATCTCATTTTCACCTATAAACTTCATAGCATCAATGAATTCCGTAGAATCAAAGCTGCATGAGGCATTGGTGTAATCTACGAAACAGCCATAGTTGAAAAGCGACATAAAAACATCTCTGCGCGTGTGTGAAACTTCTTCAGAGGAAAAATACATATCTTCGGGCATATCTCTGTAAACTTCGCTGAGCTGTTCAAGATTCCAGTTTTTCAAACCATTCAGAAACTTATCCTTAACAGAAAGCGTATTTAATTGAAATTCTGTATTGAACATCAACAATTTTCCGTCAGTTTCATAACCTTCAAGAAAACCGTCAAGAAAATCATCGCGTCTTATATCCTTGTCATTATCCATAATGGTATATAAATCAACGAACAAACTTTCAGGCGAACCGAAAGTACCTATAGGCAGACTGCTGCTGAAATTGATAATATCAGGAGCGTTTCCTGATATTATATCCTCTCGCAGGGCATCAAAGCATTGTGAAAAATCATCGCTTATATTGCCATAATTCACAATCTCCGCTTTATAGCTGTCGTTTTCAGAGTTGAATTTTTTAATGCGATCATCAATAATATCGCTGCCTTTGCCTAATACAAGGGACATTTTAATTGTCTGTTTTGACTTTATTTCTGAAATATCGCGTTCAGTTAAAAGCCTTATATCATGGTTTCCGGAATTTGCTGAAATAAGCACAGCGAATTCATTTTCCGCTGTCATAGCGCATGCAGTAATATTGTATGAATTGAAATCGTTGTCAGAAAAATCGCTTAGCCTATTCCATTCCGCGTCTTTTAATACGTAAAGACCGTCAGAAAATATAGCTGATACGGAATATTCTCCGAAGCCCGAACCGAAGCCGCGTACATTACTTCCATAATCTCCGCAGTAAATTTCCTCACTGAACTTTCCGCGGTCAAGTTTTACATAATACTGTTTGTCATTTTCACAAAGCAGAGCAGCAGGACAGCCCTCACTGTCATTTGCAATACCACAGACAATTCTTCCGCCCGTATTGATATTTTCAACGCATTCTCCGCCGCTGCTTATATAAAATATTTCATCAGAATCAGAACTGATATAAAAACCATCATCCGATGCAATAAGAGTCATATATGAATCTGATTCAGTAATTTTTCCACAGCTAATCGTGTTTTCAAGGTTACCTTCGGCGGAAAAGACATACAACAAGGTGTTGCCATTAAGACAAGTCATAACGGCAGATTTACCTTTCCTCATGAGTGCGGCAGACTTTACTATTTCTCCCTTCTGAGGAGTAAACTTAAAATCATTTTTTTCGGTAAACTGAGAATTTGTTATATATCCGCCGTATGTCTCGCCTTGGAATTTTCCGAAAATAAGAATATAATTAGAACGTTTGTCCAGAGTAATTATTTCGCTGAAGTCGTCAGCCATTTTAATATCAGCAGTTTTATAGGAAATCAGCGAAGCTGTCGGAGAGGACGGCAAATTTTCAGAACTTAAATACTGGTTTTGCTCGCTGCATGACACAGAAGAACAGAGCAGTACGCATGTCCCCAGTAAAGCAAGTATTTTTTTCATAGCAGTCTCCTTTTTAATTAAAATATTCTCTATGTATAAGTGAATAAAAACTGAAAAAAAGACGAAACTTTCTAAAAAAAATTTGCAAATACGTTATCAGGTGCTAACTAAATGATGAAAATTGCAGTAAATGGGCAAATAAATGTATAATAGATATTAAGAAATTTGTGAAATATTGTAAACAATAGTTGACGATGTTTCACAAAATATAATTTCTGATACAGAAAAAAGTATAGACAAGCGTTTTTATAAATTTCTTAAATTTTGAAAAGGAAATTCTATTTCCTGTGCGTAATTGCATTCACGAATATTAACAATTTTATAAAAAATGTTGACGGCTTTAAATTTTTGTAGTATAATATTAATGAAAAATTTTGTTGGACTTTGTTTGTGTATCTTTCAAAATAATAAACAACATCAGATACCAAACAGGCTCTAAGGAGGCATACAATGTCCGAAAAAATAAAAAGCGGATTTATTTTTGATGAAAATACGCTTACGATTATTCATAGTTTCTGCGATGAAATGCCCGGAGGTTTTTTTATTTACAAAGCATCAGGAGCAGGGGAGCTTATACATGTCAACAAAGACGTTCCAAGAATTTTCGGCTGTGATACTGAAAAAGAATTTCGTGAACTTACAGGAAATGTTTTTAAGGGCATGGTTCATCCCGATGATTTACCGGAAGTAGAGCGAAGTATACAGGAACAAATAGCTGACAGTTCAGATAATCTCGACTATGTGGAGTACCGTATTATTCAAAAAAACGGTACTGTTCGGTATGTTGAGGATTACGGAAAATATATAATAACAAGTAATTACGGAGGAATTTTCTGCGTATTTATTAACGATGTAACTGACAGATTCGTTAAGCGTATGGAGGAACTGGAAAAAATCAATTCTCAATTGAAAGACACGCTTTCGAGGGAAAATCAATATCGAAAAGCAATTCTTCATAATGCACGATTGTTTTTTGAGGTAAATCTTACGAAAGATACATTTATTTCATCAGCGAGCCATTCATTCAGCGGTTCTCTTTCAGATATGTTCAAATCTATAAATATTCCGGAATATACAAAATATTCAGATGTACTTGATTATGTAAGTAAGAATATAGTGAAGTTGAATCATGAAGAATTCAAACGGTTTTTCAGCGTTGAAAGGCTTATAGGCTGTTATGTCAGTAACGAGCCGGAACAGGTAATGGATTGTACAATAATTGATAGATCCGGAAGAGAACGAATGTTTCAGTTTATTTCGCTTATAGGCAGAAATAAGCGTACTCAAAATATAATATCGCTTTTAATTGCAAAAGATATTACGGATATAAACGAAAAAAATCGGCTTTTTCAGATAGCTCTGAAAGAGGCAAATGCAGCAAATATAGCTCGTCAGAGCTTTCTTGACAATATTTCTCACGAGATTCGCACACCGCTCAATAGTATCATCGGATACACAGAGCTTATCAGAACAAATCCGAAAAATACAGAAAAATTATGTCATTATCTTGACAACATCAAGCTTTCGAGCGTACAGCTTCTTAAAATTGTTACAGAATCCTTAGAACTTACTTATTTAGAATCGGGTAAGGCTGTTTTGAATAAATGCGAATGCAGTCTTGATGAATTGCTGTCCGATATTGAAAAACGCATTGCACCTGATGCAGCTAAAAAAAATATCACACTTGTATTTGATAAAAGCGGTGTCAGAAATTTTAAAGTGTATGCCGATTCCATGCGATTAGAGGAAGTCTTGTGGCAGCTGCTGGACAATGGAGTGAAATATACTTATAAAGGCGGAAAAGTTGTCCTTCGTATTGAGGAAGATAAAAATTCGCCTCATGGATTCGGAACATATACTTTTACGGTTGAGGATAACGGCTGCGGAATAGAGGAAGAACTTCTTCAAACAATATTCGAACCGTTTAAACGTGTAGAAAATACCACATCCAGCGGAATTTTTGGAAGTGGCCTTGGACTTGCCGTTGTCAAAAACATTGTGGATATGATGAACGGAACAATTTCTGTGAAAAGCGAAGTGGGAAAAAAGAGTATTTTCTCTGTTTCTGTGACATTCAAATTACATGAAGAACAACAAAATCAAACTTATATAAGCAAAATTTCTTCTGATGAAAAATTCATGGAGGGAATACATATTTTGCTTGTTGAGGATAATCCCATAAATCTTGAAATCGAACAATCCATGCTGGAGTACTGTGGATGTATCGTTGATACGGCTGTAAATGGCAAAGAAGCTGTTGAAAAAATAAGTAAACTGAATACAAGGATTTATGATATAATTCTCATGGATATTCAGATGCCCGTTATGGACGGTTATGAAGCTGCGAGACAAATAAGAAATCTAAAAAATCCGATTTTGTCCAGTATTCCTATAATTGCAGTTTCGGCAAACGCTTTTGAGGATGACCGTGAAAAATCACTTGAATGCGGAATGAACGCTCATTTTCCAAAACCAATTGATATTGCGGAGCTTCAGAATCTTATAGGAAAAATACTTCATATTTCAAAATAAATTCATCGGCCTTATGTAAGAAACGGTTTTTACATAAGACCGAATAATTGAAATATGTTTTCACTTTTTCTCTTTGTATCCGCCAGAATTATACTAAAAAACGTACATTTTTCATGCGAACACGCTCTGATACAAATTCATTTTTAAGAGGAACAATCTTAAATCGATATAAGCAGATAATTCAGCGCCTTGGTATAAAGACGGCATGGCGGAATACGGTCGGATATAAGCATTTCCGCAAAGTCGACTGCATCTTCTATATCTCTAGAAAAGTCGGCTATTTCTTCTTTTTCGCGGGTACGGGAATCTTCGACTTCAACGCCATATGTAACAATGTCTCTTCCCTCATGAAACATGCGTCCAGCAGTTACTCGATAGGAGACCTTATTATCTCCAAAGACCTCCATATATATCGTTCTGTCAACTACCTCACGCTTAATTTTTCTGACAAGTCCGAACATTTTTTCTGCTCCTTTCAATAATGGCTGTATATCATTATATCATATCGCAGAAATAAGTGAAAGGGTGAAAAAAAGCGTTTTTTTAGAGCTTATGGAGACTACGGTCGAGTTAATCCATATCATTCATCTGAGAATAAATTTTTTGCATCTGCATATCTGTCTCTGCGATCCTCTCGGCGCATTCCCGAAGCTGTTCGGATATTTCGGGAGTTATTGCTGCCGATGGTTTATATTTTAATTGATGTTCCAAACTTGCCCAAAAATCCATAGCAATTGTTCGTATTTGTATTTCCACAGGTACTGTAACTTTTGATGCCGAAAGATGAACCGGTATATTCAGTACAAGGTGAAAACTTCTGTAACCGCTCGGTTTAGGGTTTTTTATGTAGTCTTTCTGCTTTATGACTACAAAATCGTCTCGCTGAGAAAGCATTTCTGCCAAAACGTATATATCGTTTATGTAATAGCAAGTAACACGGATTCCTGCAATATCAAGCAGATATTTTTTTGCATTTTCCGGAGTAAATGTTATTCCTTTCTTTACGAGCTTATTCATGATTGAGTCCGCTGATTTAAGACGGCTTTCTATATTGTGAATAGGATTGCGCTGAAATTTAATGTTAAACTCACTGTCAAGTATTCCAAGATATGTTTTTACAACCTCGATAGCAGATTCATAAACATGTGCAAGCTGCATAAATTCCATAAAAGCCTGAGCTACCTTTTCTTGTGCTGTCGGGCCTTTATCAACAATAGCAGGGAGTTGCTGAATCCCTTCGACAAAAAAATCCATCTGACTCATTTTATCTCCTCCTTTTGGTAAATAATTTACTGTTCGTGTGTATGGAAAGGCTTACTATTAAGGCAGTATTGCAAAAAAGAACACCCTGATCGTAGCAAAATACATTGCTACAGCAAGAATATGACAGTTAAATGATTGGAATTATTTATATATGCCGACTCGCTATAAATATATGCGGAATGTAAATGCTGTCGAACCTGTTGATGAAATTGAAATTTGTCCTCAGAATTTGAATTAAAATCTGTTAAAGGACTTGAAATTTTTATTTAATTTTAGTATAATAAAATAGAAATCATAAGTTTATTTTCTGATAATGAGGTGAAATAATGGATTATTCCGTTAAAAATAATGACATAATTGTATATGAAAAAGATTTTGATTTGGATGAAACTCTTGACTGCGGTCAGGCTTTTCGATGGAAAAAAATTGACAGAGGATATAAAAGTACTTATGAGGGTAGCTTCTTAAACGAAAATCTAACCGTTTCGCAGCTATCTGACAGTATATTTATGTTCCATGACATTTCCGAGGATGACTTTCTCGAAAAGTGGGTGGACTATTTTGACTTTTGCACAGATTACGGCGAATTGAAAAAACAGTTCTCCGAAGATGAAACATTGGCTAAAGCATGTGCCTTTGCAGGAGGTATACGTCTTTTGCGTCAAAACAGCTGGGAGTGCCTTATTTCCTTTATTATTTCCCAAAATAATAATATTCCAAGGATAAAAGGCATAATCGACCGTCTCTGCGTACATTATAATGAGTTTCCCACTCCTTCTGAAATGGCGGAGGAAACGCCTGACAGTCTCTCATTTCTGAGAAGCGGTTTTCGTGCTAAATATCTTTGTGACGCTGTCTCCTGCGTGAACTCGGGAAAAGTCGATTTAAACGCCGTGTCGTCCGCACCTATTGAAGAAGCTCGTGCTGTTTTGAAAAAAATCAAGGGTGTAGGACCTAAAGTGGCTGAATGCGTACTTCTCTTCGGTATGTATAGAAAAGAAGCGTTTCCTGTGGATGTCTGGATAAAGCGTGTTCTTGCGCATTATTATCCAAATGGCTTCCCTGAGTTCTTAAATGAAAATGCCGGCATAGCACAGCAGTACCTTTTTCATTACATAAGAAATCTTAATGAATAATAATAACATTTCTGCCAATAATAGCCATAAATAAACTTAAAGGAGTATTTATGGTAAAAGGTGTAAATAAGCAGATAATTGAGGTCAATAATCCTGACAGCATATATTTTGAAAGAGCAGTATTTTATTTGAAACCGGGTGTACGCACTCTTCCGATCGAGCTTTCAGCACGTGAAATCGACCGTCTTATAGCGCCTTATGGGACAATTGGACGAAGAAAAAGGACATTAAATTCCGGCAGAATAATAATTTACTTTCTTATCATTATTCTAACAGCAGCCCTTATATACTCTTTTATGAGGTAAATTTCATGAAATTATAGACAAATCATGAATTTTGTGATATAATTTAAAGGCAATAAATCTTAAGGAGAACGTTACAAATGAATACAAGTAACGCAGATACTGTTTCAAAAAGAATTATTTGTACTCCCGGTCCGGCAGCTAAAAATGCATTCTTTTATGCTCAGGAAACCGGGGTCATTAATAAGAAAGACATTACCGAAACTCATCACCATGATCTAGATTCATGGTTATATGCGGCGGTTTTGGAAGGTAAGGGTGAATTAAGCTTCGGAGATGATACGTATTCTCTTAGTAAGGGCGATTGTTTTCTTATTGACTGCCGTATCCATCATCATTATAAAAGTTCAGAAGATGCTCCTTGGGAACTGATGTGGGTACATTTCAGCGGAGCAACGTCCAAACAGTATTATGAGAATTTTGCGGTTCAGTCAAGAAACGTATTTCGACCTATTGACTTCGAAAATGTTAAAGCAGCGCTGTTGGAGATAATAAATTGCAATGAGCAAAAAAATCCGAATGCGGAGGTTCTTACCTCAGGATTGATAGTTCAGCTTCTTACTATTGCATTAACTTCAACATGTGCGGCAGAACAGGCGGATTCAGCATTGAAGCAGAAACTCAAAGCTGTAAATATTTATATTGAGGAACACTTCAAAGAAGATTTAACTCTTGAAAAGTTATCTTCTGAATTTTACATAAGTAAGTATTATCTCTCAAGAGAATACAAAAAGATATACGGAAGAACCATTTTTCAGCATATCATTACATGTCGGATAAATTATGGAAAACATCTTCTTCGTTTTTCTGATAACTCTGTTGAAGAAATAGCGCATCAATGCGGCTTTAACGATCAAAGCTATTTTGTCAGACAATTCAAAAAGGCTGAAAATCTGACATGTTTTGCTTATCGCAGAATGTGGCGGGAATAGCTTATTTTCTTATGATGTGTCCTGCACTTTTTTTGATTTGTCGCTTTATTTGACATGTTTTGTCCTGGCAGTTACAGCAGCTAAGAGTTTGATTAGACCCGTACCAAAAACGTTCCGGATGATTTGTCCATATAATTTCCCAACGAATTATCACAGCTGCTCCCATGAAAAAAAGGCTTCGGCTGTAAAATGTATCAATTAGCAGCATAGGGGTGAACATGAAAAAATGTCCCCAGTCATAAATTCGGCAATTTATGCAGCATCGGCTTTTTTGTCCGAATGTCTGAAACGGACAGAAAATCAATATACAAATATAATCGCTTATAAAATAGAAACCGGTTATGAGCAACAGTTCTGATTTTCCGAAAAGTTTGCAATAATAAAGTATACCTATTACAGCATTTCCGAAAATCCAACATATCATACACCGCCACGCTTTAATATTTTCATTATGTATAAATTTTAATAGTTCAGTTTCAGAATATTCGGGAATTGGAAAATAATTAGATTTCTTGCTTTTGCTCGCTCCCATAGATGTTATTTTCGATGGAAACAGGTGCAGCAGTATAAGAATCATAAATACAGCCCACATAATATGCATAAAATTTATGCCGTTCTTCGGAGAAGCGACAGTATATGCATAAAACTCCGACTTATTTCTTATGTATAGAAATAACATTATTCCGAAAGCGGTAAGACGCATGACAAATTTAATAAGATAGCCTATTAATTTCGGCGTTGCAATAAATTTAAATTGTTTCATGCTGTATCGCTCCTAATCCCCAATTCGCTGAAAGGTTATAATTTATTATATCATTTTTTAGCAAGAATGTCAAATATTTATTAATAGGTAGACAAAAGAGAAATTATATGGTAAAATAACTTTAGCGGAAATAATCCGTAAATTACAAAAATTAGGAGAAGCGATATGGCAGAATTAAAATTTGAAATCACAGAATCCCTCGGAGTTCTTTCAGAAAATGCCAAGGGCTGGACAAAGGAACTTAATTTAGTAAGCTGGAACGAACATGAGCCGAAATATGACATTCGTGATTGGTCGCCGGATCATTCGAGAATGGGCAAGGGAGTTACGCTCACAGCGGACGAGCTTGCATCGCTCAAGGATATGCTTTCCGAGATCGACCTTGATTCATTCGAATGAGCATGAAAAAAGCAGCCCTTTCGGACTGCTTTTTTTCTGATATTTTTTTATTGTGCGTATACTGTGATCTGATCGTAAAGACTTGACGAAGCCGCATCATACAGTTCATCAAGGTCTGCATCATCATCGTATACACCTGTATAAGACGGCGAACCTCTTCTTGCATCTGAAATGTTGGGAAAAGTTCCTACGTAATCGTCATTATCAGAACAATTTGCAGCAGCATAAGTGACAGCTCCGTGTTCAATGACAACGAACCATTCATAACTGTCGATAGAGCCGTATTCTCTGGCTGTGTAATATAAAGTGTCAAAATCCAATTTTTCGCCGTCAACATAGAGATTTTTTGAGCTGTCCGAGCAGACAATATATCTTCCGTCTATCGTCATGCCCTTTTCTGTCATATCAACAAGAGCGGATTTAATATTAGTTGTTATTGTCTTTGCGTTAGTATTGGCGGCAGCTGTTTTGGATTTTTTAACGTAACCAAGCATTGCAGGAACGAATATCGCAGCAAGAATTAAACCTATAATAAGAAATATTAATAGAGATACACAAAGAGCTATTATACAGCCGGAATTTTTTTTCTTCTTCTGACCGCCAATAATAGCTTTGCCTTGTGCATCGTAATATATCGGCTGCCCCTGCGGCGTAAACAACGGACGACCGTATTGGTCATACTGCTGGAATCCCGGCTGAACGTTATTATTCGGCTGTGGCGGTGGTACCTGATTGGGCGATGGAGCTTGTGATTTTTGGCAGTTACAGCTTTCGTTTTCTCCGAGCTGTCTGCCGCAGTTTGAACAAAAAGGCATAAACAAACTCTCCTTATAAAATAATTTAATATAAATTAATTATACAATAAATCCACTGAAAAATCAAGTGCTTATAAAATTTTATTTTATTATTTGTTATATTGAACAATCATAAAGCTATTAATTTGTACAATGCTACAAAATGCATTAAATTTAGCATAAAATAGTAAAAAAGTTATTGACATTCGCTAAAAAGTATGGTATTATATAATCAAGGAAAAAGAGTAAACAAGATTTACTCAAAGCGAAATTTACTTGGTTTGAGAATTTCTCAATGTAAATTATTCTAAGCGGAAAGGTAAGTGAGTCCGATGGAGAGTTCTATCGAATCACAGCATGAAGTCGGCGTGATGTAAACAATTGAATCAATAATGTGGGAATATAAGTTTTTAGCTTGTTCCGATGAATGAAAATAACTATGATTTGATTGCAGCACAAACGTTAGCAGTAAAATAACGACTTCAATCTAAGCTCATTTAAGGTACAGGATTATCTGAAATTTCGACGTGAGTCTTTAGATAAATTGAAAATCTAATGAAAAGGTTGAGTCCAATGAGAAATTAAATATCTTTCCATCAAATGTTTGAGTGAAAATTTAAATGGGGTTAATCCAATGGAAATATAGTTATTAAATGTTATTAAACACCTTATTTTTTCAAGGAATGTGATGTATTATGAAAATTCCTATTCTTAAAACATAATATAGAAAGGATGATTCCAACGGGTAATTCAGCTAAGTGATGAAAGTCGCTTCAATTAAAATTAAATATTATGTAAAGCCCCGATAAAAGTCGGGGTTTTCTCAACAGTACAGAGAAATTTATTTTTTTTTTAAATTTCCGAGAAACTATTGACAAATCATTTAAAAGATGATATAATACAAATAATTAAATGCTATGACAGAGATAAGTATCATTGGTATTCGATCTCAGAGAGCATGGGAGGCTGGAAACCATGTATCAGAGCCAATGTGAATAACACTCTTGAGCAGCAATCCGAAAATTTTTTAGAAAAATTATTAGTAGGTGATGCCGTTTTCCGTACGTTACAACGGACAAGAGTGATCGCTTTTGCATAAAATATGCTGCAAGCGGTAATTTCAGGTGGTACCACGGGTTTACTCTCGTCCTGTTTTAGGGGACGGGAGTTTTTTATTATGCTCGTCCCGTAACTTTAGTGAAAGGAAGATATTATTATGAAACACATTGATGTTAAGGAAATTGTTATATCAAAGAATTATATCGGTAAAGATGTAACAGTATGCGGTTGGGTACGTACATCAAGAAATTCAAAAAGCGTTGCATTCGTTGAACTCAACGATGGTACTTCTTTGAAAAACGTTCAAATCGTTATTGAAAAAGGCGAGGGTGAATTTAAAGAACCTCGTGTAGGCATGTCTCTTAAAGTGTCCGGAACTGCTGTTGAGGGAAGAAACAATACTGTTGAGATAAACTGTACTCCGGAGGGTATAACGATTCTCGGCGACTGTCCTACAGATTATCCGCTTCAGAAGAAGGGACACAGTCTTGAATTTCTTCGCAGTATTCCTCATCTCAGAAGCAGAACGAATACCTTTAATGCTGTATGGCGGGTGCGTTCCGTACTTGCAGCTGCTCTGCACAGATATTTTCAGAAAAATAATTATGTTTATATCAATACCCCTCTTATCACAGGCAGCGACTGCGAGGGTGCAGGAGAGATGTTTCAAGTAACTACAAATGGATATACCACTGAATTTAAATCCGAAGAGGATTATTATGCAAACGATTTCTTCGGAAGAAAAGCGGGACTTTCTGTTTCTGGTCAGCTTGAGGGCGAAATGGCGGCAACTGCTATGGGAAAAATCTATACTTTCGGACCAAGCTTTCGTGCGGAAAACAGCAACACTCCCAAGCATCTTGCGGAATTTTGGCATATTGAACCCGAAATAGCTTTTGCCGAACTTGACGATGTTATTGAAATTGCAGAAGATATGCTGAAATATGTTATCGGTCAGCTTCTTGAACTTTGCCCTGACGAGGTTGCATTCTTTGACGCTCACTTTGACAAGGGGTTGAAAGTACGTCTTGAAGAGCTGATCTCTCATGAATTCGGCAGAGTTACCTATACCGAGGCAATTGAGATGTTGAAAAACTCAGGAGAAAACTTTGTATATCCTGTAGAATGGGGATGCGATCTTCAAACGGAGCACGAGCGTTATATTTCTGAGAAAGTATTCAAAAAAGCAGTTTTCGTAACTGATTATCCCAAGGAAATAAAGTCGTTTTATATGAAACAGAATCCCGATGGTAAGACCGTTGCTGCTGTTGACCTTCTTGTTCCGGGTGTTGGAGAAATTATCGGCGGAAGCGAACGTGAAGCAGATTACGATAAACTTGTGACTGCCATGAACGAAAGAAATATGAATCTTGACCTTTATGAGGATTATCTTGATCTGAGAAAATTCGGTTCAGTACCTCACGGCGGATTTGGTCTTGGCTTCGAAAGACTTATTATGTATACTACGGGAATGTCAAATATCAGAGACGTTATTCTTTATCCAAGAACAGTCGGCAGCATCAGATAATTGACAAACGTCAATAAACAGGAGGGTTTACTATGTCACGTTCATTATATATTCCCGAGGGATATAAATCAGCTCTTACGTTAAGAGAAACTCAACATGCTATAAAATATATCAAAGATATTTTCCAGCAGTCACTTTCATTTGCACTTACTCTTGATCGTGTTTCTGCTCCGCTTATCGTAAAAAAGGGCAGCGGCATAAACGATGATTTGAACGGTATTGAGCGTAAGGTTGATTTTTCAATCAAGGAAATTGACGGCGAGGGTGAAGTGGTTCAATCACTTGCAAAGTGGAAACGTATGGCACTTTATCGCTACGGTTATAAGCCGGGGGAGGGTATTTATACCGATATGAATGCTATCCGCCGTGATGATGATACAGACAATACCCACTCGATATTTGTCGATCAGTGGGATTGGGAAAAGGTTATTACAAAAGAAAATCGCAATATTGATTTTCTGAAAGATACAGTAAGACAGGTTGTAAAAGCTATTGCGTACACTAAACGCAAGGTTGGACTGCGGTATCCTGATATTGCCGGAACAATTTGCGAAGAACCATATTTTATTACTACACAGGAGCTTGCTGACATGTATCCTGACAAAACATCTCACGAGCGTGAGCGTCTGATTACAATGGAACATAAGACAGTGTTTCTTATGAAAATCGGAGGAAAGCTTGCAAGTGGTGAAAAACATGACGGCAGAGCCCCCGATTACGATGATTGGGCACTAAATGGTGATATTCTCATATGGGACAGCGTTCTTGACGATTCGCTTGAAGTATCTTCAATGGGTATACGTGTGGATGCCGCTTCTTTGAAGTCACAGCTTGCCGAATGCGGTGCAGAGGACAGAATGAAGTATGATTACCATAAAATGATTGTAAACGGTACGCTTCCGCTCACAATAGGCGGCGGTATCGGTCAGTCAAGATTATGCATGCTTCTTCTTAACAAGGCTCATATCGGCGAAGTTCAGTCATCAATATGGAATGACGAAATGATACAAAAATGTAGCGAACATGGAATAACACTTCTCTAAAAAGGTCATAACAATAAAAAGCAGTATCTGAAATTAAAACAGAAACTGCTTTTTTTGTTCTATATAAAATTAATGCTATATTGTTTATTGACTACCTTCAATACCCTTTATATGTTTATTATTGCGGAAATATAAGCATACGGCAATTCCTGCAAAAGCAATTATAAAGAAGAATAATGCTGCGCCGCTTCCTTTGCCTGTCCCAAAAAGTGCGGTAAGAAGATTATCTTTTTGATTTGCCATAATCGGTTCGCATATACGGTCAACTGCGAATCCGCCTAATAGAAAACCTATTGGTATAGTGCAAAACTGAAATGAATTTCTTACGGAATAAATTCTGCCCTGCATATCTTCCGGAATATTAAGTCTCATAATTACATCAAGATTGGTATTCATTACAGGAATCGCTATCCAACCGAGAAAACCGGCAACACTCCAAATCCATACATTTCGTCCCAGTGAAAGCAAAATATTTTCTGTGCTCATAGAAAATAGCAGACAATTACATATTACTTTAACGCGATTTTTAGGTGCTTTAGAAAGTGATGCAAAAATACTGCCGATGAGGGATGCGATTCCAATAACGGTGTTTACTGTTCCCATATTTTTTTCTGAACCACCGCTTCTCGAAAGCATCATTGCAGGAAACGCTGCATCGTACATTGATGCTACAAGGTTAATTGAAGAAAGAAACAATATAAGATAGAATATTCCCTTGTTTCTCACAAGCCAATTTATGCCTTTTTTTACTGACTCGGTATATTTCTCGCTGTCAGAATTTTCATCGTGTACTTCAGGAATTTTTATGAATATCAACAGAACGATAAAAGCAGTACTGAACGTTGCAAGATCAAATAAAATAACTGCTCTCATTCCGAAAATTCCCATGAAAGCAGTGGCAATTATCGGAGTAAATATTGTGTTAAGCGAATTGGAAAGATACCGCAATCCGCCGACTTTCTGATAGTATTTCTTCGGCAGCAGCCTTGTAACCGTAACTTCCGATGCAGGCTGCTGAACAGTATTCATAAGTCCGCATACCGCATTTATGATGTAAATATGCCAGATTTCAAGTTTTTCCGTTTCAAGCAGTATCATTATCGCTACAGTAGATAAAGCGGCAATGCTGTCACATATAAGCATAACGGCTTTTTTGTTCCATTTGTCTGACAACGTACCTGCAAAAATGCTGAAAAGAACATACGGCGCATAAGAGCATATCATAAGTAAAGCAGTAACTAAAGCAGACCCTTCCTGCTTATATGACCATATTACAAGAGCATATGCAGTCATTGAACTTCCCAAAGCGGAAAATGACTGACTTGACCAAAGGGCGAGATAGCTGCCCATTTCAGCTATTGAATTAAATATCTTTTTCATTTACCTTACTCCTAACTTAGTAATTACTTGTCAGTTTGCAAGGTATTTCGGAACAGATACAGACTATTCCGCTCTGTACAGGTCTGTTCCGTCAAACCCTGCACAGAGCTTTATCAATACATAATATCATTTTTTCACCCTATTTAATTTTATAATATTAACTGTTTAATAAATATTTATCTGCATCTTTAATCAACTTGATGTCAATAAGTGCATCAACAAATGTTCCTGTTTCTTTATACTCCTCTGAAAAAATTTTTCCTTCAGAACGAATTCGATTGATGAAAGCTGTATTTTCATAAGGAATCAAAAGTTTCATTCGTTTAGCAGTTTCCGGAAGATTATTCATAATGCACTTCAGAAGCTGATCAAATCCTATTTGTTTTTGAGATGAAATTATAACAGTCTTGCTATCTTCAAAAACAGTATCAAGGTTTAGTGCTTTATCAGATTTGTTTAATACGTTGATAACAGGTATTCCACCGCAGCCAAGTTCTGAAAGAAGCTTTGTTGTTACCTCAGCCTGCTGTTCACGTTCGTGCGATGATAAGTCTTGTACATGAAGGATAATGTCAGCCGATGCAGCTTCCTCAAGAGTAGACTTAAACGCTTCTACAAGATTATGCGGCAAGCGTCTGATAAGTCCTACAGTATCAATCAGCATAATGCTTCTGCCGTCAGGAAGTTCAATAGAACGCGATGTTATGTCAAGAGTTGCAAAAAGCTTGTTTTCTGCAAGAACTCCTGCATCAGTAAGAGCATTCATAAGCGTTGATTTACCAACATTGGTATATCCAACGATAGCGGCACAGAGTATGCCATCTTTTTTTCTTCTTGAACGTGAAAAATTACGATGTTTTTTCAACTCCTCCAATTCTGCTTCAAGATACGTGATACGCCTGCGAATATGCCTCTTGTCCGTTTCGAGCTTAGTTTCCCCCGGTCCTCTTGTGCCAATACCTCCGCCGAGACGCGACAACGCTGTACCCATACCTATAAGACGGGGGAGGCGATATTTCTGCTGAGCAAGCTCAACCTGAATCTTACCTTCTTTTGTTCTCGCACGCTGAGCAAATATATCAAGTATCAGCGTAGTACGATCAATTACCCGAACGTTGAGAATATCTTCAATATTACGTACCTGAACTCCAGTGAGCTCATGATCGAAAATAACAAGCTCAGCATTGAGAGCATCAAGCTGTAATTTAAGCTCCTCCAAACGACCGGCTCCCATACAAGTTGCAGGGTCATAAGAAGTTTTCTTTTGGATTATTTCGCCGACCACTTCAACATTTGCGGTTTCCGCAAGTTCTGCCAATTCTGCAATAGAAACTTCAGCATTGAATTCACCGGTATCTGCACAGGCAAGAACTGCTTTAATCGGAAGCTCGTCAGTTTTTATCTCATACATTTTAATCACCTGTTTAACAATATCTTATGTTGTATTTTCTGTTGTACCAATGAGATATTCTATGCCGTTTTTGTCAAAGCTATACACATCAGTAAGTATTTTTTCATTTTCCGATGATTTATAGGTTTCGGTTTTTTTTACAGCCATGAGTTTATTATTTAACCATTGATATTCAAACGTTCTTTTTGTTGTGTCATCACTTTGGTCTTCAATAAGTGTATCATTTTCACTTACAGTCATTATCCTGCCAACCGAATTAAGCTCAGAATTTTCTGAAAAACTATTCTTGTCAGGAATATAGCTGTAATATGTACCATAATCAGAAGGAGATTCATAAGGAATAAAAATATCTTCATAGCCGTCGAAATCAAAATCTGCAACAGATATAGCGTCAACATCGGGAGTATAATAATAATCGAGAGATTTTACTGTTTTACCATCAATTAACAATTCTATTCGAGTGCCATTCAAAGCATATGTAAAATGTTTTGAAATAACAGACTCAGTTTCATTTTCTCGATCTTCCAGCGCAACTTCGGAGTATTCTATATCGGTGTACATTACAAAATTGTCAGATTTAACGTATTCTACAGTATTTTCTAAATTTTCGCATGAGGTCAGAAAAATGACCAAAACAGTAAAAAAGATAGTAGATATAATACTATGTTTCATTTATTTACTCGCTGCTCCCTTTGCAAGCTCAGTAATTTCAGATGGGGAAAAAATATATTTTTTCCCGCAAAAATGACAAGAAACCTCCGTATCTTTTCCTTCCGAAGCTATTGCTCTGAGTTCGTCCTGTCCTATGCTTATAAGTATCTGCTCGGTTCGCTGTCTGCTGCATTCGCATTTGTATGCAGGAGCAGAAGTGTCCAATTCGTTAGGATCTAATCCCTTTAAAAGCATATGTGCAATTTCTTCTGGCGTTGTGCCTTCTGCAAGAAGTGAAGATACCGGGCGCATTTCAGCCACATTTTTTTCAAGGATGTCAACACATTTATCATCTGCAAAAGGAAGAAGCTGAATAAGAAATCCTCCTGCGGCTTTTACACTGAGGTCGGTATTAACAAGAACTCCAAGCGCGCATACTGTAGGTATTTGCTCGCTGGAAGCATAATAATTTGCTATGTCTTCTGCGATTTCGCCGGAAACAAGCGGGATAACGCCCACATAAGGTTCTCGAAGTCCCAAATCCTTTACAACGGAAAGTGTACCGTTTTTTCCTACAGCCCCTGAAACATCAAGTTTTCCAAGATTGTTTAAAGGCAGTTCAACAACAGGATTATTTACACAACTTCTTACATTTCCCATAGAATCGGAAACTGCGACAAGCTGTCCGCAAGGTCCGTCTCCATCTATACGCAGCGTAATACTGTTTTCATTGCCTTTTAACATATACCCCATAAGAGATGCCGCTATGGTCAGCCGTCCAAGAGCGGCTGTAACAACTGCCGATGATTTGTGTATTTTTTCTATTTCCGATACAATGTCTTTAGCGTCAAGAACAGCTGCAAAAGCTGAACCATCGGCAGATATTGCTCTGTATAAATTGCCCATATATTATTCCTTTCGAAGAATCTGTCCGCTGCTTATACACCGAGCTGCATAGACGATACGCTGAGAATCAGCGGCAGGGGGAGCGAGCGTGTCGTCTCCGTACTTCCCCAATATATCAAAACCGCATTCTTTTAATGTTAATTCTATACTTTTTTCACTGTACGCCATTTCTGAAAAACTGTCCGAACTGCGTGAATACATTCCGTTTTCTTCAAGTTCAAAAAACTCAAGATTCATTTTTACTTCATCAGTTTCACGAATAAGAGTATTTTCCCATACACAGAAAACATTGTCCGTTTCATAGGTGAATGTGTTGTTTGCAAGTATATTTCTGTGTTTGTGAAGTGTGTTAACATCAAAAACAAACAGTGCGTCAGGCTCTGAAAATAATGCGACATTTCTGAAAACTTTTTTCACATCAGAGATTTTTTTCAAATGATTTATGCTGTCAAGCGCACATATAGTTACGTCAACAGAGCCGTATAAATCAAGACTGCGCATATCTTGACAAAGATATTGAATATTGAGCATGGTTTCAAATTTTTTATTTAAAGCAATTCCCAACATTTCATCTGAATTGTCAACACCGATAACATCGTATCCTCTTTTCGCCATTTCTTCAGAAATACTGCCTGTTCCGCATGCGAGGTCGAGGAGGATATTCCCGTCGGTCTTTTTAAATAATTTTATAATACTATGAAAATAATCTGCACGTTTTCCATAATCAATGTTTGACGTCAAACTGTCATAATAACGTGCAAAAACGCTGTAACCTGACATTATTTAAATAGTCCATTCAATCGGGATCTCTTCAACACCGACATACTGATTATTTTCATCATAAATATGCTTTTCGCGCTTTACTATCTCCTCTGTTCCGTTTGTATATTCATAATAATCAATATAAATATCGTACGGAGCTGCGGTATCAAGTAAGAATTGTTTCTTCTTGCGAATAAGAGTAAGCTGTTTTTCTCCTGTTTCCTCATTGACTGTCTGCCACTTGTAAGTTTTTTCCTCATATTCGGTATCATTTGTTTTTACAGTTGACGTAAGAGTACCGTCTTCGGCAGATGTAAGCGCAGCAGTGGAGATACCGTTAATTGCAGACCATTCTTCAAATACGTTTGTTTCGGGGTTAAAACGAAGGTATTTTCCGTAAGTATTAAAATTGTCACTTGACTGAGGAACAAATAAATCGTAATGTCCGTCAAAGTCATAATCGTTAATATTAAGGAGAACAGATGAATCAGTATTCCCATTGGCATAGGCATCAAGCATAAAATCAGTAGAAATCTGGATATTCTGAACCGGTTCACCCTTATAAGTTACAGAGATGCTGTTTTCCCCTACGCGGCAAGTCATATCATCCCTTACAACAACTGCGGGATTTTCAGAATCAGGAATAGTTGTTACAGGAGGTTCAGTTACTACGATTGCAGACGTTACGACAGCTGTAGTTACGGTAGCGGCAGAAGTTGTTCGGACAGGTCTTTGAGTATTGTTCGGACGAGAGGGAACACGAACGGTACCTCTGCTTGGAGCAGCCGTTCTTTTTGCAGCAGTAACCACGCCTGTTCTTTTTATAAGATTTACGGCGCCTGTTTTAACAGTCGTTACACCTGCTTGAATTTCACCGGATACTGTTGTTACAGCAGCCGAAGGAACTACGGCGGAATCGGAATCATCTGATTCCGAAGTCGTTTTTTCAATCTCAAATGGTTGGAGGTCACTGTCAACATCAACAGAGTCTACACGTCCGCAGCCTGAAAGAGCCGCCATACACAATGCTAAAAGAATTGCTGTTTTTTTCATAATTACACCTCTTAAAATATTTTGTCGCCTAAATGCAGGCAGACGAAATTTCTGCCCGAATATGTCTATTAATTATTTTCCTTGAGCTTACAGCATTTTTTGTATTTTTTTCCGCTTCTGCACGGACATGGATCGTTATCGCCAATTTTCTTGGAAGATGCCTGTTCAGAGAAGCTGCCATCACCTGAACCGGCATTTGGTGCATCAGGTTTAGCCACCTGTTCTCTTTCAGGCGCTTCATTTTTTCTCAGCTTAACAGTCAAGAGCGCACGGACAGTTTCTTCACGGATCGATTCGACCATAGCGTCAAACATTTCGAAGCCCTCATAACGATATTCGATAACAGGATTCTTTTGTCCATATGAACGAAGACCGATACCTTTTTTGAGTTCTTCCATATCATCGATATGTGACATCCACTTGGTGTCAACGACTTTAAGAAGAATGACACGTTCAACTTCACGGATGACTTCGCTGCCGTATTCATCTTCCTTAGCCTGATATATCTCTCCACATTTCTCATTGAGAGCATTGGTAATTTCTTCACGAGTGACCGTTTTCAGTTCTTCTTCGGTGAAGTCCAAATCTTCTTCACTTATAAGCCAACCGAGGAAATATTCCTTCAAGCCGACCATGTTCCAGTTTTCACGCTCGTCCTCGTCTGAAAGATAAATATTCACAGTGGCGGAAATAAGTTCTTCCATCATTTTAAGAATATCTTTATGGAGGTCTTCGCCGTCAAGAACCTGTGAACGCTGTTTGTAAATAATCTCACGCTGAGTGTTCATTACGTCATCATAGTTAAGGACATTCTTACGTATGCTGAAGTTGCGTCCTTCTACCTTTTTCTGTGAGGATTCGATAATACGAGTAAGAGCCTTGCTTTCAATAGGCATAGTTTCTTCAACATTAAACATCCTCATCATATTTTCAAGGCGGTCACCGGCGAAAATACGCATAAGGTCGTCCTCGATAGAGAGGAAAAAGCAGCTTTCGCCCTCGTCGCCCTGACGTCCCGAACGACCTCTGAGCTGATTATCTATACGTCTTGATTCGTGACGTTCTGTACCGAGAATGAAAAGACCGCCGACTTCACGTACTTTTTCAGCTTTTTCCTTCACTTCGATATTATACTTGTTATAAAGCTCCTGATAAAGCTTTCTTGCAGCGAGTATCTGCTCGTTTTCGGTATCTGCAAATCCAATTGCTTCGGAAATTATATCTTCGGGTATTTCGCGTTTTCTGAGTTCTGCACGTGCAAGAAATTCGGCGTTGCCTCCCAGCATAATATCGGTACCACGACCTGCCATATTGGTAGCTATAGTAACCGCTCCGTATTTTCCGGCTTGTGCAACGATCTCTGCTTCCTTGGCATGATGTTTAGCATTGAGCACTTCATGCTTAACTCCTTTTCGCTTGAGCATAGCCGAAAGAAGTTCGGATTTTTCAATGGAAACAGTACCCACAAGAATAGGCTGCCCTTTATCATGACATTCAATAATCTTGTCAATAATAGCGGAATATTTGCCTTTTTCAGTTGTATAGACCTGATCGTTGTGGTCGATACGAATAACGGGTTTATTTGTAGGTATAGCGATAACGTCAAGTTTATATATTTCCTTGAATTCATCCTCTTCGGTCATCGCAGTACCGGTCATGCCTGAAAGCTTGTTGTAGAGACGAAAGAAATTCTGGAAAGTGATTGTAGCAAGCGTTTTCGATTCGCTTTTGATCTTCACTCCCTCTTTGGCTTCAATTGCCTGATGCAAGCCGTCATTGAAACGGCGTCCGAGCATGAGACGACCCGTAAATTCGTCTACAATGATGATCTCACCATCCTGAACAACGTAATCTATTTCGTTTTTCATGATACCGTTAGCCTTAATAGCCTGATTTATATGGTGGAGAAGCGTCATATTGTCAGGATCCATAAGATTTTCAATACGGAATACTTCTTCGGCTTTTTTTACACCACGCTGAGTGATAGTAGCAGTTTTAGCTTTTTCGTCAATGATGTAATCGGCAGTTTCATTGATAGAGTCCTGATCTGCCTTATCATCCATTTCGACAACAGTTGTTGGAGTAAGCGTTTTGGCAAAACGGTCGGCAATAGCATATAAATCGGTAGATTTATCACCTTTTCCGGAAATTATAAGAGGAGTACGAGCTTCGTCTATAAGAATAGAATCCACCTCGTCTACGATGGCGAAATTCGGTTCACGCTGAACACGCTGCTCCTTGTGTGTTACCATGTTGTCACGAAGGTAATCGAATCCGAGCTCATTATTTGTAGCGTATGTAACATCGCACCTGTAAGCGGCTCGCCGTTCATCGTTATTAAGACCATGCAGAATACATCCAACGGTAAGTCCAAGCCAGCGCAAAACCTTGCCCATTTCTTCAGCCTGGGTTTTTGCAAGATAATCGTTTACTGTAACAACATGAACGCCCTTGCCCGAAAGAGCGTTTAAATAAGAGGCAACACAGGCAACGAGAGTTTTACCTTCACCTGTTTTCATTTCGGCAATACGTCCTTGATGAAGAACGATAGCGCCTATTATCTGCACGGGATAGGGTTTCTTTTCGAGAACACGCCAAGCGCCCTCACGCACCGTTGCAAGAGCCTCCGGAAGAATATCGTCAAGAGTTTCTCCCGATTCGAGCCTGTCTCTGAATTCAGGAGTTTTAGCTTTCAGTTCTGCGTCTGAAAGCTGAGAATATTCATCCTCAAGCTCAAGAACCTTATTTTTAATAGGCTCAATACGCTTAAGCTCTCTGTTTGAGTAAGCGTTTGCACCGAAGATATTTTTAAAAAGTCCCATTTGTCTGTTTACCGCCTTTATTTAAATATAGTTATACATATTATATATTGTACTACATTTTTTATTTTTTGTCAATACCCGATTTATTGATTTTATACGTTTTCAATATTTCCCTAAATGACATGAACAAGTCCTTAAAAATCGAAAAAGCCAAGCTTTTGCTTGACTTTTCGATAAACTGAGAAGAACTTCATTATTTATAGATTATTCAAATTCATATTCTCCATTATAACTTTTCTTAAATTCATCAAAAACTTCGTTAAGAAGATTCTCATCGTCAATTCCTACGAATTCATCATAATCAGGATCGTCTGTAGCAATCATTTCGAGAATAACAACACCGTCATCTTCTTCGTCAAATGGAATAAGAACGGCAAACCAGCGTTCCAAGTATTCGAGAGTACCGATTATTTCAAAAGAAACCTCCTTGCCGTTATCATCAACAAGTGTGATATAGTTTTCATTTTCCTCATCAGGAACATTATTGTTATTAAGTTCGTTCATAAATAACACCTCCATATTTCAATTATGTAATTCATTATTGTGCATCATGTATCAAGATTTTTTATTGTTTCTGTTATATTAATCCTCATACAGCACAACAGCATATCACTCATAATTTATATTTTAAATTATAACACAGTCTCAAATAAAAGTCAAGAGTGTTAAAGTGATATTTTATATAAGATAGGTGGTTTGATTTGTATTTATTCGGTTATTTAACAAGTTTTCTCATTGCAATCAGATCAAATATATCGAATATGCCGTCCTCGCAAAGATCTCCCACTTTCCAGTCGTTAAGCTTATTGTCGCTTCCGAGAAGATATTTCTCTGCCATAACAAGGTCTGCAACAGAAAATTTTCCGTCTGCGTTGACATCCCCAATAATTTTTTCTTCCACAGACGGTTCGATAACAAATTTTTGACCATCACCGCCCCAAAAATTCCATTGACAGATATTAGCGTTGTCCTCAGTACTAATCTCATAAACGTCAAGACATGATTTACCGTCAGAAACAACTGAAAGAATAGAATACGAACCGTCTTTGTTGCATTGTACATAAAATTTCTGTTCGTCTGCTTCTTTATATGCGGAAACATAGATATTATTTCCATCACTATCATTTTTATTTTCGACTGTGAGTGCGTTTCCATTTAGATCCGTAATAGAATATATATCGTTTCCAAGATTTTTAAACGACCATATATCGGCATGGCTGTCCTGAATGACATTATCCTCTAAAACTGAAATATACTTACTTGAATTTACGTTTCGAAGCGTATAAAAACCATTGTTTACTGCCGGATAAACAGGACTTATTTTCCATAACTGACAATCGCCGCCCCAATAGTTCCATTGGTTGACGTTCCCGCCGTTTTCAACACTCCATTCGTATACGTCAAGTCCTGCGGTATCACCAGAGCATTTTGAAACAATACCATAGTAATAACCATCTTTGACAAGCTTGAACTGCTGATTATCTGCTTCGGAATATTTTGAGAGCATAATGTTCAGCCCGTCTTTCGAACTGTTTCCGTCAACTGTAAGAGCCATTGACTCATCCGACATCAGTGAAATTTTACAATATCCGTTTCCAAGGTCTGTAATTCGCCATTCATGATGAGGACCGACATTCTTTTCCCACTGTTGAACGTTTGTACCTTCTGATGTAAGTCCGTTTTCAACTTCAAGAAGAAGTCCGCTGTTTTTATTTGAAATAAAGTATGACACGCCGCTGAGAAGTTCCGTATCACCGATATTCCTAATGTTTTTTCCGCTTGATACTGAATCGGCATTATATACGATACTGCTTTCTGAATTTGTATAATCGGCAGGAACAGTACGATCTGTTCCTGCATATGCTCTTGTTTGAACACCCCATATAGTTTGATTATTACTGCCGACCGCAGTAAAGGACATAACTTTCTTTTCCTTTCCCGTTTCATCCTGAGCAGCAAGAAAAACTCCGTCATATCGCTGACCGTTTATCACAAAGGATGCATGTGCAGAGTCCGCATCCTGCTCCCAAGTACCGGAGACAGCTCCGCTAACTGTACCGTCCTCGTTAAGTTTAATATTAATATAACCATGAATTGTTTTACTTGTATCGCTGCCGTGATTAATAAATTCATAATCACCTGCAATGTCGGTAACATCATAACCGCTGTCGGAAATTTCATCTCCGCTGTATTCATAAGGCGCTACAACAGGCCAGCCCTCGCTGTTAAAATACATGGAATGCACGCGTACCTCATGAAATTCGTAACCGTCATCAAAACGAGTATGATTTATAAGATACCATTTACCATCGTCGTCTTTAAGGACGGAATTATGACCGGGAGCCATATATGCCTTATTTAAACTGCTGAATCTATAGTTTCCCATAACTTTAAGTCCGACTGAATCGAGATCTGTATTCGCATTCATAATTGCCGATTTCCCTGACGGATCAAAATACGGACCATCAGGATTTTTCGAACGAAAAACACGCATATTATATCCGCCTTCTGATGTTAAACCGCCATATGTTACCCATAAATAATAGTATCCTGTTTCAGCGTTGTACTCGATGAACGGTCCTTCTCCGGATTTATGATATCCGCCTGACAGCTTTGTTCCAAAGTAGCTGTCAATCATGCGTCCGTCTGCAGTCGTGCCGCTTTTCGGATGAATACATCTGCCTGTTGAGGGATCGATTTCCAAAGTAAAAATTCCGCCCGACCATGAACCATAAGTCATATACATTTTTTCATCGGGCGTGTAATAGATCGTTGGGTCAATAGCGTTTGGAAACTGCATATTGTTAAAATCGTTTCCACTAAACCAGTCGTCATTCCATGTAATTTGTCCATTTGAAATAAGCTCATCAATATTAGTAGAAGTATATTTTCTGTTAACGTTTTTTGTAGAGCTTGTAGCATAACTGTCGTTTTTTGTAAATCCCGAATAAATAAGCGTATCGACAAATTCATAAGGTCCTTCAGGTTTTGGGGATACTCCGAACGCTATAACGGAACGTATATATGTTGACGTAGTACAGAAATACATCATGTAAGCACCCTTTGAACCATCTTTATTTATATAATCAGGATTATATATGACATCGGGAGCCCAAACAGCAAATCCGCTGGAATTCGGTTTTGTAATATCGCAATCCTCAAGATTTTCGCCTGCCCAGTCAAACGCTTTTTTCAAATTTTGAGAAAGATTTCCGAAAAGAACGTTATCGGAAGCCGCATAACCATTTGAAAATCTATACCAGCTTTGTAGATCGGTTGATCTTGCTGCCTCAATATGAGAGCCGAAAATAAAATATTCTCCGCTTTCATCTTTGAAAATAGATGGATCATGAACCGATACGCGCGCTTTATTGGTGACAGCATATGAATTTACTTGATTTGTAGGCAAAATCGGATTTGTCAGCATTATAACAGCAGTCAAAATTCCTGAAAATATTTTTTTGATACTCATAAAATCACTCCTTGATAATTCCATATAGAAGAAAATCAGAATTATTAATTTGTTTTATTCTATCATAATTTATTAAAACTGTCAATTCATTATTATACTATAATGAAAAACGGAAAATATAATAATACACACTAAAACTTAATATAACATGCATTATAGTACGATAATAATATTATATTGAACATGTCATTCACATTTTATGATGAAGCATTAGTTTTTTATTTAAAGCGGAAAAATGAATCGTAAACAATACAAAAAGAACCATGTTATGAGCTATCATGCAGAACCAAGCAGACACAAGTCCGAGATTAACAAAATGAGTACATATAAATGTTCCAGCAATTCTTACAGCCCACATTCCAACAATATTATATATGAATGGAGCAGCGGTTTTACCCATTCCCTGCATCATGCCTTCTATAACTATCGGAACTCCGTAAAAAGGTTCAGAAACTGCAACCATTCTAAGTACAGTTGTACCGAGCGAAATAACTTCATCATTATCGGAAAATATTTTCATAAGATCAGGCGCAAGTATAAAAAGCAGCCCACCCGAAAACGCCATAAGTATCAGCTCAAGAGGTATTATTGATCTTGACAGCTTATGAAGCTTTCTTTTGTTACCTTCGCCCCATGCGTTCCCCGAAAGAGTTGCCGCCGCAGTCTGCATTCCGTATCCGGGAATGTAAAAAGCCGATTCCACAGTGTTTGCAATTGTATGAGCGGCTGTAGAAATTTCACCTAAAGAATTAATCATAGAAGCAAATGCGACATATCCCAAGGAAGTTGCAAATCGTTGGAGCATATTGGGAAACGCAATTCTGAAGCACGGTTTCAGTATGAACATATCAGGACTAAGACGCTGCCCTTTAGGTGAAATATTTTTATGCCGCCAAAGTACACATGTTATGGTTATTCCTCCAAAAATAAAGGATGCCGCACTGGCTGCCGCCGCACCCTCAATACCCAATCCGGCTCCATATACGGTAATATGTTTGCCAAAAACATTTATAATACGAGTAGAATAAATAAGAAAAAAATTTAAAACTATATTAATTAAATTAACAGCGCCTCCTACCAGCATGGGAGTTTTAGTGTCACCCGATGCACGAAGAACCGTTCCGAATATTATGCTCGTCGTTCTGAAAAGCATAGTCGAATAAATAATAAGAAAATATCTTGAAGAAAGACTTCGAATATCAGCATCAACATGCATCCATACAGGTATAACTCCGCTGAGTGAAACTGTAAATAACGTGAAAAAAATACCTGCAATAAGCACGAGGGTTACCGCCTGTCCTGCGGCTTTGCGCGCTTTTTCGGGTTTACCTGCTCCTATTGCTTGCGATATAACAGCGAGCAGACCTACACCAAGAGCGGAAATAGTACTTCCAATAAGCCAGCTTACAGTAGTAGTGGCTCCGACTGCAGCGGTAGCGCGAGTTCCGAGAGAGCCTACCATAGCTGTATCAATATACTGTACAGCTGTCTGAAGAAGCTGTTCTACCATTGTAGGTAGTGCAAGCGTAAATATCACAGGGAGCATTTTGGATTCTTTTTCTTTAGTAACAGAAAAATTCATTTATCATCATCCGTTTCATAAAATCTTTTATAATTATATCACTAATATACATATTTTGCAAGTTTTAGAACTTACAAAAACGGCTAAAGAGTTGATAAAGAATCAAAAACAGTATTCAAGCTTCGATAAATGCTGTACTCTTTTCAAAAGACAGAAAAATCCGATTTGCTCAACATTATTTTAATTCATTTTTTAAACTTTAAATTTTATTTTGTATGTTAAAAAGGCATATCTGAGAAATTTTTTCTCAAATACGCCTTGAATTTTTCCATAATTTTATTTGTGTAGGATTCGAATCTCATTTAATTGTAAAAATTACAAAAAACAATGGTTGCGGCTTAATATTTTTCGCCACATAACTGTCAAAAAAACTCGTAGATACGAGTTTTAATGGGCGGGCATCTGTTTTGCTCCACAAATATGGTGCCGCTGACCGGACTTGAACCGGTACGCTGTCGCCAGCGAGGGATTTTCTTACTACTCTATGTCACCATAGCCATACAAAATCGTATGTTGTAGTCCGGACTTGGTCTTTACCATATCCTTTCGAACTTAGGTAGTCGGTGTAAAGTCTCTACACTCACTCTTACGAGTTAGCACGGCGTTCTGTTTGCGCCTTCGCCGTTTTAGCCGACTTCTACTTTGCAGATTTCTCCGCAAGCACTCTCTGCGAACTAATCGCAGACGTACATATGTGTACGTGCAAACATTAAAGTCCCTTGTGTCTGCCTATTCCACCACAGCGGCAAATTTAATTTTTATCACTTTTGAAATGAAAAACGGTTGTTGAACAGAAATCAAAAAAGATTATTAATACAATTGGTATTATTCCGTTGCAACATTGTAATTAATATGATTATGCAAGTTGTAATTTCAGAATACATAAATACTACAAAAAATATTATACCATAAATTTTAAAAAAAGTCAATAGAAAAACAGTTTCAATAAGTAAATAAATTGGAAATTGCTTCATAAATATAACAATATTTTATAAACGGTCAAAAGAAATTTAATAGAGAGACTATTTTACAACACTTAAATGAATAATAGCATGATTCAAAGCTCTGCTTTCAAAAAGCAGACGGCTTACTATCGTAAGCCGGATTCAGTCGGAGATCATATCTCCGACTGAATCTAAAGATGTTCGGCGCCTATGAGGTGGGGGACAGCATCTGCGGTTATAGATAATCACTGCTGTTTTGTATAATCAATGAGCTTTCCGAGACAAACTTCAAAGCAGCTTCCGTACCACATTTCATCGGCACATGGAATGGTAGCTTCAATACAATCTGCAATAAACTTAACTGCTATATCAAGTGATTCCTGAACTGATTTATTCAAAGTTATCGCTCCTGTGAAAACACTTGCGAAAATATCTCCCGTACCATGCAGACGGCGGTTTACATGTTTATCGAAAGAGAAGAAATACTCGTCTTTCTCGGGATCGTAAGCAGCTGCACCTTCGTATTTTTCATCAAAACGAACTCCTGTCAGTATTGGAATATGGCAACCGAGTTTGGAAAGCTTTTCAAGCGTTTCTTTGACAAAATTTTTGTTATAATTTTCCGTATAAGGTAAACCGAGCAACAAGCATGCTTCGGTCATATTTGGCATAATGTAATCAGCTTTGGCACAGAGCTTACGCATGTTGGCAACAAATTTGTCCGTAAAACCTGCATAAAGTTTACCATGATCACCAAGAACAGGATCTACTACGATAAAATTATCAGATGTTTTGAAGCGGTCAAAAAAATCAGAAACTATTTTTATCTGTGACGCTGATCCGAGATAACCTGTATAGATAGCATCAAAATGCAGATTAAGAGATTTCCAGTGATTGGCAATGTCAGTAATATCATCGGAGAGATCATGAAAAGTATAGTTTGTGAAGCCGCCTGTATGTGTGGAGAGTACAGCGGTTGGGATAACTGCCGTCTCTATCCCCATTGCAGAAATTATTGGCAGAGCAACGGTAAGCGAACATTTTCCGAAACAGGAAATATCCTGAATGGTTACTATTTTTTTCATTATATATCATTCTTTCATTATCAATATAATTATATTTTACTTTATTTTCGCAATATTGTCAATATATATGCTGAATATTTTTTAATCAGGTTTGATTAATAATATTACATATATATCCATTTTATGTTTTTTTCGACTGAATCTCTGCATTTTTCTACTGTATGAAAATAATCTTTTTTTAATATTTTAAAATTCACATCTAAGCTTAACAAAGCATATGTTCGATCACTTTCGGAAATAGCATAGTAACATACAGCATGTACATGTTCAAAATTTTTATTGGGTTCAAAAATTTCATTATAATTATGTTTATATTTAGTGCGCATTATAATTGGCTCATTGTTTATTTTTTGGGGGAGTGGACGATTTTTAATTTCTTTTTGATGTAATATAGCGTTAGGAACGACTATAAAAAAGAAATAAAGTATTTTCCAGTCCGCCAAACATAGGATAGCAAGCCACTTATGCGGCGTAATTAAAAACGCCAAGGCAATAAACAACCCTCCGAATCCGGGCATTCCGGAAACAAATTTACCTTTCACTCTGCTTTCAATAGGCGCAGCTGCATATGTAATGAATAAGAAAAATAACCCTATAAATAAAAGTATAAAAAACACTTTATCATCTCCGTTTGCAATTTTTACTATGAGGTTCTTATTAGACTTCCTCGGAAACTAAAATGTGCTGTATGGCGCAGGGATCTTTGTGTTTTGCAAAGTCAGGTTTTTGCAGGAATACTGTATGTATTGCAAGAAAAGCTGACAAAGCAAAACGCAAAAAGACAAGTCAGATAGTGCGTTTTAGTTTCCGAGGAGGTCTATTATGTCGAATCTATATCTCAAGTTTAAGGTTTAAATTAATTATTATTAGAAATGTCTTAAAAATTTTTTTAACATGCTTGACAAATATGTAAAAGTATGTTATAATCCCAAATATATTAATCGAAAGGACGGTGAGCTTCATGTTCACAAAAAAATACTTTTATCCGACAACGAAATACATAAGTCATAAGCAAGAAGTTTGCCTGCAATACTGCTGTATTTGAGTGATTTCTCATATATTGCGATATAATGCACTTCTGCGTTTATGCGGAGGTGCTTTTTTTGTGACGGCAGTGAAAGCTTCACGTAACAGCAGGCACTGATATGAAAGGAAAACATATGATTATTTTAAACGGAAAGTACAATTCGGCAAAGGTGTTTACAGATATTATTGATGAAAGCGCTATCGCACAGATAATAGAGCTTTGCAGTCAATCCATGAGTAAGGGTTCAAAGATACGTATTATGCCCGATGTTCATGCCGGCGCAGGATGTACGATCGGAACAACTATGACTATAACAGATAAAGTTGTGCCGAATCTTGTGGGAGTTGACATTGGCTGCGGAATGGAAACTATAGTTCTCAAGGAAAGGCATATTGAAATGCAAAAGCTTGATAAACTGATTTATGATAGGATTCCATCGGGATTTGACATACGCAAAACTCCGCACAGGTATACATCGCAGATTGACCTGAAAAAGCTTTACTGCTATAAGCACATAAATCCTCACAGAGCAGAACATAGCATAGGAACTCTCGGAGGAGGAAATCATTTTATTGAAGCAGACAAAGGAAGCGATGGTCAGCTGTATATAGTAGTTCACTCAGGCTCGCGTCATCTTGGAGTTGAGACAGCGAAATATTATCAGGAGGAAGCGTATAAGCGACTGAATAAAAGCTCTGATGAAGATGTTCAGAAACTTATTGCACAATTAAAATCAGAAGGCAGGCAAAAGCAGATAGAGACTGAGAAAAAAAAGCTGAAATCCACAAAGCGAACTGATGTTCCGAAACATCTCGCATATACGGAAGGCGAGCTTTTTGAGCAGTATATCCACGATATGAAAATCGTTCAGGAGTTTGCAATGCTAAACCGTCAAGCAATGATCGATGAAATAATAAAGGGAATGGGATTGCACGTAACCGACCGATTCACGACTGTTCACAATTACATCGACACGGATGAGATGATACTTAGAAAAGGCGCGGTTTCAGCAAAATCAGGAGAACGTCTGCTTATCCCCATAAACATGAGAGACGGGAGTCTGATATGCCGGGGCAGGGGAAATCCCGACTGGAACTGTTCAGCTCCTCACGGTGCGGGACGTATTATGTCACGCGCAAAGGCCAAGATGAGCTTCACTGTCAGCGAGTATAAAAAGCAGATGAACGGTATATATACCACATCCGTAAATTCACAGACTCTTGACGAGTGTCCTATGGCATACAAGTCAATAGACGACATACTTGGAAATATCGGCGATACTGCTGAGATACTTGATATTATCAAACCTATATACAACTTTAAGGCAGGGGAGGAATAGGCTTTGGAGAAGTTTGTACCATACGAAAAAATGAGCAAAAAAGCTCGCAAGAAACTTGATGCCGCCAAACGGCGTGACTGGAACGGATTGAATCCCGTTACACGCGTTGCGGAGCAAAAACAAAAATATTCACGAAAGATAAAACATCCTGAAAGGGAAGAAATTTAAAGCAAAAGACATACGTTACAGTTTCTGCATTATCAGATACAGATTTGATCAATTATCATTTGACGAAGCGACTGCATATAATGTTTTGAAAACTTTTGGAGGTGCTGTTATGATAAAAAACGGAATTGATGTTTCGGAATGGCAGGGAAATATTGACTGGAAACGTGTTAAAACGGATTTTGCAATAATAAGAGCAGGTTACGGTCGTTTTGCTTCTCAGGCAGACGATAAATTTTCAGAAAATTACATTGGATGTACATCAGCGGGCATACCATGCGGAGCGTACTGGTTCAGCTATGCGAAATCAGCTGAAGACGCTAAACGGGAAGCAGAGGCATGTCTTGAAGTGATTCGCGGCAAACGCTTTGAATATCCGATCTACTATGATGTTGAAGACAGCAGGATACTCGCATTGGGAAAAGCGGCTGTAAGTTCAATAATACGTACGTTTATAGGCACTCTTGAATCCGCAGGTTATTTTGCTGGACTTTATATGTCTGCCGATATTTTCAAGACATATACAGAAGACGATATTCGCCGCAAATACGCTCTTTGGATAGCCGATTACAGCCGAAAACCTGATGTGAGCGTTGAGTACGGAATGTGGCAGAAATCATCAACGGGTAAAATAAATGGTATCAGCGGAAATGTAGACCTCAACGAAGCGTATGAGGATTATCCTAAAATTATACGTGAAGCAGGCCTAAACGGATATACTAAAGACGAACCGCAGAAACACAAGATCTCCGTAATAATAGACGGTAAAACAGTGATCAGAGATTACGAATTCTGATTTTTGAAAAATATCATCATTTCGTGTGTAAGACTTAAATCGTCAGGCTGCCCTTGAATGTCTTGATATTTTACCCATTTTGCCGTACTCAGTTCATCTTCTTCAAGTTTTACTTCTGCACAGCCGTCAACATCACAGAAAAATCCGAGCAGCAGCCCTGAGGAGTATCCCCAGGGCTGAGATTTGTAGTAACGGATGTTCTTGACATTTAATCCGACTTCTTCCATAACCTCGCGGCGAACAGTATCTTCAGGAGTTTCGCCTATTTCCATGTAACCGGCCACAAGCGCATCGCTTTCAACACCTCGGCTTTTTACATATCGTGTTACAAGGATACTGTTTCCGTTTATTATTCCGACTATAACGGCAGGATTTATTCTTGGGTAAATCAGCTCTCCGCATCCTGTACAAAGCAGAGCGCGTTCTCTTGTGCATGGAACTGTTTTTCCTCCGCATTCGCCGCAGAATCGGCTGGAAATATACCACTTATAAAGATGATAGGAAGTAAAAAGTGCGAACAGTTTATCACGCATTTCATATTTTTCATGTCTCAGTTTTTTAATGCATATCTCAGAAAATTTTTCTTCTGCCGATGAATAATTCAATGCAAGGAAGTATTTAACGTCTCCGACAGAAAAAAGATATATAATATCCGTGGAAGCTTTCAGCTGCGAGATCGTTGGGAAAAGACTGTCTG
The DNA here is from genome assembly GCA_910584195.1 of uncultured Ruminococcus sp. Taxonomy (GTDB): domain Bacteria; phylum Bacillota; class Clostridia; order Oscillospirales; family Ruminococcaceae; genus Ruminococcus. The sequence continues at coordinate 37,403 of CAJTYV010000005.1, read as the reverse complement.
AATTTATATCGCAAAGCACCTTATTGCCGTTAAAGCACATAATATAACTGTTTTCATCGGGTTCGGCGTTCGGGAAATATTGATTATTGAATTCCTGAGGGTAAATATCCTGTATCATAAATATCACCTTGTATTTTCGATTTATTCATTAAATTAAATTCGTATGCTGTCATTGCAACTGCAATAATTCCAGAAAGCAGATCGGCAATAGGACCTGTGTATAATATTCCGTCAATACCGAAAAATTTAGGAAGTATAAGCAAAATCGGCACAAAGAAAATTATTTGTCTTGTAAGAGAGAGGAATACGCCCTTTATCGGTTTTCCTATGGATGTGAAAAATGTAGACGAAATAGGCTGTATACAATTGAGCCAAGTGAAAAACAAAAATATTCTGAAAAATCTGCTTCCAAGCTCAAAATATGTTTTCGTGCCCGTACCGAAAACGGACAATATATGTTTGGGTATAAGCTGGAATAATATAAACGCCGCAATTGACAAAGCTCCTCCGGTTATTATTGCAAGCTTATATGCAGCCTTTACACGGTCATATTTTTTTGCACCGTAATTGAAGCTTTCAATAGGCTGAGTTCCCTGAGCAAGTCCGATAACTATAGAGAAAACTATCATATTTACTTTCATAACGATTCCTGCTACAGCTAACGGTTCAGATTCTCCGTATTTTGAAAGTCCGCCGTAGTACTTCAGAGAATTGTTGAGAACTATCTGTACAACGGCAATAGCAAGCTGATTGAAGCATGAAGCCATGCCGATAGAACAGATTCGGCTAACTATTCTGAATTGCGGTTTGAAATGTGATAAAGTAAGCTTAACTGTCTTGAACTTGCGTATATAAACGATTACGAGAATCGCAGAAGCCGCCTGACCTATAACGGTTGCAGCAGCAGCGCCTTTCATTCCCCATTGAAAAACAAGTACGAAAAGTGCGTCGAGAACCGTATTTACAGCAGCTCCCGTAAGATTAACCGCCATTGTCATTTGAGGACTTCCATCGGCACGAATGATATGTCCGCCGCCTGTTGCGAGTATCAAAAACGGAAAGCCTATAGCTGAAACAGCCACATAATCTTTTGCATACGGCAAAATGTTGTCGGGAGAACCAAAAAGCTTCAAAAGGGGAGTAAGAAATATAAGCGTAAATACGCTGAGAACAATTCCTGCTCCTGTAAGCATTGTAATGGCATTTGCCGCAAAATAACCGGCACGTTTGGAGTCTCCGCGCCCCATAGTAAGATTAAAGCAGGAAGCGCCGCCTATCCCGAGCAGAAGCGCTGCGGCAATACACATGGTTGAAAATGGAAAAGCAATATTTGTAGCCGCATTTCCGTCAGTACCAACGCCTTGTCCGATAAATAATTGATCTACAATGTTATAAAGTGCGCTTACAAGCATTCCGATAATACTGGGGACTGCAAATTTTACCATAAGACCTGATACGGAAGCAGTTCCCAGCGGATTATTTTTCTCATTTTTGTTCATTTTTTGACCTTCTTAATTATTAATATCCCAATTCCTCGCCAACGATAATGACCTTTATTCTTCCTTTATGACGCTGCTGTGCGGAAATAAGGTAGTTGCAGCAGATACGTCCATCGCCGCTGCATCCGTCGTAAATCTGACGTTCGTGCATTCTAAGCGAAACGCATTCGCCGGTTTCAAAGCATGGCGTTTTGCAGCTTAGCCGGACGCAGTTTGGAGGAGCAGCTTCCATTTTTACGCGAATCTCAGCCTGTTCAAGATTCTTAACAATTTTGTTGTATCCGGCAATAATAATGACAGACTTAGGTCCGAAAGCAATGGCAGCTATCCTGTTGCTGTTTCCGTCAACGTTGTACAGTACCCCATCCTCGGTTATTGCATTTGAGCTTGAAATATAAACATCAGAAAAGAATGCTTTTCTGTAAAGCTCAGGAACTTCCTCCGGCGGACAGGATGAACGGTCGAGATAGCTGTATTTCGGTGATTTGACGAGATCATCTATACCGCACTCAGTCATCGAGACAGTACCGCCGTGGGTTATGACATCTCCTTCGCGGAGAAGCGATTCAACAATGCCTTTTACATCTTTTTTTGTAGGAGCGTAGTAAAACTCCATATTATTCCTCTTTAGATTTTCTCCTGTTTTGTTTATTCTTTTTTCGATAACTATTTTTTTATTTGAATCCATTGATATGAACCTCCGAAATATATTTTATACAATAATTATACTCCTATCGACAAAAAAAGTCAAGTTAGTTAAGATTAAGAAGCGTCTTTGGTCTTTCTGATTTTATTAACAGAATTTTTATTCTTATAGATAATAATATATCATTTTATAACACCGCAGGCAATTTTATCACCTGAATTTCCTGACGGCTGTGAGTGAAGGTCATCAGGAGCAGCATGTATAACGACTGGATATCCTTTCACTTGAATCGGTTGAAAACGATTTGTATATACGGCGGTCCACGCATATCCTTTATTACTGAATAACGCCGGAAGATCGCCTGTATGAAATGGATGTTTTTCATTGTTGAGGTTCAAGTGAGAACCGGAATCTGCAAACGGGTCATCAGAATTTCCATTGCATTCCTTTCCGTTATGAATATGCATTGCAAATACTCCGTTGTCTGAAGGCAGGTTAAAAATTTCAGCAAGTATCAAAGAACCGTTACAGGCGTTAAAAAAAGAAACAGTTCCATGAATATCAGGGTATTTAGGCGAACCAATAATCATCGCCGTACAACATGGGCATTGTAAGAGTAGTCTGCGGTTTACTGTAAACATATATAACCTCCATATTATAATTATACTCTTATAGTATGTAAAGTATTAAAATTATGTTCTGTTGTACGATATTCTGCTGAATATGGCATTGTTTGTTCCGTATTTGACATTGCCGAACTTCTGCGTTACTCTTTAGTTTCCTTGCGAGAAACAATTTTCTTTTAAGTTAACTAAAATTCCGTTGAAAAAACATGACATATGAGGTATAATTGTATTGAAAGGGGAATTGTCATGCATTTGAACAGTATGGGTGAGATCATTGCCAAAAAACGTAAGGAAGCCGGAATGACGCAAGCAGAACTTGCGGAGTATATCGGCATATCAAAATCGGCAGTTTCAAAATGGGAATCAGGATACAGTCTTCCTGATATTTCTTTATTACCGGTTCTTGCATCTTTCTTTGATATAAGTATTGACGAACTTATGGGGTATCAGCCGCAAATGAACGAAAGAAATATTGATGCGATTTACGAAAAGTTTCTTAAAAGCTTATCGGAATTATCAGCTGATACGGTTTTCACCGAATGCCGTTCTTACATCAGCAAGTATTATTTTTGCTGGCAGCTTATTCTGAAAATCAGCCAATTTATGTATAATCATTATACAATGTCAACTGATCCGCAAGAGATTTTAAATGAAATCATCAAATATACAAAAAGAATTTATGAACACTGTGATGATAGTATAATTACAAGAGAAGCTAAATATTTAAATGCATGCTGTCTGATAAATTTAAACGAATTTGACGAAGCACAAACAATTCTTGAAGGTATGAACGAACTTGTTACGAATGCTCCTGTACTTCTTGCATTTATTTATAATGAGCAGGATAGAAAAAACGATGCAAATAAGATAATAACAGACTTTATCAAACAGAATTTAAAGCTTATTTTTTCAGCTATTCCAAGTGCTTGTATATATGCCAATGGAACTGATTCTGAATTTTGCATAGAAAAATACTCTGCATTTATGGAGATTTTTGAAGCAGAAAAAAATTATCCCGAACATCTTCTAAGGTTTTATTATGCTCTGTCAATTATGTACTGTAACATAAAAAACAAAGAAATGGCTTTGGAATATCTTTATAAATTTATTACACTTCTTGAGAATAAAATTCCTTTCAATAAAAAAACCAAACGCAATAACAATCAATTCAGCAATAAAATGATACTTCAAACTTCTATAAATTATACTGAAGAAAACAAAACATTCAGCATTCTGAATGACGAAGAACGGTATCATGAGATAATAAATAAATTAAAAAAATTGTTGGAGGAATACAATGGATAGTATTAGAGATTTCAGTTTGCTTTCTCCTATTGGAGAGTATGAATACTTTATTCTCAGTGAAAATGCGGCAAATGATTTGTCCACAGATTTTATCATTGAGAACTTAACTTCAACGAGCAGCGAGCGGAGTATTTTAAAGAAAATACTAATGAAAATGCCGATATGCAAGCCAGTAATACAATATAGACAGGCTATTTATAAAGACTTAAAAAACACGCCTGAAATTTGCGAGGAACTCTGTGAAATTTTCAAAGAAATGCAGTTTTATTCTTCTGAAAAATCAAGAAATATAGATAACAAATCGAGCATATGGGATTTTATCGGTCGTTTAAAAGAATTGGAGAATTACTGCTTATCTGTTATTAAAATCAAAAAAATACTGAACGGTCATTCTTTTCAATCGGAAGGATTGAAAAAATTCAGTAACTTTATTGACACAATTTACAATGACAGCGGATTTCATGAATTATCAGAGGATATCAAAAAACTTGGAGAAGATGTGTCGTCCATTAAAAGTATGACTTTGGGAGTGAATTTCAACAGTGATTTTTATCCCGATGAAGTAGGAATTATTTCTATGAATGAATATTTTTTTCGCGAACAAGGAGTTCTTGAAAGATTTATTGGTTTTCATAAAAAACGAAACTCTTCCGATAAAAATCTGAATTCCTTTTCAATGGTAACGCATCCTCATAAAGGTTCAGTCAGCGAAAGTCCGCTTATGAATAATCTGGCAAATATTGTTGAACGAATGCTTCCGGATGTTACTCAGAAATTAAAACGCATTCTGAAAAAGTATACTGATACATCGGGGTTGACTCTATCAAAACTATCAGATGAATTTTTGTTTTATGAGCGATTTATCAAACTGGAGAATCGTTTATCAGAATGCGGAAATACATGCTGTATAGCTGAATTTTCGAATAATGACACACAGCTTTCTGATTTTTACAACATAAAACTTGCAATATGCCGTATAAAAGGAACGATAGATCATGATATTGTATGTAATGATCTTGAATTCTCAAATGGAAAAAAAGTTATGATACTTACAGGACCAAACAGGGGAGGAAAAACAATTTTTACGCAAGGTATAGGACTTGCGTTTCTACTGTTTCAGCATGGTGTTTTTGTACCGTGCAGTAAAGGAAAAATGCATATTTGTGATGGGATATATACGCATTTTCCTGCTGATGAAAATGCGACAGTTTCTCTTGGCAGACTTGGTCAGGAAGCGCAGCGTTTAAGCGAAATCTTCAAAACCGCTACTTCAGAAAGCCTGCTTTTATTTAACGAATCATTTGCAACGACAAGCCACACGGAGTCAATTTATATTGCAACAGATGTTTTGAAATATCTATGCTGTCTTGGTGCAAGAGCCTGCTTTAATACGCATATGCATGAACTTGCAGAAAATGCTGATAAGCTTTTCTTGTCGGATAAATCAGTATGCGGAGCAGTCAGCGTTGTAATGGGATGTGAAGACGGCGAACGTTCTTACAAAATATTCTATAAAAAACCTGACAGCAAAAGCTATGCTCATGATATAGCTTACAAATATGGCATTACCTTTGAACAGTTATGTAAAATATAAATCCACAAGAGTCTGTTTAATATTTTATCGTATGAGGATTTTAAAGTATTAAGGAATCACTGAATAAATCACGCCTGACGGCTCAGAACGCATCTTGCTTGCATTTTTTCCGTCATCTTGCACAGAAATTTCTTGAAATGCGTCAGCATTCCTGCGTTATTTCTATACAATCTGACGAAAAATCTGACTACGCAATCTGTGTACTGGATTTAATCAGCGCTTCCTTAAATTGACGATTACAAGTCGAAAAATAAAATCGTAATTTTCCAAAGTAAATTCCACAGCAGAAAAAGACGCGGAATTTACTTTGGAAATTTGCTTTTTTGTTTAATGTAATAATTTTTGCTTTAAAGTATTGCCAAAAAAAACGAAATATGGTATAATAATTTATAAAAGCTTAGCGCATATATTTTTAGTAAAGGAATGATTTTTTTGAAGATAAGTTTTTCAACTCTTGCATGCCCAAATTGGTCATGGCAGGAAATTTACGGAGCTGCTAAGGATCTGGGGTTCAACGGCATTGAAATAAGAGGTCTCGGCGATGAGATTTTTTCTGTAAAAGCGCAGCCGTTTACAAATGCGCAGCTTCCAAAGACAATTGAAAAGCTCAATTCCCTCGGACTTGAAATTTCCTGTCTTTCTTCGGGAGCGTGTCTGAAAGATAAAGAAAAATTTGCGGAAGCAGAAGCTGAAATTACCGCTTATGCACAGCTTGCCAATAAACTTGGTACTTCATATATAAGAATTTTAGCGGATTTAGATCCTGCACCAAATGGAGATGCTGATGATGAATATATTGCTGAAGCTCTTTTGAAACTTGTCCCAACCGCTGAAAAATACAATGTAACGCTTTTAGTTGAGACAAACGGCGTATATTGTGATACTGCACGTCTTGCAAAACTTCTTAACAAAGTTGGAAGCCGCAAGGTAGCTGCACTTTGGGATATGCATCATCCATACCGCTACAATAACGAGTCACCTGAAACCACTGTTTCAAATCTTGGTCAGTACATTAAGTACATACAGGTCAAGGATAGCGTTATGAAAGCCGACGGTACTGTAGAATACAGATTAATGGGCAGCGGTGATATTCCTGTAAAGAAAATGATAGAAGCTCTCGATACCATAAATTATGAGGGATATATTTCTCTTGAATGGGTAAAAAGATGGTCAGCCGACCTCAGTGACGCCGGTATTGTAATTCCACAGTTTGCCGAATATATGTCACCCTACAAGAAAAAACACAAGCATTCTCTTCAGACAAGTATAAAAGGAACAGGACATTATCCATGGCCCAAAGAAAGAATAATTAATTATACTTTTCCGGATGTTCTTGACCGTATGTGCGATGCGTTTCCCAATCAGTACGCTTTCAGATATACCGAGCTTGACTATACACGCACATATCCGGAATTTAGAGATGACGTAGATACATTCGCACGTTCTCTGCTTGCAATGGGAGTCAAGAAAGGCGATCATGTTGCAATTTGGGCAACCAACGTTCCTCAGTGGTATATTACTTTTTGGGCAACTACAAAAATCGGAGCTGTTTTAGTCACCGTAAATACAGAATACAAGATCCACGAAGCTGAATATCTTCTCAGACAATCAGACACCAATACTCTTGTTATGATTGATGGAATTAAAGATATAAGCTATGTTGACATAATAAAGGAGCTTTGTCCGGAACTGGAAAACTGCGAACCAGGTAATTTAAATTCTGCTAAGCTGCCATATCTTAAAAATGTTATAACTATTGATTCAAAAAATAACGGCTGCTACACATGGAATGAGGCTGTAGCTCTTTCTGAGAATGTTTCCTACAGTGAAGTAGAGCGGATCAGAAAAACGATAAATGTTCATGATGTATGCAACATGCAGTATACTTCAGGAACTACCGGTTTTCCAAAGGGCGTTATGCTGACTCACTATAACGTTGTAAACAATGGCAAAGCTATCGGAGACTGTATGGATCTTTCAACTGCTGACCGAATGATGATACAGGTACCAATGTTCCATTGTTTCGGTATGGTTCTTGCTATGACAGCTTCCATGACTCACGGCACGACAATGTCTCCGATCACAAGATTTTCACCAAGAAAAGGTCTTGCATGCATCAATAAAGAGAAGATAACATGTTTCCATGGCGTACCTACAATGTTTATTGCAATGCTGGGGCATCCTGACTTTGAAACAACGGACTTTTCTTATATGAGAACCGGTATCATGGCAGGTTCTCCGTGTCCTATAAAGACTATGGAAGAGGTTCTTGAAAAGATGAACATGACCGAAATTTGTATCACATACGGTCAAACCGAGGCTTCTCCCGCAACTACCATGAGCAAGACTACAGATACTATAGAGCAGCGTGTTAATACTGTCGGCGGTCCGATATTCGGTGTTGAATGCCGCATTGTTGACCCCGAAACGAATGAGGAAGTTCCTGATGATGTGGATGGAGAATTTGTCGCAAGGGGCTATAATATCATGAAAGGCTACTATAAAATGCCTGAAGCTACGGCGGCTGCCATTGATTCGGAGGGGTGGCTGCATACCGGAGATCTTGCAAGAAGACGTTCTGTCGACGGTTATTATAAGATAACCGGCCGTATCAAGGATATGATAATCCGTGGCGGTGAAAATATCTATCCAAAGGAAATAGAGGATTTCCTGTATACTAATCCTAAGGTCAAGGACGTACAGGTCATTGGAGTTCCCGATGCCGATTACGGCGAGGAGATAATGGCTTGTATCGTTCTCAGAGAGGGAGAAACATCTTCTCAGGAAGAGATCAGGAATTTCTGTCTTGAAAAAATGGCAAAGCATAAATGTCCGAGATACGTGGATTTCGTGGACGGTTTCCCGATGAACGCTGCCGGAAAAATTCTCAAATACAAAATGAGAGAACAGGCTGTTGAAAAACTTGGTCTCCATAAAGCTAATGATATTGTAACTGCATGATCTTAATTTTATATCGGTCAATTCCATTTTATGTGGCATTGACCGATATAAGCTAATTAATGTGGCTTAAAAATAATACCATATAGTTCTTATAATTGTGATTATACGAATTAATATATCCTTTGAAGCTTTCACTACTCCCTTATGAAAGGTGCTTTTTATGAATCTAAAAAAGAAAACATTATCGATTTTAATAGCTTCAACAATAGTTTCAGGCGCAGTATGTTGTCCAATATTTGCTGAAGAATCCAACATGAAAGACAGTGGCATAAACTACAGTGAGTCTGTTGAAACTATCAATAATCCCGGCGTTGGATATAGCTCAACTGTATGGGCTAATTGCAAACCTGAAAATACACCTGTTTATAACCCTACAAGCAATCTTATTCTGTTCTTTATAGATATAGGTGAATTTTCATGTGGTGTCAACGGTACAAAAAACGAAGATGGAACCTATACGGAAGGTACTGATTATGATCTTGATGACACTTTTTTCAGAGCATGGGATAAAACTCTTCAAAACTGTTATAACAATGGCTGCATGGTGGCTCTTCGTTTCCGTTATGATGATGAAGGCAAGGATAATCCTGAACCAGCTTCCTTTGAACAAGTTTTACACCATATAGAACAACTGAAAAACAGCGGACTTTTTGAGAAATATTCTGATATTATTGCATTTGTAGAATGTGGCTTTGTTGGAAAATGGGGTGAAATGCACGGCGGAAAATATACATCTGTTCAGCATAAGGCTCAGGTGTTAGAAGCGCTGTTACAAGCAGTTCCAGCACCAATTCCTGTAACAGTAAGAACTCCCGATATTTTTGCAGAATGGGCCGGAATAACACGAGCTGAACTTTCTGACAGAGAGCTTATAGACAGTCTTTCCGAAAGCAAATATACCTCGGATATTCAGAAAAACAAGGACAGGATAGGTCTTTTTGACGACGGTTATATGGGCAGTAATTCAGATCTTGGTACATATGCTAACCGTGAGATTGAAACGAATTGGCTTTCAGTTCAAACGCTTACCTCTTATTTCGGGGGGGAATTTTCGGGCAATATTGATTTTGCAAAGCAGTACGACACGTATCTACCTGAAAATTCAATACCCGAAATGTACAAAACGCATTTAAGTTATATAAATAGTAATATTTTTAATCTTTATAAGGATTATACGTTTTCGACGGAGTATGATATAAACAATTCAAACAATTCTGCGTACTATGGACAGACCGTATTCCAATTCATACGTGATCACATAGGTTATCGCTTTGTAATTCGTGATTCCAAGCTTACGGAAACTGTTGGGCAAGGAGAAGATATACAAGTAAATTTTAAAGTAGAAAATACCGGATTTGCGAATGTTATTCCTCAAGTTCAATCATATGTACTGCTTGAGAAAGATGGAATTTTTACCTATGCCGCAGCTGATATTGATTGTCGACAATGGCTCTCATGCACTGAAACTGAAAATACTCTTAATATTACTCTTCCTGACTGTTTGCCGGCTGGAAATTGGAATATATATTTAAAACTGAGCATGGGAACTCCAATTGATATTTTAAACATGAACAGCCGAAGTATACGATTTGCTAACGATGATGTGTGGAATCCGTCATTGGGGGCTAATCGACTTGGAACAGTAAATGTGATCGAAAATAGTAATAATGGAACTAACAATACACTTAAAACCCTTAAAAATGCAGATAATATCCCCTCTCAGTTTTATTCGGCAGACGGAAAAACAGTAGTAGACGGATTACTATCATCTCCAAGCGAATGGACTGAGGATATGATAGTTGGAGAAAATGCTTCCGGTGTAAAGCTTTATGCAAAAGCTGATGATAAATATATTTATTTTATGAGCAATATAGAAAATAACGCTTTAGCTCCTGTTTATAATATACAGCTGAAAAATCCTGTCAATTCGGAAAATTATTGGCTTTACTATGCGTCAAACGGATTCATTTACTTTAATCATGGAGACTACAATGGATGTCAATGTAAATGGGGCAGCGATATGACGGAATTTCGCATTCCATTTGAAGTCATGTCGCTTGAGCCTGGTATGAAGCTTGACAATCTTCGTATTTTTATGCAGGATAGCGGAAATGAATGGAAACTTATGAACGATGTACAGACTTCAGAATGTATTATACCTTCTGATTTTACAGTGATTTCAGCACTTACTGAACTTCGTGTTAATGAGGGTGCAGACTATGAATATACTGTTCTTACAGAACTTGACGATTCTTCACAATATGAGTGGATACGAAATGGAAAAATTATTACGAAATCAACTTCAAATAAATTGAAACTTGAAAATATTTCCATTGATGATGCCGGTCAATACTCTGTGAGAATTATTTCTGCATCAGGTATTGAAAAAACAGTAAGCGCATTTAAGCTAAATGTTATTTCAGAGCGTTTAGATTATCTTGCCGGAGATGCAAACTGCGACGGAAAAGTTACCATTGCCGATTCAACTGCAATTTTACAGCATCTTGGAAATCAGGATAAATACGGACTTTCAGAACAAGGTTTAAAAAACGGAGACGTTGACGGTTTGCTTGGAATAACAACTTCGGATTCTCTTACGTTGCAGAAAATTGATGCAGGACTTCTTGACATATCACAGCTTCCATTGACTGCTAATTAATTGTCTTAATTACAATAAAACACTTGATCGAATGTAAATTCGACCGAGTGTTTATTTATTAATTACTATGAAATTCTTTTTCCTTTTCCTCTTTTTCTCTTTTCTATAGGCTTTTCTTTTCCACCCATATCCTCAAAAAGAGTTTCTTCCTCAATAGCATCTGTGCCGTCTGTAAGTTCAGGGTTTATTTCGCCTATACTTTCATAATATGGATTGATCACATACTTTTGAATTACAGGATAGCTGTTAAAACATACAATAAACCATACCAAAGCAGCCGGAAAAACCGGAAGGATCAAAAGGAAAAGAGGTGGTGTGTAAACAAACAAAATAAACTCCAATATTCCAAAAATTATTACAAAAAATGTTGTGATAACATTCTGTTTCAAAGAAACGAAAGCCAAAGCAAATGAATTTTTTATCAGATTTTTCAAAGAAAGATCGGTAGCTGCCATCATAAGAAAAATATAATAATTCATCATAAATACTATAAGTCCGACGCTGAGAGTTATTACTAAAGGTATATAAAACAGTTTGTTTTGATAAAATTCTGCCCAGTCAGGATAAAGATTATATCCCGAAAATACCGATAGTGCTGCTACAACATCAAGTATTCCCACAACTAAGCCTTTTTTAAAATTTTCACGATATCCACGGAAAAAATCACGGACAATATAAACATGCTTTTCAATAAGAAAAGATCTGATGACTTTTGTCATTCCCGCCATAGCGGGACCTATATTAATCGTAAAAATAATAAACAAAGCTATTAGTAATATAAGCATAAGTTCATAATTGGTCATAAAACTTACAATAAACAAAGCTGCTACAAGAGGCAAACAAAAAATGAAAAACAGTATATTAAGACCTGCTATCTTCCATATTTTTCTGAAAAACAAATCAAAAAAAAGAGCTATCCCTTTTTTCTTAGGAGCATATTTTGGAATGCCCGGACCGGAATTTTCATAGCTGCTGAATAAACCCAATTTTAACTTCCTCCAATTAATTTATAATACAAATCCCCCGAAGAAATAATTCAGCAGAGATTCAAACGCAGAGATTATCAATGCCGCGGCAAAAAGAACAAGAAACCTTATGCAGAAACTTTTCAGATTCGGCGGATCTGCCGTACCAAGCATGCTCCTCAGCAGATAAGAAGAATTTCGAAAAACTTCCCTTGTTGCAAGCAAAGCTACAACAGATACTGCCACAGTTCTCGGTAAATAAAGCAAAAGCACAGCAGGTACAGCATTGATCCCTTTTTCGGAATACAGCAAAGCTATAGAACATCCAAGTTTCCCCCCCATGCACATTAAAAGTACAATACCCAAGGGCTGTCCTAAAGCAAATAAACCTAAAAAAAACGCCGTACCAAGGAATATAGTCAATATCAAAACTGATGAACCAAATATTTCTAAAGCTTTTCCACCGTAAAGTTCAGCACAAAAATATTTGCGCAGAAATTCATTTGATTCATAATGAACCGCCAAATAAGAACCGATAGCAATGCCGATAATTTCTACAAAACAAAGAATCAGAAAACGAGAATTTTTACTCTCGTCCGATGTATAAACAGCCCGTTTCAACAGCATCATCCTTTCAATAAGCATATTCAAGGATATGCAGCCGGGACATGTTTTATGACAAGTTATTTTGAAAGCTCATATGCACGTTTGGTGCAGCTTTCACAGCAGTTCCTTACTGTTTCTGTAAGATTTCCGGCATAAAGTTTATCAAGACCGGCAAGTGTCGTTCCGCCGGGAGAAGATACCATTTTTATCAGTTCATCGATTGTATATCCTGAATCGCTTATCATTTTAGCTGAACCTATAAGGCTCTGACTAAAAAGTTCTGAGGCAGATTCGGAAGAAATTCCGACGGACTCCGCATAATCTATAAAACTCTTGGCAAAAAGATAAATAAACGCAGGACTGCTGCCATTTACGGCTATAATTTCCTTCATTTTATTCTTTGGAATAACAGCAGCTTTTCCACAGGAACGAAAAACGTTAAGGATCACCTCAAATTCCTCATCGCTTACCTTGTCGTTTCTTGAAAGCGCAGACGCACCCTCGCCAAGAAGCAAAGGTGTATTAGGCATAACAAGTATGACTTTAGCTTCGGGAATAGTCTTTGAAACAATAAATTCATCGGAAATTCCCGCTGCAATGGAAATTATTACCTTTTCAGAAGTTACAGCAGGAGCGGCAGCTTCTATTACACTTTCAATAATCTGAGGCTTCACGGCAAGGAAAATATATCTGCATTTTTCAGTAAGTTCAGCTTCATTTTTACATTCAGACACACCTAAATCAGCAAGTCCTCTAACTTTGTCCGAATCCGGATCAAAGGCGAAAAGTTCTATATTTTTTCCGGCACTGCTCGAAACAATCCCCTTTATTATAGCAGTACCCATATTTCCAACGCCGATAAATCCAATTTTATTTTTATCCATTAAAAATCACCTTAATTAACTTAATAAAATGTAGCAACTTCCTGTTCAGGAGCTTCTGCCGATTCAAGAGATCTCACGTAAAGCACAGGACCTTCGCCTTTGTAAACCTTATGTTTCTGAACCTTAATCACAGCCGTTATCTTCTGCCATTTTTTCGGGTCAAAATCAACAGCCTTGTCCCATACAGCAACCGCCCAGCAGTATTGAATATCATCAACGCAACAGGTCATGATATGCCTGCCAAAAGCAAACGAGTTTTCCGGGAATTTTCTGTTTTTTGCAGAAAGACCCTTAAACGTTATGGTTTTACCATTGTATTTTTGCGGTTCATCCATAATATCTCGATACCATAAAGCAAAATCACGATCCTGTATATCGATATAATCCGAATCGACATCAAAGGGAAGAGGATCTTCTATGTCATCATAGGCAACTTGTCCGTCAGTATACTCATAGCAGATCTCACTCCTGCGGCTCACTCCCCTGACAATTTTGTGAAACTCTTTTACATCCATACTTTTTTCAAACCGATTGAATACGGTCAGTTCGGCAATATTCAGTTTATCGACTACAAGACTCCTCATGTTTGCATTGTAAGTCATAAATGTAGATGCGTCGGCAAAGAACATAACCTGATAAACGCCCCAGTTATCTGGCATATTTGAAAAAAGTTCACTTATCTGCCACATTCCATTATATTCAATAACAATTTTTTCCGCTCTTGATTCATAGGCTATTCGGGCAAGATTAGGTACGTTCATTTCGGATTTGTCATCAATTACTTTCATTGTAAGGTTTTTTCCTTTATTTGGAAACCTTGTGAAATCAAGTTCCTCAATCCCCTCTTCAAATGAAAGTATCAAAGTTTTTTCACCCGAGTTAAAACGCCTGTCCTCAAGAGTTTCCTGCAAGAAACGAGTTTTTCCCGCCTCAAGGAAACCAAGAAAAAGAAATACCGGAATAGTCTCTTGATTAAAATTAGGCATATTTTTTTCTCCTATTCAACGCAAAAAAGCTTTGCGACAGCCTCCTCGTTAAGCTTTGAACCAATAACGCAAAGTCTGCCTGTTGTTTCGGCGCTGCCATAACGAACATCCGGAGTACCGGGAATGTAGTCAAAGTGTATCCATTTGCCGTCCTCCCCTGCTACAATACCTTTTGCACGAAGAACGACACCGAATTTTTCTTCATCAGAAAGAGCTTCAAGCGCTGCCGATATAGCTTCAAAAGTATATGGTCTGGGAGTTTCGGCTCCCCAGCTTGTAAATACTTCATCTGCATGATGATGCTCATGGTCGTGACAGCTGCAATGCTCGTCATCATGGTGGTGATGCTCATGACCGTGACAGCCGCAGTGCTCGTCATCGTGGTGGTGATGCTCATGACCGTGGCAGCAGCACTGCTCATCATGGTGATGTTCATGCTCATGTTCGAGCATTTTTTTAAGTTCGCCTTCAAGAGTATTTTTTCTTGTCATGGCATCTATTATCTGAGAACCGTCAAGTTCTTCCCAATCAGTTGTGACAATAGGAGCGTCTGCATTAAATTTTCTGAGCAGCTCTATTGATTCATTTATTTTCTCCTGTGAAAGTCCTGATGTATGGCTAAGAATGATACAGCTTGCATATTCAATTTGATTATCAAAAAATTCACCGAAATTCTTCTGATACATTTTACATTTTTTTGCATCTACAACTGTTGTAAAGCCGTCAAGCTCCACATCGTGAACATCTATATTGCGAACTGCGTTGATAACATCGCTGAGCTTGCCTACGCCTGAGGGTTCGATAAGAATGCGATCAGGTTTGTATTCATCAAGAACCTTAACGAGAGCTTTGCCAAAATCGCCCACAAGACTGCAGCAAATACAGCCTGAGTTCATTTCGGTTATTTCAATCCCTGCATCCTTTAAAAATCCGCCGTCAATACCGATCTGTCCGAATTCATTTTCAATAAGAACAAGCTTTTCTCCATTGTATCCTTCTTTTATAAGTTTCTTTATAAGTGTCGTTTTACCTGCTCCAAGAAAACCGGAGAAAATCGTAATCTTAGTCATTTGATTCACTTCTTTCAAATTAATAGCACCGCTTTTACGGTATACAAGATTTATTATAACATTTTTTTGGAATAAATGCAATAGTATTTTATTATTTTCTTCAAACTTTCACAAAAGTTTTTAAATACAAAAATCAGCCGAAGAAAATCTCCGGCTGACCTTTTATTTTTTTAAAGGAAGATCGGCAGCAGTAATAAATTTAGCATCAATCATCTGAATAGTAATGGCATCATTTGTGGTTATTCCCGAAGTTCCGTCAACATCTGCATTTTTTCTGCCTTGTTCCGATAATCCGTATTTATCCTCGTTGCCAAGATGCTGAAGTATTGCTGTTGAATCAGCAATAGTAATTTTTCCGTCGCAATTCGCATCACCATAAACGATATTATCAATCGGTTCAACTGAAACAGTTGGAGTTGTTGTATTCATTGAGGTTAAAACCGTTGTAATGGTTACTGTTTCCGTGGCAGAATCAGTTGAAACTCCCGTTGAGGGTGATGGAACAGTTGTGGTATGCACAGGAGCTTGAGTTGTTACGGATGTAGTTGTCATTGTTTCGGCGGACCATTTTTGACAATCATTATTTGTTGGACTCCATTGTTGGACGTTTGCTCCGCTATCCGTACTTGCTGAAGCTATCTCAATCAAAGCCGTATCCTTGGAGGCTCTGGTGTAAATGTGATAAAAACCGTCAGGATTCTTGGAAAACTTAAAGAGCATTGCACTGTCTTTGCCGGAATACTCCGAAATGCTGATATTGGCACCGTTTGATGAACCGTCAGCTCTAAGAACGTAATTTGGATTTGAACAGGAACGAATATAGTAATAATTTCCTCCACCTGCAAATTCTTGAAGAGTCCATTGCTGACTCTTGAAATGACCTGAGGTCCATTGTTGTACATTTACGCCGTTTTCCATTTTACCGGCTTCAATATCCATAATCATGCCGCTGTTTACATTTTTAAATTCATATACAACGCTTGTATTCATTTTGCAGCCGGGATTTGAAATTTCTTCGAAAATCCAATCCTGACAATTTGCTCCGTTTATTTCCCATTGCTGAACGTTTGCTCCGCTTTGTACTGAAGCATCAGCAATTTCAACAGCCGACTTTCCGCCTGAAATCTTTGTGCGGAGCTTATATGAACCATCGGCGTTTGCAGTTATCATAAATTTCTGATTCTCTCCGCCGTTAAATTGATATATATCTACATTTGTACCGTTTGCAGTTTTCTTTCCAGCAACGTCAAGCATATATGTTCCGCCATCTCCGACAGCCGAAGCGATATAGTAACATCCATCGCCTGCATCAATAAATTTCCATATATCATGTATCACGCCGTCTGCTGTACCCCATTGCTGAACATTTGCGCCGTTTTCAGCCTTTGCGCCTTCAACCTGCATATACAGCTTTGAATTAACATTTTTGAGTCTGTAAGTCGCTCCGTTATCAAAAACTGCCGGAGATGCTGTGCTAATATCTGCATGCCTTAGAAAAGGCGATTCATACTTATCCTTTATCCATGAAGCAAATTCTATATCGGTAATGTATTTTAAGTTTGATTCCGAAATTTGATCTCCCGAATATTTGGTACAAAAAGCTTTGGTATCAGTATTTTTAGTATTATATGATTCAAGCAGAGAGTATCCGTAATTGCTTTGCTGAGGCTGCCATAAAGATGAATTTTTAGATTTGAAATTAATTGCGGAAGGATTTCCGTTTACATCAGATGAAATATATGAATTATCATCACGGGCTGGATTTTTATTTGCATCAGTTCCCATTGTAAGAGCCTGAACGGCAGAATATCCATCAAATCGATTATTCTGAGAAAGCACCTCGGAGCCGTCTCCGCCGATTATTCCCGTAGTCGCTGAGCCATTTGATCCTGTTCCGTATGCAGAATAGTAATTGTTGTAAATATGGGCTGAACCATTGCCTATTTGAGGACATCTGCGAACATTTTTATCCCACCAGTTATAAAGAAGAGTAGTTCTGTCACGCGTGATCTCATCATTCTGAGTGCCATAGGCAACTGTCCAGTAACGATTTTTTAAGCGGCAATATGAAATTGTAATATAATCGGGAGAACGCAGTCTATCCTTAGCATCCATATAGCTTTCATACGGAGTATTGATCCAGATAAATTTTCCTACCTCGTCCTGACCATTTCCCGTCCTGTCATAAGAAAGCTGAGACTCAAAATATATATGATCTATCCATATCTGACGCGACGACCATACGTTAATAAGAATTCGGTTAGGAACATTTTTGGCAGCCATTTTCAGGTTTCGGAAAATAATGTTGTCGGACGGGCTGTCGTTAATGTCTCCATATGCATCGTTTGTACGGAATTGCGAATCGTAAATTGTATGAGAACCATAGCAGCCTACTATAGTTTTATTGTCTCGTATGCGAGTGTTCCCCTTTTTCTGCATATCAATATCACCAGTGATGACGATAGTCTGCGCGCCGACTGAATTAAGCTGTTTTTCAAGTTCGTCCGCTGTGGAAACATAGACAACTTCACCCAGTAATCCGCCGATCGTTCCGGCTTTTTCGCCCTTGCCTGTCATTGCGTTTGCAGCAAAACCTTCAAGACCGTCAAGATTGATTTTATATTTTTGATATGTATCTCCTGTGTAGTTTGAAAGTCCGAAACCTGCTCCCTCAGTATAGGTAAGAGACTTTGAAGTATCAGCGCTGCTTGTGATTTTATAATACAGCGTGTAACCGTCAAAATCATTTTGAACTCCCTCGATTTGCCAACGCTGAGCAACAGAATCAATATCTTCGGCAAGAGTAACTCCAGCTCCGTTAGCCGTTAAAATTCTACCGTCTTTCGAGTTTACAATTTCGTAAACTCCGCTGCTAATGTAATTAAGAGACCATTTTTCATTTTCCTCACCTGTCATAACAGACGGAGCGATAGCTGTTCCGTTTGAAACAACATTATTGTCTGTATCAGCCATCGCAAGCCTAAATTCCTGTATCGGGTAGCTTATGACAGCATGTGCTTCAATATTAGTCTCGCTGGTAATGTATAAATTGGACATGCCCAAATATGAAAAACCAATAATTGCAGCAGAAAACAAAGAGCGTATCCTTTTCTTCATTTCATTTCCTCCCTATGGATATTATATTGAAAATTCTCACATTTTAACTGTATTTATTATACATAATGTAATCAAGCTTGTCAATTCAATATAATATCTTTTTCGAGACATTTTATTATACTGTTTTAGTCATCGTTAAAAATAATCTTATACAGAAATTCAGATAAAATATTATTTTCTATAATAAATTAAAAACGCAGTCAGCAAATTCGGCTCTTGACAAAAAAAAAAATTTGATGTATAATAATAACATATTTTAAAGGCTGGGAAGAAGAGTAGTAAGCGTATACCCGATGTTTCAGAGAGCTGCTGTTAGGTGAAAAGCAGTACAAGGGAATGTGGAAGTAGCTTCGGAGCTTCATGGGCGAAAATCAGGAAAAGATCCTAAAGTAGTTCATGGCGTGTTTCTCACGTTACAGAGAAAACGAGTGCGGACAAAATCATGGTGTCCGAATTCAGGTGGTAACACGGACTTTATACAGTTCGCCCTGAGCCTAATGGTTCGGGGCGTTATTTTTATGATGAGGAGAGATCAATTATGGCAAAGGAACTTGCAAAATCATACGATCCAAAGGATTTTGAGGACAGGATTTATGCGGCGTGGAACGAAAAAGGCTGTTTTCGTGCAGAGGCAGACTCTAAGAAAACTCCGTATACTATAGTTATTCCGCCGCCGAACATTACGGGACAGCTTCATATGGGTCACGCTCTTGACGAAACGTTACAGGATATTCTTATCCGCTGGAAGAGAATGAGCGGATATGCTGCATTGTGGCTTCCGGGTACAGACCACGCGGCTATTGCCACAGAAGCAAAAATAGTTGAAGCAATGCGCAAAGAAGGCGTGACTAAGGAAGACCTCGGCAGAGATGGATTCATGAAACGTGCTTGGGAATGGAAAAAGCAGTACGGAGGACGTATTGTCGAGCAGCTTAAAAAGCTTGGTTCTTCCTGTGATTGGTCGAGAGAACGCTTCACTATGGACGAGGGCTGCTCAAAGGCTGTCAAGGAAGTTTTCGTTAAATATTACGAAAAAGGACTTATTTACAGAGGCGAGAGGATAATCAACTGGTGTCCGAAATGTAAGACTTCCTTGTCTGATGCAGAGGTCACCTATGAAGATCAGGCAGGTCATTTCTGGCATCTCCGCTACAAAATAAAAGACAGCGACAATTACCTTGAACTTGCAACAACACGTCCCGAAACGCTTCTCGGCGATACGGCTGTTGCAGTCAATCCCAATGACGAGCGTTACAAGGACCTCGTAGGCAAGACTGTCATACTTCCTATCGTTCACCGCGAGATTCCTATAGTTGCGGACGATTACGTTGAAACGGACTTCGGAACCGGCGTTGTAAAAATAACACCTGCTCACGACCCCAACGACTTTGAGGTCGGACTGCACCACGGACTGCCTGTGATAAACGTTATGAACGATGATGCGACTATCGTTAACGACTACCCGAAATACGCCGGAATGGACAGATACGATGCAAGAAAGGCTATCGTCAATGACCTTGAAGCCGAGGGCGCACTTGTAAAGATAGAGGAGTACAGCCATAACGTAGGGACATGCTACCGCTGCGGAACTACCGTTGAACCAAAGGTTTCTACACAATGGTTCGTTAAGATGAAGCCTCTCGCACAGCCTGCTATAGATGCAGTTAAGAACGGTGATACTAAATTCGTGCCGGAGCGTTTCGATAAAATATATTTCCATTGGCTCGATAATATCCGCGACTGGTGCATCTCCCGTCAGATATGGTGGGGACATCAGATACCTGCGTTCTACTGCGATTGCTGCGGTGAAATGACTGTTACAAAAGAAGCTAAGGCAGTTTGTCCGAAGTGCGGTAAGCCTATGAGACAAGACCCCGATACCCTCGATACATGGTTCAGCTCCGCGCTGTGGCCTTTCTCAACGTTGGGATTCCCCGAGAAAACCGCAGATCTGGATTACTTCTACCCAACAAATACTCTTGTTACAGGCTATGATATAATCTTCTTCTGGGTCATTCGTATGATGTTCAGCGGACTTGAAAATATGGGTAAAGTACCTTTCGATACTGTACTTATTCACGGACTTGTGCGCGATTCTCAGGGACGTAAAATGTCCAAATCTCTTGGCAACGGCATAGACCCTCTCGAGGTCATCAATGAGTACGGCGCGGACGCTCTCCGATTCATGCTTGCTACCGGAAATTCTCCCGGAAACGATATGCGCTATATTGACGATAAGGTCAAGGCGGCGCGTAACTTCGCAAATAAGCTTTGGAACGCTTCGAGATTTATTATGATGAATCTTCCCGATGACTTTGAGTTCAGCGGACTTCCAAACGAGCTTGAAACAGAGGATAAATGGCTTATCAACAAGTTCAATAAGCTTGCTAAGGAAGTCAACGAAAACCTCGATAAATACGAGCTTGGCGTTGCTTCACAGAAAATTTATGACTTTATCTGGGATGTTTACTGCGACTGGTACATCGAGCTTACAAAACCCCGTATCATGGCAGGCGGCGAGACTATGGCAAAGGCTCAGGCTGTTCTTGTATGGGCTATGCAGGGTATGCTGAAGCTCCTTCACCCGTTCATGCCGTTCATAACTGAGGAGATATGGCAGGTTCTTACTAATGAAAAGTCAATGATAATCCTCGAAAGCTACCCCATATATGACGAAAGCATTGACTATTCGGCAGAGGAAACTGCCTTTGAGAAAATTATTTCCGCTATAAAGGCTGTAAGAAATACTCGTACCGAGATGAACGTTCCGCCCTCAGTAAAGGCTAAGCTCATTATCGAGACGGACGAGCCTGAGCTTTACACTTCTTGCTCAGCTTTCTTTGAAAAGCTTGCGTCGGCATCTTCTGTAGAAACTAATAAAGTGTTCCTTGACAAGAATTATGCCAACGCTGTAACAGACTCAGCAAGAATATTTATTCCTATGGAAGATCTGGTTGATTATGAAAAGGAAATAGCACGTCTTGAAAAAGAAAAGATAAAGGTTCAGAAGGATATCGACTTCCTCAGCGGAAAGCTCAATAATCAGGGATTTATAGCCAAAGCCCCCGAAAAGCTTATTGAAGCCGAAAAGGCTAAGCTTGCAGTAGCAGAGAAAAAAATGAAAAAAATAGAAACTTCACTTGCAACCTATAATCATTTCTATAACAAAAGGAAAAGACAAAAGTAATGCGCGGTAAAATAATAGCATATGCAAGGGAGAGGTACGCCGCAGAGCCTGAGTATCTGTGGCTGAAAACTCCCGATGCATTCGTACTCAGAAATACACGGAATAAAAAGTGGTATGCTCTTGTTATGGGCGTTCGCAAAAGTGCTGTGGGACTTGACGGTGAGGACGGTATAGACCTGCTCAATGTCAAATGCAGTCCCCTTTCAAGAGAGGTTCTCATAGGCGAGGGAAAGGCGATACCGGCATATCATATGAACAAGCTGCTGTGGCTCTCCGTATTTATAGACAAGGTTTCGGAGCAGGAATTGTACGGTATACTTGATGAAAGCTACGATATTATAAATGAAAATGGGCGATTTTATGATATTCGATATTCCGACAATTGAAACAGAACGCCTGATACTCCGTCCACTCAGCATAAACGATGCAGAAGATGTTTTTGAGTGGGCAGGAGATGAACGTGTGGCAAAATATATGATATATCCTTGTCACAAAAATATTGAAGTAACAAAAAAATGGCTGAAATCACTTAAAAATCTTGAAAATGAGTATGCATGGGGAATTGTCCGCAAATCCGACGGAAAACTTATCGGTTCATGCGGTATATGCTTCAGAACAGATGAAAAGTATGGAGTTTCGGTTATAATTTAAGATTTGACTGCTGGATAAACGGTTATGCTACAGAGACTACAAAGCGTATTATTGAATATGTAATCGCTGAACATAATGCCAGTGAATTTGTTTCCGAACACGCTGTTGATAATCCTGCTTCGGGACGTGTTATGGAAAAATGTGGACTCGTTTTTGACAGTTATTCAGAATATACCAAATTTGACGGAAGCGCAGCTTTTAAAGCAAAGGTTTTCAGAATGAAACTTGATTGAGGTAGCAAAATGCACAAGCAATTTATATATGTTCCAAAAACTGTTGAGGATATGAAATCCGATTGGTTTGGCGATGAAACAGCAGATTTATATAAATGGAATTTATCGGACAACGAATTTCAGGCACTATGGAACTGCGGAGTATTTGAGTATCTTAATAAAAAGTTGAATGTTTTTATAGATACATTTGAGGACGAACTCATTATGTATCAGTATTTTTACTTTGAACACGAAGAATTGGTTGAAAAGTTAAATAAATTCGAGTGCAAAAATGAAGTAAAAATGTTAATAGGCATGATGGATAAGGCAATAGAAAACAGGACATATATAGGATTTTTTTTATAACGAGGTAAATAAAATGATCAAACATATAGTAATGTTCAAACTTAAAGACGCTAACGGCAGAAGCGAATACGACAACGCACTTGAAGCAAAGAATCGTTTCGAGGACGTAATTGCAAACGTAAAGGAGCTGAAAAAAGGCGAGCTTGTTATCAACTCCGCTGACGCTCCCGAAAGCAATTACACAATCGCTCTTATCTGCGATTTTGACGATATAGAGGGACTTAATGCATATCAGGTACACCCTGTACACAAAGAATTCGGCGGATTTATCGCTGAAATTAAGAGCGACAGAGCGTGTATCGACTACGAATATTAAGGAAAAATTATGGTAAACGTAAAAGGAAAATGGGCGCTTATTACAGGCGCAAGCAGAGGTCTTGGCAGACTTATCGCGCATTCAATGGCTGAGCAGGGCTGTAACCTTGTGCTTCACAGCAGAAACAATGAGCATTGCAAGGCTGTACTTGACGAGGTAAAAGTCTTTGGAGTTGAAGCGTACACAATTCAGGCGGAGCTTTCCGACATGGCTCAGCTTGAAAAAATGCTTGCCGAGATAGACCAAAAGGGTACACAGATTGATATAATTTTTAACAATGCAGGCTTGCAAACTACCTACAGAACGGAGTTCCTTGAAACTCCTGTTTCTGAATATGAAACGAGTTTCAGGATAAATACGATAGCTCCGATGATGATCTGCTATCATTTTATAAAAGGTATGGCTGAGCGCGGATTCGGCAGAATTATAAATACGTCAAGCGACATTGACCGTGAACCTCAGCAAGGTCCGTACTCCGCAAGCAAAGCGGCTCTGGACAAGGCAACACGGGATATTGCGTATGCTTACCGTGACACAGACGTTATAATCAGCCTTTCAAATCCGGCGTGGTGCAAGACTGATATGGGCGGTGAAAATGCCTATTTTGAGCCGGAAAGCGCTATCCCGGGTCTGCTTGTGGGAGCGTTTGTCGATGACAGAAAACAGGGACGCTATTTCAATGCTCAGGATTTTAAAAATCTGACATTGGAAGAAGCTGTCAAAAAAGCTGAATCTCAGGAGAGTCCGTACTGATGATGAATTTTCAGGAGTGTATGAAGTTTGTGAACTCCTACAGCAAATCAGGAAAGCCTGTTACCGACCTTTCACGGGCGGAGCATCTTATGAAGCTTGTGGGAAATCCGGAAAAAAGGCTTGATTTCATCCATGTAGCAGGCACTAACGGCAAAGGCTCGACTGTTGAATATATTTCAAATGCGCTGATATATTCGGGCTATAAAGTGGGACAGTTCACATCGCCTTTTGTACTTCATTACACGGACAGGATACGTATTAACGGCAGAGAAATTGACGAAAAGTCCTTTTGTGAAATATGTGAATTTATAAAAAACAGGATCGACGATCAGCCTTATTCACAGTTTGAAATTACTATGGCAATTGCTATGTGGTGGTTCGATATGGAAGGCTGCGACATTGTTGTACTTGAAGCAGGCATCGGCGGACTTCTGGACTGCACAAACGTCATCGAATCACCTCTTTTGTGTATAATAACGTCAATTTCTCTTGACCATACGGCGATTTTGGGCGATACCGTGGAAAAAATCGCCGAGCAAAAGGCAGGAATAATAAAAGAAAAATCTATAACCATTTTATCGGCGGACAATAATAAAAGTATCTCTAAAATAATTAGAAAGACCGCAGAAAAGAAAAAAAGCTTTTTCGTTCAGCCAATTGAAAGCAGCATAGAAATATGCGATACGATCTCAACTACACATTTTTCGTATCTAAAGGGTTTTAAAAAGAAGAAATACAAGCTTTCAATGGCTGGAAATTGTCAGGTATTCAATGCGGTTACTGCGATAGAAGCTTGTTTTTGGCTGCGGACACGTTACGGATTTAAAATTCCAGAAGAATCTATTGAAAAGTCCCTTGAAACGACCTGTGTCAAAGCGAGAATGCAGTATATTTACGGCGAACCCACAGTTATTGTTGACGGAGGTCATAACTGTGTAGGTATACAGAATCTTGCTCTTGAGCTTTCAGGCTGGAAAAAAATAGATAAAAAAATTTACATTGTCATGGGTATGGTTGATTCAAAGGACTATGAAGTCGGAGTTCATACTATAGCGCCATATTCCGAAAAAATGTTTACAGTTGACGACTTTGCAGCGAACGCTGTACCTGCCCTGAAACTTGCGGAAATTGCCGAGAATATCACGTCCGCTGAACCCTGCAATTCCCTTTCGGAAGCGGTCGAAGA
The DNA here is from genome assembly GCA_910584195.1 of uncultured Ruminococcus sp. Classification (GTDB taxonomy): domain Bacteria; phylum Bacillota; class Clostridia; order Oscillospirales; family Ruminococcaceae; genus Ruminococcus. The sequence goes on along the minus strand of CAJTYV010000005.1, from coordinate 11,814 downwards.
GGCGAAAGCTCTTGCCCTTGAAAATAACGGTATAGTCGTTGTATGCGGTTCGCTTTATCTTGCAAGCAAGTATCTCAATAATTACAAAAAAGATAAATAATTACAGTTGGTGTTGAATCGTATTGTGTATGCTGCTGAAATTGTTTGCTTGTTTAAATTTAATGTAATAAAGACTTGCAAAAAATTGTCAAAAGTGCTATAATTTATTTGAACTGCATTAGGCAGAATTTTTTAAAGGAGGTTTTTTAACAATGGCGTTAAAAAATCAGTATCTTATCGATTTACTTGAAACAGTTAAAAAAAGAAATCAGGGTGAACCTGAGTTCATTCAGGCAGTAACAGAGGTTCTCGAAACTCTCGAGCCTGTTGCAGAAAAAAGACAGGATCTCATCGATGCAGGCGTTTTCGAGAGAATCGTTGAGCCTGAGAGACAGATAATTTTCCGTGTGCCTTGGGTTGACGATAACGGCAAGGTTCAGGTAAACAGAGGTTTCAGAGTTCAGTTCAACTCCGCTATCGGTCCTTACAAGGGCGGTCTCAGACTTCACCCCTCAGTATATCTCGGAATCATCAAGTTCCTCGGCTTTGAGCAGGTATTCAAGAACAGCCTTACAACTCTGCCTATGGGCGGCGGTAAGGGCGGTTCAGACTTCGATCCTAAGGGCAAATCCGATGGAGAAGTTATGCGTTTCTGCCAGAGCTTCATGACAGAGCTTTGCAAGCACATCGGCGCTGATACAGACGTTCCTGCCGGCGACATCGGTACAGGCGCACGTGAGATCGGCTTCATGTTCGGTCAGTACAAGAGACTCCGCAACGAATTCACAGGAGTTCTTACAGGTAAGGGACTTACATACGGCGGTTCCCTTACACGTACAGAAGCTACAGGCTATGGTCTTTGCTACTTCACAAACGAGATGCTTCAGGCTAACGGCAAGAGCTTCGAGGGACAGACTGTTGTTATTTCAGGTTCTGGAAACGTTGCTATCTACGCTACAGAAAAGGCTACACAGTACGGCGCAAAGGTAGTAGCTCTTTCCGATTCCAACGGCTATATCCATGATCCCGACGGTATCGAGCTTGACATTGTAAAGCAGATCAAAGAGGTTGAGCGCGGACGTATCAAAGAATACTGCGACAGAACTTCTCATAAAAACGCAACATATACAGAAGGCTGCAAGGGTATTTGGACAATCAAGTGCGACATTGCACTCCCCTGTGCTACACAGAACGAGATCGATGGCGAGAGTGCAGCTATCCTCGTAAAGAACGGCACATACTGCGTATCTGAGGGTGCAAATATGCCTTCAACTCCTGAGGCTATCGAAACATACCTCTCAAACGGAGTTCTTTATGGACCTGCTAAGGCTGCAAATGCAGGCGGCGTTGCAACTTCCGGTCTTGAAATGAGTCAGAACAGCGAAAGACTTTCTTGGACATTTGAGGAAGTTGACGCTAAGCTCCACGGCATCATGAAAGAAATATTCAAGTCATGTGACGAAGCCGCTAAGGAATACGGCATGGCAGGCAATTATATGGCAGGCGCAAATATCGCAGGTTTCCTTAAAGTAGCTGAGGCTATGAAGGCTCAGGGTTGTGTTTGATTAAAATTTATTTTTGGTAAAATAAATCCTCCCAAGTTTCATTTGGGAGGATTTTTCTGTAATTTATACATTATCTGCAACTAACCTTATGTAGACCTTGTAAATGGAATTCAAACAACTCCCAATAAATCAAAATCTGGTACATAATCTGAAATCGCTGATGAATTATCCTGACTATATCCAATTATTCCCAATTCGTCAGCTCGGCGCACTACAGAGTTATATTCCATTTTTGTAACACGCCGCATAAGTTCGGGATGTTCTCCTGAAATGTTCTCAAATGGCGTATATTGGCTCATTATACTTACCAAACGCTTTTCAGACGAGGTATTTTCAGCTATCCATTCCATTATTTTCATGCTGTCGTGTCGACAGCCCGGAAGCACAAGGTGACGTATGATAGTCCCTCTGACAAGTCCTCCGTCCGAATTATATTCAAGTTTTCCTGCCTGATCGGTCATAGCCTTGACAGCCATCGAAGCATACTCAAAATAATCAGGAGCTGACGAATATTTTGCCGAGAGATCAGATGAAAAATATTTTATATCAGGAAGAAAAATATCAACATACCCTTTAAGCATTTGTATTGTATCGGTCAGTTCATATCCGCCGCTGTTATAGACCACAGGAACATTAAGCCGATGTTTGACTCGTTCAAGAGCTGCAAGTATATCAGGCAGAAAATGAGCAGGAGTTACAAGCTCAATATTATCCGCTCCGCTTTCTTGCAGCCGCAGAAAAATATCACTCAACCGAGCTGAGGTAAGCTCAGTTCCAAAATGCTCTGCGCTTATTTTTGAATTCTGACAGTAAACACAGCGCAGGTTACATCCCGTAAAAAATACCGTACCTGCTCCATTTTTATACGATATGCAGGGTTCTTCCCATTTATGCAGAGTCGCTTTCGCAGCAACTGCCGATGCTCCCATTCCGCAGAAGCCTGTTGTTTTATACCTGTTTACGCCACACTTTCTCGGGCATAAATCACATTTCTTATAATACTCAAACATAGATCTGTTTAACTCCTCATATTATCCTGTGTTTTGGAAACTCAACTGTAACAGAAAAGAATCCATTCTCACAAACTGCGTAAATATTACCGTTAAGCATTCGTGTAAATTGTTTGGCAATTGCAAGTCCAAGACCTGTGTTGCCTCTTGTTCTCGAAATATCGGTTGAATAAAATTCGTCAAATATACGCTCTGTATCAATATTTATGTCAATAGACTCGTTCTTAAAACAGATTCTTATATTTTCATCCTCATTGACCGATACGTCAAGAATTCCCGTACCGTGTTTATAAGCGTTTCCGATAAGGTTATCAAAAATGCGTGTGAGCATTATCTTATTTGAATATATCATTAGTTTCGCTATATCACATTTCAATCTTATTTCACGGTTTACAGCACAATAGTCGTCATAATAATTTACAATGGAATTTTGCAGGGAATCTACAATATTAAGCTGTTCAAGTTCAGGAGGACGTTCCTGAGAAATTATTTTTGAAAATTCAAAAAAAGAATTTATCAGTTCTTCTAAACGCATCAGACGTTTTTCAACAATGCCAAGCTGTTTTTCTTTTTCGCTGTCAGTCATGTCTGAATTAAGAATGATATTTATATATCCCATTGCAGAGGTAAGCGGAGTTCGCAGATCGTGAGAAATATTAGTTATCATCTGCTCAAGCTCATGGCTTTTTTTATTGTACTGTATTTGATTACGGCGCATTTTCTTTAAAAGTTCATTTATTCTGTTTATGAAACTGCCTGATATACTGCCATTTTTAGAATGTACAATTTCATTGGATTCATGTGAAAGTATCTCGTCAAGCTGATTCGAAATATATCTTATTTCAAACCTTTGCAGAATCAAAAGGAACAGCAATATGACAAATACTATTCCTGTAATTACAAATAATACTGTCATAAACTGTTCCCTCCTGATTATTTTATTTCAGACTTTCTGAACGAAGCATATCCTAAACTTAAAAATGCAATAATTATTACGGTGCATACAATACAACTTTGTATGATATATTTATCTGATGGATCTGCCGAAAGTTTTCCTATCATGATCTGAAGTTCAAAATCAGCAATTTTACTTTTCAAATCGAAAATTTTAATCAATACACCAAGAATAAGCTGAAAGACCATTACAAGCGGAATCGTTATCATATTATACACTGCAGTTTTCCTGACGGCAAACGCAATTCCTGTAAGTATGCTCATGAGAGCAAGCATAGGCGGCAACTGAAGCAGGCTAACTTTTGTGACAGTCCATAAATCAGATGATACTTTTCCGCTGTTGAAAATCATATTTCCGAAATATACAACATAGGTATTCAGAAAAAACAAAAATATACAAATTCCGAAAACTATCGCAGTTTTTGAAATAAAGTATTTATTTCTGCTTATTGCTGATGAAAGAGTATTTTTGGCGCTTCCTGAAGAAAAATCCACAGTAATTATCAGAGCAGCTATAAAAATAAAGCAGTAGTAAAGATTCATATTCATAGCAAGAATTTCTCTGTCAAGTTCATAATTCTCTGTTTCGAGCATGATTTTACGCATATCTTTAGGGGTAAGATCCTGCATTTCTTCAAAGCTTATATCATCCAATGGCGTTTCCTGAGAATACTGAGCGGTACTTATATCTCCTATATTTGCCTGTCCGATAGTTCCCGGACTTACAAGATAAATGCTCACAGCCGCAAGCGCAAATATTATCGCTGCTGCAATGTAAAACGCGATACTTTTTGTGATTCGATACGAATCCGCTTTTATCATATTAAACATTTACTTTTCCTCCCCAACAAGCGATTTAAAATAATCCTCCAGTGTAATTCCGGTTTCAAATATTGACTTTACGCTGACATCGTTTTTTATAAGCAGTCTATTTAGCTTTTCAGGTTCTGCCTCATTATCGTATATACGAAGTTCGCCGCTGTCAATTACCTTGTAATCCGTTATTCCCATTTCTTTTTCAATAACGGCTGCGGCATGCTTTATATCGTCCGCTTTAACCGCTATACAGCGCATACATTCAAGGTCAAGCTCTGCCTTTGTCATCTCTTTAAGAACCCTGCCATTATCAATAAAAAGAAATCTGTTTGCCGAAAGATAAAGCTCTGAAAGTATATGACTTGAAATTATAAACGTTATCCCCCGCTCTGTATTAAGTTTTCTGAAAGTCTCCCGAAGTTCGCTTATTCCTATTGGATCAAGTCCATTGATCGGCTCGTCAAGTATTATTAAATCAGGATTGTCCAGCAATGCAAATGCAATTCCGAGACGCTGCTTCATTCCAAGCGAAAATTTACGGAATTTCTTATTCTTAGCTTCTGTCAATCCTACCAGTGAAAGCGCTTCGCCAATTTGTTCCATGTCGGTTATCCCCTTTTGAAGGGCATAGTATTTCAGGTTTTGAAATGCCGTCATTCCACCGAAAAAAGCAGGATTTTCAATAAGACAGCCAATTCGTCTTTTTTCTTTTTGTACGTCAGAACCCTTTTTTGAGAACATCTCAAATTCCCCTGACGTTTTTTCGGTCAGACCTACAAGAATTTTCATTATAGTTGTTTTTCCTGCGCCGTTCCTGCCGACAAGTCCGTAAATATCTCCGCTGTATACGGTCATATCGGCGTTATCAAGAGCAGTAAACGATCTGTACCTTTTTGTGAGTTTTGTTGTCTTCAGAACAATTTCACGCATAATTGACCTCCGTTAAATTTATTAGGCAATCGGAAAATAACAAATTTTTTATACGGCTGACAAAATATCATTAGACTAAAAATTTTTTCTTTCCGACTTCCAATGTCTATTATAGCATTAATGTCTGAAAAATCACTTAAATCAATTCTTAAAATAGTCTTAAATTTTCTCCTCGCTGATTAGCTTTTTTCTCTGTTTTTCGTCCTGTAAGTATTGTAAATCAGCGATAATCGCTAACAAATGATTGCTTATGCAAGCTTTTCATTAATTTCCCTGTGACGTGGGATTGGTTCATTTTTCACACCGTTGGTATATATATCGTGATTTGCACCGTCACGTTTTAAATAGCAGCCGTTTTTTCGAGAAGTTTAATTAAATTTCTATGCTTCATGTTCCCGCCTCCTGTATATATTATACGCCCTTTATACGCATTTGACAAGGCTTTTAGAAAAAAATACTGCACAATTTTTGTTTTGAATATATTCACTTTTATAATTTCAATCACCCTAATTCCTCCAATAACATTTTGTCACCTATCCAATTCGAAAACTCTTTTTACTCTTTCTAATTCTCTGACATCTTATAACCTCTATGTTGTAAACGTCTATGTTGAGCCGTATAAGTTACAAATCTCCAAAAAAACCTGCAACATAACATTCAAAATTACAATAAGCGCTGAAATAATTTTCATTATTTTCTGTCATTTACTGTTCAGACTTTTTTCATTAATCATCTAATTTCCTGTGCATTTTAACGGTAAACTCTTTTGAAATTAAAATTTCATAAATTTCACTTGACTATAAAAGGAAAAAATGATAAAATAATAATATATGTTTTGATATATTCATTATTGAGTTCAAAAATTGCGAGGATACATTTATGAAAGTTACACTTTTAGCGCATACGCCGGATCCGGAAAAAATTGCTGCCACAGCTGCAAAACTTTGCTATTCAAACAGTGGCATAGGTTCTCTCAAGGACGGACTTACAGAAGAAAAAACTGAAAGCTTCATTGATATGCTGGTGTCCATCGGTCATGAAAGCGTTATGGAACATGTCAGTTTTACTTTCGGTATCGAAGGAATATCACGCGCATGTTCACATCAGCTTGTAAGACACAGGATAGCTTCATATTCTCAAAAAAGTCAGCGATATGTTAATGAAAATAGCTTTGAATTTATAACACCGCCTGAAATAGAAGTCGAACCTGAAGCAAAAGCCGAATTCTGCCGCGTAATAAATGAAATAAGCGAAAGCTACTCCAAAATCGCAGATATACTCACCGACTCCCATAAAAGACGTTTTATTTCTGAGGGTATGGACGAAAAAACAGCAACCTCAAAAGCACGTAAACTTGCCAACGAAGATGCACGTTTTATTTTGCCTAACGCATGTGAAACGAAAATAGTCGTTACTATGAATGTACGTTCGCTGTTCAATTTTTTCCGTCACCGCTGCTGCAACCGAGCTCAATGGGAAATCAGAACTGTTGCAAACGAAATGCTGAAACTCTGTTTGCAGGAAGCTCCTCATATTTTCAAGTATGCCGGACCCTCTTGTGTATCCTCAGGAAAATGTCCAGAAGGAAAAATGAGCTGTGGAAAATCTTCTGAAGTTAAAAAGTATTTTTCAGAATTTATAAAAGGTTCAACAAATGCTTGAATTCAAACGAATCACTCTGCAAGACAGAGATAAAGTCAATACGGCTCTGCAATACTCGGATTTTATGGGATGTGAATATTCATTTGCCAATAATTTGGCGTGGTGTCGGCTTGCGGATTCAAAAATCTGTTTCTATAAGGATTTTTATATTGTATGTGCATTTGGCACAGAAGATGGAATACCAACTTTTATTCTTCCCTCCGGAAAAGGCGATTATCGTGACGTCATTCAAGAAATGAAACGGTTCAGCAACAATATGGGATTTCCTTTACAACTGTGCGGAGTCACTAATAACTCTCTTAAAATGTTTGACGAACTTTTTCGCGGCAGCTTCACCAAAGAACTTGACCGTGATGGCTGCGATTATATTTACAGACGCAGCGACCTTGCTGAACTTAAGGGGAAAAAATTTCATCAAAAACGCAATCATCTTACAAAATTTAATAGACTCGACAGCGAAATTTCTTTCATATCAGAAAAAGACTTCGATAACTGCATAAGATTCATAACCAATGAATACAACAACAAATATCCTTACGGAACAGAACATTCCGCCGTTGCGGAACAATATGCTGTGAACACATATTTCAGCAACTTTTACGAGCTTGATTTAAAAGGCGTAATTATACGTATAGAAGGAGAAATTGCAGCCGTAACACTGGGCGAAAGACTTAATTCAAATACTTTCTGCGTTCATATAGAAAAGGCTGACAGACATTATGAAGGAATCTACACAGGCATTTGCAATAATTTCGTGAAAGCCTGCACAAACGGCTTTGAATATATAAACCGTGAGGAAGATCTCGGCATAGAAGGACTTCGCAAATCAAAGCTTTCCTATCATCCTGCTTTTCTTCTAAATAAATATATTGTCAAATTTAAATGAAAGGATAAAAATATAATGATATACGTTTACCTTGCGCAAGGATTCGAAGAAACAGAGGCTATAACGCCGATCGATATGCTCAGACGAGCCGAAAAAAAAGTAGTAACTGTTGGAATAGGCGATAATCTTATCGTAAGTTCTCACGGTATTCCTGTTGTTACCGACACAATTGCTCAGGAAGCTCCCCTTACAGATGAACTTGAAATGATAGTTCTTCCGGGCGGTATGCCCGGTACGCTGAACCTTGAAAAATCCGAATTTGTTCAAGCGGCTATCGACTTCTGTATGGAAAAAAATATAACTATCGGAGCTATTTGTGCTGCTCCTTCCATTTTAGGTCACAAAGGTCTGCTGAATGGAAGAAATGCCGTATGCTATACGGGATTTGAAGCGCAGCTTAAGGGTGCGAAGATAGGCAGCGAAGCAGTTGCTGTTGATGGAAACATAATCACCGCAAGAGGAGCAGGAGCTGCAATGCAATTTGCACTTACTCTTGTTGAAAAAGCGGTTTCAAAAGCAGAGAGAGACAGACAATTCAAAGCTGTTCTCTGCGGCTGAGACAGGTTACGCAAATGACAAAAAAAGAACTCAGGAAACACTTTTTTAATATCCGCAAAAAGGCATCCTGCCAAGAAGCGGATCTGCGCATTACCGAAAAACTGAATGAAATTCCTCGGATAAACCAAGCAGACACCGTACTTCTTTTTGCCTCATACGGTTCAGAGCCTTCAACATGGCTCATCGCCTCCATTATTCTTGAAAAGAACATTTCGGCAGCTTATCCGAAGTGCAGCGAAAACGGTGAAATGACTTTTTTTAAAGTAAACTCTACTAAAGAATTGCATATAGGTAAATTCGGAATTTCCGAACCTGCCGGAGATATTGCTGAAATACCGATAATTACTGATAAAACGGTATGTCTTGTGCCGGGACTTGCTTTTACTGAGGACGGAAGAAGAATAGGTTACGGCGGAGGCTACTATGACCGATTTTTGTCAAAATACCCTGATCTGTACACTATCGGCATTGCCTATGAAATGTGTATAACCAATGAACTTCCTGCTATGGAACACGACATAAAAATAAAAGCTATTGTAACAGAAGAAAGGATGGTGCTTTGCAATGAGTGACAACAACGATATTATCAATGATATTCTTAACGATATTGCCAACAATGACGCTGAATCCGAAAAGGAATTTTCTTATAAGGAACTTGAAACTCATGAAGAAATTCCGCAAAAAACCGAATATCATGAAAAAAATGAAGAACCTCAAATAACAGATATTCCCGAAGAACGTTCAGAAGCGATGCAGTCACGGTCAAGACCCGGCACACAGGGCGACCGCCCAATAGAACGTACTTCCTCGCCGAAAAAGAAAAAGAAGAAGAAAAAGAAGAGAAAATCAAACCGTCTTCCGGGAGTACTTATCCTGGTAACGCTTATTTTTGGTATCTCAATCATTTCATCGTTAGTTATTATCAGTTTCGGCAAGGACATGCTGGGAATCGGAAAAAGTGAAGAAACTCATGTTATCGTTATCCCTGACGGCGCAACTACTGAAGAAGTTGCTCTCATGCTTCTTGAGGACAATATTATCAAGTCATCGGACGCTTTCAAACTTTTTGCGCAATTACGCAACAAAGAAATGGCATACGTTTCGGGCGAGCATTTTGTACGTCCAAATATGCCGTATGAAACAATAATAGACGAACTTACCAAAGTTCCCACGGAGGAAATGGGCGAATCCATTCAGGTAACCTTCCCCGAAGGTACAACTCTCATTGATGCAGCCAATATTCTTGAAAAAAATCACATCTGCGATGCTGAAGAGTTTATTTTCTACTTCAATGCAGGAGGCTTTGGCATTGAATTTGAGGACAGACTTCCTATTGACACCTCTTTGAAATTTGAAAAAATGGAAGGTTATTTATTCCCCGATACCTATTTCTTTTACGAAAACAGCAAACCGGAAGAAGTCTGCCAAAAGATTTACTACAATTTTGACACAAAAATGAACGGCGAGTTTTCAGTCGGCAAAAAGAACTACGCTACACGCTATGAACGCATGGAAGAACTTAACATGAATCTTGACGAGCTTATCACTCTTGCGTCCATTGTTCAAAAAGAAGCGGCAACTGCTGACGTTATGAACGATGTTGCATCCGTATTCAGAAACCGTCTGAATAATTCGGACGAATTCCCGCTTCTTCAGTCTGACCCTACATCCAACTACTCTAAAAATGTTATACGTCCAAATATCGAATACCTTAATGAGACTCTCATAGATGCTTATGATACCTATAAAAGTCCCGGTCTTCCTCCCGGAGCTATATGCAATCCCGGTATCGAGGCTATTGACGCTGTACTCACCAATAAGAAAACAGGTTATTACTACTTCATAGCCAACATAAAAACCAACGAAACTTTCTTCTCTGAAACTCTTGATGAACATGAGCAGAAACAGAATGAAATAGAACAATACTATATTGATAACGCTGACGATAATGAATAAGGAGACGAAACATGAAAAAGCTTGAAGTTCTTGCTCCTGCCGGAGATGAAGAACGCCTTGCTGCCGCTCTGAATTACGGCGCAGATGCTGTATATCTCGGACGAAAGCAATTTGGAATGCGTTCATCGCCTATGAACTTTGATTTTGAACAACTTGTAAACGCAGTACGAACCGCTCACAGCAGAAATGTTAAGGTTTACCTTACCTGCAATACACTTCCAAGAAACAACGAGCTTCCTTTTTTCGAGAAATTCGTAAAGGAAGCCGTTGAAGCGGAAGTTGATGCTCTTATAGTCGCAGACATCGGTCTTTTGATGCTTATAAAAAAATATGCTCCCGATATGGAAATACATATTTCCACTCAAACCGGAATAGTAAACTATGCGACTGCCCGCGAACTATATAATTTGGGAGCAAAGCGAATTGTCCTCGCAAGAGAACTTTCTTTTGACGAGATTGCAGAGATAAGGGCAAAAACCAATCCCGATATGGATATAGAATGTTTCGTACACGGCGCTATGTGCGTATCATTTTCAGGACGCTGTCTGCTTTCACAATACCTTGTAAACCGTGATGCCAATCGCGGCGAATGCGCCCAGCCCTGCCGCTGGGGATACCATCTCATGGAAGAAAAGCGTCCTGGACAGTATTTTCCCGTTTATGAGGATGAAAATGGTACATATATTCTTAACGCTAAGGATATGTGCATGATAGAACATATCGACAAGCTCGCTGAATCAGGCGTCACAAGCCTGAAAATAGAGGGACGTGCAAAATCTGCTTACTATGTAACTGTCATAACCAATGCTTACCGCATGGCTGTGGACGAATACTGTAAGGAGCCATATAATTTCAGTCTCCCGGACTGGATACGAGATGAAGTTTACAAGGTAAGCCACAGGCAATACTGCAAGGGATTTTTTTTCGGAACTCCCGATAACTCACAATATTACGAAAACAGCGGCTATATCAGAAATTATGATATTGTGGCTGTTGTAGACAAATGCGAAAATGGTACGGTTTTTTGCACACAAAGAAATCGTTTCTTTGCAGGTGATGAAGTAGAACTTCTGTCTCCGTCTGTTAAACCTGTGACTATGATTCTTGACAAGATTTATAACGAAAACGGTGAACAAATAGATGTTGCAAATCATGCAATGATGAAATTTTCTTTTACATGCGGCATAAATTTTCCTGCAGGTACAGTAATTCGAAAGGGAACTATTGCCTAAATTTCAGGCGTATATTTTCAGCCGATCAGATTCTCCATAGCGAGACTCGAACCTTCCTGAGAGAAATCAAAGAAGGCGTCGATCTTTTCAAAGCAATATCACTACCGTTAAAACGAAAATTTTGTGGAATAAAAATAGCTGCCCTATGGGCAGCTCAGTCTGTCGAAAAAGTCAAGCAAACGCTTGGCTTTTTTTCATAGATATGG
>CAJTYV010000004.1 GCA_910584195.1 uncultured Ruminococcus sp. | reverse complement strand
TACCATATCTATGAAAAAAAGCCAAGCGTTTGCTTGACTTTTTCGACAGACTGAACGCACTTTCCAATAAGGAAAGTGCGTTAAATTTATTTAAGAAAATCCAAAGTAATCAATTACTTTATTGCTGCGTCATAATCAGCCTGTGTCATCGGGAACTGAGTCTGATTAACAAGTTTAGCGTCAACAGCCTGGATAGCAAGAGCATCAGATGTCTTAACGCCGTCGCCGTTGTCAATTACGTCAGCATTAATAGCGCCCTGAGTCGACAAACCGTACTTGTCAGGGTTACCAAGAGCCTGAAGAATAGCTGTAGAGTCTGCAATTGTTACCTTTCCGTCACAGTTAGCATCACCCCAAAGAGTATCACCCGAAGGCGGATCTGTAGGCTGAGGATCCTCTCCAAGGGGTTTAACCTCGGGATAGAGGAGAGCCATTGTACCTGTTGTCATAAGAGCATCGCCCATATGCCAGAATCTGTGGAGCTTAAATGTGTAATCATCAGTTTTTCCGGTTTCATCATAAACCTTCTTACACTCCTGATACATAGGATCTTTAGCGTAAGACTCACGGATAGAGCTGAATGTAGCGCCGGGCTCAAGCTTAGAACCGTCAGGCATAGTTCCCTTATAGTAATCAGGGATAAATACTTCCTGATCGAATATTCTGTGAAGTGAACCGTTATGATCTTCATAAGCAAGACCAATCTCATCACGTGCTGCGTTCCACTGAGCGCTCATGAGCTTATTAGCCAAATAGAGAGCCTTTTCTCCACGAGTAGAACCGTTAGCAGTAGAACCTGCCTCAGCGGGTGTCTTATTAGCAGCAGCATAGAAGATAAGAGTATTACAGAGTGAAGATACACAACCAATATCTCCCTGACCATAACCTGTGATCTCACATGTAAGACCGCTGTTAGCATCGGGATCATAAGTCTTGTTCCATGTAGCAGGCTGACCTTTCCAATCAAGGCTTGAAGGAATAGCGTAAGCCATTTCTGTTCCGTCCTCTGCTACGTAATCAAACTTAGTGTTCTCAAGGAACCAGTCGATCCATCTGCTAAGGAGAGCTTCAAGAGCCTCTTCAAGAGTTAAGCCGCCATATGTCTGACCCTTTGAAAGATCACCGTTGGTTTTAACATAATAGTAAAGCTCTGCAAGACGCTGAGTAGACCATACCTGGTTACCGATCCAGTGGTTGGAACCGGGGTCAGCATATACAGGATGCTCAACGTAAACCATATCATAGAAAGTAGATTCGGAAGCATCATACTTCGCATACTTACCATCCTTGGAGTTTGTACATCCACCTGCATAAGGACCGTTAGCAGACTGGAGCCAAAGGTACATTTCGATCTGTCTCTTAAGAGACTCCTGATAGTCTGACTGGAAGTTCTTAGTCTTTATACCGTCGCCCATATTCTTGTCATATGCAAGAGCATATGCAGCAAGGGGGTTCTGATAGAACTGGTGTGAATGTGAGCAGCCGATCTGCCAAGCCCACTGATACTCACCCCATGAAGCGTCAAGCTGTCCGCCCCAAGAAGTGTACCATGACATGAGGTAGTGCTGAGACTTAAGACCAGCGGAAGCAGAATTAATATTCTGGCAGCCGATCTCCTTATAATATTTGTCGAACATGTCGTTACGGCACTGGTCACCCATTTTACCTGCAAGGTATGAAAGCTCGCCGCAGTCTACGCCGAAATTGCTTGCAAAATAAATAGCCTGGATAGCACGATCTTCAGCATCGGGAGCGTTTGTGAAAGAATACTGCTTCGGAACCTTATCCTTACCGTTGAAGATAGCCTTGATACCGTTACCGTTGTCTGTATCAGGACTTTCCATACCATACTTAAGTTCTTCAATAGAAGGCTGAGGAACTGTTTCGAAACAAGACTCCTGCTCGCCTCTCTGGAAAGTATTAATAAATGTAAACTGACCCTTTCCTCCGCCAAAGCCGTACCAGTCGTCAACGTCAGCAAGCCAGTGCATAAGATAATAACCGTTCTCGCCGCCGTATGCAGACTTCATATCATCGTAGATCGGATTGATAGCTTCAGCGCCTGCACCCTGAATCTGCTCTGAAGGATACTTTGAAGGATCATTTTCCTCTGTAGCAGTATCAGCTTTAAGTCTGTCCTGCTTAAAAATTGTATCATACTTTACTGTACCATTACCATATGCAACTTTAGACCAACCGGGAATTATAGCTTCAAGAGTTCTCCAGCCTTTTTCAAGGTCTCTGTTGGAATCGCTGATAACACCTCTTTCAGCCAATACATCGTGCATAGCTGTGATCCAAGCCATGTAAGACATAGCTTCGGATGTTGTCTCATGACCGTAGTCAGGAGCTTCAACACAAAGCGTTTCTACGGAGTGGTAAGGAATTCCGAAAGAATCGCCATTCTTCTGGCTGCTCATGTATCCATTCTCAACGCCGTTAGTAATAACGTCAGCGTAGAGCGATTCAAACATGGCAGCATAAGACTTGTTAGCGTCATTTTCAGTTGCCCATTCTGTAGCAGCTGAAGCAAAAGCGGGAATTACTGCTGTAGCTGTCATAGCTGCAGAAAGAATTCCTGCTGCAAGCGCTTTGTTCTTCTTGCTTATCATTGTTTTTAACCCCTCTCAATATTAATTTATTTGGTTTAAAAAACGGTTGTACCCTGCCATTACAGCAGGATGCGTATACGAAAATACTTCGTACACTGTATAAACTTTTGACAGTTCATACAATTCTCAAACTATTTTCATATATATTATAAGTCAATTTTCCCTTAAAGTCAATACCTTGGGGAATTTTAGCTAATCAGTCAATACTTTTTTGTTGCAATGCACAATTACAAATAGCATTTTTGTACATTTTGCCTATTATGTCTTTTGGGTTCAAACTATTTAAATGAATTAAAATTTAATACAGTATTAAATTTAATTTAAAGCAGAAGATTCATCTGATTCACAATAACTTTTCACCCCATTTACACACATAAAATATATAATTTTTACATATTTTGCACAACTGCATTTTTTCATGTTTTTTGAATTTAACTTTTTATACATATTTTATTCATTTCACGTACACATTAATTTGAGATAATACTATAGATAACGGGCACCTGATGATACATCAATGATGCTTTTACGTTTTATACTATTATAATAAGTTACTTGGATCTGTATGCATCAAAATTAAAATTAAAAGGAGGCGTTCTCATGATTACTATTGAAAATCTGACAAAATATTACGGAAAAAACCGTGCCGTAAACAATATAAGCTTTACAATAAACGATAATGAGATCCTTGGATTTCTCGGGCCAAACGGCGCCGGCAAATCCACAACCATGAATATGATATCGGGTTATCTGCCCATGACTTCGGGAAAAGTCACTATTTACGGCAGTGATATTTCCAAAGAACCGGTAAAGGCTAAGAAAAATATCGGTTATCTTCCTGAAATACCGCCCGTTTATCCTGATATGAGAGTTAGGGAATATCTCTCTTTCTGCGCGGGACTTAAACGCATACCAATTACAAAAAAAAGCAGCGAAATTTCTAGAGTTATGGATCTGCTCAAAATTACCGATGTTAAAGACAAGCTAATAAAAAATCTTTCAAAGGGCTACAAACAGCGTGTAGGGTTTGCTCAGGCACTTTTGGGCGACCCGAAATTTCTCATTCTTGACGAGCCTACCGTAGGTCTTGATCCTAAACAGGTGACGGAAGTCAGAAGTATTATAACCGACTTGAAAAAAGAGCATTCTGTAATTTTCAGCTCGCATATCCTGTCTGAGGTTTCAGCAGTATGCGATAGGGTGGTTATCATCAATAAGGGCGACATCAAAGCAATAGATACTATTGAAAACCTCGAAAAACAGACAGGCGGAAGCGTCTTGCTGCACGTAAAGATAAAAGGCAACAGAACTGCGACAGCCAATATCATTGAAATGATAAAAGGCGTAAAAGAGATCGTCAAAATCGAAGCTGAAGGCAACGACTTTTATGAATTTATCGTTCAGCTTGTTGGAGACGGAGATGTGATACGCGGTGATATTATGAGCGAGCTTCTCAAAAACAACATTCAGATCACTGAAATTTATACTGAAAAACCGGATCTCGAATCGGTATTTGTACAGCTTATCAACAGCAAATCCGCTAAATCAGGCATTGAAGAGCTTTACGAAGAAATTAAAGCGGACACTGCCAATAATTCGGTAGAGGAGGAAGAATAATGTTTTCTGTTTATAAAAAGGAACTTCAGTCCTTCTTTTACACCCCTTTTGCATACGTTGTAACGGGTTTGTTCTTATTTATCTTCACATATGTGTTTAATTCTCAGCTCGGCAACTTAAATCAGCCGGTTTTAAGCTTTACGTTTCCCGATGTATTCTATAATGTTATAATATTCTTTATTTTTCTGATACCGATACTCACTATGAGGACATTTGCCGATGAGCGAAAGTTCGGCACAGAAGTTCTCCTGATGACATCGCCTGTAAATGTTGTGCAAATCATATTAGGCAAATTTCTTTCAAATATTACTGTATTCATATTCATGCTTGCAAGCGCGATGTTTTTTCCGATATTTACGGCTATCAAAGGAGAGGTGGTAGTCAGTCAGCTTATCTGCGCTTATCTCGGATTCTTCTTATGGGGAGCTATGTACATAGCGATCGGTCAGCTTATATCATGCTTTACTGAAAATTCCATTATTGCCGCTATCTTCGGTGAAATAGTTATGTTTGTTTTCCTGTTTATCGATAATTTTGCCATGACTGATTTTATAGCTCAATATCCAACTATACAATCCGTTCTTTACGCCTTTGCCGCTCAGCCAAGATTCGCGTATTTCTCACAGGGCTTTATTAGACTTTCGGACATTGTATTTTTCTTATCGGCGATAATAGTATGTCTTGTTTGGAATTATATTGCCATTGAAAAAAGACGCTGGAACAGGGGGTAAATGATATGAAAAAGAATAAACTTAACCTTTCGGGTGCATTTGCGTTTGTACTTGCATTTCTTGTGCTTCTTGTTTTTGTACCTATAAATATGATATTCGCTTACTATGACAAAGTATATGATATGACCCCTTCCGGAAAATATTCACTTGATCCTATCACTGAAAAACTGCTTGATGACACATCAGACAAACAGATTGAAGTATACTTTTTAAATACTTTGTTTAATCTGAAAAGTGAGCCGAATTGTCTGCCGGTATATCACACATTCATGGAACTTGACAAAAGAGATAATATCACTCTTACATGCTTTGATCCAAATGAAAATGCCGAACTGGCAAATTCGCTTAATCCTACAGGAGTTCTTGAAGTTAAAAGAAATGATGTTTTTGTAAAGTGCGGTGACACAATACGGCAGATTTCGGGAAACCTTTTTCAGACAGATTCAAACAACATTATTGAATATGCGGGAGAAAATCTTATTGCAGGAGCAATTTATCAATGCGCTGCCGGAAATCTTCCTACTATTTATTTTCTCAAAGGCTACAGCGATAAAACTCTTGACGGAAATTATTCATCATACAGAGATATGGTTATGACAGATAACTATGATGTTAAAGAACTTGATCTTTCAACAGTAGATAAAGTTCCGGAGGAAACAGCTATCATATGCCTTGCAGCTCCGAACCGTGATATTACTAAATCCGACCGTGATAAGCTAAGCGAATACATAGATAACGGCGGAAAGATACAGATGTTCATTTCTCCAAGCGACACAGAAGGTCGTTTTGAAAATCTCGAATATCTCCTTGCCAAATTCGAAATAGGCATGAATTACAACATTGTTAAAGAAAAAAATGTAAAATGGCAGCTCAAAAATCTCAATTCCGAACAGGTGGACAATTATTTTACCGTTTCATATCCTACAAAAGCCGAGGATAATTCCGAAGATCTCACTACCGAAATAAATATGCTTATTGCTGATGGTACCTATGAATCAGGAGTTTCCAATGTTCGAAGCTTTTACGAACTGACATCCTCCGGCGCAATGATAGAAAAAGCGTCTATTATTGAAAATCTGCCTACTGCCATGGATAGCGAGGAGTATACTACCGTAAGTGAGCCTATGGGCGGCGATGCTTCAACGTCAGCCGAAGCAAGAAAAAAATCAAATCAGCCTCTTGTAATGGGTTATTATTCTTATAATAAGCAGACAGGCGCTAAACTTATTGTTACCGGCTGTGATGAGCCAATTGATGACACTCTGCATATACCCACATACGGAACACGCCGTCTTATAATGTTCTCTAATACATGGCTTTATTCCAGCGATATAGATCTTGGTATCGAAAATAAATTTAATTCTTATGATACAATGACATTTGCTGACGGCGCTGAAGCTTCAAGAACCATAAAACTATTTTTTGTTATTCCTGTTATTTTTGCTTTAATCGGATTGGGCGTATGGCTGAAAAGGAGAAATGCGTAATGAAAAAAGCCATTATTGCAGTGGCAGCACTTTTCGCTGCCGCGGGAATTTCCATAGGAACATTTCTTGCTGTCAAGTCCAAAAGCGAAACCGAAAATAAAAAAAATGAGGTATCTCTTGCCGACAATGTTCTGTTCGACATCGATTCCTCCAATATAAATAAAGTTGAAATAATCAATTCCGACGGCAGTTATACTATAGAACTTACAAACGAAAAATGGATGCTTACTGAATGCACCGGCACTCACTTTGACATCAACCAAGTCACTGTACAAGGTTTATGTACATTTATTTCTTCTCTTACCGCTGATACAAATTACGGTGTTCTGACCGAAGAAAACAAAACAGAATACGGTTTGGACAATCCATATACGGTAACGGTCTCGGATGGAGCAAATTCTCACACGCTTTACATAGGAAGTAAAAGTCCTACAGGCGAGTATTATTACGGTTATACGAACGAAAAAGAAAAAATTTACGCGATTCCTTCCGCAGACGCAAATTCAATACTGACTACACGCCTGAGTCTAAAAGATAACAATTTTATTCCATACAAAGATACTGAAATAGTGGGACTTGAACTTATCCGTGACGGAGTAAAAATATATGAGCTGAATTATAATACTGATGAATATATTTGGCAGCTTCCCGATAAGTACGAAATGCTGACAGTCGATCAGACAAAAGTTTCAAATGTCGTTACATTGATAACACGTCTTTCTGCAGAAGAAATGCTGCCTGAAGCTGACGATAATATAACAGCATATGGATTTGACAAACCAACTGCTGAATTTATTGTTAAAAGTGCGGACGGAAGTTCAAAGACATTGCTTTTCAGTAAATTCGGTCAGAATGCTGACATATATACTCACGTATACAATCAGGAAGCTAAACAAGTCGAAGTTTACTACGCTTCCGATTTGGATTTCATAGACAAACGTCCAATTGATTTTGTTATGAAAACAATAGAATGCGCCGATATGTATAATGTTTCAGAATTTGAGCTGATTAGTGAGGATGTAAATGAAAAATTCACAGTAAACGCTTCCGAAGGCTGGGCGGAGTGCCGAGGATCGCGCATAGATCTTACAAATGCCGAGCTTAACAGCTATTTTGAAAATTTCTTCGATTTATTTGCATATATAAGCATTGTTGATATAGGAGTTGAAATGCAGCCCGAACTTAAAGATCCAATGTTTACTGCAAAATATGTCAATAACGATGGCAGTAAATCTCAGATCGATTTTGTTTCAGCAGGCAGCGGTGGACTTTGTTTTGTTTTTGTGGACGGAGAATACACCGGAACTCTTACGAGCAATCAGTTTATCTACGGAAACGACTCAGTTTCGAAAGCATTTGAACTGCTTTGCAGACAGGCAAATATAAAATAGCTACTTGTCAACAACTTAAACAAACTAACATCGGGATTCCAAAGGACTGTTTTGAAAAAGGGAACGCCATGCAAGAGATGGCGCTCCCTTATTAATAACACGCTATACCGTGCCTAAAAAGAATCCCTTAAGTTGTAGACAGTGGCTTTAAAAGTGAAAATGGAGGAATGAATTATGAGACTTGACGGTTTTGGAATTTTCGTAAACGATATGCCGTCTATGATACGTTTTTATCGTGACGTTCTGGGCTTTGAAATTAAGGAAAACGAGGATACGTCAAATGTATATCTCGTAAAGGACGGAACTCTTTTCTTAATGTACGGAAGAAATGACTTTGAAAAAATGACAAACAGAAAATATGAATACATCAAGGGACTTAACGGTCATTCGGAAATTGCGCTGTATGTTGATACTTTCGAAGAAGTCGATACGGAATTTGCCAATGCAGTCAGCAAGGGTGCAGTTCCTGTTTTAGCTCCCGAAAACGAACCTTGGGGACAAAGAACATGCTATATTGCCGACCCCGAAGGAAATCTGATAGAGATTGGCTCTTTCAACAGACCCTTTGAACATTAATCAAATTATTTTCAAATCATTTAAATTAACGGCGTTCGTAATTTTTCTTTCGAACGCCGCATTACCTTTTATAGGCTGCAAGCAAAAATGAAATTTTTGTGAAACCTCTCCAAAAGCATTGACATATTTTCGTCAAAGTGCTATAATTTTCATTAGACATTTAATGCTTTACAAAAAAATTAAATGAGAAAGGGAATTATTATGCTTCAATTGAAAAATGTCGTAAAAACTTACGGCAGCGGGGATAATGTTGTAACTGCTTTGAATGGTGTAAACATTACTTTCCGTGAAAATGAGTTTGTGGCTATACTTGGTCATTCAGGCTGCGGTAAGACCACCATGCTGAATATCATAGGAGGTCTCGACCATTACACCTCAGGCGATCTTGTAATTAACGGGGTATCAACGAAACAGTATCAGGACAGAGACTGGGACGCGTACAGGAATCACTCCATCGGTTTTGTTTTCCAAAGCTATAACCTTATACCGCATCAGACGGTTCTCGCCAACGTTGAACTTGCTTTGACAATTTCGGGAGTTTCAAAAGCCGAAAGAAAAAAACGTGCAAAGGAAGCGTTGGAAAAAGTCGGATTGGGTAATCAACTCAACAAAAAACCCAATCAAATGTCCGGCGGTCAAATGCAGCGTGTTGCAATCGCACGAGCATTGATCAATAATCCTGATATTCTCCTTGCTGATGAGCCTACGGGTGCGCTGGATAGTGAAACGTCCATACAGGTCATGGAACTTCTGAAAGATATAGCCAAGGATAAACTTGTCATAATGGTAACGCATAATCCTGAACTTGCAGAAGATTACGCCAATCGTATTGTAAAGGTTAAAGACGGTAAAGTAATTAATGACAGCAATCCTTTTGAAGCAAGTGATATAAAGGAAAAGCCCGCTAAGAAAAAACGTGTTTCCATGTCGTTCGGAACAGCCGTTTCGCTTTCACTAAACAATCTTATGACCAAAAAAGGGCGTACTTTCTTAACAGCGTTTGCGGGTTCTATAGGTATCATAGGTATCGCTACGATACTTTCGCTCTCTACGGGAATAAATACATATATAAATGATATTCAGGAAGAGACCTTGTCCTCCTATCCATTACAGATAAACAGGGAAAATGCCGATACTTCAAGTATGATAACTGCCATGATGGAAAATCAGAAAGAATATGAGAAAAAGGTTTTTGAGGATGATAAGCTGTACTCAAATACATCGGTTTATGATATGTTTAACTCAATGAACTCTTCAGCAAAGCAGATAAACAACATGAAGGACTTTAAAACATTTCTTGATACAAATGAGGAAATTGCCGAACATTCTACAGCTATTGCTTACTCATATGATATTCCTATGAATATTTATACCGAGACTCCGGACGGAGAAATTATCAAAGTTGACTTTATGAATTTATATGCCGATGCTTTTGATATGGGAAACAGTGCAATGGTAAATAACATGCTTGGCAGTTCCATGGCAGGCGCACAAATGTCAATGATGGGATTCAACGTTATGGAAGAACTTCTTCCAAATGAAGACGGTACGGGCGTAAACAATATTGTTAAGGAACAATATGACGTTGTTAAAGGAAGATGGCCCGAAGCATACGATGAAGCCGTCGTAGTACTTACCAAAAATAATGAGATACCGGATTTCATACTTTATACTATGGGACTGAAAGACCCGGCAGATTTTAAATCTCACATAAAATCAGTCATGAACGAAGAAACCATTGATGACTATGGTCAGCTTGAATGGGATTTAGACGAGCTTATGAACAAAAAATTCAAAATGATACTTCCTTTTGAGACTTATCAGTATGACTCTGAGACAAAAACAGCATCTGATCTTACTGCTAATGATACAGGCATGGATTTTCTTTTTACATCTAATGATGTCGGTACAGAAGTCAAAATAGTTGGCTTCATACGCCCCGGTGAAGATGTTAAAAACGCTATGATAAGCAGTTATTTTGGATATACAGCCGAACTTACCAAATATGCCATCAACAAAACAAACGAATCCGAACTTGTAAAAGCTCAGGAAGCTGATAAGGAAAACGACCTTCTTACAGGTACAAAATTCATGACGGACGAATATGTTGAACCTACTCCCGAGCAAAAAGAAGAAACTGCCAAAGAATACATCAAAACAGCAAATGAAGACACAAAAGCGGAAATATATCGTTTTGTAATGTCTCAGCCCGATCCGGCACAGGTGGAAGCGCAAATCGCTGAAATGATGAAGGAATTTGACAGAAGCACATTTATCGAACAGATAAAAACAAATTATGCCGAAGAAATCGGAGTAAGCGCAGAACAGATAGAATCATACATTTCTTCAATGTCCGACGATGATCTGAAAACATTTGCAGAAGAAGCGATAAAAGCTCAGATTACAGAGCAATATGCGTCTCAAGTCCAATCTCAGCTTGCTTCCAAAACAAATAAAGAGCTCTCAAAAGCTTTGGAAAAAGCAAAAATCAACACGCAAACCTATGCGCTGATATGTGATGAATTTACACCGGAAGAAATTTCAGATTATTCATACGATGATAATATGAAAAAACTCGGAAAGGCTGATTTAAGTGACCCTTCTTCTATCAGTATCTTTGCTAAAACGTTTGAAGATAAAGACGAAATTTCAGATATTATCAAGGACTACAACAAAGGTAAAGAAGAAAAGGATGTTATCCATTATACGGATATGGTAGCGCTTCTGATGTCCTCTATAACAAGTATCATAAGCGGAATTTCCTATCTGCTCATAGCCTTTGTAGGAATTTCGCTTGTCGTATCATCAATCATGATAGGTATTATCACATATATCTCGGTACTTGAGCGAACAAGAGAAATCGGAATACTTCGTGCCATCGGAGCTTCAAAACATGATGTTTCAACAGTATTCAATGCTGAGACGCTCCTCGTTGGACTTTGCGCCGGACTTATCGGAATAGGCTGCACTATGCTGCTGAATATTCCAATAAACTTAATAATACACAGTCTTACAAGTCTTGATACGCTTTATTCAAGTCTGCCGCCTGTCGGAGGAATTATACTTGTCGCTATAAGTATGTTCCTGACGTTCATTGCCGGACTTATTCCATCAGGAGTTGCCGCACGCAAGGATCCTGTCGAAGCTCTCAGAACAGAGTAATTTTCCAAACCCCGGTTTCATATCTGAAATCGGGGTTTTCAAAGCTCTGCTTTATATTAGAATTTAATTATAACGCGCCGCTTAAAAATGTAAAAAGAGGACAATGTCCTCTTTTTTTCATCATATCAATCCCAACCGTTTTCATCGACCGGCGCTGAAATTGCAGTTCCGTCTTCAATTACGGCAGAACCGTCCATAGGTATCCCCACAGTAAAGTCTATTTTTTTACGGCTATCTGTTGTTTTATCTGAGCTGCTTTGGTGAAGATTGTCAAGTAATTCTTTGTTATTGTCACGATCAGGAAGATAAAGCACACCTCCGTTTATAAAAAATACAGCGATAGGTTTTTCTCCGATAACTATAGGCGTACATTTGTCAAGAACATCAATAACGTTATCAGTTTTCCAAATTAAACGATTTGCATATGAATAATCTCTAAATTTAACATTTACAGAAGTTATTGATTCGGCAAGACTATACTTACGCTCAGTATAACTGTAATCCCATGGATTTTTTTCTTCCTTTGGCTTGAAAATTTCTTCTGCATAATTAGTAAATACAGGATCTTGAATATAACCGCATTTATTGAAATCAATATCTCCATTATTTATTTCATTAAAAGAAATCCCCAGGCTTTCAAGAAGATTTATTGTATTTTTAAAAGAACTAAGCACCCATAAGTCCTCAACATAACAGTAAACATCGCCGGCAATAAGTTCCACTTCAGTCATATCAGACAGATCGTTGTAATAAGCTTTACGCAAATCGTTAATATTTTCGATGGTGACATGAACATGACTATGGTTAAAAAGGCTGTCTTGTACATCAATTGAATATGTTTCCTCGGATTCATAATAATAACCAATATTTTCTGATACAGCTCTCGCATATTCATCCGAAAGAAGTATTGCTTTTACAAGGTCGCCTGCCATTCCCGACGGAACTGAATAAGTTCTTAAAATAGACGAGCCTGTTAAAGTTGAGTAATTAAAAGTTATTTCATTGTCATCAAGAAGAGCATAGTTAACTCTTTCACTTTCTATGGTTTCATATTCATAATCGTCAAAATTAAAATGACGGTCTATTAATTCCTTTTGAAGCTCGATAGAAGCCTTTATTACATCTTTATCGCGGTATCGTATATCGTTATAATCATCAATAAAGTCTCCTGCTCCAATACTTACGCTTTCGACTGAAATAGACGATGGAACGCTTTTAGCCATGCCAAATCCATTTGTGACCTTACAAAGCTGACAGATAAGAAGCACCGATATGACGGACGCTGCAAATCCAACGCCTGCCTGCCAGAACTTTTTGAAACCGCGCCGTGTAATAACTTCCATTATAAACCAACCGACAGCGCATATTACAATGCCGGCTCCGAGAAATGCACCAAGACTGATAAACAGTGAAAGAACACAAAATACAGCCATTGTCATATTAGCATAGAAAGCAACTTTGTATACATACGGCTTGGAAACGTCCTCCGCCTTTCTGAAACGGCATAGCAAATAAGCGGCTAATGTATACAGCACGCTTACAGCAAGAGTTATTATTATCCATTTGAAGTAAAGTGATCTGTAGTAATTGAAAGAGTTAGAATAATACTCTGCCTCCGCCACATAGTTTACAAAAAAGGAGAACGAACCGATAGGCGACGTACTCGTAAAAATGCTTTTCATCATGATAGCCGAGCTGTTGATACCATATGTCTCGCTGTTGCACATAGCCATCCATACACACGCAATAGCGGCAGGTATAAGGCAGTTAAAAGAGATGATACTAAAAATAGCCTCAAAGGTATTTCCGCAAAAGCTTATAGCAAGTACGCTCAAACTGTAATACAGTATCATCGCTGTAAGAATGATAAATAATGCTTGTAAAATTATTGGAAAACTCTCCCAAAAATCTTTTAACGGTAAAAAAGGAGTTCCAATTCCCAAAATGGCAACGGAAAGAATAACAGCACCAATAAAGGGCGCAATATAAACCGTAAGTCCCGAAAGGAAATCAGCAAAAAATCTTTGCGTGCCGCTGAGGGGAAGCGCATAGTTCATATCCGTAATACTTTTTTTATAAAGATATGAAAAATGGAACATCGCTATTATCATGCCGAGAAACAGGCTGACGCAAAATGTTACTAATCCAAGACAACCGAAAGGAATACATCCCGCCTCAATTACATTTTGAAGCTCCATGTTTGCATCGGTATTTTCAAGAGTTTCCAGATAAGCCATTATAAGACCAATAACTGAGATCACAGGAAGACCAAGTGTTTGAAGTACAATATTAACGATAAGAAGCTTTTTATTCCCTGCAACATCGTTTCTGAAACGTGTACCGAAAAAACTCCTTGCTTTACTTGATGTCGCTGCTGTCATAACCAAGCACCTCCAGTTCGTATATAAATATTTCTTCGAGAGTAAGCGGTATCATTTCAAAAAGAACAGGTTTTTTCGGGGCAAAAAAGGCTTTCAGCATGTCTGCTTCTCCCTTTGCAATAATGTAGTATACACTTTGAGTACGATCAAAATGAAGGATTTCAAGTCCGGTTTCCGAAAGCTGTTCTTTTGTATATTCAACAGCCGTGCCGTCCTCATTAGGAGAAAAGACGATCTGAAGTTTGTGAACGCTTGAAGTGACGCTGCCAAGATCACGGGAGAATACTATTTTTCCGTTATGGACAAGCGCTGCCGTATCGCAGACTTCATTGATCTCACGTAAATTGTGAGAAGAAATTACCGTAGTAAGCTGACGGTCAAGCATTGCGTCTACAAGCATTTTCTTTACGATAATACGCATAGTCGGGTCAAGACCGTCAAAGGCTTCGTCAAGGAGCAAATAGTCGGTTCTGCATGCAAGACCGATTATAACGATAGCCTGACGTTTCATGCCCTTAGAAAAGGTGTTTATCTTCTTATTGAGGGGAAGATTAACACGCTTTCTCAGTTCCTCGAACATTTCCTCCGAAAAGCTGCTGTAATAACTCTTATAATAATTTTTAAGGGCGTTAAGCGTATAGCTCCCAAACTGCACCGTTTCATCATTAATGAAGAAAACTTTCTGCTTGACGATCGGATTATCGTAAACCGATTCGCCGTCAATAAGAACTTCACCCTCCTCTTGTTTGTATATGCCCGACAAAAGTCTGAGGATCGTTGATTTTCCGGCGCCGTTCGAACCTAAAAGTCCAAATGCAGTACCCTTTTCAATTTTCATATCAACATGGTCCAGAGCGGTATAATCGTCAAATCGCTTTACAGTATTTTTCAGTTCAATCATTTTCTCTCTCCCTCCTCGAATATACTGTCAATGTGCTGCTTCATAATGTCTGCCGTAATTCCGCGATTTTTAGCAGTTTCAGCAGCAGCATCAAATTCCGACAAAGCCGCTTCCTGAAAAACACTGCTGTCAAGTACGGCAATAAAGCTGCCCTTGCCGGGAACAGAGTATATAACTCCGCTTCTTTCAAGTTCCTGATAAGCTTTTGCCACGGTATTCGGATTAACTCTCATATCCTTGGCAAGACTGCGGACGCTTGGAAGCTGAGTATGTTCACTCAGACTTCCTGATACGGCAAGTTCTGTTATTTTGCTGTAGATCTGCTCATAAATTGGAATTCTGCTTGTTAAATCAATAGAAAACATAAGCACTCCTTTCTGTCTTTCGTGTACTATGATGTGTAATACGGGTATTACACTTATACTATAACACATTTCCACAGATTTGTCAAGTGCTTTCTTAATTTAAACAATATTATTTTTTATGGCAAAAACTGCAAGCTGCGTGCGGTCTTTAAGCTTCAGTTTTTCAAGCAGCCGCGAAATCCCGTTACGGACTGTTCCCTCCGCAAGAAACAGCTTCGAAGCTATCTCCTTGTTATCGAAACCATCGCAGATAAGCCTTAAAAACTCCGTCTCACGCTCAGTCAGATCAAAATTCTTCGGAGTCTGAGCAACATTATCTTTTTTTATCGACTGAAAAACATTTCCGCTGAAAACACTTATCCCTCCGGCCGCTGCTTTAATTGAATTAATGACCTGACCGCTGTCCATTTCTTTAAGTATGTAACCGTCTGCACCGCTTGATACTGCTTTCTCCACCGTTTCCTTGTCGTCAAATGTAGTTAAAACAAGAACCTTAACTCCGCTCAGCTTATCCTTTATCTGACGTGTACCGTAGCCGCCGTCAAAATCCGGCATTCGCATATCCATGAGTACTACATCGGGCTGCAAACGCACCGCAAGCTCAAAGGCTTCTTTACCGTTGCCTGCCTCTCCTACTACATTAATTTCATTATCCTGACTGAGAACCGCTTTCAGTCCTGTACGAAGTATTTCCACATCATCTGCTATTATAACCTTTATCATTTAATTTTCGCCTTTCTTTCAGTTTTTTATTGGAACTTTCACAATAGTTGTAAAACCCTCACCCTCCACGGACGAAAATTTTACCGTACCTCCTATTTTCTCAATGCGTCCGCGTATTCCTTTCAAACCGTTATTTTCCTTTATTTCGACACATCCCATACCGTTATCGAATATATACAGTTCCAAATAATCTTCAAGGAATTTTATTATAATATCGAGCCTGTCCGCCGACGAATACCGCATGGCATTGGTTACGGTTTCCTTGACTGTATCGTATATTTCACGTATGCAAAAGCTGTATCTGCTGTCCTCAGTTCCTTGAACGCATATTTCCGTTTTCATATTTCGCACAGCAGCAGTTACGGTATTTACGGCACGTGTCACAGAGGTCATAAACTCATCGTCACGCAGATTGTTTATGGAACACCTTAGCTGTGTTATTCCGCTTCGCGATAATCCGTCTATCTCACTTGCATAGTTCAGAAGCTCCGGTTCATCAGAATTTTTGTTTCTTACTTTCATCTGCATTATCTTTGCAAGAGAGCTTATCATGGTAAATGTATGACCGGCTGAATCATGTATTTCCTGAGCAATTCTGTTTCGTTCATGTTCGAGAGAAAGTTTTTTTTCGGCTTCTTTAAGTTCATAATATTCCGAAATATTACTTATAAGAATTATCCTTGCAATCTCAGTGCCTTTTTCATTACAAATACGGCTTTTTCTGATACTGTACCGTTCTTCGCCAATGACAAGTTCTGAAGAATCATAATTACAATTCGCCGCATTGCGCGAAAGTCTGTCAACCTCCGCTTCAAATCCTGCATAATCCGTAAAATTTTCAGGAATCAGTAATTTTGCCGATTTGTTTTTATATGTCACATTTCCATCAGCATCAAAAATTATCGCAGCCATATCTATATTGTCAATAATATCACGAATTGCCATACGATTTATATTGAGCAGACCGTATCTTTGAATAGCTATAAATACCATTATAACCGAAAACGCAAAAAAAAGCGGGGTTAATTCTATTTTAGAATTTATTAATCCGCTTACAGTAAAAATGTTTATTATCAGCGGTACAATTACTGCCAATGCAAGCAGAAGCGATTGATTCAATGCAATGCTGCTTCTTTTTGAATGCCGGACAAACATAAGAGAAACACCCAATATAATAAAAATATAAAACAAAAGCTGAAATACGTAAAACAGGCATCCATATTCAATTCCGCTTTTACCGAATTCCGAATAATAAAGCTTGTGTAAAGGATTCGCGGCAATACAGCAAAACATCGCAACAGAAATTATCGGCATAAATCCGGCAGCTCTTTTCAGATTATGCGAAGTTTCTGAATATTCCGCCGAAAACATGAGCCAAAATGGCGAAAACATGCATATTCCTGCATTGCCGATAAGATAACTCACCAAAAGCTGAGTATCGCTTATCGAAAAAAGTATCATCAGCTGCGAAACGATCCATAAAGTTATCGACATCAGACAAACTATAAATAACCTTGTCATACGGTTATTGTTTCCGTGATTAAGTATCCAGCCGACAGTCTTAAGCAGTCCCACAAGTCCAAACATAAGAAAAATCGCAGCAATCATTATTTTCCCCTTTTTAACTTTCAACCTTAAGTAGGAGAATGCTCCCCCACTTGAATTGATTTAAGGCAACACCGCACAAAGATTGTGCGGCAGATGCGCAGTCGAATTTTTCGTCAGATTGTACAAAAACAACACAGGCATACTGACGTATGTCAAGGAGTTTTTGTTCAAGATGACGGGAAAAGCGCAAGCAGATGACGTACAAAACCGTCAGGCGCGCTTTGTGCGGTGTTGCCTTAATATTTACCAAGTCCAGTCAGAAAATTTTTTAGAAACTGTGGACTTCATTGTTTCGCCTTTTTTTCTGCAAGCCTCGTTGACAGCAGCAATCGCAATAAAAATGACGCCAACTGCAAGCAGATATACCCACCATCCGGCAGCATCAAAATATTCCCACGTAGAAACTACAGTAATAATAACAAGAGATACTGATGATGCAATAAACCATGTTTTACTCTTTACAAAGAATGAAAATACAAGTATCGCTGCCGTTACGGCAAGTACAAATATTCTGTTGAGCAATTCGCTGTAAATAAGTCCGTCAATTATAAGTCCTGCAAATGAAAGAACGAAAACAATTGTCGATACGATTTTTGAAGCGTCTTTATGATTTTTCCAAATATATCTGTATGCAATTCCGGCAAAAACCATTACCGCAAGAGTAATTTTACTTTGTACCATTGAGGAATCAGGATTCAGGAAAGGACGATTTATAGCTGCCAACGCTGTGAAAAATACAGAAATTGAAAGAAGTACCGCTGCTGAATCTTTTTTTGTGTTTCTTTTAATAAATCCTGCAATAAATACTGCAATCGAGATAAGTTTCAGAAACGAAGATGTTTTATCAAAAAATCCAAAAGTCAAAATTACTGTCCATGAGCTGAGTAAAAGCACATCTATTCGTATACGATCATCCTTTTTACATACGAAAGCCTCCGGGAATACAAATCTTGAAGCAATAATCAACATGACAAAAAGTCCGAACATGATATACTTTTCGTAATCAGAGCCTTTATCGAAATAATGACGGAGAACATGATCAGTAAGCGAAACAATGCTGATTACAGAACCTATTGCCGTAAAGTTGTATTTCATGGAATAAGACAAAATAAAGTGAATAATACTCAGTGCAGCAGTTATAAGGAAAAGTTCAGTATAATCTGAAATACTCATAAGAACAAGCGCTGCCGCCGTCATAACCGAGTAAACAGCAGTATGAGACAACAGTGGACGATGCACATGAAGTCCGAAAGCGATCTTACGCATATTTAAGTAAAACGCCGCCATAAGAATGTAAATAAGAACAAGTCCTCCGTAAACAAGAGTTTGCATTTCATTAAAATCTGTGTCCAATAAATTTTTAATTCTATCGTTAAGAAATATTGCTGACAAAAACGGAATTACAGGAAGCGCAAGACCTGATGCGATCTGTATTTCCTTTGACCTGCTCAGACAATGAAATGCAATTGAAATCGTTGCAGCAGCAGGTACTATCAGATTAAGCGCAAATAGCTCGTCGTTACCTGCCATCAGCGATACGAAAGACCCAATTATTATTCCTATAAATGCTATAACACGGGCAGCCACAGGATTTTTCGGCAAAAAAACATTTATAAGGTAAATAACTAATGTCGCGCATGCAAAAGCGACCATTGCAAAATCTTTGCCAAGTTCCTTTTTAAACGTGCATGTAACTGCCAAAGCAGTATAAATGCCAAAAATATTAACGAAAATAAACATCCATCTCTGATTCTTAAAAATACCGTATACAAGAAACTGAACAATAACTATACCAAGCACTGCAAAGGTATAAACATCCGCGTCAAATGTTTTCAAAAGGACGTAATTCATTGATATTATCTCAAAAATTACAGCCGTGATGTCACCTATAATCAGAACCGATTTTTCTATCTTCGTTCCCTTATGAAGCTTTAAAACATGAATAAGAACTGTAATTATAAGCTGGACAACCGCTGTTAAAACAGCAAACTGACCGCTTGTATCGGATAACTGAACGCACATTGATAACAAAGCTCCCGATATGAAGGTAAGTCCTGCATACTGAAATGCGTTATTCTTATAAATCGGACAAGCGATAAAAGAAGCCAATGCTAAAAAAATCATAATTACTGATACAAAAGCTCCCACACCATCTCCGCTAAAGCTGAACCAGCCGCCAAAAAGACTGTAATATCCTGCCGTAGCAAATGATGTAACAGAAACAAGAGATCCTATCATGTAAAAAGCTGCCGATGTGCGTTCGAGATCTGCCGCCGCTTTCATAACGCCGCTTACCCCGAATGCAAGAGCAGCGGCTCCTGCAAGAGCAAATACTCTTCCGGACGGTTCCATTTTAATCCAATTGGCAGCCACAAAGGTTACAGCGGACAATATGATAAACGCTGTTCCTATAAGCAGCATTATTGTTGACGCGCTGAATTTTTTTCTGGGTTTCATTGGTTTTGAATGCGAATCCTGATAGACGTATGGTTGATTCTGCACAGGAAAATGCGTTTGATTATCGGCTTTGACCAAAAACACTATTCCTATTATAATTGCCGCAGGAATGCCTAAAAATATAAAACCGAAAATCATAACCATCATTAAAATTCCCATATACAAGCCTCCCTTTTTTTGGTTCTTTCATACATTTATTTTACCGTTTTTTTCCTGAAAATTAAAGATGCCATAAGTCACAATTAAAATGACAAATGTCATTAAATTTTTCCATCAATCCGATAAAAGTTTCTTTATTTCAGTTCCCTGCGCTGCAGTAAGACTTTTGACCTTATACTTTGAACGGCTTTCGCCGCTGAGCCATATAATCACTTGACACTTTTTGAAAAACTTCTGTAAAATATTTTGATTTATCTGTACCATAACAACTTTTTCACGCCGCGCAATAACTGTATGAAAAGAAGTTCCCTTTGAACATCGCAGTATCATTCTATCATTATATATCGAAATACCGCTTATACAAAGTGCGACCGTTTTTACCATAGTAAGCCATGTTAGAGGAATTTCCGCCATTATTATCAAAAACCAAGAAAGATCAGCTAAATTTGCAGGCAGCATATCCGCCGGACGATGCATTAATGCCGTTAAAACAATACCTGCGGCAGGAAGTCCGGCATAACTGAAAAACGCTGTAAATCTCGGACGATATTTTAATCTTCCGTCCCTCGGCAAAGACGGATATTCATTAAGGCTGCCAAGATTTTTTTCTCGGCTTATAGGCATCAGTACAGGCAGGTGCGAATCATAGCCGTATCCCGGACAGCTTATATTCACTGTTACCGCTCCGCACAGTTTCATAATTAAATTCTGCTTCAGATCAATGTAATTTATATGTGCCGTTCTTATCCTGTGTCTGCGTCTTTTAATAAGTCCGAAAGCAACGTTTATACAATCTTTATCAGCTGACAGATGAAACCGCGAATAACGCAAAAGATTCATAATAAACGAAAGAAGCCAAGCTCCCATGAAAAATATTCCTGTCATAGCCGCAGCCTTTGGAATCCCGCTCAAAAGCTTTACGTAAATATGTTCAGCCTGCTCGGTAATTCGGCTCATGGCAATAGACAGAATATCATGCGCAATATCTCCGCCCTTGAAGAAAAAAGCTGCAATATAAACAGCCCCGGAAAATCCGCTTGAAAAAAACACTGAAAAAAGCAGCACCGAAACAATACTGGGTTTAGGTAAATCTTTAAACGCTTTCTCTTTTTTTACATCGGGAATATTAGCCATTAAAACTTCTCCCGATTTTTGAGTGACCATAATCTTCATATCTGTTGATTTGAAAAAGCCCGCTCCCGTATCGCAACGCACAGTCATCGCTTTAAACGGCATAAGATAAAACGGAGTTTCCATCGCTGCTGAACTTATTTTTTTAATAGGTATGGTTCGCCTTATTTTAACAAGAAAGCCTTCGGTATGAGTTATTGCTTCGTTTGTAACGGTAATTTCCGAAAAATGCCAGCGTATATAACCGTAAACAAGAATAATACCCAAAACAGCTATATCTATCCATGCCCCCTTGACCCATGCGTAAATTCCGGCTGGATCAAAGTGAAGCACCGATACTCCTCGTAAAAGAGGAAAAATAAGCAGCCATATATTTTTCATTGAATACCGTAAAATGCGAAGCGGATGTTCTCGACAGGTCATTGCATTTCCTTTCCGAAGCCGCTCACCAAGTGAAGCAGCTCGCTGAAATCATCATACTTTAAAAAATTAAGCCTGAGATGTCCGCCGTAAACAAAAAATAACAGAAAATTCAGTCCTGTTTTCTTTGAAAATGGAGTAGTCACAGCGGCAGTGTACTGGATAGTTGAAAATTTAACGGACTTATGTGTTTTAAAAACAACTCCGCTGTGCTTAGAAATACTTTTTCCATCGGTTTCATAGCTCAATGCGGCAAAATATAAAGGCAGGTAAACACAGTCCACAAAAATAAGAACAGCGAGAACAGCTATACCCGCTATAGCAACAATAATATTTACAGGTATATAAAGCCTAACCCCCACCAATATCAATAAGGATATTGCCAAAACAATCATTCTCATTGAAAACAGAGCGTTTTTATCAGGTTTGAAATTTTTCATTCCGTCCTCCGAATTATATGTGAATTGTATACATAAATATATTATAACTCATTTTTCAAAAAAAGTATACCTTCTTTTGTAAATTTTCAGGCTTTTTAATAACTTGTGTTCATCGTTCCATGTTAAAATTCCCGAGTCGTGCTTTAAGAGCCTGTTTAGTATCTCGATGTGTGCGGATTTTCGCGCCTAAATTTGACGAGTACAAGGAGAAAAAGCGAAAGCATACTGTCCGTATGGTAAGCTTTTTCAACGCCTTTTCGGCAAATTTTGCCGAAAAGGCGTGCGAAGTGAGATGCTAAACAGGCTCTAAGACAACGCCGTACAGGTATTGTGCCGAAAAAGAGCAAACAGATTCAGCACAAAGCCGTCAGGCAGTCTGGCTTAATAAAATTAGTTGAAAAAAATGAAACAAAAAATACTACAAAAACTCTTGGGAGATGATCCTATGATACTTGAAAAGATAAATGGTTTTGTATGGGGAGGAGGACTTATTTTCCTTCTTCTCTTTACAGGTACAGTTTTAACAATACGGTTGAAATTTATTCAGCTGAGACTTCCTATACTGCTTTTAAAAAACGGTAAATCCAAAAATTCAGGTTTATCACAGCTTAAAACAGTCTGCATGAGCCTTGGTACTACAATGGGAACGGGAAACATTGTCGGAGCAGCATCTGCTCTTGTCTTAGGAGGCGCAGGCTCGGTATTCTGGATGTGGGTATCGGCTTTTCTCGGAATGGGCATAGTTTACGCTGAAAACGTGCTTTCCGCAAAATACAGCGATAAAGCACTTAAGGGACCTATGGCGTATCTTTCGAAAGGACTTGGCTGTCCTGTCCTCGGGGTTGTTTTCGCCGTCTTTTGTGTACTTGCATCTCTTGGCATGGGAGGTATGGTGCAGGTAAACACATTCACAGAAGCTTTGAAAGACTGTATAAACTTTAGTAAACCTATTGCTGCAGCAATAATTTTTATTCTTGTTTTAATAACTGTCAAAGGCGGCGGAAAACGTATCGGTACAGCTGCGCAGTATCTTTTGCCTGCCGCCTCAGCAGCTTATGCCGCAGTATGTATAATAACGCTCATAATTTACAAGGAACGGGTTCCCGAAGTTTTTAGCAGCATATTTCATGAAGCTTTCGATTTTAAATCGGTATCAGGAGGTATATTCGGCTATGCCTTATCTGTTGGTATACGCAGAGGCATCTTTTCCAATGAAGCCGGATTGGGAAGTTCGCCAATACTACATAGCGCGGCAGAGGGCGATTCACCGCATACTCAGGGACTTTGGAGCATGTTTGAGGTTTTTTTCGACACCATTCTCTGCTGTACGCTTACAGCTGTAACAGTTCTGTGCGGCTCTGAAAGTTTTTCAGTTACAGAAGCCGTCTCGACCGCCATCGGTTCATACAGCAGTACATTTATAACTGCCGAACTTGGAATATTTGCATTCTGCACTGTAATCGGCTGGTATTACTGTGGAATGACGGCTTTCAGTCATATTTCAAAGGGACGTTATATCGGCATATTTGCTGTTATTTACTCAGGTTTTGCGGCATCAGGAGCAATATTTGCTCCCGAAATCTTGTGGACGCTTTCCGATATTTTCAACGGACTTATGGCTTTCCCAAATTTACTTGGGATACTTCTTTTAATGCCTAAGATAAAAAGCAAACATGTATGCGATTAGACCTGTTTAAAGCTCAATAAAAATTGAAATGAATTTTTTAAGCTGCAATTCTATGCGCAACTGAATTTAGTATTATCTAACGTATATTTTTAGTCAATAGTAACAATGTTGAATAGTTTTTTTATTTAGTATTGACATATTATCTTTTTTTGGGTATAATTATATTATCTCAGTTTGTGACCGTGATTATTATTAAAATAATGAATTTATTGGCGATACGCCATTAAAAAGGCTTGGAATATAGTTTTATTCAATACAAGAATCTAAGTTCAATATCAGGATAAAGTATGAGGTAATCATTTCCGTTTATATCTCTTACTTTATATTATGCTTTATAATCCGTTTCATTCAATGGCTTAGAGCGTTATTTCTTTTATTCAAACAAAAATCAAATTATTTTTTCCATAGCCGATACATAGAAAATTAAATATTATCCAACAAGGAGGAAATTAAGTGAACGAAAACAGAACATTCAAAACTCCCCGAAGAAGCTCCGCTGTAAAAAAGGAAACGCTTTCTTCAAGAAAAACGTCCAAAACATCCGCCGCAAAACCGATCACGTCTAAAACCAAAAATACAGCCGAAGTCCAAAAGCAGAAAAAAAGCCGTCAGCAAACAAAGGAAATAAGAAAAACTCCTGTGAGGATCATACCGCTCGGAGGACTCAACGAAATCGGAAAGAACATGACTGTATTCGAATGTTCAAACGATATGTTCATACTCGACTGCGGTCTTGCATTTCCTGATGCAGATATGCCGGGAGTCGATATCGTTATCCCTGATTTTACCTACGTTGAACGAAATGCTGAAAAAATACGAGGTATAGTAATTACTCACGGTCATGAAGATCACATCGGCGGACTTGCCTATTTGCTCAAAAAAATTAATGTTCCGGTCTATGCTACACGACTTACGATAGGTCTTATCGAGGGCAAGCTAAAGGAACAGGGCATCCTCAATACGGTTAAACTTAACATTGTTGAACCGAGAAAAACAGTCAAAATGGGCTGTATGGCTGTGGAATTCATTAAGGTCAACCACTCTATCCCAGATGCTGTAGGCATGGCTATCCATACTCCTGCCGGCGTTATTGTCCACACGGGAGATTTCAAGGTTGACTACTCCCCTATCGACGGCAATATAATAGATATAGCGCGGTTCGGGGAACTCGGAAGCAAAGGCGTTCTGGCTTTAATGGCAGACTCTACAAATGCTGAAAGAGCCGGCTATACTCGTTCCGAACGTACAGTAGGTGAATCTTTTGATCGCCTTTTTAAGAAAGCCGAAGGTAAGCGTATAATTATTGCAACTTTTTCTTCCAATATCCACCGAGTTCAGCAGATAATAAATGCAGCCGAAAGATACGGAAGAAAAGTCGCGGTATTCGGGCGAAGTATGGTAAACGTGATCAATACCGCCATAGAATTGGGCTATCTTAAAGTTCCTGATAACCTTATAATCGACATTGAAATGATGAACCGTTACGAAAGTGAACGAATTGTCCTTATAACAACAGGAAGTCAAGGAGAACCAATGTCTGCTCTCACCCGTATGGCAATGAACGAACACAGGAAAGTAAACATTACTCCAATGGACTTCATTATTATTTCAGCTACACCTATACCCGGCAACGAAAAATATGTTACAAGAGTAGTAAACGAGCTTATGAAGTCCGGCGCTGAAGTAGTCTATGAGGCAATGTATGAAGTTCACGTTTCGGGACACGCCTGTCAGGAAGAACTTAAATTAATGCAGGCGCTTACTAAACCTAAGTTTTTCATTCCGGTACACGGAGAATACAAACATCTGCAAAAACATGCCGACCTTGCAGTACAGATGGGTATGGCTCGTGAAAACGTAATTATTGCTGAAATAGGCAATGTTATCGAAACAGACGGCGTTTCTATGAAAATAGTATCTCAGGTTCCATCAGGACGTATTCTCGTTGACGGTCTCGGCGTAGGCGATGTTGGTTCAATAGTTCTCAGAGACAGAAAGCATCTCGCTCAGGACGGACTTATAATAATAGTTATAGGAATCGAGAGATCTGCAAACGAAGTGGTTGCGGGACCCGATATAATATCTCGCGGTTTTGTTTATGTACGTGAATCGGAGGAACTTTTCGTGCAGGCTAAAAACGTATTAAACAATACTCTGTCTAATTGTTCGCGCTCTGAAATGCGCGAATGGAACACGCTAAAGGGTAAACTCAGAGACGCTCTTTCCGACTACATTTATCAAAAAACCAAAAGAAGTCCGATGATACTTCCTGTCATCATGGAGTTATAAACAATTCACGATCCGTAATTCATAATATGATCAACTTCAAGTATAAAGCGGGGTGTTTTTGAGAAGTGAAGAAAAAATTTCCGGGAGCTGCGCTGCTGATAATTGCAGCCATAATTTCAAGTCAGCTGTTTGTTTCGCTGTCGCTTTTTGAATACAACAGTCTTTACGGTATTATTGGAATGGCATCCGCTGCTGTTCTTGCAGTCGTTCTTATAATTCTCTACGCAATATTCTCAAAAAACTCAATTCGTCATATAACCAAAATGAACACGCATCTCGAAAACTCCGCCGCCGAATATATGAATACCCTGCCCGCTCCTATCGCAGTCATAGGTTCAGGCGGTAAGCTTGTATGGTACAACAGCGCCTTCACTGATAAAATATGCGGCGGATGCGATGTTTACGGCATGGGATTCGAAGAATGCGTAAAACTAAGCATCAAAGTCCTTACCGAAAACGGTTCGTCTATATGTTATGTAAACGATTCAATATATAAAGTCGTTTTCAAAGAGTTTTCCGAAAATGACATTACTTTTCTCATAACTTATTTTCAGGACGAAACGAAATATTTCAATCTGAAAAAAAAATCCGAAGAATCTCATCCTAACGTAGTAATAATGACTATAGACACTTATGACGAAATAATGCAGAACGCCAAGGAAAGCGAAAAAGCTATTGCATCCGTTGAAATAGAACAGCTTATGGAGCGTTTCATGAGCAGTACAAACGGATTTATAAAGAAAATTTCGCCCAACACATTTTATGCGGTCATTGAACGCCGGCATCTTAAAGAAAAAATCGAGTCAAAATTTAAAATACTCGACTTAGCAAGGAATATAAAAATTGCCGGAAAATACCCTCTTACCCTTTCTATAGGTATTGGAGAGGGCGCATCATCTCTTGAGGAGAGTGAAAAAATTGCACGCCAATGCCTCGATATGGCTTTGGGCCGCGGAGGCGATCAGGCTGTAGTAAAAACCGACAGCGGATACCGATTCTTCGGCGGAGTTTCCAAAGGCGTTGAAAAAATGTCTCGTACAAAAACACGCATTATAGCCAATGCAATGCAGGATGTCATTATGGACTCCGATAAAGTTTACATAATGGGACATAGATTCGGTGATCTGGATTCCGTTGGAGCTTCATGCGGACTTGCAGGCGCTTTGAGACTTTTGGGAAAGGAAGTTCGCATTGTTGCCGACCGTTCAAAAAATCTTGCCGTAAACCTTATTAATATGGTTGAGGAACATGCAGGTCAGGAATTGTTTGTTTCTCCTGCTGCCGCATTGCAGACAGTAACAGATAACGATCTCCTGATTATTGTTGATATACACAACAAGGATTTTATCGAAAGCAGAAAATTATATGATCTTTGCCGTCAAGTTGTTGTAATAGATCACCACAGAAAAACTATAAATTATATTGACGATGCTGTTATCTTTCACCATGAACCTTATGCATCCTCGGCTTCGGAAATGGTAACAGAGATAATCCAATATTTCAGATTCAGCGTAGATGATAAGCTGCCGTCTTACTGTGCGGAAGCTCTGCTTGCAGGAATTATGCTCGATACAAAAAATTTTGTAATGCGGACCGGTGTGCGCACTTTTGAAGCTGCGGCTTTTCTTAAAAAATCAGGCGCGGATACTGTTACGGTAAAGCTGCTGTTTTCTAATTCGTTTGAAGCATACAAACGCAAGGCTCAAATAGTTTCTTCGGCAAAGATTCATCATAACTGCGCTGTCGCTATAGCAGACTTCAAATCAGACGATATAAGAATAGTCGCTCCTCAGGCTGCGGACGAGCTTCTCAACATCACAAATGTCGATGCTTCGTTCGTTATATACAAAACCAATAATATAGCGAATATATCCGCACGCTCACTTGGAGCTACAAATGTTCAGGTAATTATGGAAAAGCTTGGCGGCGGCGGACATCAGACAATGGCTGCCGCTCAGCTTACTGACAAAACTCTTGCGGAAGCCTCAGAATTGCTTGTTGAAGCTATAGATAAACGCGAAGAAGAACTTAAAGATAATTAAGTGTTTTCAATAACTCAAAAATAAACTGATTGATATTATCAGAATAGAAAGGATATTTTAATTATGAAAGTTATTTACTTACAGGATGTTAAAGGCTCGGGAAAAAAGGGCGAAGTAAAAAATGTAGCTGACGGTTACGCAAGAAACATGCTGCTGCCCAAAGGATTTGCCGTTGAAGCCACTCCCACGAATCTTGCTAAATTAGCAGGTCAGAAGTCGTCCGCTCAGTTCAAAATAGATACTGAAAAAAAAGCTGCAGAAGAAGCTGCCGCTAAAATGAGAGATAAAAAAATTATAATTAAGGCTAAGGCTGGCTCAAACGATCGGCTTTTCGGTTCGGTTACCGCAGCTAATGTTGCCGATGCGCTTAACGAACAGCTTGGCATAAAAGCGGATAAGAAAAAAATAGCGCTAAACGCGGAAATAAAGGCATTTGGTTCATATTCTGCCGTAGTTAAGCTGTTTGCCGGAGTTTCAGAAAAAATAGATGTTGAGGTAATCGAAGGCTGATGGAAACTAACAGCATACTTTCCGCATCCGATCTTCCGCACAGCATAGAAGCGGAACAATCCGTAATTGGAGCTGTTCTTTCCGATCCTTCAGTCATGCCTGTCGTAATCGAAAAAGTTAAACCTGAATATTTCTACAGTGACAGCCACAAAAAACTTTTTGGAATAATCTACCGCATGTTTACGAGCGGTTCTCCTGTAGATCCGGTAACAGTTCTTAATGAATCTGAAAAAATCGGGATTTTCGAGACACCTGCTGAGGGAAAGCGTTATCTTGCTGAAATCGCCAATACACTTCCGACCACTGCTAATATTGAAAGCTACTGTAAAATAGTTGCGGATAAGTATTTCATAAGAAGTCTTGGTTTCGTTGCAAGAAGTATTATGGATGACATTCAAAGCGGCGAACAGGATGCACAGCTTCTTCTTGATTCGGCTGAACAAAAGATATACGATATTCGTCAGGGGCGCAATGTAAGCGGACTTTCGCCTCTTGCAGATGCAGTCTTGGAGGCTTACGACAGACTGGGCAAAATCACCGGCGAGGATAAGGAAAAATATGTTGGCGCAAGAACGGGTTTTACCTATCTTGATACTATAACTTCGGGACTTAATAAATCCGATCTTATTATAATCGCCGCTCGTCCTGCAATGGGAAAAACTTCATTTGCTATGAATATAGCTACAAATGTTGCGCGGAGAAACGATAAGGATGTTGTAATTTTTAATCTTGAAATGTCCAAGGAACAGCTCGCGACCCGTATGCTTTCCACTGAAGCTCTTATAGAATCCGGCAATCTGCGTAATGGAAGAATCCAGACCGACGAATGGGTCCGTCTTGCCACCAGCGCTGCGTACCTAAGTACCCTGCCCATGTATATTGACGATACAGCAAGTATGACAGTACAGCAAATGAAAGCTAAGCTCAGACGTGTAAAAAACCTTGGTCTGGTAGTTATTGACTACTTGCAGCTAATGGGTTCGACTTCACGTTCTGATAATCGGGTAACTGTAATTTCAGAAATAACGCGTCAATTGAAGGTTATGGCTAAGGAACTTAACGTTCCGGTTGTTCTCCTTTCACAGCTTTCCCGTGCAGTTGAAAGCCGTACAGATAAGCGTCCCATGATGTCAGATCTGCGTGAATCGGGCTCGATCGAACAGGATGCAGACATTATCCTATTCCTCTATCGTGACGCTTACTACAACAAGGAAAGTACAAAGCAAAATATCTCAGAGTGCATAGTTGCGAAAAATCGTCATGGCGAAACAGGTACGGTGGAGCTTATTTGGAACGGTCAGTATACACGTTTTTCAAATCCTGAATACAATTCTCCGCCGGAGGTGTAATATGCTTGACAAAA
Source organism: uncultured Ruminococcus sp. (assembly GCA_910584195.1). Taxonomy (GTDB): domain Bacteria; phylum Bacillota; class Clostridia; order Oscillospirales; family Ruminococcaceae; genus Ruminococcus. The sequence goes on along the minus strand of CAJTYV010000004.1, from coordinate 172,204 downwards.
TTCGTGATTTTGCGGAAAAATATGATATGCTGCACCCCGGCTGTATCGTTGTGTGCGCTCTTTCAGGCGGAGCCGACAGTGTCTGTATGCTTTATGCAATTCGTGAGCTTTCGTTTGAAATAGGATTTGACGTTGAGGCTCTGCATGTTAATCATTGTCTCCGAGGAGAAGAAAGCGACCGCGATGAAGCGTTCTGCCGCGAGCTTTGCAGAAATCTCAGAATAAAATTCAACTCTGTTTCCTGCAATGTTAAAGAATATTCGGCTGAAAAAGGACTTTCGTGCGAAGAAGCCGCAAGAGAACTTCGGTACAGCATATTTCGAAAATATACCTGTGGAAAAATTCTTTCCACCGCACACAACGCTGATGATAACCTCGAAACAATGATTCTGAATTTGATACGAGGTACGGGACTTAAAGGCATGACGGGAATCCCGCCTGTACGCGAAAATATTATTCGTCCGCTGCTAAATGTCTCACGCAAGGAAATAGAACAGTATTTGAAAGTAATCGGACAAACGTATGTTACTGACAGCACAAATCTTACTGATGACTACACCAGAAACAAAATACGTCATAAAATAATTCCTTTGATGAAAGAAATCAACGGTTCGCTTACAGAAACATCGGCACGTACAGCACATGTCTTGCGAATTGAAAACAAGCTTATAGAAACGAAAGTTAACGAAACTATGGAAAAATGTTTTTATAATGGCGTATTTACAGGTCTGAACGGGTATAATGAAGTTATCAGAAACCGATGTATTTCAAGATACCTTATAGAAAACGGATTTCCTGTTTCGCATAAAAAACTTGACGAATGCGGACGAATAGCTGTAAACGGCGGAAAATTAAATATTTCGGGAAATTTTTATTTTATTTCTGATGGAACAATTACGAAAATCCAAGAAATTAAACCAACAAATAATTTTGAAAACGCCGTATCAACAGAACTTAAAATTGGAGAAAACAGCATATTCCCCAATACTAAATTAATCTGCGAGCTTGTCAATTGTGAAAATTTGGAGAAAAATGATATTGTTCACAGAAAATCAACATTTTATCTTATTGATTATGATAAAATAATAGGAAAGGCTGTTGTCAGAAACAGAAAATCCGGCGATAAAATTCGTCTAAGCGGAAGAAGCTTCACTTCTTCGGTAAAAAAAATTATTAATGAAACAATTCCCGTATCCCTGCGCAGTACCATACACTTCATAGAAGATGAACAAGGTACGATATTCGGGGAAAAAATTGGAATCGCAGATAGGGTTACTCCCGATGAAAACTCATCACGTCTGCTGAAAATTACCATAAAACGGGAAAGAATGGAGTGTGTGACTTGACACCTAAAAAACACAGCGGCATAATTACTTACATTCTTATCGTTTTGCTCTCGATATTCTGCGTGTACTTTGTAATTTCAAAATTTTACGGAAATGCTACAAAAACAGAATATACTAAGGTTATAACGTATTTCGACCAATACAAAGTGTCCTACTATGAGCTTGATCTCGGCTCGGGAAAGCTGACATATCAGCTCAGGGGCGAGGAGACAAAACGCAAGTATGAAGTTCCTTATGTCAGCATATTTCTTGACGATACAAAGGAATATCGTAAGGAATATAACAAAAAGTATCCCAATGACCCGTTAGTGCAGAATTATATCCGCCCCAAAGACAACACATGGCTTCTGACACTTATACCCGTATTTCTTACGGTCGGCTTAGCGATATTCTTATTTGTATTCATGATGCGGCAAAACGGAGGCGGCAGCAAATACACTTCTTTCGGTAAAGCAAATCTGAAAAATCAGGCAGACGCACGAAAGGCAACTTTCAAGGATGTTGCAGGCGCTGATGAAGAAAAGAAAGAACTTGAAGAAATAGTCGATTTTTTGAAAAATCCTGGAAAATATACAGAAATAGGTGCAAAAATTCCAAAAGGCGTTCTGTTGTTAGGGCCTCCCGGTACGGGAAAAACGTTGCTTGCAAGAGCTGTAGCTGGTGAAGCAAGAGTTCCTTTCTTCCCCATTTCCGGTTCTGATTTCGTTGAAATGTTTGTAGGCGTCGGCGCTTCAAGAGTACGAGATCTCTTTGATCAGGCGAAAAAACATTCTCCGTCAATTATTTTTATTGATGAAATAGACGCTGTAGGACGTCACAGAGGCGCCGGTCTTGGAGGCGGTCATGACGAACGTGAACAGACATTAAATCAGCTTCTCGTTGAAATGGATGGATTTACCGGAAACGAAAGCGTTATTGTTATTGCAGCTACAAATCGCCGTGATATTCTTGATCCGGCTCTGCTTCGCCCTGGACGTTTTGACAGGCAGATAATGGTCGGATATCCTGACGTAAAGGGTCGTGAGGAAATACTGAAAGTACACGCGAAAAATAAACCGCTTTCTCCCGATATTGACATGCGTATGATCGCGCAGACTACTCAGGGATTTACAGGCGCTGACTTGGAAAATGTTCTCAATGAAGCTGCTCTTTTAGCTGCAAGAGCAAATAGAAATTCCATTGTTGAAAAAGATATAGAAGAAGCTATCATGAAAGTAATAGCAGGTCCTGAAAAGAAATCAAGGATAGTCACAGAGCGTGATAAAAAAATAACTGCTTATCATGAAGCTGGTCATGCAGTCGCAGCATATAATCTTCCTACTCAGGATAAGGTGCATCAGGTCACTATCATACAGCGTGGTATGGCTGCCGGTCTTACGGTTACACGCCCAGATACTGACGATATGCACGTTTCACGTAATCAAATGCGTGAAAATATCGTTATGCTTCTCGGCGGACGTGCGGCAGAAGAAATTTTCCTCGATGATATTTGCACAGGAGCTTCCAATGATATTGAAAGAGCAACCAATACAGCAAGAAATATGGTGACAAAGTACGGATTTTCAAGCAAACTTGGTACTGTCGTATACGGTTCGGATAACGATGAAGTATTTCTCGGTAAGGATTACGGTCATACACGTAATTACAGCGAAGCTGTGGCGGCACAAATAGACGAGGAAGTAAAGAATATCATAGAAAAATCTTATGAGGACTGTATTGCAATTCTTAAAGCCAACGCTGATAAAATACATCGTTTGGCAGAATATCTCCTTGAACATGAGAAAATCAATGGCGAAGACTTTGAACGTCTCATGAAAGGCGAAGATATTACTCATCATATAAATGAATAATTTAACAGAGCCTATGTCTCTGAAAAAAGTCAAGCACAAGATGCTTGGCTTTTTTATTGAAAATCAATCGGATCATTAATAAAAATGCAGCAGCCGACATTATGACGGCTGCTGCATTTTATTATAAATTCACAATTTGATTTATTGCAGGATCTATCCAATCTCCCTCAAACAGCTCGATAGTACCCTGATCGCAGTGCTTTGCAAGCTCCGGCGCTATAGGTATCTGAGCGAGTACGGGAATGCCGTATTCCTTGGCAATATCCTCGATATGGCTGTCGCCGTATATCTTGTGCTTCTTTCCGCAGCCGGGGCATTCAAAATAACTCATGTTCTCAACGATACCGACTATCGGAATATTCATGAGCTTCGCCATTTTTACAGCTTTCTCCACTATCATGGAAACAAGTTCCTGCGGCGATGTCACAATAACGATACCGTCCACAGGAATAGACTGGAACACGGTAAGCGGCACATCGCCTGTTCCCGGAGGCATATCAACGAACAGATAATCAATATCTTTCCATATTACGTCCGTCCAAAACTGTTTTACAACACCTGCAATAACAGGTCCTCTCCAAACAACAGGATCTGATTCGTTTTCAAGTAAGAGATTAATTGACATTATATCTATTCCCATTTTACTTTTGCGGGGAATAATTCCGAATTCGCAGGCATCGGCTTTTTCATGTATGCCAAACGCCTTTGGTACGGAAGGTCCTGTAATATCCGCATCGAGCAGACCAACGTTTTTGCCCATTCTCTGAGCTGAAACGGCAAGCATAGATGAGACCATAGTCTTGCCTACTCCGCCCTTTCCGCTGACGATTCCGATAACTTTGCCTATTTTGCTCATCTGATTCGGCTTTTCGATAAGGCTCTGCGGTTCTGTTCTGCTTGAACAATCACTTCCGCATGAAGAACAATCGTGTGTGCATTCACTCATTTTTAAATTCTCCTTTTAATTTGATATTAATTATTATACCCTATTATGGGAAATTAGTCAAGTGGATTTATGTTTTTTCATGGTTATTGACTTACGTTAAACAATATTACATCTTACATCCATTATCAATTTTTCCTATGCCTTTATAAATACAAACTCTTAATCCCTGTAGATCATCTCTAGAGGGATTAAGAAAAGCATTAAAAAATCAGAGCTTAGTTATATCGACCAATTCAACGTCATTAATGGTTCTGCCGGATTCAAGCACTTTAGCAAGCGATTTTGCCGTATCTATCGCAGTAAGACTGCATATGGAGCGTTCGATAGACTTACGTCTCATCTTAACACTGTCTCTTTCAGGCAGTCTGCCTTTTGCGGAGGTCGAAATTACATAATTTACTTTACCGCTTTCAAGCAGAGAAACCACGTTAGGTTCACCATCGGAAATTTTCCGAACAAGGTGCGATGCTATCATATTCCTTGTCAGAACGCTCTGAGTGCCGGAGGTCGCATAAAGCTCAAATCCCATACGCTCAAACTTATCGGCAATAGGAAGTATCTCCTGCTTGTCCGAATCACGAACGGAAATAAGAACTCCGCCTTGTTTTTTCAGGTCAAAACCTGCCGCAATAAGTCCCTTTAACAGAGCGTCCTCAAGATTTCTGCCTATACCGAGACATTCGCCTGTAGACTTCATTTCAGGTCCAAGCATAGTATCTACATCGGTCAGCTTTTCAAAAGAGAACACCGGAACTTTTACCGCAACATAGTCTCCTGCAGGATAAAGTCCGCTTTCGTAACCCATATCCCTTAGCTTTGCACCAAACATTATCTTTGTAGCAATATCCACCATAGGGATTCCGGTAACCTTGCTTATATACGGAACCGTTCGGGAGGAACGCGGATTCACTTCAATAACATATACCTCGTGATTATACACAACATACTGAATGTTTACAAGTCCGATAACATTAAGTTCCTTTGCAAGTTTTCTCGTATATTCTACGATAATGCGCTTGATACGCTCAGAAAGGTGCTGTGCAGGATAGATCGAGATAGAATCGCCCGAATGTACTCCGGCTCTTTCGATATGCTCCATAATACCGGGAATAAGAAAATCTTCACCATCGCAGATAGCGTCAACTTCGACCTCAGTACCCATCATATATTTATCAATAAGCACAGGATTTTCTATCATATGGCTTGTTATGATACCCATGTACTCAACAACGTCTGCCTTTGAATGAGCGATTATCATATTTTGTCCGCCCAGTACATATGATGGGCGAAGCAGCACTGGGTACCCCAGTTCTTCGGCTGCCGCAACAGCTTCCTCCGAGGTCATTACCGTATGTCCCTGCGGACGCGGTATACCGCATTTTTCGAGAACTTCATCGAAACGTTCTCTGTCCTCCGCTGCATCTATCATATCGGCTGACGTTCCAAGGATATTGACTCCCATATCTGCAAGGTGACGCGTAAGCTTGATAGCAGTCTGTCCGCCGAACTGAACAACTACTCCGTAAGGCTTTTCAGTCTCAATAATAGCTTCAACGTCCTCTTTTGTAAGCGGATCAAAGTAAAGTCGGTCGCCTGTGTCAAAATCTGTAGAAACAGTTTCAGGATTGTTATTGCATATAACGGCTTCATATCCAAGTTCCTTTAAAGTCCACACACAGTGAACAGAACAATAGTCGAACTCAATTCCCTGACCGATACGAATAGGTCCCGAACCGAAAACAATAACCTTTTTCTTGTCTGAATTCTGACGTTGGATAAACTGTTCCGCTTCATTTTCATCATCAAAAGTCGAATAAAAGTACGGCGTTTCTGCTTTGAACTCTCCTGCACATGTATCAACCATTTTGAATACGGCCGATTTGTGCTTCGGACATTTCTGTCCGCTGAGACGCTCTATCGTACTGTCAAGATAACCGTACTGCTTTGCCGTATCATATTTTTCTTCTGTTAATTCGCCGTCTGCAAGCCACTTTTCAAGCTCAGCCAAATTAAGAAGCTTATAAAGAAACCAATTGTCGATCATTGTTATATCGTGGATCTCTTCGGGAGTGATCCCCTTCTTCAAAGCTTCAAATACCACGAACGAACGTTCATCGTCAATATCATGGAGCTTAGAGCGCAGTTCGTCCACTGTCATTTTGGCAAACTTTTTCATGCTCATTGTATCAAGTCCCAATTCAATGGAACGAACGGCTTTCATCATAGCCTGCTCAAAAGAAGTTCCGATAGCCATTACCTCGCCTGTTGCTTTCATTTGTGTACCGAGAGTACGTTTTGCATAAACGAATTTGTCAAAAGCCCATTTAGGAAATTTTATTACAACGTAGTCCAAAGCAGGTTCAAAGCATGCATATGTCTTGCCTGTAACTTGATTGATAATCTCATCAAGAGTATAGCCAATAGCAATTTTAGCCGCGGTTTTAGCAATAGGATAACCGGTTGCTTTTGAAGCAAGTGCAGAAGAACGAGAAACTCTTGGATTTACCTCTATAACGGCATATTCAAAACTTGTTGGGTGGAGCGCAAACTGGCAGTTGCATCCGCCCTCTACTTTAAGCTCTTTGATAATATTGATAGCCGCCGTTCGGAGCATCTGATATTCTCTGTCAGTAAGCGTAACAGCAGGTGCGATTACTATACTATCGCCGGTATGAACACCTACAGGATCGAAATTTTCCATAGAGCAGACAGTGATAACATTTCCCTTACTGTCACGTATAACCTCAAACTCTATCTCTTTCCAGCCGCTTATGCACTTTTCTACAAGAATCTGTGTAATAGGAGAAAGTCTCAGACCGTTTGTAGCGATTTCATGAAGCTCAGCTTCTGTTTCAGCAATACCTCCGCCCGTTCCTCCAAGTGTAAACGCCGGACGAACAATAACAGGATAACCGATAAACTGTGCGAATTCCATAGCATCTTCAACCGTTTCTACGACCTTTGACGGAATGCATGGTTCGCCGATTTTCTCCATTGTATCCTTAAAAGCCTGTCTGTCTTCAGCTTTATGGATAGTCTCAGGATCAGCGCCCAAAAGCTTAACGTTATTGGCTTCAAGAAAGCCCTCAGCCGCAAGCTGCATTGAAAGAGTAAGTCCCGTTTGTCCTCCAAGTGTGGACAATAAGCTGTCAGGCTTCTCAAGCTGGATAATACGTTTTACTACGTCAATTGTCAAAGGTTCGATATAAACTTTGTCTGCCATAGCCTTGTCTGTCATAATCGTAGCGGGATTGGAGTTTATCAAAATTACTTCCAGTCCCTCTTGTTTTAAAGCACGGCATGCCTGAGTTCCTGCGTAGTCGAATTCAGCCGCCTGTCCGATGACAATAGGACCCGAACCGATAACCAAAACCTTTTTTATATCACTTCTAAGCGGCATTTCATTCACCTGCCCTTTCCATATTTTTTGCCATTGTTTTTACAAAATCATCAAATAAATAGGAAGTATCAAAAGGACCTCCGTGAGCTTCCGGGTGGAACTGTACAGTACGCGCATTTGAAATTGTATAGCGTATTCCCTCGCAGGTTTTATCATTGGCATTTACGTGAGAAACCTGTCCCACAGCAGGGTCAATACTATCACCGATAACCGCATATCCGTGATTCTGGCTCGTTACATAGGTAAGTCCGCTTTCAAGGTCAATAACCGGCTGATTTGCTCCTCTGTGACCGTATTTCAGTTTCTCAGTCTTTCCTCCGTTTGCCAAAGCCATAAGCTGATGACCGAGACAAATTCCAAAAATAGGAATACCAAGCTTCTGTATCTCCTTAATATTTTCAATAATAACGGTATTTTCAGCAGGGTCTCCGGGTCCGTTGGAAAACATAATTCCATCGGGTGTAAGAGATTTTACTTCATCGGCAGTTGTCCATGCGGGAACAACGATTACCTCGCATCCCCTGTTCACAAGTTCCTGTCTGATATTACGCTTGTATCCGAAATCAAAAAGTATGACACGATATTTTTTTTCTTCCGGCAGATAAGTTATTTTCTCGGAAGCAGTTACCGATTTTACGGCATCCTTAACTGAAAAGGCTTTGATTTTCCGCAAAAGTTCATCTTTTTGAGCATAAACATCCTCGTTTGTTATAATACCGTTCATAACTCCGGTTTCGCGAATGGCTCTTGTCAGACGCCGGGTATCGATATTACAAATACCTATTATATTATTCTTTACGAGAAAATCGTTAATATTTCCTTCACAGCGGAAATTAGACGGAACTGTACACCATTCACGTACAATATATCCGCTTACATATGACTGAGCCGATTCATTGTCTGCTGAGTTCACACCATAATTTCCGATAAGCGGAAAGGTCTGAGTGACAATTTGACCATAGTAACTGGGGTCGGTAAGCGTTTCCTGATAGCCTGTGAGACCTGTTGTAAAAACTACTTCTCCTATAACAGAACCTTCTTTACCAAAGCTTCTGCCTTCGAAAATTTGTCCGTCGGCAAGCATCAGATATGCTTTTTTTGATTGATCAAATATAGACATATTATCATTGATCCTTTCAATAGAATTGAAGATTTATAAGTACGGCTGCGCCATTGAAACCGTACCTTGCAAAAATTAAAGATTTATGTACTGAGTTATGTCGTCTCTCATGCGAATTGCTTCACGTCGTGCCGCTTTTGCAAAGTCACGCTCATCGCATTCTTCTTTTTTATATGCGCACATTACCGCTCGGCTGGAATTTACTACTGCACCAAGTCCGGATTCGTCAAAACCGCCTTTTAATCCTTCTGCTCCGCCGCCCTGCGCTCCGTATCCCGGTACAAGGAACATAGTGTGCGGAAGTCTTTTTCTCAGCTCCGAAAGCATTTCGGGATATGTAGCTCCGACAACGGCTCCTACTGCGGAATAGCCGTACTTGCCTATTGTATCTGCACCCCACATTTCACAAAGATCTCCCATTTTAGCATAAATCGGAGTTCCGTCCTCAAGCTTCAGATCCTGCAATTCTCCGCTTGACGGATTTGAAGTCTTAACAAGAACATAAATTCCCTTATCTTTTTCCTTGCACACTTTTAAAAGAGGCGCTATACCATCTGTTCCGAGATAACCGTTGACAGTAAGAGCGTCAGCTCCGAAAGCTTCGGAAACGCTTTCGCCTACGGCTGTGCAGCCAAGATGAGCATTGGTATACGCTTCCATAGTTGCTCCAATATCATTGCGCTTACCATCGGTTATAACAAACATTCCATTAAGCTTTGCATAACGGATAGTTTTTTCCAAAGCTCTGATACCATAGTGACCGTACATCTCATAATAAGCCGCCTGAGGCTTAATCGCAGGAACAATATCGTGGATCTCATCAATAATTGCCTGATTGAAATCGTAAATTGCTTTAGCAGCCGCTTTGAGAGTAAGACCATCTTTTTCAAGGTACCGTCTTTGTATATAAGCGGGAATATACTCCAGCTTAGGGTCAAGACCTACCACTGTAGGATTTTTAAACTCAATGATCTTTTCAATAAGTCTGTCAAATGACATTTTCTTTCCTCCGTTTTATTTTTTTCTATCATCATATCGTATGATGCCTTTTGATATTGTTACTATAGGCTTACCTTTAAGCGTCATTCCTTTAAATGCCGTATTATGTGATTTTGAATGCAGTTTTTCAGGTTCAACTTTCCATATTCTGTTCAAATCCGCAATAATAAGATCAGCTGTTTTTCCGGGCTGAATTGCAGGAATTTCAAGTCCCAGTATTCTTCTCGGATTCACACACATAACCTCAACAAGTTTATTAAGAGAAATTTCTCCTGTGTGGCAGAGCGCAGTCAAAGCCGCCGCAAAAGACGTTTCCAAGCCTACCACACCATTCGGTGCCGATTCAAAGTCTTTCTTTTCCTCCGATGTGTGAGGCGCATGATCAGTTATAATGCAGTCTATAGTACCGTCTTTGATTCCGCCTATTATCGCTTCAACATCTGCTGATGTTCTTAAAGGCGGATTCATTCGGTAATCGGCGTCTCGATTTTCAAGGAGCGCCTCAGTCAGCATAAAATAATGAGGCGCTGTTTCACACGTTACCTTAACGCCTTTTGCCTTTGCAAATCGTATCATGTCAACGCTTCCCTTTGTTGAAACATGACAGATATGTATTCTCGCGTCAACGGAATGAGCCAATATCATTTCCCGGGCGGTAATATAATCCTCGGAAGCCCTGTCCATTCCTTTTACTCCAAGCTTTGCGGAAATTTCTCCGTTGTTCATAATTCCGCCGCTTATTATGCTCAAATCCTCACAATGCGATGCTACCAAGAGTCCGTGATTCTTAGACAACTCCAATGCCTTACGCATCATTTCCGCATTTTCAACAGGTCTCCCGTCATCAGAAACACAAATACAGCCTGCTTCTTTCAAAGCTTCATACTCGCACAGAGAACCGCCGCTCATGCCCTTTGTTATGCAGCCTGCGGGGTAAACATCAACTCCCGTATTACTTGATTTTTCAATAATATATCGTAATGTATCCGGATTGTCGCAAGGAGGTTTTGTGTTAGGCATTGCAAGAATTCCCGTAACACCTCCCGCGAGAGCAGCGCTGCAACCCGTTAAAACGTCTTCTTTGTGTGTAAAACCCGGGTCGCGCAGGTGAACGTGCATATCAAACAACGACGGCATAAGAACAAGATCTGTTCCGTCTATCACTTCCTCAGCCCCCAGACGTATGTTTTGCCCGACCTCCGCAATTTTGCCGTCGCTGATAAAAACGTCTGTATATACATCGTTTTTTGCATCGACGGCACGAATATTTTTTATTAATATTGTTGACATAAAATGCTCCATTTCAGTTGATCAAATCCTGACAGAAAAACAGCCCGTCTGAGGTTTCAGACAGGCATATTATCCGTAACTTACAAACCTCGAACTGATCAACAGGGGTTTTTTTTATTATAACACATTGTAATCAAATTGTAAAGGGTTTTTTTAAATTTTTATCAGCGAGATTTTCTTTTGGAATTTTTCTTCTTTTTGCCTGCTCTCATACGAAGAATAGTTAATCCGACTACTGCCGCCGCACTTAATGCAAGTTCAGCGATCTCTTGTTTTTGAGATTTCTGAGGTTTGTCCGCAGAAATTATATCTTTAATCTTACCTTTTTCAACTCCAAAGCCGTATGAGAATTTTTCGGTTTCTCTGCTGTATTCCATTTCATAGCACCTCCTCCGGTTCAGCTATAAGAAATTTGATTTTTTTTCCCTCATCCGTAAACATTTTTTCGTGCTCTGTAACAAAGTTCTCTATACCGCTTTCACTGTGCAGATCATGAGTACTGAATTTAATTTTGTACCCTGCCTCAGCAAAGTATTCAAACGATTCCTCAAACAGTTCGTCATCGTCCGTTTTGAACCATAACTCGCCTTTCAGAAACTTTTTATAGTTGATCAACTGTCTTGTATGAGTCAAGCGGCGTTTTTTATGTTTTTTCTTTGGCCACGGATTGCAAAAATTTATGTAAATTCTATCTGCTCGGTCGTTTTCGTCCCATGCAAGTTCGAGACGTTCTATGTTCTGAATGGCTATACGAACATTTTCAGGCTTCTTCCCTATCTCATTATAAGCCGTTTCAAGCTTTCTTTTGGCAAGAACAAGCATTTCGTTTTTTATATCCATTGCTATGAAATTTATCTCGGGATGTGCAGGAGCTGCCTGTGATATGAATCCGCCCTTTCCGCAGCCTAATTCAACGTAAAGCGGACGGTCGGGATATTCAAAAAGTTCAGTCCACCTACCCTTTATCTCACATGGAGCGGAAATATAAAACGAACAAGCTTCCAATTCAGGCTTTGCCCACGGTTTATGTCTGATACGCATAAAAATCTCCTTTGCCGTAACTTTTAACATTTTTATTATATCACAAAATGTAAAAAATTGCAACAGGCGCATAAATAATTTTTTAGCAAGATCGTAATTTTGAAAAATTTTTGAAAATTCTTATCTTTGCTTGACATTATAGCTTAAAAAGGTTATAATAAATTGTATACGTAATTGATTTAACGCCGTTTGTGATTTAAGACAAAACGGCATATTGACAACAAAAGGAGTTCATTATGCATAAAAAATTATTTAAAATATTACCTGCCGCCGTATTCTGTATTGGTCTTGCTGTACCTTCTATATCAGCAGGTGCGGCTACTCCCGATGAAGCCGCGGCTCTTGCACGTTCCATGGGACTTCCGGAAAGTCTTATTCAAGCAGGATGGAACAGATATTACGAAGATCCGGAGCTTTATCCTCCCGAACTTATCGACAGTTACATGGATACACTCAGGGATATGAACCAGGATATGATAGATCAGCTTCTCAAAGACAACGGTTACGACAATTCAACTTCATCTCCCACGGTAACCACGTCTCCTCAGAAGCCTTCACAGGGTACTGTAACTACAGCTGTTCAATCATCCAACGGAAACAAGCCATCGGGAGAAAATGTTAACAATAATGACAATTCGGGCAATCAACCTGACAAAGATACGATAACAATAACGCTTCCGGACGGTTCATCATTTGAAAGAATAAGCGCAAAAGATTTCGCCGCTATGTCGCTCGATGAAAAACGTGCATATATAGCCTCGCTTACACCTGATCAACAAACGGCTTTCATCGAAAATCTTTCGCCCGAAGATTACAAAAGTCTTTTAAAGCAACTTCCTCTTGACAATAAGGCTGAAATTATAGATCAGATGGCAGGAGTAACAGAGCAGCTTGGACTGACTTTAAGCGTCGACGAGCTTAATGACAGCGATCTGGTACTTTCAATGAGAGACGAAAACGGTAAAATCGTTGCCATGAGTTCCGCAAGGGATTCTGTTGCAGCTACCGGATATGACCGCAGAGGAATTTTCGCTTTTGCCGCTTCACTTGTTTCTGTCGGCTTTGCTGGTATGGCTGTAATGGTCAAGAAATCTTTTGGAAAGAAAAAAGAGGATTAATATGGGCGACAAAAAGAATAAAAAAAATATCTCTCTGCATATTATCACTCCGGTACTGCTTACGGCGGTCTGCGCGGGTATAATTGCAGCGGCTGCCGTCAAACCATCGGACAAGCTTAAAACCTATACTAATATAGCGTTTATGGGAAGCCTCGGTTCAGATCCGTACGATGATTCCGGTAAAAATGGTCTTGTGATAAAAGATAACGATATAGATATGGATTACAGCGGCGAGACTTCCGAATCAGGCGAAGCCAAACGCCCTTCATTCGGCGAACTTTACGCTGTCGTGAGTACAGAAGCTCTCGGCATAAACGTTCCTATCTACTGGGGAACAACTCCCGAAATTCTTGAATATGGAGCGTGTCAGTCGTCAAGCTCATCCGTTTTCGGACTTGATGGAAATTCTGTTGTTTCTGCTCATGTGGATACATTTTTTGCCGATCTTTCTTCGGTTAAGGAAGGCGACATCGTTACAGTTAATACAAATTACGGTAAATTTACTTATACTGTCACAGAACTTATCGAATTCGGCAGCAATGACCGAAAATATATCGCACCTACTAAAGATAACAGACTTACTCTTTATACCTGTAAACGTGAACTTCTCGGCGCTTCCGACAGACGTATAGGCGTAATATGCGAACTGACGGAAAAAGCTTTCTATACGGAAAAGGAGGCTGAATAACATGAAAAGCGCAGGAGCATATATCAGTTCATTTATAGCTTCAATTCTGTTAATATTTACTTTAATAGGCTCCGTAGGATTTATTGCGGCGGACAAATTTCTTAAAGAGGAAAATTTAATCGAATTGACCGAAGAAAAAGAAGTCAGCGGACTTGTTTACAAGGAACTGGATAAATTTTTTTCCGAGCAGTACGCTGTTACAGGTATTCCCGCAAATATTTATATGGACGCTCTCAATGAGGAATATCTAAAAAAACTTATAAACGAAAAAATAAAATACGGGTTCATGCATCTCCAAAATGCAGATTATCTGTCACCTGAATTTTCAAACGAAAAACTTGAAACTTCAATAACCGATTTCTACAAAGAATACGCTAAAAGCATAGATTACGAAATCAAAAACGAAAATGACCCTTACTACGCTAAATTAAGAGCAACTAAAGAAAATGCTTATAAAATCATATGGCAATACTGTGATGTTTATAAATTCACATCACTTAAAGAACATGGCGTTCTCGGCAAGATCAGTCCGCTTTATACCCAACTCCCTACATTTAAGATCATATGCATCGGAGCCTCCGCTATACTTGCACTGATACTTGTTTTATGTAATTTAAAAAATACAAAAGACGCTCTTTACTGGCTGGGAGCATCGGCTTTTTCAGCAGGAATACTTGCTGGAGTTCCTTGTATTTATCTAATAAATACGGACTATTTCTCAGCATTTACTATTAAACAATCTCAGATATACACCTCATACACCTCGGCTATGAGAAGCTTTACGAACAGTTTTCTGATATTTTGCTGTTTACTTGCGGCATTAGCGGTTATATCATTTACGTCTTACGGAATAATCTCATCATTAAGCGGAAAAAACAAAAAGAATCAGGCAATAAAACAGAATAATAAAAAATTCGGTACACTATAAGAAGTGTACCGAATTTTTTATCCGATAATTTCAGTCAACTGCATTATTATTTCGCTGAAATACCGTCTATTCACATCATTTACAGATACTGCGGAACTCATATCGGCAGCTTTATAAAACGTAAGCTCCTCTACGGTAATATCCTCAGTTTCCTCACTGTATGCACCTATGTACATTCCCGAAAATTTAAGCTCTGCTCCCCAGCCATCCGATACAGAAATGCCCTTGTTATCTTTTATATGGCGTGAAACGTCCTTTCGCGTAAACTCATAAAAGAATCCTGCGTCCTGTGCGGTACCCTTATACCAGCCGTTTTTCAGCATGCGGCTCATAAATGTAAGATTAACTATGGATTTTCCCTTAAATCGGTTAATTTCTGTACTTTTAAGTTCGCTGTCATTCGGAAGGTAAACTTCCCTTGAAAGCTGTTTGAACGGCTGTACTATTTCATAATCCGAAAGCTGCTCAGACCACTTATCAATTTCCTCATCAGTAAGTTCTATAGGATGAACAAGGCTTATAACCGCATTTTCAGGCAGATCAAACTCGTCCTCATCCGACGTTGTAAAGCTTCCGTCATCCATATAGCGGAAAGTACTTTTTAATTCAGAGTTTTCATAAACACCCCATATAAGACCTATGGCAAAGCTGTGCATAACAGGATTTTTTACAAAAAGCTTTTTCCAGTTCTCAGAAGTCCATTTTCTCTCGCACATAAGCGCATACTCAAGACGCGCTTTTTGTACAGCGACAACGTTTTTAAGCTGTTTTTTCATTTCCTTGAACTCGGCATAGGACTTTTCGGCAGTTTCTGTTTCATCGTTAATTCCCGGCTTAGGCATATTTTTTACTTTCTTTTCGCCGTTGTATATTTCAATTTCAAGTGACGGAGTGAGATATACGCTGAATTTTCTGCTTCCGTAATCAAAAATGCGGCACATTCTGTCATCAAATTTCATATCAGGAACTACCCTGTCTGCAAGCTCTTCAGCAGTTATACCGAGAAATTCTGCCGCTTCCGCCATGGCTTCGTTAGCCGCTGCTTTTACCTGATTACTTTTAAATTTTCTTGCAAAATTGTCAACCTGCATAAGAGCTTCGGAACTTCCGTTCAGAGCCAATGCCTTTACTGCCGCAACCGCCATAGCTCCTCTCATATTTTCAGACCAGAATTTGATATAATGTACATAGATGTCGATTATTTCTCTGCCACCCCATAATGAAGCAAAAACAAGTATCCATTTTTCCTTTGCGGATGCACCGCTGTCAAGCCACCTGCCGATCACTTCAACTGCAAATGCGGCAAGTTCAGAAATTTCCAAAGCCTCACAGAGAATTTTTCCGTTTATGTTGTCAGAGGAATTATAACAAAGCAGAATTGCCTGCATATATTTCTCCTCAGCTTCTTCACCGGACGTAAAATGAACAGGACGATAAGGAGACTGAAACAGCCATGCAACCTTTCGAGACTTATTCCCTTTAGTAATCATCTCAGCAAGCTGAATCGCAGAAAGCTCTTCTTTAGCATTTCCGCCTGATTTTTCAGCGCCTAAAAGAGAGGCGATCTTCACTCTGAGCTTATCTGATTTTTCTTTTTCAATGGCAGTTTCAAGGGTTTCTGTCCAGTCAGCTTCCGGCATATTTCTGATTATTTCAAGAGCCATTTCACGCTTTGCAGCTTTTTTTGCATAAAGCATTTCCTCAATATCTTTACGGCAATCAGGTATTTTCGGAACCGCTTCAGTGAGAACTGCTCTGACTGACTTTGATGTATCATCTGCGGCATCAAAAATCTTGTTCCTGAATTTATCCGCATCTGCCATATAAAGCACCTTAATATACAGACAACGACTCTCAGCCGAAAGCTTTTTAAAATCTGCTTTAGCAACAAAGTCGGCATAAGGCAAAAGATTTTCCGGCTCAAATTCAAATGCGAGAATCTTTTCAGCCGAAACTTTCTCCGACATAAGTATCTCGGCTAATTTTTTCTGATGTTCGGGTATGTGAGTCATCAAACCTGAGATTCCATAAATAACATTATTTATCGCCCACGAATCATATTTGCATGATACAATCGCAGCAACGCATTTTCTGACAGTATCATCAATACCATATGCTTGAGCGTAACAACCGTGATAATTATTTAAATAATTACAACTGGTATTTATAAGGATATCAGAAACTTCCGACAGCGTCTTTTTACCCATAAGATAATCTTGAACTTCTTTACAATTTCCTGTCCTATGGCATACGGAGTGAATCAGCCGCAGACGAAAATTTTTCCTGAGACCCCCATCGTTTTCTTCGCTGTACTTCGGATTTCCTTCTGCAATAATGTTTATTATTTTTTTCGCCTCAACATCATTTGTCATTTCAAACAAAGCGTTCTTAAACAAGCTTTCATAATTTTTTGCAAGATATTCCAGATGTGGTCTTGACTCAGCCATTTTTTTTCCATGTGAAGCATTCATCACTGACAAAATGTATTTCTGCGTTATTACGATTTTTTCCGTCTCCACAAGAGCGTATAGGGGCTTCATATCAAGTCCGAGAGATACTGCGTTTACAATAAGCAAGTCGGGAAAGTTTTTCATATCCTCACGGAAAAGCTTTTTGCACTCTTTATCAAAATAAGCTGCTGTTCCGTAAGCTGCCGAAAGATACGGCATTATTGACGTATTGCCTTTATTACTCTTGCAAATGCTCTTTATCATTTCGGTGCATTTTTCCGTAAACGGCGTATTCTTTCCGATTTCACACAGGTTTAATGCCGCAGTAACAAGCTTAAGAGCTGTTGCGGGAGAATTTGCCGACGCTATGACAGCGGCAGCTAAATATTCGGCGGCTGAAACCTTTTTAATATTGCAAAGAGCCTGTTCTTCGGCTTGCATCGCAAGAAAAACGGCATTGGCAACAGTATCCTTTTTGCTTTCGTCATCTGTAATTTCACGAAATGCTTTTATAAGCATATTGTTATCACTAAAACACAGTATCGGTCTGCACTGACATCCTGCCAAAGCATAACAGAACAATATATATCTTGTGCAAAATTCAGTATCATGTTGATTGATTTTCGCCGGAACAACGCCCCATAAGTTATATCTGTGTTTTTTCAGAAGTTCAACATTATAATCAGTGCTCTTTAGTCGCCTTAAAATATCGCTGTTACGCTCCTTCGACAAGTCCATGTACTCACTGAATACTTTTATAGCATTTTCGCTTATGCCGATAGCTTTAAAAGCGGTTATTATCTCCGACAGATCCTGAACATTTACTCCATAAATCATTGTCGTTATCCTCCTTATTTAACGTTATAATTATTGACAGTTCTTTTTTAGCAGACCTTATATAGTCGCTGATTTCCACAAGCTTGCAAAGAACTTCCTTAATATCTGCATTGGCGTCATGGCGGTATGCTTCGGCAAGCTCGCTGAATCCTCCGCACAACCGACTGAATCCCTTTAAGCCGTAATTAAACGCTTTGTTTTCAAACTTTCTGAAACCCGAAATGCCTGTTTGAAGTCCGCATTGTACCGCAAGCTCAAGTTCCTCTCCAGCTTCTTCCATAAGCTCTGCAATCGCCGTGTAATATGAAAATTCGTCCGTTTCTGAACAATACTCCTGCGGTAATTCATAATCGTCCGAAAATACAGGTTCTATGAAATCATAGATTTCTATCGGGTACAGTGCAAGCTTGTCTGTTTCAATGCTTCCAACGGCAAGAAGAGTGTAGGTTTTTTCAGGATTCTGCATCATTTTCTCACCGATTCTTTCAAGCTGCTCTACAAACTCCCGGTTCTCCCTGCGGTACTTTATCTGTACATATGCGTGAAATCCATTTTTATCTTCGAGTACCATGGAAAAGGTCTGAGAAACCTTGTCAAAACACGGCTGTTTACATTTTTTCGGCTGAAGCAGCAACATTCTGTCAAGTTCTGAAGCAGAATCCTTTTCATATAGATCCACTGCCGCATTTCTGAAATCCGTATAAATTAACCGACGCATTTCATCGCAATTCAAATTGGCATCTACAGACATTGCTACTTTTGTTTCCTGCGATGAGGACAATTTTCCGCCGTTTGATTTTGCGTTTACAAGTACGAACATTTTTTTCATCATTCTGCTCAACGGCACTGACATACCCCATGGAAAAGTACCTCTGTTCCGTTTTTTTACATTGTCATAGAATATCGGACTAATATCCGAAAGTGACATAAATGGTTTGTCTGGATCATCGAGATTCAGAAAATAATAAATTTCTCCTTCGTAATCTCCGCCGGAAGTATACCGCTGACCTACAGGCATAAGTTTCAAGGGGACTTTTACAGCTTTGTATTCCTGCCGAAAGCTTCCAAGTATTTTGGAATTTATACTGCAATCCGAAAGCATATCCATAATTTTTATACAATTACAAAAACGATGAGTGAAATCACTCATATCAAAAGCTGCTCTTCCGGCGTTGTAGTCATTCAGCAAAGAGCCTATACTTCGCATGGCACGTTCTCCCTCCGCCATTTTCAAAGCATGGCAACTGACTGCCAAAACTTCCGAATTATCAGATATGGCTTCGGGTAAACGAACTATTCCGTTTCGCAGTATATCACCAAGAAGCGTCAAACAATCCGCCGCGCAGCCGTTTATTTTATTTATTTCTTCTGCCGTAAGGTTTCCGGGTACTGCATCATTTTTCTTATTCTCTTGAGATTTCGGGAATTTTACGTTTTCTGCGCGCTCTTTTTCCTTGATAATTTGCGGAACTTCATCTGTTTCTAAGTCCTTAAGTGTCCTCCTTGCAATAAGTATCGCACCCACAATATGACGGCAGACCGTACGAGATACGCAGCTGCATCGACTGTTTTCAATAGGTGCAGTCAAGGTTACTGTTTCGCCTAAAATTTCCACAGATATTCCTTCAGCATTTTCGCTGAACAGAGGGAGCATTCCCTCGGTATCCTTACAAGCACGTTTGTAAATACCCTTATTGGACATATTTACTAAAAAGCTTTCGTCTGCTAACGCAAGCGCTCGTTTTATTTCATCCATAGTTCACCCCTAAACAACCATTCTGCAAATATATTCCCCAAGTTTATCAGGAGTTACAGCTCCTACAAATGCTCCCATATCAGCTAATTTCTGCCCGATTCTGCGGTCGAAAGCAGGATTTGCGCCCTCGTCAAGAGCTGTAAGAAAATTAAGCTTAGCTCCGCTTTGAATAATATTTCTGCTAACGTTAAGAAGTCGATTCTCCGGCATTCCCTCATACAAATCTGTAACAACTATAACACTTGTTTTATTAGGAACGGCAATCAAAGTTTCACAATAGCCTAACGCTCCGCCGATATTTGTGCCTCCGCCAAGCTGCACACTCATTAACACCTGCGCCGGTCGGTCTGCCTGACCGGACAAATCTACAACAGACGTATCGAAAATCACCAGCTTAATCTCTGCAAACGGCAGACTTGATATTATCTGCGCCATAACTGCGCTGTATATTACCGAACCGAGCATTGACCCGCTTTCATCAATTGCTATAATAACTCTCTTATTATTATAATTTTTTATTCTGTTTGAAAAATACAAATCCTTAATAATAAGATGTTGAGAATCACGATCGTAATTTTTCAGATTGCGCTGTACAGTCTTTTTAAAATCAAGATTCCTTGCCGATCTTACACAGCTGGAACTGTTTCTGTCAAGCTGTCCGGAAACTGCTCTTTTAACGTCATTTTCAATCTTACGCGAAAGCTCCTTCGCAACCTTGTCAGCTATATTTTCGGCAGTTTTCAGTACGTCGCCTTTCATAAGATGCTTAAGCTGCAAAATTGTTTTCAGCAAATTTACGTCCGGAGTCATTCTCTCAAGAATTTCCTTATCCGTCAGAAGCTCGGTCATACCGAATTTTTCCAAGGCATGACTTTCAAGAACCTCCGCTGTCTGCTTCGGAAAAAGCTCACGTATCTTCGTTATCCATTCTGCCGCCATAAGATTGCTTTTTTCGTTCCCACCGCATCTGTTTTCCGATTCACGTACATCATCTCCCTGCGCTCTGCTGTAAAGATAATCAAGTAGCTGCTCCATATCCCGAAACTGCCGAAGTTCATCGCCGTTTGCATAAAAATTAAGACTGTCTCCCGAATAACTGCCAAGAATAAGCCTCCAGCGATTTACAGAGATACGGTCGTGTTCATTTATCATAAAGCAGGTTCTCCTTTCCTATAGTTTCGCAGATACGAACATCAAAACTTTCACCAAATCTGAACATTTTCTCATTAACGGCTTTTCTGCCGAGAATCTCCCCCTCCTTCATGCCGTGAAGCTCCGCAGCCGTCTTTGCCGTAAGCTGAAGCTCCGATGGAGTAAATACACTGAACGCCAGTTTGAGAGACGGTAGTATTTCAAGAAAATCGTCAAATTCCATACTTATGATAAGCTTATCCGTCATTTCAAGAAATGAATTGTTGGTAAATACAATATCCTTTGACGTTGTAAACAATCCTCTGAGATAATCCGCGCCTTTTTTGCGTATTTCCAGACTGCCGGAAAGATAACCCTTTGCAAAGCGTTCCGCTGAACTGCGATGTTTTTCACTGACAGCGCACAGCAGCCCCATTGCCGCACCATGAACAAGCGGATCTTTTTCTCTGGAAGATGTCATTGTGAGCAGGGCAGATTCAAATGTACCGAGGCGGTCGGTTAATGTATTTGCAGCAATCATGTACATCAACCTTATAATTTTTACTGTTTCCTCCGATCTTTCCGTCGGCACATCCGCCATTGACGGAAGCGCAGAAATAAGCTTGTCAAAGCACCTGATAACATATTTCAGCGTTGATCCATCCTTGAATTCATACAGCCGCTGAAGTCCAAGAAGCGTATTAAAACTGCTTAAACCGTTTCCAATAGAGAAAAAATCTCCCTCATCAGTAATTATGCTGTCGATTTTTTCCTGCTCTGCCGATGTAAGCGGAATTCCCATGAGAAAGCAATCCACAGCAATACCGGCAGCTGTCTCACATCTTCTGTGTGCGTTAAGCAATTTCTCTGCATAAGTTCCGCATGCTTCCATAATCGTAAATCCGTCTGTGGTATGATCGATCAACGCCGCATCTACTTCCGGACTTCTGCGAAATTGCCATTCCTCACGAACCCTGCTCCTGTCACGATTATTATGTATATCAGGACCTTTAAGAAACTTTGCAAAACCTGTCCCGAGAAAATTCATTCTATGCATAAAACGGCTTATTAGCTGTCCTTTTTTGGAATTGAAAAGCGATACTTCTACTTTGACAGGAACAGCTGTTTGATATTTCAGTCCCAATTCGCCGCATTGTTTTTCAAAATCTGCAACAAGCGGCGGAATATGATGCGTATCACCGATATGACCTATACCGCTGCCTGTTGCAAGTTCTGACAAAATATCCAGCGGAAGTGATGATGAAATTGTTTTTTCACCTTTTATAAAACATGATGTAACACTGTCGAACACTTCGCTTATACCGGTTTCTTTTGAATTTCTCAGAGCGGCAAGTCCGTTCATCATCGTATACGCCGCCGTTATATCGGACATTGTAACCTGAACGTCACGCTTTGACGCTTCTTTTGCCGTCCTTACAAGAAGCGTCATTGTCTGTTCGCCGTAAACTCCGTCAGGCTGCTCGCATTCTGTAAGTTTTTTCATTATATTATCGTAAAATCCGGGATACATCATTCCCGAAGCATATCCCCTGAGAGCATCAGACGCACGGTAAGAATAAGCCATTGGATAACAGCCGTGATCCTTTTGCGAAAATTTATGAAGCTTATAAGGTTTATATTTCTTAGAATTAAGAAGATTTTTAAGTCCTGCCGTATGAAATCCTCCTGTAACCGCAAGTACCTTTCCGTACTTTTTCATTGCTTCCGAAATGTTGTACGCCATATATTGTTCACGTACAAGAGTTCCGTCTGCTTCAAGTTCATCATTCGCAACGTCAACGCGCATCAAAGTACAGTAAGCGGACATCTGCCGTACAAAATCATCAGATGACATATAAAGTCCGCCTATTTCAAAATATTTTTCCCAAAACTCTTCAAAACTGCGCATTCCTGTTTTTTCACACAGACGCTTATAAAATTCGCCTTTTGTAAATCTCGAATCATCTGTATAGCTGTGTTTTTCGACATTTTTTCGCATACCGTGATTTTCGGCTGTATTGATAAGAAGTTCGCTGTATGGCAGATCTATAAATTCAGCGGGGATTCCAAGTTTCTTCGCCTGAATTGCTCCGTTATACTCTGGCGAGGAATACTGAAACGGGTAATAGCATTTGAAATCCTTCTTATCCTCAGAGACAAAAGCCTTTGTATCTTTATAATAGCAGTAAAATGCCGCCGGAAGCTCTGTTTTTTCATCGGTCAGAACGTCAATAAGATGATTGGCGTTTTCAGGACCCTCTATCAGAATTATATCAGGTCTGTATTTTTCAATGATTTTTATAAGATGATACGAACATACCGGACTATGATGACGTATTGGATACAGTATCAGCGGCGATGAATAATCAATTATTTCAGCACCTTTGCTGCTGAATAGTATTCTTTCCATAATCCACCGACCTTACTGCTTTTATTTTTTACCGATGTGCGGAAATATGCTTTAAGTTTTTCCAGATCGTCTTTGTTCTCTTTACATACAGCGCCCAAAAGATTCTCTGTCATAATTTTCATATCTACTTTAGCGTTTCCGTAATACCACGCATGACTCAAAGTCTGATAATATACCGACACTGCTTCAGCGGTACTCATAACAGCTGCCGGCGATTCTATAACAGTTCCGCTGCTGTCAACGCCCTCGCGCAGCTCATGATATGTAACTGCTAACAGCTCCGCCGCATCTTCGTCTACCGGCATGTCAATATGCCCTGCATCAGCTAAATTCCGTGCTTCTCTTATTATAATCTCTTTTTCAAGACGTACATCCCTTACGGGTTCTACCGTTTCAAAATTAAAACGTCTTTTCAAAGCTCCCGACATTTCATTTACACCCTTATCGCGTGTATTTGCCGTACCGATAATATTAAAACCCGGACGTGCAAAAACAAGTCCTTCGTTCTCTAATTCAGGAATATTAAGTATTTGGTCGCTCATAACAGAAATCAGGCTGTCCTGAATTTCTGCCGGAGTTCTGGTAATTTCTTCAAAACGGGTAAAGATTCCTTTTTCCATTCCGATAAGCAGCGGAGAGGGAACAAGAGCTTCTCTGGACGGACCATTTGCCAACAACAGAGCGTAATTCCAACTGTATTTTATCATATCTTCGGTCGTGCCTGCCGTTCCCTGTACGGTATTTGTACTTATTCCACAGCATGCAGCGGAAAGCAGCTCAGACAGCATTGTCTTTGCAGTTCCCGGCTCTCCCACAAGCATAAGTCCGCGGTTTCCTGCAAGAGTAATTATACATCTTTCCACGAGAGCATCGTTACCATAAAATTTTCGTGAAATTTCAAATGATTCGTTTCCTTTTTTTATTTTTCCGCCAAGTATAAATGTGCGCACCGCTTTCGGAGAAAGTACCCAGTTTTCCGGTTTTTTGCCGTCATCGTATTTTCTGAGCATGTCAAGTTCTTCTTTATATCGTATTTCTACGGGAGGTTTTATAAGATTATTTTCCATTTAAATACTCCTTACATGTAAACATTTATTTTATTATATCATCTTTAAACTGCAATTTCAACAGTTTTAATAAAAATTTTCAAAAAAGCAGGTAAAATTTTCCGTTTTCATTCACCAAGAACCTGTTCACATAGGTAATTCTTCAATTTGACTTATATATTTTTCTATGCTATAATAAAAATATATTTTTTCCGAGGTGACATAAAATGAAAACCATCATGATAACAGACGATGATATTTACATTGGCGACATGCTTGAAGAACTGCTTACTAAAGAAGGATACGCCATTCTTCGAACATATTCCGGTACGGAAACTCTAATGGCTCTCGAAAACAGCCGCCCTGACCTGATATTGCTTGATCTTATGATTCCCGGACTGAGCGGAGAAGATATTCTTCCGAAAATCAGCAGTATCCCTGTAATCGTAGTATCGGCAAAAGCCGATGTAAGCGACAAAGTAAAACTGCTTTTAAGCGGAGCGGCAGACTACATTACAAAGCCTTTTGATACCCGTGAACTGCTTGCAAGAATAACTGCGGTACTTCGCATGAGCAGTATGACAGATAAATCCGACATTCTTAAATTTGAGGAAATAACTCTTGATATTACATCTCATTCCGTTGATATTTCGGGAGTTCCCGTAAAACTTACAAAAACCGAATTTGCTATTTTAAAGCTCCTTATGCTCAATCCTTCGCAGGTTATAGCAAGATCGGTCATTCTCGACAGAATAAGCTTCGATACTCCCGACTGCGTTGAAAGTTCGCTGAAAGTCCATATAAGCAATCTCAGACGAAAGCTTCGCGAACCTTGCGGCAAGGATTATATTGAAGCTGTATGGGGAATCGGTTTTAAAATGCGTGAAAAAACTTAACCATATCTTTACGGTTTTCTTAACCGATGTCTTAACCTTTGCCTGATAAAATGATTCCACAAGATAAACAATAAGTTTATCTTTCATATTTTATAAGGCAACACCGCACAAAGATTGTGCGGCAGATGCGCAGTCGAATTTTTCGTCAGATTGTATAAAAATGGCACAGGCATACTGACGTATGTCAAGGAGTTTTTGTGCAAGATGACGAGAAAAACGCAAGCAGATGACATATCAAACCGTCAGGCGTGCTTTGTGCGGTGTTGCCATAAGTAAAGGAGTCATAAAATGGAATACGTGTTACAGACAAAAGCCCTGTGCAAGCATTACAGGAATTTCAACGCTCTGAACGGACTGACAATGAACGTCCCCAAAGGCTCAATATACGGCTTTGTTGGGAAAAACGGCGCGGGCAAAACCACACTTATCCGCCTTATCAGCGGATTACAGCCGCCAACTTCGGGATTTTTTACCTTATACGGCAAGAAAAACACCGATCTTGACATCTGCAAATCGAGACGCAGAATAGGAGCTGTAGTTGAAACTCCGTCTATCTATCTCGGGATGACTGCTGAGGAAAATCTTAAAGAGCAGTATCGTATTTTAGGCATGCCGTCTTTTGAAAGCATACCGGAACTTCTTCGACTTGTGGGACTCAACGGTACAGGTAAAAAGAAAGCTAAAAACTTCTCTCTCGGAATGAGACAAAGACTCGGAATCGCAGTAGCTCTTGCAGGCAATCCTGATTTCCTCATACTGGACGAGCCGATAAACGGTCTCAATCCTCAGGGTATAATTGAGATACGCGAGCTTATTCTGAAACTAAACAAGGAAAATCAGATAACAGTTCTCATATCGAGCCACATTTTGGACGAGCTTTCAAGGCTTGCCACACATTACGGCTTTATCGAAGGCGGACGTATGATAAAGGAAATAAGCGCTGAAGAACTTGAAAATGCGTGCCGAAAATGTATGCGCCTCAAAGTTTCGAATATGACGGCTGCTGTTAAGGTTTTTGATGCAATGTCTATGGAATACAGTATAGCCGACGAGGAAACAGCAGATGTTTTCACTAAAATCAGCGTCACAGAACTTGTTGAAGCTTTATCAAGTGAAAAATGTACTTTGCTCACTATTACAGAACGTGACGAAAGTCTTGAAAGCTACTTTGTTAATCTTGTGGGCGGTGATAGAAAATGAGCAGACTTATAAAGGCAAACTTTGCACGACTTTTTAAAAGTACTCTTTTCAGGATCTGCATGCTGTTTTCCGGCGGATTAGGAGTTTTCCTTGATATTATGCGATATATTGATATTCAGAAGAATCTGAGCCATTATGAAAACTTGGGTGCGGAATTTAAATCAGCTGACGGTTTTGCTTTCAGCGGAGCATTATATGTTGTTTTTGCTGTTGCCGCATTTGTGGGAATTTTCGTAGGTACTGAATATT
Organism: uncultured Ruminococcus sp.; assembly: GCA_910584195.1. GTDB lineage: Bacteria > Bacillota > Clostridia > Oscillospirales > Ruminococcaceae > Ruminococcus. Next base: position 145,503 of record CAJTYV010000004.1, on the reverse strand, counting down.
CGGACGGAACTGTCAGAAATAAACTTATGGTAGGGCATAAACGTTGGGAAATATACATTTCAAACTTTATTACCTGCGCTGCAGCTGATATTATTATGTTATTGACATTTATTCTCGTTACATTAGGGCTTGGGCAATTGATTTTGGGAAAAGCATCTCTGACCATGATCGAGACATTCGTATATACTCTCAGTCAATGCGCCACCATAATAAGCTTTACAGCAATACTGGTTTTTTTTTCAATGCTTATACAAAGTAAGTCTGCGGGTTCTGTTACTGCTCTCATTCTGACTGTAATAATGTTTATGGCTGCACTGCATATATCGTCAAAACTTGAAGAACCGGAATACTATAATGATTATCAGGCAACCTCAACAAATGCGGAGACGGGTGAAATGTCCATTGAACCTATAACGATAAAGAACCCGAGATATATTTCCGGTACAAAGCGTAAAATATACGTGTTTGCAAATAAAGCGCTTCCTTTCAATCAGTTCTATCAAATTGCATGTAATAATGATAAAAACATAGGTATTATGGCAATATATTCTATAATAATCGTTATTTTATCCAACGGCGCGGGAATGGTAATATTCCGTAAAAAAGATTTGAAATAGGTGAAATAAAATGCATTTGTGTTTGTGGCTCTTTATTTCGGCAGGACTGACTGCCGCTGTAATATTGCTGTCCGTAAAAATATATCTTCTGAAAAAATCCACCAGGGAGATACGCGGTAAACTTGCCGAAATACTTTCCGCAGACACAAATATGCTTATAGATATTTCAAGCGCAGATAAAGATATGAAATATCTTGCTTCGGATCTGAATGTTCAGCTAAAAATACTTCGTGAAGAGCATATTCGCTTCAAACAGGGCGATACGGAGCTAAAAGCGGCTGTTACAAATATCTCTCATGATCTGCGTACTCCTCTGACAGCGATCCAAGGCTATCTTGACATGTTGGAAAAAGAAAATATGCCCGAACAAACGAGAAGATATTTAAATATAATCTCAGGCCGCACCAAAGCCATGAAACAGCTTACGCAAGAGCTTCTTAAATATTCTGCCGCTGTTTCGGATGAAACAAAGCTCGATATGGAGGAAATCAATGTAAACGACGTTTTGGAAGAAAGTATTTCAGCATTTTATGCCGTTCTTACAAATCGTGACATAGTCCCGAAAATAAACATATGCGAAGAAACAGTTCGAAGAAAACTTAATAAAACAGCGCTGTCAAGAATTTTTTCCAATATCATTTCAAACGCCGTTCGCTACAGCAATGGAGATCTAAATATAACGCTTATGCAAAATTGCTGTATTCTTTTTGAAAACAAAGCGGAACAGCTTGACGAAATTACCGTTGGCAGATTGTTCGATAGATTTTATACAGTCGAAACTGCTGACAAAACAACAGGTATTGGTCTTTCCATTGCCAAAACTCTTACAGAGTCAATGGGCGGAAATATCTCTGCAAAGCTTGACAAAAATATGCTCAAAATCAAATTAACTTTTTGAACTTGCGCTCATAGCGTTCACTCCGATTCTTACAATTAATATAAACTCAGAAAAACTAATGTTCACGACGCAAAAAATTACCGGTAAAATCTTTCCGAACGCTTTTGGCAAACTCCCGTCAAAGTCTTATTTAACGGCTTTGACGGGAGTTTTTGAAATATTTTAATAACATAATTTTCCACTTTACTTTAAGCTGTGAAATTTGAATATTCCACCGACATTTCATAAAATAAAACTTTTATAGATTGTATTCACATAAAATGAACATACTCTAATTTTTCTTTCATAATTCGACATTTAGTTCAAGCCCTCCTGCATACAATATATGAGAACTTGTTTTCATAGGATAATCTGCACATCTTTTGGGTAAAATTTTATGCTTGCTGCGTTGAAATCCCTTGAAACACGTCAGTAATCCTGCGGTCTTTCGCTTGGCAAGAATAAAATTTCACCTCAAAAATCCACATATCTATCCTATGAACACAAGTTCTGAAAGATACGAAAAGGAGAATTTCTCATAACGTATCTATATATTTTTAATCGGTGGTGCTGCCTATGATACTTGAATTTTTAAAAAATTTGCTCTTTTTTGCTCTGCATGTTGAAAATAACAACATCTTCCCAAAACCGCTTTCCAAAGCAAAGGAACTGGAATACTTTGAAAAAATGTCAAACGGCGATAAAAATGCACGAAACAAATTAATTGAACATAACCTCAGGCTTGTGGCTCATATTGTAAAAAAATATACTCAGTCAGCTGCTGAACAAGATGAGCTTATTTCAATCGGCACTATCGGACTTATAAAGGCCGTATCTACCTTTGACTATAAAAAAGGCGCTAAATTTGCAACCTATGCGAGTAGATGCATTGAAAACGAAGTTTTGATGAATTTTCGAGCTGCAAAAAAATCAGCAGGTGATATATACCTCGGTGAACCCGTTGAAACCGATAAAGACGGAAATTCCATGACTCTTATAGATCTTATTGATGACGGCGTAGATATTCATGAACTGGTAGAACTTAATATACGCTCAAAACAATTGTACGGATTTCTTGAAAAATGCCTTGATAAAAGAGAACTTGAAATTATCATTTATCGCTACGGACTTTATTCCGGTTCTCCTCACACTCAGAATGAAACCGCCGAAAGACTTGGTATTTCACGTTCTTACGTTTCGCGCATAGAAAAAAAGGCAATTGGAAAGCTTAAAGAAATGTATGACTCTGCATCTGCCTTCTGAAAAAAAGCAGCACGGGAAACAATAACTTCCCATGCTGCATAATTTTTACCTCTTAATAATTTTATAATAAACTCTTGACGTCATTAAATATACCGCAATATATATTAAGGCAAATATAAGGAATACACCAATATTGCAGGCAATAAACAGATTTACATTACTAAGCTGAAGCATAATAAGAATCTTTTTTACAATTGGAAATGCAAAAGACAAATGGATTCCCGCCATTATAAGTGGCATAAAGAAAACCATAAGAACTTGTGAACGTATCGAACTCTTTACTTCCTGCTCGCTCATTCCGACCTTCTGCATTATCTCAAATCGGTTCTTATCATCGCATCCTTCCGATATTTGCTTATAGTATATAATAAGTACGGTTGCTATAGTAAACAGCAATCCCATGAAAATTCCAAGGAAAAATAATCCGCCGTACAATCCGTATATATTTTCACGTTGATTTTCACGGCAAGTCGTAGTATAACTTATATCATTAACTTTGGTATATTCTGTTAACTTATCCCATACTTTATCATAAAGACTTTTCTGTTCTTCCGCACTGCCGTCCGTATTGACCTTACAATGTGAAAGAATTACGCTTGAATTTTCACCGTAAATTTTGTCCTGTTCTGCTCTGATTTCATTTATTGCATCTATATCATTTACAACTATACCGAAAGTCGGAATAAGTTCCGAATCCATAAATTCATCACTGATATAATTGTCCGTACGCTCCTTTATTATATATTCTTTACCGAAAATCTTAACTGAATCTTCTTTAAACGGTTTGCTGTTTGAGTAAAATATTACTTCTCCATCGTTCAAGGTCACATTCTTGCCTATATAATTCGAATAATCCTCAGCAGTTATAAAACAAATATTGTGTACATAGTCGAGCAGACTCAAATCCTGTTTTTCAGGAAACTCGAATTCATTTCCTCCTTTATATACAGCTGAAAATTGCAGGCTTGTGTATACCGTTCGTTTAGTTATAGCAATATCTTCCTCGTCTGATGTTTCATTGACCATATTGACAATATCTTCGATAATATCAGTATCGCTTGTATATGCGCTGAATTCAAGCTGATACGGATATCGATCGTTAATAATATCCTCAACTCCTATCATAAGCGAAGAAGTCGAAGAAATCATAACAAGAACCATTGTTGACAAAATACAAATATTAGCGAGTCCAACGGCATTTTGCTTCATACGGTACATCATACCCGATACGCTTATAAAATGGTTTGTTTTGTAGTAATATCTTTTATTCTTTTTGAGTATCTTTAAAAAAGCTATGCTGCCGGCTGTGAAAAGACAGTAAGTTCCGACAATAACAAGTATGACCGATAAGAAAAAAAGTGATAATGCAGATATAGGATTCTTAACCGTTACCGCAATATAATAACCGGTTATGAGACAGGCGATTCCAAATAAAGCGAATAACCACTTAGCTTTCGGTTCTTTCTCGCCCACACTGCCGCCTTGCAGAAGCTCGATAGGCTTAGCAAGGTGAATAAGCCTCAAGGAATTAAGGAATATCAGTAAAAACAATACTCCAAAAAGCATAAGCGTACTTACTACAGCTTTATCAGACACATAAAAACCTAAAGGTATTTCAGATTTTACAATACGGATTACTGCCACAAACATAAGCTTATCAAGAAGTATTCCGAAACCAATTCCGCCCCCGATACCGAGCAGTGCAGTATACATGCTCTCATATGCCATGATCTTGGCTATATGCTTTTTTTCCATACCAAGTATGTTAAAGAGTCCGAATTCCTTTTTACGCTTTTTCGTAAGAAAGCTGTTTGTGTAAAACAGGAAAATAACAGAAAAAATCGCTATTACACCGCTGCCGAATTTCAATGTATAAGCTACAGTACCTCCTCCGAAAACATTCTCTATCCCATTATTCAGCGAAAGAGACTTCATAATGTAATACATCGCTACGGTAAATATGCAGGTCAATATATACGGAACGTAATTTCTTGCATTTTTGCGGATATTTGTCGCCGCAAGCTTAGGATAAAATGATCCGCTCATTATAAATCACCTCTCTTATTCCTAACGATCGCTCTCATAACGCAATATAAACCTACGGTAAATAAGCAAAGAAGCATATAGAGACGTATACTTTTTTTATTTTTGCGGACATTGTCATCCGCACGCTTTGTGCAGAATATTCCTATCATGTCAAATCACCGCCTGATGCAAGCAATGTGAGGGTATCGGAAATCTTTTTAAACATTTCTTCATCCGAATTGTTTCCCCTATATATCTGATGAAATACTTCTCCATCCTTAATGAACATAACACGTCCCGCACGGCTTGCCGCTCTTGAAGAATGAGTTACCGTAAGAATAGTCTGTCCCGAACGGTTAATATCCGAAAAAATATCAAGCAGATTTTTTGTTGATTTTGAATCAAGAGCTCCTGTCGGTTCGTCCGCAAGTATAAGCTTAGGATTTGTGATTATCGCTCTCGCTACCGCAGTTCGCTGCTTTTGTCCACCCGATACCTCGTAAGGGTATTTATTTAACAGTTCCATTATACCAAGCCGGTTGGCAACAGGCAGCACACGCTTCTGCATTTCATCATATTTTCTGCCTGACAGTACCAATGGCAAAAAAATATTATCTCTCAGACTGAAATTATCAAGAAGATTAAAATCCTGAAATACAAAGCCCAGCTTTTCACGCCTGAACGCCGAAAGCTCTTTATCCTTGATTTTAGACAAAGGTTCTCCGTCAAGAAGAACTTCTCCGCCGGTCGGCTTATCCAACGCTGCAAGAATATTCAGCAGTGTCGTTTTTCCCGAGCCGGATTCTCCCATGATAGCTACGTATTCTCCCGCTTCAACGGAAAAGTTTACATTTGTCAAAGCCCTTACTTGATTTCCACCGAAACGTGTCGTATAAATTTTTTCAAGATTCGTCACATTTAATAATGGCATTTTTTCTGACTCCTTTTTCTGTAAATTTCAGAGCCGGCATCCAGCATTCTCTGCGCACTTTTTATACTGATTTATAAACAAAAATAAAATCATTATCAGGCATAATTCCGGAGTACAAGGAGAGAAACTGCAAATCATTTCAAATGGGTCTTAGCCTTTACGCTCGGAATGCTGAATAAGCTCTTTGAGAAGCATCAGGAAACAAGCTGTTATGTCGTCATTTACATATTGTCTTTGCAAGAACCTGTGGAGGAAGGTTCTCCGCTCTTTCCTGAACTTCTGTAATTATTATATCACAGCGCTTTTGAGTTCAACATCGAATCGGGTGACATTTTGAATATTTTATGTGACACTTTTGTAACATTACTCAAAATCAAGCTCTGTTATGGAAAGGTCAACATAAATTACAGTTCCTTTTCCTACCGTAGATTCAGCGTAAATTTTATGTCCAAGCTTTCCGCATACTGTTTTGCAAAGATACAATCCAAGTCCGGTGGATTTTTTCTCTTTACGTCCGCTCATACCCGTATATCCTTTTTCAAAGATTCTCGGAAGATCCTCTGAAGAAATACCTATTCCCGTGTCCAAAACCTTAAGTATATTATCTGAAAACGATATTGAAACGCTTCCGGAATAGGTATACTTAACGGCATTTGAAAGAAGCTGCTCCACAACAAAAAGAAGCCATTTTTCATCTGTCAGGATTTTGGCGGAAACAGGCTCGTACTCCAGACGTATCTTTCTTCTTATAAACAGCGGCGCATATCTTCTGACTGCCTGTCTGATTATGCTGTCTATATTGTACTGTCTTATCAGCAGATCGTTTGTACTGCTGTCCAAACGGATATATTGAAGCGCCATTTCAGCATACTGCTCTATTCTGAAAAGCTCTGCATTAAGTTCACGGCACATGTCGTTTTCTTCATTCTGCAATATCATCTGCATAGATGCTATAGGAGTTTTAATCTGATGGACCCAGACAGTGAAATAATCGGTATTATCTTGTCTTATACCGTTTATTCTCGTTAAATTGTTCTGATTTATATCGTGGAGCTTCACTATCATCTCACAAAATATTTCCTGAGTTATATCATCAGGAGGAGGCAGCTGCTCCGTCATAAACGGCAGATTTTCATAAATATCGTTCAACATGGCGCATCGTTTGCGAAAGCGCAAAAATCCCATACATGCAGATGAAACTCCGATAACAGCGCATATTAAAAATGCATAAATCACGGCTTCGCTGTTAGTATCATATAATTCAAATACTCCGTATGAGACAAGAGTGAAAACAAGAAAGAACACAAATGTTTTTCTGCATTGATAAATATATTTAAAAAACAATTTCATTCTATTATATAACCTGCTCCCACTTTTGTTTTAATAAAGTCCGTAAGCCCTGCGGCTTCGAGTTTTTTACGCAGGCGTGTAACGTTGACAGTAAGAGTATTTTCCTCAACATAGCAATCTATCTGCCACAGCTTGTTCATAAGAGTATCACGGCTGACAACACGTCCCCTGTTTTCCATAAGCGTCTGCAAAATACGGAAATCATTCTTTGTAAGCTCAATAATATTCCCATTATACATAAGAGTAGTATCATTAAGATTCAAAACAGCGCCTTTATGCTCAAGTACGGGAATTTTACTTCCCATATCGTACGTCCGCCTGAGCATTGCCTGTATTTTCGCAGTCATAACATTCAGGTCAACAGGCTTGGGGATAAAATCATCGCCCCCCATATTCATCGCCATAACTATATTCATATTGTCTGCCGCCGAAGAAATGAAAACTATCGGAACTTCCGATATGCGTCTGATTTCCATGCACCAATGGTATCCGTTAAAAAAAGGCAGCATAACATCCATAAGAACTATATGAGGATCAAATTCTGTAAATTCTCTTATAATATCGTTGAAGCATTCGCTGCATTTTACAGTATATCCCCATTTTTCAAGTTGTTTCTTCATATGCTCCGCAATTGTACGTTCATCTTCAACTATATATATTCTGTACATTTTTCTTTCCTTCCTTTATGAATTTTTCTTTGGATATTATTATACAACAATAATTATTTTCTGTCAATCAAAAAAATACTTGCAAAAACCTGTAAAATGTGCTATAATGTATCTTGGGTTATTGTGATATACATAATTCTGCTGTAATAAATTTCGCATTGTTTAAAAGAAAGGATCATTCTTATGTCTGATAAAAAAGATAAAAAGAATTTTGAGATACCACGTCCGCAGTTTCCGAAGCGCGCTGTAATTACAGGCGGTATGCCCTATGGCAATAAAGAGCTTCATTTCGGTCATGTCGGAGGTATGCTTGTTTTCGCTGATACATACGCGCGTTTTCTTCGCGACCGCATCGGCAATGATAATGTCATTTTTGTAACGGGAACCGACTGCTACGGTTCTCCTATTGCCGAGGGATGGCGCATAAAGGCTGAAAAAGGTGAATTCAGCGGCTCACTCACGGATTTTGTTCAATCCAATCATGATAAACAGAAAGCAACTCTCGAAAGGTACGGTATTTCACCAAATCTTTACGCCGCCTCCGGTCTTGGACGTTCAAAAGAAATACACGCCGACGTGACTGATCGCTTCATAAGTTCTCTCCATAAAAAAGGACAGCTCAGTCAAATTACTACCATGCAGTTTTACGATGAAGAAGCTGGCTGTTTCCTCAACGGCAGGCAGGTCATCGGTAAATGTCCCGTCGAGGGATGTACTTCCGAAAAAGGATACGCCGATGAATGCGACCTCGGTCATCAGTACATGCCCGAAAATCTTATTAATCCCGTAAGCACTTTAACAGGAAAAACTCCAACGATGAAGCCTGTTACAAACTGGTATTTCAAGCTGCGCGATTATGAACAGCTTATGAAAAATTGGGTTGAGGAACTGAAAAAACGTAAGGATATCCGTCCTGTAGTATGGAAAACAATTGACGAATTTCTGAAAAATCCCGTTATATATATTAAACGGGAATTTGAAGAAAAATACTTTTCTTTGAAAAATTCAATGCCTGAACATACTTACATTGAGGAGAAAAAAAAGCCCTCATTTACTATTGAGTTTACCCGTCTTTCAGACTGCGACAAAGCATGCCGTATTCTAACAGAAAACGGTATACGCTACAGAACCGGAAAAACTCTTGTCCCCTTCCGTCTTACGGGAAATATCGAATGGGGCGTTCCCGCTCCCGTAATGGACGATGTCGAAGGACTTACAGTATGGGTATGGCCTGAATCGCTTTGGGCTCCAATATCGTTTACCGAAACATATCTCGAATCTATCGGTCACGAACGCAATGAATGGAAGGATTACTGGTGCAGCAAGGAGTCTACAGTTTATCAGTTTATTGGTCAGGACAATATATACTTCTACGGAATTGCCGAACCTGCCATGTGGATGGCTCAGCAGTCCGCAGATGAAAGAACAGCAAATCCTCCTGAAGGCGAACTGCAGATGCCCGTAATCGTAGCAAACCATCACATACTATTCCTTGATAAAAAAGCGTCAAGCTCAGGTGCGGTCAAACCGCCTATGGCTGATGAACTGCTGAATTACTACACACCTGAACAGCTCCGTATGCATTGGCTTGGTTTAGGACTCGGACAGCGCTCAGTAAGCTTTATGCCTAAACCTTTCAATCCAAGCGCAGCTCCCGAAGATTCCGACCCTGTTGTAAAGGACGGTTTGCTGCTGTCAAACGTTTATAACCGAATGATAAGAACTGCATTCTATACTACGCAAAAAGAATTTGACGGCATTCTTCCCGACTTAGCTCCCGAAGAAAATATTATTGCCGACGCAAAAAAAGCTGTGCTTGAATATGAACGATATATGGCAAAATTTGCATTTCACCAGTGTACATATGTACTCGACAGTTACATCAGAAACGGCAGCAAATACATGGCTAAAGCTCTTAACGGAGACACTTCCGACAAGGCGTTCACCTCTCAAGCTTTGGCTAACCTTTTCCATATGATACGTACAGCAGCCGTTTTGCTTCACCCATTAGCGCCTTTCGGAACTGAAAAGATTCGCGAATATTTACAGGTCGACGAACGTATCTGGTCATGGGAGACTATTTTCGAGCCGCTTACATATTTCACAGAGAAAAATCATAAACTGAAGTTTTTGCCTCCGAAAACTGATTTCTTTACACGACATGAAAGTCAATTCGTTAAAACCGATGAACAGCAATCAGAATAAAAAATAGCATTCATCTTTGAATATAACTGCTTTATTCAATCTGTTGGCATAAATTCAAAGTCTCGCTTTCAACAAGCATATGACTTAAGGCAGTATACCGGATTCAGTCGGAGATTGTATTTCTGACTGGATCTAAAGGTGTTCGCCGCCTAATAGGGCGCGGATCTCCGGTGGAGACATCTGCGAAGAAGAATCACCGACCGAACCGACAGGTGAGACTGAGACATCGACCGTGTTTATATTTTGACTGATATAAAAATGTATTACTGAGGTGAAGATATGACTTCAAAATTAAAAAAAATACTTCTTATCGGTAACAGTACGGAGATAAAAATACTAATTGAGCTTATGTCGGATTCATACGATTTTATACAAGCAAATTCCACCGATGAGCTTCTCCAAAACTGGAACTCGATATTTAAAGAAGTCAACGCAGTTATTATGGATTCAGAGCAGGCAACGTTAAATAATTACACATTTTTAAAACAATCAGTACAAAACGGACGCTTCGCTTTCATCCCCCTTCTGATAATTGCAGGCAGCCCACAAAACGATGCGGAACTTAAATGTCTTGACTATAACGCGGTTGATTTTATCACTATGCCGTTTCAGAAGGTTACGGTAAAAAACCGTATTGAAAATGCTATCCACATCAAGGACTCCGCTTCATTTTACGAGATCGAACGTATGCTTAAAGAATTGCCCTCTAATATATACCTTAAAGACGCTAACGGACGATACATTTTTGCTACTCATTACTGGCATCACCTTGACCATTCCAGCGACCCCGACTGGACAATACGCGGAAAAACCGATCTGGATATACGTAAGGACAGAGAAAATGCTAAAATTGCTATGGAAAAGGATATGGAGGTCGTCAGAACAGGTAAAGGAGATAATTACATTATCGAAATAAACGTTGATAATATTCAAGAATATTTTGAAGTGTTCAAAGAGCCTATTAAGGATCAAAACGGTAATATAACAGGAATTATAGGATTGCTCAACAATGTTACAGAGCATGAGAGATTAAAACGTCAGCTTAAAAATGCCGCAATTATTGATGGACTTACCGGACTATACAACCGCAAGGAAATACAGAATCGTATAGACGATGCCGTTGAAGGTTACCGTAAAAACGGCGGCATTTTTTCCGTTATTATGCTTGATATAGATAATTTCAAGCATGTTAACGACTGCTATGGTCATCAGCAGGGAGATGTTGTTATAGTAACATTGTCTGATATTCTTAAAAATAATCAACCGTCCTTTAAGGGAAAATTTTCGGCTGGTCGCTGGGGCGGAGAAGAATTTATGCTGCTCCTCCACGATACGGAAATAACTGCCGCCGCGTATATTGCAGAGTTTTTACGCCAATGTTTTGCCAACACAGCTTTTCCCAATATGAGGTCACAGACTATAAGTCTCGGCGTCACTCAGGTAAAACCCGACGATACATCTGATTCTCTTTGCATACGCGTGGACGGCGGACTTTATCAGGCAAAGAAAACAGGAAAAAATCGTGTTTGTATAGTATGAAAAAACCCGAAAGGTGTAAATTCCTTTCGGGTTTTTGCGTTATGTTTTTATCCTAATTCCTGAATCGCAAGTTTTATACGTTCAATGGATTCATTCTTTCCGAAAACTTCCATAAGTTCGGTTGCTCCTCCTGGTGTAACTGCCTGACGACCAACCGCAATACGGACAGCCCACATTACGGCGCCGGCTTTCTTTTCCTTTGATGCCGCATATTCTTTAAGTACGGTAAATAAAGAGTCATTGTTCCATTCTCTTGTATTCTCAAGAATTGGCAGACAATCCTCCAGTATTTCTTTACAGATTTCAGGAGTTGTTTTATTCTTCTTATTCGTATACAATTCTGAACTCATAGGCAAACGGTTTGTAACAAATTCCGCCATATCCCGTATTTCATTGAAATAAGAAATTCTCGTATGAAGCAGTTCCGCTAACTTCTTTTTATTGACATGAGTTTCGCATATCTCGTCAAGTACCGGAAGAGCTTTTCTCTCGTAAACATCGCAGGGAAGCTTTTTTATATACTCAGAATTAAACCATTTAAGCTTTTCATAATCGAAAACCGCAGGCGATTTACTTAGCCCTTCAATAGAAAAGTTATCTTTAAGTTCTTCCATTGTAAAAAATTCCTGATTCGTATCTTTCGGACACCAACCGAGAAGTGCAATATAGTTCACGATAGCTTCCGGAAGGAATCCATCGTTTACAAGATCCTGAAAGCTTACTGCACCGTGACGCTTTGAGAGCTTTGAAACCTTTCCTTCGCCGTCCTTTCCCATAAGCAGCGGAAGATGTACATACGTTGGTCTTTCCCAATTAAAAGCATCATAAAGTAGACAGTATTTCGGCGTTGAAGTAAGATACTCGTTTCCCCGTACAACATGCGTAACTCCCATGAGATAGTCGTCTATAATGTGACAAAAATTGTACGTAGGATAACCGTCATCCTTAATAAGAACCTGATCGCGAAGCTCGGAATGATCTATTTCTACTTCTCCGTAAACCATGTCAACATATGATGTTTTACCCTCTGTCGGCATTTTCTGACGAATTACCACATGACCGCCTTCAGACTTATGACGTTCTGCATCCTCAGAAGTATAATTCATTTCACGGCAATGGCCGTCATATCCGCCTATTCCGTTTTCATCCTTTAAGGAGTCCAGCCTTTCTTTTGAGCAAAAGCAGTAATAAGCATGACCGCTGTTGATCAGCTTTTCGGCATATTCACGATAAATCGGCAAACGCTCACTCTGTATATACGGACCGTGTTCACCACCCACTACTGGACCTTCATCATAACTGATGCCGGTAGCTTTAAGCGTATCGAGAATAACATCTGCAGCACCTTCTACAAGACGTTCCTGATCGGTATCCTCAATACGGAGAATGAATTTTCCGCCTTGCGACTTAGCTAAAAGGTAAGAATACAAAGCTGTACGCAGATTTCCTATATGCATAAAACCCGTTGGAGACGGGGCAAATCTTGTCGTTATTTTTTTTGACATAAAAAGCTCCTTATTTTTTACATTATTTGAAATAAATATCATACCATACAAGGAATGTATAGATAGTCCATATTTTACGCCAGTTGTCGGAATTTCCGGCAATGTAATCATCAAATATCGCCTGAATCTCGTCAACCCTGAAGAACTTAGCCGCTGATTCGCTTCGGAACTTTGCCCTGACATCCTCATTATATCGCTCATCAGCAAGCCATATTCTGATAGGAACAATAAAACCGAGTTTTTTACGGAAAGCGATCTCCTCCGGCAAAACCTTTGCGGCAGCCGTTCTGAATGCAGCCTTGTTTGTAACGTCATTTACCTTATACTCTGACGGCATACGAGATGCAATATCGAAAATTCGTCTGTCGGTAAGCGGCATACGTATCTCAAGACCGGCAGCCGTACTCATTTTGTCTACATTAAGATAAATATCACCCTCAAGCCAAAGCTGAATATCAACATCAGACATCTTTGTAAGCGGATCAAGTCCTTCGGTTTCATCATAAATATATTTAACAAGATTAACAGGCAGCATATTAGGATTGTAATTCTGTAAAATTCGCTGCTTTTCGTCTTCTTTCATAATATTAGTATTGCCTACATAGAAATTTTTCAAATTATCGCCGTATCTCTCCGCATTACGATACATATTGTATCCGCCGAAAAATTCATCCGAACCCTCTCCGGAATAACAGATTTTCGTATGCTCCGCGGCAGCTCTGCACCCGATAGCAAAAACTATCGCCGAAGCATCCGCCAATGGTTGCTCCATGTTTTCCATGACCCAAGGAACAATATCAAAATACATCTCCGGGGTTATGCGGCAGCGATTATTTTCTCGTCCAAGAAGCTCTGCCGTTTGTTTTGCAAGCGGAGATTCATCAAAACGTTCATCATCATAACCACATGAATCGGTCACTTTAACGTCTGACATTGCTAAAACATATGAAGAATCGACTCCTCCTGAAAGAAAAGACTCTGCTGTTTCATTCGGTTCTAAAACTTCGGTCATGATACTTTTAAGGGTAGTGTGAATTTCATCCGCCCAGTCATCAATAGTTCGTGTAGTATCCGGGTTAAAACCAGGCTTCCAGTAACGATCGACCGTCAAAACTCCGTTCTTGAATTCAAGGAAATGACCGGGCATAAGTTTCTTGACACCTTTAAAGAATGTATCTTCCCCACCCACATAGGTAAGCGTTAAGTAAATCTGGAGCATTTCTTCATTAAGCTCCTTTACAAATCCCTCCTGCGCCATTATATCCCTGACAGAACTTCCGCACAAAAGTCGGTTATCAGATGTAATATAGTAATAAAACGTCTTTGTACCAAAGTGATCGCGCATTGCAAAAAGCTTCTCATTTTTTTCGTCCCAAAGGCAGAATGCGAACATTCCGTAAAGATGTTCACCCATATCCCTGCCCCATTTCTCATATGCAGCGGAAATCAAAGCAGGCTCACGCTTCTCACGCGGCAGTGTAATATCCACCCCCAATTCGGCACAAAGACCTCGCCAGTTTCTGATATGTCCCCTGTATTCACGTATTTCAGCCATATTTTCCTCCTCAGACAGTTTCAAACGCCTCGTGTTCATATATCATCGGACGGCTCATCAGCTTATTCAATGCCTCTTTTGCATCGCCGCCGTTGAAAAGAACCTCGTTAAGCTTCTCGGTTATGGGCATTTCAATTCCTAATTTCTTTGCAAGCTCATAAGCATTATGACAGCAGAAGTATCCCTCTACCGTACCAACCTTTTGAACCGCCTCCTCAGGAGACATCCCCTCGCCGATAAGTTTTCCTGCACGGGCATTCCGACTGTGTATGCTTGTGCAGGTAACTATCAGATCTCCTATCCCGGTAAGTCCGCTGAATGTAATCGGATTTGCTCCGGCCGCCTTTCCGAGACGAGCTATTTCATGGATTCCTCTTGTCATCAGTGCCGCCTTAGTATTATCGCCATAACCCATGCCAACACATATTCCGCAGCACAAAGCGATAATATTTTTCAGCGCTCCTCCAAGCTCGCAGCCTTTTACATCATCATTAAGATAAATTCTGAGTGTATTGCTGCCCAACTGCTCTTGAACGTATTTTGCCGCATTTTTATTGTGAGATGCAGCTACCATTGTAGTCGGGATAGAACGGGCGACTTCCTCCGCATGAGACGGACCTGACAGAATTACAAGCTTATCTGTGCCAAGCTCTTCTTCAATAACCTGACTAAGCAGCTTGAGACTGCCCTCCTCAATACCCTTGCCCGAATTTACAATGACCATATCACTTGTAACATACGGATTAGCAAGCTTTGCCACAGATCTGAGAAAGCTTGACGGTATACCAAATATAAGCATATCGCAGTCCTTAATGCAGGCTATATCGCTTGTAAGCTTGATTTCAGAAGGTATGGGTACTCCCGGCAGCTTCTGTACATGCTCTCCCTTAGCTTTTATATCGTCAATTTCATCTTGAAATTTAGACCATACGGTCACGCTGTGCTTCCCTGTTTTGACAGCCGCTATTGCAAGGCTGAGACCGAATCCGCCTGAACCGAGAATTACAATATTCGCCATATATGATACCTCCTGCAATAAAATTGTGCATCCTACTTAATGTTTTTTAAACTTAAATGAAAACTTCGACTCCGAACCTTCCCTCAAACGTT
The DNA here is from genome assembly GCA_910584195.1 of uncultured Ruminococcus sp. GTDB lineage: Bacteria > Bacillota > Clostridia > Oscillospirales > Ruminococcaceae > Ruminococcus. The sequence goes on along the minus strand of CAJTYV010000004.1, from coordinate 129,858 downwards.
CAATGTTGGTACGGTGCATGTAAATGACCATTGCTGTCATTGGAATACATAGAACGGTATACAGCAAGCTTCTTCCGAAACCTACATGATCTACTATAAGCGACATGAGGAAAACAGCAATTGGCGCATATGCCGCCGACATTATTGACGCCAAAGAAACATATTTGGATAACGCAAGAACTGCTGCGAAAATCAATATAAGAGCAAGGAATACTCTCGGCTCGATAATAAGGAAAGCAGATACTCCGACAAGTACGCCCTTTCCACCCTTAAAACCGTAGTATATAGGGAACACATGACCGATTATCGCACATAGACCTGCAATAAAACCAATATATTTGACATCGTTATCAGGTGCAAAACCTGCTTTCAAGAGGCTTGCGAAAAGCTGCGAAAGAGATACTGCAAGTATCCCTTTACACAAATCTCCGGCAAGAGTTATTCCGGCACATGCAGGTCCGAAACAGCGGTAAGTGTTGGTAAGACCAGCATTTTTACTGCCTACGGTACGAATATCCTTTCCTTTCATAAGCTTAACAACAATGATAGAAAAGTTCAGACTTCCCAAGAAATAGCCGATCGCTGCGGCTAATATCAAAGCTAACAATATCTTCATTATTTATCGTTTCCTCCTCTTTCGCGGACAACAAACCGCACTGGCGTACCCTCAAGACCAAAAGTCGAGCGAATTTGATTTTCAATATATCTCCTGTATGAAAAATGGAACAAATCCGCTCTGTTGACAAATGTAACAAATGTCGGCGGTTTGGTAGACGGCTGAGTCATATAGTAAATTTTCAGTCTTCTGCCCTTATCCGATGGCGGCTGTACTCTTGTAGTAGCATATGCAAGAACATCGTTCAGCATTCCTGTTGAAATACGCATACTGTTTTGGTCGTTTGTATACTTGATAAGTTCGTACAGCTTATTTATACGCTGACCTGTTTTTGCCGATATAAATACAAAAGGAACGTATGACATAAAACTGAAATCATTTTCCAGCTTTGTACGAAATTCCTGCATGGTTTTATCGTCCTTTTCAACCAAGTCCCACTTATTAACTGCTACAACACAGGCTTTTCCCTGTTCATGGGCATAACCTGCCACTTTTGAGTCCTGCTCGGTAAAACCCTCTGTCGCGTCAAGCATAATGACGCACACATCAGAACGGTCAACCGCCATATAAGCCCGAAGAACACTGTAATGCTCTACACGCTCGGTTACTCTGGATTTTTTGCGGATTCCTGCGGTATCTATAAAAACAAATTTGCCGTACTCGTTTTCTATTACCGTATCTGTAGAATCGCGTGTAGTTCCGGCTATATCGGAAACTATAACACGCTCCTCACCTGCTATTTTGTTTATGAGAGAAGATTTTCCGGCATTAGGCTTTCCGATTACGGCAACCTTTATAAACTCTTCATCATATTGCTGTTCTTCCGTCTCGGGAAGATACTTGTAAACCTCGTCCAACATATCGCCTGTTCCGTGACCGTGAACAGAAGAAACCGGAAAAGGCTCGCCCAGTCCCAAATTATAGAATTCATAAAGCTCCAACGGAGGTTCGCCTAAAGCATCAACTTTATTAACGCAAAGAATGACGGGTTTTCCGCTTTTCTGAAGCATTTCAGCAACAGAGTAATCATCGGGCGTAATACCGCATCGTATATCTGTTACAAGTATAATAACATCTGCCTTTTCAATAGCAAGCTGCGACTGCCTGCGCATCTGAGCAAGAATAATATCACTGCTTTCAGGCTCGATACCTCCTGTGTCAACGACCATAAATTCCTTACCGCGCCACTCGCATTTAGAATAAATTCGATCTCTGGTAACGCCCGGAGTGTCCTCAACAATGGACAGACGCTGACCAATAAGCTTGTTAAACAGCGTAGACTTTCCGACATTCGGACGTCCGACTACTGCAACTATCGGTAATGACATCTGACATTCTCCTTTCTTTTTTTAATATCATACTACACGCCCAACATAGCGTCAAGCAATTCATATCCGTCATTTTGGGTAACTCTGATCTTTATATCAAGTTCATTCTCCACACCCGATATCGTCATATCATCAAGGAAAATTTCGCTGTTCTGCATCAGCATTGACGAAGAAATAAGCAATTCTTCGCCGTTATCTCTGTTTTTAAGCTGAGCGATAAGATCCTGAGCTGTAATAAGTCCCGTTACAGTAATAGTCTCTCCAAAAAAATCGTTCCTTATCGGAATAACATTGCATTTTAACGCGTCGAACTTTTTTTCCGCTTTGTCTGCAAGCTGTTTTATCACAGGATATACGCAACGTCCCGTAGCAATAGTCACATGACGTTCCTTACCATCATATTCCACAGTTTCCAATGCATCGCTGAACTCGCTTATAAGAGATCTCAGCATACCAACACCGTTTTCATATTGCGGAAAATCTTCATAATACTCCATATCCGGAAGTTCACGTCCTGCCGTAATATAAAACTCATCTGACGGAAATACTACTCTCGAATCAAATTTATTTAAAAACTTTTCTTGAAACTCCTCGATAATATCAATAGTTTCACCGGCTGTTATCTTATCAAAAATTTTAAGAGGATACAAATTCTCCCTGTACTTAGTAATTCCGACAGGTACTACAGCCATACTGGAAATATTCGGCATAAGTTCTCCTAAGTCGCGAAGAGTACGCCGAAGCTCATTTCCATCATTAAGACCGGGACAGCATACGATCTGACAATTAAGCTTTATGCCGGCATCTGTCATTTGCCTGATATATTTAAGTTTTTCACCCGCATATTTGTTACGCATCATTTTCACACGAAGTTCGGGATTCGTTGTGTGAACCGAAACGTTTATATTCAGTTTCATAGCTATAATTCTGTCAATGTCAGCTTGATTAAGGTTAGTCAGCGTAACATAATTTCCCTGTAAAAAAGACAGACGTGCATCATCGTCTTTAAAATACAGAGTTTCACGCATATTCGGCGGCATTTGGTCTATAAAACAAAAAACGCACCTGTTGGAGCAGCGCTGCTTGCTGTCCATAAGGAAAGTATCAAATTCCAATCCCAAGTCATCGTATTCGTCTTTTTGAACAATAAATTTGATCTCTTCGCCGCTGCGGCAGACTGTAATACAAACATTAACATCGGCTGCATAGTACATATAGTCCAGTACATCGTTTATAGAATGATCATTTATTTTCAAAAGTACATCTCCGCATTCAACGCCGCACTTGTAAGCGGGAGAATTTTTTATAACATTTTTTATTTCAACCATAATTTCTCCCAATCTAACGTAAAAAGGAGAGAAGTTGTTACCTCCTCTCCTCCTCATATCTGAAATTATTCTCCCAGATTCAGAACCTTTACGCCCTTGTAGAATCCGCAGTTTTTGCAAACCTTGTGCGGAGCCTTAAAAGCACCACAATTATCGCACTTGGACATTGCAGGTGTATCAAGCTTCCAAACAGCAGAACGTCTCTTATCACGTCTTGCTTTGGAAGTTTTTCTCTTTGGTACAGCCATTTTGGCACCTCCTTATTATGAGTCTCACGACTCAATCGTTTGATGTTCACAGTCGCCCTCATTCAAATCTTTGCCGCATACCATACAAAGTCCCTTACAATCATCGCTGCAAAGAATTTTTGTAGGCAATCTAAGCAAAAAATCGGTTACTGCAATCTCATTCAGCTCAATGCTCTCACCTTCAGCAGCGATATACTCATCATTATCGTTACTGACAGAAGGAACAACAATATGTTCGCACTCGAAAGAAAAAGGAAGTTCCAGTTCTTTCAGGCATCTATCGCATGCCGCAAGCAAATTAGAAGTCAGGGTATATTTCAAATGGACAACGCCTGCCCTGTTGAAAATTCTGCCCTTAACGGAAATAGGCGCACTAAATTTGTAACCTTTAATACCGTTTAATTCCTCTGCTTCAATGCTGTATTCAATATCTTTGGATTCACCGGTAATATTGAAAAGCTGTTTCAAATTAATTATCATATTATATTAAATCCTTTAGAGCATCACAAAACATATTATACACTATTTTTTCCCATATGTCAATAGCATAGCGGGAAATTTTTTCAGCAGTTAAAGACAAAATCTTTTATTTTATAAACTGCTTTACATTCTCAGAAAGTTCTTCAACGTCAGCGGAAACAGTAAATGTAACAACAGAATCATCACCGGTGAGCTTGTCCAGCTTTTCAAGCATAGCTCCGAATGCTTCATAGTCTCTTCCTGCGATTTTAAAGATACCGTCAACAAAAATATCCTTAATATCGTAATTGCCTGCCAACATACCTGCAACAAAGCCGTAGAATGCATCAACGCCTTCAATTCCGAACTGCTCAACATCGCACCATCTTACTTTATAGCTGATAGAACGTCTGATATTGTCGCCCTTTTCAATGCAGACAATGTTGCCGTTCGTGGACTTTACCGTTTCGTTGATTTTGTCAATAAGGATTTTGGTTTTTCCTGTACCCTTTTTACCTGTGATAAGCTTAATCATATTTTTCTCCTTCCCCTGCACAGCAGAGTGTTATTTTATTAATTTTATCAGCCGAGCTTAGCCTCAAGCTCTGCTTTAGCGCCCTCGTAGCCTGGTTTTCCGAGAAGTGCGAACATATTGGACTTATAGCTTTCCACACCGGGCTGATTGAAAGGATTTACGCCCAAAACATATCCTGAAACAGCACATGCTTTCTCAAAGAAGTAGATCATATATCCAACGCTTTCTTCGGTCGTATCGTCAAGTTCAAGGATAATATTCGGTACGCCGCCCTCTGTATGAGCGAGAACAGTCCCCTCAAAAGCCTTTCTGTTTACAACAGACATGTTCTGATTGGTAAGGAAGTTCAAGCCGTCAAGATTCTCAGCCTCTTCTTCAAGGAAAAGATCCGTTTTAGGCGTTTTGATATCAACGACAGTTTCAAATATAATTCTTGCGCCGTCCTGAATATACTGTCCCATAGAATGAAGATCGGTGGAGAAAGTAACGGACGACGGGAAAATTCCCTTGTTGTCTTTGCCTTCGCTTTCTCCGAAAAGCTGCTTGTACCACTCAGACATCATCACAAAGCTTGGATCATATGAAACGAGCATTTCAACAGATTTGCCTTTTCTGTAGAGAATGTTTCTGAGTGCAGCGTACTTGTAACAGTCGTTGTTGTCAAATTCGGCAGTGAAGTCAGTCTGAGCTTTAGCAGCTCCTTTCATGAGAGCGTCGATGTCGCATCCGGCAACAGCTATCGGCAGCAGTCCTACAGCTGTAAGAACCGAAAAACGTCCTCCTACGTCATCAGGAATAACAAAGGTCTCGTAACCTTCGGCATCGGAAAGATTCTTGAGAGTTCCGCGAGCTTTGTCAGTAGTTGCAAAAATACGGTTCTTAGCCTCTTCCTTTCCGTATTTTTCTTCAACCATTTTCTTAAAAATGCGGAAAGCCAGCGCAGGCTCAGTTGTAGTACCTGATTTTGAAATTACGTTTACAGAGAAATCCTTTCCTTCACAAAGTGCTATTATCTCATTAAGATAAGAAGGATTTATACTGTTTCCAACGTAATAAATGTCAGGAGTATCTTTCTTCATATTATTGTAAAGAGGCGATTTAAGAAGTTCGATAGCGGCTCTCGCGCCAAGATACGAACCGCCTATGCCAATAACTATAAGTATATCTGAATTGCTCTTGATCTTTTCGGCAGCAGCCTTTATACGAGCAAATTCTTCCTTATCATAGTCGGTCGGAAGCGTTAACCAGCCGAGAAAATCATTTCCCAAACCGGATTTATTGTGTAACATATCGGCGGCAGCTTCAACTTGAGCCTTTATTCCCGCCAATTCGTCGGCATTTACAAAATTCCGAAGATATTTTGTGTTAAGCTTTAATGACATTGTTTAGACCTCCATATATGCGTATGACTGCACAAAACGCGCAAGTATCCGCACAATAAAATTATCTATATTATAATAACATATTTTTGAAAATATTTCAAGCATATTTGCTCATGATTTGACATTTAAGTTCACTTTTGTTAAACAAGCACAAATTCAACAGTATTATTTCAGCAATTCAAACAACGACTTTTTTATAATATAACCGAGTGAAAGTTTCTCAACATTATCAGCAGCAATTATATCTATTTCACACACAAGATTTTTTTCACTGTAAAAAGCAGCAGTTCCTATAACCTGACCTTTTTTCACCGGCGCTGTCAAATATTCAGGAATCACTACCGACGTACTCAGCTCTGATACAGCTTTTGGAACCACAAGTCTGCTCTGCCGCCTCAGAGATATTTCTACTGCTTCGTCACAGCCTCCTCGAATTTTTATAGGCATAAGCATTTCGTCCGGAAACATTGTTGCAGTAACTTTAAAATCCGTAAAGCCTCTGCGAACAAGTCCTTTAGCGCCCCTTAATAACGAATCCTCATCGTCAGCGCCCAAAATCACCGATATATAACAATTTCCATTGTCATTAACGCCGCCTTCCGCAATACAATAACCCGATTCTTCAGAATGGCAAGCCTTAAATCCGATGTGATTCTCAAAGGTATTTACAAGACGATTTTCACTGACAAGCTCGGTCTGCCCCGACTTTACAAAATCACGCCATGTTTTAAAATACGGACGCAAAAACTCGAATTTCGAAAGCTGTGAACAGATAACGGCAGTATCGTAAGCCGTAGTATATTCTCTTTCGTCATAATATCCATAAGGTGAATAAAACGCAGTATTACGCAGTCCAAGGTCAAAAACCTCGCTGTTCATTCTCATAACAAATTTCTCAACAGTTTGCTCGGATTTTTCGGCAAGTACGGTCACAGCGTCATTTGCATTGCCTATTATCACAGATTTAAGAAGTTCCTCAACAGTCATCGTATCTCCTGCTTCAAGCCATACTACAGCCCCTTTGGTATCGGTAACCGATGACGAAGCTGTCAATTCTGTTGACATAAGGAATTTTCCTGTTTCAATGTCCTCGGCAATAAGCAGCAGCGTCATGAGCTTCCCTAAATATCCGGCATTTCTGCGGACATTTGAATCCTTTTCAGCCAAAACAGTCTGCGTTGAGGCTTCCATAAGAATATACGACTGAGATTTTGATAAATCCTCCTCGATATCTGCAAAAGCGTAAAACGGTTTTGCGACAATCGAAAAAATTAATAGACATAATATGCCCGCAAATATTTTTCTCATATTATCACCCGTTAAATTATATGCGGCAAGGTAATTAATAATTCAAAAACGGTCCGGAAATACCCGAACCGTTCTCTTATTCTTTTATCGTCACTATATAACCCGATGAACCGTCTCCTGAAACATCATAATTTCCTCCCAAAGGTACGTCAATGTAAGTAACGTCGCTTAATGATGAAACGGTGTATATCTTATATGAATCTTCGCCCACTGTACTTATAAGAGGATTTTCCTGCGTAAATCCTTTCAGATAACCGATATATTCTTCAAGACAATAACCGTTCGCATTCATTATCAAAGCATGCGGCTGTCCAACGTATCTTAAATGCCATGGGCAGTAACTCTCGCCCGTAATCTCCGTTTTTCCCACAGGATACCTGACTATGTAGCCGTAATTTGAACAGTTTTCAACTATCCAGCTTTCAGTGTCTTTCCCATCATAAGCAATTACCGAACCCCACCCCACAAGAGCAACGTCAACGGTATTTCCCGAAATGCAGTCTGGGTATAGTTTAGGACAGGGCGAACCCTCGCCGGGTACTGTTGAATCCGTGCCGTACACTGCAAAATCCGTAAGAGATGTAGCATTTTCATAATCTGACATCATCATGTTAAGAGCTTCGGCAGCGCTTAAATTCAATAACAGATTTTCTCCCAAAACACTGTACGATTCGTTTTTGAAATCTGCCAAATTAACCATATTATCCGAAGTATCGCGAATAATTGAGGTATTCGCATTTGCCGGAACAAGCATGCCTGTATAAATATCGTCCTTATTATAAGCCCTTGAACCGCTGCCGAGTTTTTCAACGCCGGAGCTGTCGGTAGGATTATTCAGCAATTCGCTTTCAGGCTCGGGAGCGCCCTCCCCGTGATAAAACCTGCCGTTATCAATAACGCAGTCATCAAGATCGACATCAACAAGCGTACGCCTAACAGCGTCGCCCACAAATGTCACCATGACCACTCCTGCCATCGCACTTATGAGCCGGCTTGGTCTGAATTTTATTTTTTTCATTGTGTCATCCTCCGAATTGTTCTGTAAACAATTCATATATACAGATACAGAAAGAATAAATTTAACATCAGGTTGAAACTCTTCAAAGCTCTGCTTTCAACAAGCAGACGGCTTACGATAGTAAGCCGGATTCAGTCGGAGATTGTATCTCCGACTGAATCTAAAGATGTGTGCCTCCTAAGAGGGTGCGGGTGTCCGGTGAACACCTCTGCGAAGCAGAAGCACCGACCGAGACGACAGTCGAGACTCGGGGTACATCGTCTGCGGTTATACCTTTCCGCACTTTATTCTTACATATCCATCACATTTCCTGCAAATATATCTTTTTTATGCAGAAAATAATTATATTCACTCTTATATACTATTATAATACAAGTTTTAAATTTTGTCAACCAAAAAATCCAAGTGTTTCCAATTATAAACAAATAATTAGATTAATTTATTATACAGCATGTCATATGAAAAAAAAGCTGTTTACGGACAAATACTTAAGATCGAATCATCAAGAAAATACGCTGCATTGATTTAAGAACAGGTTTTATATTAGGTAAAAATAAACAAAAATATTTGATGCGTCAAGCATAAAATTTGTAAAAAAAGAAATCGCCGTCTGCTTATGTATTCCGAACACAAAAACAAACAGCGAATATATGTCAAATAAATTATTTAAATCAACCGAAAACTGCGAGCAGGAAACCTGCCGCGATAGCCGAGCCGATAACTCCGGCTACATTCGGACCCATAGCATGCATAAGCAGGAAGTTTGAGGGATTTGCTTTCTGTCCCTCGACCTGAGAAACTCGTGCCGCCATAGGTACTGCCGATACGCCTGCCGAACCGATAAGAGGATTAACCTTTCCTCCGGTAAGAACGTACATAAGCTTGCCAACGAGAAGTCCGCCTATTGTAGAGAATGCAAACGCTGTAAGTCCCAAAAGAATAATAAGGAGCGTTTTAACATTAAGGAAACTGTCAGCAGCTGTCGTAGCGCCGACCGAAATTCCGAGAAATACCGTTACAATATTCATAAGAGCATTCTGTACCGTGTCGGAAAGTCTCTCAGTAACTCCGCACTCTCTCCAAAGATTGCCAAGCATAAGACAGCCGATAAGCGGAGCTGTTGAGGGAAGAAGAAGTATAACAAACATGGCAACTATAATGGGGAAGATAATCTTTTCTGTTTTTGAAACAACTCTGTTCTGCTCCATTTTTACTTTACGCTCTTTCTCAGTTGTCAGCCACTTCATAAGCGGAGGCTGAATCATAGGTATAAGAGCCATGTACGAATAAGCCGCTATAGCGATAGGTCCGAGAAGCTCAGGCGCAAGCTTTGTAGTAAGGAATATGGCTGTAGGACCGTCAGCTCCTCCGATAATACCGATTGCAGCAGCCTGATTGCCCGTAAAAACTCCTGAAGCCGCAGCTCCAAAAAATGCCAAAAACACTCCCATCTGAGCAGCCGCACCCAAAAGAAGACTCTTAGGGTTAGCAATAAGAGGTCCGAAGTCAGTCATTGCTCCGACGCCCATAAAAATAAGCGAAGGATAAATACCGGCTTTTACTCCTATGTAAAGTATATCGAGCAGTCCGCCGTGTGACAGAATATGACCATAGCTGTGATAATATTCGCTGTTTTCGTCAAGGAAATTTGTCCAAAGCTCCGGATGATAAAGGGCATCTGTAGAATCAGGCCCGAAATACGACAAATTTACGAGCAAACATCCGAATGCGATACCTACGAGAAGAAGCGGCTCAAATTTTTTCTTGATACCGAGGTAAAGAAGAACACATGAAATAATTATCATTACAAGGTTCTTCCAGCCCCCGTCTACAAGAAAGCTATGAAATCCCGAGCCTTCCCAAAGGTCTTTAAGGGTTTGAAGAATATCCATTTTCCGCCCTCCTTACGCTATTATGACCAGCGGAGAGCCTGTATCAACAACCGCGCCCTTGCTCGTTACTACCTGCGCTACAGTGCCGTCTTTCGGAGCTACGATCTCGTTCTCCATTTTCATAGCTTCGAGAATAACAAGTATCTGTCCCTCTTTTACCGTGTCTCCCTGCTTAACATCGACTCTGAGAATATTTCCGGGCATAGGAGCAGCGATCGTCTCCCCTGCCGCAAGATTAACGGGAGCTGCCGGAGCAGGCGCTGCCGCGGGAGATGCAGGTGCAGCAGGTGCAGCCGCAGCCGACTGTACAGGAGCAGGAGCAAGAGCTTCGTACTCGTCAAGAAGAATAGCTTTTCCTTTTTCGACCTCGACTTCATAAGTCTTGCCGTTTAGCGTTACTTTATATTTCATTTTACTTAATCTCCTTTATTGAAGTAAATCTCAGCTCATTGAGAGGTGTCTGAAGCTTATCCGCAACAATAGCCATTATCATAGCAGCCTCTTTATCGGGAACTCCGTGAAGCTTTACGTGACCTGCCGAACCCGGAGCGATCGGCGCATCCACAACAGGTTCGGGCGATGCTTTGGCTTCTGACTTGACTTCCGCCGCCTTTACCGCAGCCGCTTTAGCGTCGCGTCTTTTGAAAACAGCGCCTGTTATATACAGTACGCACATAAGCAGAACGAGTCCGAAAAATACCACTGCATATCCAAAAACTGCAACTACAGCCGCGTCGCCTATATTCATTTTCGTACCGCTGTCAGCCGCCTGTGCGGCAACCAATGAAAAGTTCATAATGCCGCCCCCTTACATTTCTTCGATAGTATAAACGGCTTCGTTTTCTTCCTGAGCCTTTCGGTTCTGAAGGAATTTAAGAGTCTGATCAGGATAGCATATATAGCTCATTACATCTTCCTCACAGCGGCAAAGGTCGCCCAAAGCGTCTTTGGCTGCTTTGAAATCCTCGCCTGTGCGCTTAACATCTTCGATACGGCAGTCTACAGGCATATCGTCGCCCAGTACCTTTTTAGAAAGCGCAGGGTCAATAGGTGCAGGTGCAATTCCGTATTCTCCCTTGATATAATTTTTAACTTCTTTGGAAATATTCTTGTATCGTTCACCGATAAGAACGTTTGTTACAGCCTGATTTCCAACCATTTGTGAAAGAGGCGTTACCAGCGGAGGATAACCAAGATCTGCACGTACCTTCGGAATTTCTGCCAAGGCTTCGTCAAACTTATCCATAGCGTGCATATCTGTAAGATTAGCGATCATATTCGAAAGCATTCCTCCCGGAACTTTGTAAACCAAAGCCTGAGCGTCCGTAGCGAGACTCTTGGGATTAAGCTGACCGTTGTCGATATACTTTTGCTTTACAGGCTTGAAGTAGTCGTTTACCTTATTTATTATATCCTCGTTAAGACCGGTTTCAATACCGTATTGCTGCAATGCATAGAACATTGTTTCGGTAGAGGGCTGAGAAGTTCCGCCGGAAAATGCAGAGCAGGCAGTGTCGATAACATCAATTCCTGCCTCGATAGCCTTTGCAATAGTCATATAAGCCATTCCGGTAGTACAATGAGTATGAAGCACAAGAGTCATATCGCCGATAGCGTCCTTGATTCCCTTTACAAGATGTTCAGCCTCATAGGGAGACATAGTGCCTGCCATATCTTTGAGACAGATCGTATCGAATCCCATTGTTTTAAGTTCCTTGCACATCTGGATATACTTGTCAACAGTATGTACAGGGCTTTGCGTATAGGAAATACATCCGGAAGCAATTGTCCTTTTCTTTGCATACTTCTTAGCTGCATTAAGAGCCGTTTCGATATTGCGGAAATCGTTAAGAGCATCAAAAATACGTATAACATCAATTCCGTTCTTAATTGAGAGTTCAATGAACTTCTCCACGACATCATCGTGATAATGCTTATATCCTAAGAGATTCTGACCTCTCAAAAGCATCTGAAGCCTTGTGTTAGGCAGATTTTTTCTGAGATTTCTCAGTCTATCCCACGGATCTTCGTTAAGGTAACGCAGACAAGAATCGAAAGTCGCGCCGCCCCAGCATTCGATAGAGTAGTAACCTGCCTTATCCATGTCGGCAAGAATACCCTCGTAATCGGTATAAGGCAAACGAGTAGCCATCAACGACTGGTTAGCGTCACGCAGCACTGTTTCTGTCAGCTGTACTTTTTTCATGTGACATCCTCCTTATCAGAAGTAAGATATTCAGAGGCATAAAATGCGGGCGAGTTTAGCTTAAATATCTTTACTGAATTTGATTTCATTAGGAAAATTGCTAAAATGCAAATTAAACCCAATCAAAAACATTATAGCATATCTCCAAAAAAATTTCCAGTCTTTTTAAAATTTTTTTTATCTAACTATATATAAAATATATATACCTTTATTGCAGATAATCCAAAAGTATATTTATACCAACCATCATTAAAACATTTGACAAAATTTACAGAGAAACTGTGCTTAGTATGAGAAAAATCAACGCGCCAAGGCTGCCGCCCCGCAAGAGGTTTTAACGAAGTGACGAGTGTAGAATTTCTGCAAAAATGTCAAGTTTTTAATGAGTGATCAGTATTATTGCGATATTAAATTCTCACATAAAATTAAAGCGGATACACCACATCAGGCAATGTATCCGCTTTGGCAAAATTATTGATTATCCCTCAGGAACATAATAAGGACTTTGGAATACCTGAGCCTTACCCGGAATCTCAGCCCACAAAGTATAACCGTTAGCTGTAAGAACTTCCGCCGAACGCTCAAAGGAATCATTGCGTACAGGAAGCGCAACAAAATCAAAACGCTCGGGAGTAAGGAGAGTATTATCGTCATAATAGTCGTAGCAGTCAAAAACGTAAATTTCATCGCGGTTAGCCGCATGAGGGATAAGGAACGAATCAGTACCTACCGAAGCATCTTCGGGAATACTGCACAGCATTTCTTCCAAGTTATCATAATATTCTTTGTCGTTGAGGTAACCGTTATAATTTCCCCATCTGTGAGAACAATTGCTCATTGTCATAATAATGGCAGCCGTACCCAGAGCAACAGGAATATTCTGTTTGCCGTTCTGCCCCATATCGCTAATATTGATAATACACATGTAAATCAGCAGACATACAGGTCCGAAGATATACTGGAATCCAACATTGGCCGCATAACCGTAACCGGCGCCGATAATCAGATTCATAACCATAAAAGGCAGTATAAGCAGGAAACGATGTATCTTCTTGGTAAAGAACGGAATAAACAAAAACGGAATCATGACCTGCAAGAAAAATCTTATAGTATCGTCTCTCACCAGCAGGCTGAAAAGATAAGCAGGATCGGCAAGGGAATTTTTAACTACTTCTTTAAGTCCCGCCGTAGAATCTATCATAAGAATGCTGAATCGGCTGTCCATCATCATCTGTCCGTCACCGTTCCTGGTAAGCCAATTCGTGATGAACATCATATATGCTCCTGCAAAAAGCGCCATTACAAGACCGTTCATGCGGTGAAGTCTGCCCTTATCCTCAAAGAAAAGATAAAGTCCAATACATACAACATACAGCGGAGCATCCTCCTTAACAATACATGTAAGAACAGACATTACATAGAACATGATATAGTTTTTCCTGTCAACCGCCCAAAGCAGCCACATAAGTATAGTTGGCAGAAACGCATTCTCATGAAACTCATAATAGCAGGGAGAAACTATGCCTACACAGAATACGTAAGCCATTCCCATAAATAAAAGTGTAATCCCTTTAAAATTGCGCCTTTTAGCAATAAGGAACATCGGAACAACTCCGCCCATCGCCAAAACAGCCTGAGCAATAAGCAAGGTTTCAGCCTTTGGGAACATCTTATAAATCGGCGCAAGGATATAGAAAATATAGGAAGCGTGTATTCTGAAATGCGACATGAATGCATCGCGCTCGCATGTGGTTACCGCAGTGCCTTTATCAGCGAGAGAATGAAACATTTGCACAAAAATTCCTAAATCGTAACAGTTCGTACCGAAGCATCTGTGACCGCATATCGTTGTTATACTTATAAAAACCGCAACAGCCGATGCCATTGCAAGAACAACTATTCCGATAACCCACCATGGTATCTTGTTAAGAAGCTTTTTGGATTTTATTTTACTGTAAGAATAATAAATAAGAACGGTCGATACCATCATAACGCCGAAACTTAGATTGAAGTCAGCATTTCGCCAAAGAAGAATAATATCAAAGCATAAGACGGCGGCAACAGCCGAACACTGGTCAACGATCCGAAACTTTTTCGGCAGTGCATAATGAATAAGAGAAAGAACAATAAAAAGCGAGAGCATAAGAAGCACCGTGAGAACTCCGTTCACCAGCGGAACAAAATCCTTCCACATTGAAACGGGGTTGACTTCAACTCCACCGCTTGTTTTTCCCTTAATAGAATTAATATTTAAAGCGGAGATCGTAAAAAACGACGCAATAAATCTGACAAGCGCCATATCAGGTATTCCAAGCCTGTTAAGGAAATTCGCTGCGCTGTTTTTAAAGCTCCTGATACCCTGCATACTTTCAGCAAGAATATCTTTGAAAGAATCAGACCCGCCGGATTTCGAATCATCGCTTTCAGCAGAAGGATTTTCAGCTGCGCTCTCTTCAATATTCCTTGAAATATCATTTTCCTCCACAATTTCTCCAACTGACGCAGATATACCCTCCGCAGAAATTTCGGTTTCCGTAACCTTAGTCTTTTCAGGCTTGGCTACGTTCCCCTTATTTTTCTTGGACATTTAAACATCCTCCTTATTTTTAAATAACCGACATATTATAGTATATCAGAAAATTATATTTATGTCAATGAAATATCAAAAATTATCCGCATTTTTTAATACAAAAACATGGAAAACTCTTAAGCAATGCTTAAATTAGACGAACCAACAAGGCAAAAAACTCACAAAATAAGCGCTTTCCTCAATAAGAAAGCGCTTACAAAATTAATCAAATGAATTATTCTGCTTTTTCACCGCCAATTTGCGTACTGCGAGCAATTTCGTCAAATTCTCCGGCAGGATAAGCTTCTACAAATTCAAGTGCGTTACCGTCAAAGTAAAACCAAATACAGAATGCGGCAAGACCGGAATTATTCTTGATGTTAATGTTGAAGTCAATAGTGTCTCCCTGTTTACATGAAATACTGTCTCCGTAGAATACCATTCCGGTTTCACCCGAAACGTCCACAGCATCTATTTCACCGTTATTTACTCTGATAACGCCGTCAATTACTTTCTCGGGATATATAGCCACGCCTGCAATATCGGAAAGATCGGGTGAGATCTTTATCTTGTAATCACCGTCGGGAATATCTTCCTTAACCTTAAAGGTTGCCGTTATCATTTCATTCTCAAAAAAGAAGTTATTATCTTTTGAAATGTCAAGCCACATAGCATATCGTCCGTCATCCTTGGGAGTATAATTGTTTGCAGCCTGAGTTTCCGTCTGCGTATTGCCGTTTCCGCCCTGTGAAGGCTTTGTTACTACTTTGGTAACAACAACGGCTTCCGTAACCTCTGCACCCTGAGCATCGGTAGCAGCTTCGCCGTTTGCCTCTGTTACAGGAACATACTGCGTAGCCGGCTGTCCGTCAGCCTCGGTAACTTCTTCAATTTCCGTAGAAGGTTCTGCATTTTCATTATCAGACTTTGTAGCTGTCTGAACGTCATCACCTGTGGGAGCAACGGGATCGGCAGCATTAAGATCGCCATTAGGATCACTGATCGCAAGATCGTTTCCTTCTGCGGCAGCGCCGACTTCAAACGGATAATACTTCGGAGCAGGTTCGGAACTTTCCTTTTTTTCTCCGCAGCCCGAAAGACCGGTGGCAACAACTGCAAGAACAGCAAATACGGCTATAATTTTTTTTGTGATATTTTTCATGTTTTCATGTCCTTTCTCTAAAAAAGAAGCAATTTTTCAGGCAACAAGCAACTTATTATTGTTCGCCTTTTCACTTATATTATACACAACCAAAAAGGATTTGTCAAGCGGCATACTGAATTGTAATAAAATATTTGTTAAAGAATCATCATTCTGTCACATTGTTCCTTAAATTTTCACAAAAATCATAAATTCCTATTGATTTTTTCATTTAAATATTGTATAATAAACTTTGTAGTAACACAATTGAGACATTCTTTATGAAATACTATCTGTTAAACAAGAACTTAACATGTTATTATAGTTTACAACTTCTCAACTTATTAAATTGTGTATGAAAGCATTATGGAGGATAAATAATGAAAAAAATAATTATAAGTTTACTGATTTGTACATCAATTATATCATGTTGTTTATCAGGATGTGGTAATGATGTTTCACAAAATGCAGAAAACTCAATAAGTACCGATTATGTTTCCGAAAGTAACAAAATTGTTGACATTAAAACAATTGAAACGCCTGAAAATGGTTGGACAATGGAAAGTATTCTGAATGCTACTTATATCTGCGGTAAGCAATTATGCTATCCTTTGCGGTTAAGTGGCTTAGGAGATAATTTTCACATTGATGATTCCGAAAAAACAGAAATTTCCCAAAAGGTAAATGTTGAATTGAAACATGATGAGGAAAATATATGCAGCGTTATGTATTTTCAGAGTGACGTGGTGGACGGTTATCAAAATGCAGAAATTTGTATGTTGGGATTCTGCGAATTTTATACAGACAATCCCGGCAGTATTTCAATAAACGGAATTACATTGGGTTCTTCTGTTTCGGACGTTGAAGAAAAAATCGGAAGTCCCGACAACGACAAATCATATTATTACACATACAAAAGTTCTGAAAGTGATAAACTGTTATTAAGTTTTTCATTTGATGCAAACGAAAAAGTAAACGATATTCAACTTTTTTTAATAAAATGAATAAGCAGTAACTGAGCTGTGCGATTTTTTTCAAAAATTCTCATAAGTGTTGAAACATATGATTTTAAAATTGCAGTTATTGATGATGAATTTGCAGCAAAAAAGAAACAATTACTCGGTGTGTAATGTCCGATAAAAATAACAACGTTTATCATATTGACTTTTTTGACGCAATATAGTATAATGTTCTTATCAGATGCTTAGCACGCATAAGTTTATTATTTTAA
Organism: uncultured Ruminococcus sp.; assembly: GCA_910584195.1. Taxonomy (GTDB): domain Bacteria; phylum Bacillota; class Clostridia; order Oscillospirales; family Ruminococcaceae; genus Ruminococcus. The sequence goes on along the minus strand of CAJTYV010000004.1, from coordinate 112,597 downwards.
TTTTTCATTGTTAAAGAGGAACGCCTATGCTTAATGCGATATGCTCCAAAAAAGAACTGACGCTCAGCGATTACTATAAGTATTTAGGCTTTATAGCAGGAAAATCAATTAATCAAGGGAAGTTGAAATTCAAATGGAAAGAATAGAAATACAGGGAACAGGTATTTTAGGAATTCGTAGACTTGTTTTAGAAAACAATGTAATTACTTACTATAAAAAGAATGATATTCTTGAACAGCAAATGGTAGAAAAATCTGTTTTAATTAATTATTTTCCAAAACGAAATATTTCTCCACCGAAATTGACAATAATTCTATCAGAGAAAGGATGCATTAAATTTGAACTCATAGGCATAAAAGAAAATTTAGAAAATTTTGATAATTTTATTAATGCTGTACTCCCTGATATTGAATTTTTAAACTACAGCCCCCAGACTCTTTTAAAACTTGATACGGAATTAGGTATAAAAAATATATCAAAAATTAAATATGAAAATGACATTACATTTGACGAAGCTCAAAAAGTATTTAGCCTAAAACAGAACCAGTTGAAAGCTGAAGCAATTCAAAAACAGAAAGAAGAAAATGAAAAGCGTATAATTGAGTTGAATAAGAAAAAACAAGAAATGAAAGCTGAATTTGAAGAGGCTATTGGAAAAGGAGACAAGTTTAAAGAGATTATTTCAAAAATAAAGAAAAATCAAACCGGCTTACTCATTCCTTATAAGAACGAAGCTGCAAAAGCTGCCAAACTTTTAAGCGATTACGAAACCTTATTAGACGCTTTTGTTGTGCATGCTGCAACTTGCCCGGTAGGAGGGAATTATAAACCCGACTACTTTAAAACAAAGAACAAATCTTATCAGATTCTGATAATCACTAATAAAAGAATGTTTTTTGTAGAGTCTTTTTTAGGAAAAGAAGCCGTAAAACAAATGATGCTAAAAGATATTACTTCAATTGACCATAAAACAACCCATTTTATTACAGCAAAATTACGTGTGATAGGTCATACGGAAATGTTTGTATTTGACAGTGACAAAACTATACTGCAAAATATTTATAAGGCTTTGAATGATGCAAGATTTGCTGATGATGCACCACCCGTGATACAGCAAACAGTCGTTCAGACTCAGCATACAGAACAAAGATCTAAATCGCTGAATGATATTGAAGTTTTGGCAGATCTTCATGCTCGTGGCATTCTCACAGATGATGAATTTGCAGCAAAAAAGAAACAATTACTCGGTGTGTAATGTCCGATAAAAATAACAACGTTTATCATATTGACTTTTTTGACGCAATATAGTATAATGTTCTTATCAGATGCTTAGCACGCATAAGTTTATTATTTTAATTTTTCATTATTAAAGAGGAATGCCTATGCTTAATGCGATATGCTCCAAAAAAGAACTGACGCTCAGCGGTTATTATAAGTGTATAAGCGATATAATAAACGCCCCCGAACTTATCCGCCTAAAAAAAATAACCCATCACATTTCAACAACACGATTTCAGCATTGCCTGAATGTGTCTTATTACGGCTATATTATATGCCGCCGTCTTAATCTCGATGCACGCTCCGCAGCGCGCGCCGGTCTGCTTCACGATCTTTTCTACTATGACCGCCGCGAATATAACGTAAGCCGTGCAAAAGGACAGCCGCATCATAGCCGCTGCCATTCCGATATAGCTCTCAGCAATGCCAGCAAGCTTACTGAAATAAGTCCCAAAGAGCGTGATATGATAGTCAAGCACATGTGGCCTGTCACCCTACCGTTTCCCAAATACAGAGAAACTTATATCATTACGTTTGTTGACAAATACTGCGCTTTACTGGAATTCTGCGTACCAAAATTCAAAAAAATAATCAGGAGGTAATTATCCGATGAATATCGAAACAAAATGTCTGCATGCAGGCTATACGCCGAAAAATACCGAACCGAGAGTTGTTCCTATCGTTCAAAGTACAACATATGTTTACGATTCTACCAACGATGTTGCAGCCGTATTCGATGACCCCACTAAAAGCCTTATCTACTCGCGCTTTGAAAATCCTACGGTAATGGCTGTAGAAGATAAAATAGCGGCTTTGGAGGGAGGTATCGGCGCAATGTGTACCTCAAGCGGTCAAGCGGCTACAATGTGTTCGCTCCTTAACATTTTACAGTCGGGAGACAGCTTTATCTCAACTGCTACCGTGTACGGCGGTACTGTTAATCTTTTTGCCGTAACGTTCAAAAAAATGGGTATCGAATGCATTTTTGTAAGTCCGGATGCTTCCGAGGACGAGATAAAAGCTGCTTTCAAACCTAATACAAAAGCTGTTTTTGGTGAAACTATCGCCAATCCTGCCCTTACGGTTTTCGATATTGAAAAATTCGCTAAAATCGCTCACGAAAATAACGTTCCGCTTATTGTAGACAATACATTTCCAACTCCTATACTCTGCCGTCCTATTGAATACGGCGCAGATATTGTTATACATTCCACTTCAAAATATATGGACGGTCATGCAGTTCAGGTAGGCGGAGTCATAGTAGATTCAGGAAATTTCGACTGGACATGCGGAAAGTTCCCCGAATTCACCGAACCTGACGAAAGCTATCATGGTCTTATTTATACCAAGGCATACGGTAAAGCAGCATATATCATAAAAGCAAGAATGCAGCTTATGAGAGATTTTGGATGCTATCCGTCGGCTCAGTCGGCATTTTACCTAAATCTCGGTCTGGAGACTCTCGCCGTAAGAATGAAGCAATACTGCGAGAACGCTCAGACAGTAGCCGAATTCCTTGAAGCCAACGATAAAGTTGAATCGGTAAATTATCCGAATCTTCCAAGTAATCCGTATCATGAGCTTGCAAAAAAATATCTGCCTATGGGAACAAGCGGCGTTATTTCATTTGTTATAAAGGGAGGACGCAGTACGGCTGTGAAGTTTATGGATTCACTTAGTCTTGCGTCAAATGAAGTTCATGTAGCTGATATTCGTACCTGTGTACTTCATCCGGCAAGCGCAACTCATCGTCAGCTTACGGACGAGCAACTTGCCGCGGCAGGCATAAACGGCGGAATGATACGTTTCTCAGTCGGTCTTGAAAATATTAACGATATACTTAACGATTTGAAAAACGCATTTGCGGCTTTATAAATCAATTGTAACGATAAGAGTTAAGAGGTATGTTTTTTACCTCTTAACTCTTTTTTCTTGACATTTTTAAATCAATATGCTATAATAGAATTGTATTAATCGTAATAATACACATATATTGATTAAAAAGGTGAATACAATGAAAGCAAAGAAATTCCTTAACTCAACAAAATATCTGTGGTTTGGCGGAATATTGGGAATCTTACAGCAATTTCTCGGCAGACTCGACTACTTACTTTATCAAGGCAGAGATCTTTTCAGCTTTTCCGGCATAATGTCGGGATTAAGCTTCTGGGCGGCTGTTATACTTCTTTTGATATTAAGAAAAAATATTTCTCCCCGCAAACAATTCAGAGATATATTCTTGTTCTTTTTAGGGCTTGATTCTTTCTATTACTTATACATTTTTATTATGGAACTTTTTGTTTTTCTCCATATAATGCTTAAGAATGAAAATCTTTCACACAACTTCGGTTACTATTTTCAGCTTACGCAAGGAGAAATTTTTGATTTCTTAAAATGGACAACTATCGGAACTGCTGCCGCTTTATGGGGATTTTTCACTGTAAAGCTTCGTACGAGAAAAATAATAATTTCAAATATTTTACTTCTTCCTTTATTTTTAGTTATAATTTTTGAAATTGTTGAGTTCTCCATCTCTATGATAAATTTTATTATTCAGGAATACAAGTCCGCTCACAATATGGCGCTGCCTGAAAATATGTTTTACGTTTGTACTGTTTCCCAGTTTCTCACGTCTTTAACAGCGTTTATTATATGCAGTACCGCATTTGTAAAAAAATTAAAAACAAAATCTTTATAAAAAACTATATATTCTCTTGACGTTTTGTGAATAATATGTTAAAATCAATATGAGGGATTTTATCAACAACAAATTGAGAGGAGTTATTTTATGATAAAAAAATTAATTTCAGGAGCTTTATCGGCTGTCATGCTGACGGCTTACACAGGCTCGTCAGTCATTACATCTGACATAAATGCTGCCGATACGCCAAACTATGCGGAAGCTTTGCAAAAATCGCTGTATTTCTACGAATGTCAGCAGGCAGGTCCGCTTCCCGACTGGAATAGAGTCGAATGGCGCGCCGATTCTACCATGATTGACGAAGTCAAAGGCGGCTGGTACGATGCCGGCGACCACGTAAAATTTAATCTGCCTATGGCTTACTCGGCTTCAATGCTTGCTTGGGGACTTTATCAGTACCCCAACGGAATTGAAAACTGCGGCGAAATGACAAACTACGTCAATAATCTTGAATTTGTACTCGATTACCTCGCCGACTGCGACAGAGGAACCGAGGTTGTTTATCAGGTCGGTGTCGGTCAGATCGACCATACATGGTGGGGTCCTGTTGAACTTTACCAATACGGTATGGAGGACAACGGCACGTCTTATGAAGCTTCACGCGCCATTCTTTCGGCTTCCGAAGGATGTTCGGCAGTTTTCGGCGGAATGGCAGCGGCTTTGGCTGCCGGCAGCGCGGCTCTTAAAGGACGTATAGAAAACTCAAAAATCGACAGTTACATTGAACACGCCGAAAATATTTTCAAATTTGCTGACGCTTCAAGAAGCGACGCCGCCTATAATGATTCTGACGCTTCAGGCTTTTACCGTTCAAGCCATTTCTATGACGAGCTTTTTTACGCTGCTAACTGGCTGTATATAGCCACTGGAGATAAGTCATACCTCGATAAAGCCGAAAGCTATATACCTTCTTTGGACAAGGAGCTTGGCTCTGACGAGCTGAAATATTCATGGGCGCACTGCTGGGACGATGTTATGCAGGGAGCTATGCTTCTGTACGCCATAAATTCTCAGGACGAAAAATACATCGCTCGTGCTGAAAAACATGTCAATTACCTCACCACAACTGCTAAGGTCGATGGGAAACTCGCATATATCGACAGTTGGGGCTGTGCAAGATACGCCGAAACTTCTGCTTTCATCTCCGCTGTCGCCTGCGATACTATACTTAAAGGAAAAGATACGAAAGCCTATGAAAAGTTCTATGAAGACCAGATAAACTATGTCCTCGGCGATAATCCTGCAGGTCAAAGTTATGTTGTAGGATACGGAGATAAGCCAGCTCATAACGCTCATCACAGAACTGCTCACGCTTCTTGGAAAAACGATATTTATACGCCTGTCCAAAACAGACACACTCTTTACGGAGCTTTGGTCGGAGGTCCTACTCAGGACGGTTCTTATGAGGACGACCGCAATAACTACATCAATAACGAGGTAGCTACAGACTACAATGCAGGCTTTACAGCTATTCTCTGCAAAATGATCGACAAATACGGAGGAAAGTCCGACCCTTCTTTCCCTCCCAAAGAGGCTCATGATGGTCCGGAATTTTTTGTTGAGGCTCTTGACAAGGGAATCACCGCTTCGGGAGCTACGATCAGCTTTAAAATCACTAATCACTCCGCATGGCCGGCAAGGATCCAGGACAATATTTCATTCCGTTATTATATGGATCTCAGTGAAATAATAGATGCCGGTAAATCTCCGGAAAGCGTTGTTATCCGCTGCGACAGAGATCAATCCGCAATGTATTCCTCAAAAGGAGTTAAGACTGCGGAAATTTCAGGAATTAAACACTATAAAGATAATATTTATTATGTAGAAGTCAATCTTCCGGATGGAAGAGCAGTAATGCCCGTTTCAGAAGGTATGCAGCAATGCGAAATTCTTATTGCATTCGTTTATCCGGACTATGGCAGCGGCTGGGACGCAGAGAACGACTTTTCAAACAAGGATATTATAGGAAAAAAAGGCACAGCGGACGAAGAGGGCACAATAAAAGGAATAGTTACAAAACGTATTCCTGTATATATCAACGGAAAGCTTTATTACGGCGAAGAACCCGACGGAACATCAGCTGACGGAAACAGCGAACCTTCCACAGAACCCGTAGGACCACCCACCACAGAGCCTGAAACCAAACCCGAAGTTACAACAGCAGAGGCTTCTTCAGCAACTCTTATTGGAGACGCTAACTGTGACGGTAAAGTTACTATAGCCGACTCCACCGCAATTCTTCAAGCTCTCGGAAATGCTGATAAATACGGACTTTCCGAAATCGGAGAAAAAAATGCCGACTGCTGTAATCCGGGAGACGGAGTTCGCCCCAGTGATGCGCTCGCAATTCAGAAGTTGGATGCAAGGCTTCTTGACGAACTCCCCGAAATTATCAATTAACCTCCATTTAATGTATTAGACCTGTTCCGCTATTTGGGCATAAAAATAAAATCAAAGCCGAAAAACCTGCGTATGCTTTTATTACGCAGGTTTTTATTTCATAAAAGTTACTAATTTTATTATCATGTTACATTTGATTTACATTTTGTTTAATATATTCAATATTTTATTGACATTTATCGGTAATTATGATAAAATCTAAACAGAAAAAAATTTTAGTTTGGAGGAAACTAATATGACTAAAAAAGCAATCATTATTCCAATAATTTTAAGCATGTTGCTGCTTACTGCCTGCGGTGACAACGAAAAAAGTTCCTCATCAACGACATACACCAATGATACTCTTTACGAAAATTCAGGGGCAGAAGAGTATAACGATGATGCAAAATCATCGGACGAATCACGATCCGCCGAAAAAAAAGATAATACTTCTGATGATCTTATACGCAAGGAAATGCTCGTTTACTCATGCAATATGATCGTAGACGTTCTTGACTTTGACACTGCTCACACTTCATTGAAAAATTCTCTGGATTCATACGGAGCTTTTGTGGAAACAGAAAATTACAGCAGCGGAAGTACAGGAGGCAGATATTATGAACCGAATACGGAAAAATGGAGAACATATTCCGCTACTATACGTGTTCCAAGTTCCGATTACGATAAATTTTGCGATGAAACAGCAGAACTCGGTGATCTGCGCAGTAAAAATGCCTCTGTTGAAAACATGAGCCGCGAATATTACGACCTGTCCGCCACTCTCGAAATATATGAAGCAAAAGAAGACCGCTATGTGGAGCTTCTGTCATCTATTACGGATGAACAGTACGCCATTACCGTGGAAAATCAGCTTACGGATATTCAAATTGAAATTTCAAAGATAAAAACACGCATGAACGATATTAAAACGGACGTTGCCTATTCCTACGTAAACTTAACCATGAACGAAGTTAAGGAATACACAGAAGAGCCTGAAAAAACAGACACATTCATGCAAAGACTCGGAAACACCGTATCAAAAGCCACTTCGAACTTCCTGACGGTTATGGAAAATCTGCTTTTCATATTTATATATATTTTCCCGCATCTTGCCGTTATTGCAATAATACTTTTTATATTATTCTTTATTATAAAGAGATGTGCGAAAAAACGCAGTACCCCAAAAAATACAAATGTTCATCTTCCTGATCGGTCAGAAGATACTAACGAAAAAAATACCAATAATCAATAATAAAAAGGGAGCATTTCTTAAGCGGATGCTCCCCTTTTATTATTGCAATAGGATCGGCATTAAATCTGATTGCCTATTCTTTCAACTTTCATAAGATTTGTAGTACCCGAAACACCCAGCGGTACGCCTGCTGTAATTGCTACAAGGTCTCCGTCCTCAACAAGGCGATGTTCCTCGGCAGCCTCGACCGCGGCTGCAAATAACTCGTCTGTACTGTTTTTTTCATCAATAATATACGGTATGACTCCCCAGCTCATATTCATCTGACGGCATACCATTTCGCTCATAGTACAGCTGATAATAGGACAACACGGACGGTATTTCGATACAAGACGCGCAGTTTGTCCGCCCAAAGATACTGTAATGATAGCGCTTGCATCAAGGTCGTGAGCAGTTGTTACGGTAGCGTGAGCAATAGCCTCCGCAATGCTTCCCTCCGGGTTTGAACGACGAACCGCAAATCGTCCCTTGTAATCTATGTTGTTCTCTGTATTTTCTGCAATGAGAGCCATAGTCTTTACAGCCTCTACAGGAAATGCGCCGGCTGCTGTTTCACCTGAAAGCATAATCGCGCTTGTGCCATCATAAATAGCGTTGGCAACATCTGTTATTTCCGCACGGGTAGGTCTTGGATTTGTTATCATAGATTCAAGCATCTGAGTTGCAGTAACCACCTGTTTACCAGCATTATACCCTTTTTTGATAAGAGCTTTCTGTATAGCGGGGATCTGTTCAAAAGGTATCTCAACACCCATATCGCCTCTTGCAACCATGATACCGTCTGCCGCTTCGAGAATCTCGTCAATATTCTCAACGCCATCGCTGTTTTCTATCTTCGCAATTATACGCACGTCATACCAGCCAAGACTTTGGGTAAATTTTCTCAGATAATTTATATCCGCCGCAGAACGTACAAAACTTGCGGCAATAAAATCAAAACCCATTTTTGCGCCGAACTCCAAGTCGTCCATATCTCTTTCGCTGAGATATGGCATCGACAGCTTAACTCCGGGAACGTTTATCCCTTTGTTATTCGAGAGCGTTCCTCCATGAATAACACGGCATATAATATCGGTCTTTGTTACTTTTTCAGCAAGAAGCTCGATAACACCGTCATTTATCAATATTCTCGTGCCTATGCTTACATCTCTCGGCAATTTTTTAAAGGTTATGCTGCCGATCTCTGAAGTACATGGAACATCTTCGGTAGTAAGCGTATATATATCTCCATCGTGAATGTCAACAGGCTTATCGTCAACAAATTTACCCAAACGTATCTCAGGACCTTTGGTATCAAGTATAGTGGCTATCGGAAGATCCAGTTCCTTTCTGAGACGCTCGATCTGACGCAGACGTTTTTCGTGAGTATCGTAATCTCCGTGGGAAAAATTGAATCTTGCCACGTTCATTCCTGCAAGCATAAGCTCGCGCATGATATTCTCATCATCTGTTGCCGGACCAATAGTGCAAACAATTTTGGTTTTTCTCATAATACCCTCCTGTTATCAAAGCTTTTGAAGCTTTGCAAAATTCGCCATAATTTTCTTCGTACCGACCTTATCAAAGGCTATCTCAAGCATATAGTCATTCGATGCAGGCAAAACCGAAATTACGGTACCTTCCCCGAAAAGCCTGTGAAGAACTCTCTCCCCTGCTTCATACGTCATATTTGATTTGTTTACGGATGACTGACGCTTTTCTCTTGCAATCTGCTGCTGAAGCGAAAGCGACTGAACTTCCGTTACTCCGCTGTCGCGGTCATCCTTTATCTTTGAATAATTATCTTTTTTATCTATAAGCTCCCTGCCTATCTCCCGAACAAAACGCGAAGTCACGTTACGCTGAGTCTGACCAAAAATCATTCGGCTGCCTGCGCTCGTAATATAAAGCCGGCGCTTGGCACGAGTTATTGCAACATATGCAAGGCGTCTCTCCTCCTCCATATCTTCCTCGCTGTCGAGCGACCGTGAACTCGGAAAAATACCATCCTCCATGCCTATAATGAAAACATTGTCAAATTCAAGTCCTTTGGCAGAATGCACCGTCATAAGAGTTACTTTGTCAATACTTCCGTCGTCGCCGTCAGCTTCGGTATAAAGAGCGGTTTCTTCAAGAAATCCTCCGAGCGTAGGTTCGGACGATTGTTCCATATACTGAATAACGGAAGTTCTGAGTTCGTTTACATTTTCAAGCTTTGTCTCGCCGTTTTCCATCGTTTTAAGATAATCAAGGTATCCTGTTTTCTCAAGAACGGCATCGAGAAGTTTATCAAGAGGAATTTCATCTACAAGACTTATTAGTTCCCCAAACATAGCCGCCGCATTTTTTAAAACTGTAATTTTTTTTGAAAGAGGCGCATAATTTTCACAGTCGCGCATTACTTCATAAGGCGAAATTTTAAGATCGCGGCTTATGTCGTCAATAAGAGCTACCGTAGAATCGCCTATTCCTCTTTTGGGTTCGCTTATTATACGCCGGAAACGCAGCATATCGTTAGGGTTATTTATAAACGCAAGATATGAGGTGACATCTTTTATTTCCTTGCGGTCATAGAAACGCATGCCGCCGTAAACCCTGTATGGAATATCCGCTTTTACCAAAGCCCGTTCCACAATATTAGACTGAGCGTTCATGCGATAAAGTACTGCATTACGGCCGTATGTACCATGTTCCTTATAATCGGCTTTTATTGTATCGGCAACATATAACGCTTCATCGTTTTCGTCCGCAGCCTTGTACCAAATTATTTTTCCGCCCTCATCACCCGATGTCCACAGGGATTTTACCTTTCTTCCAACATTGTTGGAAATAACGGAATTCGCCGCATCAAGAATCGTCTGAGTCGAACGATAATTCTGCTCAAGACGAATTACCTTTGCGCCGGCAAACTGTTCCTCAAACCCGAGAATATTTTCAATATTAGCTCCCCTGAAGCGATAAATACTTTGATCGTCATCTCCGACGACGCAAAGATTCCTATGACCTGCCGACAACTGGGAAACCAACCTGAACTGAACGTGGTTCGTATCCTGATACTCATCCACCATAATATATTTGTAACGGCAGCGATACTTCTCCAATATCTCCGGAAAATTGTCAAAAAGTTCAACTGTTTTGCATAGAATATCATCAAAATCAAGAGCGTTAGCGCTTCTCAAACGCTCCATGTAGATCTTATAAAGCCTTGCAATAACCTTTTTTCTGTAATCTATTCCTGCGTCCTCGAGCATTTTTTCGGGAGAAATCATTTTATCTTTAGCAAAACTGATTTCCGATAGCACAGACTTGGGAGCAAACTGCTTTTCACTTACATCAAGCTCGGCTATAACGTTTTTTATGAGTCTCTGGCTATCCGCAGAATCGTAGATTGTAAAATCTTTTCCGAAGCCTATATTTTCTATTTCACATCTGAGTATGCGCATACAGGCAGAATGAAAAGTTGCCGCGTGAATTGCTGATGCATCTTCGCCGAGCATTGAAGCAAGACGTTCTTTAAGCTCTCCCGCCGCCTTATTTGTGAATGTAATCGCAAGTATGTTCCACGGTTTAACAGGGTCAAATGCCGTTATGTCGCGAAGAGTATCGAAGTCCTCAGTTTTTCCACGAGCATATTCATTGAGAAATTCTATGTCCTCGTCCGTTCCTGTCATAGTTTCATCGAAATAGGCATTGCCGAAATTAATCAAATTAGCAATACGATTAACGATAACCGTAGTCTTTCCGCTTCCTGCTCCCGCAAGAACAAGAACGGGCCCGTTTACTGTAAATACAGCCTCCTGCTGCATATCGTTCATCCGGCTGAAATATTTTTTCAATGCAGCCTGTTTAGCTGCAATAAAAGAGTTGTTCGCCATAAATAATCTTCTCCGTTTAAAATATAATATATATTGGCATTTATATTATACCATATTTTTTACCATTTGCAAATACCAAATCAAATAAAAGAAAAATTTGTTGATTTTTAATATTTTTCTCTTGACTAATTCCTGTTTTTGGTGTATAATATTTATAAAAGCAAATGATGTCTGACGTATCTCAATATAAAAGACATTCTAAGATTCAAGCGGAGATATTATCTCCGACCAAATCACAAATTACTGAAAGCATCTATTTAAATATGTTGTTTCAGTATACTTTGACTAAGGAGCTTACATTATGAAAAATATTTTATTTGCCGCTTCGGAATGCGTTCCGTTTATCAAAACAGGCGGACTTGCTGATGTATGCGGCGCCCTTCCCCAGTACATCAATAAGGAGGAATTCGATGTAAGAGTTATCATGCCTTACTACACCTGCATTCCTCCGAAATACAGAAATAACTTCAAATATATTACTCACTTCTACATGGATTACGGTATGCGTGCAAACAGCGTACACGTAGGCATTATGGAATACGAATACAACGGCATTAAATTTTACTTCGTGGATAACGAGTATTATTTTAAATGCGATACGCCCTATTCTTCCGACTTAAAATGGGATATTGAAAGATTCACTTTCTTCTGCAAGGCTGTTCTCGCCATTATGCCAGTTATAGGATTCAGACCGGATATTATCCATTGTCACGACTGGCAGGCTTCTCTTATTCCGGTATTTCTGCACTCCGCATTCGCGACCAATCCTTTCTACAGTTCAACCAAATCTATAATGACTATTCACAATCTGAAATTTCAAGGCGTTTGGAATATTGATACTTTCAAGTACAACACTGCTCTTCCCGAATATATGTTCACTCCCGACAAGCTTGAGTTCAAGAAAGATGCAAATATGCTCAAGGGCGGACTTGTGTACGCCGACTATATTACCACTGTATCCGAAACTTACGCCGAGGAAATAAAATATCCGTTCTACGGAGAACAGCTTGACGGTCTGCTGCGTGCAAGAAGCGCGTCTCTGCGCGGAATCGTCAACGGAATCGACTATAACGTTTTCAATCCCGGAAGCGACAAACAAATTTTTGCCGAATATGATTCCAACAGCTTCAAAAAACAAAAAGCCGTAAACAAGAAAAAACTTCAGGAAGAACTCGGTCTGCCCGTTGACGAAAATAAGTATATGATCGCCATCATTTCTCGTCTTACCGACCAAAAGGGTCTTGATCTCGTAAACTATGCCATTGAACGCATCTGCGATGAAAATACACAGTTCGTCGTAGTCGGAACAGGCGATCCGCGGTATGAAAACATGTTTAAACACTATCAATGGAAATATCCTGAAAGGGTTTCTGCAAACATTCTTTACTCCGACAAGCTCGCACACAAGGTGTACGCTGCTGCCGATACAATGCTGATGCCTTCTCTGTTTGAACCCTGCGGACTAACTCAGCTTATCTCGCTCCGCTACGGTACGATACCGATAGTTCGCGAAACAGGCGGTTTAAAAGATACGGTCATGCCCTATAATGAATTTGACGGTACGGGAACAGGCTTCTCATTTGCAAACTATAATGCAGAAGAAATGCTTGGCGTTATCAACTACTCTAAAAGCGTCTACTACGACCACCGTAAGGAATGGGACGCTATGGTCAAAAGAGGTATGGAGACTGATTTTTCTTGGAACAGTTCTGCACGTCAATATGAAGGTATGTACAGCTGGATGATAAACTGGTAAATATATTACAAAACAATATGCGTGAGGGAAACCTCACGCATATGCAATTAAGAGGGAAATATGAATAAAATAATTAAAGGCGCAGTTTTCGATATGGACGGTCTTATGATAGATACCGAAAAGCTCTATCTGAAATACTGGAAACAGGCTGCTGCGGATTTCGGCTATGCAATGGAGGATAAACACGTTTTTGCCATACGAAGTCTTGCTAGAAAGTTTTCCGTTCCAATGCTCAAGGGTTTCTTCGGAGAAGATTTTCCCACAGAGGAGGTTCGCGCAAGACGTACCGAGCTTATCAGCGCTCATATCGCCGAACACGGAATTGACTTAAAAAAAGGTCTTTTGGATCTTATAAAATACTTGAAAAAGCGTGATATCCGCATTGCCGTTGCAACAGCAACTCCTCGTGAGAGAACTATGACGTATCTGAACAAAATAAATATCCTCGACCGCATTGACGCTGTAGTATGCGGAGATATGGTAACAACAGGCAAGCCCGATCCGGAAATTTATCTTACAGCGGCAAAAGCTCTTGATTTGCAGCCCTGTCAATGCGCTGCGTTTGAGGATTCGCCCAACGGTATAAAATCGGCATATTCAGCAGGATGTCATGCAATAATGATTCCAGATCTGACACCTCCTGACGATGAGATTCTGCCCATGTTAAGCGGAGTTTACAAAAGTCTTGACGAGGCTGTAAGTTTTTTTGAAAGGAGAATCTGATATGATTTCAAAAACAAGCGTTTCAAAAATTTTTGATATTCCAAAGTTTTACTACTTTGACAGCGGAAACGATTATTCCGGAAGTAAAGACAATTTTTCATACAAAATCGTAACAGGCGAAAAACTGAAAGCTATGACATGGCACGGCAAACTTTGTTCCATGAAGGCAGATATTGAAAATGAATATGAATTCGAACGAACTCAGGAGGGTTTCGACAGAATGATAAAATGGCTCGAAAAAATGTATGCCAGCAATTAAATGACTCTGTCTAAATCATGTTTCGTCTTCATTCGCTTTAAGAACCTGTTTTAGAGCATGTGTTCATATGGAAGATGTACGGATTTTCGAGTATAATTTTGCCGAGTACAAGGCGAAAAACCGCAGGAATACTTGATGTATTTCAAGGTTTTTCAACGCAGCAATCGGCAAAATTTGCCGAAAAGACGAGTGGCTTATCCTATGAACACATGCTCTTACATATTCCTGTGTGATCAAGTTATATTACATGCATAAACAGTGTCATTCGTACAAAGCGTATCCATCGGCTACATCAGATAATTTTACAAGCTCTATCTGACGCTCGATAATATCGGGAGTATCTATCCATTCATTTTCTCCGAGAACTCCTGCCCATTGGTCGTATTTGCCAAGCTTATATTCCGCAAGCCCTATTATTAAAGATACTCCGCTGTTTTCCGCAAGCTTTTCCCAACGGCGAAGAGTCTTTTCAAACGGGCATGTTTCATTTTTAAATCCGTAGTATATCTGAGGTACAATATAATCTGCATACCCCGGAGTTCCTGCCCAAAGCTCTACATCGGCATACTGAGTATTAAAATCGGTTTCTATATTTCCCTGCGGACTGATTCCGAACTTCAAGTTTTCCCCATGATTTTTAACCGTATCATACAAAGATTTTACCATATTTGTTATATTTTCGCGCCGCCAGTCGTCAAGATCGGTTCTGCCGCTGAGTTCAAACGCTTCAATATCAAATTCAGGTTCATTAGTAGGATAAAAATAATCATCAATATGAATTCCGTCTACACAATAATTATTCAGGATCTCATCGGCAGTTCTGCTGACAAGCTCCGTAACCTCGTTATAAGCAGGATTAAGATACCATCTGTTGTTAACGATTTTAACCATTGGTTTCTTTTCATTTATCCATTCCTTTATTATAAAGTCGTTCGGAAGCGTTTCCATTTGCTCTGCAGTATGCAATCGATACGGATTTAACCATGCATGAACGGAAATTCCCATTGAATGAGCAATATCTAACATAATTTGCAGCGGATCGTAATCTCCGTCAAGATAAATTCCTTTAGGGAAAATTTCTGAGTTGTAATAAGCGTCTCCGTTGGGATGAACATGAAAATAAACTGTGTTTACTCCCCTGTTAAGAGCATTTTCGAGTATCTTACGGACATTTTCCTTAAATTCTTCTTCGTTTTTGCCATACATATAGTTTTCAAAATCCATATAAGGAAGCCACAAACCTATTTGGTTTGTGTAATTTATCGGAACACAGCTGTCAGTATCTGCCGGCTCAGATGCCATTGGAACTGTAGCAGACGGTATTTCGGAGAGAGAATCGCCTTCTTCCGGAACAGCGCAGCCGGTCAGCAAAACTGCCGTCATCACAAATAAAAACAATTTTTTCTTCATTTTATACCTCCAAAATTTATTCGGTATTTGCTCAGGTCTTTTGCGTCCGGAGTTTTTAAAGCAATTCAGAAACATACGTCAAGACACTGAACAAGCCTTTAAAATATATGCAAAAAAGTTGCAAAATTATTACAATTTTTATAGTATGAAACAACGTTTTTGCCGAATGGCAGGGAATATATCGACATTAAGCGTTTTTTGGACGCATATTGACATATTTAAAAAGATATTGTATAATATTTGTATACAACATTTTTGGAGATGATGACAATGAAGAAAAATAATATAAAATATTTGTTAACAATTTTTGCTGGAGTTTTGCTGATTTCCACAGTATCCTGCGGAAACGTTGTCGAACAAGCAAAAACGCCTTCCGTACATACTGGAACAGCGTCTCGTAACGATATTTCATCTGAAAACTCAAAGAATACTGATGCAGAGCCGTCCATTACCACGGCAGCCGAGACAACAGATATTCCAGAAACTACTACAACTACAGCTCCGGCAAAAGTAATGAAAGGAAATCTTTATGATGCTGACGGTGATTTGCTTATGTTCAGCGGAATGGATAACGACGGCAAAGAAAATCGCATGACAAACGACAATAATAAGGTTGCTTTTGCAAATGTTTTGAATGAAATGTCAGAGGGAATAGATCTTACTCTTGACAAAACCCTCAGAACGCCGAATCCTACACTTGTAGAAGGCAAAGAAGTCGGTCAAAGCGTTCAGCTGACATTTGATGCAGATACTCAGAATGCCATTTACAATTATATGGCAAATCAAGGAATTAACGGCTCAGCAGTAGTCATGAGAAGCGATGGCTCTATCATGGCGGAAGTTTCTTATCCTTCATATAATCCGGATGATTACTACGGCGTAAAAACCGAAGAAGATCTTGCTTGGGGAACCTACGGAAACAAAGCTTTTCAGAATTTTCCTCCCGGTTCATGTTTTAAAATCATGTCCGAGGTTATTTCAGACAAGCACGGCATCTATTCGTTACATGATGAAGGAAAATGGGAATTTGACGGAACATCCATTGTAAACTGGGATCATGATACAAATTATGGCTATCCAATGGAACGAAGTCTTCATTCGGCGTTTGTAAACTCCAGTAACATCTTCTTTGCAAGGGCGTTTGACCAGATAGGAAAAGAAGCTGTTTTAGAGGATCTGGATACAATTTTCCATTTTGTAAGCGATATTGAATGTGATTTTGGCGTTATAGGAAACAATGTTGAGATTTACTGCAACGATGACCTGAGGCGTACTGCGTTCGGTCAATCTTATGTGCTTACATGCCCTATTTACCTTGCTGCTTTGGGACGCGAAGCGGCTTACGGAGAGATGGTGCGTCCATTTACAGTCAAGAACATCGTTGATACATCGGATTTTTATACGGTACTTGAAACGGGTTCGCAGCCGAACGAAGTCATTGGAACTATCCCCCCCGAATACAGACAAAATCTGCTTGAGGGAATGAGCGGCGTAGGCGGCGGACTTGGAATATACGTTCCATCCGGCTATCAATTTTATGCCAAAACAGGAACCGCGGAAACATGGGAAGGCGACTTCCTGTATATTACCGGAATCCTTAAAAATACAGCAGATGACGGAAACGGAGTTTACACAGATTATAACGATTACAACGGATCATACATAATAGTTATGCAGGTAAGAAACCCGGGCTATTTCGGATTTGATTTTGCAAGCGAAAGCGCATCGCTTTATCAGGGACTTGTTAACACTGTAGTAAATTAAATAATATTATACGCGCCTCCATAATATGCTTTGCAATGGAGGCGCGTAATATATCTCAATAAGAACGCAGATTCTAACTTTATTACTCAGCTTTCATCAACAATTCTCAAAAAACAGAAATATCCTGCACATATTTATTTAAGGCTATCCCACTCCGTTTCCTTAAAACCTACAAGAATCGTATCGCCGTTAATTACAATAGGTCTTTTAACAAGCATACCATCAGAGGACAAAAGCTTTAATTGTTCTTCCTCCGTCATATCCGCCAGCTTATCCTTCAACTTCATAGACTTATAAAGCAGTCCGCTTGTATTAAAAAAACGTTTAAGCGGAAGTCCGCTTTTGCTGTACCATTCGGCAAGTTCCTCAAATGAAGGATTATTTTCTTTAATATCACGAAGATTATATTCAATGCTGTTGCCGTCAAGCCACTTTTGAGCCTTTTTACATGTTGAGCATTTGGGATAACATAAAAAAATCATATCAATTCCTCCGTTTTATCTGCTATACACTTACTGCAAAAAATTTAACACTGTCAGACTATACCGTGAATAATATTTCAATAAGTAAGCAGCAATATTCATTTACTTTATTATATCATATTGTATTTAAAATTGCAACAGACGCGGAAATAAATTTTGGTTAATATTTTTTTAGCGCGAACTCGGATGCAGCGACACGTTGCTTATATTATAAATCCTATAAAAGCCAAGGGTAATCATTGGGTTTGGCAACATATTTAAATATATCAAAATATGTTGACTTTTTTATAAAAATATGGTATAATTATTATAAATATGAATACATTCCGTATCTAAAGAAATAATAAATTTATCAAAGTTTTTATGTGCGGAACATTAATCACGCATTGAATATAAAGAAATTTTCGCTGCCGTATATAAAATAACGGTACGTACATGGAAATATGCACAAAAGCTTTTATATGTTATTATAGGGAGGTAAAAATAATGAATTACGAAACAGCAAAACAGCTACTCAATAAATACGATCAAGGTCACATTCTTAAATTTTATGACGAACTCACTGAAACAGAACGCTCAGAACTTTTAAAACAAATTGAGGATGTAGATTTTTCGCTTCTTGAAAATCTTGATGCCGAGAAAAAACTTTCTGTCAACAGAGGAAAAATAAAGCCTATCAATGCGGTCACTACAGACGATATTGCAAGAAACAGTGAAAAATATCTAAATACGGGAATTTCTGCTATAAAAGCCGGAAAAGTTGCAGCCGTCCTGCTTGCCGGAGGACAAGGTACAAGGCTTGGATTTGACAAACCGAAAGGCATGTTTAATATAGGTGTTACAAAGGAATTGTATATATTTGAATGTCTTGTAAACAATCTTATGAAGGTAGTCGAACTTACAAAAACATGGATTCCGTTTGTCATTATGACAAGTGAAAAAAATAATAAAGATACTATCAATTTTTTTAAGGAACATAATTATTTCGGCTACAACAGCGAATATGTAAGTTTTTTTATTCAGGATATGGCTCCATCGGTTGATTTTAACGGAAAGATATTAATGGAAAGCAGATCACATATCTCCACTTCACCTAACGGAAACGGCGGATGGTTCTCATCTTTCGTTCGCTCCGGACTTTTTGACAAACTGACTTCGCAAGGAATCGAATGGCTGAACGTATTCGCTGTAGATAACGTTTTGCAAAAAATTGCAGACCCTATGTTTATCGGAGCCGTAATTTGTACGGGAAAAGATTCAGGCGGAAAAGTAGTTGCTAAAACAGATCCGAATGAAAAAGTTGGCGTAATGTGCCTCGAAGATGAAAAACCATCTATTATTGAATATTACGAACTGACCGATGAAATGGCAAATCAGCGAATGGCTGACGGAGAACTTGCATATAAATTCGGCGTTATCCTTAATTACCTTTTCAAAACCGATAAACTTATCGAAATAAATAAACAAAAAATGCCTGTGCATGTAGTTGACAAAAAAATACCTTTCATCGACGAAAACGAAGAACTTATATCTCCTGAAACACCTAACGGCTATAAATTTGAAACGCTTATTCTCGATATGATACACATGAACGACAGCTGCATTCCCTATGAGGTCATACGAAATAAGGAATTTGCTCCCGTAAAGAATGCAAAAGGTGTCGATTCCGTAGAATCTGCAAGAGCCTTGCTTGAAGAAAACGGTATTGAACTTTAGAACTTTTTTCTTAAAATTATGCTTAAATTATTAATCAGCGGACTGTAAAAAGTCCGCTGAAATTGTGTGGAGTTATATATGAAAAAGCTTTTAAAATATTTGAAAAATTACAAAAAGGAACTGATTTTCGGACCGTTTTTCAAGCTGCTCGAAGCAATTTTTGAACTTATCGTACCTGTCGTAATGGCAAACATAATTGACAAGGGAATCGGAAATAACGATAAGGAATATATTCTCAAAATGAGCGGAGTTATAGTTCTTCTCGGCATCTGCGGACTTGGATTTGCTCTTACATGTCAGTATCTCGCCGCAAAATGCGCATACGGATTCGGAACGGAACTTCGCGAAGCTCTTTATAAACACATTAACACCCTTTCTCACAGCAGCGTTGACAAGATAGGTACTTCATCCCTTGTTAACAGACTTACAAATGATACAAATACGGTTCAGAACGGCGTGAATATGTTCATACGTCTCGCAGTAAGAGCGCCCTTTCTCGTTATTGGAGCAGCTGTTATGGCAGTAGCAATAGATGCCAAACTCGCTGTTATCTTCTTTGCAGCAGCTCCGCTTATTGCTGCAATTATTTTTGTCATTATGCGAAAAACCGTCCCTATGTACAAAAAAACTCAGCAGAAACTTGACCGCGCTGCTTTACTTACAAGAGAAAATATTGAGGGAACACGAGTTATACGTGCTTTTTCCCGTCAGGAGGAGGAAATTGACGAATTCAACAAGGCAGTTGATGAAATTTCCGAAAGCTCTGTTGCAGTCGGAAAAATTTCAGCTATCCTCAATCCGGCAGCATTCATGATCATGAATCTCGGAATAGTTGCTATTCTTTGGTTCGGCGGAGTTCGTATCAACGCCGGTGACCTTACTCAAGGCGAACTGACTGCATTTACCAATTATATGACCCAAATACTTCTTGCGCTCGTGGTGCTTGCCAATCTGATAGTCACATTTACAAAAGCTTTTGCCTCTGCAAACAGAGTAAGCGAAGTATTCGAACTTGCTCCGGAAGGAAACGGAATCGAACTGCCCGATAAAAACAGCAATAACATTATAGAATTCCGCAATGTCTCTTTCAGATATGAAGGAGCAAGCGAAAACTCGGTAAGCGGACTTTCTTTCACCCTGAAACGCGGCGAAATGCTCGGAATAATCGGCGGAACAGGCAGCGGAAAATCAACTGCCGCTTCGCTAATACCTTGCTTTTACCGCGCAGATGAAGGCGAAGTAATAGTTGCCGGAAAAAATGTCATAAAATGCGATTATGAAGCTCTCAGAAGCATAATTGGCTATGTTCCGCAGAAAGCCGTTTTATTTACCGGAACAGTACGTGAGAATATGAAATGGCGCAAATCGGACGCTTCGGACGAAGAAATAATTGCCGCGCTCAAGACTGCACAAGCGTGGGAATTCGTTGAAAAGATGCCTAAAAAGCTTGATACAGCCATATCGCAGGGAGGACGAAATCTTTCGGGCGGTCAGCGGCAGCGTTTATCCATAGCACGTGCATTGGTAGGACAGCCCGACATAATAATCCTTGACGATTCAACAAGCGCTTTGGACTACGCTACAGACTTTAAGTTGAGAAAGTCTCTTAAAAACGACATGAAACGCTCGTCTGTAATAATGATTTCACAGCGCACAACATCTCTTAAAGATGCGGATAAGATAATCGTCATGGACGACGGTCAGCCAGTTGGCATAGGAAAACATGAGGAGCTGCTTGAAACATGTGATATTTACAGAGAAATTTACAGTTCGCAAATGAATGAAAAGGAGGACAGCGTCAATGATTAAGACCTTATCGAGAATTTTCTCATATGCGAAGCCTTACATTATTTATTTTATTTTTACAATAATATGTGCAGCCGTTGGAGTTTCACTTTCCCTTACCATTCCGATTTTCATCGGAAACGCTGTTGACTGCTGCGTTGGCAAAGGCGCTGTTGATTTTGCAGAACTCGGGAAACTTGCCGCGATTCTCGGAGCCGCTGTTATTTTCAGCGGACTTTTCCAGTGGCTCATGAGTCTTTGTACAAATAAACTTGCATTTCTCACGGTCAGGGATATTCGTTCGGATGTTTTCGCCAAGCTTGAAAGAGTTCCGTTAAAATATATTGACGGTTCGACTAAGGGCGAACTTACAAGCCGCGTGATAAACGATGTTGAAATTATATCCGATGGACTTTTACAGGGTTTTACACAGTTTTTCAGCGGAATTATCACTATATTTGGAACTCTTGTATTCATGATGTTTATAAACTTCAAAATAGCAATAGTTGTAGTACTTCTCACTCCCCTTTCATTTCTTGCCGCTTCAAAAATTACAAAAGCTACACATAACTCCTATATGAAGCAGTCGAAAATGCGTGGAGATATGGTAAGCCTTGCGGAAGAACTTGCCGGAAATCAAAAAATTGTACGTGCTTTTATTTACGACAAACGTGCAGAAGAAAGATTCAATAAAATAAATAACGAATACGGAGAAATCGGTACAAAAGCAACATTTTTCAGTTCTATGACCAATCCGACCACTCGCTTTGTGAACGGACTTATCTATGCAGCCGTAGGTCTAATAGGCGCTATGAGTGCGGCAGGCGGCTTTTCCTTTGTTGGAAAAATGACGGTAGGAAGCCTTTCAAGCTTTCTTGCGTATTCAAATCAATATACTAAGCCTTTTAATGAAATATCCGGAGTTTTTGCCGAACTTCAAAACGCAGCGGCTTCCGCTCAAAGGGTATTCAATGTTCTCGATGCAGAGGAGATCAGCGATGATTCCGATAAAGAAGAACTTACAAACTGCTCGGGAAGTCTCAGATTTGAAAATGTGTGCTTTTCTTACGATCCGTCAGTCAAGCTTATTCAGAACTTCAGCCTTGATGTAAAGCCGGGACAGCGCATAGCAATTGTAGGGCCTACAGGATGCGGAAAATCAACTATAATTAATCTTCTACTGAGATTTTATGATATTGACAGCGGAAAAATCACAGTTTCCGGTCACAACGTTATGGATATTACCCGTAACAGCCTGAGAAGCTGCTTCGGCATGGTACTTCAGGAAACATGGGTATTTACCGGAACTGTTGCCGAAAATATCAGTTACGGTTCAGACACGGCTTCAAGAAATGACATTATAGCTGCGGCAAAAGCCGTACATGCCCACGGATTCATAAAGCGTCTCCCCAACGGCTATGATACGATGATTTCAGAGGACAGCGGACTTTCACAAGGACAAAAGCAGCTTATCTGTATCGCCCGTATAATGCTCATGAATCCGCCTATGCTTATTCTTGATGAAGCCACAAGCTCAATAGACCTGCGAACTGAACATCGCATTCAAAGAGCGTTTACAAAGCTTATGCAGGGAAAAACAAGCTTTATAATCGCTCACCGGCTTTCAACTATAAAAAATTCCGATGTAATACTTGTGATGAACAGCGGAAATATTATCGAACAGGGAAATCATCGTGAGCTTATTAAAAGCAACGGTTTCTACGCTCAGCTCTACAACAGTCAGTTTGCTACATGAAAATATACGGCAAAACCTCTTACAAATTATTGCAGTTCCGATTCGGATTTTACATTAAAAAAGACTTGACAAATTATTGAAAAAGATATATAATTAAAAAGACATTTATGCTTGTCAATATTACAAACCGTTGAAAGGACGCTGAATAAAAAGGCATTCTGACATATTTTTAAGGCTGCCTTGAAATTTATAAAGCACATACGGAAAGGCGGTGAAGCAATGGAAAGGAACAGAATCATTGCATGGACATGCGGTCTCATAGTATTTCTGCTTGTTTTGATGGCAGGAAAAAGCTGTTCAGATGAAAATAAGCCGTCCAAAAAAACAAATTCCGAAAAAAGTACGGAAAACAGCGAAAACGGCAGCTATGAGATAAACTACCCTAAATCAGACGCCGACTCAACTCACGGTATTCAGTATGATATTTTCGGAAGACCGATAAAAGCCACAGAGCCGGAGTTTATCGAAGCCATAACCGATGAAGCCGGAAATGTTATCGAACAAACAACGGAAATTTTCACTGATGAAAACGGTAATGTTCTTGAACCTCAGACTGAAACGGTATCAGAACCTACATCCGTTGATCCCGAAAATATAGTTGAAGCCGAAACTCTTCCCGATAAATCGGAAAAAACCGAAGCTGCCGATGAACCTACTGAATATAAGCCGCCGCCCGGTTTCAGCGGCTACGATCATATAAAATATGATGATGAAGGGAATCCTGTTCCGACGATCCCGCCTGATTTTGTGATAACAATCGACTAAACGGAGGTACTGATAATGGTTGTAATTGAAATGGAAAACGGAAAAAAAATTAAGCTGGAGCTTTATCCCGAAACAGCTCCAATATCCTGTGAAAACTTTGAAAAACTTGTAAAATCGGGATTTTATGACGGACTAATATTCCACCGTGTCATCTCTGGATTTATGATACAGGGCGGCTGTCCTCAGGGAACCGGCACAGGCGGTCCCGGTTGGCATATTAAGGGCGAATTTGCTTCAAACGGCGTAAATAATGATTTAAAGCACACAAGAGGAGTTCTTTCAATGGCACGTGCGCAGAATCCCGATTCCGCAGGCTCGCAGTTTTTTATAATGCATCAGGACGCGCCATACCTTGACGGTCAGTATGCGGCTTTCGGAAAGGTTATCGAGGGTATGGACGTTGTGGATGAAATAGCCGCTCAGCAGACCAATTATGCTGACAAGCCTATTTCACCGCAGGTTATGAAAAAAGTAACAATTGAATAAAAGACTTGTACGGACATCTTTGTCCGTACATATTTTAAGGTAATACCGCACCCACCAACGCCTTAAGAGAGGAAATTTTTATGCTTTACATCGGATGTCATCTGTCATATTCAAAAGGATATGAAGCTATGGGCAGGCAAGCTCTTGATATTGACGCAAATACTTTTGCGTTTTTTACGAGAAATCCACGCGGCGGTTCGGCTAAAACCATTGATCCGGAAGATGCCATGAAGCTTCGTAATATTCTTACTGAAAATAATTTCGGCAAGCTGGTCGCTCACGCCCCGTACACGATGAATCCTTGCGCGGCAGATTTAAACATTCGCCGTTTTGCAAGAGAAGCTATGGCAGACGACCTCCTACGCATGGAAGCAGTCCCCGGAAATTATTATAATTTTCACCCCGGCTCTCATGTCAAGCAGGGAACTGACACAGGAATACAGCTCATTATTGAGCAGCTTAACGAATGTTTGAGCGAGGGACAGTCAACAACAGTTCTTCTTGAAACAATGGCGGGCAAGGGTTCGGAAATGGGACGTAATTTCGAAGAACTTAAAGCGATCATTGACGGCGTTCAGCTTAAAAACAAGCTTGGTGTATGCTTTGATACCTGCCACGTCTGGGACGGCGGTTACGATATTGTCGGAAACCTTGACAGCGTACTGGAGGAATTCGACAGGATCATAGGTATCGACCGTCTAAAAGCGGTACACCTTAACGACAGCAAGAATAATATCGGCTCTCATAAAGACAGGCATGAAATAATCGGTTCGGGAAATATAGGCGCGGACGCTCTTATCCGCGTGATAAATCATCCAAAACTGAAGGAGCTGCCCTTTATTTTAGAAACTCCCAACGATATTGATGGATATGCTAAAGAAATAAAATTTTTGCGCGAAAATTACAGTGAATGAACGGGAAATGCACTCTTTGCCCAAAGGAGTGCATTTCATTTTAATTGAAAATCCTGCTTGTTGAAAGCAGAGATTTGAAAAACGCCTATTGGCTGTATGTTGGCGTATTTTATATTAAAAAGCTGAAATAAGCTTTATTAATAGTCATTTTTACTATTGAAAAATCCCTGTAAATATGGTAGAATTAAGTATTGAATTCTTTTAAAAAGGAAAGGTTTTTTATGAGTAGTTCGGATATATGGAAAGTCGCATTAGTCGTTATCATGATGGTTTTTTCAGCTCTTTTTTCAAGCACAGAAACGGCATATTCTTCCGTAAACAAGCTGAGACTGAAAAATTACGAGGCGCAGGGCAGCAAAAAAGCGGCAAAGGCTTTAAAACTCGCTAACCGTTTTGACGATGTACTAACTGCTGTTCTTATTGGAAACAATATTGTTAACATTGCCACTTCTTCCGTTGCAACGGTTATTTTCTGCAATTTGCTCGGCTCAGGCGGCGCGGCAGTCTCCACTGTTGTCATTACCGTTCTTGTACTTATTTTCTGTGAAGTTCTGCCGAAATCCTACGCCAAGAGAAACGCCGAAAAGATAGCTTTGCTTTTTTCCGCGCCTCTGTCTGTTTTAGTGGCTTTACTCAAGCCCTTTGTCTGGGCATTAAACAAAATGTCATCGGCATTCAAGGGCGAGGAATCCCCCACCGTTACAGAAGACGAACTGAAATATATGATAGATGAGATCGAGGAGGAGGGTGTCATTGAAGAACAGGAAAGCGAGCTTATGAAAAACGCTCTCGATTTTGACGAGATAACTGTTAATGAAATACTTATCCCTCGGGTAAAAGTTGTAGGAGTTGAGCTTACTGATTCTATTGAAGAAATAAAGTCGGTTTTCGGTTCTGAAATGTATTCGCGAATGCCCGTTTACGAAAAAAGTCTCGATAACATTGTGGGAATTATTACAAATAAAGCTTTTTTCAAAATGCTCGCAGAGGGAAAAAACGACATTGCAGAGATAATACAGGAAGTTCCTCATATTGCGGATACAAACCTTATAAGCGAAGCGATGCGCTTTATGCAGCGCTCAAAAGTACACCTTGCCGTTGTGACGGACCAGTATGGCGGAACTAAAGGAATAATTACGCTTGAAGATATAATCGAAGAACTTGTAGGAGAAATTTACGATGAGGACGATGAAATTATAACCAGCATTGTAAAGCTCAGCGAAAACAGATACGAGACATCGGGCGACACTGAAATCGATGATTTACTGGAGCTTTTAGAACTTGACAAAGCTGTTGCAGATACCGATTATTCTACTGTCGGAGGTTGGGTCACCGATATTATGGAGCATATTCCCGATGCAGGAGAATCGGCTGAAACAGGATGTTTTCGTCTTACGGCTTCTGAAGTCAACGAAAACAAGGTAGAAAAAGTAATAATCGAAATTATCAGTAAAAACGATTCCGAAGCAGATGAAAACTGATACAACATCAGATTATTAATAAGTAAATCAATTTATTAGTAATATTTATATTTAAGACATGATTATCATAACGTGTTAACCAAGGTTAACAAAATTAAGTAAAATGATCTTAACAATTGAATTCATCACGACTTCATTTAATTTTATTTTTCAAAATTTTTTGGCGATATACCGTCATTTAAATTGCTCTTTTATTTCGGAGTTTAAAATTTGTTAGCATTGATTAACAATTTTTGAAAAAATTTTTTGAAAGCTTCGTCTTTTTTACCCTTTTTAATCACTTATATATGAAAGCTTTCATACAAAGCGGAATTTCCGCTTATTCAGAAACCGCATAATATTCAGCGGATTCTCACCGATCGGATAAAGGAGTGATTAACGTGATTACTGAACGGAATATCTGCCGCGGAGGTGAAAGTGCTGTTTTGAATATATTTTCCTCACGCGAAAATAACGAAGAAGACATAGGGACAGTAAATAAGCTTATTCAAAGCTGCTCACAATCAAAGGAAAGTCTTAAAGCTTTATACGTTATGTTCAAAAAAAGTGTTTTTGCCGTTGGATTCAGTATCACATCTGATTATCAGCTTGCGGAAGACTGCGTTTCAGAAACTTTCGTAAGGCTGACTCAGGTAAAACGCTTCGATCCCAAAAAAGGCGACGGTGCAGGATATATAATAACAATTGCACGAAACGTCGCATTAGAGCTGCGCCGCCGGCATCGTCATGACGAGGAATCATTTCTTGTACAAAGCTACGGTGTGGCTGATCATACTGTTGAAAACAGTATTTATATAAATGAGCTTCTCATGTGTCTGAACGATAAACAAAGGCAGATCGTCGTACTTAAATGCTGCAGCGAACTTACTTTCAAACAAATCGCCAAGATCATGAAATGCCCCGAAAGCACGATCAAATCAAGATACAGCAAGGCTATAGCCATTCTACAGGAAAAGGCAGGTGTAAACAGTGAAAAATGAAAATTTCGTAGATTCGGATATTGAAAATATCTTAAAAACAAAAATGAACGAACTTTCTGACCCTGTTGACTGCTTTGACAGAATTTCCGCGCGAGCCTTTCCGCAGGAGGAACAATGTTTCTCGGAAGAAGGATATACTGTAAGCGGCTTAGAAAACATAACGGGAAGATCACGAAAGTCTCATTTTCTGAAATGGTCTGCCGTTGCAGCTGCGGCTGCGGTTTGTATAGCGATATTGCCGAAAACCGGATTTATCAGGCATGTGTTTACAAACCTCGGAATAAGTTCTGTAAAGAAAAATTACAGCCGTCTTATTAACGAAATCAACAGCGAGCTTGAAAGCGGCAGCTACACCGTTATAGACATTCCGCTTGACTATTATATTGAAAACGATGTACTTGTCACTCCGCTGTTCAGCTGTCCTTTTGAAGACTGCGACAAGGAAGACGCGAATGTAAAACTCTTCATTAAGCAAATCGACGGAATCAATACGACGCAAATGTATGCCGCTCTTTATACAGGCACATACTCGGAAAATAACATCATTGCAGCCGCAGAATCAGATTTTAAATTCACAGAGGAGGAAACGGCGGTAAATTCCGACAGCAGAGACGATAATATAACTTATTCTGCGACCATTGAAACGTTTTTTAAAAGAAACGATGATGGACTTCTCACAGACAGCGACGGAAACTGCGTATCGCTTGCATCATTTGAAGATACCGTTATTACTAAAGATGAAACAGGCGTAAAAAAAATCACTAATGAAATTATATACGGACATACTGACGATTCGCAATATTTCTATGATATATTGCCTTACAATTATGAAAACGCACTTCCGTCCCGTGATAAAATGTGGAAAAAATCGGTATATTTCAACGGCAACTCCGCATTCCCGGATGAATCTCAATCAAAATTTACACAAACCGAACTTTTTAATACCTCCGATGTATATTCTTCGGCAGAAAGCGAATGCCAATACGTATATCCTTATGACGATATAAGCGATGTCAGCTATGTTACAGACGATGAACTTTACCTTAAAGGTTCAGACTCGGGAAAACAGCTGTGTGCGATACGCGTTCCTTCATCGCCCGAAGCACGTTTAACGCTTAAAATGTATTTTTCTGCATTTATCTTTACCGACAGCAATGGAATAATACAGGACAGAGGCGTAACCGTTAAAGACAGTTTAAATAGGTCATTAAACAGTTTCACCGCTTCTTATATAACCAATATTACAGATGAATACAGAAAAGAAGAATTGGAAAGACTTAAAAAAGGGTTACGCGAAA
This sequence comes from uncultured Ruminococcus sp., assembly GCA_910584195.1. Lineage (GTDB taxonomy): Bacteria > Bacillota > Clostridia > Oscillospirales > Ruminococcaceae > Ruminococcus. The sequence continues at coordinate 83,558 of CAJTYV010000004.1, read as the reverse complement.
TGGAACTCGAAATAGAACGCGAACAATCCGAACGGAATATAGCGGAATCTCTTAAAAAGCAGGATGAATCAAACAATCAGGTGACATCAGATCAATAAACCAACTACTAATAAAAAACATTTTATGACAGTTTAGCATGACATAAATTTCGTCATCTGCACAAAACAAAATATGGGCATAACATCAAAAAGCAGTCTGCACAATTTGTTCAGACTGCTTTTCGTTTGCCGAAAATACATACGCTGCATTTTTATGAATACGATCTAAAATCGTCATACTATTTCAAAAATCTTGCTGCTGTATATTGACCAAGCTTATATAATTTTATTCTGCTTGTGTCAGACGGCAAATCGCTTTCGTCAAAGAAAACATACAAAGCGTCTGCATCGCCCTGACCATTTACAAGCTTATCATATTCTTCTTCCGATGTGCTTTTCAGCATTTTATAATCCTGTCGTGCCGTATAAAATACATTCATCTCCAAGTCAAGGTCGCATGCATACTCTCCGAAACTGTAATACATTTTTTTGTAATGAAGGAAATTTTCGGGAACAGGCAGAAAAACTATTCTCTCCGCGCCTTCCGCTGCCTGCATAAAATCAGCGTATGCTATTTCATTTTTATACACGACTTCTGCCGTGAATTTGTCATGCTTTTTTTCAATATAACCTCTGAGATCAAGCATCTGCATGCTAACGCACAACGCTGCCGCCGCGATCATGAGATTCTTTTTCTTTATTCTTGACAAAGCGGCAAATATCAGCGTATACAGCAGATATAAGTCCACCCATATAAATCTTCCCGATGCTCTGAAAATTTTCAGGATATGCACTATTTCCGCCGGATAATTTATTTCATATATGACCGTTTTATTCAGAGTACCTTTCGGACTTGCCGCAGCAAACATTGCGAGCGTAAGTACAATAATTACAGGCAGCGCAGTTTTGAAAGTTTCACCTAAAATACTCTTGAAATCATGCGATGATCTGACTCTTTTTACAAAATGCCATAAAGCAATTATAAATGCTGCAGCTCCAACAGCTATCATACCGAGACCCATGTACCCAAAACCGCCGCGCTGTCCCTCGAAATAATCCAAAGGTTTCAGAAAATCAGAATTTCCCATTGAATTAAACAGTGCATTATAATTTGAACTGTACTTGCCTAATCCGCCAGCCTCCATGTCGCTGCTGCCGTGAAACACTCCGAAAACAAACATCGTAACAGCCGTACAGACGGTAGTTGAAGCAAAACACAGCAATGAGCGCTTGATTTTCCTTGTCTTTAAAATATCTGTCATGATATATCCAAACATAACTGTATATATCATTGGTATAAAGTAAAGATGAATCGTGACAGCCAACGCTCCTAATACCGACCACAAAATTATGGGTGTATTACGATATTTCCACTGATGCTCCCGATATGCCCAAAAAGCTATAGCAAGAACCACTATCCACTGCGCCGCCAAAGCTTCATGGTGAAACAAACGCTGAATAACCGTAGGAGACACCGTAAAAACAATGCTTCCCAAAAGGCAGAAAATATTGCTTTTGCAGAATCTGTGCAGAAGAACAGCCGACGTTCCTCCCATCATTCCAAAACAAAATAACGCCCAAAGCCCAATGTATTGAAATGTTTCGGGAAGTATAGGTGACAAAAGCTTGAAAAAAAGTCCAACTATCGGAATACAATCCAAAAATACAGCCGAAACATCACCGGATGCGCTTATTTTTTCAATTAATCCCAAAGGAAAATGCCATGAAGAATTTCTAAGGAATTTCCAGCCAAAATAATGCTGAGTAAGATCTTCGCCTGCTGCAAGCAGCCAGTCGTCATATGTCGGGTCAAGGACTCGGAAACCATATATCATCACAAACAACAGCATTCCCAGCAATGCCCCAAAAGCGAAAAGTCTGTATATATGTCCATACTTAAGATGTCTTTTTTTCATTTTATGCCTCCGTCATAGTCTTAAATTCCTCCTCGGTGATTATCGGAACACCGAGAGATTTTGCAGTCTTATTCTTTGATGAATTTGAAGCCGAATCATTATTTATAAGATAATCGGTTTTTGATGAAACCGCTGATGCCACTTTTCCTCCTTTTGCTTCAATAAAAGCTTTAAGCTCATTACGATTCTTCCAAAGCTTTACTGAACCTGTGATAACAAATGTCTTTCCGGATGCAGGCGAATCGTTGTCTGCCGCTTCCGGCGGAACGATCTCAAGCTCCTCTAAAAGCTCATGAAATTCCTTAATATTATCTGAATCATTAAAGAAATTTACAAAATCTTTTGCCAAAACTGCTCCTATCGTATCTATAGCGGTAAGCTCCTCCTCTGTAAGCTTTTCAAGCATTTCAGCCTCCGGATATTCCCTGCATATCAGCCTTGACGAGGCTCTGCCGATATTCGGTATACCCATAGCATACAAAACTCTGCTGAGTTCCGTATGACGTGAAGCCTCAACAGCCTCATACAGCTTTTGATAAGACTTTTCTCCGAAACCTTCAAGAGCAGTTATTTTCTCCCTATGCTCGTCAAGATGATAGAAATCCTTGAAACTGTGTATAAATCCCTCCCTGACAAGCATTTCTATAGTAGCAGTAGAAAGTCCAACGATGTTCATAGCGTCACGCTGTACAAAATGCTCGAATTTACCGATATGCTTAGCAGCACACTCTGTGTTTACGCATATAAGCGTTTCCACTTCTTCGTTGGACGTTTTTACCTCCGTTTTACCGCTGCATACGGGGCAAATCTGCGGAATTTCCAAACTATCGGAGCATGTTTTGTTTTCAAGTATCTGAGGAATTATCATATTTGCCTTATATACCGAAACTGTATCGCCAATTCCGAGCTTTAACTGTTTTACAATACTAAGATTATGAACGGACGCACGTGAAACGGTAGTTCCCTCCAGTTCTACAGGCTCAAAAATGGCTATAGGATTCAGCAAACCGGTACGGCTTGCCGACCACTCTACCTCGAGCAGCTTCGTATCTGCCGTTTCATCACGCCACTTAAACGCTATTCCGTTCCTCGGAGCATGAGAAGTCACTCCAAGACTAAGACCGTAAGCCACATCGTCAAGCATAAGCACAAGTCCGTCTGAGGGAAACTCGTTTTCCGATATTAACGATTCAAATTCCTTTACCGAGGCTTCGAGCGTTTCTTTTGTAACGCTTATGCCGTGAACGACCTGAAATCCGAGTTCTTCAAGCCATTTTATACGTTTGGAAAAAGAATTTTCCTCATACTCATTGGCTGAAACAAGATTAAAAGCAAAAAAATTGATATTTCTCTCCGCAGTTATCCTTGAATCAAGATTTCGCACAGTACCGACACAAAGATTACGCGGATTCTTATACCTTGAGGTCTCCTCTATCTCGGCGTTTACCCTTTCAAAATCCGAATACTTCATGAGAGCTTCTCCGCGGACAACAAGTCTGCCCATAAACGGTATTGCTGCCGGAATACCTATGATATGGCGCGCGTTTACGGTTATATCCTCGCCCGTTTCTCCGTTTCCGCGTGTAACAGCCTGAGAAAGTCTGCCGCCTTCATAAGTGAGAACTATTGTAAGACCGTCAAGCTTCCAGCTTAGAAAACCTTTATTATCTCCAAGCCATTCTGTAAGTTCAGGAATACTTTTCGTTTTGTCAAGGGAAAGCATTTTTGAAGTATGCTTGACTTTTTTCAGAGCCGAAGATACTTCGTATCCGACTTTCTGAGTACGGCTTCCGCTGAGAATCACACCGGTTTCCTTTTCGAGTTCGGCAAGCTCGTCATAAAGTGTATCGTACTCGTGGTCTGACATTATCTCAACGCCCGTATTATAATAAGCGTCAGAAGCCTTTTCAAGAAGCTTGTTAAGCTCTTTCATTCTTTCTATTTCAGATATACTCATAATTATCCGCTCCTTTTCTGAAAAACAAACGTGCCTTGTCAATGAAATGCTGTCTATAAGTATCTATATTATTTTACCATTTTTCAAAATAAAATGCAATATTCAAATAATATTATCTGCCATTTACAGCGAATTTACTAAAAAACCTATATGAATACGCAAAAAAAACGCTTAAATTGCTTCGCAACAGAAAAACGCCTCAGAGATATTTCACTCTAAGGCGTTTTCTGAACCGCAACGGTTCTTAATAGGAGTATTATGTCAGATCGGAAAGGTCTTTTTCAGTAAATGTGAGATTCAGGTTACCGAGCGATACATATTTTTCACCGTCATAAACAAATATGCTTATATCCGTTACCGCCGTAAGAGAATATGAACCGTCAGGCATATTATATGAACCGTCGTTTATAAAGAAAATATATTTCTCATACAATTCAATTTCGCCGCTGCTTCCTCCGCAGGCATATACCATGCTGCCTTCGGGCAGAGGATTTTCTATATTTGCCCATTCACAGTAAACATCGGCAGGTATATATCCTCCCGGAACATAGAGTGAAAGCAGCTGCGGATATTTTCCATTATGCTTATAACAATTACGGGTAAAAAGATCATATTGAGTATAAGGGCATCCGTCCACATCCGTATAAATTGTTTCGACAGCTTCCGCACTGATAATATATTTTGAACGTTCAAACAATTTGCTTATACTCCATGAATTATCGCTGTCTATTGAAGGAAAGAATCCCGGTGCATCTGTTGAACTGCCCAATTCCTCGATATATGTAAAGCTTTCGGGTTTTTTATATTTAACCGAGGGAATTACCCATTTCATGCCTTCTTCATCTTCGCATGGAGGATCAGGATTTATCGGTTCTGTCGATTCTGTAGGTTTTGGAACAAAATTTTCACAGCGCGTTGTCTGAGTCACTATAGGTGAAGGAACATCCACAGGATCCGTTATAACTAAAGTAGGATCGTCCATATGAACCGTCGTTGCCGTCACATGGTTTATCGTATTATTTGTAGTAACTATAGGAGGAGATGTATTTATCAAAGCAGTTGTTTTCACATTATGAGCTGATGTTATCGTTTTTATCGAAGTCGTCTCAACATTTACAACAGCTGTCTGAGCGGAAGTCACTTTTGGTTCTTCTTCATTATTTCCTTCTTCACTGCTGTTTTCAGTATTCTCCAAAGTCTCGCTTTTATCGGAAACGGAAGTTACTGTTTGAGTATAAACATTTCCGCTGATCTCCGTTGTCTGTGCAGAAGCATCCGTAACGGCAGAGTTTTTACCTCCGCCGCTTTCCGCAGATGTCTGAGGCGCTGTCGTAGTTGCCGCAACAGTAGTATCCAAAGTAATATTTCCGTTCCGGTATTTATCAACATAATCGCGGCTAACTGTCAGACGTCCCCAAACGCCTATTACAAGAGCCGCAAAAACCGCTGTTGTCACATATTTCATGCAAATGGGAAAGCGAAGTCTGCGATCGTTTCTTATAAATAAATTTTCATATCTTGCAGTAAAATTTTCCTTATTCTGCGGATCGGGAATATTAAATGCTTTTTTCAGGGCTTCTCTTTCTGATTTTTTCATTGCAGCTCCTCCTTTCCCAATTCATTGCGCAGACAATTGAGTATAACCTTTATGCGCCGATTTACAGCAAATCTTGAAATATTATAAATATCTGCAATAACATTTACGGGTACTTCGTTTATGTATCTTAACAGAATCATTTCTCTGTCTTCATCTGACAGATTTTTCAATGCATCACTCAGCGCACGGCTTTCAAGAACTGTTTTTTCTACATTCTCATTGGAAAGGGGTTCTTCACCAAGTTCCTCGGGCTTTTTGCGGCGAAATTCATCGCTGCATAGATTTCCGGCAATCGTATAAAGCAGCTGCAGCGTCTTTCCGCTGCTGTGATACTGAGGATGCTCAATATAACGAAGGAATGTTTCCTGTGTCAGATCTTCTGCGATTTCGCGGCTGCGTACACGCAGATAGCAATATCTGTATATTTTGTCATATTGTTCTTTCAAATCCAGCGACACATACAATCCCCCTCCTAATAAGCTTAACGTAAATAAACCGCATATGTGCGGCTTATTTTGTAAACTTTTTTTGAATTTTTACAGTTCAATATTAATTTGTTTTTCAGATGCTATGTATTCACGGCATTCGATACCGCACATTCTAAAAAGCATAGATGAAGCCTTTGTACTTTCAGAATCAGCATATTTATTACTTCGGTACACAATTTTTTTAATTCCTGACTGAATAATAGCCTTAGCACATTCGTTGCAAGGAAAAAGCGTGACGTACAAGGTACATCCGCTGAGGCTTGCCGAATTGCTGTTTAGTATAGCGTTAAGCTCCGCATGACATACAAAAGGATATTTTGTATCAAGAGAAGTTGTTCCCTCGCGTTCCCACGGCATATCATCGTCGCTGCATCCCGTGGGCATGCCATTATAACCGACAGCGACTATCTTACGCTCAGTATTGACAATACATGCGCCTACCTGAGTACTGTTATCCTTGCTTCTTTGAGCCGATAGAATGGCGATTCCCATAAAATACTCATCCCATCCTATATAATCCTGACGTTTCATATTTTCACCTCTGAATTTTTTAGGCAGCGCCGCACAGAGCTTGTGTGCAATATGACGGAAAATATGCCACGCAGATGGCGTGCAAAGCCGTCAGGAGTGCTTTATGCTGTGTTGCCTTTACACTGATTCCGCATTGTTATGCGGAACAACATGACGTATGTAAAGATTAAGAACCTGTATTCATAGAGTAGCTGCACGTTTTTGGGCAGATTTTGCCGATGACTGTGTTGAAAAGTCTTGCAATACATCAAGTATTCCTGCGTCTTTTCTCTTTATAATCAACAAAATTATACTCGAAAATCCGCACATCTTCCCTATTAATACAGGTTCCGAAGATTTATTTTAATTATAACATACTATTTCCCAAAAAGCAAGTAATGTTACTGTAATTTCTGCAATTTATTAATAAAAAACTGTCTGCACAGAAAATCAATTTACATAACAACAAATATTTGACATCCAATACAAAAAATGATATAATATAGGTAAATATTTATCAGACTTACTCGGAAACTAAAATTCACTGACAAAGGAGTAAAAAAATGGAGAAAGATAAAACAAAAATAAAAAATACCGAATTGTTTCCCGATAATGAAATCATGTCTGCCGCCAGACTTGTAATAGCCGCACTTATGCTGATTTTTATGGGAATACTTACCATGTCAAGTATGCTTGGAACTGTAGAAGTACAAAAAGTCGAGGAATATGAAGCGCTTGATACGATACTTTATCGCATACGTCCCGGCTGGGAAACCATTGTTTATTACAGCGATGGAATTATCGGAAATTTTCTATGGCTCGCTCTCGGAATACTGATAATCTTTCTGCTCTTTCCCCTGCTGAAAAAAGTCCCGCTTTGGGCAGAACTTACGGCAGTATCCGTATGGACTATAATACTCGGCGCCGTATGGGTCTACTCTTCCAATTCTTCTCCAAGCGAAGATTCATGGAGAGTAATGACCGCCGCATATCAATTCGCTGAAAATAATTTTGAATCCTTTAATGCGGATAACAGATACTTTTACGATTACTCCTTTCAGCTCGGATATGTTTTTTTCAATGAAATTATTATCAGAATCGCTATGATATTCGGAAAACCCGAAAATCTTCTCTTCATAGAAATGATAAACGTCATACTCCTTGCAGCGTCTTATATCGCAATAATTCTTATAAATACGCGTATCTTCAAGGACGATAGGATCCGCCATGTTACTGCCATAATGCTGATGTTTGCCGCTCAGCCGCTTATATTCAGTTCTTTCCTTTACGGAATAATTCCCGGTATGACATTTGCACTGTATGGAGTACTTTTCATGATACTCTACTTACAGAAAGACAAATTTGCTTACGGAATAATTTCGGCAGTATGCACTGCTTTGGCAGTAATGATAAAAACAAATAACAACATTGTTCTTGTGGCAATATGCATTATTGTTTTTGTTACAATGTTCAGACGCAAAAAGATCTTAAAGGATCTGCTTTATATTGTCATTACCGCAGCTCTTTCGCTTTCTGTATCTCCCGCTGTAAAATCTTTTTACGAAGCAAGGGCAGAGCTTGATTTAGGCGACCCGATTCCATACAGCGCATGGTTTGCAATGGGTTTAAACGAAGCTGATAACGCTCCCGGCTGGTACAATCCCTCATACACAGTTCACTTATATTCAAACAATTTGTATAACGCTGAAGACACAAAGAGCGCAGCTATGGAAATCATAAAAAACAGAGCAGAATATTTTGCTACAACTCCGCAGGCCCGCCATGAATTTTTCTATAAGAAATTTATCTCACAATGGAATGAGACAAGCTATCAAAGTATCTGGAACAATATCATACGTTACAACTACGCACCGAGAACCGGTATAGCCGAATGGGTATGCGGAGACGGTGAACAATCCGCAAAACAATACATGGATTATTACGCACAGCTTGTATTCGTTTCTGTTTGCATCGGTCTTCTTGCGTGTTTAAAAAACAAAAATATACTAAGTGTAATCCTTCCCCTAATTATACTCGGAGGAATGACATATCATCTTTTAGCAGAAGCAAAATCTCAGTATTCCATGCCCTATTTCATTATGATGATAGGATTTTCAGCTTACGGAATCGTCACAGCTTATAATTTTTTAGAAAAAAAATGCAAAGGCAAAAAAATTGTCGAACTTATATTTTATCCCAATCTTATAAATAAAGAAGCAGAAAATACCTATTCTGAAACCAACGAAGCTACATCTCAGACAGTAACAGAAATTTTAAAAGAAGCAAATTCACATGAACTATGTGAGGAAAACGAAATTCAAATTTCGGAAAAATCTCAAAACAACCAAAACACAGACAAATAATTTTTTGACCCTGTAACTTCACAGGGTCAAATTTTCATAAATTTTCAAATATAGTAAGTAAATTTGTCGAGTTATACGTCTAATTATATAAAGTATGACTTTTTCGGAAAGGGGGATTTTATGGACAACGGAGATCTTTGTTACAAGCGATACATAAACGGAGACGATGAAGGTCTTGTCGACATAATACGCGATTATAAAGACGGACTTATTCTTTATTTATATGGAATTACCGGAAATATCGGACTTTCCGAGGAATACGCAGAAGAAACCTTTTTTAAGCTCGCCGTTAAAAAACCTGTATTCCGAGGAAAAAGCAGCTTTAAAACATGGCTGTATGCAATCAGCAGAAACGCAGCCATAGACGGCATGAGAAAAAGCTCACGAATATCCGATACTCCGTTGGAAGAATATACCGATATATATGATGAATCTGACATTGAAGCCGATCTGCTTAAAGAAGAGCAAAGGCTTCATTTGCACAGGGCAATGAAAAATCTCAGCAACGATTATCGTCAGGTGCTTTATCTGACTTTTTTTGAGGACTTTTCAATTAACGAAACTGCAAAAATTATGAAGAAAAGCAAAAAGCAGATAAATAATCTTTTATATAGAGCAAAACAGTCCCTCAAAGCAATACTTGAGAAGGGAGGGTTCAGTTATGAAGAGCTATAAAGAAATTGCCGACAATGTTCTCAAACGCCGCGACGAGTATCTCAATGCAAGAAAACGCAGGCGAATGAACTTGATCAGAACTGCTTCATCTGTAATGGGTACGGCGGCTGCGGCATTCATCGGACTTATGATATACAATAATGATACATTGCAAAACATAAAGCCTGATATATACAGCAGCCGTTATAATACAACAGAGTCGATCGCAACTTCTCCAGCGCAGCCCACTCAAACGGAAAAAACAGAAAAAGAAGAAATCGTTACAACAGAAGTACGCCAGACAGACAATGAACATTCTCACATAACAACTGAAAAACCCGATGTTACAACAACTGCTCCTAAAGAAACAAAATCGAGTATGGTAAAGAAAACTACTCATGTGACAGAAACAAAGAAAACTTCCATTGCTACCGTAACAAAGAAAACTTCTCTTAAAACTACCTTAGCTGAAACTGAAACCAAACCCGCCGTTCAAACGCAATCAGTACCTGCAACTGAATTAATACCAACAACTGCACTAACATATGCTACAGATCAACCCGGAGGATGTACGGGCGAATTTCCTATGGAAACAGGCCCTCCCGGCGAACTGCCGACAACATATACTTCAACAGCTGTCACAACAATTCCGCTTTTAACGGAAACTACCACAAATACTACGACTACAGCCTGCACAACATTTATGGTAACTACTGATTTAACAGCGAAACCTGAATGTTCAAGTACGGAAACCACTACCACACCGATTCCCGAAGCACCGTTTCCGAACGAAAACGCTGAAGTTTATACATCAGAAGTGATCTATTATAACAAGTTATGTCAATTGAAACCGCCTGATTAGTCAGTAAAATGTAATTCAATTTTTACTTTTCCACAGACTGAAGGGAACGCTCTGCCAAAAAAGAGCGTTCCCTTTTTAATATAAAACTTTGATTTTATCAAGATATTAACAGCGATTCAATTACTTTAATAATTCTGCTGCCAATTCTTCAATATATTCTTCCGTGAGAATATCCCTGAATCCGCATTCTTTCAACGAACTTCTAAAACCGCACTTCTTAGAATTTGTAGGTACTGCGGCTATTTTTTCATATTTACCAAGCGCAGCCGCAGGATCGCTGCGAATATCATCAAGCATATCCAATGCCGCCAAAGCCGATACTCCGTAGCTTATATAATATCCCGGCGCCTCAAAAATATGGCTCATATAGTAAAAAGGATAGCTTTCCGCATCATCTCCCATAATGTCCTTGTAAAGCTTAAGAACTTCCTCAGGCGTTAATTCTTCCGCTTGCGACAGCGCACGGTATTCAAATTCGCCTACCTGAAAACCGGATACCACAACGTCTGCCAGATCACATAGCTTTATAAGCTTCATAGCCTCTGACTGTTCGCCGTATATTTCATCGTAAAATTGCATAAACATAAGCTCCATGCCCTGAGACTGTATTTCTGCAACGTCTAAATTAGTTTCCGTCAGATAAGCGTTCGTATCATCGCTGAAAGAGGCATGAAAATGACCGAATTCATGAATGGCAGCCGACATATCATTATATGATCCGTCTGTGTAAATGTAGATCAAGGCAGTGTTATCAGTCGGAAGATCGGAAGTAAACGAACCCGTATAACAATTGTCACCCGAAGCAATAGTGTAAAGTTCCTCGTTTACAAGTCTGTTTGCGGACTTACCTATATCAGCGGAAAGTTTTTCCGCATATTCGTTCAGTTTTTTTAACGGATCGTCAAAAAGAACGGGAGATTCAAACACATCGTCGGAATATTTATTTTCTTCAAATCTGTCGTAAAGCTCTGATACTACAGGTTTTATTTTTTCACCGACTTTCTTCGAAAGTCTTAATATATCATCGGGAGTATAATCGCGATTGTAATTCTCATAATAATTTTCCGGATCAATATTCGACAATATCTCAAGATAAATTTCAGCGCATTTAATATTTTTTTCATCATCACTGAGAGAATCGTCATAGGCAACATCAAAATAGCTGTCAATATTTTCATCGGTTACATTATAATCAACCGAAGCATATCCCTCGATACGAGATAAATTCATCCCTTTTTGAGTATAATATTCAATCGAATCTTCATCGGTAAGTTCGCTGAAAAGTTCGGAATACTGCGACTTACTTCCCTTTGCAAATGCATAACCAATTGCGTCCCTTACAACATAGAAAGTTTCGCTGAGATCTTCATATTCGCATTCCAAATTGTAATTATTCCAGTCAAGATAAGATTCGATACACTTATACGTCATTGCGTCCGAAGCCGTATCTGCATAATTTAAAAGAATGTCAATATCATTGCCGACAGCCTTTTCATTATCAGTCTTTTTTATATCTTCAAGGAGATTTCGTATATCCTCGTTTACATCATCTATATCTACAGTATCATAGCTGTAATTAAGAGTATCCGATTCACGCTCTGTTTCTGATGACTCTGAATCGTATCCGAAATTTTCAAGCGAACATGAACACAGATAGAGAGGAAGAGAAAGAGCTATAATTAAAGTTAAATGTTTTTGTTTTTTCATACTATTACCTTCAAATAAGCAGTTTTTCAACAGCTTTCGGGAGTTCTGTTATATCGTTTATAATAATATCAGCTGCTGAAAGCTCATTGGAATCTCCGTAGCCATAACCACAGCCTACGGATTTCAAACCGTTTTTAACAGCCGTTTCTATATCGTGAAAACGGTCGCCTATAACGATGTACTGTCCTTCATGCTGTAAGCTGAACAAACGGAATATCTGATACTTCGGAATAAAGCCATATTCCTCACAGCAGTAAAAAAAGTCAAAAAAACGGTCGAGCCCAAACACTCTTGTATGACGTTCCATATACTTTATACGGCAGTTGCTCAGGAAAATAAGAGTATGTCCTGCCGCTTTCAGCTCCTCCAAAACTTCTTCTGTATGTGGGAAAAGCGCGCCCTCGCCGTTTTCCACTCGCCGAGCCATATCCTCGCCGAGCATTATACGTGCCTTTTCACGTATATCTGGAGAAACGTCAGGCAGGAAACTGTTCCACATATCAGTTGAATTAAATCCCAACCAAAAGCTTATTTCCTTATCGGTATACTCCTTATCAGGCATATATCCATTATCTGTGAGCCATTTGCAAGTTGTCCGAAAGGCAGGAGCATAGGTCATCATAGAACAGTGCAGCGTACCATCATAATCAAAAATAAGATTAGCCATTTAGTCCTCTATCTCACGTATAAGATTGATCATTTCGATTGCACCCTCAGCGCACTCGCTTCCCTTGTTGCCTGCCTTTGAGCCGGCACGCTCGATAGCCTGCTCGATATTCTCCGTTGTGATAACGCCGAACATTACAGGAATATCGCTGTGCAAAGAAACCTGCGCAATTCCCTTTGCAGCTTCATTACATACAAGGTCATAATGAGACGTGCTTCCCCTGATTATAGCTCCGAGACAGATAACTGCGTCATACTTGCCGCACTTCGCCATTTTTTGAGCGATAAGCGGTATCTCAAACGCTCCGGGTACCCATGCCACGTCAATTGAATCCTCAGACACATCGTGTCTTTTCAGCGTGTCAATAGCTCCTCCCAAAAGCTTACTCGTAATAAATTCGTTGAATCGTGCAACGACTATTCCGATTCTTACGTCCTTTGGAATTAAATTTCCCTCATAAGTTTTCATAATAAAATCCTCCTTTAAAATTCATCGATGTACGGAGTGTAATTCTCCTCCAGTAATTTTACCAATTCTTCTTTGTTTGCAATTATCCTGTATTTGACAGGCTTATAGCTTTTCTTATAATAAAGCTCAAGTATATCTCCGTCGACTCTATAGCTGTACTTCTCTTTCGGCTGAATTTTTATCGAAGTCTTAAAAAATAAGCCGTCAATAGTTAAATAAATATATTTATCAATAAATATATTTACAATATGAAATGTGCAGCAAATTACCCATACGATAGATGTAAATAAAGCTAAGTCAGCGTCTTTCGGAACATCTTTACTGATCTCGATTCTATATCGTTCAAAATATAAAAAAGAATTTAAAGCCGAAAGAATTATCCACCACATATTATACTTGATACTTTTCTTTAAAGCGATTTTTCCGCTGAGCTTTTTCAACCTCTGAGAGTTTACAGTTATCATGATAATATCATAAATAATCGCCAAAATGAGAAAAACAAAAACAGCCATGCAAATATAATACCAAAATCCCATATCATTTACTTCCTTAATTAATAATCAAGTATATGTCCCATTCTGTCACGCTTTGTTTTCAGATAGAAAAGGTCATATGCTGTAGCGTCCATTTGTATCGGGATACGCTCCTTTATTTCCAGACCGAAGCCGTTCAGACCGTACACCTTGTCGGGATTGTTCGTGAGCAGGCGAAGCGTTTTGCAGCCAAGCTCCCGAAGTATCTGCGCACCGATGTAATACTCACGCATATCCCCCGGGAAACCCAGAGCGAGATTTGCTTCAAGAGTGTCCATGCCCTTATCCTGCAATTCGTAGGCTTTCAGTTTATTCACAAGACCTATACCTCGACCCTCCTGTCTCATGTAAAGGAGAACTCCCCTGCCCTCCTTTTCTATCTGAGCCATAGCAGCCGCAAACTGCTGTCCGCAGTCGCATTTCAGCGAGCCGAACGCATCTCCCGTAAGGCACTCGGAATGTACACGACAGAGAATATCTTTACCGTCTCCGATGTCGCCTTTTACGAGGGCAACATGATGTTCGCCGTTAAGCTTGTTGACAAAGCATACCGCTCTGAATTCCCCATATTTCGTCGGCAGCTTTGTATTTGCAGCACATTCAACAAACGTCTCATGTATCTTGCGGTACTCTTTCAATGCCTGTATTGTGATGAACTTCAAACCCCATTCTACGGCTTTTTCCTGCAATTCGCCCGTTCTCATCATAGTGCCGTCGTCACGCATTATCTCACAGCACAAACCGCACTCCTTTAATCCTGCTAGCCGCATGAGATCGACCGTAGCTTCAGTATGTCCCTCTCGCTCCAGCACGCCGTTTTTCTTCGCAGTAAGCGGAAACATATGACCAGGACGTCGGAAGTCCTCCGGCTTTGTATTTTCGTCAACTGCCATGCGTGCAGTGAATCCTCTCTCCTGCGCTGAAATTCCCGTAGAAGTTTCAACATGGTCGATAGATACGGTAAAAGCCGTCGAATGATTGTCTGTATTATAATCTACCATCTGAGGAAGATGAAGCTTACTGCACAATTCAATACTCATAGGCATACAGATGAGTCCCTTGGCATGAGCCGCCATAAAATTCACATTTTCGGTCGTAGCAAACTCGGCGGCGCATATCATATCTCCCTCGTTTTCCCTATCCTCGGCATCGGTAACAAGGATTATTTCACCGTTTCGGAGAGCCTCCAAAGCCTCGTCCACAGTGTTGTACTTAAAGTTATCGGACATTATAATCTCTCCTACTTTTTTATTTTAATATTTCCTACATCAGCTTTAAGTTCAGCTGAACATTTGTCATTGATAACCAGTTTGACTTTTTCACCTGTATAATCTTCGGATTTATCAATTTCGGTATAGTCAAGTCCGTTTGTATCAACATCAATATCACCCACATCAGCTATGATTTCAAGTTCGCATTCAGCAGTTTCCGTAAGGGAAACATCAATGTTTCCTACATCTGCTTCAATTTTGGAATCTCCTGTCAGCGTAATATTGTCGGCATCGATATCACCTACGTCGGCAGTAATATCAAAATTTCCCGAAAGACTGTCAAGGTCGATCTCCCCCACATCGGCTGAAATATCAAAGTTTCCTGAAAGACCGTCAAGCTCAATATCGCCGACATCAGAAGATATTTTAAAATCACTGAAGCTTGTTGGAAGTATTATTTCAAGGTCGGTGGTATAATTGATAAAATTTTTGCTGCCGTTCGGAGTTTGTACCTTTACATAAAGGGTATCGCCTTTTATTTCATGCGTCAGTTTAATATTTTCCAAAGCAGCCGAAACCTTTTTTTCGTTTAATCCGTGAACAGTATAATTTCCTGTAATATCCGCCGTTTCCGATTCACCGTAACTTACCTTGCACTGTCCGACATCGACCTTAACGTCGATTTTGTCTATGCCGTCTGTTTCTATTCGAACATTTTCAGAATTTTTATCGGTGAATTTAAAATCCGCGTCCGTACCTATACCGTTAATATTAATGCTGCATGAAGTAAGAACTGCCGCCGGCAGAAGCGCACCAAATGCTAAAATTTTTTTCATAATATTACCCCTTAAAAACCGTTTTCTGCAAGAAAATTCATATCTATACTACTTTTCTGCGTACACGAAAAGTCATTTTTTATAAATTTCTCTACATATTTTCCAACTATATCGTTTTCCAGATTTACAATATCTCCTGCTTTTTTGGAGGAAAGTATCGTATTTTCGGCGGTATGCGGTATTACAGAAACGCTGAAATAACTTTCCGTTACTTTTGCCACCGTCAGACTTACCCCGTCAATTGCGACAGAGCCTTTTTCTACAATATATTTCATAATATCCGCACAGGCAGATATAGTATACCATACTGCAATACCATCGTTTTTTACATTTATTATCGTACCTGTTCCGTCAATGTGACCTGAAACGATATGCCCTCCGAATCGTCCGTTTGCCACCATTGCTCTTTCAAGATTAACAATACTGCCCTGTTTAAGACTTCCGAGGGAGGAGCGGTTCAAAGTCTCGTTCATTACATCTGCTTGAAATATATTGCCGTCAAGCCTTGTGACTGTCAGACAAGTACCATTCACAGCTATGCTGTCGCCAAGCTGAACATCACTCAAGATCCTTTCGGCATTGATTCTTATGAATGAATTATCTCCGCTTCGGCGAACCTCCTTTACGATTCCAATTTCTTCAATTATTCCCGTGAACATTTTTCACCCTGCTTTCAATCAGAATATCCTCTCCGATTCGCTTTATTTTTGTATCATAAAGAATTGCCGCTTCATCGGGGAACGCAAAGCCTATCCCTGAAACCGGTGATTTAGCGTTCTCTCCGCCAAATATTTTCGGAGCGATATAAGTCTGTATTTTATTAACAAATCCTGCATTCAGCATTGACCAATTGAGTTCACCGCCGCCCTCAAGCAGGATACTGTTAATTTCAAGCGAACTTAATTCAGTCATAAGTTCATTTAGATCAATATGACCATTTTTTTCACCGACCACTATCGTATTACAGCTTAATTCACAAAGGGCGCGTCTTTTTTCTGCATTGCCACTGGAAGTCGCGATAATTGTTGTAACTTCCTTTGCAGTTTTAACAATATTGCAGTCAAGAGGGATTCGCAGGTGAGTATCGCAAATAATTCTTATTGGATCCCGACCGTTTTCAAGCCGGCAGGTAAGCATCGGATCATCTGCAAGCACAGTTCCTATCCCAATCATTATCGCCGAATGTTTCAGTCTTTCACGATGTACGTTGTTACGGGCAGCTTCCCCTGTTATCCACTTTGATTTTCCCGTATAACAGGCAATTTTGCCGTCCATGGTCATGGCATATTTCATAGTTACAAAGGGCGTCCTGCTTGTGATATAGTGAAAGAATATCTCGTTTAGTTCATCGCATTCTCGGCGGAGAACATTTTCCGTAACTTCTATCCCGTTATCCCTAAGTATTTTTACCCCTTTACCTGCAACAAGCGGATTCGGATCGGCAGAACCTATAAACACACGCTTTATTTTATGCTCGATTATAGCCTCGGTACACGGAGGCGTTTTACCATAATGACAACATG
The DNA here is from genome assembly GCA_910584195.1 of uncultured Ruminococcus sp. Taxonomy (GTDB): domain Bacteria; phylum Bacillota; class Clostridia; order Oscillospirales; family Ruminococcaceae; genus Ruminococcus. The sequence goes on along the minus strand of CAJTYV010000004.1, from coordinate 66,228 downwards.
GTTCAAGAGTGACGTACATATCGGCTCCGCTGCAATCAATACCGCGGCTGTCACAGTCTGCAAAAGCATTGCGCTCAGCATGAAGCTCACCGCATCTGTGATGATACCCTCTGCCGATAATTTCTCCGCTGCGAACAATAACAGCTCCAACCATCGGGTTCGGATCAACAAATCCAAGTCCATTCTCCGCAAGCTTAAGCGCCGCTTTCATATATTTCTCGTGAGACATATCCACCTCCACAAAAAAATCCCCGAAAATTCGGGGAAAAAGTCTGTCTATAAAAGCAGACGATCCTCTTTCATCCGGACTTGTGCGAACAATTCCGCACTCACCGTCGGCTTCGGAATTTGACCGAATCAACCGCAAAAACGGCTCACAGGCTTTACTGTCGGTAGGGAATTTCACCCTGCCCCGAAGATCATATATTACATTATATCATATTAGCATAAAAATTGCAATAGGTGCGGAAATAAATTTCACTCAATATCTTTGTACAGATACGCGCTGATTATGTCAATATGCCTTTAACACCTTATATATTATAATACATTAACAAAAAATTCATATATAAAAAAATTGTGATAGTATTGACTTTTTTAAAGTTTCATGCTAAAATTATAACATGGTATGGTTTGGGGTACAAACTACACTTTATAATTAACTTTAATATATATGGAGGGTTTATATCATGTATTGTAAAAATTGCGGAAATGCCGTTGACGCCAATGCGGCTGTCTGTGTAAACTGCGGTACTCCCGTAGGTCAGGGCATACGATTTTGCGGAAACTGCGGTAATGAAGTAGCTCCGGGCGCTGCTGTCTGCATGTCATGCGGTTTTGCCGTTCAAAACAAACCCGTTGCCGCACCCGGCGCTAAGTCGAAAATGGCGGCAGGTCTCCTTGGTATCTTTCTCGGAGCATTCGGAGTTCATAATTTCTATCTTGGATTTAAGGGCAAAGCTCTTGCACAGCTTCTCATTTCTGTTCTCAGCTGTGGTACGCTTGCCGTTGCAAGCGAGATATGGGGTCTTATCGAAGGAATCATGATACTTACGGGAAGCATCAATACAGATGCTGACGGCAACGCTCTTGGTGACTGATCAAGATAACATAATTGTGGAGGTTTAATATGAAATCAAAAATGGCCGCCGGTCTCCTCGGTATTTTTCTCGGAGGATATGGCATACATAATTTCTATCTTGGTTACACAAAGAAAGCCGTTATTCAGCTTGTTCTTTCTCTTTGTACCTGTGGTATTGCAGGAATTTGGGGTTTTATTGAGGGTATTATGATACTCTGCGGAAGCATCAATACAGATGCTGACGGAAATCCGCTTCAATAACTTTACTTATGAAAAATAACTTGAAATAAAATCTTGTATTTTCTTATTACCGAATAAAAGCAAATCAAATATCACAAAGTCGGCATCTACACAAAACTATAGATGCCGACTTTTACTTTATAATTAATAACGAATCACTGAATAATAGTCGTATACATATTTATAAATTAAATTGAGTAAGACTTTTTTATGTACTAACGAAATAATTCTTACTTTTATCGTCAATATTTTATTCTTTTATAATTCACTGCCTATTTTCCTTTTAAAAGTTCACGCTTCATCAAACAAAGATCAAAAACATCAAGTCTGTTATCCTTACAAAGATCAGCAGCTTCCCAATCGGCAAGTTTTGCATCAGGAACGGCAAGCAGCCATTTTTGAAGTAAAACAACATCTGCAATATCAAACTTTCCATCTGCATTGACATCACCTGTAATTTTTTCTTCTTCCAACGACACAAGCGACAGATGCTCCACCTTGACAGTGCCGCTGCCCTTGAATTCAAGAACAAACGCACAGTTTGCATCGTCAGTACCGGCAGTAAATTCTGTCTCGAAATGCTGCGTACTATCGGGCTTTACTGTACCATTCATATATGGCATATAATTATCGTGATTTGCCTGAATGCGGTAGTTGATACTTGCCGTATCGGGTGCGACGTAATCAAACGACAGACGGTATTTTTGTCCATTGAACATCATAAGACCTGTGGATAGCGCCTGTCCGCCGCCCCACATATTGTTCGATGCCTGTGCCGTGAATCCGGGACTATCCATATCTATTTCGCCTGTACCGCCCCAAAACATCAGCGTACTCACTGCTACTGCGTTATATGGATCGATCGGCTTTTCATTTTCATCCAGCAATACGCCTTTTTTCCAATTGTCAGATGCAAAATAGGTGTTGAACCACGCAATGCGGTTTTCAAGCCATCTGCTCAGATAATCAGCATGAGCTTTATGCGTGGTAAGTTCTGCTATTTCGTCCGGTTCAGAAAATACCTTTTTACCAAGAGTATTCCATTTGGTGAAATTACGTTCATAAGAAGCCGCATTTTTTTCAGCTTCTATGGTTACAAACTCCGGAAGTGTTTTTACACGTTCATAAACTTCTTGCCAGCGTTGCGTTACTGCATTTCTGAACCAATCGTTCTGAACCGCATAACAAAGCCATTGATTGGAGTTGGCGTTACAGTTTGAAACATTATAGACGGTCAGACCTTCCTCTGCGTCCATGCCCTTGACATCAATGAAATTTCCAAGTGCGAGGTCATAATCCCACATAGGATTAAACGTTAATTTTCCGCCTGCGTCCTTGGAAATATAATAGCTGTCCCAGCCGGAATCCACATTTTTGCATATTTCATTGGCAATATAATTATCGATCAGCGAAGCAATATCGATGTATTGCTCTGCTGATTTCTTATTACCGCTTTTCAGGGCTTTCAACGCATCGTCCATATAGCCGGAAATATAATCAACCTGCTGTTTGGATATTTCAACGTCAGGTGAAAGATCACTTTTCACATCATACTGCTGATGTTCCACGTAGAAAGGATAATCACAGTCGTACCATGACATTTCCACAAGATAACCGTTGTCCTCAATCAGTGCGGGATTTTCTGTGATATTGATACGGCTTTTTGCAACGTTGACCGCTTCCGTCATCAAATAAACGCCCTGATAAGTTCCATTGACATAAACTTCTACACTGCGGCAGTTTGCAGAATACGGCATACCGTCGAGCATATCGCCTAAATGATATGCCGCCATATTTCTGAGCAAAGAAGTGTCATAATAATTTGCTACCAAATTCCATGACTTCGCTGCACCGTCACCAAAACTAAGGGGATTTGTCTTTTTGGGAAATTTGAACCGATAGCTTTTCTTATCAAGATTCAACGTAACATTTCCACGAAGTCTGATGGCTATATCAGCATTTTGGGTATCAATAGTTCCGTTTTCATCGTAAATTGTAACTTTAGCATCTGTGTAGCTTTCTTTCGTATTTACGCTGTTGCCAAGCGTATCAATGGAAACAATGGGCATTGAAAGCTGTTCGTCAACAATCTCATCGTTAGTTATAGCATTGGCTGTGGTGCACGGTATTGCAGGTAACATGCATACCGTTAGTGTAATAGCGGTTAAAGCGGATAACATATTATTCATAATAATTCCTCCTGTTATTTTGGTAAGTGAATTTTAAATATAACTGTATTGTCATTAAGTGAGACCGAAATCTCTCCCTTATGCAGTTCCGTGATCGCCAGTGCAATGGACAATCCCAGCCCAAATCCCTCTTTTTCGTTGAAGTGAGATTCTTCTGCACGATAAAATCGTTCAAACAGCCGGGGGAGCTGTTCCTGTTTCATGTCGGCACACGGATTGGAACAAGTCAGAATCACGTTATCTTTATTTTCAGATAAAGTAATCGTAACAGGACTTTTTACGTCTGCATATTTCAGCGCGTTGTCCAGCAGAATGCCTGCAAGACGTTCTATTTTTACACGGTCGCCGTTCAGATAAATTCCTTCGCTGATATGTGCAATGAGTTCATGCTGTTCCTCAAATGCACGGCTTTCAAAGTAAAGAACAATATGATTTACAATATCGCTGATAGAAAAACTGCAAAACTGCGTCTTATTTTCAGGCATTTCCGAAAGTCTGGAAAGCTCCAGCAGTTCTCCTACCAGACATCCCATTTTTTCAGACTGTGCTTTTAGCGTATCAAGCAGGCGGTCATTGCCGTGCTTGCGCTCGAGCAGATCAGTTGTTGCAGAAATGACAGTAACAGGCGTTTTCAATTCATGTCCTGCATTGGAAATAAACTGCTTTTGTTTTTCAAAGCTTTCTGATATGGGAGCGATGATCCTTCTTGAAATACAGAGGATAATGCAAAGTAAAAGAGCGAAAATAACAGTCCCAAGAATCGTGGAAACGGCAAAAACCTGTATGGACGCTCTTTTTGTATTGCTGTTTTGTATCAACGAATAAACGACAATCCCATTTTTTTCTGAAACAGAGTATGCATAGGAAACACCTGAATTGATTTTCAGTGTACCGCTGCGTCCGGATATTGTATTCAATACATCCGAGATTTTCTGTTTGTCAAAATGTGCGGGAAGATTTCCAGCACATTCTGCAATCAGATGACGATCGGTATCAGAAACAAGAAAGAAACTGCTTGTTTCACTAATCGCAGTCGGAATCTCGTCTCCGAATAGATCCTGATAGCTTATATGCATCATGTTTCTTTTGGTAAAATCGGTATTGTAGTGAACAGTAACGCTGTCAAGTTTCAGGGAAACATCATCCGATGAAGACCACCAGACAATTGATACCAGAAAATTATCTTTAGTCACGCCGCTTTCGCTTAGCAGAGATCGCTCTTCAAACCGCAAGGTGCTGTCATCCTTGAAATCAATTGTAACTTCACTGGTGTTTTTGTTGAACGTGTATTCACGATAGGCAAATTTTTCTGTTCCGTCAACTGTCAGCTGGTACATCAGACCGCCGCCTGCACTGTACCAGCCCTGTGTAGGATTTTCACCGGTGATCTCACCTTTAAGCGTTACGCTGTCAATAGAATCCACGGCGCAGGGAATGATATGATCGCCGTCCTTATTCGTTTCCATATCCGAAAGGAGAAAAGTTTCGGTATTATAATCGTAAGAATGCGCCGCTTGCTGGATCATTTCATGGGCATTGCGGTCGGAAGAACGGAACACAATGAATGTAATTACATTTAAAAGGATCAGCATAAGCAGAATAACTGAAAATGCAATCAATGATGCGGATATGATATATTTTTTGCGGAGTTTTTTTATTGCTTTATCCATTTTTATCCTCCGCAAGGAAATATCCGACTCCACGAGAAGTCTGTATGCTGACTGCGGAATTCAGCGCTTTCATTTTCTTCCTTAGAAAAGAAATATATACTTCAATGGAATTGTACTCAACATCCGTTTCATATCCCCATATCTTGGTAATCATGACATCTTTTCCGATAACTTTTCCTTTGTTCAATATCAGCAATTCTATGAGGTCATACTCCTTTTTACTAAGCATAATTCTCTTATCGCCGCAGTGCAGTTCATGATGAGGTGTGTCAAGGATGATGTCGCCAAATTGAGGTCTGTCTGAAACATATTCATTCGATCTGCGTCGGCATAATGCCCTTACTCTCGCAAGAAATTCCTTAGTAATAAAAGGCTTTGTAAGATAATCGTCCGCACCGCTGTCCAATCCCTCCACTTTATCCTCAATCTGGGAACGAGCAGTCAGCATTAGTACAGCAGAGTGAATGTTTGCAGTCCGAAGTTGTTTCAGGACATCAAAACCGTTTATTTTCGGCAGCATCACGTCTAAAATAATAAGATCATACACGCCGGTTAACGCACAGTCAAGACCGTATTCCCCGTCATTTGCGATATCAATATTGTAGCCTTCTAATTTCAGCGTTTCAGAAAGTACATAGGCAAGGTCTTTTTCATCTTCAACGATCAAAATACGCATATTATCCACTCCTTAAACAATAGTATATCATGGAAACCTTGAAATTTGATTGATAAACACATCTATTATAGCACGATTTAGGAGCGCTTACAAGGTTAAGCTTCAATTAGATTGCAAGGTTCACATGTTATAATCAAACCAATTTCACACTGAGTAACACAAAAATATCTATTCCACGGGGCTTTTTAATGGTAGAAAGCCTCTTGACAAACAAACTGAATAATAGAAATAGAGGACGGTGTTTTATGGAAGTGAAGCGCTGTCTGCTATTTTTATGCCCAAAATTGAATACCTTACATCGCTTCTCAGCAATGAAGAGCGTTTTCTTTTTCAAAATGAATATCAAGGAGGAATTTCTATGCCAAATCTAAAAGCAAACAATTCTGAATACACTTAACCTTCACCTTGAACTTAAAGACTCAGTATTTCATTCTGATCGCGGAAGTCAATGTACACATTTGGTGAATACGGCGTAAAATAGCCGCCTATGGTATCAGACAAAGCATGAAACATCGCCTGCTTAAGCCGCAAAAATGCCCACAGCGAAAATGCGTGGGCAAAAAAGAAAGTTGAATTATTTTATTAACATTAAGTCCGAAAACCGCACCGTTGAGAAACTCAAAACAAAAATTTGGCGTTATTTTAAGTAACACCGCACAGAGCTTATGCAAGCAGATGACGTGCAAAACCGTAAGGCATGTTTTGTGCAGTGTTACCTTAAATTACTGTAACAATCGTCATATTCTCTATGCAAACGATGATATGCCTCCGGCTTTTAAACGTCGTCTCATAAATGCTGGTTACTCAAATTTTACTACTTTTACTTCGTAAATACTCATACGCAGACTGTCAACACCGCCAAGCAAAAATACTATTTCGGCATCGGCAGTAACAGACGATTGAATTTCAGCTTCATAAGGAGTTTTTGAACCTGTTCCTGAAAACGTATCCTCAAAAATAATCTCTCCTGTTGATCTGCTTCTTACAACAAAAGGAATTTCATTTCCTTCCCCTGTCTCAATCTGAAAACCGAGGCGGTACTTTCCTCCCTTTTTCAGGTCGATTCCGCTGACAAACGACTGTATGGATTCTTTTTTTGTACCGCCTGTAACGGTAGTGATATGATAGGAGTGATCCCAGTCGGAGAAGTAATCCGATACCATTGCTCCATCTGACGAAACTGTACTGTATTCTGCATCTGAAGCTACGTCAATGCCAATCTGGTCTGATTCCATTCCCAATGCATTACATATCTTATCTGCAAGTACATATGCACTGTTCTGCTGAGTTTTCTCGGAGGGATGCCAATCAGAGCCCATACCGTCCGACTGAGTATGAGTTGCCGAAACATAGCTCGTTATTCTTTCATATCCGCTGGACTTCTTAAAGCTGTCGACCGCCATTTCAATATATGGGTACATTTCCGTACATCCCATTGTTCCGATAGTACATATGATGTACGCATCTGGATTTACTTCATGGATGCGTGAAAGGAATTCCGCATATTTTTCTGCATACTCAACGCCTCTTGTTTCATAGTCTTTTGAAGCATATGTATTGTCGTTTGTTCCGAGATTAATAACAACTACGTCATATTTATGAGAATCAAAGTCCCAAGCCACCTTATAATCGCCTAACTTACCCACATAATTATAATAATCGGGAACAAGACTTCCTGTTTCCGCATCACCGTTCTGACTGTAGCCTGAGACTATCCCGTGACCGCTGTAGCTTACCGCACTGTAGTCTGCATTAAGCTGCTTTGCAGTAAGATAGGCATAGGATTTCATAAAATTTTCGGTAGAGGTCTTGAACCCTTCGTATTGATCCTTTCCCTCTACGCCGTAAGCGCATGTAATAGAATCTCCGATAAACTCGATAGACAACTCTTTTTTTGCTGCCGGAGCAACAGGTACGGGTACATCTGAATTAACCTTAAGACGGCTTACTCCTACAGCTCCGTTATTTGCCTCGGAAAGATGAATGACCTTAATTTCAGCCGTTCTTGAAGCCGTGTCCTGAAAAAGCTTTACAGTCTTTTCCTTTACGCTTAAAACCTCGTCAAGAATAACTTCATCGTCCACCAATACAGCATACCGTGGACGATATTTTTCATCGCTTTCGGTAAATCCGTCTCCGTTTATCGTTATCTCGGCAGACTTTGCAGTAACGCTGAATTCTACTGCCGAACCACTCTGAACAAGCCATGCAACGTTATTTTTATCGTAAATATTTCTGCCGGTATATTTAACGTTTTTCTCAGACATATCGACAATCTGCTCTGAGAAATCACCTGTTCCCTCAAAAGTTTTTCTCATGGCAACAAGATCATAGACATCTACCATACCGTCAGCGTCAACATCCTGACCTTCCTGCATCTGCGATTCACCGAGAAGATAACCGCTGAGATTTTTTAAATCATCCGCAGAATATCTTGAAGCTGCAAAAGCAACGCTGCCTGCCGTCACAGCAACAGAAACAACCGCCGTTGCCTTAATTAATATTCTCTTCATTTTGTCCTCCTTGAATAATAATAGTTTTGCTTTATACTTATTGTACAGCATTTTCACATTAATTTCAATAGTTTTTATAATTTTAAATATGTTACAATAAAAAATGCTGAACTTTTATTGACGAATTAATTTTTTTCTGATATAATAAATAGTGGAATATTATGTCCGCAGCAATGCTGCTAATTAAAAGGGGGAAACCATTTTGGACGATAAGATCATAGAAACTACCACAACTCCCCCGGTTGCCGAAGTCATACAGGATCAGGTGGATAAAGCTTCCGGTTTTTTTACAGGAATTATTGAATATTTCAAAGCGATTCTTCCACTGCTCATAATAGCTCTTATAATTCTTGTTGTCGGCGTTATCCTTTCACGTCTGATAAGCAAAATAATTTCAAAAGCAATGCGGCGTTCAAGCGTGGACAATGCAGCAAGAAATTTCCTTGTTTCTGTAATACGCATAATTCTTTACGCTATTGTAGCAGTAATGGCTCTGTCAGTTCTAAACGTTCCGATGTCCTCTCTTATTACTATTCTCGGCGCTGCCGGACTTGCCGCATCTCTCGCGCTTCAAAACTGTCTTACAAATCTATGCGGAGGTTTTATAATTCTTTTTTCAAAGCCTTTTTCCGCAGGAGATACAGTAGAACTTGACGGCACAGTGGGAAAAGTTGAAGCTATAGGAGTTTTGTACACCAAGCTCAGTACCTTCGATGGAAAAATAATACTTATTCCAAACGGAAACGTTACCTCAGCGCGCCTTATAAATTACACCGAAACCCCTACGCGGCGCGTAGAAATGAGCTTTGATATAAGCTATAATACTGATTTCGGCGTAGCGCGTTCACTTATCCTGACCGCCGTTTCGGAAGACAAAATGATACTCAGCGATCCTGCTCCTATAGTAAGAATGGGCAGCCACAAGGAAAGTTCTGTTTCCATAGATGTACTTGTTTGGGTAAAAAACGATGACTTCATGGAAGCACGCTATACTCTGAATGAAACGGTCAAAAGACTTTTTGACAGAAGCGGAATCGAAATTCCGTATAATCAGCTTGACGTACATATAATTGAGGAACAAAATGGAAAATAAAAACTCACATAAGAAAAAACACCCGTTTATAAAATTTATCTCTGTCATGTTCGTCTTTTTTATATTTTGGAGATATAATAATTATCACCTGACAATTAACGAGACATCCGTATCTTCGCACAAAATCACCGAGCCTGTGCGATTTGCAGTATTAAGTGACCTCCACGCACATAACGGCGGAATTTCAAACGATACCGTACTCGACAAACTGAAAAAAGCAAACCCTGACACAGTTTTTGTTCTCGGCGATATGTACAGCCGAAACAGCGACTTGAACGAACAGAATCTCGCATTGCAGCTTATGCAAAGCATCGCGGAAAACTATCCCACATACTTTGTTCCCGGAGACCATGACACATCTGAAAGCTACAAATCCGCGCTGTCCGACTTAGGAGTACATGTCATGAACTATGCCGAGGAGACTTTTGAACTGAAAGGAAACCGTTTCAGAATAATAGGCATAGACAACGTTTACTACTCCCATACTTTTGATCTCAATAATGCTTTTATGCTTGACGAAAGCTGCTACAATATACTTTTGGCTCACATACCGAATTACGAAAAATTTGCTGATTTCGGAGCGGATCTGACTCTTTGCGCCGATACTCATGGCGGCATGGCAAGACTGCCTTTTATAGGAACTCTCTACGATTCTCTCAGCGGAAAAATTTTTCCAACTCTGAGAAACGCCGAAGTTTACGACAAGGGCTGGTTTAAATATGACGGAGGCGCTATGTTCATAACATCAGGTATCGGTGATTCTCCTTATCCTATACGTCTTTTCAATCTTCCGGAAATTGTTTCATTGGAAATTTTACCCGAATGAGGTGATATTATGACAACAGATATAGCCATTATAGGCGGAGGCGCTTCCGGACTTACTGCTGCGATTGCAGCAAAGGAGGTCTGCCGTTCAGCAAATGTCACTATTATTGAAAAGCTGCCAAGGGTCGGAAAAAAAATTATTGCTTCCGGCAACGGAAAGTGCAACCTGAGCAATGCGAAATTAACTAAAAATAACTATCACGGCTCTGTAAACGCTATTGAAATTATAGCAAAAATGCCTGATTATAAATCGTTTTTTACTGATTATTTAGGAGTTTTCTGCGTCAACGGCAGCGAGGGCAGAGAGGGCGGTATTTATCCAAGAAGCAATAGTTCTGCTACTATTTTAAATGCTATGCGGCTAAAGCTTGCATCACTCGGAGCTGAAGAACTATGCGGATGTGAAATTACAGAGATCTCGCCTAAAAACAATGGCTTCGAGCTGTACTCCCAAGACAAAAAAATCCTGTGCAAACGTCTTATTATAGCAGCCGGAGGATATGCTGCACCGATGTTTGGAACTGACGGTACAGTAATGAGAATCTTAAAAAAAATCGGATACACGACTTCAAAAATTTTCCCTGCCGTTGCGCCGCTCAAAGTAGACTCAAGCGAACTCAAAGGATTAAAAGGAATTCGCGTCAAAAGTGAAATTTCGGCTGTTTCCGGCAATAAAATTCTCCGCACCGAAAAGGGCGAGCTGCAATTCAATGAAAACAATATCTCAGGTATCTGCATATTCAATTTAGCTTACCTTTTCGCTGATTATGAAGGAAATTTGAAGCTTCAAGCCAACCTTTTACCCGATATTACTATAAACGAACTAAGCAGATACCTTGACGTCATTCAGAAAAACAGAAGCGAACTGCCTTTGGAAGAACTTCTTACAGGTATTTTTGTAAAAAATTTATCCGTGTATTTAGTAAAAAGATCTATAAACCGTCCAATTACAGACAAAATATCAACTCTTACAAACAAGGAGAAATCTGATTTAATATCTAATATAAAAGCATTGACTTTTAAGGTCACAGGCTGTTCGCCGTGGCAGAATGCACAGTCAACTATGGGCGGAATTCACAGTTCCTGCATTGACGAAAATCTTCAATCGAAACTTCACAAAGGATTGTATCTTTGCGGCGAAATTCTTGACACGGCAGGCGATTGCGGCGGTTATAACCTTCAATGGGCATGGTCGTCGGGAATGCTTGCCGGCGGAAGCTGTGGAAAATCTCTTAAACAGGAGGCAAAATGATTCGTGTAAGCAATATTAAAGTCCCTCTTGACTTTGATTTCAATAATTTAACGGCACTTTGCGCAAGTCAGCTAAAAGTTCACAAAAACCAAATCAAATCAGTAAAACTTTCAAAAAAATCAATTGACGCAAGACGAAAAAATGACATTCATTTTATAATTTCCGCCGATATTTCGGCAATTAACGAGGAACGTCTGCTAAAACAACATAAAAATGCCATTTCAATACAGGAATATGTTTATAAGATTCCCAAAGTATCGTCACATATACGTCCTGTTATAGTTGGATTCGGTCCTGCCGGAATGTTTGCGTCATTAGTTCTTGCAATGTCCGGTTTAAAACCAATTGTACTTGAAAGAGGTCAGGACGCAGACAGCCGTGTAAAAGCCGTTGAATCGTTTCAAAATGACAGAAAACTTGATACTGAAAACAATGTTCAATTTGGCGAGGGCGGTGCAGGTACTTTTTCCGACGGCAAGCTTACAACAGGAATTAAGGACAAACGGATTCCGCAAATTCTTAAATGGCTGACTGAATTCGGCGCTCCAAAAGAAATTCTTTACCTTGCCAAACCTCATATCGGCACGGACAAACTGCGAACCGTCGTAAAAAATCTACGTATTCGAGTTACCGAGCTTGGCGGGGAAGTGCGTTTCGGATCAAGATTTAACGGATTTGAAACGGAAAACGGCTGTATCTCAGCAATTTCATATATAAACAAAGGCAAGAGACACCTTATTAAAACAAATAACGTTATACTTGCTGCCGGTCACAGCGCAAGAGATGTTTTCGAGCTTCTTTACGAAAAAAAAACAGCGCTTACGCAAAAGAGTTTTGCCGTTGGTATGCGAATAGAACATTTGAGAAAAGACATTGATACCGCCATGTACGGCGATTTTGCGGGACATCCGGCATTAAAAGCGGCTGACTACAAGCTTGCTGTTCATCTGCCTAACGGTCGGGCTTTGTACACTTTTTGCATGTGTCCCGGCGGCGAGGTCGTGGCGGCTTCCTCTGAAAAAGGACGGCTCGCAATAAACGGTATGAGTTTATTTGCACGAAACGCCGTGAATTCAAACAGTGCTCTGCTGGTAAATGTTACACCTGACGACTACGGCAGCGATCACCCCCTCGCAGGAATGTATCTTCAGCGAAATATTGAAGAAAAAGCTTTTGCGGCAGGAGGTTCCGACTATTCCGCTCCTGTGACGCTGGTTGGCGACTTCCTTGAAAATAAACTTACTGAAAAATTCGGCAAGGTAAAACCCAGCTATCGTCCGGGAGTGAAGCCCGCTCGCCCTGAAGAATACCTTCCCGACTTTGTATGCAGTTCCCTTAAACTTGGAATTCGTGAAATGGGAAAAAAAATCAAAGGCTTCGACGCTCCTGATGCAGTCCTTACAGGTATCGAAAGCCGCAGCAGTTCTCCCGTAAGAATAGAACGAGATGCAAAACTTGAATCTCTGACATTTGGCGGACTTTTCCCATGCGGCGAGGGCGCAGGCTATGCAGGTGGAATTATTTCCGCAGCAGTTGACGGTATGAAATGTGCAGAAAAAATCATAGATAAAATAAAAAATAACGTCTGATACGTACACACAGTATCAGACAGGCGATTGGAGGGCGGTTTATGAAAATTAATGTTATCGGCGGAGAAATGTGTACACGCGAAATAGACGAATATATCGACTATGTTGCAAAAAAATACACGGGACGGCAGATCAGCAGGCTCGACCTTATAATAAACGGCGAATTTATAGATATAAAGGTATATTTTAAAGACATGGATTTTCAGCGCACCTATCGTTCGGCGGACTATCTTGTCAATGATATTAACAAGCTGAATGACGCAAAACAATGTGAATTTGCTGATAAACAGCGTCATTCAGCCGAGGAGAAAATAAATGAATTTAACTAATATCAGTACGGTAAAAAGCATACTCAGCCGACATGGCTTCAATTTTTCAAAAGGATTAGGGCAGAATTTTATAATAAATCCTGACATATGTCCGAGAATTGCTGAAATGGGCAATGCGTCCAAAGGGTATGGTATTCTTGAAATCGGTACGGGTATCGGCGTACTCACAAAAGAGCTTGCTCTTCGGGCAGACAAGGTTTCGGCAATTGAAATTGACACAAGACTTATGCCTGTACTTAACGAAACCCTTGACGGATTAAATAATATTAAAATATATAATCAAGATGTTATGAAATCCGATCTGCATAAGATTATTTCTGAAGATTTCTCAGGGCTTAAAGCAGCTGTATGTGCCAATTTGCCGTACTATATAACGTCCCCTGTTATTATGCTTCTTCTCGAAAGCAGACTTCCCATAGAGTCCATAACCGTTATGGTACAAAAAGAAGCAGCTCAAAGACTTTGTGCTAAAGTAGGAAGCCGCGAATCGGGAGCAATCACAGTCGGAGTCAACTATTACGGTACAGTAAAACAGCTATTCAACGTTTCGCGAGGCAGCTTTATGCCTTCTCCTAATGTTGATTCGTCCGTTATCAGAATAGATATTGATCCCAAAATAAAACTTGAACCCAATGAAGAAAAATTTTTTTTCCACATGATACATGCAGGATTTTCACAGCGCAGAAAAACCTTGGCAAACTCGCTTTCCTCTATTATGGGATTTTCAAAAAATGATGTATATTCGGCGCTTTCTGAACTTGAAATTCCTGAAACTGTACGCATAGAAGCTCTTACTATGGAACAGCTTACCGATTTGTCAAGAAAGCTTATGACTATTAATTAACTATTTTATTCATAAGAGGTGTTTATATGAATATTCCCTGCTCAGGAGGAAACAGGTACAATGGTGTAAAGCTAGACTTTTCGGCTGCTCTAAATCCTCTTGGCATTCCCCCGTCTGTAAAAAAAGCGATAACTGAAAATAAACAGCGATGGGCTGACTATCCTGATCCGGATTGTGCCATCCTTCGAAAAAAAATTTCAATATATGAAAATATTCCAATGGAAAATATTGTTTGCGGAAACGGCGGCGATGATTTAATTTTCAGAACAATATGCGCTTTGAAGCCAAAAAAAGCATTGGTTTTTTTACCGTGTTCAGGAGAATATAACCGCATATTAGATCAATTTGGCTGTAATACGATCAACATTCAGCTGTCTGCTAAAAAAAATTTTGCTGTAACATCGGAAATCGCCGAATTCATAGACTCTGAAACCGATATAGTTTTTCTTTGCAATCCAAATAATCCTACGGGAGAAGTCATCACTCCGTATACTTTAAGCATAATTGCAGAAAAATGCTGCCGAACAAATACAATAATTGTATGCGATGAACGATATATGGATTTTATTTACCGCGAAGAAAAATACACTGCAAAAAATTTTTTTAATAAAAAAATAATCATTATAAAATCATTTTCAAAAATATTTTCAATGGCAGGTCTGCCAATTGGGTACGCCCTCTGCGGAGATGAAAAATTAGCTGAGAAAATTAAAAAAACAGGTATAGCATACAGCGTTTCCGAGACTGCCCTTGCCGCTGCCGAAGCTGCCATTAATGAAGAAAAATTTTTAAAAATGTCTCGAAAATACGTCGCTTTCGAACGCAATCACCTTTCGGAAGAGCTTACTCGTCTCGGACTTCCTGTATTTTCCTCGAAAACATGTTATTTGATGTTTCAATGCGAACTGCCGCTTGATAAACTGCTTCTGAAAAAAAACATACGCATTAAAAACTGTTCTGAAGCCTATGGTCTGGATGAGGGATATTTCCGAATTTCCGTTCGCATGAAAGAAGATAACAATATTCTTATCGAAACAGTTGAAAAAATTTTACAGACCTATTAGAAACTACATAATAGCGTTCAAAGTTCTGCTTTCAACAAGCAGACGGCTTACGGCAGTAAGACAGATTCAGTCGGAGATTGTAACTTCGACTGAATCTAAAGATGTTCGCCGTCTAAGAGACTGGGGACATCGTCTGTGGTTATAAAAATAAATGCCATAGTATTTATGTTTTTTCATAAATACTATGGCATTAAACAATTATTAGAATCTATATTCATAGGAAATCATGCAGCTTTTGCGCATAATTTTTTTGAAAATAAGGCGTATTTTTGCAGAAATACTTGTTTTTACTAAAGCAGCTCCCATATGCAGGAAGCTGCTTTCATTAACTTATTTATCGGTTGCCGTTCTCAGTAAATTTTTATGTAAACTAATACATCTTTATTTAACAGTAACAATCTCGCCGTAAAGCTCACGGGGAGCGCCGACAGCATTAGATTCGTCTGTATCAATGTGCATAGCACGTGCATACTTTTCAGAAACACGGCATACAACGTCTCCGAGTACAGCGCTTCTTTCAGGAGTATTTACCTTTACCCAAACTATCTGCTTATCCTCAACGCCAAGCTCCTCTGCATCTGCGGGCGTAAGATGAATATGACGCTTTGCAACAATAACGCCTTCGGAAATTTCGATCTCACCACAAGGACCAACAACCTTACATGCTCCCGAACCTGCAATATCAGCTGATTCTCTTATCGGAGCAGCAATACCGATAGAACGAGCGTCAGTTGCTGAAAGCTCAACCTGAGTTTCCGGACGGACAGGACCGAGAATAGAAACCCCCGGAAGTTCTTTCTTAGGACCTACGATAGTAACCCTTTCTTCACAGGCAAACTGTCCGGGCTGTGAAAGATCTTTTTTCTTAGTAAGCTCATGACCTTTGCCGAAAAGTATCTCAAGATGCTCCTGAGTTACATGAATATGACGTGCTGACGTTTCAACTATAAAATTTTTTGACATTATATTATACCTCCGAATTAAAATACTTATTTAAACAAGAGACAAATGCTCCATCTTAAAATTAATATCAAATCAGCATCTCCGCAAAAACACATATCTGCAGAAATCGTTGAGCGTCCCGAAGAGGAGTCGAACCTCCGGCCTGCTGCTTAGGAGGCAGCCGCTCTATCCTACTGAGCTATCGGGACAAATCAGGATTTTTCACAAATCTTACCTTAATATTATATCATTTTTTTTCTTTAAATGCAATAGCTTTCAGAAATTTTAATATCATTTAACTTTAGAGCGTATTCACATATTCAATTTCTTTGAAATAAATACGTGAATACGCTCTTATTTTTTTATAATTTATGTTCGCAGCAGGCAACAAGCATATTCCATGTCATGCAATCGACAGACCCCGTACATGTAAGTCCGCATTTACGCTGAAAAGCTTCAACTGCTCCGGCTGTCGTGGTATTATAATTTCCGCATATATCCGGTCTCGTAAAATTATCATAGCTCTTTCCAAGGTTGCAAAGCATTGCCTGAATCACGTAAACAAGAACTCCGCTGCATCCTACTTTGCAAATATACTGTTTTGACGGAAAAACAGCATACGGATTTGGTTCGCTGCATTGTCCGTTTTTGTATGCCGTCACTATTGCGTCCCATGTTGCGGTATCCGTATCCCCTGTTACGGGAAGTCCGTTAGAACGCTGAAACTCCCGTACCGCTGACGAAGTATCGCTTCCGTAAACGCCATCGGGAACAATCGTAGTTTGTCTCCCCGCATCTCTGTCTATAGACTGAAGATACCTTTGCAGCTCAGCGATATGCTGCTGTTTCTGAAAATCGGTATATGGCATGATTAACCTCCTGTAATTGTGTATCCCGGATTCTGATAAGGTCTTTTATCAAATCCGAAACGCAGATCGGAGTAAACGCCGGCTATGGCATCCCACGTAACTCCTCCTATTATTCCCGTTGGATTTATGCCGAACTGACGCTGAAATTCGGTAACCGCCTGCTTTGTTATCTGCCCGAAGTAACCTGTATTGCTGACCGCCGGAATATTCGGATACGTCTCATGTATAAGGCTAAGATACTCCTGCATGATTCGTACAGAATCCCCTCTTGCACCCTCGCGAAGAACCGTTCCTGGATAAAGTGCTACCGGAACATACTCCGGACGTACAGATTCAACAATGCCCATGTATGCTCGATACAGATCGTTTTTGGTAGCTCGGTCAAGCTCGCCTGTCTGCGGTATTCCGAAAACACGCTGAAATGATTTCAGGGACTGCTCAGTTGCTTCATCGAAATATCCTGTAATTTCAACAGGCTGCACCGCTTCATAATATGCTCCTATAACTGCAAGATAATACTGTAGATTGCGTACCTCGCAGCCCTCGCTGCCAATTCGCAGATCCTCTGTAAACTGAGGCGCGACCTCTTGCCATGCCACACCTTCGGAATCCAGTTCTGCCAGTCGCTTTACGCTCGTGTAAATGTACAATATTCTGTACCACGTTCCCTGCTCCACTACGCCTGTTACAGCCAGATCAAAAATATCCTGAAACTTTCTTACCGCCTCTTCCGTAGCAACATCGAAAATTCCGTCCGCCTGAGGTATCTTAGGTATAGCAGGGTAATTCCTTGAAATTCTGTTAAGGAAAATTTGCAGCGACTTGACATCGTTGCTTGCCGAACCGAATCTCAGCGGAATTCCCGGATATGACGGCAAAGCTGTTTTTACAGGTGCATCTTTCACAATGTTAATATCATCTCCATAGTAATATTGAAGTATTTCGTAAGGTGTAAAACCATTGTTTGCAAGGTCAACTGTCCCCCATTGAGAAAGTCCGGAACAGGTCGAAGTAGTTCCGTTGCAAAATGAAGTAAACAGCGGTTCGATACTTCCTTGCCTCTGAACATAATCGTTAAAAAGTTCATCAACAATAAAACCGATATTCTGAAAGTATTCTCTGCCGTTTATGAATTTCTGGTCATATTGAGTTGTTGACGTAATGTCAAAATTATATCCCCTCGACCTATACCATTCAGTATAAACGCGATTAAGCGCAAAGCTGACGATAGCATAAATGTTAGCTCTTAGAGCTGAATCGCTCCATGTAGGAAAGATCTCACTGGACGCTACATTTTTTATGTAAGATGCAAAATCCAACGTAACATTAGGCGCATTTGAATCGGGAGTACCGAGATGAACCGTTATGGTCTCGGGAATAAAAGGTGTTCCTGTAAGCATAGTTCCTCCTATCCGAAAAATGGTTCTTGATTAAAATATGTCAAAGTTTCATCACCGCTTTCCGACCCAAGCGGAAGAGGTATCATGCTGAAATTCTGAATCGAAGTAACACCTGAAAATACAGGCACATCAACGCTCCTTGCATCAAAAAAGCCTTTTGCTCTGACACTTATATCAAAAAGACTGTATGGCCTTACGTCTGTATTCGGAGTCTGGGAATATTTCTTATCGGGTGCTGGAGCTTCCATTTCGGTTACAGTGCCGCTTATATCGGTCTGACCTGCCGCGATAAAAAGACGCTGACCATTGCTTACGGCAGTAACTATAACCGAAGCGCCCACTATTGGCGATGCTTCATGTCCTGTTCTGACGTTAACGATGATAAAGCCAGACGAATCGCCCAGGCTCTCCTGCGGAACGAGTGAAGATTCTGAGAAGTCATCAGGATCGGAAAGCTCTGAATTTGTGACAATTCTTTCAAGCTCATATGTTTCATCGTCCCCTGTATAGGGAAAGTAAGACGTATCATGTTCTCCTTCATCATAGGCTTTATCGTCATATTCTTCATCCTCCGTATTTTCATATTCCTGTTTTTCTGAAGGCGCTGAACTTTCAGTCCCCGTTTCAACATCGTTTTCAGAGGAATTTGTATCTTCCTGCTGAATATTTGAGTTATCTGTAAACTCTTCCTTACAATAAGAATTTTTTTCTTCTGCTTTATCAACATCTTTTAGCTCTTTGTTGCTTAGGATTTCCTCATCACTGCTTTTTTCTTCGTTTTTCGGCTCGCTTTCCGGCTGACCTTTTGAATACAGCTTCATAAGCTCTTTTTTATACGCCTCAATGTCTCTCGGTGTCATAATAAACCTCCGTAATATCGTTACATTTATATTCTATGCACGACTTCAAATTAAAATTACTAATTATTAAAAAGCTATAGTTTCTTAAGAAAATAATAAGGAAAACACCACTCTAATATTAAAAGCTGTAAACTATAATTATAACAAGAAAAAAAGAACTTATTATAAAGTCCGGAAAAGAGGAAGTTAATGAAACGCATAGTAACACTTATAAATCATATTATACCGATATTTTTTGCTGTATCGCTGTTTCTCGGCATATATGGAGCAATAGTAAACAAGGCGAATACGCTTCCCATGCCGTGGCTCGCAGTATCTGCCGGAGCAGCTTTGGCTTTTTTCTTTGCAGTAAAACTCAACAATTTCAGAAAATACGCCGAATCCATGACCATATACGAGTATCGCAGATTTTCTGTACTGCTGTGTCTTATTCTTCTTGCAACTCAGATACTATCCGCTGTATTTGTCGATTTTACTCCAATAAACGACTTAAAATATGTTGCGGACGGAGCCGAAAATCTTATACTCGGCAAGGATCTGTATTATGGTCTGCCCGAATATCATCAGGACTATTTCGAATGCTACCCCAATAATCATGCTCTTTTCACAATAATATATACGCTGTATAAAGTTCAATTTGAACTTTTCGGAAAAATAACAAACATTCTGCCCACAATACTGAATATTATCGCATTGAATACGTCCTACTGGCTAATGTGCCGGTGCGCCGAGCTTGTTCACTCTACGGAAAAGGCGTTTTTATGCGCCGTAAGAGGAATGCTTTTCACGCCGTTCGTCACATATGCCGCCAATTTCTACACTGATTCAATGGCAATGCCTCTAATAATGCTTTCCGTTTATATTTATCTTAAATACCGCAAAACAAATAAGTTACAGCAGCTCGTCATATGCGGCGCAATAATGGGACTTGCATTTAAAATGAAGGGAAGTTCCGGAATACTGCTTATTGCAGTCGTAACAGATATGCTGCTGAAAAAGAAGAAGGTCAAATGTTATGCGATGTTAGCTCTGCCGTATGCGGCAGCAGCCAAAGTCGTTTCCGCAATATCATTAAAACTTCTGGGCATTACCTGCGAAATGATTAAAGAAAAAGCATTTCCGCTAATTCATTGGATAATGATGAGCGCTGACGGCAGAGGCGGATATAATTCGGAAGATTTTCTGTATACGCAAAGCTTTTCAGGCAGAGACAAAGTATCTGCGGATCTTGCAAGACTTTCTCTGAAATTGGAAACTCAGGGATTTTGGGGATTTATAGGACATTTAGCAAATAAAATAGCTTACACATGGGAAAATTTTACCTTTATGGCAGGCTATTACTGCAACGAATCATTTCGTTCGCCTGTTTTTATAATAACAGCTTTCCTTTGCCATTGGACGATAGCCTTTTCAATACTTATAAATTTATGGAAAGCACGAAAAAAAGGCTCAGACGCAACATTTCTGTTCAGACTAAGCCTTTTGGGATTATGTGTATTTTTACTTATATGGGAAACGCGGTGCAGGTATCTCATCAGCTTTTTTCCGGTATTTCTTCTTATTTGATCTACCACCTCAGCCGAATCGGACTTTAGAACTTGTGTTCATAGGATTTGTGCGTGGATTTTCGAGCATAATTTTACCGAGAGCAAGGCGAAAAAGCGAAAGCATACTGCCGTATGGTAAGTTTTTTCAACGCAGTTATCAGTAAAATTTGCTGAAAAGACGCATGCAATATCCTATGAACACAAGTTCTTAATCATTTTTAATTCTTTAAAATCCGCTCACGTCTGCAAAATCCATTTTTTCAAAACTGTTTCAAGACGTTCAAGATCTACAGGCTTGGATATATGATCGTTCATTCCGGCTTCCTTTGATTTTCTTATATCTTCTGAAAAAGCATCTGCGCTCATAGCAATAATCGGAATATTTTTCAAATCATATCTGTTTGACGAACGAATTTTCTTTGTTGCTTCGTAGCCGTTCATGATAGGCATCTGAATGTCCATAAAGATCAGATCGTAATAACCGGGTTCTTTTTCCAGCACACATTCTGCCGCAAGCTGTCCGTTTAATGCCGTTTCCGACTGAATTCCCACTATTTGCAAAAGTTCCTGGGCAACTTCGCAATTAAGTTCGTTATCTTCCGCAAGCAGTACTCTCTTACCGGAAAAATCATGCTGTTTAAAGTTTTCAACCGCATTTGATTTTTCCTGTTCACTATTTTTATCAAGTACATTTTGCAGAGTACGAATAAGTTTCGACTTAAACATTGGTTTGCTTATGAAAGCGTCTACGCCGGCTTCACGCGCCTCTGTTTCAATGTCTGACCAGTCGTATGCAGACAAAATAATGATCGGAATATGAACGCCTACCTTCTTGCGGATTTCTATTGCCGTTTCAAGTCCGCTCTTGCCCGGCATCTTCCAATCCAAAATGATTACGGCAAATTCCGTATTAGCTTCAATGCTCTCTGTAACACGCCTTACAGCGTTATCCCCATCAAGTACATATTCCGCATCCATTCCGAGACTGCGCAAAATCTCACATGCACTTTCACAAGCATCCTTTTCGTCATCAACTACCAAGACCGGAAGCGAAATCAATGATTCCATATTCTCCGGAACAAAATCATCCAATTTCAAATGTACCGTAACAGTAAACTTAGAACCTTTTCCAAGCGTACTCTCCACCTTAATATCGCCGTCCATCATACGGGCAATATTAACTGCAATCGACATACCAAGACCTGTTCCTTCAATTTTGTTTCCTGTAGAATTTGCCGCCCTGGAAAAAGGTTCAAAAATCGTTTTAATATATTCTTTCTCCATGCCGATACCGGTATCTTCAAAAGCAAATTCATAGCATCCGCTTCCGACAATATGCGATGTTTTTTCCTGTATATATATAGTAATACTGCCGCCTGCCGGAGTAAACTTTACAGCGTTCCCCATAATATTCATAAAAATCTGCGATAAATGCTGTTCGTCTCCTATAACATTCTCATGCTCTATATTTGCAATATGAACGTTAAGATTCAACTGTTTTGCATCTACCTGCGAATGGAAAACTGTCAAAATATTATCAATAGAATCAGATAAATTAAAACTGTCTTCTGTCAAGTTGACCTTACCGCTTTCAATTTTACTCATATCCAAAACATCATTGATCAAGCCCAGCAAATGCTTGCCTGAAACGGTTATTTTATCAAGAGCGTCCATAACACGGCTTTTTTCGTCAATATGTATAGCTGCAATAGAAGTCATACCTAAAATCGCGTTCATGGGGGTACGTATATCATGGCTCATTCTGGACAGAAAATCGCTCTTTGCATTGTTTGCCGCTTCTGCACGTGCCACAGCCAAAGAAAGCATTTGTTTCTGTTCTTCTTCACGCTGTATCACATCGTCGATACTGCGTATTGCCATAGCGATCTCTGTTGGTCTTCCATTCTTTCTCTCCGCAACAGTAATTGAAATGGAACACCATTCATATTCCGTATCACTGTTCTCTCTCTTATTTACATCAAATATACTTCTTTTAAATTGAAGTTCAATATGATCACGGTCGGAAAGCCTCTTTTTAATATTAGACATATTCAAAAAATCAGCTACAAGATCACAGTGTTCCTCAGCCACAACGCCGTAACTAAATCGATCTTTCAATTCTTCATTATATGAACTGCGTCTTGGTTTTCCGTCTGCGCCAAGAGGATATACTGTATCTATACACATTGTATCTATGTCAACAAAATAAATAGCGCGGCATGCATGTACTGTGCTGTTCATTGCTTTTTGGTAATTCAGATATTCTTTTTCCCGCTCATTTTCCCTCTTTTCTATTTTATATCCACGAATAAACTGAAATACAATCATCATCACGCCCAAGACAATTAATACAAGGCTGATATTTCTGAACGATTTAGACCCTGAAAGAATCTGATCCTTTGGAATCGTCAGAATCCCGGTCCAGCCGTTATCCATGTGATGAAAAAACACATTGCGAACTATTCCGTCAGCTCCTCTGACATTTTCCGATACATGGTTCGCCGTTTCACAAACGGCATTTTCTCTGTATGAATCAACCAACTTCTGAAAGTCTTCATATTCGTAATCCCATGATGACTGTGTGTAAAGCAGATTTCCTTCCTGATCAACCAAAAAATATGAAGCAACCTCAGGCAGAGAAATGTCCTGACTGATCATTTCAAAAAATGAGGGTTTCATATCAATTGCAAGAAAGCTTCCCGTTTCCGGAATAAGTTTGCACATAGTAACTACATTAAGTCCTGTAGCTGTATCTGCATAAACAGGCGAAACATAAGTTTCTCCATTTGCTTCGGCAGCTCCCCGATACCACTGAGTATCTGTAACGTCATAATTTAACAACGCTTCTATCTCCGGACTGTTTGAAATCAAAGAAGTGCCTTCGGATATTTTACCATACATCTGTATCCTGTCGTTGCCGTATACATTCACAAGACCGTCCATAAATGGGTAAAGTCCCTCACGGATCTCATCAGGCGAAGCACCTTCCTGTTCACGTTCGGAAATATAGTTCACACAAATATTCAGTACAGATTCACAAGTTTTTATACTCATTTCCTCTGCTGAAGAATCATTCTTTACAAGAGACAGTCCCATTTTATTAGTGTTTTTCCACAAAATATTCTGTAATATACTAGTACAGCATATTAATATCAAAACAAAAGCAACAAAAATAATTATATTATTAAATAATTTCCTTATCAATGATTTCTTTCTGTTCATTTGAATTCACCTTTTTTATTTTACAGTTTGCGACAATATCCATATTATAGCCGAATCAATATAAACCGCACATCACAGTTCCCTTTAATTATATCATGATTTTTCATAAAAATCAACCGTTATTTCCTATGATTTTAAAGGCAACACCGCACAAAGATTGTGCGGCAGATGCACAGTCAGATTTTTCGTCAGATTGCATAAATTTGACGCAGCAATACTGTCGTATTACAAGGAAAATTTGTGTGATATAACGGAAAATATGCAAGCAGATGACGTACAAAGACGTCAGGTATGCTTTGTGCGGTGTTGCCTAAAGATTTGTCAAGGACTCATAGTTGATTTGAATTATTGCTTCCGAATTTATTCCTATACATGCCCGGCGTCATTCCCGTAATTTTCTTAAAGGTACTTGTAAATGCGCTTTGTGAAGAAAAACCAAGTGAAAGCGATATTTCAAGATATGAAAAATCAGAATATACCAACATATTTTTTGAAGCGTTGATTCTGGCATTAATAATAAAATCTCTGAACGATATACCTACCTCTTTCGAAAAAAGCTTTGAAAGATAAGAAGGATCTAACTGTAGATGCTTTGCCGCTATCTTAACTGTAAGCTTTTCCTGCAAATTATCATAAATATAGTCAATGCACTTTCTTATATGAATTGAAATAACATTTTCTTTTTTCAACTCGTGCATTCTTTCAGCATAGTCCAGCTGCATTTCCCCCAGCATATCAATAATCGCTTCGGCATCTTCACACTTATCCGCACGCTGTATATAAATATCGCTGAGAGTATAGGCAAGGTCGTGACTCATACCGTTCTCAACGCATACCCTTGATGTAAGAGCAACAGCAATTATAAAATGATAGCGAACGTTCTTTACTGGATCGTCTGAAAGCTGCCCCTTTCCCTTATAATAGTTTCTTTTTACATCAGCAAAGTTTTCTTTAACTTTTTTAATATCTCCGGAACTTATCACCCTGTATTTTTCAAATTCGCTATAAAAAGGTATCCTGTTGAAACCTTCCTCACGCTGAATATATAAACGATAACTCAGATCACGATTTGTATTCATACCTGATTCTCCTTTCCACTTTGTATTATACCATACTTTTGATATAATTTCCATAATTCTGATATATTTTTTTCGCTGTGACTTTTATAATGATGATATAAAAAACAAGAACCTTTCTGCTTATGCAGTCAGGTTCTAAAAGGAGAAGTTATGGCACAGACTTATGATTTAACACAGGGAAAGCCTACCAAGCTTATACTGAAATTTTTCTTTCCCATGTTCTTTACCAATATGCTTCAGCAGATATACACAATTGCAGATACCGCTATTGTAGGCAAGGGTCTCGGAGATAACCAACTGGCAGCAGTAGGAAATATGTCGTCTCTTACATTTCTTATAATAGGCTTTTCTATAGGATTAACAAACGGTTTTTCAATAATAACGGCGCAGTATTACGGTGCAGAGGACCGCAAAAGCCTGCGCCGATCTATAGCGTCAGCCATTATGCTGGCTATAGGGATCTCTGCCTTTTTAACAGTATTCAGCATAGTATTTCTCAAACAGATACTTATACTCATGCAAACGCCGAACGATATTATAACAGACAGTCTAAAATACGGATATATCATATTCGGAGGACTTGCCGCCAATATTTCATATAACCTTTGCTCAAGTATTCTTCGTGCTTTAGGCGACAGCAAAACACCGTTCTATGCAATAATAGTTTCAACTATACTGAATATACTGTTCGATTCGCTCTGCATATTTGTTTTTAAAACCGGAGTTGAAGGACCTGCAATGGTTACGGTTTTGGCGCAGCTCATTTCCGCATTCATTTGTTTCACCAAACTGAGAAAAATTGAACTTATTCAACTTAAACTAAGCGATTTCAGCAACAATTTAAAAATGATACTTATACTGCTTAAAAACGGAATTCCCATGGCTGTAATGAATTCCATTACGGCTGTTGGATGCATGACTGTTCAGTATTTTGTAAATGGCATGGGAGTAGTATATACATCAGCTTACTCTGCATGCAGCAAATATATTAATCTTTTTATGCAGCCGGCATGTACAGCAGGTTACACAATGTCGTCGTTCACAAGTCAGAATTACGGTGCAAAAAAATATGACAGAATAATAAGCGGACTAAAAATATGCATGTCGATCGCACTTATATCCTATGTTATACTTGGATCGGTAATGATACTTTTTTCAAAAACTCTTGCATCACTTATGCTTAACGGAAACGAACAGATTAACCTTGCATCAGGTTTTCTCGTTAAATGCGGATTTATGATTTTTGCTGTAGATTTTCTTTTCGTAGTAAGAAGCGGATGTCAGGGCATGGGAAAGCCTATGCTCCCTATGGTATCAGGAATTCTTGAAATGGTTCTGAGAATTCTTATAATTGCTCTTTTCACAAGCAAAATCGGTTTCGATGCAACTGCTTATGCAGAAATAGCCGCATGGTCGGGCGCGCTTATTCTGAATGCTTCCGCTTTTGCATATCATATCAAAAAAGAAACATATACCAAAAAAGTACCAATGATTACTTCTGGTTTAAAATACAGGAGTTCTCATAATGGATAATTCCAATTTTTCAAAGCTCTGCTTTCAACAAGCAGACGGCTTACGGCAGTAAGCCGGATTCAGTCGGAGATTGTATCTCCGGCTGAATCTAAAGATGTTCGCCGCCTAAGAGGGTGCGGGTGTCCGGTGGACACCTCTGCGAAGCAGAAGCACCGACCGAGACGACAGTCGAGACTCGGGGGACATCGTCTGCGGTTATAGGCAGCAACGCACAGAGCTTATGCTGTGTCCCCTATAGTTTCATGGCATTATTATTGGTAGACAGATAAAAAGATCCCGAAAAATTGAGGCTCTTGAATAAAAATTCAAGAGCCTTTCTTAATTATGTATTTATTGTTGCGTGTTCCATATACAAAGCTTCTTTCTCCTCCTTAAACTCCTGCAAATCAAATCGTTTTATACAAAAATAATAATTGTAAATCAGCAATTCCATACATCCGTCCTTTTTGAAAAGGAACTCAATATGATTAAGCGGAGATTCTATATACTCTTTTTGTTCCCACGATACGTAATATACTTCATCGTAATCAGACAAAACCTTTTCGATTTCTTCATATTCATATTCTTCGCTCGTTACACTGTGCGTATGATAAGTATAATAAGAATTACTTTTCATTGAAAAAAACTTATATTCAGGATAATATGCAGCCAATACAGTGCAGTTGCCTTCATTATCAGAAACAATTAACGCATCCTTGCTTATATTTTCATTTATCCAATCTGCCGCCGCCTTTTCAACAGAAAAATATGAAGAATAATCCTTAAACAGATTGTAAAAGGCAGCCGGAAATGATAACATCATAATCCCGGTCAAAATTATACAGCAGCTTCTATACCATTTATTATCAATGCTGATCAATGTTTTAATAAATTTTTTCAGTAACTCACTATCCATTTTAAGATTCAGCTGCCTGTTTTTTGGAGTATGATTATTTTCTGTTTTTATCAACCATAATGTAATAAACACAACCAAAATAAACAATGCCGCACGATTTACATTCTGATACCATATTACTTCGCTTGCTACAAAATATCCAAACATAAAAGAAACAAATATAATGCAGTTCTTTGCGCTATGTCTCATAAAAACCGGAATAAGAAGTATAAATATACCGAGAATATACAATAAGAAATAATTTATGGGTTTGGTCTTACTGAAAGATATAAAAAAATCACATATATTATTCGTATAGTGGATCAGACTTCTAAAAATACCCTTAACAGTGAACGTCGTTTCAGCTACAGAAGTATTCCCCTCCATAGTCATACAGCCGATCAATGGCAAAATGAGCATTAATACGCCACCGCCTGCAATTGCAATACCTGTTATACGTAAAACATTTTCCTTTTTGCTTGCTTTTTTACATTCTTTAAAAAAATCAATAATCATATATATTCCCAGCGCTCCAATTAACCCCCACATTACAATATGAGTATTGGCAAGAAGCGCAATACATAATCCGTATAGTAACGGATGCTCTTTACGTCTCGGGTAAATACAAGCAAGCATAACAAGGATAAACTGCAAAATACAATACACTCTGGATATTACCGTATTTGCATACAAAAAACCCATGGAAAACATCATAGACAGATTCATTACAGGATGAAGAGGAGATTTCAGCAATATTATTCCTACAGTTATCATCGAAAAGAACCAGCTTACAAGAGGCAGGAAAGATGCTGTTACACCCAGTTTTGAGAGTATATGCAATATTATATGCCATAAAGCAGGGTGACCTTCATGCTTCATCATTCTGAATATGCCTGCTAAATCGTTATCTCTGGCAATATTCCACGCCTGCGCTTCATCAAACCAAATCTCATGATTTAATGCTCCTATCAAAGTTAATACGGAAAAAATAATAAAAGCAAAAATGTAAATTATTTTCACAGACTTATTTTTCGAATCGGACAATGACTTTATAAAATTCATTACAACGCTCCCTATATATTTTTTTAGAACCGATCTTAAATATCAGTAAAGTAATCTTATTATACTATTTTTAACAGAAAAAGTCAAGTTATTTTATAACTGAAATTCAAAATTTATTCAAAAATCAGTCTCCCCAGAAACTGAAAAAGAATAAATGGCACAGAATTTCCAAAGAAGTCTATTATATTTTTTCCAGCCGGCATTCTGAAATATTCCGCATCTTCCCTATGAACACAAGTTCTGAAAATTTATGAAAAAAGATTATTTTAAATATTAGGGTTGAAATTTCATCGTTAATATTGTATAATGAAAAAAAACGATCGGATGTGGTGTTATGAGAATACTTATAGTTGAAGATGAACAGGATCTTTCAATGATTTTATCGGAAACACTTGAATTGGAGGGCTACTACGCGGATGCATCATATGACGGGATAAGCGGTCTTGACAACGCATTATCAGGAATCTATGATGTCATAATTCTTGACATTATGCTTCCCGGTATGGACGGAATACAGGTGCTTTCCGAAATTCGCAGAAACAAAATGACAACTCCGGTACTGATGTTGACTGCTAAATCCGAAATAGACGATAAAATTAACGGTCTTGATAAGGGAGCTGACGATTATCTGACAAAGCCATTCAATACCAAAGAACTGCTTGCAAGAATAAGAGCCTTGTCAAGACGACGCGATAAAATTATGATAGACGATTGTCTGCGTTTTTCGGATATTATCCTTTATAAGGAAACTTGCGAAATGTGCCGCGGCGAACAGAAAATTAAACTAACAAAAAAAGAATTTGATATTCTTGAAATTCTTATTCTTAATCAAGGAAAAACTGTTTCCAAAGAAACATTAACAGTAAAGATATGGGGATATGAAACCGATGTAGAATACAACTCAATTGAGGTGTATATTTCATTTCTTCGTAAAAAACTCAGCGCTGTCGAATCTGATATTCAGATAAAAACCGTATGGGGAAAAGGATATACCATAAAGGAGAAAAAAAATGGAAATTGAGATCAGTCACCTGAGGAAAAAATTCTGTATCCTTTCATCTTTAATATCTCTTTTTGTCATAGCGGCCATGCTTCTTATACTTAATCTTCTAATGACGATGCTCAGTCAAAAAGAACTTAAAACGGCATCTGATATGGTAGTACAAACAGCAAATACCGGTTTAAAAGATATAGATACCGAAAATATCTCTTTAAAGAATACAGAAATAACCGATTCGGGCGATTATGTTATTTTACGGGATCCTCAGCTTATTGAAAGCATTACGCTTAACGGAAGTATCTCATGTACGGATGCTTCTGCGGAATGGTACTGTGCCGGAGGCGGTATTTATTTTGATATGACAGATGAACACGGAAATTCACGATATATTCATAAGGATTACAAATTCAATCAGGGTAATACAAGTATCAACATTAATTTTTCCGACAATTCAGATTTCAAATGCAACGGACAGTTCATTCAAGCGGATATTTCACAGGCGTCAAGGAACAAATTTTTAATCTCAAAAGTATGGTGGGCAAATTCAAGCACTTCGAACGATGACGAAAATGTATATCTTAAAATTGAAAGCATAGATATTCATTATAAGGAAAATGTCTCACCCTTAGCTTCAAGGAATTTTAAGACGGTATACCGCAGCTTCACAGACATTTACGACTCTAACGTTCCGCAGATGCTGAATAATTTCAGCAGTTTTTACTGCATTGAAGACAAAGAAGGAAATATTATTGAAATAAACAGCGGAAACCTTACTGAAATTATACCCTCCGAAAAAATTGAATCTTTTATCGGAAGTAAAAACAATTTTGAAATGAACGGTTTTAAATACAGTCATATTACCGAAAAATCAGAAGCTTACACAATACATATCTTTATCTACAGCCTGCAAGCAAAAAAGAACAGCCGTCAGCTTCTTATAATTTCTGTTATGTCGGGCGGATTTATTTTTATTATACTTCTTATGCTGATCTATTTAATATCGGGAAGAGCAATAAAACCGATCCATGAAGGATACAAAAAACAAAAGCAGTTTATTTCCAATGCCGGACATGAATTAAAAACTCCCATCACCGTAATTACCGCAACTACCGAACTTATTGAGAAGAAAAACGGTCCTGACAGACATATTAGCTGCATACAGGCACAGTCAAAAAAAATGAGCGTTCTTGTAAACGAATTGCTAAGTCTTTCAAATCTTTCGGATTATGAAAAAATAACAAATACTTTTAGACCTTTCAGCATGAGTAAAACTATACGCAACACCGTTCTTTATTTTGAATCTCTTGCTTTTGAGGAGCATAAAAACATCGTATCAGATATACAGGAAAATATCGATTATACGGGAATTCCTGAAAAAATAGATGAGCTGACAGGTATTCTTCTTGAAAACGCTATGAAATATTCAGATAAAAATTCACAGATACACATAAGTCTGCACTCGGAAAAAAACGTTATTACACTGCGATGTCAGAACTCCTGCTCCGGATTTTCGCAGGAAAGTCTTCCATATATTTTCGACCGCTTTTACAGATGCGATAAATCTCATTCAGGTCAAAAAGAGGGATACGGACTGGGACTTTCCATTGCAAAGGAAATTGTTTCCGTTCACAATGGAAATATTCGCGCCGAATACAAAGAGGGGCAGTTTGTAATTTTTATTGATTTCTCCTAAAAAACACCGTGTAAAACTTGTGCGGCGCTGCCTTAAGGATTTTTCAAGTTTTTTATGCTATAATTATAATACACTTGAAATGCAGAGATGTACGGTAAAATAACTGCATTTCAGCAAATTGAAAGGAGTATACCGATTATGTACAAAAGAAGAATATTTACCGCTGCAATTGCTGCAATGATAACTGCCGCAAGCGTACCTTTCACAGGTGCGGCAGAAGAAGAAGAACATTCATATAATATGAATGTTTCCATTGATCTCGGCGGTGAAACAAAAGAAATCAGTCCGTATATTTACGGCGTTAATCAGTATGGCAATGAAAGCTATTTAAAAGATTTGAATGTGAACTCTATCCGTCAGGGCGGAAACAGAATGACTGCTTACAACTGGGAAAACAACGCTTCAAATGCCGGATCGGACTGGAAACACAGCTCCGATAATAATCTTTCCTCATCAGACAGACCGGCAGACTGTGTTCAGGTACTTTCTGAATTAAGCCTCAAAAACAATATTGACTATAAGCTGACAACACTCCAGCTTGCGGGCTACGTTTCCGCAGATAAAGACGGTCCGGTTTCAGAGGAAGAAAAAGCTCCGTCCTCTCGCTGGAATCAGGTCGTATATACAAAAAATGCTCCCTTTGACGAAGAACCTGATCTCACAGACGGAAAGGTTTATATGGACGAGTATGTAAACTATATTATTGGTAAACTGGGTAATTCTGAATCTTCATCGGGTATTCAGGCATTCAGCCTTGACAACGAACCAGCTTTATGGTCTCACACTCACAGCCGTATAAGACCCGAACCTGTCGGAATGCAGGAATTAAGCGATATATCAATTGAAGTCGCAACGGCTGTAAAAAAACTCGACCCCAATGCCGAAGTATTCGGACCTGCACTTTACGGATATACGGCGTTCGACCACCTTGCTGACGATGACAACAGCGACGAATGGGAAAATATAAAAGCTCAAGGAGGTTATCACTGGTATATTGACTATTACCTTGACAGAATGAAGCAAGCGGAAGAAAGCACAGGCACTCGCCTGCTCGACGTACTTGATATACACTATTATTCCGAATCGTCAAGAGAAGGAGCCGAAGACAGAGTTCAGTCAGTTCGCACACTTTATGAAAAGGGATTCAAGGAAAACAGCTGGATAGGTCAGTGGTGTCAGGAAAATGTACCGATTTTACCGACCATTCAAAACTCGATCGACACATATTACCCAGGCACAAAATTAGGCATTTCTGAATATAATTTCGGCGGTGAAGATTTAAGCGGAACAATTGCACAGGCTGAAGCGCTTGGCTGTTATGCCGATGCAAACGTATATTTTGCAACGCTCTGGTCAGGTAATCCCTATATTTACGCAGGAATTAAACTCTATACAAACTATGACGGAAACGGCGGCTCATTCGGCGATATGCTCGTTCCCACAAAAACCGACGATGTTTCGCTTGCAAGCTCCTACGCTTCCATTAATGGCTCCGACAAGGGAACAGTATCCGTAATGCTTACCAACAAAAGCTTTACGCAGGAAGAAACCGCATCTATCTCTCTTGCAAATGCAGGAACAGATTATGAAGCAGCAGCTGTTTATGCAGTACACGGAGATTCAAGCGATATTCACCTTGTTGATATTATAAAAAATGTCGACAGTAATACGGTCAATGTCACACTCCCTGCACTTTCCGCAGCAATGATCATCGTTACAGACGATGCATCAGATTTCGACGGATTAAAAATTTACGAACCTGAAATAAAGAATGAAAAAGTTGTTGACTTTAATAATCCTGAAGATTATATTAATGATAAAGGTTATGTTGTCATTCCTGTTGAAGATGCAGAGTACCTAACAAACATTAAAGTAACTGCCGATGTTACTGCTGAACTTGGTTCATCATGGGGTTCTGCAGGATGTGCAGTTTGCATCAACGCCAAAGATAAGAACGGCACAGACTTTTGGACATCAAAATCGTATCAGCTTTCTCTCGGAACAAATTCGACAGCAAACATTAATTTTGACGGAACATTTGACAATGACGGCGAAACAGTTGAAGGCGTTATAGCCGACGGAAAAATAGAATTGCAGAAATGGTGGGACGCTTCCGAAAAACAAGATGACGGAGACGTTATCAATGTAACATATAAAAGCATTCAGCTTACTTATGAATATCCTGTAACCGAAAACATCATGGGCGATGCCAACTGTGACGGCAAGGTAACAATCGCTGACTCTACAGCTATTCTGCAATCACTGGGAAACCCTGATAAATATCGTCTGTCTGCTCAGGGCGAGCTCAATGCTGATGTAATTGACAACGGAGACGGCGTTAAGACATCTGATGCTCTCGCAATTCAGGCGGTTGACGCTAAACTCATTCAACAGTCTCAGTTCCCTATAACACAGGCTGAATACGATGCCGCTGTTAAGTAAACTGATTACAAATTGTATTCAAAAAGAATAATATTTATTTAATTCCATAATAAATAAAGAACCTCCTCAAAAATATAGGGAGGTTCTTTATATTTTATTTTGGTTTATTGAGCTTTAAACGCATTTTTCAAAAAGTTGTACATCAAAGGATTTACACAGCTTTGGTCGTGTCCGCCGCCCTGAATTTCCTGCCATATATGAGGCTGACCGTTTGTTGTAAGCATTTCATGATACTGCTTTGGAAAAGTTCCAACAACGGAATCGTTTGTACCGCCTGTTATCATAAGCAGATATGGGTCATAAGTATGATCCTGTA
Source organism: uncultured Ruminococcus sp. (assembly GCA_910584195.1). Classification (GTDB taxonomy): domain Bacteria; phylum Bacillota; class Clostridia; order Oscillospirales; family Ruminococcaceae; genus Ruminococcus. The sequence continues at coordinate 32,024 of CAJTYV010000004.1, read as the reverse complement.
TCTTAAATTCAGATGGCTGCATATTGCCGGGATGTGTCATGAATGAATCCTGTGCAGGAGTAATACCGGGAGCAGGGCATGCGGCGCCGATATATCCGAAATATTGCGGACGTGTGATGCCTATGTAAAGAGATTCTCTGCCTCCCATGGAAAAACCGCAGATGCCTGTATTTTCCCTGCCTGTCTTGACAGAGTAATGTTCCTCCATGTATGGCATAAGGCACTCGATAAGATCCTCCCTGAACGCGTCATATTTTGCACATTCCTCCGATGTAAATCCCTGACACTGATCGGAATTCTGACTTGTATACATAGCGCAGCTTACAAGTATCATCTCTTCCGCTTCTCCGTTCTTCATGAGATTTCCGCCGATAGATTTGCAGTAGCCTACCATATCGCCCTCGGAACCAAAAATACCGTGATTTACATAAACAACGGGATATTTCTTGCTTGTTGAGTAATTTGGAGGAAGAATAACAACAGCCTTTTTGTTCTTTTTAGCAATTGAAGAATAGTATTCAATTTTTTCTTCCCTGCATTCATTGTTCGCTGAACCCGAAATATCTGCCGGAACATTATTTGTTATGGAATCTTTTATGGAATCCATAAATAATTTATTATCTGTATTTCCCTGTGAATTAGCTTTTGTAGTCGTAGTTTCAACAGGAGGCTGAGAAACTACTGTTGTAACAGGTTTTTCAGCCTGTGGGAATTTATCTATAGCGCCAAGTAAATATTTTGAAAGAAGAACAAGATCATTAACGTTTACAGTACCATTTCCGTCAATATCGGCAGCAGCGCTGTTCGGCACACCTGAGAAAGCATTTACGATAGCTTTTCTTTCAAGAATGATGTCGTAAACGTCAATTATGCCGTCACTGTTCAGATCTCCCGGTATAACCTTACCTGGATTTGGCGTATCACCATCAGGAATCTTATTTTCATCAGCGCCGATAGCGTCATCAATAATAAAGTCGGTCGTTGTTCCATCAGTCTCAACATAAAGAATAAGACCAGAAGCTCCCTTTGGAATAGTAAAGCTTGGATTTGAAAGCGTTACCCATTCGCCCTTTTCTCCGGTTGCAGAGGCGACATTTAAGTACTGATCTTCACCGTTTACCGTACACTGAAGCGTAAGCTTGAAATCCTCCGAAGCTGAAGAATCCTGCTTAGCCTTAACATAAAAACCATAATTCTTACCGGGGTTAAAAGCGGCAGTATCAAGAGAAATACAAGCGCCGTTCCATGAATCCGTTCTGCCTGTTACTGCAAGAGCGCCTGATGACTGTTTTACAGCAGCGTCTCCTCTGCCAGCCCAACCGTCCGTACCTTCATCAAAAGACGAATTGAAGAAATAGCCGTTTTCGTCAGGTTCTATAGGCTCTATGGGATTCACGGTCACAGAACCGTCATCGCCGTCTCCGGCTCCGATTACAAGTCCATTTTTATTAACGACAGCAGAACCATTCGACTGATAACCCTCGATATTAAGAGCTACCTCATACATTTTTCCGCTCATATCCAGACCCGCTTTTTCCCATGCATCAAAGTGCTTTGAAACACTGATACGTCCGCTGATATTTTTCTTCACATTATTCATTGCCGGATTATCTTGACGGACGCTCCAATACTGATAAAATGTTTCAGTACCGTGAATTGAGGGCTGATTATATCTTACCGTTCTGTAAATGTCATACTTGTTTCCGTTAGCTTCAATCGTACCTAAAGAAGAAGCGTTTCCGGGCGGTCTCCAGCTTCCCCATGCTTCTACTATGTAGTATTCAACAGTAGAGTATTCGTCCTTGCCGTCCTCAGTCCAACCATAAATACACATATACGAATTGCCTTTCGGCTCGTAATCTACATCGTAATCAATATACATACCGTCATATGCTTTATAGTCTTTTTCAGAACCCAACTTTTTTCCTGTACGGAAAAGACAGTTTTCAATACCGTTCCAACTGCAAGAAAAGGCACTGTTGCTGCCAACGTCCATATTTGCGGAACCAATACCGTCCTGATTCCACAGTTCATAGTCGTAACCGTCTTTATTACCTGTTTCCTGATAAGCATCAGCGTTCATGACAGCCGGAATACTTGCCAGACACAGCATAAATCCCATTACACCGCTGACAGTCTTTTGCAATAATTTAATGTTCAACTTAATCCACTCCTTTTTATATATTTAACGCAAATTTATAAATATTTTACGTTTTAGAACTTTTGTTCATAGGGAATATGTGCAGACCTTCGAGAAAAATTTGATTCTTGCAAGGCGCAAGACCGCAGAGAATTTTCATCGCAACAAAATTTCATCAATTTAATTATAACATATTTTTTCAAAATTATAAAGCCGTTTATTGCGAAATTAACTAATTTTTTTCAAAAATTGCTAAAACTTAAGGCAATTCATAAGTTATGATTTAACCGTGCATCCATTAGACTTTCTCAGAAACTAAGTTATGACACATGGAAAAGAATTTTGTCATATGGTGTGATTTAATTTTCAAGGAAGTATATTATTGTCATCAACGTCTTTGTGACGTTCAAGAGGTGATTCAGTCATGGCAGCCTTAATCTGTGCGTCCGAAACATGAGTGTAAATCTGAGTTGTACCAAGACTTTCGTGACCAAGTATCTGCTGCAAAGCGCGAATGTCCACACCTCTGCGGTACATTACAGTTGCAGCCGTATGACGAAGCTTATGAGGACTGAGTTCCCGACCGCCAAATCCCGCAGCAGTCATTCTTTTTTTCACGATCTCCTCTATCCATCGGGTTGTAAGTCTCTTACCGGAGCGTCCTACAAAAATTGCATGCTTATCGCAAGATTTATCCTCAAAAAATTTTTCCTTAAACGCACGGTACTCGTCTATGGCTTCAAGACATGCGCTGTTAAAAACGATACGACGTTCCTTGCTGCCCTTTCCTCGTATAGTAACGTTACCCTGATTGTCAATATCCGTATCATTCAACCCAACCAGTTCGCTGAGACGTATTCCCGAATTCAGAAAAAGTACGATAATACAATAATCACGCTCGCTGTTTTTTCCTCTTATTGAATCCAAAAGAGTAATACATTCTGTCTCAAGCATAAACTTAGGAAGCTTTTTTTCAAGCTTTGGAGCTACTAATTTATCCGTAGGATTCCGCTCTATTATTTCAAGGTTAAGCTGTAAAAACTTAAAGAATCTTCTCAAAGAAACAGCACGTCTGCGCCTTGTGGCAGTACCGTTTTTACGTACAGATTTAAGATAAAGAAAATATCTCTGCATATCCTCGTAAGTAATACTTTTTAAAAATATTTCATCAATATCCGTGATATCTATATCTTCAATTTTTATATCGGGGTGATATTGACATTTCAAAAACTTCATATACTTAAAAAACAGCAGCAGGTCACGGTAATAATTGTAGACTGTCTGCTCTGAAGAGTTTTTTATCGTCTCCTCATGTATAATAAATGACTGAAATTCTTTAAAGCACATCTCCATATTTACATTCAAGCCGCTCCCCCCTGATTAACAAAACAATAATATTGTCTTATAATTTGTTTTCACTGTTCAGCAGTAATCATGCCTTGTTTTTTTATTTTCAGAAATACAATAACAATTCCGATCATGAGAACCGCGGTGGTAATTATGCTTCCCTCGATTCCAAAATCTCCTCCGGTGAGAAGTTTAGACGAACTTACTGCGCTTACGTTGAACACCGATTCAGTCTCCCCTGTTCCGCTGACGCTTATTCCGTACAAATTACCCTGACTGAAATTCCAAACAGAGTGGATAGCGCAAACTCCCCATATATCGTCAAAAGCTATCATGTAAAGTCCGGCGAAAACTCCAAAAAGCGAAAGGTTAAAAAATATAAACAGATTATATCCCGGATTAACAAGATGCGCCAGGCTGAACGCTGCCGAGCTTATCAAAACCGCCGCCCACGGATTATGACGGCTTGCAAGTGTGTTCATCAGGTAACCTCTGAAAATAAATTCTTCACTCATACCCTGAATTAAAAACCCAAAAGCAAACAGTGCGATAAGCCCGAAATTAATATTGCCGCACAGCTTGATTCTGCTTATTCCAAAGGCAGCAGACATAAGAACAGCAGCAGTCATCATAATCAGACCTATACCCAGACCCTGAGCATAGTGAATACCAGCTTTTCTCTTTCGCACCCCCATTGAGGTAATGTGACGCGCTTCAGCAAAACGACAGTAAATAACGGATACGGCAGTACCGAAAATAGTACAAAAAAGAGAAATGAGCAAATATTTTGCCTCCATGCTGACCTCTGTAGAAATTCTCATCATTTCATTAAAATCGCCTGTTATGTTTTCCTCAACCGCGCGTTTAAGAATTTCGGGAGACGCCGCTATAGTCGGGATAACCGATTCGGCGGCTATACATATAGCAAATATAAAAACAAAAATAATCAAATTTATAAAAATATTTTCGGAAGCCGTTGATTTTTTTGACTCCTCAAACATTTTACATTCAAGTCTAAGCATATCTTCCTCCCTGCTTATTTTTTCCGTAGTTCCCAAAATGCAACTGCACTTGCCGCGGCAACGTTCAGTGAATCAACTCCGTCTGCCATAGGTATCTTTACCGAATAATCGCACTCTCTTACAGTCTCATTTTTCAGACCATCGCCCTCAGTACCAAGTATTACGGCTATTTTATCGGCTTTTTTCAAATCGCCGCAGTCAATTTCAACAGTATTTTGATGCAGCGCCATTGCAGCAGTAATAAATCCCATCGACTTTAATTCTTTTATATATTCGGGAGAACTTCCTTTTATGTATGTCCACGGAATTCTGAATACCGTACCCATGCTTACGCGTATAGCCCTGCGGTACAAGGGATCGCTGCATGGTTCAGTCAACAGAACGGCATCAAAGTCCAACGCGGCGGCAGAACGTATTACAGCGCCGATGTTCGTCTGATTCATTACGTCCTCCAAAACAGCTATACGCTGAGCCTTTTCACATACATCAACGACTGTGGGAAGCTTCTTTCTCCGCATTGCACAAAGTATGCCCTGCGTAAGCTTATAGCCGGTCAGCCGTGTGAGAATTTCACTGTCTGCGGTATAAATCGGAACGCTGATGCATTTTTCTATTATGACGCTTGCCTGTCCGCTGATGTACTTTCGCTCAGCTAAAAGCGATACAGGCTCATATCCTGCCTCCAGAGCAAGACGTATTACCTTGGGACTTTCTGCTATAAATATACCCAAATCAGGCTCAAAATAACGTTTCAGCTGAATTTCATTGCTTGAAACAAACGGTGCAAGCTCGGGCGCCAAAAGATCGTGGATTTCAATTACTGCCATAGGATCCTCCGTCAGTATTTTTATGATTGCGTTTAGAAACCGTGTTTATTTCTTTTTTCGCCTCTTATCGATCTTTGGAACGGCGTACATCGGCTTTACAGGCTTTTTGCGGCTTCTGAAAAGTATATAAGAATATACGCAGACTATAATGTAAAGAAGTGAAATAAGTCCCGCCACGATAAACGATTTTCTGAACCAGCTCGACTTGGTAAACAGCTTTGCTATATAAAAATTATACTTTGATGCCGAACGCTCAACGCCGGATACGGCTACAAGCTCAACATCAGCCAGTTTTTCGCCGGAATATTCCAAAGTAACTCTGCCCAGCGGTTCACCCTTTTTTACAGGAGCCTGAAGCTTAGTCTGATACCATGTAATATTATCCCTGCTTATAAGCGAAAGGTCGATCTGGTCATACCACAGAAGCGATATCTCTTCCTTTGGCTTTGCAAGAACATAATCATTGCCATCGGCAAGCTCAACGGGCAGTTCGCCAAGTTCTTCGGTTTCAGCTAAAACTACCTGATACGAAAAGTGCCCGAATGCCCAGTCAAGCATGGTTTCGGCGTCCTCAATGTGATAAAATGCCGTGTTTCCGTCCGAATCATTAATTGGAGCCCGCATTCCTATCACAAGATAATTATGACCGTCCTTGCTTGCGGAAACAACTATATTACGTCCGCCAAGTTCAAGGTTGCCCGTTTTTATTCCGCGTACACCTTTGTAATAATTATCACTTTCCTCGTCCATCATGATATTTGAATGAAACCAACGCCACGATTCCCGTACAGGGTGTCTTGTTTCGTTCGGAACAGAAGGAGTGTACGCATAAGTCGAACAAATATCATCAAACCTCGACATACTCATTGCATATTTTGTAAGAACAGCCATATCTCTTGCTGTAGTGTACTGATTTGCATCGTACATTCCCGTAGGATTTGTAAAATTAGTCGAAGACATTCCAAGAGAAGCCGCTTTCTCATTCATCAGTTCAACGAATGCCGATACGCTCTCGCCGCCTATGTTATATGCGATAGTCTGTGAAGCTTCAATAGACGAGGTCAGCATCATAGCATAAAGAAGATCGTTATATGTCAGTACATCGCCGTCAAGAATTTCGGCAAAACGCAGATCATCGGGATAATCGGTGACATACAAATCGGAGAAAACATCCTCTTCGACAGTAATTTCCTGATTAAGATCTGCACAATTCTCCATGCATACAACTGCCGTCATAATATTTACCAGCGGACCGGGCATTTGTTTTTTGTCTGCATTTTTTTCATGTATAATAATATCGCTGTCGAGATTCAAAATAAGAGCCGAATCGCTGTGAAGTGTGCTCTTCATAGTAAAACTTACAGCTCCGGCATCGAAACACTGCAAAAACGGCAGTATAATCGCTGCTGCCGATACTGCCGCGATAATTTTAAAATTCATAGTAATTATTCCTTTCAAAAATAATATACAATTTTATTATATCACATTTTTTTATGAAAATAAAGACTTTTCAAAAAAATTTTTCAAAATGAAAAAAACTATTGCAAAATTAACAAAAATACAGTATAATTATATTGTCTATGCGTTTAAAAATTTTTTGTATTTCAACATTGATTTTCAGAACCTGTCCACATAGAAATTGCGTTAATTTTGTGAACATGTTCTATATAAGGAGGTTTTTCATGAAAAAACTTAACGGTATAAAGCTTAAACACCGCAAAAATACTGAAAATTCCGCAACTGTCAGCCTGCCTTTACCCAAAAAGATCAAGCTTCCCATGTCAATGCATATGGGAGCGCCGTGTACGCCGCTGGCAAAAGTCGGCGACACTGTAAAGGTTGGTCAGAAAATCGGAGATTCGGACGCTCCTTTCAGCGTTCCTGTTCACTCCTCCGTATCAGGCAAAGTTACGGCGATAAGCGATTACCTGACGCCTGCCGGAACAGTATGCAAGGCTGTTGAAATTGAAACTGACGGTCAGCAGGAAGTTTCAGAGGAAGTAAAACCGCCCGTTATAACAGATAAGGAGAATTTTATTAAGGCTGTGCGTGAAAGCGGAGTATGCGGTCTGGGCGGCGCAGGTTTTCCAACGCATATCAAACTTAATCCCAAAACGGACATTGACACTCTTATTATAAACGCCGCTGAATGCGAGCCATACATAACAGCCGATTATCGCGAAATGATGGAAAACACAGAAGACGTTCTTTGCGGAATTCGTCTTGTTAAGGAAAAACTCCGCATAAAAAACGCTAAAATCGCTGTAGAAGCCAATAAACCGGAAGCAATCAAGAAATTTCAGGATATGGCTGAAAACGACGATACTATAGATATTGTAACTCTACCTTCCTCATATCCGCAAGGTGCAGAAAAAGTAATAATCTACAATACTACAGGACGAATAGTTGAAGAGGGCAAGCTGCCATCGGACGTTGGAGTTATTGTCCTTAACGTTTCAACAGCCGCATTTCTCTGCCGTTATTCAAAAACCGGAATGCCGTTTATTACAAGACGAATAACGGTAGACGGAAACGCTGTCGGCGAACCACAAAATATCTTTGCGCCTGTCGGAACGCCGTTCATTGATATACTCAACTTCTGCAAAACCGATGTTGAATCAATAAAAAAACTTATTTCCGGCGGTCCGATGATGGGCATGTGCATTCCCGATGTAAATATGCCCGTAGTTAAAACAACCAACGCCCTTTTAGCTTTCAACCATTACGACGACCGCAAAACCTCGGCATGCATCCGCTGTGGACGCTGTGTAAACGTCTGTCCGCTCGGACTTATGCCTGCGGAAATTGACAAAGCTTATAAAATCAAAAATATTGACGATCTCAAAGCGCTTAAAGTCATGCTTTGCATGAACTGCGGAAGCTGCACGTATGTTTGTCCCGCAAACAGAAAATTAGCGGAAACAAATCAGCTTGCCAAGGCTTTGATACCGAGAAAGTGAGGTCAGCATGAACAGACTTATCGTTTCACCGTCTCCGCATGATGAAAATTATACAAAGACATCAACAATAATGTTGACTGTCTGCGCTGCACTTATGCCTGCGCTTGCAGCAGGATGTTTCATATTCGGTTTTCGTGCGCTTCTGCTCACAGCAATATGTGTAGGAAGCTGTGTATTGTTTGAGTTTCTGTGCAGAAAACTCATGAAGCGTGAAAACACAATCGGCGACTTTTCAGCGGTTGTAACAGGACTTCTCCTTGCAATGAATCTTCCCGTAACGCTTCCTTGGTGGATAGCGGTTATCGGCAGTTTTGTTGCGATCGTTATTGTAAAACAGCTTTTCGGCGGACTGGGACAAAATTTTGCTAACCCTGCTATAACCGCACGTATCGTACTTATGGTAAGCTTCCCGTCAGCTATGACAAACTGGGTGATCCCGTTTTTTTGGCGCGAAAACGCCGCTGACGCTGTAACAGGTGCAACTCCCCTTGCGCTTGGCGGAGATGGCTCACTTCCTTCATATCTTGATTTATTCCTTGGAAATGTAGGCGGATGTATCGGAGAAACCTGCGCATTGGCTATACTTGCAGGCGGACTTTTCCTTGCCGCAAAGAAAATCATAAGTCTTGCAGCTCCTCTCTCATTTATCGGAAGCCTTGCGCTCTTATCACTTATCGCAGGCGACGACCCGATTTATCAGATACTTGCAGGCGGAGTATTCCTCGGAGCGTTCTTTATGGCAACCGATTACGCGACAACCCCCATTTCCACAAAGGGAAAAATCGTATTCGGTCTGGGCTGCGGGATCGTCACATTTGTTATACGTCATTTCGGCTCGTTTCCGGAAGGGGTATCGTTCTCGATCCTTCTTATGAACGTGCTTACTCCATATATCGAGCAGCTTACACGCACAAAAATTTTCGGAGCAAAGGAGGCTGAAAAAAATGAAGGATAACATAAAGCCGCCGATCGTATTGACTGTAATATGCGTTGTTGCATCGCTGCTGCTTGTTTTTGCTCACGAGCTGACTAAAGAAAATATTGCCGAACAAAAAGCGCTTCGCTTCAATGCAAGCGTTGAGGCACTTTTTGGGAAAACTGACTGCGTTCTTATTGATAATAACTTTGGCGAAGTCTCTGTACAGGCAATTGCGGTTACTCCCGATGGAAAAACTGCCGTTCAGGTATCGGCAGACGGCTACTCCAAAGGCGGTATAAATATTCTTGTCGGCATTGATGAAAACGGAGCGGTTTCGGGTATTGAATTCGTTTCTTTGGGCGAAACTCCTGGACTTGGTTCAAAGGTTCGTGATGAAGCTGATTTCCGTGAGCAGTTTTACGGCGCACATATGCCGGACGTTCCGCTTGACGCTATCAGCGGCGCAACATTCTCCTCAAAAGGAATGAAAAACGCTGTTGATACTGCGCTAAAAGTTTACACAGAAAATAAGGAGGCGATATTAAATGGCGGAAAATAAGACTCCCCTTGTGAAAGAAATTTCCAAAGGTATTATTAAGGAAAACCCAACGCTTGTCATGCTTCTTGGAATGTGCCCGACGCTTGCCGTTACAACGCAGGCGAGCAACGGAATCGGAATGGGACTTGCGACAACCTTTGTACTCCTCGGGTCAAACATCGTAATATCGGCTCTCAGAAAGGTCATACCAGATAAGGTTAGAATTCCTGCATTTATTGTAATCATCGCAAGCTTCGTAACGCTTGTCGGTTTCCTTTTGGAAGGATTTGTTCCGCCGCTTTATGAAAGTCTCGGAATTTATCTTACGCTCATAACCGTAAACTGTATTATTTTCGGACGCGCTGAAATGTTCGCAAGCAAAAACAATGTCATCGCTTCCGCCTGTGATGCAATAGGCATGGGACTTGGATTTACCCTTGCGCTGTTTATAATGGGTTCTGTTCGTGAAATACTCGGCTCGGGACAATGGCTCGCAGGATTGGGACAAATGATAGGAATAGAAGATTGGCAGCCGATAACTATTCCCTTTGTAAGTGAAAATCCGATGCTGCTGTTTATTATGCCGGCAGGAGGTTTCTTTACGCTTGGTATAATAATCGCCATGGTTAATAAGCTTTCAAACAAAAAACCGCCTCAGGAAATCGAGTGCGGAGGCTGCGATAACTGCCCGATGTCGGGAAAATGCGATAATAAGGAGGAAAAAGCCTCATGAAAACCTTAGGCGTCATACTTCTTTCGGCAATGCTTACAGATAACTTTGTGCTTTCAAAATTTATGGGAATATGCCCGTTTCTGGGAGTTTCCAAAAAGCTCGACAGCGCTTCCGGAATGGGTATAGCCGTTACTTTCGTTATGATATGTGCAACTATCGTTACATATCCTATACATCACGGAATACTTGTTCCAAACGGACTGGAATATTTTGATACAGTCGTATTTATACTTGTTATAGCTCTTTTCGTTCAGCTTGTTGAAATTGCTATGAAAAAAATGCTGCCGCCGCTTTATAAATCATTGGGCGTGTATCTGCCGCTTATCACTACTAACTGCGCAGTTCTTGGCGTTACGGTTCTTAATATTGACAACAGCTACGGATTTATACAGTCAATAGTGAACGCTCTCGGCGGCGGTCTGGGATTTATGCTCGCGCTTGTGATTTTTTCCGGAGTTCGTAAAAAGCTTGAATATGCCGATATTCCAGAAACCTTCAAGGGAGTTCCCGCTACCCTTATCGCTGCGTCCATAGTATCCGTAAGCTTCATGGGCTTTTCGGGTCTGTTCAATTAAGGAGGTACGGATATGACTTACTTGATACCTGCTCTTATTTTGGGAGTCTGCGGAATACTTGCAGGAGTTCTTCTTACCATAGCTTCCAAAATATTTTATGTAGAAATTGACGAACGTATCGAAAAAATAAGCGAGTCTCTTCCTCAGGCAAACTGCGGAGCATGCGGTTTTGCCGGCTGTGCGGATTATGCAGACGCTATCGTAAACAGTGGCGCAGCAACTAATCTATGCCGTCCCGGCGGAAGCGAAGCTGCTGGAAAAATTGCCGGAATACTTGGTACTGCCGCAGCCGATGTTATTCCTATGACAGCCGTAGTTCATTGCAGCGGAGATTGTGATGCCGCAAAGCCGCATTTCGATTTTGACGGCGTTCAGTCGTGTAAAGCCGCAAAACGGTTCTATGGCGGAAATGGTCTGTGCAAATACGGCTGTATCGGCTTAGGAGATTGTGCGGCAGTATGCGAACACAATGCAATAAAAATCGAAAAAGGCTTAGCCAAAGTAATTCCGGCATTATGCGGAGCCTGCGGTCAATGCGAAGCCGTATGCCCCAATCATCTTATTTCTATTAAACCCAAAGAAAAAAACATAGATGTGCTTTGCTCATCTCAAGACAATGGAAAAGCCACAAAACTTGCCTGCTCAAACGGCTGCATAGGCTGTAAGATGTGCGAGCGGAAATGTCCTAACGGTGCAATAAAAGTCGTAAATGCTCATGCAGTGATAGACTATGATAAATGCACAAGCTGCGGTATATGCAAAGACTCTTGTCCGGTAAAAGTTATCCATTAAAGTGACACAGAAAGAGGTAATAATGAAAGTTACAATAATACACGGGCAAAGTCACAGCGGTTCAACCTGTAATATTGCAAGAATACTGGCAAAAAAACTCAGCAGCGAATATGAAGAATTTTTTCTGCCAAGAGATTTCGGAGAATTTTGCCTCGGCTGCTGTACATGTTTTGAAGAATCAGAGACAAAATGTCCTCACTATGAAAAGCTTTTGCCGCTTACAAATTCAATAGATAATGCAGACATCGTAATACTCGCAAGTCCTGTTTATGTTTATCACTCAACAGGCGCAATGAAAGCTTTTCTTGACCATTACGGCTGGCGGTGGATGGTACATCGCCCTGAAGAAAAAATGTTCTCCAAACAGGCTGTATGTATTTCGACCGCCGCCGGTGCAGGAATGAACAGCGCAATTAAAGATATGGCTGACAGCGCTTTTTTCTGGGGAATTGCTAAAACTTACAAATATGGCATTGCCGTAAGAGAGGTTTCATGGGAAAATGTCAGCTCAAAAAGAAAAAATAAAATTGAAAAGGACATTGAAACTCTTGCGAAAAAAATAACCTCTAAGGAAAAAAATCTCAAACCCAGCCTTAAAACAAAATTTTTCTTTTCGATTATGTGCAAAATGCAGAAAAACGGTTTTAACGAAGCCGATAAAAAATATTGGAAAGCAAAAGGGTGGACGGAAAATAAGCGTCCATGGAAAAAATAAGGAAACATCGAAATTCCAAGAGTTTTCCCAAAGGACGATGCAGATGTAGATATTGCGATAGCCGTAGATTCGAGGGAATTCGAGGCAGCACTGTTCCATTCAGAGGTCAGCGATGATGAAAAATCCAAATTCTCATTTGCAATACCACTGAACATCAAGTTTAATTATGGATATATGTCAAAATATCGGCAATTTCACAATTAAGTGCCTCACAAATTTTTGAAAGAATGTAACTATCATAACGAACAACTTTATTTTTGTAATAATTATCAATAGTCTGATATTTTATTTCGGTCATTTTTGCAAGCTGGTATCTTGTTATCCCTTTTTCTGACATTATTTTGTCTAAAGTAAGTTTTATCATGGAAACCTCCGTCAATATTATTACTATATCCATAATAGCGTATATATTTACTATTGAAAATTCCCGCATTAAGGTGTATACTTATATAAGGATATATAGGAGGTGATATCATGACAGACTATAAAACGTTATTTTATAAATCTCAGGCTAAAATTGCAGATTTACAAAAAGAGCTTGAAGATTTGACATCAGATTTAAGGCAACACCGCATAAAGATTGTACGTCAGATGCGCAGTCAGATTTTTCGTCAGATTGTACAGAAATGACGCAGGCATACTGTCGTATGTCAAGGAATTTCTGTGCAAGATGGCGAGAAATATGCAAGCAGATGACGTGCAAAGCCGTCAGGCGAGCTTTGTCCGGTGTTGCCTTAAAAGCTTTCATGCAAAACTGTGAAAAATCGGTTGTGAAATCTGATGATTTTGAAGAAAACGATTGAATAATATGACAAAAGAGCTGAAAAATCAGCTCTTTTTCTTTTGGAGAAATTTATGTATAAAAATAGGGAAACTCTGATTTAATCAGTGTTTCCCTAAAAAACGACCCGACAGGAACAAAATCCTATCGGGTCGTTTTTCACGATCAAGTTAAAAGATTACTTGCAGCACTTGAAAAGGTCGCAGAGCATTTTCCAAAGATTACACATATTAAGTACCTCCAAATTTATCGCCGCGCAAGAACTGCGCACATTCTTTTACAGCGATTTTATTTCCCCTCTTGGGATAATTTAATTATAGCACAGTTCTTTAATTAAATCAATGATGAAATATTGGAAATTATTTTTCCTTAATTATGATGCTCTCAGTTAAGCATTGCAGTTCCAATTGCAAGATAAGACGCAAAAATACTCCACAAAAGATATGGAATATTTATAAATCCGGCAGCTTTTCGTATACGAGAAAAACAATATATCATAGCTGTCACAAACACCGTCAGAATCACAGTTGTGACCGCTGCGACATTCAGAAGCTTGAATCGGAAGAAAATTATGCTCCAGGAAAAATTTACCGCAAGCTGAGCTATATAAATTCCCATTGCAGGCTTTCTCAAACTGCTTTCGCTGCTGTATACCATATATGCGGAAATTCCCATAAGCGCGTACAAGACAGCCCATACTATCGGAAATACCCACCCGGGCGGCGAAAAAGGCGGTTTGACAAGTTCGTAATAATAACTGACGAATCCGCCTGAAAGCAATGCTGAAACAGCTCCTGCAAGTTCTGTTGAAACAATAAAAATCAATAAATCTGTTCGGTTTATCTTGTTCATAAAAAGCACCTCGATTCAAATATGGTACATTTTATGCCCTAAATGCGCTGATAATTCCTATTTTAACGGAGTAACACTATTAAATACCGAAAAAAATTTTACCGGAATATGCTTGTCGATATGACATTTTCCAAAAAACCATTTTTCATATCTGCATGTCTTGATAATTTCCTCAAAAAGAGCATGCACTTCAATACGCTGAAATACATCGACACCGAGACAATCTTTAACTGAAGCCGGCGGTTCGTGGGTTATAACAAAATCCACTGTATTCCCGTGAGCTTTAAGGTTACTTAACGCTTCCATAATTTCCTCATGAGTAGGCTGCTCACGCTCCCACCAGTCAGATTCGCGGCGAAATTCTATATCCTGACTATGACCTCCGCCGAACGTAAAAATTTTCTTACCCTCTATAGTATAAATCTGTCCCCTCATCAGATGAATAAGATTAGGAGCAATTACTCTTGCCATACCGCCGTTCCATATACTTTCCGGAAATTTTTCCAGCAAATCAAAATTTTCATGACAACCGTCAATAAAAGCGATATTATATTCAAGCGCCGCCAGTTTTTTCAACACTGACTTTTCCTTTTTCGAACCGTTCCAGATAAAGCCGAAATCACCGCAAATTATAAGCGTATCTCCTTTTTTAAGCTTTTTCATCTGCGAATCTTTAAAACGTGTAATATCTCCGTGAGTATCGCCTGTAACGTAAATCAATTTTTTTACCTCCCGATAATTTTAAAAATCATATTTATTATATCATATCGTGTTTAAAAATGCAACGGGCGCGGAAATAAATTTCGGTCAATATTTTTTCAACGCGAACTTGGGTGCAGCGACACGCTGCTTATATCATATGTTAAAAAATGCAACCGGCGCGGAAATAAATTTTGGTCAATATTTTTCAATGTAAAATACCGCACAATAGAGCCAATCGGATCTTGTGCGGTATTTACAGTCATAATAAAATATTATACGAAGAAATCAACTTTTTTCTTTATTTCTGTTTTATGTTTGTACATAGCCTTGTCGCTTTGCGCGATAAGCGATTTTATATCCGGTTCCCCGGAATCAGTAAGCGGATCATAATGCGCCGTTCCCACAGCAACGGAAAAAGGATAACCCTTATAATCAATATTTTCCCTTGCTAATTCAACATTTATTGCATCTGTAAAATCAGCCTCGGAAATACACATAAACTCATCGCCGCCTACCCTGTAAACTTTTCCGCGCTTTCCTACGGCTCTCAAAAGTACTGATGCACAGCGTATTATCGCCTTATCACCATTTTCGTGACCATAGTTGTCATTTATATACTTCAGAAAATTCACATCGCATGCAGTAACATAAATATTTTTACACTTCTCCGGAGATTTTTCCAGTTCCTCAATACGTTCCTCATAAGTATTACGATTAAAAGCATTCGTCATTGCATCTATACATGAAGCACGAATTGCAGCTTTAGTTTCTTTGGATCTCCTGATCAAAATTCTTACAACTATAAAAATTACACTAACAACGACTATTATAACAACACAATTTATAATCATATTAAATCTATGCCTCTTAAGCTTTGCCGAACTGTCAACGATGGAAACATTGTCAACGTAATATGAAACAAACTGCTGATCGTCCTCATTATTGCTTTGTATGTAAAAATACACATCCGAAGCGTTATCAGGAAGTATAAAATCTCCCGATATTTTAGACCATGTTCCTTTTTGCAGAACCTTGCTTGCAATGGTGGAATAAATTTCTTCGCCGTTCAGATTATATTGAAGTCTTATGTAAAATATCTGATTGTCCTCACATTCTTTGTCAATATACATCACACAGGCTGAATAGGTATAATTTATCCTTGGCTTTACCATACCGGTTCTTACCATGGGAGCATTCCAAAAATCTGATTTATTAGTCACATAAAGCGACCTTTCTCCGGAATAACTAAAATCCTTTGAAAGCTTCAATTCCACATTTCCCCTTGGTATCCAACCGTTGTAATCGGTTTCGAAATCATATGCAACGCTTGAACCGCTGTATTCTTCAGGTTCCTTTGCAGCCTGCTGATAACCGTAAATAGTTATATCGTCTACACAAAAATCCGTAAGACCGCTTTCCGTCTCAAAATAAAGACAAACATTTTCCGCATCGGACGGAATAACAGCAGTATTTTCCATAAGAGTCCATTTGTCATTTTCCACAGAGCGATTGGCAATAGTCTCATAAGACTCTTTACCTGAACCGTCAACATATTTAAGCGACATCATTATATTTGAGCCTTCAGGAGACTCGCTTATTACATAAGCTCTGAAAAACAATTCAGATCCGGGTACAACGATTTCCGAAATATTAAGAGAAGGACCGCTCCATGGCATATCGCGATCGCTTGTTATAACCGACGCATTACCGCTGTGACTTCTTTCATTCGTGATGCTGATTTTAGATCTGTTGCCGAAAGCAGTCCATCCCTCAAATTGTTCAGATTCAAAATCCGTTGAAACCAAAGCGATATATTCGTCTTTATCGTTTTTTGGATCGTCAGCAAAACCGCTTAAAGGTACTAAAAAAAATATTAACAGTAAGAACAACGATAAAAACAAAGCTGAATATCTTTTCATTTTTACCATTTTATCACCTCACAAAATATCCCATAACACACTAACACTGTTAATCATCTCTCACTTATATAAATATTATATCACACTATTGGAAAAATCTCTATTCACAATATACTTAAATTATCATACGATTTTTTATAGAAATTGCACAAATATTAACTGCATTTTAATATATTTTGGTTCTGTTTATATTAATAATATGTTAAAATATGTTCCCTCCCCAAAAAGGGAGGGAATTTTTACTGTCTCGAATATCCTTTATTTTCAGATTTTATTTTTTTCTTATGCTCATACATTTCCTTATCGCATTCGGAGATTATACAGCTAAATGTAGCACAAAGTTCGCTGTCATACTCAGCAAAACCGCATGCAACCGCAAAAGGATAACCTTTATCTATTCCGGCTTCCGCTTCAGCGATACGCAATATTTCGTACTTTATAGGTTTATTTGACATACAGACAAATTCATCTCCGCCGGTTCTGTAAACACTTCCGGATTTTCCAATAACCTTTTTAAGCATTTCAGCACAGCGTACAATTGTTTCATCGCCCTTATCATGACCGTAATTATCATTTATATATTTGAGAAAGTTAACATCACAAAGAGCAAAATGCAGCGTTTTGAGCGTTTCTGTATCCGATTCCAGCTCCGCAGCTTTTTTCTCATAAGCGTTTCTGTTGAAAACCCTTGTCATAGCGTCAATAGAAAGAAGCTCCAAAGCTTCGCTTTTCTTTTTTATACGTTTAAAAATAAATATTCCCGCAATAATTAGAACTGCAAGTACAGCCGCTGCACAGCCGGCAACTGCCGCCAGTTTAACTCTATTTTCTTTTTTAATTAATTCAGCCTTGGCAATAGTAACATTATCAACATAATAAGACATTAAATCGTCAGCAGTAAGCTTTTCTCCTTCTTCAATATTATCAGTTTGTATATATAAAGAAATATTTTCAGCGCCTTCCGGAACAGTATAATAACCGTCTATTTCGATCCATTTTCCTTTTTTCACTGTTTTGCCGGTAATAAGATTATACGTAACAGCACCGTCCAGCGTATATTGAATTTCCATTCTGAAACCATGAGAATCGGAATACTCCGAACCATTATACATTACATAAGCCGAATAGTAGTATTTTTCGTTTTTTATAATCTTATCCGAAATCGAAAGTGTCGGTCCATTCCAAGTTTTGGTACGATTAGTTGCATATATGGAATGCGCTCCGGATTGACTGAATTCATCAGTATGAATGACTTTCATATCGCCTCGTGCAACCCATTGCTCACTGTCGCTTTCAAAGTTCATGCTATACTTATCAAGATGCTGATTTGTATCATCATGTTTCGGAAGTGCAGCATTTCCTGAAATTCTGACATCATCTATACAGAAATCGACATCTGCATCCGAGCATTCAAAATAAATAAGTGAAGAAACTGCCTCCTCGGAAACGGCAATAGAATTTGAAAGCTGCGTCCAAACTCCCGGCTCAATGTCAGCGCTCGCTATCTGAGCATACGCCTCAACACCATAAACATCTACATATTTAATAGTCCATGAAAAAGTTTTTACCGAATCACTCTCATGATATACCCAGCCGCTGAAATCGTAAGTATCACCGGGATTAAAAATAGTATCACAATTTAGAGACGGACCGTCATAATTATTTTTTCTTTCAACGATTTTAAGAGAAACGTTCCCCGAATGGGCGGAATCAGTATTGAGCGCAATATTTCCTCCTCCGAAAGCCGACCATTTCCCTAGTTGTTCATCATCAAAATCACAGCTGACTATAATATCGTTTTCTTCATCAACAGCATCTGCCAGCACAGGCATCTCCGATGAAAATAAAAATACTGACGATCTCATTAAGACAATTGATGAAAGAAGTAAAACTTTAAGGTTCATATTTATCCACCCAAAAAATAATAATATCAAATAATAAATTTAAATGCAAGCCAAACAAAATTACTTATGTAATTCATTATATCACTTTTAAATAAAAATATCTATAGATAAACCGAAAAAATTTATTTTTTTAAACTGGATTTTCAAAAATGTTCGATTGCGCTTTAATACGGCGCAAATATTATAAAATAACGCTGCTGTATGCTATGCAGACAGGTCTTAGTTATCCATATCACTCTGCGCAATAATAAAGCCGCTCATAAAAGAGCGGCTAACGCAGTTACTGCCCCTGTGCCTCAAGTTCCAGCTTAAAAGGAGCATAACGTCTGTACGCGGATTTATTCTTTTCGATCACAAGCTCCTTGGATTTTTCATCAAGGAAATCGGTAAAATCATTGTAATACCTCATAGATTGCAGACTTTCTATGTAGTCTTCACTCCAATAGTCGTCCTCCGTCATTCTTTCTCTCAAATCAGCTCTAAGCACAACGTAGATAGTATCATCGCTGTACTCGTAAACTTTCGCTTCTCCCATAGGAAGTTCATTGAATAAGAATTCGTTGAAAAGACGGGTATTTTTGGCATCGTCCGTTTCTTCGGCAGCCTCAGTTTCCGAATCCTGCTCGGACGCTTCTTCAGCGGAGGTCGTTGTCTGCTTCTGAATAAGGCGCTCATTCTCATACGGGTTTGTCGTTGTTGTAGTTGTAGTTTCGTCAGAGACGGCAGTAGTAGTTGTAGTTGTGGTAGTTACGGATTCTTCGCCTTCGGAAGTAGTTGTATTAGCGGCAACATATTCGTTATAATCCTCGCTTACCGCGTCCATTTCGTGCATTTTATCAAGGTCATCCGATTTCCCGTTTATCTGCTTGGCATACTTTTCAGCCATATTGCGAAGCTCCCTCTCCTTATCGGGAGCGACCTTTTCACCCGCATCGTCCTTAAGGCTTATAGAAACATATTTTACTCGTGCAAAATTTTCATCAAAATAGTCTTTAAGCTCGTCCTCGGAACATCCCTTATCCCCGTCAAAGCCATAGTAATACTTGAAAATCTCTTTCTCTTTAAAAGTACTTTCTGCCATTTTCCGCATTGTATCAATGCTCACGCCATTTTTGTCAAGCCTGCTGTCCTGAGCGAAATAGTATTCCGCCATCTCCTCAGCGGTATCCTTATCATCCTGAGTAAGCTCCCCGCCTATAGCGTCAAATTCGTTCTGTATTCCGGCATAGGCAATGCAATATTCGGTTGCTTTATTTTGGATCCAGTCGGTAGAATCTATCTCGTCAATTTTAGCGTTCCTTACATCTTTAAGCTCAGGAGCTGTACCGTTGTTTGTTTCGAGAACCTTTGCCGCTTCACTGTATCCCTGCATTGAATAATAAATGAACAAACCCGCCGGTATCTCATAGCTGCCAACGGTCAGGGCGTTTTTAGTTCCGCTGCCGATTGACGGCGTACATCCTGCAAGAGCTGATGCGATAGATACTGCTGTTAAAGCAGCCGTAATTTTTTTTAAGGATTTCATTTAACTTCTGCCTCCGATTATAATAAATTTTAAAATCAACTTCATATACTTTTTTATTATACATCATTTTTTTCATTTTGTCTATAGGTAAACAAAAATTTTTTTCATTTTGTCACATTCCGGCAAATTAATTCATATTTCCTCCCCTTATACCTTATTTTAACTCATTACTCTTCGTGTTTTTGCACAAAAACGCCTTGACAATATATTGAAGCTGTGATATAATTAATATGTATAATTGAAGAATTTGGAGTGTGATCTACCTTGAAGACGATTCACATCGGGACAAGCAGTCCTTATGATGTACACATAGAAAGAGGTTCTCTTTTGAAAAGCGGCGAACTTATATCCTCTGTTACTAACTCAAAAAAAGCCGCCGTGATTACTGACGATACGGTAAACGAGCTGTATTCTGAAGAACTGATCAAAAGTCTCCAAAGAAACGGGATCAATGCGGATATTTTTGTATTTCCGCATGGGGAACAGTCTAAAAATCTTCATACTCTCGGGGAAATTTTTGATTTTCTCTGCAAAAAAAGAATTACAAGAAGCGATTTCCTTATCGCCCTCGGAGGAGGAGTTGTCGGCGATATAACAGGTTTTGCCGCTGCTTGTTTTTTGAGAGGAATAAAATTTGTGCAGATTCCGACAACTCTTTTGGCTCAGGTAGATTCTTCTGTCGGCGGAAAAACAGCCGTTGACATCCCCGGAGGAAAAAACCTCGTAGGCGCTTTCAAGCAGCCTGCTCTCGTTATTTGCGACAGCGATACGCTTCGGACGCTTCCGGAAGAAGAACTTTCCTGCGGTATGGCAGAAGTAATAAAATACGGCATGATACGCGATAAAAATCTCTTTGAAAAATGCGAATCTCACAGCATAACCGATATTCATGAGGTAATGGACGATATAGTTTACACCTGCATCGACATCAAACGTCAGGTTGTTGAAAACGACGAATTTGACAACGGAGAACGAATGATACTTAATTTCGGTCACACTCTCGGCCACGCCATTGAGGGCTGGCATAAATATACCGATTACACTCACGGAATGGGAGTCTCCGCAGGTATGTGCATGATGACGCGGCGTCTTTGTTCATCCGACATAGCAGAGCGCCTTGAAAAATGTGCCGAAGCATACAAACTTCCTGTAAATACAGAAGCTCCTATGAAAGAACTGCTGCCTTTCTGTACAAAGGATAAAAAATGCGAAGCAAGCAATATCAGTTATATCATTTGTCCGGAAATAGGAAGAGCCGAGATAAAAAAAGTATCTGTTGACGATTTTCGGATACTTATGGAGGGTTGAGCATGGATATACGTATCAAACCTTCTTCTCTTAAAGGTACTTTACAGATACCTGCCTCTAAAAGCTGCGCTCACAGAACCATTATATGCGCTGCTCTTGCGGACGGCGTTTCAAATCTTTCCGGAATCACTATGTCAAAGGACATAGAAGCTACCATAGCCTCTATGACTGCTCTCGGCGCGTCTTTTGAAATTAACGGAAAAACAATTGTCGTCAAAGGAATAAACGGCAGTATATCGGGAACTGCCGATATAGACTGCAACGAAAGCGGTTCTACTCTCAGGTTCATTATTCCGATCGCAGCGGCTCTCGGAGCGGAAGCAGAATTTCACGGCAGGGGCAGACTTCCTCAGCGACCAATTGATATTTACACAAGAGAATTAACTAAACACGGAATAACTTTTGACTATGATAACACTATGCCGTTCACGATCTCAGGCAGACTTACAAGCGGCACATATGAGATCGAGGGCAATGTATCGTCGCAGTTCATTACGGGACTTCTTTTTGCCCTGCCTCTCTTAGACGGTGATTCCGAAATCATACTCACATCTCATCTTGAATCACGCCCATACGTTGATATAACAATTGATACGCTGAAACGGTTCGGCATTTCAATTCTCGAAACAGAAAACGGCTTTAAAGTCAAAGGCGGACAGAAATATACTCCGCACAGCGAACAGGTCGAAGGCGACTATTCACAAGCGGCTTTTTTTTACACAGCAAACGCTCTTGGCTCGAACGTTGATATTCTTAATTTAAATGAGGACAGCGTTCAGGGCGACAAGGCTATCGTTGACATTATCAAGACTGCCGTTTCAAACGGAGTTATATCGGGATTCAGCGCCGACTGCTCCGATATTCCCGATCTTGTGCCGATACTGTCGGTTCTCGGCGCTTATGGAAATAGCTCCTCCGTCATTTTCAACGCAGAACGTCTGAGGATCAAGGAAAGCGACCGGCTTGCCGCATGCGCAGATATGCTGAACGCTCTTGGCGGAAATGTCACGGTTACTTCTGATGGACTTAAAATTCAGCCGACAGGAGGACTTCACGGCGGAACTGTAGACAGCTTCGGCGATCACCGTATCGTCATGGCGGCTGCTATAGCGGCTCTCTGCTGCGATGGAGAAGTCATCATAAGGGGAGCGGAAGCGGCTGAAAAATCATATCCGCATTTTTTTGAGGATTACACCATGCTCGGAGGTAAAGCATATGTCATTGATATGGAACAATAAAATATCTGTTTCGTATTTCGGCGAGGCTCACGACTCCGTTATCGGCGTAACAATAAACGGCATACCGGAGGGAGAATACATATCTTCTGAAAAAATTACCGGATTTCTGAGCAGACTTTCTCCGAAATCTCTCGGCACAGCTAAAAAACTCCCCTCCCCCCGTATAATGTCCGGTCTCATGAATGAGAGGACAACGGGTGCTCCGCTATGCGCCATTCTTCAAAATACCAAAGTTCAGCTCTCTTCTGACGAAAATACCGAAAGTCTCCGTTTTGGTCACGGCGACTACACCGGTACAGTTTGCTGCCGCGGATATTGCGATGCGGAAAGAAAATCCCGTTCTGCGGAAATATTTACAACTCCTCTTTGTTTTGCAGGAGCTGTATGCGGACAGATACTGGAACGGCGCGGTATATATACGGGCGGTCATATTGCAAGAATACATAACATAAAGGATAATCCGTTCGATACCGTCAGACTGTCGCGTGACGCGGTTCTCAGCGTCCGTTTTAAGGATCTGCCCGTAATAAACGACCGTATAGGCTGGACTATGCTTGAAAATATCTCTATGGCACGCGAATCCGGAGAATCTCTCGGCGGAATCGTAGAATGCGTTTCGGTAAATGTTCCCTCCGGCGTTGGCTCGCCGATTTTCAACGGACTGACAAACTGCATTTCACAGCTTCTTTTTACGCTTCCTGATATTACAGGTGTTGAATTCGGCGATGGCTTTTCGGCTGCGGAAATGCCCGGAAGTCAGTATGCCGATATTTCGTACATAACAGAACAAGGATATTCTATGACGAAAACCAATAGTCACGGCGGCATGATAAACGGTATTTCTTCAGGTATGCCCATAACGGTAAAAGCCGCTTTCAAGCCGCCTAAAATTGGTTCATCAGAATGCTGTACTATTCCCCAAGCCGTGATATACGCAGAATCGGCGATAAATATCGCTTTGCTTACGGCAATGCTCGATTATCCTAATTTTTGTTAAGAGCCTGTTTAGTAGCTCAAAACATAGGGATTTTCGAACATAATTTTGCCGAGTACAAAAAACGCATGCATATTGACGTATGATAAGTTTTTTTGATGCGCGGCGTTTCTTTAATCACTGAATTTCCGTTTCTTAAGCTTTAAATGCAGAGGTGACATTTATGCTGGATGAAAATATTTTTAAAATGTCGGAAAAGGCAGATACCGAGATAAAAGACTTGCCTACGCTGAATATCCTTATCTGTTATCTTCTCAATAAGATAGGCAAACCTGTAAATACAGAGCATCTATACGATATTCTTATAACAACAGGTCTTATAAATTATTTTTATTATCAGGATTCTATCGGATTCCTGCTTGAAAATAAACTTATAACGATCGAATCCAACGAAAAGGATGAAAACTGCTATATACTTCTTCCAAAAGGCGTAAGATGCGCTAAAGAACTAAAAAAATACGCTCCGAAATCTTACCGCGACAAGCTTGTTTTGGCATCTCTCAGGTATTTTGCACGTTTAAAAATGGAACAGGAAGTCTCCATTGAATACATTGAAGCCGAAAACGGATGCTACATCCGTATAAGATGTCTTGACACAAAGAACGATCTTATGGATCTGAAGCTGTTCGCGCCTGATATGACACAGGCTAAGCTTATCGGAGATAAGATTCTTCTGAATCCGGCCGGTTTCTACAGCAAGGTAATCGAACTCGCCCTTTCAAACAAGGAGATTGCTTATGATCTTACCGATAACTGAATATTCCGTATATCTTTACGAACGGTCTGCTGCATCGGACGTATCTGCAGGTATTGTTATACTTATTTCAGCAGTGATTTTTATTGCTGCAACGGTTCTCGGCGGAATATTATCATATAAAATAAAGCTTAAAAATTTAAGAAAAAAATCATTCGGGGAAAATTCTGCCGAAAACGATAAGGAAGGAAAATGATTATGCTTCCGTACCGATGCCGCCAGATCCGAAACGATACAGATCTTTATGTCAATTCAAGTTATGCAGGCTTTCAGAAAATCGAAACCATTGAAAAACACCTTGATGAATACCAACGCTTAGCAGAAGAAAAAGCAAAATTTACAGAATGGGATTCGGTTGTTCTTTATGCTGTATTTGAATACGATCCGTCAAATCAGACTCTTGTTTCGGCTGACTTTGTTTTGCTGGAAATACCGTACAGCACATATGTCGAATTTGCTCAAAAGTTTATGGACAGAACACGTTTCTTTTTTATCCGTGGAAGAAAGGAGTACTATGAATATTAAAAAACAATTTCTTATAGCTACCGCCCTTATTACACTCTCGTCTGCATGTATTCCGATAAATTCGTCGGCGGAAAAAACGCATACCGTAACCATAATGGGATATAATGCCGAAGAAACACCTATTGCCGTGCTTACCGTACCTCACGGGAGTTCCGTTGATCTCAGCGAATACGAAAATTCGCCGGCTCTTAATTATCATGATAATGAATATACTCAGGTAGGTTTCGGTCAATGGAGCGAATATCCCGAAACCGTTACCGAAGATATCATCATACATGCGCTGTCGGTAAAAATGACAATAGAATGCAGCGGCAAACCGTCCAAAACCGAGTATTATTCAAAAAAAGGCAAAGTAAATACAAACGGGCTTAAGGTAATAATTACAAAGTACGCACAGCTTCCTGAAAAGGACGAAAACGGCAGTTTCATTACCGATATTGAAGTTACAGATATATCAGACGCCTGTACAACCGTTCCCGCAGTAATCGACAAAGCTTTTCTTATAGGAAATAAAGCCTCAGTAAGTATAATTCCTCCCAACAGCAACAGAGCTATAGTTACGTATGACATAAATTACTTTGACGGACTTGGCGATGCGGACGAAAACGGCATTGTTGACGCTTCCGATGCGTCCGAGATACTTAAATACTATGCCATGTTTTTAACCGGCAGCGCACCTGAACTCACGGAACAACAGAAACTTATATGCGATGTTGACAGAAACAATATTATTGAAGCTTCTGATGCCGCAATGGTTCAGCTATATTATTCCGCATTAATGACATCGCATGAAGAAATATCTTGGGACGATATACTGACCTGATTATAAAAATATTTTGATAAACTATTGCAAAGATTTGTAAAATAGTGTATAATTAAATAAGCTTTATGCAATTATCATTAAGGAGTAGATTAAAATGTATAACGATCTTATGGATTCAATCGGTTTTGTTTCCCAGTACGACCCTGCTGTCGGAGAAGCAATGAACAAGGAGCTTGCAAGACAAAGACGTAATCTTGAGCTTATCGCAAGCGAAAATATAGTTTCTCCTGCTGTTATGGCTGCTATGGGAAGCGTTCTTACTAACAAATACGCTGAGGGTTATCCCGGCAAGAGATACTACGGCGGCTGTCAGTGCGTTGACGAAGTAGAGGTCATCGCTATCGAACGCGCTAAAGAGCTTTTCGGCGCAAAATTTGCTAACGTGCAGCCTCACTCCGGCGCGCAAGCTAATACTGCCGTTTACTTTTCTCTCCTCCAGCCCGGCGACACTGTTCTCGGAATGAGCCTTGCCGACGGCGGACACCTCACTCACGGCTCGCCTGTAAATATTTCCGGTAAATATTTTAATTTTGTTTCTTACGGTCTTGACGACGAGACTGAAGCTATCAACTATGATACCGTTCAGGCTCTCGCAAACGAGCATAAGCCTAAGCTCATCGTTGCCGGCGCAAGCGCATACCCGAGAGCTATCGACTTCAAGAGACTTTCCGAGATCGCTAAGTCTGTAGACGCTATGCTCATGGTAGATATGGCTCACATCGCTGGTCTTGTTGCGGCAGGCTGCCATGAATCGCCTGTACCCTATGCCGACATCGTAACAACTACAACTCACAAGACCCTCAGAGGTCCAAGAGGCGGTCTTATCCTTACAAATGACGAGGCTCTTGCAAAGAAAATAAATTCCGCTATTTTCCCCGGAACTCAGGGAGGTCCTCTGATGCACACTATTGCTGCTAAGGCTGTTTGCTTCGGCGAAGCTCTCAAACCTGAGTTCAAAGAGTATCAGCAGAAAATAGTTGAGAACGCAAAGGCTCTTGCAGACGGACTTCTCAAACGCGGCTTCAACCTCGTTTCAGGTGGTACTGATAATCACCTCATGCTTGTTGACCTCCGTCCCTTCAACATCACAGGCAAGGAGCTTGAACATCGTCTTGACGAGGTTTACATCACCGTAAACAAGAACGCTATCCACAACGACCCCGAAAAGCCGTTCGTAACAAGCGGTATCAGAATCGGTACTCCTGCCGTTACAACTCGCGGCTTAGGCGTTGAGGAAATGGAGAAGATAGCCGAGTATATCTACCTCTGCGCTACAGACTTTGAAAATAAGGCTGACGAAATTCGTGCAGGTGTAAACGCTATCTGCGAGAAATTCCCGCTTTACAAGTAATTTTTGAATATCATGGGACGGATATACTCTCCGTCCCGATATTTTTATTGTATTTTGGTAATATAAATCGGAATTTATAGGGGGAAGTGTTATGTCGGATAAAAAGGCTTTAGTAGTTATTGATATGCAGAATGACTATCTGTGGGAAAACAGAAAAGCCAAGTTTTCATATAATACTGCTGAACTCGTAAACGCTGTAAATAGAGCAATTTCTTCGTATAAAGAAAAGGGATACGATATTATCTATATTGCGCAAATGTTTCCGAATATCATCACAAACAAATGGTTTATCGGCTTTTCGATAAAAGGAACAGCGGGGGCAGAATTATATAGCAAACTAAATGTTGTGTCAGATTTATATTTTGAGAAAAATCTGCCCGATACATATTCGTCTAAAGCATTTAGGGATTATATGACAAAGCAAGGCTATACCGAAGTAGCCTTGTGCGGTCTGGACGAATGCGGTTGTGTAGGAGCTACTGCAAAGGGAGCAGTGAAAACAGGTGTAAAAGTTTTTATGCTCGAAAACTGCATTGGTAGACGCTTTTCAGCTGATAAAGTGCAAAAGATGAGAGATGTTCTTACCTCTTTAGGAGTACAGTACATTAAATTCTGATTTACATAACCAAAACTTTAAAAAAGGAAAGGTGTTCTATGGTTACTTCAAAAGGGAACGAAAGAGTTTCTAAAACAGACACTTACCTGAACTGCGCTGAGGTTTTCGCATACAGAAGTACCTGTATAAAGAGAAAATACGGCGCAGTTATCGTGAAAAATGATGTTGTAATATCAACGGGCTATAATGGCTCGCCGAGAAAAAAAGAGAACTGCTGCGATATTGGAAAATGTCCCAGAATAGCTATGAATCTTCATAAAGGCGAGGGTTATGCAATGTGCAAAGCCGTTCACGCCGAAGCAAACGCATTGCTGAATTGCTCGAGAGAACAGACAGTTGGCGCTGATCTGTACCTGACAGGCGTAAACCCCGAGGATTCCTCAATACATATAGCAAAACCATGTCCGCTTTGTGCAAGAATGATAATTCAGGCAGGAATAAAAAATGTTTATCTTCGTCAAAGCGAAAATCCAAATGACTATAAAACAATTCCTGCTGATGAATTGCAATGGTTCATAGAATCGAGTTGGTAATATGAAATATCTTATAACTGAACAGGAAAGAAAAAATATTCACAGCACTTGCTTTTTTGAATTTCAGGAGGGACAGAATAACAAAAAGTACAAATATGTTTTTTGGAAAGAAAATTCGCTGCTGCTGCACGACGACCTGTTTAATGAAAGCGAGCTGTACAAAATAATCCCTGACTTGAAATATTATGCGGAAACTATCGTAAACAAGGAAAACTGGAATATCATAAAAAATGCTGAAAAAAGTCAACTTGCACAGGATATTATTGACGAGCTTTCAGGCTGGGTTGAAGAAAATTTTAAAAAATTTGATTATTTTGTGATCTTAGGAATATAAGGCAATATCGCATAATTATTGCTAATTAGTCCATATTTGGAGATTTTACAGGAGGAATCATATGGAAAAGATCTGGACTGAAATGTATAAGGCTGCAAAATCAGTTCTTAACGAACGCAGGATCTCAGAATATGTTACCTGCGGAGAGGTTTCGGCAGCAATTCTTTCACGATCAGGAAAAATATACAAAGGTGTATGTATCGACACCTGTTCAACACTCGGCATATGTGCTGAGAGAAACGCAATATTCAACATGGTCACAAATGGCGAACAGGAGATAGACAAAGTACTGTGTGTTCTTCCCGACGGCTCTAACGGAGCGCCATGCGGAGCTTGCCGTGAGCTTATGGTACAGCTCATGCCCGACGCTTACAAAAATATTGAAATAATGCTCGACTATGCTTCGGAATGTACTGTCAAACTGGGTGAGATAACTCCGGAATGGTGGATATAAGGAGGATCACTATGATCGGAGATATTGTCACGGTGACGATAGACAGACCGCTGGGCAGCTTTCACCCTGAATACCCAGATATGTACTATCCTGTTAATTACGGATATATCGAAGATACGATCGCTCCTGACGGTGAGGAACAAGACGCATATATACTTGGAGCCGATGTACCGTTAAATACGTTTACAGGAAAAATAATTGCTATTATAAAACGTGCTGACGACGTGGAGGAAAAATGGGTAGTTTGTCCCGTTGATACGGCGTTTACAAGATTTGAAATCATGGAGCAGGTAAAGTTTCAGGAACAATATTTCAAATCGGAAATATTTATGAGCGAGGTTTGATATGTCTATTCCATTAGCCGATAAGATACGACCGAAAACTCTTTCCGATGTTGTAGGTCAGGAGCATATACTTTCAAAGGGCAGACCGCTGAGAAAAATTATAGAAAGCGGAACTGTCCCGAACATGATATTCTACGGGCCGTCCGGCGTAGGCAAGACCACTGTCGCACGTATCATAGCCGAAAACTGCGGTATGACGCTTCACAAGCTCAACGGTACAAGCTCGTCTGTGGGCGACATCAAGGACGTTATAGCTCAGATCGGCACGTTTGGTGCGGAAAACGGTATTCTGCTCTACCTCGATGAGATACAGTACCTCAATAAAAAACAACAGCAAAGCTTGTTGGAGTACATAGAAAACGGCGAGATTACGTTGATCGCATCTACTACGGAAAATCCGTATTTCTCCGTGTACAATGCTGTGATAAGCCGAAGCACCGTTTTTGAGTTCAAGCCTGTCACAGCTGAGGAGCTTATCCCTGCCATAAAGCGCGGTTACAAAATTCTTGCGGAAGATTCAGGAAACGAAATTGAAGTCTCAGATGAAATATACCGCATTATCGCTTACGGCTGCGGCGGTGACGTGCGTAAAGCCATGAATACTGTGGAGCTTTCCGTGCTGTGCGGCGAAATATCAGAGGGCAAAACTATAATTACCGAGGATTCCATGTCAATGCTCGTTCAGCGGAGCAATATGCGCTACGACCGCGACGGCGATCAGCATTATGACATTCTCTCCGCTCTCCACAAATCTGTCAGAGGTTCGGACGAAAACGCCGCGCTCCACTATGCCGCTCGCCTTATAGAAGCAGGAGACATCATCTCACTTTGCAGGCGGCTTCTATGCATTGCCTGTGAGGACGTTGGTCTCGCCTATCCACAGGCTATCGTAGTTACAAAGGCTTGCGTGGATACTGCGCTTCAGCTCGGTCTGCCGGAAGCAAGACTTCCTATTGCGGAGGCGATAATACTGCTCGCAACTGCTCCAAAATCCAACAGCGCATATTTAGGAATAGCTGCGGCTTTAGACGATGTAAAAAGCTCCGATTCACTGGATTTTCCCCGTCATCTGCAAAATAAACATTTTGACGGAAAGGGCGCTTCGGTTGTCGGTCAGCACTATCTGTACCCTCACGATTTCCCAAATCATTATGTTAAGCAGCAGTATCTCCCAGACGCTCTCGCTGACAGAGTGTACTACAAATTTGGCGATAACAAGACTGAACAGGCTGCTTTGGCTTACAGACGAAAACTGCTCGGCGAATTATAAAAACATAATTAACGTTTTCAGAACTTTTAATCGTATATTCGACGCTATTGCAAAATGTTCAAAAGATGGCGAACAGAAAATTCGTCTGTTAAGACGGAGCGTGCTGTCGTACCCCAAGGGCACTTCCGTTGGACGCACGTGACGACGACAACGCAGACATACGGATTTTATGGCAACAGAACTGGATATTTTGCAATATTGTAGAGTAGACCTGAAAAATTTTAACGAATCAAGGTGAAGTCAAAATATGGTGATAAAACGAGATAACGGCTCGGTGCGGTTTTAAAGACCGATAACACACGGCATCGAGCAATACAATTACAGTTATCGGATAACTGCACCGAACCGCAAGAGGAAAATGCGAAAAGGAGTAGTTATAATGAACAATAATGAACTTTTAAGAAAATGGCTGAACGAAGAAAAACTTGCATACATACACGGCTGGGATTTTTCCCATATCGAGGGACGTTTTGAATCCGATGATCTTCCTTGGGACTATAAAAGCATAGTAAGAGGCAGTCTCGGAGCTGACACCAAACTGCTCGAAATTGATACGGGAGGCGGAGAATTTCTTCTTTCGCTGAATCACCCATACCAAAATACAGCAGCTACAGAATCTTATCCGCCAAACGTGGAGCTTTGCCGTAAGCTGCTCATACCGCTCGGTATCGACTTCAAAAAGGCTGACGGCAACGGCAGACTGCCATACGCGAACAACTCGTTCGACCTTGTTATAAATCGTCACGGCAGCTTCAATGCAGAGGAAATATACCGTGTTTTGAAAACTAATGGCTCTTTTATCACTCAGCAGGTAGGCGCGGAAAACGACCGCGACCTTGTAAAACTGCTGTTAGGCGATGTTGCCGTTCCTTTTGGCGAGCAGTATCTATTCGCTGTACAGCAAAAATTTGAAGCGGCAGGCTTTACGATAACCCGCGGCGAAGAAGCATTCTGCCCCATAAAGTTTTGGGACGTTGGCGCACTGGTTTGGTTTGCACGTATAATACAATGGGAATTTCCCGATTTCTCGGTAAATTCATGCCTTGAAAATCTTTTTGCGGCACAGAAAATACTTGAACACAACGGCGTTATTGAGGGAAAATCTCATCGTTTTATATTAATTGCAAAAAAATAAAATATTGTTTTTGAGCTGCCGTTAAATTCGGCAGCTATTTTATTGTGGCTTGCCACGCAAAACGCAAAAAAGTGACACGCAAAATACAAATAAA